>CAKSBF010000004.1 GCA_934438075.1 uncultured Clostridia bacterium | reverse complement strand
TAAAAATTCCTCCTATGATATTATTTATATTCTACCATAGAAGGAATCAAATTTACAGACTTTTTTTCACACTCTCACATTGTCTCGTCAAAGCGCCTGTTATATTTAAAAATATAAATTTTTTCTGTTTTTACCCAACTTAAGGTCTTGCCTTTCTCAAATATTCTGCATTACCTGTTTTTTCACTGCGGTATTTTGTATATGCGGCGCTGACTTTGTTATTTTTTGTTTTGCCGATTCCGGCGGCTGTGCATTTGCCAGCATCATCTTAATGCGGTTTTGCTGATTCACCTCACTGGCACCCGGATCATAATCAATAGCAACTATGTTGGCACAAGGGTGCTTTGCCTTGATTTCATTCATCATTCCTTTTCCGACAATATGATTTGGTAAACAGCCAAAAGGCTGTGTACAAACGATATTGTTGACGCCCTTTGCAATTAACTCTGCCATTTCTACAGTCAGCAGCCATCCCTCACCCATTTTCACTCCATGATTAATATATCTGCCGGCGAGCTGAACGGTATGTGAAAATGCCATCGGAGGATCAAATACCCCATGCTTTTTGATTGCTTTAATCATCCCTTTTTGTTTATGCACAAAGAAATCATATCCGATTTTACTGCCGAGATAAGAAAAAATGCTGCCGCCATAAAGCTTTTTCCCGACAATGCCATTATACAGACAATACATACAAAAATCCATCAATCCCGGCACGACAGTTTCCGCACCCTCTGCGCGCAAAAAATCCTCCAAATGGTTATTACCCATCGGCGAATATTTAACATATATTTCACCGACGATTCCTACCTTAATTTTTGCTTCATCGGTTTTCGGAATGGCATCAAAATCTTCTAAAATTTTAGAATAGCTTTTTTTAATTTTGCTGTAACGAATAATTTTTTTGTTCTTCCAATGATCAATAATTGTCTTTGTCCACTTTTCTACGACGCGATCCGTATCGCCGGAATTTTTCTCATACGGTTTGCACTGATTGGCAAGCAACATTAAAAAGTCACCCAACTCTGCAGCGTAAACAAATTTTATCATCAAAGGAAGTGTAATTTTAAACCCGGGACTATCATCCAATCCTGCAACGTTCAACGATATAACCGGCACATTTTCAAATCCGCTTTTCTTCAGTGCCTTTCGCAGCAAGTATATATAGTTGGAAGCTCTGCAGCCGCCACCCGTCTGTGTAATCATCAAAGCCGTTTTATCAGGGTCATATTTTCCGCTCTTCAGCGCATCAATAAATTGTCCAATTACCAAAAGAGCCGGATAACAGGTGTCATTGTGCACATATTTTAAACCTTCATTTACCACACTGCGTGCATCATTATCCAAAAGAGCTGTTTTATACCCGTGCTGACGCAATATTTGCTCCATCAGGGCAAAATGTATCGGCAGCATCATTGGAAGAAGAATCGTATGCGTTTTTTTCATTTCTTCAGTAAAAATCGGATAATCCCGTTCATTTTTCACCATTGCCGAATTTACCCTCCTTTTTACGTTCTTCTATTGCGCCCAGCAAACTCCGAATACGAATCCGCACCGCGCCAAGATTATTAATATCATCTATTTTCAGCTGTGTGTACAACTTCCCGCCGCGTTCTAAAATCTCTCGCACCTCATCTGTCGTAATGGCATCCAGCCCACAGCCGAACGAAACCAACTGCACCAGCTCTGCATTTTCATGCAAAGTACAATATTTCGCAGCATTGTAAAGTCTGCTGTGATATGTCCATTGATTCAAAACTTGTACACTTTGTGGTGAAACCAAATCCGCCACACCGTCCTCAGAAACCACTACAATACCAAAAGAACTTATCATGCGGTCAATGCCGTGATTAATCTCCGGATCAATGTGATACGGGCGTCCTGCAAGCACAAAGACCTGACAACCTGTCTCTTGCGCATATTGCAGTGCCTTTGCGCTCTCCGCCTTCAGCTCGGACCGCCACTGAGCATAAGCGGCATAGGCCTTGTTGCAGGCATTTTTAATTTCTGACCGCGTAATACTGCCATCCAATTGTTTACGGAAATATTCGTACGCTTTCTTTTCAAAATCCTTCGGTCGGTGTAAGCCAAAGAAAGGATATAAAAATTTAACATCTGCCAATTTTTTTACATTAGCTCGCAAAAGTTCGGGATAATATGCTACCACAGGACAATTAAAGTGATTGTCCCCTTTATGCTCATCAAAATTATAGGTCAGACAAGGATAGAAAATAGTGTCAATTCCTTCCTCCAGCAATTTCTCTACGTGGCCATGCACCAACTTTGCCGGATAACATACAGTATCTGACGGAATAGAATATCTACCTTTACGATATATCTCAGTGGAAGCAAAACCCGAAAAAATCACTTCATAACCCAGTTCTGTAAAAAAGGCATACCAAAAAGGAGCATTTTCATACATATTCAGAGCAAGAGGAATTCCTATGCGCGAACGCCTCCCTGCTATCGGTACAAGCGATTCCAAACGTTTGCGTTTCCATTCGTAAAGGTTTGGAATTTCCTTAGCATGCCCCTTGCCTAACGGACGTTCACAACGATTACCGGAGATGTGTTTTTCTCCGTCACCAAAAGTAATCACCGTGAGACTGCACTTATTGTTACAAATGCCGCAAGATGTTGCCTTTGAAGTATAAGAAAACTTCTCCAATTCTTCCAAAGAAAGAAGTGTTGATACTCCGCCGCTGTGCCTGCGCGCATAAAGAGCTGCTCCGTAAGCACCCATCAATCCCGCTATATTAGGACGAATCACATCCTTGCCAAGTTCCCTTTCAAAGCTGCGCAAAACCGCATTATTATAAAAGGTACCGCCCTGCACCACAATCTTATCTCCAAGCTCGTCCGCACTGTGTGCCCGAATTACCTTATAAATTGCATTTTTTACCACGCTCATGGAGAGACCTGCGGAAATATCCTCAACGCCTGCACCATCCTTCTGCGCCTGCTTAACAGAAGAATTCATAAATACGGTACAACGCGAACCAAGGTCCACCGGATGTTTGGAACGAATTCCTTTTTCTGCGAATTCTTCAATGCCATATCCCATGGATTTTGCAAAAGTTTCAATAAAAGAGCCGCATCCTGAAGAACATGCTTCATTAAGCATGATACTGTCGATAGAATTATTTTTGACTTTAAAACACTTAATGTCCTGGCCTCCGATATCCAATATAAAATCGACCTCAGGACAGAAAAAACGGGTTGCCGTAAAATGTGCCATAGTCTCTACGATACCCTTGTCCACATGAAAAGCACTGCGAATTAACTCTTCCCCATAGCCGGTTACAACACTAGCACAAATGTTAACCCGATCTCCGCAGATGCGCCTGAGCCGAATGAGCTGTTGTTTTACCAATTCTAAAGTATTGCCGCGGTTAGAATCATAAAAACGATATAAAATCTGCGCATTTTCTCCGATCAAAACCAACTTTACAGTCGTAGATCCACAATCAATCCCCAAATACGCCTTACCGCAATAATCTTCCAGAGATGTGGTTTCGACCGATGCACGGGCATGGCGTTTAACAAACTCCAAATATTCATTCTCATCAGCAAATAACGGCTCTAGGTAACGGCTGCTGCTGACCTCGCTTGTTGTATCCTCAACCCGTGAAAGCAACTCATCATATGACATCAGCGAACTATGCTCTTCTGCATACATTGCAGCTCCGATAGCAACAGCAAACTGTCCCAACTCCGAAAAAACTGCATTTTCTTCTGAAAGATGCAGTGTCTCCACAAAGCGTTGACGCAATCCTTTAAAGAAATGCAAGGGACCGCCCAAAAAAGCTACCTTTCCCTCTATACTTCGTCCCTGTGCAAGGCCGGTAATCGTCTGATCCACTACCGCCTGAAAAATACTTGCCGCAATATCTTCCTTTGCAGCACCTTGGTTTAAAAGCGGTTGAATGTCCGATTTAGCAAAAACGCCGCAGCGCGAGGCTATGGGATACAGCTTTTTGCTTGCCAAACTGAGCTCGTCCAGCTCGTCCACCGTAACATCCAGGAGTGTCGCCATCTGATCAATAAAAGCTCCCGTTCCGCCTGCACAAGAACCGTTCATTCGCTCTTCTAAACCGCCGGTAAAAAATAAAATTTTTGCATCCTCACCGCCCAGCTCAATAACAACATCAATATCATCACCAAAGGTACGAACTGCTTTGCCGGTTGCAAAAACCTCTTGTACAAACTCAAGCTTTGCGCTCTTCGCCACACCAAAGCCGGCGGAACCGGAAATGGCAACACTGAACATGCGCCCAGCAACAACAGAACTCGCCTGTTTTAAAATCTCCAACGTTTTGGTGCGTACCTGAGAAAAATGCCGTTCATAATGTTTAAATATGATTTTACCATCATCTAAGACTACCACCTTTACCGTGGTGGAGCCAATATCAATTCCTATACTTAAACTCACTCAATCACACCTTTTCCTGCTATCCCTGTAATATATCTATGCGATAAAAATATCAAAAAGTCCGTAGAATAAAATGATTTCTTTAATCATATATTGTATCATAATCCGACAAAAAAGTCCACCTCAAGTTTTTGGGTTTTTTTGAATTTTCTTTGAATTTTTTGAAAATAAATTGATCGGAAAGCAAAAAAAGCTCGCGTTTCATTATTAGAAAAACGCGAGCGCCCACTCAGTGAGTAAGACGGCAAGAGTTCCGCCAACGGCAACCGTCAACAGTCCGCGCCTGTTCCACGCCAGTAAAAAGGAAACCAACGCTCCTATCGCCGCAGACAGCAAAGCCGAAGTTGAATAAAAAACAGCCGGGAAAACCATTGCAGCCAATATTCCGTAAGGCATATACAGCAAAAACGAACGTACAAACGGATTTTTAATTTTTCTGCGAAACACTGCCAGCGGCAAAACGCGAGGCAAAAAGGTGACAACAGCCATAACCAATGTGGCAACAAGTAATTCCTTAGTGCTCATTCATGGTACCCCCTTCCAGATTATCCTCTCTCAGCGGAAAATAGTAGGCACCGTACGCAGAGGAAATTACACCGCAGATAATAATTGCCCAACCGTTTGACAAGCGGCAAAATGGCGGTACCCAATAAAAAACACAACTCAGTGCTGCTGCAATTAAAACAATGCGCATGACCGGCCTGTACTTACGAGCCGGCGGCACAATGATCGCTATAAACATAGAGTAAACAGCAATTCCCATCGCCGAACACAATGCCGCGGGCAATATATTACTTGCACAAGATCCTATTAATGTTCCACCTACCCAACCGGAATATGAGCTGATTATCAATCCAAGCAAATAACTAAAATTTAACGCACCATCCTGCTGCATAGCAACAGCAAAAATCTCATCCGTATTTCCGAAGGCAATCGCCAATCGCTGAAACAAGCCCACATTAGCCGCCAAACGCTGAGACAATGATAATGACATTAATAAATAGCGAAGATTAATGATCAGCAAAGTAAATGCCAGTTCTGTCATGGCTGCATGCGCGTAAATTAAATCTATCCCTACAAACTGCCCTGTACCGGTAAAACTGGTGACGGAGACAAGAGTAGGCAGCCAAAGAGGGAAGCCCTTTGTAACGGTAGACATACCAAAAGCAAACGAGATGGACAGATAACCCAAAAGAATCGGCAATCCGTCACGCAGTCCAACAGCAAATGTCAATTTTTTCTTTTCCGACATCAGTAACACCCCGTTTATTTCTCTTATCATCCAAGTCAAGATTAGTAAAAAGATTATTCAATCTCGAAACAGTATAGCAAAAATCGCAAAATGTGTCAATATTCACCGTATAAAAGGCGAAAAACGTGTGCCGTAAACCGGCACACGCAGCAAAAATCATCTGCTTTTATTAAAAAACAATAAATTCTTCAATATTTATTTAGCTTTCGTCTACATTAAGTAAAACAAAGTGATTCTTTTTATAAATAATCAGCCCCTCTGACTGCAATTTAGAAAGTTCTGCCGACATAGCACTGCGTTCCACTGACAAATAATCAGCAAGCTGCTGACGATTAAAGGGAATGTCAAATGCCGTTGCCGAGCACTTCCTCGCCTGCTCCGAAAGATAAGACAACAACTTTTGTCTTGTTGTCCGTTTGCTCATATGTGTAATTTTTTCATTCATCGTCAAATTTTTTACCGCAAAATCTGAAAGTATATTTTGAAGCAGTTTCAGGTGCGCGCTGCAAGCGCTATCGCAGGCATTCATGATGCGCCGGGCAGCAAGCCACAAAACTTCACTGTTAACATCTGCCGCAACTGACACCGTCATTTCCGCATTTTCCACCACAGCAAATGCCTCCGCAAAAAGCTGACCCGGTTTTATTTGATGAATCAAATTTCCGTTTCCCCAAAAATCTTCTTGAAAAACAGTTAGACCACCGCTGACCAATAATCCTATTTTTCGGATATTTTCGCCGCTGCGAATTAAATAATCTCCTTTTTGATATTGGGCAACGCCGGCGGAAATACACTTTAATAGCTGAACAATTTCATCTTCCTGCATATCAAAAAATAATGAGGTATTTTTTAACAAAGGAACATATTTTTTCAAAAAACTCCCCTCCACGTTGGAAATCCAACCGACTACTTGTACTAATTATAGTATAATAAAAGAAAAAAAGCAAGAAATACTAATAAAATCACAAATTAATTCAGATTGGAATGATAATAATGAAAATACTTTTCTATGACACAAAGCCATATGACTCTGAAGCTTTTGAAAAGGTGCTTCCCTCCTACCCAGAGATATCCATTGATTATTTAAAAGCAGATATCACACCTAAAACCGCTGCATTATCGTCCGGTTATGACGCAGTCTGTCTGTTCGTTGCCTCTGATGTCAGCGCTGAGATTATTCATGTGTTAGCTCAAAATGGTGTACGCCTGATATTAATGCGATGCGCCGGTTATAACAATGTAAACATAGCCGCAGCAAAGGAAAGCCATATTACAGTAATGCGTGTCCCTAATTATTCACCGGAGGCTATTGCAGAACATGCACTGGCGCTTGCTTTTGCCGTAAATCGAAAAATTCATAAAGCATATATTAAGGTACGCGAAAACAATTTTTCTTTAATGGGATTAACCGGCATCAATTTACATGGGAAAACTGCCGGCGTCATTGGAACAGGAAAAATAGGAGCCGCTTTTGCAAAAGCTTGTAACGGTTTGGGAATGGACGTTATTGCTTATGACAAATACCCCAATCCAAACCTGCCGTTTATAAAATATGTAACATTAAATGAGTTGCTGTCACAAAGCGATTTAATTTCTCTACACTGCCCGCTCACCGAAGATACTTATCATATGATAAATTTGAACGCTATTGAAAAGATGAAAAATGGGGTGATTTTAGTAAATACATCCCGCGGCGCCCTTATCAGCACAGAAGACTTAATTAAAGGAATCCGCCTGCATAAATTTGCCGGCGTAGGACTGGATGTATATGAAGAAGAAAATCCAAATGTATTTGAAAACCGCGAAGAAGATATTATGGAATCTTCTGTAACAGCACGTCTTCTCTCTTTTCCAAATGTAATTATCACTTCTCACCAGGGCTTTTTGACCACAGAGGCGCTTGAGGCAATCAGCACCACTACGCTGGACAACGCCCAAAGTTTTGCAGCAAAAGCCCCTATAACTGAAAATATTGTTTCTTAGGAAAAATAACACCATAAAAAAATATTTTCACTATGCATATACCCGCGGGATATCGATTCCCGTCGGGTATATGCGTTTAAGACAAACAGGCAGTCACAATAAAGCCGTCCACATTATTCCCTGAAACGGTATAATCCGCATCACGCGGCACCGGTACCTCTGTAATATTCTGCTCAGCCTTCACATAATAAACTTCATATTGTTTTCCTCTGCCGTCCGTCACACGCATATGTTTGCTGCGGTAAGAATAATCTTTAATATGTCTTTCATATTCTTCCAGGCACATTTGTTTTTGTTTCATATAGCACGCATGCGGCACACCAACGTAACGAAAATGCCAAGATTCCCCTGCGATTCCCGTTGTTTTTTCCTTTTCGGTAGCATAGCGCAAAACGAAACCATATTCATGGGCATGCGCTTGCAGCCAACGATATTTCCCTTTCCCATTAAACTTAGAGCTTGCACCGTTGCGATATATTCCGAAATCAACTGCATAACCGCTGTGGTGCTCACTGTAACCCGGACGTGCAACCCATCGCTGCGCTTCCTTTTCTCCGCATAGTTCTGTCTTCTCTTCAAATAATTTTTGCTGCAATTCCACACTGCGAAAACCGCTGATAACATTGATATCATTACTTCCGACCGCTTTACAAAAATCTTTAAGCATAACATCTAACGCTTCCGCCGCTTCACGTTTTAGCCTAATATCAGCATTGCCAAGCTGATAAGACCGCTCTTTTAGATCATAAAGCCTTGTCATTTCCTCTGTCTCAAAGTTTTTGCAAGGAATATCAGAACGAATCAGAATCAGATCGCCACGATAAACATCATCATGCGAAAGCTCTATTGTTTGATAGTCAGCAGGCGAAAAATCTGCAAACCCATCACCATCCGCTACAAAAACAAAGCAATCAGAAGCATAAGTTATAATAACCACAGCGGCAGCAATAAGAGTTAATATGAAAAGAAATAGCCCTGTTTGTTTTTGATTTTTCATTTGTGTCACTCCCTTTGAGATGATAATTGATAATTTATAGGCGCAGTTTGTTTGTGCGTAAGCACGTAAATAAATTTTACTAAAATTATCATTCACCCTAATTATATCCCTCATTTCTTAAGTTTTCCTAAACAAAATTCTTAAGTTTTCTTAAAAAGCCCTTAACTATTGAAATAATTCAGAAAACTGGAATAAAAAAAACAAGCACTAAATATACATATATTGAAAATGCTGAAACTAATAAAAGGAGGCACTTGCATTGGAAGGATACAATATATATTCGGATATTGCAGAAAGAACACAAGGCGACATCTACGTTGGCGTCGTCGGTCCTGTTCGGACAGGAAAATCCACATTTATTAAAAAATTTATGGATTTGCTTGTCATTCCGAACATTGACAATACCTACTCACAAGAGCGTGCAAGGGATGAGCTGCCGCAAAGTGCAGGCGGCAAAACTATTATGACAACGGAACCTAAGTTTATTCCAAACGAAGCAGTTGAAATTTCGCTCGGCAGTAATGAAGCCGCCAAAATGAAAGTACGAATGATTGATTGTGTCGGCTACATTGTCGAAAGTGCGTTGGGACACATCGAAGATGATGCTCCGCGCATGGTAAATACACCCTGGGCAAAAGATCCGATTCCATTCGGAGAGGCCGCTGAAATCGGCACCAGTAAGGTTATTCGTGAACATTCCACGATAGGATTGGTTGTAACAACCGATGGCAGCATCACCGAAATTCCCCGTGAGGATTACTTGGAAGCGGAATCACGTGTCATCAATGAATTAAAGGCAATTGATAAACCTTTCGTAGTGCTCCTAAACACAAAATACCCGGAAAAACAGGAAACTGAAGATTTGCGGGCTTATCTGGAAGCTCAATACGGTGTTCCCGTTATGATTGTGGATTGCGCTAATTTGGACGAAAAGAAAATTAACACCATTATGGAAAAAGTATTATTCCAGTTTCCCGTAAAAGAAATCGGTATTAACATTCCGAAATGGATTGATACTTTAGACAGCGAACACTGGTTGAAAAAAGGTGTTTATGATGCCATTCTCGCTTCTATTGATGACGTTTACCGTATATGCGATGTTGAAAATATTTTAGCCCGCGTCTGTGAATATGATTTTATTAAAAGTGCTGAAATTACCGGCATTGATTTAGGAAAAGGTACCGCGGTTATCGACATTGCTACACCGGAAAACTTATTTTATCAGGTTGTAAAGGAAACCTCAGGGTTTGACATCGACGGTGATGATAAACTGATTACCCTGCTGAATGAAATGTCCGGAATTAAAAAAGAATATGACAAAATTTCTTTTGCTCTGCACGAAGTACAACAAAAGGGCTATGGAATCGTAACCCCTACTATTGATGAACTGCGTCTTGAGGAACCGGAAATCGTCCGTCAAGGCAGCCGCTTCGGCGTAAAATTAAAAGCTTCCGCACCATCAATACATATGACATGCAGCAAACGGAAGTTCTTAATAAGTGCATAAAGCCTATATTATAAAATATATCCCAAAATTATATATAATCAATATTTTTCTTTCTTATCGGCAAAAATTTGCCATACTCGTGCTTTATTAAACCTTTGCACCATCACAAACTGCGCATCAAATGCCGCAGCAAGCACAGATGTCACTAAAAACGGCACAAATCCGTCCAATGTTTTGGATAAAAGCATTGGAGCAAAACTTAAAAAAACAATAATTAAATGTCCTATCTCCGCATCAGTCATGTTATGTATTAATTCTAAGCCTAAATGATCTTTTATCGAAAACAATGTTTTATCATAAGTAGGCACATATTTTTTCCATTTTTTCAATCTAATGATTTTGTATAAATTGTGTTCCGTTCTGCTAAGCTTAAAAGGTACGAGATCTGACTTATCTTTGTGCTTTCGGCACCGCACAACCAGATATGCAACAACGACCCTCATAATAAAATGATAAAAGCTTGTAAAAAATGTTACCGAGAGGGAAAAATAAATTCCTCTGTCTGAGTTTTGATACAATAGCGCACAAACTATTCCCAGAATAAATGAAACAATGGTTCCCGTTGCAATCAGTCTCTTCACACACAACCCTCCCTCTTCATTACGTAATATATATTAATATATCAACCGCTCAATGTCAAATAAATTCCTGCAATAAAATCATTTATTACCCTCAAAATAACCGATATAGTTTAATAAATCTACAAAAAATAGTATTAATACAATAAATTTTTATACATTTTTGATAATAAAATCTATTTCAATTACACTAAAGAACAAATATAATAATGTCAACAGTTAAAACATAAAACGATTAAGGAGGATAAAAAAATGAAAAAATTATTATCAATTATTATGGTATTAACTCTTGCAATCGGTCTCACAGCGTGCGGCGGAGGCGGCACACAGGGAGGCGGAAACGGTGAAGTATCTGTATTCTATTATACGTACAGCGACACTTACATTTCGAGTGTTCGTTCCGCAATGGACAAGCTGCTGACCAATGCAGGTCTTAAGTACCAGAATTACGACGCAAACGGAAACCAGACGACCCAAACGGAACAAGTTACAACGGCAATTGCAAAGGGTTCAAAACTTTTAGTCGTAAACGTTGTTGATACCGGCTCAAACGATGCGGCACAAAATATTATTAACCTTGCAAAAGACAATGATATTCCGGTAATTTTCTTTAACCGTTCGGTGGAAGAATCTGTCGTAAGCAGTTATGACAAATGTGTGTTTGTCGGAACGGACTATGAAATGGCAGGCCACATGCAAGGCGAAATGATTGGTCAATATCTGCTTGACAACTATGACAAAGTTGATCTCAACGGCGACGGCAAAATTAGTTACGTGATGTTTAAAGGTCAGGAAGGTAACATGGAAGCAATTGCCCGTACGCAGTTTGGCGTTGAAGACGCAAACAAAATTCTTACAGCGGCCGGCAAACCGGAACTTGTATTCTATGATGCGTCAAACAGCAACAAATATTTGGTTGACCAAAACGGTCAGTGGTCATCCGCAGCAGCTACCGATTATATGGGAACCATTCTTGCGCAGTACAGCGAAGCAAATAAAAACATGGTAGAGCTTGTTATCGCAAATAACGATGAAATGGCGCTCGGCGCCATCTCCGGCCTGCAGGCAGCAGGATATAACAACGGCGGTGACAAAAAAATCCCCGTATTTGGTGTTGATGCGACAGATGCCGCAAAGGAGGCCATTGCAAACGGTAATATGGTTGGTACCATCAAGCAGGATGCCGATGGCATGGCAACTACTATTACAGCAATCGCGCAAAACTTCTTTGGCGGTAAGAATGCACTGGATGGATTGAATCAGGACGATCTCGTAGGTAACTGGAGAGTAAATATCCCCTACGCTACCTATACAGGAAAGTAATATTTCAGTGAAACACGCGGAGGCTGCAGACATTATGCATAGCTTGTGTTCTGCATATGTTTTGCAGCCCCTTACCTACTTTATACGAAACGGAGTACGGGCCTATGAATAACAACGAAAAAAAAATTAATTACTCTGCCGTTGATAAAGAACCGCCACCTCTTCTCCGGATGGAGAATATTGAGAAAGCATTCCCCGGCGTAAAGGCATTAGATAAGGTCAACCTGACCGTGAAAGCAGGAAGCGTGCATGCGCTTATGGGTGAAAACGGAGCAGGAAAATCCACCCTTATGAAGTGCCTGTTCGGCGTGTATAACAAGGATGCAGGCAATATCTACCTTGAAGGAAAAGAGGTTAATTTTAAAAACTCAAAAGAAGCTCTTGAAAATGGTGTTGCAATGGTGCACCAGGAACTTAACCAAGCACTCAAACGTAATGTAATGGACAATATGTGGCTTGGAAGATTTCCCACTGTTGCAAAAGGGATTCCTATTACAAGCGAAAAGAAGATGTATAAGGCAACCAAAGAAATTTTTGAAAAGCTTGAATTGAAAGTGGATCCTAAAACTATCATGAACAATATGCCGGTATCACAGCGGCAAATGGTAGAAATTGCAAAAGCTGTTTCATACAACGCAAAAGTAATTGTTTTTGATGAACCTACCTCTTCCCTGACAGAAAAAGAGGTGGAACATCTCTTTAAAATTATCAATATGCTTCGTAATCAGGGATGCGGAATTATATATATCTCTCATAAAATGGCAGAGATTCTCCGCATTTCCGATGAAGTGACAATAATGAGAGACGGTAAGTGGATTGCAACCAAAGAGGCAAAAACACTTACCACTGATGAAATTATCAAGCTGATGGTCGGTCGTGAATTGACAAATATCTATCCGCCGAAAACCAATAAAGTAGGCGATGTATTGCTGGAGGTTGAAAACCTTTCGGGAATGTACTCAAAACTTCGCGATGTATCGTTTACGGCACGCCGCGGCGAAATAATTGGTGTAGCAGGACTTGATGGTTCCGGCCGAACCGAACTTCTCGAAAATCTTTTTGGCAATGCAACGCGAAGCAGCGGCAAAATAACACTTGACGGAAAAACAATTAAGAACCGCAACCCCGGAGAATCTATTAAAAATGGTTTTGCCTTGCTTACGGAAGAACGCCGCGCAACCGGTATTTTTGGAATATTAAATATACGTGATAACACCACCATATCAAGTCTTGATAAATGCAAAACAGGACCTTTTCTCAGTAAAACAAAACTTAAGAAAAATACCGATTGGTGTATTAAATCAATGCGTGTCAAAACACCAAGCCAAGATACAAAAATCCGCTCTCTTTCAGGCGGAAACCAGCAAAAAGTTATTCTCGGACGCTGGCTTCTTACTGATCCTACCGTATTGCTTCTGGATGAACCAACCAGAGGAATTGACGTAGGTGCAAAATATGAAATATATCAGCTCATACTTGATCTCGCAGAAAAGGGCAAAACCGTTATCATGGTATCTTCTGAAATGCCGGAACTTTTGGGCGTATGCGACCGCATTTTGGTAATGTCCGGCGGCAGACTCGCCGGCGAAGTAAAAGCCGACGCAACCTCACAGGAAGAAATAATGGCTCTTGCCGCAAAATATGCATAAGCAACAAAGAGGAGGAATTACAAATGTCAGATACAACTGTAAAAAACAAAAACCGTTTCTCTGCATGGATTGACGATTTTAAAGCAAAATCGTCCGCTGACAAGCGCAGAGCCATCTCGGATATACTTTTTAACAATGCAATGTATATTATTATTCTTATTGCCATTATCTATATAGCAATAAGAGTTCCCGCATTTATATCAAAATCATCCATTATAAACATTATTTCGCTGACAGCGGCAAAACTTCCCATTGCGCTGGGTATTGCAGGCGCAATCGTGCTTACCGGTACTGATATTTCTGCCGGGCGCTGCGTAGGACTCACTGCCTGTATTGCTGCCTCGCTTTTACAGATGACAGGTTATGCAAATAAGATTTTTCCCGCAATAGGCGTTATGCCTCTTTGGGTTGTTCTGTTGGCCGTTATTGCGGTAGGTGCAATCATCGGTTTTGTAAATGGATTTTTTGTTGCAAAATTTAAACTGCATCCGTTTATCGTAACACTGTCAACCCAGCTAATTGTATTCGGACTTGTGCTGATGTATCTTATGATAGGCGGAAATAACGGTCAGACTCTTTCCGGACTCGATCCTTCCTATACTGACTTTGTACGCGGCACTTTATTTAAAGTCGGCGGCGTAGCCGTTCCAAAATATGTCCTTTACTCTGCCGTGCTTACCGTGATCATGTGGATTATCTGGAACAAAACCAAATTCGGCAAAAATATGTTTGCCGTAGGTTCAAACGAAGATGCAGCAAACGTTTCCGGTGTAAATGTGTTCTGGACTATCATCCTGGTATTTGTTCTTGCCGGTGCAATGTACGGTATCACAGGATTTATCGAAGGTGCACGAATTGCCTCTTGCTCAGCAAATACCGGTCTTAACTATGAATCCGATGCCATTGCTGCATGTGTTATCGGCGGCGTATCATTTGTCGGCGGTACCGGTAAAATAAGCGGTATCGTGATAGGTGTTCTGCTTCTGCAAATCATCTTTGTAGGACTTAACTTCCTTTCCGTTGACGCTAACATGCTTTATGTTATCAAAGGCCTTATTATATTGGTTGCATGTGCCATTGACATGCGCAAATATCTTGCACGTAAATAATATTGCAAAGGACGGTGAAGCCATATGAAAAACCAAGCTTCCGCGACAACCAATCCTCCTCGGCGTAACGGTGGGCTTTATTCCAAGATAAATATGTCAGTAAAAACTGCAAATAAAATGGTTTTGTCACTTATTGTTTTGCTTGTTGTTACTTCCCTGTTTATTATTAATCATAGTGGCTTTACCGTTGACTTTGATACTGACGGCGGTTCACATATTGAACCGATTCGTGCGATGTACTCTGACACCGTTTCCGTATCCGACCCCGTAAAGGAGGGTTATATTTTCAAAGGATGGTACACCAACCGCGACTGCACTCAGAAATGGGATATGGAAAATGATACCCTTACCGGAAGTATGACACTGTATGCCGGTTGGGAAAAAAGTGAATAAAGGCAAAAATCTACCTTATAAAAAACATTGATTTTCGGAATATTTAATGATATACTTATGTTTACCGTAAGTATATCATTATTTATTTTGGAGGAAATCACAATGAAATATACTGTTCTGGTCGTAGAAGATGAGCACGAACTGCGCCGTGCGCTGATAGAGCGCGTCAATTGGGAGGCTGCCGGCTTTGAAGTAATCGGCGAGGCAGAAAACGGCGTTGAGGCTTTGGACTTAATCGAAAAACTTGAACCCGATCTCATACTTACGGACATTAAAATGCCAATGATATCAGGACTGGAGCTTGCCGCGCGTGTTCGGGAACTCCGCCCGGCAACACAAATTGTCATTCTAAGCGGCTATGATAATTTTGAATATGCCCAGACCGCTATAAATTATAACATTGTAAGTTACCTTTTAAAGCCAATCTCCTCTTCGGAAATGTCGGAAGAGTTGTTTGAAATTCACCGACGCATGGACGAAAAGCTTGGCAGTATCATTTCTGTACCCGATGAGGATTTAAAAAAGCAATTGCACAGACTGTCTGTTGACCGTTTCTTACTTCCGCTTATGCTTGGCAGCCGTGAAGAACAGCCCGGAGAAACCGAATTATATACTCGTGCAGCAGAGCTGGGCATTATCAAACCTGACAGCACTCCCCGTTTTTGTGTGCTGGTCTCAAAATTTAAAGATGAGCGTGGTATCTCCTGCACCTCAAACGAGCACGCCGATTTTATGGATACTGTAATTTCTCACTATATGTACTCTGCCAGTTTTCTTGTATACGGCAGAATCGTAACTCTGGTGGTTTCTGAAGATGAGGGTGCCATGTCAAACATTTTGGAGCTGCCGCTGCGCGAAGCTGTGCAGACGGCGAAAAGGATGTTGAAACAGAACTGCTCTGTCGGTGTCAGCCGTGAATTTTCTGCTTTATCCGATTGCGCCGGCGCATATTTTCAGGCAGTGACTGCCAGACGCTATACAAGCGACGGTGCCGGCGAAGTCCGCTTTATCAATGACCAGGAACGTGATGGCGACTTCGAGATCGACAGGGTTGAAAAAACAGTTATTAAACTGGAACAGCTTCTTAAAGTTGGCAGTCTCGAATTATTAGAAGATTTTGTAAACAGCCTTTTTGAAAACAGCACACCCGAGAATGCTGATTTGCTAATTGTTCAAATAATTGCCACTGTATATCGTGTTGTAAGCAACGCTACCGATGACAAAGCAGACCTGCTCCATCTTCTTGCTTCCAACCCCACTTTTACCCGCATTACTTCATACAGCAGCGAAAAAGATATGAAAAATGAATTAATCTCTTTTTGCAGCAATGCTAAGGCATTGATTTCAAACCTGCAAAAACGTGAAAGCGAGGTCTTGTGCGACCGGGTTGTTCAGATAATCAACGAAAGGTATTCAGATGAAGAGCTGTCCTTAACCGGTGTAAGTAATGAATTGGCAGTAAGCCCGAACTATTTAAGCGCCTTGATAAAGAAAACTAAAAAGAAAAATTTCATTACGCTCCTTACCGAACGCCGCATGAATGCCGCGCATGATATGCTGCTCTGCTCCGGTATGAGAGTCCTTGAAATTGCAGAGAAATGTGGTTACAGCGACCAACATTATTTCAGTTATTGTTTTAAAAAATTTTACGGAGAGTCTCCTAACAAAATACGAAGTGCGAACAGGAGTGAATAACCATGAAAGCAAGACGTCTTTTGATAAGTCTGTCCGCCCTCAGCATTATTTCCATAGTTGTTGCGGTAATTGCCGCAGTAACGATCTGCACAGTTATTTTTTCAAATCTGTACAGCAGTTCCTTGATGCATGATGCATATGTAAGCTCCGAGCAAGCAGTCGATCAGGCGGAGCTTGCTGTAAACAGCTATTTTCATTCCATCACCAATAAGCTTTCTTTAATCAGCAAAATTATAGCACAGGAAAGTTCTCCTTCCGATTCGGAGGCAAGGCTTTCTGCCTTTACTTTAATACAAAATGACATTTATGCGATTACTGTATATGACGCAAACGGACAGATTGTCAGCTGCGTTGGCAGCGGCGGAAAACGAAAAGAACAAGTCGTCAAGGATTTGTCTTTTGATAAAGACCTTTTCGATTCTGCGAAAGACTTTTCGCTATCTGCTCCGCATGTCCAAACACTCTTCGAAAATGAATATCCATGGGTTATCACTGTTTCTGCCGCAGTTGACACTCCGGTGCTTGGCAGCGGGCGCTATATCGCTATTGATTTTATGTTTTCTGAAATTGCAAAATATATTGACAATATTGGTATCGGAAGGCATGGTTATTGCTTTATTATTGATAAAGACGGAGAGATCATTTACCATCCGCAGCAACAACTTCTCTTCTCCGGTCTGAAAACAGAAAATACCGACTATCTTTTATCCCTTCCGGACGGCATTACCAATACAAAAAACGTAATCTATACTTTGAAACCCACAGAGACAAACTCATGGCGTATAGTGGGAGTTAATTATACTGACGAGCTGGCGGCTGAACGAAGGCTGCAAATTTTTATCAGTATCATTATTTCCTTTCTGTTCTGCAATTTAATCATGCTGATTGTTCTGGCAATATATTCTAAAAAAGTTAATGCACCAATTAAATCGCTGATTCGTGCAATGAAAAACTTTGAAATGAATACAGATGAATTTACTCTTGTCGCCGGCAGCGAATCGGTAACGGAAATACGTGTCCTTTCCCGTTCCTTTGAACACATGTCCGTGAAAATTCGTCATTTAATGGAGCGCATCCGCATGGAAGAAAAGGAATTGCGCAAAATAGAACTTAAGGCGCTGCAGGCGCAGATTAATCCGCACTTTCTTTACAACACGCTCGATTCCATTCAATGGATGTGTGAACAAGGGAAAAACGATTCAGCCGCAAAAATGATCAGCGCCCTTGCACGCCTGTTCAGAATCAGTATCAGCCGCGGCCGAGAACTGATACCCATACGCGATGAATTGCTTCATGCAAAAAATTACTTAGTAATTCAAAGTTTCCGCTATCGTGACCAATTTACTTACAGTTTTGACAGCGACCCGGAACTCGAAAAATATTTATGCAATAAAATTACCATACAGCCGCTAATCGAAAATGCGATATATCATGGTATTGACCGTCTTGTTGATGAAGGAGAAATAAAAATATCCGTAAAGACAGCCAATGACGACTCAAATGATATATTCATTACGGTAGAAGATAATGGTGTAGGGATGACCGAAGAGCAGTGCAATGCCATACTCCAAAAGGAACATAGCGATTCACGCGGCATAGGCGTTAAAAATGTAAATGACCGACTCAAAATTTATTTTGGAGATAAATACGGTATTTCGATAAAAAGCGAACTTGATGTCGGTACAGCAGTCACTGTCAGAATCCCTAAAATAGAAAAGGAGCCCGAACAGAATGAAGAAAATAAATAAAATTTTATTTGTGCTTTTGTATGTGGCGTCCGCTCTTTTTCTTTCTGCCTGCACTGCCAAAACGGACAAAAAAACAGAAATTGCTGTCATAGTCAAAGCAACGGACTCCGATTTTTGGCGCAATGTAAAAAAAGGTGTGGATTCTGCCGCAACAGAATATAATGTATCTGTTACCTTTGAGGGACCGGAAAACGAAGAAGATTACCAAACTCAAAATGTACTGATTGACGAGGCTGTAGAACGCGGGGTTGATGCAATTATATTTTCTGCCATTGACTATGAAAAGTCCTCCGAAACATTGACAAATGCTGCTCGGGCAGGAGCAAAAGTAATCACCATAGACAGCGCTGCCGATTCGCCGCAAATCAGTATGTTTGTCGGCACAGATAACGAAGAAGCAGGGCGCGCGGCAGCTAAAGCCGCAACTGACAGCTTTGCGCCGGAGAGCAATATTTACATTGGCCTTGTAAATTATTACAAAAGCACTGATAACGGAATGAAACGTGAGAAAGGCCTCAGAGAATATATAAATAACATCCCAAACGCACAAATCGTTGCCTCAGTAAATGTTGCAAGCAATACGGAAAGCGCAACAGCCGGCGCCATTGCCCTGCTGAATGAAAATCCGCAGATAAATGTATTAGTCGGTTTGAATGAATGGACAACATTGGGCGTGGGAGAAGCCATAAAAAATCTCCATCTATCCAAACAGGTGCGAGGTATAGGATTTGATACCAATACCATCTCCATCGGCATGCTGGAAACCGGGGAAATGGACACACTTATTGTTCAAAATCCATTTGCGATTGGCTTTCTCGGTGTTCAAAATGCTGCCGAGCTGGTTTCCGGCGAAGGCGGAGAGAAAAACGACATCTATACCTCCGTCACCACTGTTACAAAAGATAATCTCTTCAATAAGGATATTCAAAAACTGCTTTTCAGTTTCAATTATTAAATCAATGCACTATACTTCGCCGCAGCACTATGTGCTGCGGTTTTTATTAGGTTATATTAATATTATTTAATGCCAATTTGCATGTCTGCATTGCGCAAACAAAACGCTCCTAAAAATCCCGGCATAATCTTAGAGATAAAATCATAAAAATGTATAACAAGCTATACATAAAATGATTTATCAAAAGAAAGGCGGAATATCTTTATGTCCAAAAAAATTCCAGTAAATGAACGGATGGAGAAAAATAAAGAACAATTTCATAATGAACTTAAAATATTTGTCAATCAGAAATTATATGAGAAGAAATTAATATCCGAAGATATGTATTGGTCTGCAAAAGACTTTTTATTAAAGCACGCAAGTTAAACCCCACTAACAACACGCGCCTTGTAATAACTTAAGACAGGAGGGTTCTCTTTTGAACGTATATGAAATACGACAGGATATGAGATGCAGGCATACACGATTATCCGACTACAAACTGCGCGTTGTATATTACGCCAGGGTTTCGACAGACAAATACGATCAGCTTCACTCTCTCGCGGCTCAGAAAACATATTTTGAAAATCTGTTGGAACGCAATCCAAACTGGACGTTTATCCGTGGATATGTCGATGAAGGTCTGACCGGAACAAAAATTGATAAAAGAGATAGTTTTATAGAGATGATGCGCGATGCAAAATGCAGCAAATTTGATCTGATTTGCACAAAAGAAGTTTCCAGATTTGCACGTAACACAATCGACAGTCTGAGCTGCACAAGAGAACTTTTACATTATGGTGTAGGCGTACTTTTTGAAAACGACAATTTGAATACAATTGACGAGGATTGTGACTTTCGGCTTACCACCATGGCGAGTTTAGCGCAGGAGGAATCAAGAAAAATCTCTGAACGGCTTAAATTTGGTTTTAGGGAAACGATAAAAAAGGGAACTGTTCTGGGAAATGACAACATTTGGGGCTATCGCAAGGAAAAAGGCAGTCTGACCATCGTGGCGGAAGAAGCAAAAATGATTCAAACCATTTTCGATCTGTATGCAAATAAAGATATGGGTGTGAGAAAAATTGCGGACACACTCTCCGGTTTGGGTTATAAAAACAGCAACGGAAATCCTTTCTCATTTTCCACAGTCAAAGGCATTTTGACAAATCCAAAATATAAAGGCTACTACTGCGGAAATAAAACCCACAAGGTTAACTTTTTAGGCAATGAGGTGGTATATCTTCCAAGTGAAGAATGGGTCATATATGAAGACAATGAAAAGGTGCCGCCCATCATCTCTCCTGAACTTTGGGACAGAGCAAACCGAAAGCTAAAGGAACGAAGCGCAAAAATGGCAAGCAGTGACAGGACAAGCTACCAGAACAAATACTTGTATTCCGGCAAGATTATCTGCGGAGAGCACGGCACTTGTTATCACCATAAAGTTTACAAATACAAAACCGGAAACAAAGAACTATGGACCTGTAAGGAATACGGAACCAGCAAGAAATGCAGAAATCCACTTGTTTACCAAGATGAAATTGACTCTGTTGTGTACGAGGTCTATAAACGGCTTATCAGTGAAAAAGCAGCTATTATCAATGATCTTATTGCACTTTATAAGGAAAGCGTAAGCAGCAATTCGATCGCCAAATCCAGGCATAAAACGCAAACGGACATTAACACTATTTTAGCAAAAAAAGACAAACTGCTTGATCTGGTTATGGATGACAGACTTTCAAACGAAGAATTTGAGCAGAGAAACGATTTGCTAAACGGACAAATTGAAGAATTAAAAGCAAGACTGGCAGAACTTGATGAAGAAAATCAAAAAAGCCTTGGCTTAAAGGAAAATATTGAAAGTTTGCGAATTGCTATCAGCAATGAACTTGATTTTTTTAATAATATTAGCAAAAATGTTATCGATAGCTTCATTGATAAAATATATGTTTATCAGAGCAATACTGAAAATATGATATATTTAAAAATATTCTTAAAGTTCCTGCCAAACAATGTACAAAATTTCACCGAAAATTCTCATATGCTTACCTTTTCCGGCGGACAAGTTGTCCAGACTCGCGGCGGTAATTCAAGATCACTTAAAGCATACGATTTAACTTTTCATTACGATTTGTGCTACTATCAGAAATAATATAAAGCGGCATAGAGATTACCTCTTTTTGCCGCTTTATTTTTTATGCGAAAAAATATTATTAAAAGCCTTGTAAGCTTCGTGAAACAACACTAAAATGCAGATGATGCAGTAAACTTCATTAAGAGCCTCTGTTTGTAGCTATCAATACATATGATTCGTGCGGACATTGAAACCGAAGTCAGCCCTATTGTAGGAACAGAAAAACAATCGGAAGAACTGGTGCATTATCTTTTGCAGGAATTTGAAACCGACCCTAAAAAGATATGGGAATCCAACATTTTCGGTAAATCACTTCACGAACTGGTAAACGAAGGATTGCACAACAAACTTTACCGCATGCCTGACGAGGCACAATACAAATTGCAGGAAACACTGCAAAAAATTATTAATGAAGGCAGCGGCGGTTTAATTTGCATCATATTATAAAAGCTCATCGGGGTCGTTTCGTAAAAAGCTTTCATCGTTAGCAATAACACGAAACAACCCCGTCTTTAATTTCTTAACGATTTGTTAAATTATTACAGAAAGCCTTGATTTTTTCCCCATTTTCAGCTAAAATAAGAATAAGCGTTCTTTTGCTTGATATAATTAACCAAAAGAACGTTTTTCTGACTTTAAAGCATTGCTAACAACCGATTTGTGTAGAAAGAGAGGCGCCAATGATGACAGATAAAATGAAAAATGAGGCCATTTTAAAATATCGCTCACTAGTATCGCAAAATGGCATGATTGACCCGGAGTTATATAGTAAATATGAAGTAAAACGCGGTCTGCGTGATATCAGCGGCAAAGGCATACTTGCCGGTCTTACTGAAATCTCGGAAGTGCGCTCTTACACACTGGTCGATAATGATATGATTCCGTGCGAAGGAGAACTTTTTTACCGTGGCATTAACATCAAAGATATCGTAAACGGCTTTATCTCAGAAAACCGTTTTGGCTTTGAGGAAACCTGTTATCTTTTGATGTTTGGAAAGCTGCCTAACAAAGAAGAATATGACGAATTCCGTCAGCTTTTGGCAAGCTACACCACTCTGCCCGATGAATTTGTGCGCGACACCATTATGAGTGCACCCAGCCGCGATATGATGAACGCGTTGGCAAAAGGTGTGTTGACTCTTTATTCTTATGATGACAACGCAGACGATATTTCTATAGAAAATATTATTCGTCAGTCCATACAGCTCATTGCGCAGATGCCCCTGATTGCCGTATACAGTTACCGAGCATTCTCACACTATTACAAGAAAAAAAGTCTGGTTATTCGCCAGCCGAAACCGGAGCTTTCCACTGCAGAAAACATATTGCGCATGCTCCGCAAAGACAATCGGTTTACGCAGCTGGAAGCAAGAATTTTAGACCTTGCACTGGTATTGCACGCAGAACATGGCGGTGGTAACAATTCTACCTTCACTACGCACGTTGTCACCTCCTCCGGCACCGATACCTATTCTTCCGCCGTTGCTTCCTTAAGCTCTCTGAAGGGCCCGCGGCACGGAGGAGCGAACATTAAAGTTGTTCAAATGTTCGAAGATATTAAGGAAAACGTTCATGATTGGAACGATGATGAGGAAATTAGCGCATACCTTTCCAAACTGCTGAATAAAGAAGCATTTGACCGTTCCGGCTTGATTTACGGCATTGGCCATGCAGTCTACTCCCTTTCCGATCCTCGTGCTGTCATATTTAAAAGTTATGTGCAAAAGCTGGCAGAAGCAAAAGGCATGGAGGAAGAATATAACCTATATTCCAACGTAGAGCGACTTGCACCGCAGGTTATTGCAAAAGTGAGAAAGATGTATAAAGGCGTCAGTGCAAACGTCGATTTTTATTCCGGTTTTGTTTATCGTATGTTAAACCTGCCGCAGGAGCTTTACACACCACTGTTTGCAATAGCCAGAATTGCAGGCTGGAGTGCCCACCGCATTGAAGAAATTGCTAACACCGGAAAGATCATTCGTCCTGCATATAAATCTGTTTCCGGACACAATAATTATCAAAAATTATCCGAACGTGAATAAATGGTGATAAGGGGCTGAAAGCCCCTTTTCTATTGCTCAAACGCAGCCTTCCCGGTGTAAATCGTCAAGAATATTTTCAGACCAAGCTTATATGTTTTGTCAAACAGCACTAATCTGCTGGTCTGCAGCTTCGTATATAGCCTCCGCTTTAACATATTCTGCCCCGAAAAAGAAAATAACTCTTGACGCTGCATTTCATTTACGATATGATTGAAAATAGAGATTAACTAATTGAGGTAACTTATGAAAAAAACAGTCATTGGAATTTTGGCACATGTTGATTCGGGAAAAACCACCCTTGCTGAGGGCATCCTTTTCCGCTCCGGCATGCTTCGTTCACTTGGACGTGTTGACCATAAAAATGCTTTTTTGGATACCGATGAAATCGAACGCGATCGAGGAATTACCATTTTTTCCAAACAGGCAGAGTTTCAGCTGAACAACCGAACATTTACATTGTTGGATACACCGGGCCATGTGGATTTTTCTGCAGAAGCAGAACGTGTGCTCTCTGTTTTGGACTACGCAGTTTTAGTCATCAGCGCACCTGAAGGCATACAAAGCCACACCGAAACACTCTGGCAGCTTTTGTCCCGCTACCATATACCAACCTTCCTTTTTATTAATAAAATGGACATTGCTTTAAAAAATGAGCAAGAAATTTTAACTGAGCTGCGTAAGCAACTTTCCGAAAATTGTTTCCCATTTGCGGAAGAAAGTTTGCACAGCAATACCGAGGATCTCGCTATATGTACAGAAGAATTAATGAATGACTTTTTAACAAGCGGACTTCTAAAGACCACCTCCATAATCAATGCCGCAAGACAGCGCAAAATTTTCCCATGTTTTTTTGGTTCTGCCTTAAAACTAATTGGCATAGATAACTTTTTAAGCGGTCTTGTGCAATATACTGTTCCTTCTGATTATCCGGATATATTTGGTGCAAAAATATTTAAAATTACCGAAGATTCACAAAAAAACAGACTAACCCATCTTAAAATTACGGGCGGAAAACTGCGTGTTAAAGAGGAATTAAGCGGTAGTGATAAAGATGGTAAATGGACGGAAAAGGTCAATCAAATTCGTATCTACTCCGGAGAAAAATTTAGAACTGTTGACACAATAGAAGCAGGCGGCATTTGCGCCATTACAGGCTTGTCACACAGTTTTGCCGGAGAAGGTCTCGGTTTCGAAGATAGCGAAGGCGAACCCGTCTTAGAGCCTGTGTTTTCTTATAAAATGATTCTCCCGGAAGGTACGGACACACATGTAGCGCTGATGAAACTTAAACGCTTGGAGGAAGAGGATCCGCAGCTTAATATTATATGGAATGAATTTTTACAGGAGATTCACCTGCGGCTGATGGGCGAAATTCAACTTGAGGTGCTGAAACGTGTTATCAAAAACCGTTTTGATATGGAGGTATCCTTTGATCAAGGTGCCATAACCTATAAGGAGACCATTTCCTCTCCTTCGCTTGGCATCGGACACTTTGAGCCGCTACGACACTATGCTGAAGTGCATGTACTCATAGAACCGGCTGAACGAGGAAGTGGCATTAGTTATGAAAGCAAATGCTCTGAAGACATGCTGGAGCGCAACTGGCAAAGACTGATTCTTACACATCTGAAAGAAAAAACACATCTCGGCGTACTCACCGGATCACCAATTACCGATGTTAAAATTACACTTCTTGCCGGCAGAGCGCATAAAAAACATACCGAAGGAGGCGATTTTCGTCAGGCAACCTACCGAGCTGTGCGCAATGCCCTGCGCCAAGCACAAAGCATTTTACTGGAGCCCGTATATCAATTTAAGCTTATGTTGCCGCAGGAACAAGCCGGCAGAGCAATGACAGATTTGCAAAACATGGGCGCCACTTTCAGCGCGCCGGATATAAGCGGCGGACTCGCCGTTTTAACCGGAACAGCACCTGTTTCGGAAATTCGAGATTATATGACTGAATTGACAGCCTACACTTCAGGACACGGCAGGTTAAACTGCATTCTTGCCGGATATGAACCGTGTCACAACACCGATGAGGTGGTTTGTAAAATTGGCTATGACTGTAATACTGATACAGAAAACACCGCAGATTCGGTATTCTGCGCCCACGGAGCGGGATTTAACGTGCCATGGAACGAGGTTCGCAAATACGCACAGGTAGAAATAACCTATAAAACCGATGAGGAACTGGCACAGGAGGCAGCACAAAGAAAAGATCGCGCCCGCGAATATTTGTCACGCGCCGCATCCGATAAAGAATTAATGGAAATTTTTGAGCGAACCTATGGTTCGATAACACGGCGCGAATATGCACAGAAAACAATTCGTACTGCAACTTCTCCACTGCAAAAAGAATGGAAACCCCAAAAAACTAAAGTCTCCTCAAAAGAATATCTTCTTGTAGACGGTTACAACGTTATTTTTGCATGGGAGGAACTCAAAAAACTTGCGCAAGACAATTTAGATGCCGCACGCGGTGTATTAATTAACACTCTTTGTAACTATCAAGGATATACACAATGTGAGGTTATTTTAGTATTTGATGCATATAAAGTAAAAAACAACCCCGGCAGTGTGGAAAAAATTCATAATATTAATATCGTTTATACCAAAGAAGCTGAAACGGCTGACATGTATATCGAAAAGGTAACTCATGAACTCACACATCACGGCAAGGTTTCTGTTGTGACTTCAGATAGTTTGGAGCAATTGATTATTCTGGGCGGCGGCGCACTGCGTATCTCCGCCGACCAATTTTACAAACAAATTTGTGATACTGAAAATGCTATACGGGAAGTTTTGCAAGAAAACAGAAATTAAAATTGATAAAGCTTTGGTTTGTAAAGTCAGGGCCGGAAAATAATACCGTGCAACTTACTACTCGGCATTAGGAATAACCACACGTATTTCGCATACAATGCTCTGCACGTTTATTTACAGTCCCGACTTTTACAAACTCTTCCGTCACGTTCTTTTAACGCTGATTTCTGATACTGACGGCATGCGCAATACCCGGTATGCTTTCACCTTGTTGCACGCTCATAGTGCTCATCAAAGCCCCCGTTGCCATAAATAGCAGGCTGTTTATTTTACGCTCGCACAACTGCTGATACAAATATCCGCAAAACGTCAGAGCAGAGCACGCACAGCCGCTGCCGCCCGAATGAGTATCCTGTTTTTGTGCGTCAAATAAAAGCAAGCCGCAATCGTCATAATTATTTGTCATATCATATTTTTCTTCACCAAGCATATCTATTACAATAGATTTCCCAATTTTCCCCAAGTCACCACTGACAATAAAATCATAATCCTGCGGCTTTCTTCCTGTTTCCCGAAAGTGAGCCAACAGGGTATCCACTGCGGCAGGGGCCATTGCTGCACCCATATTATTTGCATCAGTAATACCCATATCCGTTATCTTTCCGGTCGTAATACAATCAATAACCGGTCCTTCTCCATTTGCTGACAAAATTGCACACCCCGAACCTGTTGCTGTCCATTGTGCACTTGGCGGACGCTGCCCCCCATATTCCAACGGGAAGCGGAATTGGCGTTCCGCTGAGCAAAAATGACTTGAAGTAACAGCCGCACAGCTGTCTGCGTATCCCCCGTCAATACACATTGCCGCAACACTCATGGAAAGTGCCATGGTTGAACAAGCACCGTAAAGACCTATAAACGGAATTTCAAGAGCTCTCAGTCCGTAATTGGTACCCGTGCATTGATTCAGCAAATCTCCGCCAAAAATGTAATCTATTTCTCCTGTTGCTAATCCACTTTTATCCAAAGCAGTACGTACTGCCTGCTCCATAAATTTGCTTTCTGCCTTTTCCCAGCTATCTTCTCCCCACATTCCATCTTGTACCACAGTGTCAAAGTAACCGCCCAACGGCCCTTCTCCTTCCTTTGCTCCGGCAATTGCCGCAGTGCCGATGATAACCGGCGAAGAAGAAAAATTCACTGTTTGCCTGCCTTTTTTCTTAATTTTGCTCATATTATCAGCCCTTTCTGAAAACAATTAATTTTAGTATGCGATAAAAGCTGAAAAATATCCCAAATGCAGACAACAATAAAAAAACAGAAGAGCAAAAGTGAGGTCTGAATAAATTTAACCCGCTTTTGCTCTTCTGCCTGTAAACTCGATTATTTATTGCTTTTCAATACGAACACCCAACGAATTTTTAGTAACACGGTAGAAACCTGTCGGCATTTTCAGCTCGCCGCATGCTGAAAGTTCCTCTCCGCAGACAGGTACAGCCACTTCCGGCATCTCTCCCGGTCTAGTCGGATAAATCCCCATCACATAACGCCAGAAAATATATGCCGGCACAGCGGACCAGCCGTGGCACAAGCTACCTGCCCTGTCAAAATCAGAGGCGCCAAAAATAGTTTCCCAAAAACTTGTAGCCCCTTCATACAGCATATAGCCCCACTGACGCTCAATATCATCTAAAACATAGTTCCCATAAGTCTCCGGCTCTGCCAAAAGTGCATCATACTTAAACATTAAATAACTCAAGCTGGTTTCTACCAGTTCATCAGATAAAAGTTTCTTGCGCACCTCTTTTTCCAGTGTTTTTGGAACACAACCGGCAAGCAGAGCAAGCGACTGCGTGAGCTGAGAAAAGCTATCCGGCTCCGTCTTTGTGATATAATTCTTATAAGCTCCCTTTTCCGGAACATAAAAGCTGTCATGAAATACTGCCGTAAGCTCTTGACGCTGCTGCAGCGCCCAACTGATTTCCTCCGGCATATGCAGCCAATCGGATATCCTTTCATATGCCGAAAGAGCCATAATACAAAACGCATTCAGCGGCGCATCGCAGATAATGTCCGCATTCACACCCCAATTATCCATGTGATCTGTCCATTCATAAAAATTCCAATCGCGCTCGCTGTTTGCACGAAGAATCAAACCATCCTTCTTACGCCCGATAAAATAGTTTAATACATTTCTTGCAACCGGCTGCATCTTTTTTGTGAACTCCATATCACCCGTAAAAAGTGCATATTCAGAAAGAGCCATAACCCATGTTAAAGCAAAACTGGGTATCACCAATTCAAAAATGGACGGTGCACACATTTCAAGCATGCCATCTGCATTCTGTGACTGTGCAAGTAACTCAAGAGATGCACGCGGCATTACCGTTTCACCGAAAGTATAATAACCGCACAGCATCTGATTGCGGCTGTCCATTGCATAAAGTGCCTGTTCACGCTGCGGACAGTCTTCATAGTGCTCATGCATGCACAAATGCAAAGTATTTTTGCAAACATCATAAATGCGATTAAATAAGCGGTCAGACGATTTCCACATTCCGTTAAAATCAAGCGGATAGTCCACTTTGTGTAAGCCTGCACCATAAACAGCACGAATGCCGGAATGGGCAAAAAATTGAAGATACCTTCCTGCAATGCGCCGAATATAAAAACGAAGCTTCTGTCTGCCTTCGCGGCAAATACACTGAAAAGCGAAGTTTCTGCCACCGGTGGCAGAACGAACCCGCAAGTCATCCAATTGCTCTCCGCACGCAACCCAGATAACACTTCCCTCTTCCGCCTCGACATCAAGAGCAAAATAACCGGCTGTTTCCTCACCTAAATCCGCTATCCAATAAACATTATCGCATAAAGGACGGAGTGCTGTCCCGTCTTCTGCAAGGACATCTGTTTTTTCACGATATGCTAAAGATGCGTATTGCATTTTTAAAGAGACGTTATCACCCTCCGAAAGCGAAAATACACCCTGCGTAACAACTTTGCCTTTCCTTATCTCCGATAAAACCAAATTATGATTCGGACGAGGCTGATAGTTTATTTCGCTGTCGTCGCATATAACTGCATTTTGCCAGGATCCACTTACATTTTCTGCTCTCCAACCATCATCATTCCTAAGGTCAAAGCCAAAATTAAAAGAACGCTGAATATCAATCCGTTCAAATTCACCGGAAGTAAACTCTGTTTTTTCACAACATTTCACAGAAGAATCCGAAACAAGCAAGCAACTGTCGTTTGCCGCTGCCGCGAAAATAACCATCGGCAAACCGACCATATGCTGAAGGGAGTTTTCACCTTGCGAAAACGCCAAAACAGAAACCAGGTTTTCACCATCAATCAAATATTTTGAAATGTCATAAACATCATAAACCTTTTGGGTCGGAAAATCTTCATATTGACCAAAACCTGCCAGCTGTCCGTTTATGTATAGCTCATATTTTGTATCCGTACAAATATAAAACTCTGTTTTCACTGTTTTTACAGCACAAAAGCTCGTCTGAAAACGCACGTAGCGATTTAGCTTTTCTTCATGATCAGCCCAGATTGCTTTTGCTCCATATTGTCTGAAAATATCCATATATCTCTCCTTTGTGTTTTCTGATTCCAAACTGTACAACTAAATTTATTTTATCATATTCTTTATGCAAAGTCAACAGACAAAAACTTAGATTCACCGGTCATAATCTTAGTTTTAAGTTAATGGTTTTTTAGAGATTTGACCAGCATTTCTCGGATATTTCAGAGGTGTATTTTTGGTTTTTCGAAGAACTGCAAGAGTATGATGAATGTCAGAGTCCGGCAAAATATATTCACACTTTTCCTCCACCTCAGCACCTAATAGCTGTATAGCACTTTCTGCCGCAGCAAGCTCTTCAAATCCGCTGCTGCCTTTATACGCCAAAAAACAGCCGCCAATTTTAACATAAGGCAGACAATATTCCGACAAGACAGACAAATTTGCAACAGCCCTCGCCGTCGCAATGTCAAATTTTTCTCTCCATTTTCCCTTAGCACTTTCCTCCGCACGGCCATGCACTGCGGAAATTTCTGATAGACCAAGCCTATGAATCAATTCCTGTAAAAAAACAATCCTTTTATTCAGCGAGTCTAACAAAAGCACTTCTATATCCGGGCGCATAATTTTAAGCGGAACACCCGGAAAACCGGCACCGGAACCAACGTCTATTAATCGCGCACCCTGCGGAATATATTTCATGCCGTACAGGCAATCGGCAAAATGTTTTAAAGCTACTTCCTGCGGCTCACGAATAGCCGTCAGATTCATTTTTTCATTCCATTGCGCCAACAGAATATGGTAAGTTTCAAACTGTTCCAATTGCTGCAAAGTATATGAAATTTGCAGCTCATCAAGATACTTTTTTAAATATTCTTTCATGCTGTTTCCTTTCTATTTTTCTGTTGTCTTTTTTCTGATAAATCTTTTTCTCTTTGGCTGAAAATCGGCAATAGTGTCCCCGGGCAATTTCGTGCCGTTTAGTTTGCCGTCATCCAGATAATCCAGAAGGAGCATGCGGATAGCCGCAATTGCCGGAACACCGATAATCATACCCCACATACCAAACAAACCACCAAAAACCAAAATGGCAAAAATAACCCAAAACGGGCTTACACCTACAGAGTTGCTCAATATTTTCGGGCCGATTACATTTGCATCTATTTGCTGCAGCACCAAAATAAACACTCCTGTCCAGATAGCCGCATAAATATCTCTAACCAACAAAGTTACCAAAATAACCGGTATTGCACCGATAATGGGACCAAAATACGGAATCATGTTAAACAACATAATACATACACCCATCAAAAGAGCAAACGGTACATTTAAAGCAGAAAATCCGATAATGGCGATGATACCTACAATCAACGAATCTACAGCTTTTCCAAAAAAGAATTTATAAAAAATAGAACTGATTTCATGGACATAAAAACCTATTTTGTCCATAGTCTCCTGCTTCATGAAAATACCAAACATTTTTCGATTCATACGAAACAGTGAATCACGTTCCAAAAGCGCATAGGCACAAATAATAATACCCATAAACCACGACATCAGCGTTGAGGTAAATCCCTTTACTCCTTCTACGTATTTGCCCCAGTCACCGCGAAAGAATAAATTATATAAATTTTCAAATGAAAGTGTGTGCAATATTTGTTCAATATTTACGTCAGATAAAAAATCATTTTTTTGTGCCTGCGCCCGTAAAAAATCACCTATTTCCTGCATATACCCCGGTAAACGTTTCACTAAATCAGCAACACTCATAGAGAGCCGCGGTAAAATAAGCCATATGCCCAAAACCAAAACGGTTAGGAAAATAATATATACAATCAGCACCGACAGACCCTTTTTGGCCTTGGCAATTTGCTTATATTTTGACTTGCCCAAAATGCTCTCCAGTTTTTGACAACCTGGATATAAGAAAAATGCAAAGGCAATGCCGATAAAAAACGGCGTAAGTAAACTGACAAAATATCCTATTGCACCGAATACGTCCGGTAAGTTATCATAAGTTTTATAAACTGTAATAACAGCTACCGCAAAAACAAATGCACCAATCCACCGCGACCAAGATTTTTTATTGTCCATTTTCATTCCCCCGTTTTCTTTTCCTCAGCTTACGTTGATAAACCGGTTCCTCTTCTTTCTCTAAACTAACCACCGATACCAATCCGCTTTCTATCATTTTATCAATTCGAAAGGCAATCCATTCATCCGATATTCCAAACTGATATTTACTTAAAACCCTAGCTATCAAACTTCCCTCATTAAAAATTTCCTCTTCTGCTTCAATTTCCTGCACAATAAAAGCATCATAAAAATTTTCCGGGACACTCACCAGACGCCCATTAATTTCAGCACGCAAAAAAGAATTTTCCTTTTTTAATTCCTGCCAACGAGCATCATAAGTCTGCATTTCCAAAGATGTAACCTGTTTCTGGCGAATAGCACAACGCTGCCATTCATGCGGTGCAAGTTCACTACAACCGTTTCTCCGTAGCAGCACTCCGTCATCCGTCTGTTCTTCCAACGGTACCTCAACGGAGAACACTTGCTCCGGGGCAGCACCCCATGTTTTCAGCAAAGATATAAACCAATACATGCCGCACAATTCATCAGGCTGATGACTGTACCACAACCGCAACTGTTTTCCGCTCAGAACATGTTCCCGAACAATCTGCAGTGCTTGCTGTTCCATATCCTGCCTTTTTAAAAATTCTTCCCGAAACCTTTTCGGAAAAACCCGGCTTAAAATCTCAGCAATTTCCCGCCTGCCTGATTTATAATCACCTGAAAGATAACCCATGCTGAGCATCGGCTGAAAACCGAAAACCTCTTCCGTGTTTCCGCCTAAAGGCACAGCCTCCTCCCAAAGTTTTCTTTGTTCCTTTTCCAACTGTTTACGAGTACGTATCATTTCTTTTCGGCTTGGTCCGCTGCCATTCGCACAGCCCAGCACCGCAAAACTGACTGCGCTGCAATATTCCCCTGTACCATAATGCAGCGCCGCTTTCAAACTACCGACACTATCATTAAAGGCAATTTCCAGCATATAGATTCCCCACTTCACGTACATTATTGCAATTGCTTACCAATTTAAACAATCCCGCAACACAATCTCATAAATTTAAATTCCAATTAATCACATTATACCTCATTTTTTTCCAAAATTCAATTACATTATGCTACGAATTTCTCTAACCTATTTCGTTCTTTTGCTCGCTTTGGTTTCATAGAATAATATTAGGTTTACTTTTTAAAATCGAAAGGAGTCTGTATTAATGCAGGAATATATTGTAAGTTGTCTGGGATATTGGTGGCACTTTTTTTATAAACCTTCATATGGGTTATGTTTCCGGAAGAAAGACGGCATGCGTTTTACAGAATTTGAAATTTTATTGAAAGAGGCAGAAAATGATTTTTGCGTATTTGCCATCGGAAATACCATTCATATCGTTTGCCAGGATCATGCCGGAGCTATCTTATATCTTGTCTATAACGGCGAAAACTGGGAAAAACTATCACTGTTGACAAACAAGGACGGAAAACCATCCCCAAAACATTTTTCACTTTGGGCAGTCGGCAAGCATCTTAATCTTTTTTATGTCATTGAATATAAAGAAAAAATGATGCTGATTCATCAAATGCTTCATTCTCCAAACACAGCACCAACCGTCGTAGACTATATTACACCATCGCATCGGCCATATCAGATTTGTCAGCACAGTTCAAATGATTTAACCGTATGCTACCAAAATGAACAGGGAATCTGCGGCATGCGCAATTTTATCTGGTCGCAAAAAAACTATCAACCATTCAGACGTCTTACACCCTCTCTTTCCTCATGTGCGCCTGCGTGTTATATTGAGCAGAATGATGTTTGCCATTTTGCCGCGACATCCGAACTGGAAAATGTTAAGAATCTGATTTACTTCCGTCTCGAAGCTGACGGAAGCTTTTCAGATTCCTCTACGGTTTATCTGGATTGTAAGGAAACATCCGCGCCTATATTTTTCCGCAAAGACGAGCGCCTCTATTTGGAATGGCTTGATAACGGCAGCGTAATGATGTCCTATTTTGCAGATGAAAACGAAAGATGGAAAAAACCCGTTAAATATATGCGCAATGCCGCCACTCCCATAATTCTTTATCATATCTGCGAAGAGGGAAAAACAAGTCTATGCTATGGGTTTTCCGATAATGGTTCCATCAATCTCTATGGAATGGATGATATTTTTGCTCATTCCCCAAAAGCAGCGGCTGCTCCGAAATATCGCTCCCAAGGCTTTGAAGCAGCAAAATTTGCAGAACAATTTGGCTACCGTCCGCAAGCAATAGCGCAAACCCCGGAACACGATTTCATTTCCGTCGGAGAGTTTCATAACGCGCATTCGGGAATAAAACAGCTGCTATCAAAGCAGAACGATATTATTTTGGAGCTTTCACGGCGAATCAGTAAGCTGGAAGATAATTTGGCAAAAAATATATCACAGCCACCACTTGCAGAACATGAAGAAGATATTGATACAATTTTATTAAAGGATGTTGTCACAGCAACACATCAACAAAACACTCAAAAAAGCAAACTTACCGTTACCGGTAAATAAGATTTCTAATGAATAATCTGTTTATTTTTAAAAGAGAGCCGCAGCAAAATGAAATCACTTTGCTGCAGCTCCCCTTTTTGTTTACTCCATTATTTCTTGATACATACTATACAGACCGTAGTAAATACCATGCTGCTGCATCAACTCATGATGCGTTCCTTGTTCCGCAATACCGTCCTCCGTCAACACTAAAATTTTGGTTGCATTGCGAATGGTAGTCAATCTATGGGCAATTGTAAAGGTTGTGCGTCCTTCTGCGAGTTTCTCCAAAGACTGCTGCACTAAACGCTCGCTTTCATTATCCAAAGCAGAAGTCGCCTCATCCAAAATTAATATCGGCGGATTTTTTAGAAATACTCTCGCAATACTAATCCGTTGTTTTTGCCCGCCGGACAGTTTCACCCCCCGCTCACCCACATAAGTATCATAGCCATTCTCCAAGCCCATAATAAATTCGTGTGCACCGGCCTGCTTTGCCGCCTCAATAATTTTTTCACGCGAAGCCCCCGGTTTGCCATAAGAAATGTTTTCATAAACCGAACCGGAAAACAAATATACTTCCTGCTGCACTACGCCAATTTGACTGCGCAGTGAGTTTAGAGTCAGTCCTCGGATATCCTGCCCATCAATAAAAATGCTGCCCTCTGTTACATCATAAAAGCGCGGAATCAAGCTGCAAAGAGTTGATTTTCCTCCCCCGGACGGCCCCACCAACGCAATATTTTCACCCGGCTTAACATGTAAATTAATATTACGAAGCACTTCTTCATTTTCCCCGTAATGAAAGCTGACATTATCAAAACATATGTCGCCCTTTACTTCTGTCAGTATTTGTGCGTCCGGTGCATCCTGAATATCCACTTCTGCATCCATGATTTCTATAAAACGCTCAATACCCGTCATACCCCGCTGAAATTGCTCTGTAAACTCCACAATGCGTCGGATGGACGTTAAAAGCGTAGAAACAAACAACAGATATGCCATAAAATCTGCTGCCGTAATCTGTCCGTTCATCATAAAAAATGAACCCGCTACAACCACCGCTATGTACATGATTCCATCAAAAATACGCGTAACACTGTTAAAGCCCGCCATAAAATGATACATAACTTTTTTTATATTTAAAAAGTCATGATTCCCTTTTGCAAACTTTGCCTCTTCTATCGGCTCATTGGCAAATGATTTTACCACACGTATTCCCAAAAGACTATCTTCCACCTGCGCATTCAATTCACCGATCTGAACCCTTGATTCTTTAAATGCACGTCTCATACGTTTATTGAAAAACATAGCGCAAAAAAGCATAACGGGAATAACCGAAAAAATAATCAGTGTAAGCCATATATTGATACATCCCAATATAGAAAATGCCGCAATAATTTTTACCGCCGCGATAAAAAATTCTTCCGGACAATGATGTGAAAACTCTGTCACATCAAACAAGTCACTAGTAATTCTCGCCATTATCTGTCCGATTTTAGTATTGTCATAAAATGAATAGGACAGTTTTTGCAAATGCGCAAACAAATCACGCCGCATGTCTGTTTCTATTTTTGCCCCCATAATATGACCTATAGACTGCATATAATAGTTCGCTGCCGTATCAATGATGCGCAGAATCAGATAAAACATACCCACTCTCAGAATAACCGCTGCTGTCAGGCTTGCAATATTATTCATTCCCAAATTGGTAAGATACCTCACGATCAACGGTAAAAATAATTCGCACAGCGTTGAAAGTGCCGCACAAAATAAATCAAGCGCCAACACTCTCCAATATTTTTTAAAATAAGGCAAAAAGCGTTTAATTAATGCTATATTGCCCTGCTTTTTCCTTAGCTTTTCCAACACAATCTCTCCATTTCCATAAATCAATTCTGCGGCACTTAATCTTTTCTACACAAATGTGTCATCCACGCTGATAACAGCTTGAAATCTGGGGTCCTTTTGCTGCAGTCTTTGTTTTATCTCTGCAATTGCCTCATCGCGCTGTTTTTGTGATAATTCGCACGGAACCTCTAAATCAAAAATCAAATTAACTCGTCCCTCTCCGTCTGTCATACGAAAATCATGAATATTATACTTTTCATCGACGCTTTTCACGACATCCAATACAATACCGTGCAAACTGTTTACCCGTTCATTGTTAATAACAATCGGATCCATATGAATTACGATGTGCACATCCATTTCATTGTAAATTTCCTTTTCTACGCAATCTATTATCTCATGAATCTTTACAATATCTGCATCAGCAGGCACTTCAGCATGTACCGAAGCCATCACTCGCCCCGGACCGTAATCGTGAATAATTAAATCATGCGTCCCGACTATGCCCTCCTGCGATAAAATAATCTCATTCAACTCACGAACCATTTCCGGATCAGGCGGCGCTCCCAAAAGCACACCTATCGTATCTCTCGCGATACCAAATCCCGTCCATAATACCAAAACAGAAACAATTAAACCAACCACACCATCCACCGGAAAATCGGTGAAACTTCCCAACACGGCAGAGAGAATAACCGCCGCTGTAGCAATCACATCATTCAAACTATCCTTTGCCGCAGCAAGAAGCACTGCAGAATGAATTTTTTTCCCGATATAACGATTATAAATAAACATCCACACTTTCACAAGAACCGAAAACATTAATAAAACCGTCAAAAACAGATTTATCTCCGGCTTTTGAGGGTGAAGTGTTTTGTCAAATGACTCTTTCAGCAACTCAAAACCAACCAACATAATAATAAATGAAACGATTAATGCAGAAATATACTCTATCCGTCCATGACCAAAAGGATGCTCTTTATCCGCATGTCGATTACTTAATTTTACACCAACCACGGTAACTAACGAAGAACCCATATCAGACAAATTGTTAAAGGCATCGGAAATAATGGCAATAGAGTTCATCATACATCCTATTACCAATTTGACAGCAAACAGAAATGTGTTACAGATGATACCGAGTACTCCGCTCAAAACTCCGTAACTTTCCCTTACTTTTTTATCAGAAATTTGTTTATAATTCGGCACAAACCATCGAATCAGCAATGAAATCATTTCTGTCCTAACTCCCCTCGCAAGACAGTCAGATATGCCGCAAACGCTGACGGAATTGAAAATTTTCCATTAATCTGTTTCAAATCTGCCCAAGTCATTTTTTTCTCCTTCTCCTTTTCTTTCACCCGAACAAGCCACCCGGACATCAACCATTCTCTATGAGTAAAAATATGCTTTGCAGAAACAGTTGGTGACAAATTTTCCAAGCGAAATCCCCATTTTATCAGTTGTTCCTCTGCCTGTTTTTGACTCAAGGTGCCACAAACATTCGGCAATTCCCACATTCCTGCAAGTAAACCGCGGCTCGGACGTTTGCAGAGCGCTGCTTCCTTGCCATTAAGAATAATAAATACTGTCCTTTGTTCTGTTTTTCTTTCTTTTTTCTTCTCTTTTATCGGTAAACGTTCAGCAATTCCCAGCTTTTTTCCCTCACACAATGTGGCAAGAGGGCAAGAATCGCACAGCGGAGCACCATTCGGAAGGCAAACCATCGCCCCCAAATCCATCAGTGCTTGGTTAAAATCACCTGTTCTCTCAAGCGGAAGAATTTTACGGAGCTTTTCAGAAATATCCTTTTTCACCCTCGGTTCCGAGATGTTGTCCTCACTTGCCGAAAGCCGGGAAACCACACGCAAAACGTTTCCATCCACAGCCGTTTCTGCGGCATTGAAAGCGATAGAGGCAATCGCACCGGCAGTATATTCACCTATTCCCGGCAGATGCATTAATTCGGTTTTTGCGGAAGGAAAAATTCCGTCATATTTTTGCACGATTTGTTGTGCTGCTCTTTGCAGGTTGCGCGCACGGCTGTAATAACCCAGACCCTCCCAAAGTTTTAAAACCTGTTCTTCGGGGGCCTTCGCCAAAGCATATACATCAGGAAACGTCCGCAAAAAACGTTTATAATAAATCTTTACCGCTTCTACACGTGTTTGCTGCAGCATAATTTCCGAAACCCAGACGCAATAGGGATCGTGGTTTTCGCGCCACGGCAGTTCACGCGCGCAACAATCATACCATGCCAGCAGGCGCTGCGGAATCTGTTCTGAAATTTTTCCCAACATATTCCATAATCTCCTTTTGTGCATTTAGTAATTATTTTAACACAATTGCAGCTAAAAATCAACTCAACAGAAAATGATAGATGAAATAACACAATTTTGTAAGAAAAATGTCATAATTATCTTGACAAACATAAAATGTGTGGTATAATGAACATTGATTTGGAAATAAATCATGACCGCTAAGAAATTAGCTGAGGCCACACGGACAGCCGGGTCAAACGCCGAATGCCGATTTTATCGGTTGGCAGCCGAAAGCTGCCTTATTGATTGAGTTAAAAGCTCAAATTTTATAAGTTGGTTACTTTATAACCTCGCAGATATATTCCAATGTTTTGCGATTGAAGCACTGCGCTTCGACCAAACAATGAGAATACATCGACTTGTGAAACGGTCAATAAGAGTGCGTAAGACTCTCAAAACCTATCCTGTGGTTATTTTTTTGTGTAAAAACCGAAATCAGGGACAAGTGATGTATTCATCACTTGTCTTTTTTGATTAAGGGGGTTGTATTATGAAAAAAATTATTGAACTGAAAAACATTTACAAAGCCTTTGATGGAGAAACCGTCTTAGACAATTTAAATCTTGACATTTATGACAAGCAATTTATCACGCTGCTTGGCCCGTCCGGCTGCGGAAAAACCACAACGCTACGCATTATCGGAGGTTTTGAAGAGCCGGACAGCGGCGATGTTTTCTTTGAAGGAGAAAAAATTAATCACATCCCTCCCTATAAAAGACATATTAATACCGTCTTTCAAAAATATGCTCTGTTTCCTCACCTTAACGTGTACGAAAACATTGCTTTTGCGCTGAGACTGCAAAAGATACCGAATAAAGAGATTTCTGTTAAAGTAAAAGAAATGCTCGAACTGGTAGCTTTAAAAGGCTTTGAGCGCAAAGATGTAAATCTACTCTCCGGCGGTCAACAACAGCGCGTCGCAATCGCCCGTGCTCTCATTAATAAGCCAAAAGTTTTACTGCTCGATGAGCCATTGGGTGCGTTGGACTTAAAACTGCGAAAAGATATGCAAAATGAATTAAAGAAAATACAAAAGCAAACAGGTATTACCTTTATTTATGTCACTCACGATCAGGAAGAAGCTCTTTCTATGTCTGACGTTGTTGTAGTAATGTCTGAAGGAAAAATTCAGCAAATAGGCTCTCCCACTGACATCTACAACGAGCCGGAAAATGCTTTTGTTGCTGATTTTATCGGCGAAAGCAATATTGTTGACGGCATTATGAACGATGATTTTCAAGTAAGCTTTTCCGGTCATCGTTTTGAATGTGTGGATAAGGGGTTTGGCAAAGAAGAAGCTGTTGATGTCGTTGTGCGTCCTGAGGATATCGATGTAGTTAGCGCAGAACAAGGCATGCTGACAGGTATTGTCACTTCTGTTACCTTTAAAGGTGTACATTATGAAATCATTGTAGATATCGGCGGATTTAAATGGATGATTCAGTCTACCGATTTCGTTGAAGTTGATAAAAAAATTGGTCTGTTTATCGAGCCAGATGCCATCCACATTATGAAAAAATCAAAATATTCCGGACAGTTCGGCGACTATTCGAGTTTCAGCGATGAATTGGATGAGCTGTCAAACGCTGATGACTGACAAAGGAGTGAAACCATTGAAAAAGACACATACGATTTCCGGCAAAGTAGCCGCATACCCGCACATATTCTGGATGATTCTCTTCATCATTATGCCGTTAATTTTTGTAGTGTACTTCGCTTTTACTACAACAGACGGCAGTTTCACCCTTGACAACATATTTGCTTTATCCGAACATGCGCATACCTTCATGCTTTCGGTAAGCTTGTCCGTCATTGCAACATTTTTTTGCTTTATTTTCGGTTATCCCCTCGCTTATATAATGGCGCGTTCCGGCGAACGCGGTCAGAAAATATTGATGATGCTTTTAATGCTGCCCATGTGGACAAATCTTTTGATAAGAACCTATTCCATGATGGCAATTATGGACGACGGGGGTATACTGAATACAATATTGAACGGTCTGCATTTAGGAAAAGTACATTTAATCGGAACAAAAGGGGCAGTTATTTTCGGTATGGCATATGATTTTTTCCCATACATGGTACTGCCGCTTTATACAGTTATATCCAAACTCGACAAGAGCCTGCTGGAAGCCGCTGCAGATCTCGGTTGCAGTCACGGTGAGGTTCTCTCTCGCGTGATATTACCTCTCTCCACCTCCGGTATTGTCTCCGGAATCACGATGGTTTTTGTTCCCAGCATCAGCACCTTTTATATTTCACAAAAGCTGGGCGGCGGTACTTTTGACCTTTTAGGTGACACGATCGAAAGACAATTCCAAAACATTAATACGTATAATACCGGAGCTGCGATTTCCCTGGTCATGATGATTTTGGTACTGGCTTCCCTTTGGATTATGAATCGTTTTTCCGGCAGTGAAGGAGGCGAAGGCTAATGAAACGTTTATCGAAATTATATCTCGCCTTTATTTTTACACTCCTCTATATTCCCATTTTCGTTTTAGTGCTTTTTTCCTTTAACAGTTCGGGAAACACCGGTGGTCTTACCGGTCTGTCGCTGTATTGGTACAAGGAACTTTTCCACAGCCCCGCTGCCTTTGTTGCGCTGAAAAATACCTTGATATTAGCTTTTTCTACCGCAATCATCTCTTCCATCATCGGAACGGCCGCTGCGGTCGGCATTGGAAAATTTAAGCGCAAAGCTGCCAGAGGTGCAATCCTTTCCGTCACTAATGTACCAATGATGAATCCGGATATTGTTACGGGCATTTCTATGATGCTGTTATTTGTCTTTGTCGGGACACTTCTGCACTTAGAAGAAAATCTCGGTTTCTGGACAATCCTAATCGCACACATCACATTTTCCTTGCCCTATGTCATATTATCCGTACGTCCAAGGGTTTTACAGTTGAACAAGTCTCTGACGGAAGCTGCCATGGATTTGGGCTGCACACCGATAAAATCATTTTTTAAAGCGGAGCTGCCAAGCATTATGCCGGGAATTATCTCAGGTTTTATCATGGCATTTACCCTATCCCTTGACGACTTTGTGATCAGCTACTTTACAACCGGTTCTGATTTTCAAACGCTACCGCTGTTGATTTATTCTATGACAAAAAAAGAAGTAACCCCGGACATCTATGCTCTTTCCGCATTGATGATCGGCGCTGTATTGGTGTTGTTAATTTTATCAAACATTATTGATCAAAAAGGCAAACCGAAAAAAACATTAAAAAGAGACAGGAGGAAAGCAAGATGAAAAAAATCATAGCTATTGTCGCCATATTCTGTTGCTTTTTTCTCGCCTCCTGCGGCAGCAATACTGATGTTGATGTCCTAAACGTATACAATTGGGGAGAATATATTTCCGACGGTTCAGAAGGTTCTCTGGATGTTAACAAAGAATTTGTAAAATATTATGAAGAAAAACACGGCAGAAAATTAAAACTGAATTACACCACCTATGCCAGCAATGAAGATATGTATAATAAGCTGCGCAGCGGAGGCGTCAGCTATGACCTGATTATTCCATCCGATTATATGATTGAAAAAATGATTCACGAAGATATGCTTTTGCCTCTCAACTTTGATAATATTCCAAATTATCAATATATTGATGAACAATATAAATATGCTTTTTATGATAAAACTGCCGAATATACCGTTCCTTATACCTGTGGTTATGTTGGCATCATTTATAACACCTCATTAATTGATGAGACGCCGAACGATTGGGACTGTCTCTGGGACGATGCCTACAGCGGCCAAATTCTCCAGTTTAATAATCCCCGCGATGCATTTGGAACAGCTATGTACGCGCTGGGAATTGATGTTAACACAAAAAACACCGATCTCTGGCGTAAATCTATGGAAGTTCTAAAAAAGCAAAAGCCGCTTGTACAAAGCTATGTTATGGATGAAATCTTTAATAAAATGAAAAACGGATCGGCAGCTCTCGCGCCGTATTATGCCGGCGACTTTCTTTCTATGTATGGTGATAATGAGGACTTGGCATTCTTTTATCCCAAAAGCGGAACCAACATTTTTGTTGATGCCATGTGTATCCCAAACTGCGCTAAAAACAAAGAGATTGCCGAGGAATATATTAACTTTTGCCTGTCCGAAGAAATCGCTGTGGCGAACGCAGAATACATCTGCTACGCCTCACCAAATACACTTGTAAGAGATAACGAAACCTATCGCGAAGACATGACAGAAATGCACGAAGATGCGATGGAAATACTGTACCAAACAGAAGGAATTGTTTCTTCTTACTATGAGAATTTAGATGCCGCAACAACCAATACGCTAAACTCTCTCTGGGAGGAACTGAAAATTGAAAATGCTATAGAACCATGGATATATATTTTTTCCGGCAGCATTATATTTATTGTTTTGCTATATCTGCTTTACAGATTTGTACAGAAAAAAATAAACGAAAAGTATTATTAAACTGACCCATTCACAATGTAACGAAAATATAAAAAGCGGTATTGACAAATGATAATCTTCACTTGCCGGTACCGCTTCTTTCTTCTTTTATTCATTTCGCAAAGCAGATTATGCGTCCACTTTAATAATATCAATATTCAATTCATTCAGCTTATTTTGCCATTTTTCATCCAAAACTGCTTCGGTAATAATATGGTTAATCATTTCCAATGGCGCAAGTTTTACAAAGCCGATACGTCCGATCTTGGTTTTATCACATAAATAATATTTCTGCTTACAATTTTTCAGCATATGCTGTTTAATGCCGCATTCTTCTTCATTGCTTTCCAAAACACCAGCATCTTTTGTGATCCCCTTGCTGCTGAAAAAAATCTTACTTGCAAAATAATTATCAGCTATGTTGCTTTCCGCAAGACTTCCGACAAAGGACTGGTTACGGCTTACCTTGCCGCCAACTGAAATTACCTGAACGCCGCTTTGACCAGAAAGCTCATTTACAATCCGGATGGAATTGGTAATAATCGTGACATTTTTCATTTTTTTTAATTCTTTTGACATATAAAATGTCGTGGTTGACGCGTCCAGAAAAACCGTATCCCCCGGCGAAATATATTTCACAGCTTCTTTCGCCAAACTCATTTTAATATCTACATTGGTAGATTTTCTTTTCTCCAGCGACATTTCATATGTACTGTCATCAATCGGAACTGCCCCGCCATGGGTTCTCATCAACATTTCCTGCTTCTCTAGTTTTTCCAAATCACGGCGCACCGTTTCCTCAGTAACACCCAATTCGCCGCTTAATCGGCTTACCCAAACAGCCCCGTTATCATTTAACAGTTCTAAAATCCGTTTTTGCCGTTCCAGTGCGAACAACTCATCACCTCATTACTGCTCCTTTGGTAAAATTGTTACCAAAGCCCCGTTTTTCAGTCCTGCTGAATTTGCATCATCTGTATCAATGTGCATTTCTACATTAAAATCATCACGAATTCTAACCTGAACATCATAAAATTTAGTCGGTTTAACTCCCTCTACCATTACATCAACATAATCATTATCAGCAATGCCATGGCGCTGAGCATATTCCGGAGTTAAATGAATATGACGATTTGCAATAATAACGCCTTCCTTTAAATACACACTGCCTTTCGGTCCAACCAAAACAATGCGTTCCGATCCTTCAATCTGTCCCGACGGACGCACCGGAGGACTTACCTTCAAAACAAAGGTATCTGTTCTGGAAATTTCCACCTGTGTGTTCTTTCTGACCGGTCCCAAAACACGAACATTTTCAATTGATTTTAATGATGGTCCAACCAAAGTTACGACCTCATTGGATGCAAATTCACGTCCCATCAGCATCTTCTTTTTTGTCAGCTCATAGCCCTCACCAAATAAAGTATCCAAATCTTTCCGCGAAAGATGTACATGGCGTTGGGATACACCAATTTTAATCTGGTCACTTTCCAGCTTTATATAATCGTCAATTGCCTTTTGTACTACCTTTGCAACAGAATCTGTATCATACATATTATAAACACCCTCTCAGGCAAAAATTAATCTAACTTTGTATCAAAAAACTTTGTAAGTTCCGCATGAGGACTTGCAATTACCGCATCACCATAAACCTTGCCTAACGCAGAAGCCGCTTTCTTTCCTGCTTCCAATGCCGCTGTTACGGCAGAAACATTGCCGACAACAATTAACGTAACCAAACGGCCGCCCAAACGCTTTTCTGTATGCAACAAACGAACCTCTGCCGCCTTCAGCATAGCGTCCAAGCCCTCAATGGAGGCCACTAAACCCTGAATCTCCAAAATAGCGATAGAGCCAAGCTGTGGCAAATCCTCCGGAAGTGCATTTCGAAAAGATTTCGGCAATTTTTTATTATACTTATCCCGGTTTATATCCAAAAGATATGCCATTTTGTCTACATCTTGACCGGGATTGGCGATGATATGCGAAACGATATATTTGCCCTCGCACTTTGCGTAATTCACGCCCGCCTCCACAGCTGCTTTCACCGCATCTACGCGACCTTCTATTTTAACAACCATCACCAGCGGTGCCGGAACATCGGGACTGATAGGACGGTTGCGGTCAAATGCAATCACATGCACATCTGCCGCCTTTGCCGCAACGTCCGCTACACAAAGCGCCGTTGTGAAGCTGTATACCTCAATCATACCTAAAGCCTTCATGCCTTATACCTCGTCCTTTTTTTGATTAGATAATATGAAGTCCGTCAACCAATACGCATCGACGTTGTCTGGTAAACGAACGCGCTGATGTCAAACCTTCTCCTGTAGGCCCTGCAATGGTAAAGGTAGTATGACCTTCTCCACCAGCACCAATACCGGCATATGACGGTGCATTCTTTACAAAAATGGTTGTTTCTACAGCACGTGCAAAACGTGTTAAATGGTCAACATTTTTTGAATGAATATGTGCCGAATGACGGTTGCCGTGTTCTGCTTTCACTGCCATTTCAATGGCTTCATCAATATTGCTGACACGTACAATAGCCAAAATAGGCATCATCATTTCTGTCGAAACAAAGGGGTGATCCTCTGGAACTTCACAAATAATCAGACGCGGATCAGCATCAATACCTATCTCTTTCAGGAATTTTTTAGCATCCTTACCAACCCATTTTTTATTAATAACATATTTACCATCTTTTTCAATCAGACAAAGCTTCAGCAAATCGTCAATTTGCTTGCCTTTAATTTGATATGCGCCATTTTTAAGCATAGAATCAATCAGACGATCTGCAATATTTTCAAAAGCAAAGCATTCTTTTTCAGCGATACACGGCAGGTTGTTGTCAAAGCTTGCACCCGCAACAATATCTGCACCCGCCTTTTCCACATCGGCGGTATCGTCAACAATAACCGGCGGATTACCTGCACCGGCGCCGATTGCCTTTTTACCGGAGGAAAGCAATGCTTTTACCACACCGGGACCGCCTGTCGCTACTAACATACGGACAATAGGTGACTTCATCATTTCATTGGAGGTGTCCATGGTCGGATTTGCTACAGAAACCACCAGATTTTCGGGACCGCCTGCTTCTAAAATAGCACGGTTTACCATATCAACTGCATAATTTGCCGTCAGCTTTGCGTGCGGATGGGGGTTAAAAACAACACCGTTTCCTGCTGCAATCATGCCGATAGAATTACAAATTACAGTTTCACTCGGATTGGTTGACGGCGTAATGCTGCCAATAACACCAAACGGAGCCATCTCAACCAAAGTCATGCCACAGTCACCGGTCTTAACTATCGGATGTAAATCCTCTGTACCGGGTGTCTTATTGGCAACCAGCTGATGCTTAATAATCTTATCGCTCACACGACCCATGCCGGTTTCTTCCACACCAAGCTTAGCGAGATTTTCTGCTTCCTCCAAGGTATATTTACGAATTGCAGCAATCATCTTTTCTCTCTGTTCTATTGAATAAGAACGATATTGCTTATACGCCTTATCCACTGCTGCAAGCGCCTCTGACATTGTTTCAAAAACACCCTTCTGATTTTTAACGGAAATTGGCGCATTATCCATTTTCTGAATTACATTGCGTACAATCGCGCTGATTTGAGCCTCGTTCATTTCCATACCAAACACCTCATATTCTCTCAATTTTTTCTCAAACAACTTGCACAAGATATATTTTTATGATATACTTACAATAACAACTTGAAAGGAGCCATATCCATGTCAAAACTAACCGAATACAAAAACAAATATATCGCCGAAAACTATGACCGCATCAATCTCACTGTTCCCAAAGGAATGAAAGCACAGATTGAGCAACGAGCCAAAATCGAAGGCAAGAGCACAAATGGCTTTATTTGTGAATTGCTAAAACAGGTATTAAACGGTGCATCCTTGGAAGACAGCAAAGCCGCCGTTTCCTCTAAAAAGGAGGAAAATTCCAAAAAGGACATGGACATTTTTCTGTTTTAATCTACCAAATCGCAATTTTTCTTAGTATATGCTCAATGTCCTTTTCCGTAACAGGGATCGGATTTGTCTGAGTACAAGTATCTTTCATGGCACTTTCGATAATATCCTGTTTCACTGCTTCATATTCATCCCGGCTGACCTTTGCTTCCACAAGGGTGGTCGGGATTTTCATCATTTTTTGCATATATTTTAACTCTTCTACAAAGCTGGTTACAGCAATTCGAATATTGTCTGACGGCAAATGAATACGTCTGGCAATCTCTGCGATTCTGCGTGCAGCCTGCGAATATTCCTTTGCACCAAAATTATGTTTTAAATCTGCATTAAATTCCATAACGTGCGGCAGCAGCATTGCATTTGCGCGACCATGCGGAATATGAAATTTTGCTCCCAACGCATGTGCAATGGAATGATTAATGCCAAGACCAACTTCGTTAAAAGCCATACCTGCAAGACACGAAGCACTGTGCATTTTTTCACGCGCTTCCAGATTAGAACCATCTTTGTATGCAATCGGCAGATATTCGAACGCAATCGTCAATGCTTTTTCTGCAAGCGCATCGGCCGCATCATTACTCTTAGTCGAGATATAGGCCTCAAGACCATGTGTAATAACATCCATACCGGTATCTGCCGTAACCTGCGGCGGAGCGGATACAACCAGTTGCGGATCTAATATTGCCATATCCGGGAGCAGTTTGTCATCAACCAAAGGATATTTCACTCCCGCCTGTGTATCAGTAACAACCGCAAACTGCGTCACCTCCGAACCTGTCCCGCTCGTTGTCGGAATCGCAACAAGTTTTACATGGCGCTTACCTGTGGTTTTTTCAAACATATATACCATCAACTTAGCCGCATCAATAGAAGAGCCTCCGCCCAATCCTATTACGACATCTGCATCGGCGTCACGTAGAAATTTTACACCATTGGTAACTAAATCCAATGACGGGTCGGGCTCTACCTCACTGAAAACTGAAACGGTTTTACAGTATGCCAGCTTATTTGCAATCATTTCCGATGTGCCCGATGAAACCATAAAAGGATCGGTGATAATTACCGCATTCACATCATGAAATTCTGTCAAGGTTTCGATAGCATTGTCGCTGAAACGAACTTCTGTCTTAATCTTAAACTTTAACATTCAACGACCCCACTCTACAAAATATTCTGCCAAAGTCTTTTGTCAGGACTGGGGATAACGGAACTATCTAAGTAGGTTCCATTTTCACCAACAGCAGCCTTTGCTTTTTCAATTGCGGCTGTAACCGCTGCAACATCTCCCGTTAACAACATAAATGATTTGCCGCTCATACCGCGCGCAATACGCAGTTCAATCAACTGCACCTGGGAGGTCTTTGCCGCAGTATCTGCCGCAACAATAATCGAGGCCGCCGAAAATGTTTCCAAGATACCTAACGCCTTCGGTTCTTCCACCTCAGTTACACCATAAATAGCAGGGAAAATAGATTCATGAGGATTTCCCAAAATAAAACTATCCACCAATTTTCCGCCGCATTGTACACGCGATGCCTCCACAGAAGCATTCACTGCACTCAATTCTCCGCTGATTAATACAATATATTTACCCGGACAAACCGTCTGCGCCTGCAAAACCTCAACCTCTGCGGTTTTAATCATCAGGTCAGCAGCAAAAATGCCCGTCGAAACTGTCTGATATTCCACCATTCCGATTGCTTTGCTCATTGAACCAAAACTCCCTTTCCTGTTCCTTGCCTTACTGTGCCTGAATTGTTACATATTTTTCATTGACTTCTATTACTTTACCGCTGACAGAAGCATGAACACTTACACTCAATTTATCCGCAACACCCACACCAACTGCCTGACCGCGAACAACTTTATCTCCAACCTTAACTACAGCTTCCGCCGGTACGCCTATATGCTGACTCAACATAATTTTTACCTTTTTTGCCGGAATCTCTGTTTCAATCAACGGTGCCGGAAAATCATACTGCAACAATCCGAGCCGAGCTGTTAAACGTTCCTTCGGAACAATCCGGTACTGCCTGTCCTCATGAACCGGCGCCATCTCAACATCCTTCGGAATTGGGATTCCTTTACTGCGCAAACCTGATTTATAAGCACCAATTAAAGTTCGAGGTGATAACCCCTGCGAGCAGGAATACATCTCACAAAGTCCACACTGCGAACAAAACATCGTTCCCAACATCGGCTTGACATCCCCAATTACTCCGCTGGAAGCTGCACGCATAAATGCATGCGGTTCAATCGGGTGTCCCAGAAGATTTCTTGAGCACAAATCTGTGCACATTTTACATTGACAACATACACTCATTGCGCGTTTCATATCAATAGAAATTTTACTTCTGCGTTTAGAAACTATTTCATGCTCCTGCGGCATAACCAAAATGGCATTTGTTGTCTTAGTAACCGCATCAAAAGGATTTGCAATTCTTCCCGTCATAGGACCGCCGTTAATATAAACAGGATCAGCAATTTTTGCTCCGCCTGCCAAATCCACAACTTCCTGCAAAGTAATACCAATCGGCACTCTCAGCGTGACAGGATTATTCACTTCACCGGTAACTGTAATAAACTTTGTAATAACCGGTTCATTTTTATGTATTGCGTTATATACGTTAAGAATTGTCTCAACGTTGAAAACAGTAACCCCCACCGTAATTGGAATATTTCCCGGCGGTACTACCCTTTTTGTCGTCTCATAAATTAATACTACTTCATCGCCTGCCGGATAAATCTCCGGAAGCAAGCCTATTTTTGTTTTTTTAAAAGAAGGCAAAACAGCCTCCACAGCAGCCACCGCCTGTTTATACGACGGCTTTACTCCGATAATAACGTCTTTTGCCTCAACAGCGTCGGCAATCATTTCCAACGTGCTGATAATTTCAAATGCATATTTTTCCAACACCTGACGGTGCAATTTCAACAGAGGTTCACACTCGGCACAGTTCAAAATAATGGTATCCGCTCTCTTATCGAGCTTTGCGTAGGCCGGAAAGCCGGCACCGCCTGCACCTGCGACTCCATTTTGTTTCATAACTTGTGTTAATTCAGCCAATTCCATTTTACCACTACTCCAGTCCGATAGCATCATCCACGATACCTACAATTGCAGCATCAACAGGAGAATCCGCCAGATTGCAGCCGATTCGTGCTGCACTGCCTTGTGCAACAAGCACTATTTCGCCAATACCCGCACCAACATTATCAATCGCAACCAGGCGTTCCTGATGCTTCATCATGTGCTCCAACGGCTCTACAATTAAGAACTTACTGCCGACTAATTTTTCGTTTTTCCGCGTTGCGACAACGCTGCCCACGACTTTTCCTACAACCATTCTTTTCACCTGCTTTTCATATAATCACGGTTTTGCTGCACGGATTTCAAACAACAGAGCGCCGGTTCGGCAACAGGAATCATCCCGTTGCCAAAACCTAACGTCCCTATTTTGAAAAATATTTTCCGATTATCTTAACCTATTTCAAGGTCGGCAGAATTTTTTCCACATCATCATGCGGTCTCGGAATTACATGAGTTGCAATTAATTCGCCCAAACGGGAAGCAGAAGAAGAACCTGCTTCAACAGCAGATTTAACAGCTCCAACGTCGCCGCGAACCATAACGCTTACCAAACCGGAACCGATTTTTTCTGTTCCAACCAATACAACGTTAGCAGCTTTGAGCATTGCATCAGCAGCTTCGATTGCAGCTACCAAACCTCTTGTTTCTACCATACCTAATGCCTGTTGTACCATAACCTTTTCCTCCTTAACAATACTGTTTTCTTTTATCTCTTCTTTTGCAGCAGCCGCAGCAGCGGTCTGCGTACCTTTTGCACGAGTGCTTCTTGCACCTGTGCCTGTTTTCTTTGTTTCAGCCATGTTTTTCACCGCCTGATTTTTAAATTAAAATTAGAGAGTCGGCAGAATTTTTTCAACATCACTGTGCGGTCTCGGAATTACATGAACTGCAACCAATTCTCCCAATTTCTGTGCAGCGTTACCGCCAACTTCAGTTGCAGCCTTAACAGCTCCGACATCGCCGCGAACCATAACACTTACCAAACCGGATCCGATTTTTTCTGTTCCGATTAAAACAACCTCTGCAGCCTTTACCATTGCATCAGCAGCCTCAATTGCAGCTACCAAACCTCTTGTTTCTACCATACCTAATGCTTCCTGTGCCATGTTAACGTCCTCCTCATATTTTTGAAAAATATATTTTTAAATAAAATAGTGCTTACTCATTAATAATTGCTATTTTCAAGCCTTCCATCTTCAGATTAGTCTGATGTGCCTCATTGATTTGAGAAAGCGGAAATTTGTGTGTAATCAATTTCTCAATCGGAAGTCCGATTCCTTTTGCGCGTTTCAAGAAATCAAATGTTGTTGCATAATCACGCAGCGTGTATACCCAAGAACCCACTGTAGTAATTTCTTTTGCACAAATATCAAAGTGCGGATTAATTGTTGCATCTCCGCCATTAATGAAGAAACCAAGTTCACATAAGCCGCCGCCATTGCGGATAAACTTATAAATATTAGAGTGCGCAATCGGTGAACCGGTGCACTGGAATGCAAAATCTGCTTCATATCCGCCAAACGCATCTTTAACAGCGCCTGCCAGAGCCTCGATACCTTTATAATTTTTAAAGTTTACCGATTTTTCGGCGCCCATCTCTTTTGCAAATGCCAGACGCTTATCCTCACCATCTACTGCAACAATATTTTCAATACCCATCGTACGAAGAACAGCAATACAAATTAATCCAATCGGTCCGCAGCCCTGAACAACAACACGGCTGTTAAAGCGAAGGATACCGGTTGTTTTCGCACGCTCTACTGCGTGAATCAAAACAGCGCAAGGTTCTATTAAAATTCTCATGTCAAGGCTCAAGTCACTTACATTAAAAATGGAAGAACCTTTACGAACCACCAGATAATCAGCAAACCAACCGTTCAGATGAATATCATCATCCGGAAGCAACCCATAAACATCAGCACCACCAACGTTCTGCTTATTCAAATCAAACATTGTGATATCCGGGTTATCCTTAAAAATCATACAGGTAACAACTTTATCACCAATAGCAAGCGGCTTTCCGGCACTGTCCTTTTTAACATTTTTACCCATTTTTACAATTTCGCCTGTACCTTCATGGCCGAGCACTACCGGGATTAAACTAAACGGATCGCGTTTAAATTCATGAGCGTCTGTTCCGCAAATACCGCAGCCCTCGACCTTAACAAGTATATCATCATCGCCGATTTCCGGAATCGGAAATTCTTTAATGTCATAATGCTCAAGCGAGGTCAGCATTGCTGCACGGCTGGTTTTCGGAATATTTCCCGAAGCTTTCGGTGCAGCTGCCGCGCTGTTGCCGGACATGCCCTCAAGAACTTCTTTTACAATCTGTTCTATTTTTGCAGAATTAATGTCCATTTTTCTACTCCTATTCTTACAAAATTTCATTGTAGCATTTATTTCAATTTGCTTTACATCAAACAGCTTTTGAGCTGTCCATCGCGGATTTTCCGTACGTATCACACTGACAATTTCATGCTTATTTTCCGCACGAACAATAGGGTGACCCCACCGGGTGTCCGCAATATAAAAACCGTTGTCATCGACTGAAAAAAACTGTTTAAGAGTCTGTGCTGTGCTTTCTCTCTGAGATAATTCTGATTTTTGTTTTTCAGAAAGCAAATAACCGCCGCATTCTATCAATTCGTAAATCAATTCATCCGCTGCTTCATCATTTACCAACACAACCGGATTCCATGTGTTTTCAATCATCTCACTCGCATAAGCCGCGCACTCACATGCGCCTTGGAAATTGCTGAAAAAAACAACATTGCTTTTTCTGCTCATTTTCCGCACGAAATTGCCTCCTCCAAAACAGATGCGCCATACTCCGCAAGCATAGTATCCTGTTCTTCACTGCCTCCGGATACCCCCAAACCGCCGATAAGATACCCATCATACCACAGCGGAACACCGCCGCCGAAAATAACAATCTTACCATCGTTGGTCTGCTGGACCCCATAAAGCGGTGCACCGGGCTGACACAATTTTTTCAGTTCCGTAGTCGGCATTTTTAAAGAAACCACCGTGTATGCTTTGCCGGTTGCAATGTCCAAACTGGCAATATACGAATCATCCATACACTCCACAGCAACCAACCGGGCAGCTGCATTTGAGACTGCAACGACAACCGGAATACCGATCTCCGTCGCCTTTTTTTCCACTAAACGAATCAAACGACGCGCAACATCTAAAGTAATGTTACGAAGCTCATAAGTGCCGACATCCTTTTTTTCCGGATACATACCGGAAATCGCCTGCTTTACCAAGTTTGCAATTTCCTTTTCATTCATAAGGCTCACCCCGCTGAATTTTTAAAATAAAACCTATTATTTATTCAGCTGTTCCATAACCTTACGGGTAATTTCAGCAACCAAATCTCCATCCGGATTAGCTGCCGGAGTACCACCGCACTGGCAAGCACCGCCGCAGGAATGACAGCTCGGGAGACCTGCCTTTGCGTTCGGACAAAGATCAGCCGGATGCTTACCCTTTAAGCCAAACTGTCTGCGAATTTCATACAGTCTCTCAACCTGAGATTTTGAAAGTTCCTTCGGTCCGCCCAGCTGTTTGGATAAGAATAAAAGCTGTGCATAAAATTCCAAAGATTCCATTTTATGATATGCGCTAAGCAAGGAATCAGAATATGTAAGTGCACCGTGATTTTCCAGCAATACCGCATCATAATATTGCAGATATTTTGAAACCGCGTTTGGTATTTCTTCGGTAGAAGGTGTGCCATACTCAGCAATCGGAACACAGCCCAAAGCAATAACTGCTTCCGGCATAATCGGCTGTGTCAGCGGAATACCGGCAATTGCAAAAGCGGTGCCATACATCGGGTGAGCATGAACAACCGACTGTACGTCCGGTCTTTCCTTATATACACGCATGTGCATCTTGATTTCAGAAGAAGGCTTAAATCCTGCGTTTGCCTGAATTACTTCGCCCTTTGCGTTAACCTTACAAATATATTCCGGTGTCATAAAACCTTTGCTTACACCGGTAGGAGTGCAAAGAAATTCATTGTCAGAAATTTTAACAGAGATATTTCCGTCGTTTGCTGCAACCATGCCGCGGTCATAAATTCTTTTACCGATGTCACAGATTTGTTTTTTAATTTCGTACTCAGATACCATTTTATCTTCTCCTTTTTCTTAGATATCAGCCAAAGCGGCTGTCATTGTTAACCTATCCTTACATATACTATTGTATCATATAAAACCAAAAAGTCAATACTTTTTGTTAGGTTTTCGCTGTTTTTTTGTTGTTTTTTATTTGTTTCATTGCTTTTAAAGTTTGTTTTCCTGTTTTTCCCAAGGAAGAACATCATTTTCTTCTTTTAAATATTCCAAAATATCACTGATACCCTCACCCGTTTTTGCACTGACAAAAAAAATGGTTTTGCAGCCGGCAAGTTTTAGCCATCTCTCCGCCCTCTCCGGCCTTGCGTTCATTCGATCAATCTGCGTAACAATCCCTATCACTTCACGATTTGCCATCGAGGTAATATTCGGACCATATAGCGAATACGGTTCTATCGCGCTCAATAAAAGGCCGACTACATCCGCCTCGTAAGAGTACAGCGCAAGAGCTCCTCCTAGCAAGCGATTTTCTGCATATTCGCCCGGAGTATCAATAATCACATCAAAATAATTGACATATTGCGTTTTCTTGTAAACAACCTTTTCGCCACGAAGCGCCTGTGTTAAACTGGTTTTACCACACTCGCTTCTGCCAATTAAAATTATCTTTTTCATATCGTCAGGTCCTTGTAATATCACAAACAGTAAAACCCAGTTTTTCTCTTGCATAATCTACCAACGCATGCAATGCAGCCTCTACCTCAGAAACCGAACCGGTCACAATCAGCGTACCACTGAAACGATCAACAAAACCAAGTTCTACACCCGAGCTTTTAATCGCAATGTCCCCGGCAATAATCGCCGTTTCGCTTGGTGACATGGTGACAATCCCGATAGCACTTTTAGAATAATCCACAGCAGGATCAAGACCAAGCTTTTGATATAAAATCTCGTCAGGATTTGCGATAACATGGGCAATAGTAATCTGTTTTCCGGGCACTATTTCCTGAATAATCCGCATTTTATCCTTTAACATCAGCAAACTATCATTATCTAACATTTCCTTATCCTTTCCATACGGCAATTTAACCGCCGATTTGACCTTTTAGACCAAAGCTGTTTACTATCTCAAGCAATCGCTGCATATGTTCTTCCGCAGGCGGAACAATTTCTTTCAGGGTATATTCCCTACCCAATCCTTCATATTTATCCAATCCAAGTCGATGATAGGGCAAAAGATGCAGCTGCTCAACGTTCGGAAGGCTTGATGCAAATTTGGCAATTGCCGCAATCTCTTCTTCCGTATCATTAAAAGTCGGGATTACAGGCACACGAATGATTAACTGTTTTGCCTGCACAGCCAATTTTTTCGCATTCTCCAGAATCAGCTCATTCGGCTGCGTAGTAAAGGCCTCGTGCTTCTTGCTATCCATATGTTTAATATCCATTAAATATAAATCCAAATACGGCAATATACGTTCGATTACCTCAAAGCTCGCACAAGCAGTTGATTCCAGTGCTGTATTCAATCCATTTTCTTTTGCCGCCTGCAAAAGCGCAGCAGCAAATTCCGGTTGGCAAAGGCTTTCGCCGCCTGATAAAGTCATACCCCCGCCGCTGCGACGATAGTAGGGTAAATCCTTCAAAACCATTTCCATTACTTCTCCAACGGTGATATCCTGCCCAACCGTCTTCTCTTTTCCACCCATCGTCATCTGCTGTATCCGATATTCCTGTGATTCCGGATTACAACACCAACGGCAGCGCAAACGACACCCTTTTAAAAACACAATTGTGCGAATGCCCGGGCCGTCATGAATGGAATATTTTTGTATATCAAAAATACGTCCGCGAACTTGCATAATATCCGTTGCCATGTTACCCTCCATTAAAATCCGGATTGCTCCGTTCTATTAATAATGTCATCCTGCAGCGAACGTGATAGGGTTGTAAACAAGGCACTGTAACCGGCTACTCTGACTACCAGCGTTTTATAATTTTCCGGATGCAGCTGCGCGTCACGAAGCGTTTCGCGGCTAACTACGTTAAACTGCATATGGCTGCCCTTCTGATCAAAATAGGCACGAATCAAAGCTGTGAAGTTTTCCAGTCCCGCCCTTCCCTTTAATGCAGAAGGGTGAAATTTCATATTAAACAGCGTACCATTTGACGCTATAAAATGATCTAACTTTGAAACGGAATTCGCAGCCGCAGTAGGACCATGCACATCACGTCCTGCCGAAGGAGATACTCCGTCCGCAACAGGAGTGTATGCATAACGTCCATCCGGCGTCGCGCCGGTTTGGGCGCCCAAAGGTACATTTGCCGAAACAGGATATAAGCCTGCCTGAAATTGACCTCCGCGCGGATTTTTATATTTTTCCAGCGGACGGGTATAGGTATATGCAACGTCACGTGCAAAAGCATCTACTTCTGCGATGTCATTGCCGAACTTCGGTACGGACTCCAGCATTTCATGAATCTGCTGATACTTCGCCTGTTGCTCCGCATTGCCTCCCATATCGCGTACGCCGCGATAAATTTCCGCAATTTGTTCCTTTGTTACAGAAACTCCTTGTTTTGCTAATTCTCCTACAACCTTTTCCGTCAATTCGGTCGCCTTTTCCTCGGAATATTCTTTGCCGAAATTATGTAATAGCGCCTCCTTTAAGTCCGCCATGCTAATTTTCTTTTCATCATACACCAAGGTTTTAATTGCATATAAGGAATCCGCCATATTTGCAATACCAAAGCCCTGAGGTCCGGTAAAGTTATAAACTGCTCCACCCTCTTGTGCTGACTTACCGCGACCGATACAGTCCTCAATCATCGACGACTCGAAAGGCAGCGGACAACGTTCTGCATGTGCCATATCAATGGCATTATCAGCATTGACCATCAAGCCGATTGCATAATTCATCTGTTTCTTATACGCATCATAAAATTCATCAAAAGTTTGCATCGCGCATACATCGCCTGTCTGCAACCCGACCAAGGTACCGCGATCCATACCATTTGAAAAAACAAGTTCCAAAGGACGGCACATATTAAAGAAAGCCGCATCATGCCAACCATCGGTTTTACCGGACTTCTGCGGTTCCACACAGCCAATAATGTTATAGTCACGCGCATCAGCCAAAGTAAGTCCGCGGCTGACCAACGCCGGAATAATTACCTCATCATTATAATAGGCCGGAAGTCCGATTCCCGTTGCCGTCAACTCTGCCGCCTTTATCATAAAATCATGCGGCGCCCCGTTCCACACACGAACAGAAAGCGAAGGCTGCGGAAGCCCTGTATGCATACTTGCCTCAATACACATATAAGACAAATCATTGGTCACATCAACGCCCTCTGAGTTTTGTCCGCCGGCAATCAGATTCTGGAACATGCTATAACCGGCAAAGCCCGCTGCAGAGGCAGCATCTCTCGCCTTGTTCAAATCATTCAGTTTAACCCAGACGCAGTCAATAAGTTCCTGTGCATCCTCCTGAGACAAAACACCGCTGTCAACATCCTTACGATAATAAGGATACATATACTGGTCAAACCGTCCCGGCGAAATGGAATGTCCGCTGGATTCCACCTGTAAAAGCATCTGAACAAACCAGAAGGACTGGCACGCCTCATAAAATGACTCTGCGCCGTTTGCCGGAACCTTTACACAATTTTGGGCAATATACAGCAACTCCTTCTTCCGTCTTGCATCCGTACACTTTTCAGCCTCTGCAAGTGCAAGCTGCGCATATCGCGCTGCATATGTAATCGCTGCCTTTGCACTGATAATGACAGCCTCTAAAAATTCATGTCTGGAAGAATAATCCGCATCCGTAATGCTGCATTTATCAAGTGCAGCCTGCGCCTCCGCTATAATACCGTTAAAACCTATTTTAAGAATCTTTCCATAATTAACAGTCACATGTCCTACTCCGTTATAAAAATAGTTGCCGGGAGTAAAAATGTTGTGTTCAATAGCAAGCAGTGCCTCAGGCGCCATATAAGACGTTGCCAGCTCGCTCGAGGTCTTGCCTTTCCAGTACCGATATACATCATGCAGCGTCCGCTTCGTTTCCTCTGAAATATCAAACGGATCCGCCGAACGCGTTGCAATTGTATCAAATTCCGCCTCCAGCCATTCAAAGGAAAACTCCGGAAACACCTGACAGCTGCGCGGTGCAATTGTAGAACTGCCTACGATTAGCTCATCCGGGCGAATGACTACCGGAATATTTTCCAAAATGTGCGCAAAAGCCAAAGCCCTGCGCTTTACCATCGGCATATCTTCCGTTGCACGGTATGATTCCGTTAAAAGCACTGCACGGTCAGCCTCAATCTGCGGCTTTGACGCAAATAAATATTCTATCAGCTTTGGTATACGGTCTCTTTTTGCTATTTTGAATTTACTCAATTCCGCCATTGCAATCCCTCTCAATCTTTATTCTTAACATCATAATATTTCTCAAAATTTTTAACTTCTAAGATTACCGTTTAACAGTGCTGTCACTGTATGAACTACACTGTCTGTCTGCATTTTTGCCACATTACGCACCAGACGGCTCCCGTAAGTCATTGCAAATGAATTTGGGGCCCATTCAAGCATGGAAACATCATTGTCATTATCACCGAATGCTAACACTTCCTCCGGAGCAATTTTCAAATCCTTGCATAAATTCTGCAATGCCTTGCCTTTATGAATGCCGGAAACCACAAAATCCATCCAATTTTCATCTTGATATACCAAGGATAATTGCCGTGTCAAGTCAGAAAGCATATTCTCCCGTGTGCCGTAAAATGAAAGTTTGAAAATTGGTTCTTTCACTTCCGCTACCGACTCCACTGATAAAATATGACCATGTCGTTCCCGACAAAAACGTTGATGAAACGTTTTGTCCCAAGACATATAATAAGACAAATATTTTCCCGTAAAAACTACAGCAGGAATCCTCATCCGCTGCACAGCGGAAAAAGTCTGCCGCAATAATGTTTTCGGAACCTCCGCGGTCGAAAGATTTTTTTCTCTGCAGACTGTCAGCGCACCATCCGAAGCCATATAATAAACTCCATCGCACGCACCCCGAAAAAATCTTTTCAGTTCATAATACGCCCTGCCGCTCGCCACTGCAAACGAGATACCCCTCTTTTGTGCGCGAGCAATCATATCAAAAACTTCACAGCAGAGCCTTTCTTCCCCCTTTGGCAACAAGGTGCCGTCTAAATCGCTCACTATTAATTTCAGCAAAGCACCTCACCTCCGGAAACTCTGATAACACATTCTTTATTTTACCTCTTTTCAAGAAAAATGTCAATAGTTTCTTTGTTTTTTCGTCTTTTCTTAAAAATGCAGTTATTTCGCTTAACAGAGGGATTTTTCCGACATTGACATCGTTTTAACAAACAAATTTTCACAGAAAAATAAAACAATTCACAGAAAAATTAACAAAACAGATTATTTTACTTTCAAAGTCCTTCCTTACATATAAAAAAGTAATTTTGTAAATAAAATGTTAAATAATAAATTTTTTTCAGTTTTCTTAAGAGATTGTTAAGAAATTTGTGATAATATTAAAACAAATAAAGCAGATCTTAAAGAGGTAATTATGAGAAGATTACATAAAAAAAGAAAAATAAACTTTTTGCGTTTCGGAATATTTATCGGGCTAGTACTGTGCGTTATATCCACTGCATTCTACATTCGTATCAATCATATATACCCGCCGCCGGAACCGACTCAGTACCAAATCGCTTATAACCGCACGCCAAGGCGAAGAAACCAACACGATATCAAATATATTGTAATACACGACACTGCAAACACCGCCCGCGGCGCAGATGCTATGCAGCATTATTATTTCTTCAATTCAGGAAATCAGGCTTCCAGTGCGGATTATTTCGTAGATGACCATTCCATTTTAAAAGTAAATGATTTCTACAGTTACTACACCTGGCACTGCGGCGACGGGCAGGGAAAGAATGGTATTACCAATCAAAATAGTATAGGTATAGAAATATGCATAAACCGCGACGGAAATTATAAGCAAGCAGTAGCTAACACCGAAGAGCTGGTAAAAAATCTGATGCAGGAGCTAAATGTAGATTTAGAACACGTTGTTCGGCACTTTGATGCAAGCGGAAAAAATTGTCCCGCCAAAATGCAGAACAACTCCTGGAAACAATGGAACATTTTTAAAGAAAATCTCATAAACATAGAGAACTAATATGTTCCGCCTTTATATTTTGTCAGCCACTTTCCACGCAGAAAACGAATCGTGAACAAGAGTGCTCGAAACGTCCAATCTGCTGTCATGGCAATCCACACTCCAAATACTCCCATGTTCAGCCAGCTGCCCAAAACATAGCTAAGGCCAATTCGCCACGTCCACATAGAAATAATAGAAATCAACATTGGATAACGTACATCACTTGCTGCACGGAGCCCATTGGGCAGAACAAAGGACAGAGTCCAGATGATAACACACATAACACTGTGATACATAATCAATTCCCTTGCAATTCGTGACGTTTCACCGGAGAGCCCGTACAGACTGATAATCGGTCTTGCAAAACCCGCTGTCAAAATAACAACAAAAAACATCATCCCGCTTGCCATCGCAAGAAGCTTTTTCGTATAACTCTTGGCCTGTTCTTTATCACCGGCACCAACACAACGCCCCACTACAGTAATCATCGCAAGACCGATTGCCGTCCCCGGAAGGCATTGCATAGATGCCAGATTATTTGCCACTGCATTTGCCGCAATTGCAGCAGTCCCAAAAGAGGCAATCAAGCTTTGTGTTAATATTTTTCCAAACTGAAACATGCCGCCTTCCAGCCCGTTTGGAACCCCAATTCTCAGAATATTCTTTATCATGGCAAAATCAAGCCGAAAGTGGAAAAGAGAACAAATATGAATTGGATTCTCCTCTTTTCTAATTAACCAAACCATAAGCACCGCTCCAACCATGCGCGCAAAAAGAGTTGAAATTGCCGCACCGGCAACACCCATACGGAATACAAAAATCAACAAAGCATTTCCGGCAATATTCAAACAGTTCATTAAAACCGAGCTGAGCATTGACACACGCGAATTACCCATCGCACGGTACAATGCTGCACCCGCATTATATGCCGCTAAAAATGGGTAGGATACTGCCGAAAGCCAAAAATAAGTTTTTGCACTCTGCATAACAGTTTCTTCAACAGCACCGAATACCAAATGCAATACCGCTGTGCGAAAGCAAAGCGCTATCAGCATGATCAATATTGAGGCACCAAGAATAACATATAGCAACTGTTTTGCGGCACCACACGCCTTCTCCTCATCATTGCGCCCTAGATACTGCGAAGCAACAACAGCACCGCCTGTTGCCAATGCAGAAAAAATATTAATTAAAAGAATATTAATCGTATCAACCAGAGATACCCCGGAAACAGCTGCCTCTCCCACACTTGCAACCATCATAGTATCTGCTGTTCCAATGGTAATGGCAAGAACTTGTTCTATTACCAGCGGTACAATTAACCTCGTCAAATCCTTTCGGCTAAATAACATATACAGTCCTTCTCTTCCTCATAAATTAACACTACTATACACCATTTCTGCATAAAATGCAATCCAAAATATATAAAAAAATGCAACTTTTTTCCCTTTTTTAACTTATATACTTTATTTGTTTTTCCGCTGCGAAATAAACAAAAAAAAGACCTGCTGTCATCTTGAAAACGCCGGCTTAATTGTTAATTTCTTTTAGTGCTCGTTATAAAGGGGCATATCCTTTCTTATTTCTTAATATACATACAACAGAAATATGTATGTATGAGGTGTTTTTATGAAAATATGGATTGTAAACCGCAAAAATTTTATACTCTACTGCACTCTTTTATTTTGCACCATTGCTGTTCTCATCATCGGCAACAGCGGCGCTGTAAACGTAATGAATGAAGAAACAGAACGTCTTTTGCCGATTTATAATGTAGAACGCGGTGAGGAAAAAATCTGCGCGCTCACATTTGATGCAGCATGGGATGATTTAGACACCGACAAATTAATTGAAATTTTAAACCGATACAATGCAAAAGCAACCTTTTTTATGGTCGGCAGCTGGGTAGAAAAATACCCCGAATCCGTGAAAAAATTTGCGGATAACGGTCATGAAATCATGAACCACTCCGACACGCATCCACACATCAATCAGCTTCCTGCGGAAAAAGTAAAAGAAGAAATTAACAAATGTGCTGATAAAATCGAGGCAGCAACAGGAAAACGTTCGGACCTGTTCCGCGGTCCCTATGGGGAATATAATGATACCGTAATCCGCTCAGCACAAGAAGCCGGACATTTAACGATCCAGTGGGATGTGGATACGCATGCAACACTTGGAAAGCCGCATGACATAAGGATTTAAGGTGGTTGTTTTGAAAAAATTAAGAGAGTAACCGTACACTTGCGGTTACTCTCTTTTTACATCTATTCAGTCATTTTTCCACAGTCGCCCTTACCATAAATTACTCTCTCGCCTTAATCTCATCCGCCAAGGGTTTGGCGACTGCTGTCATTTTCTTTTCTGTTTCTTCTATATTTACAATTTTATTTAACTCCGCAATCGCTTGATCCCATTTGGCGTCAAAGTCCTTGACAGGTGCCGCAAACGCCAGTTTAAACTGGCTTTCCCATTGTTCTCTCGCGCCCCAAAAGCTAACAACCTCCGGAATTTCTGCAAAGCACGCTGACCATACCTGGCATTGCGGGAAAGTTTTGATATTTTTTGTATACTGGCTGTCATACGCAAACTTAAAGCCGCTAAACATCGTGGGAGCATAGGTCTCATGATGAAGATAAATTTCAGGTGTCCATTTACTATACATCGTCGGCCGTACGCCGAACAATCCCCCTACTTTGTACCCTTCCGCTTCCGGTCCCTGAAGTCCCAGCGTATCTTCCGCAGTCATTGCAGTCCGGTCGCCTTCCAAGAAGTACTTTGTAAAGCGTTCATCTGTAAACTCTCGTTTGCCATCTGCCGTTTCTCGATACAAACCGGCTTCTTTCGGACCCCAGTTCTTTATATCTTCATATTCATCTGTATACTGAACATTCATCCAGTTTAAAACCTGATATACTTCTTCTTCACTCAAGGTTTTCAAAAGACATAACGAATCTGTCCACTGTGTTTCGGTCTGATACATGGGATAGTCCGGCTGTGCGGGAACATTTGTTAAAAACGGTCTGTAACGGTACGGTTTCCCAGCATCCTCCAACTGTTTGTTAACACTGGCCGGATCACCCAACATAGAAATGTACATCATCGCATATCTTCCGTTTAAAACCTTTTCTTCAAACTGCGTCATATTATGTGCCAAGCTTTCCGGATCAATCACTTCATCATTAATCATTTGATTCTCTGTTTTGGCCGCTTGTCTAATCATCTCTCCTGCAATCGGAATCTCCATTTCCTGTTTTGCTTCATTCCATGTCCCGGAATAATAATGTCCTTTATACCCATACATATCTGCGCCCAGCCATGAAAGTGCCTCCCAGTTATCTCCTCCGGTAAAACCAAATGTATAAACGGTTTTACCGTTTTCCTTTAAATTAAGATCCTTTACTTTATACATAAAATCAATAAACTCTTTTGTTGAGTGAATCGGCACATCCATCAGTTCGTCGCCGATCGGTTTACCGCGCTCCTCCAAAAGTGCCTTCAGCTCGTCATAGCTTTTTGCATTTGGATAAATCATTTTTAAAATATCATCCCGAATCCAAATAACTCCGGAACCGGATGAAGTGACGGTATTGACCGGTGTTGTTTTCATATTCATAATCAGTTGAATTTCTCCCTCCGGCAAGTCCTGAAACGCCTCGGGACTCGTCGGTACATTATAAGGAATACCTAAAATTTTGCCATCAATTTTAATTTCTTCCCAGTAGCGAGCCGGCGTACGTTTCCATACCTCCGGCGCATAAGTCTGTATCATTTCCGGCGTTAATTCCCAAACCTGTCCCAACTGATCCAGCTTGGCAAAATGAGTAGAACCCTGACCGGCGCCACAGTGGATAATATCAGGTAAATTTTTTCCGGCCACAAGCTTAGTTAGTAACGGATCCCACTGTCCTCCGCCGTTACCGTAAATATTGGTAACTTTCACCTTCGTTTTTTCGACAAGCCAATCCTCAACAACATTCTTGCCCAGTTCTTTTGCCACATAATCTGTCCCCTGTGTGTCCCAAACCGTCAGCTCCAAATCTTTGGTCGGCGTATAGACACCGTCCTTATTCAGATTTGAAGATGGCTTAGATTTCGTACATGACGCCAAAAATACCACTATTAAAACCAATGCCATGAAGGTTGCCAATACTTTTTTTAAACTTTTCATTCTCTTTCCTCCATTAAAAATATAATAATATATCGCCGGGACTCCCTTTCTATTCTTTTACTGCGCCCAGCGTTACACCCGTAATAAAATACTTTTGCAAAAAAGGATACACCATAATAATAGGCAGTGTTGTTGTAATAAGGCTGGCTGCCTTTACGGATTCTGGAGTTGGCTTTGCCATAATGCCTGTTTGCACTGATGCCGATTCTTTCGCCATCTCTCGCGCCAACGAACTTTCCTTAATTAAACGCATCATCAAGTATTGTAACGGATATAGACTTTTCTTGGTCACATACATCAACGTTGTTGTCCAGTCGTTCCATGCTCCCACCGAAATCCACAGCGCCACGGTTGCCATAACCGGCAAAGAAAGCGGCATAATGATTTTAAACATAATCTGTATATCATTCGCACCGTCAATTTTAGCTGATTCTTCAATACTGGGCGGTAGTTCCTGCAAAAATGATCGTATAATAACCATATGATAAAACGCGAAAGCAGTCGGCAAAATATAAACCAGATAATTGTTAATCAGGTTTAAATAACTATACAATATATAAATAGGTATGACACCTGCCGTAATATATGACGGCAGCATCAAATACAGGGTCAATCCGCGTTTGTGAGGTAATCCTCTCCTCGTCAGACCATATGCAGCGGAAAAGACAACCGTCAGCGAAAGAGCCGTAGCCAAAATAACACGGGATACAGAGATAAACACCGCATTAAGAAAATTTTGATTAACGAATACAGTTTTATAATTATCAAATGTAAATTTCCGCGGAAATATCGTAATCCCGCCCATCATGGTGTCCATGCCTTCATTAAGTGAAATTGCAAACTGATTGATATATGGATAAAGCATCACAACTATCAACAACAGCATGAATATATAATTGCATACCTGAAAAACCTTTTCTCCTACGCTTCGTTTCATGATTTTCCTCCTACCATATACTGATTTCAAACATCCGTTTGCTGAGAGTGTTTGCAGCATGCAAAACTGTTACCGACACAAGTCCCTGCGCCAAACCAAACGCTGTTGCCAATGAATATTTTCCGTTTTCTATACCTTGCCGATAAATCAATGTGCTGATAACCTCTGTCTGCTCCTGTGTGTATACATTTTGAAAACCGTAAACCTGCTCAAAGTTTGTGTTAAACAGTGTCCCCAAAGACATAATAAGCACAATGAGCGCTGTACCTCTGAGAGAAGGCAGTGTAATGTGCCACGTCTGACGCAGCTTGCCACAGCCATCTACGGATGCCGCTTCATATAAGGTAGGGTCGATACCCGCTATGGCCGCCAAAAAGATAACGGATGACCAGCCGACACTCTTCCATACATGCGAAATAAAAATAATCGGGAGAAAATAATTCGGATCCATCAACAGGTTTTCGTTACCAAATGCGTCTCCGAATAGTTTTCCCATAATCACATTAAACGGACCTTCCTTTGCCAAAAACACGGAAAACAGTCCGATGACCGATATCCAGGATAAAAAGTGCGGCATATAGCTGATGGTCTGAACCACTTTTTTAAAGTGTATGTTTCGTATTTCATTAAACAGCAAAGCCAGAATAATCGGGAACGGGAAAAAGCCAAATAAAATTGCGCAGCCATACACCAGCGTATTTTTAATTGCACGAAACATATTGGGCTGTGTAAAAATTTCCTTAAAATTGTCAAGTCCAACCCATGGGCTTCCAAAAATTCCTTGCACAATATCGAAATTCTTAAACGCAAGAACAATACCCGTCAAGGGCATATAAGAAAATATCGTTACTAAAATGAGCGCCGGCAAGATCAGGACATACGCATATTTATACTCCTTAAGACCCGCGAAACGTCCACTTTTCCGACCTACCGACAGTGATGCCTCTTTACATTTATTAATCATCGCTTGTACTCCTTAATTCAGTTAATGTTTAAACTTTATCATAGCCTTTAGGCAATATTTGGACCAATCCGTACCCTATAATTTCGGGTAAGATAACCTTTGTGTATCCGTCTGCATACTCAATTTCAACCTTCTCCCGATCGGGTAACATGCACGCCTCACGATATTGCCCTCTGACTAATACACAGCTTCCCTTTTTTAACGTTTGGTGCTCTTCTATAATGTCCATGTCGCACCTCGGTTCCGGATAAGTCACCTTGATGTGTATTAAGCCAAAGTCCATACCGTTCGAAAACGAAACACGTGCCGTTGACGGGATGCCCTCCGTTTTTAAAACCGGCGTTTCATAAAGCTTTTCCACACACATTTTAACAAGCGCCTTTATATGATACGCCGCACTCGTTGCATATGCCCGAAATGCAGAAAAACATATGTGACATATATTTCCGCAGACTGAAAATGCGGCCGCCGCATGGCCGTTGGCCTTTTCCGGTGGCGTATAAAAATAGCTGTGCAGACCATCCCATTCTTTATTATGATATGCCTTTATATAGGTTGCAACCTGATTGCGGCCGTCCATCAAAACGCCTGTATTGCTGTACATAGCATACTCCATATCATAAATGTCTTCGCAAGGAATTTCAGAAAACCTGAAATAAGACGCATTGGCATGGTCGATTCCTCGAAAATCAATTCCATCATAGCCCGCAACAAATCCCTTTTCGTCTTTGTCCAGTCCCGACACGCCGCTTGATAATAATTTGCCTCCTTTTCTTACATAGGCTTCTAATTTGCTTTGCAACACCTCATTCATTTTGACTTCATCCGGTAAGATCAGCAAGCAATACGGATCGAAATCCATTGTTTCATTGATGATATCATAGCTGTATTTCAGCTCGCCGAACATCCTCGCAAGTCCGCTGTAGCTGCTCGACATATATGTACCACCCTCACACAAGTTGCCGTTGACCGGAAGATCTCGTTTTTGATTGATAAGCACTCCAATCTCAGAAACAGGCTTCACTTTTTCAAGATACGGCTCCAGCTTCTTTTTCCATCGATTCATTTCTCCAACCACTTTGTAAACATTTTTATTCAGTCCCTGTGCAGGATGCATGTGGTCACCGACTGAAACCTCCGCTCCCGACATCAGGGCATCGTAATAATCATATTCCAATGATGCCTTTGATTTAAAGCCGCCGAAATCTCCCCAATTTACCTGGAATCTGCCAGTCATGTATACAATTTTTTTGCCAAAGCTCCGCGCATAAGAAATATGCGGCCAAAAGAAATCATAACTCCATCCGCTGGGCAGACATTCCACTTCAAAATGTGTTTCAATTTCATTTACCGCTGCCATATGCATTCCGTTAAAAAACAAGTTTTTATCGCCTATCATCCTTTTAACTTCACGGCAATATTCTAAAAGGCATTCTTCCTGAAATTTCATATTTGCCGAAACATCAAAAGGATCTATCCCCGCCTTCTTCATTCTGCTTACACAATGGTAGCAATAACACGGTTCAATCGCCATGCAATCAAGGAAAAGTCCGTCGATATCATATTCGCAAATTTCAGACAGCATCCCCAAAAAATAATTTTTATATCCGGGGCTGTTGTAGCAAACTGTTCGAAAAAAGTTTTCCATAATATCGCCGCGTATCACACGTCCCTCTTTATCTATCCGGAGCCAATCAGCATGCTTTAAGCAATGGTCATGATCCAGCCCGGCATTTACATATGCACTGACACCTATATCTCTTTTGTGGCACGCTTCTATGATCTCACCCAGCATATCGCCTTTCATCCCCGGATATGGCGTGCCTATTTTTGTCGGATAATAGGCAAAACCGATATTACATCTCGCCGCCATATTAATATAGCCGACCTCCGCATCATGCAAAGTTTGGGCAAATTCATCCGCGTCAAAAGCCTCTCCGAAATCATATATCCCCGGCATGGTATGAAAATCAATATGTACCGCTCTTTTTATCTCTCTTGACATTTGTATCACACACTCTCTTCCTATTACTTTATAAGCCTGATTGCAAATAGCTCCATATTGGGCGCTCCATTGTTTTCTTTTACATTAATTCTGATGTTTTCTACACTTTCACAATCAATTTTGTGTCGGCGAAATCTATAGATATTGTCCGCTACTTCTGTTTTTATTGTCTTTCCATCGCTACCTGTTACAATAATTTCATACTCTGTAACAAGACGTTTTGGCTTCATTTTCGGAACATCAGCCTCAAGCTCACTGTTTAAAATAAGCTGGATTTCGGAAACACGGCTCGGTTTGACAAATGCAAGATTAATATACGCTTCATTTTTCATTTCGGACATCCACATACGCGGAAGCCCAAACGGTCGACTGTATCCGTCAAGAAGATTTTCCGCCTTGTAAGGACTTTGCAGCGGAAGGACATTCCTGAAGCAAATCCCGTCCGTTATTCTGCGTACTTTTATCTTTGGACTGTTTCTGAAATCATCCACTTTGGCAGGAGGATTGATATGAAAACATACCACACCGGTCAGATGTTCACTGCTTGCACCGAGGAAAAGTCCCTTTGCATGATGAAATTCAATATAACATTTCTCATCCGTTAAGGCATCAAAATCAAGCTGTAATTTTAAATAACCCTCAAAATTTGCAGGAATATCGAAAAACAAATCTTTCTCCTGCTTTGCAGGACAATATGTATCAACGCTTTTCCCGCTGTACAGCACACAGTGAAGTGTATCTGCAACGTCTTTCTGGTTTTTAATATACACCTCCACACTGTCTAATTTTTCTGTTTCAACAGGCAAAGCCATACAGTAATCTTTGTCCAATTCCAGCAGTTTTTCCACCTCTGTAAGACAGAATGTTTTTTCAGAGGACGATGTTACTTTAATATTATTTTCAAAATCGCGGTTAAAGCTATCCGGCAAACCTGCAATCAGCTGATCGTCATAAAGAAGCATTTCTTTCAATTCTTCAATATGATTTTCATATATTTGATGCGGTTTCACGCCGTATTGTTTACAAAGTGCTGCCGCTGTACCGACTGCCTGACCCATAGCGCCGCATGTACCGATTACCCGTGTTGAGCCGAGAGCCATATGCGAAACGCTGACATTACGTCCTGCAAAAAACAGATTACCTATGTTTTTTGAATACAAGCATCTGTATGGTATCTGGTAAAGCCCCGGAACATAACACCATCCGGTCGACGGCCCTTTGTCGTAAATGCCACCGGGAGCGTGAATATCAATCGGCCATCCCCCCGATGAAACGGCATCATTAAAATGTTTTTTCGTAATAATGTCGTTTTGCGTCAGTATATATTCCCCCACAAACCGTCTTGACTCTCTCTTTCCGGGAAGGGGACAAACCCTATACAACTCCAAGTTCTCCACATCTTTAAATACGCCGCTATTTTTAATATAATCCCAAAAGCCGTATACAAGCTGTCGAAGTTCCCAAACAATCTCTTCATTATCTGCTATGGTGTCACACTTGCCGCCATATTCCACCCACCAAAGGCCGTTAAATGTACCATCGGAACTTCTATGAAAAAATCTTAACAGTTCCGGCTTCTTCAAGTCGTCAAAAAACGGCATTCGGGTGATATCGTAAGCAAATGCAGGAGCATGGAAGGGCACCGCTTCATCCCGATATCTTGTTGACCACAAAAGGGTATCGCCAAGCACGCAACTATCCGCTTCCTGCGGCGCGTCCGGTTCATTAAATTCCCCTTTTGCCTCCCTTCCTTGGCGAAATTCTGCGCCTGCTTCCGCACCAATGAACCCATCACCTGTCGAGTCAAGGAAAATCGGACTTTCAAATGCAAAGCGTTTTTCGCTTCCTGTCTGTAAAGCATAAGCCCTCTTGATTTCACCATTCTCACAATCCAGTTTATAAACGTAAGAGTTTAAAAAAAGTTCAATGTTTTTTTCTGCATAGATAAATTCAAATAATACAGAATCAAGCATTGCGCCGTTTCCTGCAAAACCGCCCCTTGCTCTTAGCTTTAACTTAAGCTCTTCTACCAGTCCTCCTTCTCTTGCATAAACCGAAGGAGAGTTTCCCTCTGCAGCCGATCCCATGATGGGCACACCAATTTCACTGGAGGCGTTTCCGCCCGGAACAGGTCTGTCATGCACCAGGCACACCTTCATTCCTCTTCTGGCTGCCGCCACAGCTGCACATATGCCGGCAATGCCGGCGCCTACAACTGTTAAATCAGATACTTTTTTGATCATGTATATTTCCTCCGCTATTTACTCAACATACAATATAATCTCTTTTGTATTGGTCAGGTGTGTATAAACAAACACATCATTGCCCTCAAACAACTCTGATTTATCCGCTATCGTAATCCTGTTTGTTTTAGCATCATATTGGTAAACCGTACCTGCAAACGGTATCGTTCTGTCCCACGCCGGATCAGCACATAATAAATCGGGGTTATCTGTATTCCCATTAAAAATAATATTGGTTTCGTTTACCTCTCTGATTTTTCCGTAGCCGGTGTAAAGCACAGCATAGTAATTATTTGGCTCAACGCTGCCGCCCGCCGCTTTTTCAAAATAAACTGTATTGCTATTTTTAGAAAAGAGAACACGGAAGCTTAACAGCATGTCATTTACATCCGTTTCATATTGAATTACATCGCCCTTAGAAAGTTCTCTGACTGTTTTCGTGATCTGTCCCCAGTCACCTTTATCCTTGATGGTGGCATCATCGACAGACACAAACAGCTTCTTTCCTTCTGCATAGCCATTGATTTTATAACCGGTGCTGCCATCGGGAAGAACTGCCGATGCTACATTTTCTACAAGCATGACAGGTGATTCGTTTGTGAACATGCTTGCAACACTCGGTGTCACAACTGCAACCTTCACTGACCTTTTCTTCGTCACATCATAGAACGCAACATTTGAATAATATATATTTCCCTCAAAATATGATGAATCTTTAATCTGTGCATACTGTTTTTCTGCCTTTGTGCCCGTCATCGGAATATAGAACACTATTAGACCCGTGTTAATTTGATATTTTCCGGCAAACAATCTTTGATTGCCGGCTCTGTAAACAAGATTGTCAACAATAAAATCCTTGGTAAATTCGTCCTCCGAATACCCTTGATAGCCCTTAATTTTTGTTTTATCCGTATAGGTATAAAGCTCTGACAGCTGTCCCTTGGCATTCACTCTGAATTTAATAAGCTGTCCTACTTCCTTGTTGCCGTTTGACTCTGTTCCTGTCAGCCTTGCATACACCTCGCTCGGCGATAGCCTAATTTCATTGTTAAAGTTTATTTTCCGTGCAGACTGATAAACAGCATACTTACCCGATTGGTCAAAAAGCTCGAATTGCATTTCATCTGCCACACCCGAAGTCTTGCGCGCATTAAACAAAAATGCGTATAAAATCTCGTTTTTATCGTCATATCGTGCTGCTACAATTCTGTCGCCGTACCCCAGCAAAAAGCTTCCTGACTCCCCTACCGAAAAGGCACCTATTTTTTCATTTTGATAAAAATGCCGGTCAACATCAAATTCCACGCCTTCTATCTTACAAAAAGTTTGTGATACTTCCGTCAGACTACCGATAACTTTGTCGTTCAGAGCAAGAATGTAATAAAAATCGGATTGATCCATATCTGCCCGCATTCCGTCGGGGGTATATTTCATTTTATCGGCTCCGACCTCTAAAACATCCCATTCCTCCAAAGCATCTATTCCGACCGTCTGCCCTCCGAATCGAATGATGTAATTTTCTTCATCCGCGCCCAAGCGAAGAGGAGCTTTGCCGAATTTATCATAGATGACCTTTGACCGCACGTCAACTTTATCAACAACATATGTATCAAACGACAGCACCTTGGCAACATCAATTTTTCCATCTCCGTTATTGTCAATCAACGTCACATGGCCGACTGTTGGGAAAAGCTCTGCATCGGAATACGAAGCGCTGCACACACCGTTTATAATAACAGAGGCGCTTCCCTCTATATGGACCTTTTCCTCTGTATTGCCGTTTTCATACGAGATAACGCTGCCCGATACATTGCGAATCTGCTCGGCTTCAATTTCTGTCACTTCATTGGACGAAAGGGGAGAGATATATAAAACTTCACCTTTTTCTTCATTGTAATAGTATTTGCAGTATTGACCCAGCAGCGTTTCCTGATTATTGCCTGCATATTGATAGAGAGAATCTCCCATTTTAATAAATCCCTCTTGTGTTTTTCCGTTCCGCGAATAAATGGAGGTAAACTCGTTGGCGCTTAATATATTTTTGTCTTTTTTGATATTATGCTTTTGGAAAAGCAGCGTTGTCCCCCTCTCACTCTCATATAGGCTGGTTTCACCCATGCCGGACAGTTTCATCAGAGCCACATCATCAACTGCCTCATCACAGATTTGTGCCAAAACTCCCCTGTTAATGCAATCGCTGACACTTAAATTGCCTATTTTTCTTAAAAGCCCAGTCGCTTGCGCAGTCTCTATATAGCCTTTGGGATAACCGCCTCTCGCAATCGCATATTCATCATATCCCAAAACAGAAAGCAGCATTTTCAATGCATCCAGAACAGTCACGCCTTCATCCGGTGCAAAATTGCCGTCTGCTCTGCCCGAAACATACCCCATTGCCGACGACGCCATAATATATTGATAGTTTTCGTGGCTGCTCGGAACATCACGATAGACTGTATCCGTATCAGAAAAAAGCGAATTATCGCCGGATAGTTCCACCAAAATTTTACATATTTCTCCGCGTGTTACATTTTGAAGAAGTGATTCCGCATCTGTAGAAAAGCCTGTTAGTACACCCAAAGCGGTCAATTTTTCAACTGATTGAACTCCATATGCCGTTTCTTTCTCTTCGTCGGCCGAAACGGACACCGACAGCATGCACACAGCACAAAATGCGCACAATACGAAAGAGATTATCTTATTCATACTATTGTCCCCCTTTGATTACTTCATAAAGCACTTTGGCTGTCTCCGCCCTTGTTGTAACATCCTTCGGAGCAAACATCCCATCGCCCTTTCCCAAAATAATTCCTTTTTTATAAAGTTCTCTCACTGCCTCTTTGGCATATTCACTCACGGCATCATCGTCTTTAAACGGACTTTCGCTATCAAAATCTTCATGTTTAAAATCTTTTGTCATTTTCATAGCCCTGTATATAATTGTCGCAAGCTGTTCTCGCGTCAGCCGATCTCCCACACCGAAGACATCTTCCGACACACCTTGAATTACGCCTGCCTGATAGGCCGAATTAATATAAGGGTAATACCAGCTCTGTTCGGAAACATCGGTAAAATGGTTATCGGCAGTCCATTTTTCCATATGGAACGAACATACAAGCATTTTAACAAATTCTTCTCTCGTAACAGGCGCTGCAGGATCAAACTCTTCTTCGTTTTTACCCGATACAACGCCCTGCTCTTTCAAATAACAAATTGCCTCTTTTGCCCACGGTACGCCGTCCAAATCGGTAAAACTCTCTGCTTGTGAACCGTCCTTTTCTGGCTTTACTGTCGGCACTCTAACCGATAGACCCGCGCCGCCCGAACCTCCGCCGCTGTTTGACGGACGACTGGTCTCAGAGCCAAGTTCGCGGCTTCCGATTTTCACCGCCTCGTAAAGTGCATCGCCAAAAGTCTTGATATGGACATCCTTACCAGCCAAAGCTTGCATGACTCTTGCCGCTGTGCTTTCCTTGTCCATAATGTTCTCATAAGGACTTAAATCAATATCCGCACCATTGTTTCTGAGCAATACGAGCCTATCATAGAGTTCTGACCATTTACTGTTTTTGATACAGAGATTCAACAGTGTGTCCATATAGGCTTCCTGTATCTCTTTTGGTTCGGCAAAGCTTTTTGTAAGAATGACTTCGGCAAACACAGCAAACACATCAGTCACGCCGACTTTTTGGGCCAGGTCTTTATGTAAGCCGAGCACCACGCTTTTACTTTCTAAAACAGCCTGTTTCCCTTCTATATCGCGCATATCATTTAACAATCCGACCGCAGCGTAACGATTAAAATACTCCACATATTCAGCTATGCTTGCAAAACCGCCTGCCTTTGCTTTGGTGCAAAGCTTTTCTATCAGCTTTTCCTCTTGCGCAGATGACAGCTTCGAATAACTTTCCAAATCAAGTGCATAAAAGCCCTCGCCGATGACCGCACGCATAGCATCCGGCGTGATTGCCTGATTAATTTGATTCAACTTTTGATCATCGTGAACGTTTGTATAATCTAAAACCGTCATTTTGTCAGCAACCTCTATATGAGTGCCGCCAACGCTTACGATATATTTTCCGTTCTGTGCATTTGCAGCAAGAGAAAACGAAAACACAACCTGACCGCTTTCATCCACTTCCCTTTCATCAAAATGACAAACCACATCCAAAAGCGCAGCAGGATTGCTATAGTCAATATCTGCAACAGTTTTTCCCGGTCTTAAAATCAGAAAGCTGACTCTTTTTGAAGCAAAACCCTCTTTTAACCGACAAGTCAAGGTCACAACGCCGCTTTCTATGTTCTGTTCTACCAAAATCGTTTCAAACGCATCAGAAGCGGGCGCTGCCTGCACCTGTACGGTAAGCATGAAAAACATGCAAACCATGATACTTAAACCACGTTTTAAATTGATCATCATTCTACCTCCGCTCCGCTTAAAACATTTTTAAAGTAATGATAGGTCTTGGCGATTAACCCCTGTTTTTCACCTACATACACAACACCGTCATAAAATTCTACTTTTTTATCAAGCGCTTCCATTAACGCCCTAAGAGGAATAAACGTTCTGTCGCCCGAAATCTGAGCAGCAACGTCACTTTCCATCGGTACACCATTCTTTAGCCATTGTGTTTCGCCAATTTGAAAAATAACCTCATTGCCGCTGCCGTTGATGACAACCCTGCGCGTGTCCTCCTCGTAGGTGACATGTAATCCAAGCGCCTCTGCAATAAATCGAACGGGAATCAACGTTCTGTCGTTATCAATAAACGGAACAACGCTTTTACTTTCATCAATTTTTTTCTTAAAACCCTCTACCAGTGCATCATTTGCACCTATATGTAAAATCACAGTCCCCGAAAGCTCCCTCAGCACAGGCATAATCTGCTCTGTAGCTATAACACTGTCTGCTTTCTCAAGCTTTACTTCGCTTACCCTTACGTATGACGATTCATCCTCGGATGTTCTTTCTATCGTGATCTCCGCATCGCCGTCAAATTCATAAGTACCGACGCTTACCCAGCCTGCCGGAGAGACCGTTGTGTCATAATACGATTCATGACCTCCGTTTTTGTCTTTTACCGTAACCTTTGCATTTTTATCGCTTGTGGCATGGAATACTCTGTAAACCGAAACCTTATACATGCCCGGCTCAACCTGCGTCTTAAAGGTTGCCTTTGCGCCCTTGGAATATCCATAACGCGACCCCCCGAAATAGCCGCTGATACTGCTTGCTGCCCAATCTCCCTCCTCCTGATAATGATCCGTACCTATAGTTAAATAAATACCTGCCTCAAGCTTTTCATTAACAGCAAGCTTTATGTCTTCTCTGCCGATTTCTTTCCCGTTTTCAGAAAAGACAGCGGTCACAGTATACACATCCGGCTGTAACGCATTACTTACGTAATACGGAATATCCGTTGTATTTCCTTTCTTTGTTGTCTTATCGACAAATACACCGTTGGGCAAAAGCAGCGTAACATCAATATCTGCAGAAAGCCCGTCAAAGTGGAATTTGCCTTCGTTGCCCGCATAACATTCATAGGCTGCCGGCGATGCCCATGCTCTGATCCCCAATTTTTCCCTCAAATATTCATTTTGAGACTCAAGGCCGCTTTCCTGAATAATCTGAAGAGCTTCATCCGGCCATTTTTCTGCGCTTTCAACATAATGCGTCTTTTCTTTGATTTCTTCAAAAATACCGCCGATATTATCCTCGCTTTTGGATGTAGTGTAGTTATCATACGCCGTTATAGAACCAAAATAGTCTCTGTCCTTTACACCCCTGCCGGTAATCCAATCAATTATACAATCAATGACATTGTATCTGTCTATCCAGTTTGCACCAAAGGCGTCATGATAAATTCCGTGTAGCATGGTGCCCGTACGCATGGTCTGCTCTGATCCGACTATATAATTTTTTTCCATAATTGCCTCGCCGAATGTGGGATTCGGCATATAGATAGCGCCCCCGTCGTTTAGTTCCATACAAAAGTTTTCAATTTTATTGTGACTGATGGTAAAATCTCGGGACGTTTCCACATATTCATTATTTGCCCAACCCCAACCTGCGTTAATGGCAGAGTATGGAACATTTTTGATTTCGTTATGTGTAATTTTTGCTCCGTTTGCATAGAAAAGCAAAATACCCAGCCCACCGTAATACTCATTAGCGACATCATAAATCAAATTATTATCAATCACTACATCAGAGATTCTCATTCTGGCGTCATTCGGTTTGTAGCTGTCCTCGCCCACCTCAATGGCGGTATTTGCGCAGCCGTTAAAAACATTTTTGTCAATATTGATATGAGCTCCGCCGTTTTTAAAGCTGATGCCTGTACCTCCCAAATTTTCAAACTTACAGTCATTCACGCTTACATGAAAGGCAGTCTGCGAGGAAAAGGCAGCAGGAATATACTCTTTGGCAAAACCATACCGATATTGTTTATCCTCTTTGTAGTGATTCGGTGACGGAAAAAGAGTATTGGCTTGAATGTCATTTAAACCATACTCGTTTGGTCTTGTCCAGTTTGTGTATTTAAACGTAATGCCCGAAAATTCAATGTTGGAAACAGGCGTGTCAAGCGTTCCCTGTAAATCTATTAATGTTTCCAGCTGAGGAATAGTAATCGTTAATTGGTTCGGATCGGTGTCAGACATGAGATACAGTTCTTTTTTCTTTTTATCATAATACCACTCTCCGTTTTGATCCATAAATGTGTATGCGTTTTCCAGCCAATATTTCACACCGTAATAGATGGTTGCGCCCTGCGCGCCTGTCATAATATCATTCCACATATATGGCTCGATAGCAATACTTGTATGTGTGTCCGTATCTTTTACAGAATCAATTTTAAGACGCTTATGCATCCACACATTTCTTATAGCAAGCTCCATGTCGTCTTTAAAATCCGAAGGTGCAATAATACCTTTTTGAATATCAAAACCTGTATTTGTTTTCTCCCTATCCAGGGTAAGGTATTCTCCTTTATTCGGCGTTCTTGCTCTCACTCCTTTTTCGTTTCCGATATAAATTTGCCTGAAATCAATATTTTCTTCTATTTTTGTTTTCCATATATTTCCTTGCGACAAGACCCAGTTGTCGGCTTTTAACGCACCCGTCAGCACAGGTTCCTCGTTTTCATAGGCGCACCACACAACCTTAATACCATCGGGAGCAGAATCTTCTGCTGTGAACACCGCAGGCTTTTTCATTTGATAGATTCCGCCGCGCAGATAAACATAAATGTTTCCCTCCGCGTGCGGCAGAAGCTTTCTGACCTCCTTCTGTGCTCTTTCAATTGTAGCAAATGGTTTTTCTATGCTTCCGTTTGAAGCATCATTGCCTTGCGGAGAGACATAGAAGCTGTACGCGATTTCATCTGTCGTTTTCGATACCTCGCCCCAAGGGGATTTCGTATCCTGCCCTTTGCTGCGTAAATCAATCACTCTTGCGCCGCCGGACTTTTCAAATTTAACAGAATCAACACGTATCATAGCCGCACTGGACTTAATGATTCTTACACATTCGGCTGCATTGCCCGAAAACTCAAATGTACCAAGCGGCACCCATCCGGAAGTTCCCTCTGTAAAATCAATCTTTGTTTCAAACACACCATCGGCATAATGAACCTCTGTTTTTGTGGCGCTGTCTGTGTCATTTCTTGCAAGCTTATACACATACACATCGTACTTGCCCGCTTCAATTGCAGGCGTAAACTGGGCATACGAGCCGACTTGCACGCTGCCGGACGTGTATTTCGTTGTTGTGCCGTTTACTCCCAAAACGGAGCTGTCCGAAAAGGGTACGTTCGACACCTCTGTATATCCTTTATCGCCCGCCTTGATAACAACGCTGCCCGACAATTTGACGGCCGAAGCAATTGGTGCTGCCAACTGCATGATGAACAGCATGCTCAACATTGTCACTGTCAATTTTTTAATGTTTTTCATGAACAATCCTCCGTTTTGGTATTCAATTTATGATCCACTGATTTCTATAGGCTTGAATATAGGAAGCAATCCTTTATCTGTCATTTCCCAAACCAGTATTTTTAACCGGCAACGTTCTAAATGACTATCGGGCAGCGTTATATTGGTTTCCAATTTTTCCTCACAATTACTTTTTATAATCTTTTCGCTCTGCGCAAGATTAACCAGCCTTCCCGTTTCGTTATACAAAGCTGCATAGATAGCAAATTTTCTGTCATTTTCCGCATAATTTCCCAGCGTAACCTTTCCTGAAAGCACACTGTTTCCAATCAGACCTTCTGCTTTCGTTCCGTCTTCGTTCTGTGCGCTTTGGCTTACCCTTTCAAGTTTTATGTCACTCGTTCTCAAATAGCCACTGCCCGTCTTTTTCATAACAACCTCGGCCACTGTATCAAATTCAAAAGTGCCGGCATAAAGCCACTGTGAAGGTTCAGCCGCAAAGTCAAAAGTTTTCTGTGTGCTCCCGTATTTATGATGAACCTCCGCCACTGTGTTTTTACAGCTCCGATATTCTGAAACACGGAAAACGTAGACTTTGTAAAAACCCGGTTCTACCGACGTTTGAAAAGATGCAGAAATACCATCCGCATACCCATAACGACTACCCGTTCGATACCCCGACAGTCCGCTGGGATAAAAGCTTCCGTTTTCTGTATATCCATCATCTGTTATACTCACATACACAGATGTATCTTCTGCCTCCAATACGGCGATATGAATTTCTTCTGTCTGCAGCTTACTCTCACTTTGCACGCTCACCAAAACCGTATAAACGCCGGGTACTGTATCAGCGCATACAAAAAACGGAATGGTTGCTTCAGAGCCACTGATAAGCGCATTCGAAACTCTGACGCCCTCTTTGCTTTCCGCTGTAACCGTTGCGGGAAGAGTCGATAAGCTCAGCTTGATTTCCCCCTGCTCCGATGGCTTCACCTCATAAATGCCATATTCTGCAAAAAATAAATCCGGCAAATCGGAAAAATGATTTTTATACGCATCTGTAAGCCCCGCAGCCTCTGCAATGTCTTTTACTTCGCCGGCAAGCTCAGCCGTACCGTCAAGCATAACGGTATTGGTAAAGCTCACAAATTCTCCGGCAAGCGGAGGGGTTTTTTTATGACTCGTCACATAATTATGCTCAAAATGTATCGTCTTGTCTTGATACCTGATGTCGTTTTTGTCCGTTACGCCCATTGCCCAATCTGTCACCGAAAGTAAAACATTGTTTTGATCTGTCCAATTCGTACTAAAAGCATCGTGGTATATGCCGCCGACCATCGTACCCGCCCTCATCGTTTGCTCTGAGCCTATAATCAAATTATCACTGATAACAGAGGTACCATAAACCGGATTGGGAACATATATGCCGCCGCCATCCTTGACTTGTGTACAAAAGTTCTCCACTTTGTTGGCATGAACGGTATAGTTGCGTGCTGTATCAACAAATTCGTCATTGCTCCAGCCCCAACCTGCGTTTATGGCCGAATACGAAGTTTTATTAATATCATTATGCTCTATTCTGACCCCGTCCGCATAAAAAACAAGAATACCTATACTTCCGTAATACTCCGTTCCGATATTTCTGATCAAATTGTTACAAATCAGTGCATTGCGCAGCCGCAAACGGCTGCTGTCCGGACGGTAGCTGTCATCCCCTGCCTCGATTGCACTTCCGGCACAATTATAGATCGTGTTTCCGCTTGCTTCTATATGCGCCCCGCCATCCTTAAAATTAATCCCGTTTCCGCCAAGGTCGTAGAAAATGCAGTTTTCCACCTTAACATTTACAGCAGTTTTGGCATTAAATGCCCCCGGAAGATACTCTTTTTTAAATCCATAGCGATACTGGCTGTCCTCCACGCGTTTTTCAGGAGGCGGTATCAAGGTATTGGCCTGTATATCGTTAAAGCCGTAATCGGACGGATATGTCCAGTTCGTCCGTTTAAAGCTAAGTCCCGAAAAGCTCAGATTTTTAACAGGACGTTTTATATCCCCTTCCAAGGCGATAATGCTTTCCAGCTGTGGTATCGTAATGTCAAGATAATCTGGATTTTCTGTGCTTTTGAGATATAACATTCCCTCCGACCCGTCATAATACCACTCGCCTTCCATATCAATGAACTCATAGGCATTTTCCAGATAATACTCTTTTCCGTAATAAGATGTTGACCCCTGCGGCATGGCCAAAACATCATTCCATAAATCTTCTTTTATATTAATTTGCGTTGCGTTTGCCAGGTCTGTCACCGATGCAATATTCAGCCTTTTGTGCATCCATACATTTTTTACGGCTATTTCTGCATCGCCCTTATAGTTTTCTGTAGGAATAACGCCCTTTTGAACAAGAAAACCTGTTTTCGTTTTTTCTTGCGCAAGCAAATAGCTTTCACCTTCATTCGGGGTTCTTGCCCGAACCAGCTTTTTCTCTCCGCAGTATAGCTGCCGAAAATCCGACTCGGTTGCCACTCTGCACTTCCAGATATCTCCTTCGTGCCGCATCCATCCACCGACCGGCTTTTCCCCCGTAAATACTGGCTTCTCATTTCCGTATGCACAGTATGTGATCCTCTTCCCGTCAGGCGCGGAATCTTTATGAGAAAAGGTCACGGTTTCATCCAACGTGTATGTTCCGCCTCGAAAGTACACCTTTACATTGCCTTCCGAAGTTCTTATTTTTCCGGACGCCATATTTTTCGCCGCTTCAAAGGTTTTCAGCGGCTCCGAAAGCGTTCCGTCGTTATCATCGTTACCATCCGGCGCCACATATATCTCTGCGTCTGTCACATTTGTTTCGTCCGGCGGCAAAAGCGGCCAGTCTGTCATCTCCGTTTCAAAGCCAAAAACCTGTTTCTCTGCTTCGTTACCGTACAGATCCGCAATTCCGGCCTGTAACAAAAGTTCATATTGGCAGCCTGCACCAAGCTCTTCCTGCGGCGTTACCGTTATTTTCCTTCCATCTTCCGACAACTCTGCCGCACAAGCAACACGCTCGCCCGTTTCCATATCAGTCAGCGCCGCACAATCCTTTGTTACGCTGTTTTTCGCGAGTTGTTCGTAAAAGCTGACGGTAACTTTTCCGTCCGCCAAAGAGGATAAATCAAGCGAACCAACCGGCGGATATACATCTTCAACTTTTTCAAACTTAACTGCACTTGCTCTCAGATTCGTGTTTGAATCATTTGAAACAATTTCCACATAACCGCTGTCGCCGTCTGCAAAAGTAAAATAATCAAGCCCTACCCAACCGGCGGCACCAACCGTACCGTTAAAATAATAAGTTTGCTGGCCATCCGCGTGATACACGGTAAGCGGCGAGGCTGTCTGGCTGGTGTTGTTTAATACTCTGTAATAGCTCACAACATATTTTCCCCGCGAAAGGATCGGGCGAAAGACTGCAGAAGCGCCTTTCTCTGCTGTGTATCTCGTAGTCAAACCGTTATAGCCCATCAGACTCGACGTTTTCCACAGCCCGGTTTCCGTATATTGAGGAGCCGAATCGCTGCACGTCACAATAACGGTCTCGCTCGCCGCCTCAGCAACCAAAAAGCTGCCTGGTAAGCACGCCAAAAGAACAGTTATGAATACAGTAACAACTGAAATAAACGGAATGATACGGCTCCTCATTTTCTTCCCCCTTTATCTTAACCTCTGATATTCGGCACTACAATCGGGCCAACATCATACGGTCTCAATGTATCAAACGATTCCCAAAGGAATATTTTAAGCGTATAACCGGTTAAATCTTTATCCGGCAGAATGATAGAAAGAGTGTTCAAATCATCAACTGTGCCGTCTGTCAACAATTTTGGTGAAAAGTTTGCTGCTTCCAAAACACCATTTGCATCATAAAGACCATACAGCAAAACAGTACGAATACTTGCCCCGCTTTGGTTGCTTGCCGTTACCGAAGCAGTGAGAGCGGCTCCTTTCGTCAGTGCTGTCACGTCCGACCCGGTAGCATCCTTCAGTGAAAATCCGCTGAAATGGATGGGGTAAGTTTTAATCGTCCAAGATTTCGTGCCCGAAACGGGATTGCCTGCAAGATCGCAAACACGATCACCCAGCGCAAGCTCATACTCAACGCCCGGCTTTAAATCCACATCTGGGTCAACGGTCGCTGTTTTTGTCGCTGCATTATATGTCACCGTGCAGGCTACCGGCTCTGAGATTTCCTTTTCCGTCAATGTAATTCCCTCTAAAATTTCTCGCTCCGGCATTGTCTCGCTGAATTGAACAACAAAGTTTGTATCCAAAGCAATATCCGTAAGAGCGTCGGGGGATATCAACTCGGCTGTCGGCGCTTCTGTATCTTCTATTTTTTGAAACATAACCGCGCTTGTTCGGATTATTTTGGATGGATCATCCAGTTCAATCGTTACCTTTGCTTCTCCGCTGTTGAATTTCCAAGTGCCGTAATCAACCCAACCACTTACACCGCCGACTGTTCCGTTAAATAATCTGTTTTCCACGCCTTCTGCATGATAAATAGAAAGAGGAGCAGCCGTTGAGTTGGCAGCATTCACCACTCTGTAAAATTTTACAATATACTTACCGGCGGAAAGCTCTGTCTGAAATGTTGCCTTAGCGCCTGCCTTATTCCCCACATATCTCGAAGTCATGTTATTATAACCAGGAAGTCCACTTTCCGCCCACGTTCCGCCTTCTTCCGTGTAATGCGCTGCACCATCCTTTGTCGTGACAACCACTGTCTCGTATACAATAACGTCAGTTGTGAAGTTCCAGCTTTTTGTTTCCCCCATAGGTGTCCCTGCACTGCTTTGGACATCTCCGCTGACCGTAACCGTATATGAGGTTTTTGCCTTAAGACGTTCGTCCGGAGTCATGCTTAAGTTCGTCGCTGCCTCTCCCGATACTGCATATGACACTGCAACGGGAGTACCGCTCTCTGTTTCCGTAAGCGTAACATATTGGCTGTTCATATATGCATCGTTCATCGCCAGGCTGAATTTAAGTTCTATTTTTGTGTTTGTATCAACCGCTGACAGAGAATCCGGTGTGATAAGCTCAACACTCGGCGTCGGTGCATCGTCTGTTTTCACAAGTTTCACACTGTTGACGCGAACGGCGCCCTGTGAATTATCGTATCTCCCCAATCTGATATAGCCATCCGTCCCGGCGGCAAAGTCAAAATTGCCAACCTTGTACCATCCGGCATCCGATGCCGACAAAGCCTGAAGCATGACACTTTCTTGCAAGCCGGTCCGACTCATCACCTGAAGCAACGCCTTCGGATGATTGCCTGCATGCCCGACTCGCCAGATATACACATCATAGCGACCCGCCTCGGTTATCTTCGGCGTCCAAGTGACATATGCCTGCCGCGTAGTCTCAACATCTGCGCCAGAAATATACTCATGATATTTCGTCGCCGTTCCGTTATAGCCCACAAGTCCGGTCGGATTATCCCACCCGCCCGATTGCGGGGTGTTTGTCGAAAATCCGCTGTCCGTGGTGGTCACAATGATTTCGTCACCGACAGCAGCAAAAGCACAGCTTACCGATAACGACATGAGCATCGCAAACGCAATGCACGAGGAAAGTAATTTTTTTAACATTCTCTTCACTCCTTATAATATTGTAATCTTGCCAGATCTTTGCCCTTCATAAATAAAAAGATTCTTCTAGGACCCTTTCTTTTCGATATATTGATTCATATCTTGAACATATGTATCACCGCCGGATGCATACCACTTATTCAACTGAGATGAATAGGAAGAAACAGGAAGCTCCCCCGAAATAACTTTGGCAATTATCAAAGATAGTTCTTGATTCGCTTCCGCAAATTTCCGTTCTGTAATAACAGAAGGTGTATAGCCCGCATCCAGTCCGGGTACGAAGTTATCTACACAGTGTTGCAGCCAAGCTTCACACAGGCTTTGTGCCGGCATCATTTCCCCCGTCTCGCTTGGTATCATATATATATCCACATCGTTGGCACGTCTTAAAAAGATAGTGCCGGTACTGACTCTGACACGCCTGCCGTTGTCCGCCCTGACGGGCTCCTTCTCTCCGTATTCGTTTATCGTGTAATTATATCCTTCTAACCCCAGTTTAGAGGTTTCCCATCCTTCATCGGAAAGAATCCAGTCCAGCATGCTCACAATTTTTTCCGGCTTTGCGGCGCTTGACGATATGCCCCACGCCCAATAGATTCCATTTCCCGCCATGGTTCCTTTGGTATCACCGTTTTGATCCTTAATGGCCGTTATATATGTGATATCCGCATTCGGATTGTACTCTTTCATGATGTTTAATGCAAATGCCGTATGGAGCGAAAATCCCGGCAGCACGCCAACTTTCCCTGTATAAAACCGATTAACTGCAGCAGCTGATTTAACTGTAAAACACGACGGGTCCAAATATCCGTTGTGAAAAAGCTCTGCGGCATAGGCCAACGCATTTTCATAATGATGATGCTCCCGACAATATTTTTCGTCCATGCAGGCATATTTTCCGCTGTGTTTCTGCCACCCCAGCAAGCCAAACGGAAAAGAAACCGGTGGCTCTAGATAACCCTCGTCATTCAAATAATAACCCAGGCCGTATGTATCCCTTTCGCCGTTTCCGTCAGGATCATTCTCGGTAAATCTTTTTAAAATTTCCGTAAATTCCGAAAGCGACACAACGCCGTCTTCGGGAACGGACAATCCCACATTTGCAAGCCAGTCTTTTCTGACCCAATAGCCATCTGCTCGCATCACAGTTGAACGCGGAATCGCATATATATTGCCATCCCCCACTGACTTTAAAGCATCCCAGGATGTATCAAGTGTGTACTTCATAATATTAGGCGCATGTTCCAGATACTTGTTGAGTGAAATAATTTTTCCTTTTTTAATGGCGGAAATAAAGGTTGCATCCGTCGGTTCGGGAAAAGCAATCATATCCGGATACTGTCCGCTCGCAAGCACAATCTCAAGTCTTTCCGAATAATTTGCATCGGGCGGACTTTCTATCACAAGCTTTACGTCATTTTTCTTTTCCAACAAGCTGTACCATGCATCAATTGCACGTTCTGTCGCTGTCTTTGGCTCACTGACGCGAATAGAATCCGAAAAATTGCCAAAAACCGTAACGGTGTCGATTTCTTTTATTGTATCTCCGCCTCTGCCAACACATGATGTACATAAAGGCATAACGAGTCCGCAGCATAATAAAAGAGAAAGTATATGCTTTTTTTTATTTTTCGCAGGCATTTTGTCACCTCTTTTTCTTAATTTCATTATACACTGCATACGCTTTTAAGAAAAGGACGCAGAATTAACTTTTGGTTGTTTTTATTAACTTGTTATAAAATTAGCAAAAATCACCAGTACATAATTGTTGACAATTACCGTATTGAAAGATATAATAAACGATGAAGATGGGAGGTGGGAATATGTGTTACACCGCTGTAATCGCTGATGATGAAGAAGATATCTGCCTTGGTCTTACCGAAATGGTTGATTGGAGCAGTCTTGGCTTCACCGTTTTAGCTTCTGTCTCCGATGGCAGAGATGTGATAGAAATTTTAAAGACAGAAAAAGTAGACCTTGTTCTTACCGATATTAAAATGACCTTTGTCTCGGGGCTCGAAGTGGCCGAATATATTTTTACAAACAGTCTGCCTACGCGTACCATTATTTTGACGGGGTATAAAGAGTTTGACTTTGCAAAAAAAGCCATTGCCTACGGTGTGAACGACTACCTTTTAAAGCCCACCGATATGGATGAATTGTACACTGCCATTAAAAAAATTAAATCGTTGTTAGACAACAGCCTCGGAACGAAAAAAAACGTTGCCGATGCTGCACGGGCAGAAGATGAAAAAGCCGTTATTTTAAAGGTAAAAAATTATGTTTCAGAAAATTACAACAAAGATATCACGCTTCAAAAAGCGGCCGACCATGTATACTTGAATCCGATTTATCTGAGCCGCTTGTTCAAGCAGGAAACGGGCGAAAATTTTATTGATTTCGTCATGCGTTTCAGAATTGAAAAAGCGGCACAGCTTCTCCGCACAACAGAACTTAAAATTTACGAAATCTGCGATATGGTCGGATACAAAAATACAAAATATTTTTCGACACTGTTTAAAAAGATGATGAACGCTTCGCCAATTGAATATAAGGAACGAAACGGAAGTGATCGGGTATCAAAAACTCAATAGAAAAAACAAACTTGTTTTCTGTCATCAAAAGCTACAAATTTAATAGTATCTTTATCAAAAATTTTATATCACTTCTTGTCATCACACTCATTCCGATTATTATAGTGGGTGTGGTTTCATATAACCTTTTTAAAACAAGTCAGGAAGAGGATATGGAGCGCGCCCGGCATGAGGCGCTGGCCGGCGCTGCAAACACCTTCGATCTGATTTATTCCGAATCCGAACGGATTTTGCTTCACATTTCAATGGACGAATATATATGTACGCTTACCAAGGCTCAGCCAACCACATACAGCGAAAAAATGTCGTTTGTCACCTCTATCAGCAATATTGTAAACACACTCATTTATCACGAAGAAAATATCCATTCCATTAACCTGTATTTTGAGGAAAATGATTTTTTCTTTTCAACAACCGGAGACAACGGCTCGATCAGCACCATAAGCGACCGTTCGTGGTACGATGAATATTTAAAAAAGCGTGATAAGGTTGATTTTTGGGTAAGTAACCGATATACGGGGGGTCCCTCCGCGCAGGATGTTGTTTCTATTTATAAGGTGATCACATCCTCCGAAGAAAGCCACAGCGTTGCAATTATTAACATCAACAAAAGCAAGATAGACGTTCTTTTACACGATACCGTTGATCTGTCTGAATCTTCTTTCTTTGCGTTTGACGAAAACGGATATATGATATACTCCATTACAAATGATAAAACACTGCCCGATATGGAGAAGCTTTCCGTACTTATTTCCGGCACAGACGAATCGGATATTCCTGCACGCATCACCGTCGGCAAAAACGACTATATCCTTTCTTATATGAAATCGGGATACAACAGATGGAATTATGCTTCAATTACCAGTCTGAAAGACTATAATAACCGTCTTTCGGCTCTTTTTCTTTTCACCTGGGCTTGCTTTTTTTTCATGATTTTAACAGAAACCGTAATTGCGTTCTTTCTTTCGATGAAGATGTACAAGCCCGTCAAAAGAATTATTGATCTTTTGGATAATCCCGAAAAATGGGTCAGCGCCGCAAACAGTAATTTGGTTATTAGTGCGAACGAAATGAAATATATTGAGCAAAATATTTTGAGCAGTTATCATGAAAATTCGCAAATTAAAAAGGAGTTTGAAAGTAAAATTCTCTCTTTAAAAAAGGCAACCGCCACCGCTCTTCAATCGCAGATAAATCCGCATTTTTTATACAACACCTTAGAGTCCATCAACTGGAAGGCTCGACGGCTTCTCGGCGCCGACAACGAAGTTTCAGATATGCTTTTAACGCTCTCACGTATTTTAAGATATAACTTAAATTCCTCTAACAATTTCATCGCACTCGAGCAGGAAGTCAGCCACGCGCAGATGTATCTGTCGTTACTGTCTTTGCGCTATAAGAACTTATTTGAAACAAGGTTTGATATAGCAGAAGATATCTCCAAAACAAGCGTCGTTAAATTTTTGCTTCAGCCTATTTTGGAGAATGCCATATATCATGGCATTAAACCCGCCGGAAAAAAATGTACCATCTGCGTAATCGCAAGATCCGCAGGTGAATTACTCATCATTACGGTGTCGGACAACGGTGTGGGTATTGATGAGGAAGCTTTAAAAAAACTTAACTATGACCTTTCCGAAAATACAGAACACTTGACAAAGCATATCGGCCTGACAAATATCAACCAAAGAATCAAACTTCTTTGCGGTGAAAAATACGGCATCATCATAAAAAGTCAAAAAAACGAAGGCACCTCTGTTGTCGTCAAGTTGCCCACGGCAATTGTAAACGAAAATACAGCAGATTGACAAAGCGAAAAAACAATGATATATTCCATTCCTCAAATCTTTCTCTCAGCCTTTATAAACAGATTTTGCATACTGGGAAGGTGTTAATCCTGTTTTTTCTTTAAAAAATTTAGAAAAATAATGTATGGAGCCAAACCCTAACGCATCTGCAATTTGTGTAAAATTCATGGTGGTCTCACTCATCATGCGTTTTGCTTCCTCAACCTTCATTAACAAAAAATAGGCAAGCGGTCCGCAATGAAAATATTCCTGAAAAAGCTTTTTCAAGCAAGAGACACTCACCCCGGCCTGTGCTGCCATTTGTTCTAGCGACAACGTTTCTCCGATGTGATTTTGCAAAAAGACAATTATGTTGTTAATCTGCCACAATTTATAATTTTCCCGGTTTTTCGCAGACGGCTTAAGTCCGTTTCCCAAAGCAGGCTTTTGCAGTTCAATCAAAAAAAGCTCTAACAAATTTTTTAAAGCCTGCAATTCATAACTCGGCACATTTTCCAGAGGAAGTATACCCATGCAGGCCGGATCTTTGGGGATTACTTTAAAAATTTTCGTTCCATTTGTAATAATGCGGGTTAAAAGCTCCTTTTGCGCAGCATTTAAAGTAAAAATTTTATGCTGAAAAAAATTCATTTGTTCGGAAAAACATTCAAAACTGGCAATCCCCACACGTGCATCGCTGGGAAAGCCGCAATGAAACGAATTGGGCGGATAAAATATGAGTTGTCCCTCCATAATGTTATAATCAGAACCATCCAAAGAAAGCCGATAGACTCCTTTGTCTACATAGAGAAATTCCCAAAAATTATGTGCCTCTCCCTGCGGATGCCTCCCCTGCATATCCAAATAATACAGTGTTACAATGGATTGAATTGAAAAAAAAGCAGGAATATCCGTTCTCGTATAAGACTGCATCTTTTCCCCCCCTTGTACCGATTCTGTAAAATTTTTGTCTTTTCATATAAAGAAAAAACGCATCCGATTCGTTATAATAATCATAAGAGTTATAAAAAATTTACAACTCTAATTCCATCCTAAGCGCAAGCCGCAAGTCGGCTTGCCTCACACCGATACAATCAATGCATCTGCGTAACAGCCCTTGAGTTTTTGAACTTATGTTGTATTGATTCTATCATATCACAAAAACACAATTTTGTAAAGAAAGGAAGAAACAAAATGGGAAAAATCAGGCTGGGAATTATTGGATGCGGCGGCATGACCGATAACCATGAGGAAGCATTTTCAAAAATCAAGAGCCAAGTTGAAGTAACGGCGGTATGTGATATCGTACGTGAACGTGCTGAAAAGGCAGGAAAAATTTTATCTGCACCTTTTATCACAACAGACTACCGGGAAATGGCAGACCATGTTGACGCTGTTTTAGTTGTACTGCCGCATGATTTGCATTACGAATGCGGTATCTTTTTTATTCGCCACAAAAAACACGTATTAATGGAAAAACCGCTGTGCAATTCGGAGCAAGAATGCCTGCGGCTGATACAGGCCGCAGAGGAAGAGGGCGTTACCTTAATGACAGCATATCCGGTTCGTTATTGGCCCGGTATTCGCAAGCTGAAAGAGTTGGTAGACAGTAAGGCATACGGCGAATCCTTCCAAATGTCTATCTGGACGGAGCAACACACGGAAGCACCGGAAGGTGATTGGACAAACAGCGCCCGTCTCGGCGGCGGACAGTTTTTCAGCCACGGCTGCCACTATATCGACATACTGCTCTGGTTCTTCGGCGATCCCGAAAAGGGGATTCATCTTGGAACCAACAAATGCACACCGTGGATGATGCGTGAGGGAACCAGCAATGCAACCATTTTATTTAAAAACAAAAAAATGGGCTATCACTTTGGCACCTGGGGCTCTCGCGGAAGCAAAATGGGATATGATTTTCAGGTTATTTGCGAAAACGGCACACTGGAATATGACCATTGTTCGGGTGAAATCCGTTTATGGCAATGCGACGAGTTAGATAACTACGATGCCTCCGGCGCCCTGAAGCCAAAGGAAATTTTATGGAAGCGCAGCGGTGAAAAATCAAAGGAAACCGAACATGAAATTTTGGAATTCGTTGATTGTATTAACAATCACAGAAAGCCCATAACGGATGCTTACAGCTCTCTGCAGGGGTTGCGCGTTATCTGGAAAATGTATGATGCGGAAGAACATAATCGTTTGGCAGATTTATCTGATATTCACTTTTCCAGCGAAGAATAAAGGATAAAACGGTACCCGGACTGCCAAAAATGCCGGATTATATAACACTTTCAGAGTGCAGCCCAAGATTTACACACAATAAGAAGTTACCTCATTTTTGAGCGGAGGGATGATTCCCTCCGCTCAAAATCTTGCTGCATCAAAAAAACCGCGTTTCCCGATGCGTACGGAAGAAGGTTGCCACCATTGCAGACATTGGGTCATAGTCTCTTTTCTTTTTGCATATGTCTATAAAAAAGAAAAGGATGGATTCATGATAAAAATATTTCTAATTGAAGGCCGCATAACGTCGGCTTATATAACCAGTATGCCTCATGTCCCTTAAACTTTCTCATCAACGCCTCCATATAATAACATCTAATAACATCCCCAGATGTCACGCTCATCCACGCCACTATTGCGTGGTTTTCTTTATACAAAAAAGGCAGGAAAACTTTTGGTTTTCCTGCCTAAATATAATGCTACGCTTCCCAATATTGATTTTTAGGAAGCAGGTTAAAATGCTTTGCCATCCTCTGTGTAATAGTGCCGTTTTCTATCAGACGCTGAGCTAAGGTTTCCCCGGAAAGGGAATGTACCATTAATGCCCGATATGAAATAAAAACCATATTATCTCTGGTAAAATTATTTTCGAGAAGATTCTTAACGATATTGCTATCGGCAAGGGAATATTCCGCAGCTGCAATACCGGCATTGTCAGGCTGAACGTTTTTATAGCCCAGTGAGCGCAACACCAGCGTAATGTATTCATCAGCAGGCATTTGTGCCTCCGGTGAAAACTCTACCTTACTAGTCCCTTTAGTAATTCTGTTTATATAACAATATGCCACATAAGCTTCTGCCCAATGACCTCTCACGTCTTCAAAAGGATGCTCATATTCAGTCAAAGCGAGCGCTTCCTCCTCTTTTCCGAGCAGTCGGACGAGCATGGTCGCACCCTCTGCACGGGTAAAGTTTTTTTCCAGCTGATAACCATTGTCTGTGCCGCGGAACAATCCCAGTTCATTTAAAATACCTGCTTGTTCTTCATAAGTTGCGGCAGCAGGCAGGGCGAAGAAACAAGCGGAGATGATAAGCAAACAACACAACATCTTTTTCACATGCTCAACCCCATTTCTTTTGCGATTTTTACATAATCAGTCGGATATACAATTTGCAGGAAAAGAGTAACGAAGCGGCCGATATATTGAATATCTTCCATTGGCACCGTCTCTCTTCTGCCCCCGTATGAAATCCGGACAGCTTCTAATGTTATTTTGGCTTCGCTGCTGTACATAAATGTCAGACTTAGTGTTCCGGCGTTGTCGGGGATATAGTCTGCTTGGTATCCGTCAAAACTTTCCACAGGTGTAAAGCCCAAATAAATACTGCTGTCATCCTCTAAATGGTTGCCCGGATCATATTCCACACTGCTGTCTGCACGGCGAACATCCATACCGTCCGAAATAAACAGCTTCTCTCCCAAATCACCTTCCAGCTTTAAAAACTGACGATCCCTTACATCATCATCGCTAACTTCATCCTTGAGGGTCATCTGAAAGTTATAATAGGTTACCTTTACATTGCCATCTGTAGAAACGCCGGCCTTTGGCAGATATGCTTGAAATGTAGCGGTGGCGTCAATGTTATAATCAACACTTCCGCCTCCTGCATATTTCCCTCGCAGTTTTAGAACGTTATGAAACACTCCGTCATCATCGCGGTATCTTCCATAGGCTTCAATTGATTTTTCTTTGTCATCCCATCTTCTGGGATCATCCGATAAATTACCGTAATCTATCGGCGTATCATCAGTATATTTTGTTTCCGACCTCTTCGGGAGAACATTGTACAATTTGTCTCCTATATAGTCCATAGATCCCCCTAATCTTTCTGAATAAATTATACTGCTCGTTTCCTCACCATCCCCGTTGTGCAGCCATATACTTTTCTCTGCTTTTCTATGAACTGATGTTCCTATATAGGATCGTTGCAGAGCGACACGTAAATATACGTTGCCGTCTGCCGGTTCGGGATAACACGTCATGATGCCCTCTTTAAACTCTCCATAGGTATTTGTAAAGTCATAAATCCCCGTACCTTTGGTATAACTGCAATTGGGAAGGCAAAAATATTTTCGATCCCCTAATGTAATTAAAACATCGGAACCTGATTGATTTTCTGATATTACTTGAAGTTTTATCTCCAACGTACCGTTGTCCGACAGATCGTATAGCCAGCTATTTTCAAAACTGGAATCCAGCTTCGCAAAAAAGCGCATAAAACCAAGGATTCGCATACCGGTAACTACTTTTTCGGTCTTCTCGGCAGGATTCCATTTTGACGGCTGTTCCTTATCTTCGTCAGTCTTATCATTATTTTCTTGGTCCTCATTTTGCTTGTTTTCGTCTTCTTTCACATCTCCCTGCGCGCTGTCATCGCTTTTCTTTGCAGGTGCAATAATAGATTTTCTATAGCCGCTCACGTTCACATTGTTCAAAGGAATTTCAGAAGTAACAGGGTGAATTCCAAAACGGTCGGCGTAACCATGATGCATCCATAAACTTCCTTCGACCAAACCATTCTTTCCCTCCGTTAAAATAATCCGCAGATAATTATCATGATCATCGTCCGAAGAATAACTTCTCATTATTTTGCCATCAAAATGTCCATATGTATCTACAAAATCATATACACCCACCTCGGCAAATTCAGTAAAAGAGGACGTGTAAAAATATTGTTCATTTCCAATTGTTGCAAGAAAGCCGCCAACAGTTACATTTTCTGCATCTACTTTTTGAATTTTCATGTACAGATAGCCTGAGCCCTCTTCCATGAGGTCATATACCCAACTTCCTTTAAAGCTGTCATCCAGTTTTGCTTTAAAGGAACATTCGGCAGTGATGTTTGTTACTTTGGGAACCTCTGTTTCTTTCGCTACCTCTCGCGCAAAACCTTCGAAAGAACAAAAGATTAACAGACTGCAAACACATAAACTGATCCCTTTTTTCAACAATCGCAATCCCATAGCTGTCAACTCCTTGTTTTAATTTTAGTGATGTACTGTAATTATATTATACATCAGCATTGTACAGCTCAGTAACAATTACATAACAATTTCAATACAATTACTTTAAGATATTATTACAAACCAACAGGAGAGCTAACATAGTGCCGCCTAAAACAGATATACATCCATTTTAGGCGGCCTTTGCAATACTATACCCGCAGAATCAACCAACCCGCCGTCTCACGCTTGTACGTTTATGAAACTGCTTCAATAATACCACCGGAAAATTTTACCTTGGTATTACTTTCATCATACCCTCCGCTAATTAACGAATCTCTGGATACCCATTCCAATTGGCCTGTTAAATAATTCTTTACAAGCAATTCTTGTGTATCTTTATTAGCACCGCAAATCAGCAGATAAAAAGCATAACTCATATCCGTTTTATGATCAAAGTCTACCATTTGAATAATGGATGCCTGCCCTGCCGCAACTTTATTATATACCTCATCAACCGTAAAAAGTCTGGCATTTGTTGCTCCTGTAAACCCTGCATTGCTCTCCAATTCACCATTTGAGTAGATATAGCTAACGGCCATCAACGTTTCCCGTAGTTTTTTGCGTTCAACTTCAAAATCGTCGGGAGATAAGCCAAAATGTTCCGCGGCCTCATTTACTGTCATTGAGGGGGATGCACCGGTTTCTCTTCTTAAACGAATATTGGCCATATCCCAAGCAGCACAAATCCAATTAAAAAAGCTGAAATCTCATATAGAGATTTCGAATAACTAAAGACAAAACTCTTTTTTAAAAAGCTAAAGAAAGAGAGTAACACAACATTTGCGGTTACTCTCTTTTTACATCTATTCAATTACTTTGCCATAATGACCGCGTCTCCCCCACGGACTAATAAAAGAAAGTATATTTATTAATCCGACTGAGTAAAGTTTCATATTCTTTTTAAATCTGCAAAAAGACTTTTGAACTTCCTGGGTTTCTGTTTACATTAGGGTGATATAAAGACATTGTACCCATAGATATAGAGAAATTTATGCTTAGGCAGGAGCGATTTGGTTGGGCAAAGTATCTTGAAAAAAACATACCCAAGATTTTGCATGATGAACCCATTGCATTATATAGATATATTTTATTTTTTTGCGCGATCCATTTTAATTCGATAGCCATATGCACATGAGCTGCTGATAAGACCAAATGCCATGGCTATGGCTATGACTGTCCAAAGGGTATCCGAAGACCCGATTGCACCCGTTAACAATGAAGAAATCATTTGCATACCATACACACTGAGCAGCACCATGGCAGAAACAAGCAACGTGTTTTGAGAAAACTTTTTGCATAAATCATGCAGTCCCATTGGAATCACAGCACCGCCTATCAGACCTGCCGCAAACATAACCGCACACATTTCATAAGCCGACCGCGCCAATACCGATGCGCCAAGCACCGCAGTTGTAATCAACATAGCGCGACTGATATAATTTTCGGTTTTCATAGGTAAAAATGGCACGGTAAATCGGGATATAACCGTTCCGACCCAAAACAAGGACACAGCAAACGCCCCCAATCTTTCGCTTCCAAACGTAAGTTTTACAAAACGCGCAATCCAAAAAACAATACAAATCTGGTGTGCCCCGTAAAAGGCAACACTGAAAAGGATAAAAAGATTTTGCGGTGTTAAAAATTTCTTTATATCGCTCATATTGAGCGAAGAACCATGCACATTTTGTACGGGTAACTTTTCCTTGGCCTTGCAGTATGAGGTTGCATTTAATAAAAACACCGCCAATGCAATAAATGAAAAAATACCCAAAATACAGTTCCATGCTACTTTTTTGCCTAAAAGAAATTGAATAAAAAGCGGACCGATCATACCGCCGATTCCAATTGCCGAGTGCAGCACGCCCATATAGCGTGAAGCATGTCTCCCTGAATGCATATCCGCCATTAGCGATGACGATACCGAGTCAATATTGCCGTACGCAGCGCCGATGCAAAAATAGCAAACGAGAAACACGAAAAACGGTGGCGCAAGGTATAACGCACCAAATGAAACCGCAACCGCTGCCAACCCGAGCATTAAAAGACGGCTTTTAGACAGCTTACCTTTTCCAAACAGCAAAAAAAGCATGGCCAAAACCATACCCAAGCTTTGAAAAGCACTGATCGCCCCTTGGCTCAGGGAGGTAAGATGATAATATTCCGCGTAGTTGCTTAACAGAATTCCCTGCATATTGTTACCGAATGAATACAGCATAACCGAAAAAATAACTGCAATTGTATACATATTCAAAACAAAAATTCCCCTCTATCATTATGAATCAAATTTACATATAGCATCACGTAAAAGCCTTCGGCTTCCGGCAAAAAGTCGGCGGAAACCGAAGGCTTGCAAGACCCTTTAAAGCGCCAGAATGGAAAGCCCTTGCCCATAAAGAGACGGAAAGATTTTTACACGTTTATATTCTTCTGCCAATGCCAAAACCGGTGTGCCGGTGGATACACCGCCGACCGTTCCGTCCGGCTCTATTGCGTCAATTACGGCATCAGTCGCGCGTTCGGCACACAAAAGAGCCGTCTGGTCGACCAACCCTGTGCGCACCGCCAAACGAATCCCGGCCGCAATGCCAGCCGTTGCTGAAATTTCAACATAGGAGCTTGCATCATCCAAAACCGTACCAAACCCTCCGTTTTCTCTTTGCACTTTTTCCAGTGCATGAACCTGAGCCGTCAGATTGCCCTTTATCTCTTCATATTCCGCAAAATCAGATGCTTCGCTTAAAATAGCCGCCGTGGCATACACAATCCAGGCATTGGCTCTGCCCCACTTGACTGCGCTCATATGATCCTTGGTCGCACCGTTGTAGCCGTGATAATACAAACCGTCCTCACTTCGTAAAACCTTGTGATGCAAAACCATTTGCCGAACGGCAAAGTCTATGTATTTCTGTTCATCAGTCAGTTTACCAAATGAAACCAAAAACATGCAAGCCATAAATAAAGTATCCGCCCACATCTGCTCTGCAAAACCAGGCACTGGCTCAGTCACTGTGTGCTCCAAGCCGCCAATGGATGTAAGAGGCGCCTCGCATATAATATAATTCGCTATTTTGCGGCACACCTCTACATATGCTTCATTCGGACGCACCGCACACATAGAACATACCGTCAAAAGCGGCGCGGTAGAGTTCACCGTTTTGTTGCAAAACGCTTCATCAATATGCCTTTTCGTCCAGCCCTCTAAAAAATTTAAATACTTTTCATCGCCGGTCTTTTGATAGGCACTAAAAATACCATAAAGTCCAACCCCTGGTGCCCAGTCGAAACATTCAATGTTCATGCCCCAGTCGGTTGCACCGGGTTGTATCATACGGTCGGCAACCAGCCTTACATATTTTTCATGCACTGGTTATCTCAGCTCCTTTACCAGATACTCATAGCTTTCCCTTGCCAATGTAACCGTATCTTCAAAACTATAACCGCCCTCGGTCTCCACAGATACAGCACCGTTATAGTTGTGATTCTTTAAAATGCCCAAGCATTCCTTCAGCTTTACATTGCCCCGACCCAGCGCCACGCACTGCTGTTCATCATTCATATCCTTCGCGTGGAAATGCACCACCTTATCCATGACCGCTTCCAGCACCGCTGCTTCATCTTCCCGGTTGCCTGCGCTTTTCCATGCGGATTTTCCATGACTGCTTTCCACATAGCCGGCGCGGTAGATGTTTGCCGCATCGTAATTAATGCCCAGCCTCGGCGAGTCCGAAAGCGACATAATCCGCTTCAGTCCGTCAAGACTCAGCGAAAAACTTCCGTGCGGTTCAATGGCAAGCTGCGTAGAAAACTGCGCCGTAGCATCTAAAATGCCGCTCAATTTATCGCCTAATATTTTGTAAGCTTCCTCATCCGCCAAGCTGTCATCTTTAAAGCCGTCTCCGGTATTCACAACCGGAATACCGGCCGCCGATGCCCACTCAATGGCACGAATTGCAGAAGAAACACCATCTTCATTTGCAATTAAATTACCATTCGGCATCCATAACGCCGTTACTTTTTTAAAACCGTAGCTCTTCGCAAGCTCTGCAAATTGTACGGGGTCCGTCGAAAAAATATCAACATGCTGGCACCACGGCCCTACGCCCTGCGTCTCCGTATATTCGTAACCAATGCTCCGAATCGCGTCAAACGCACGCTCCAATTCAAACTCTCTAAATAATACTGTACTGCATCCTATCTCCATAATATTGTGTCATCCCTTTCCCAAAGTCCCGCCGGTTTTTCACAGCGTGTTGTAATTTCTTTTCTTGTCCCTGCTGCCGCCGCTTCTTCAAACGAAAGCATAACATCGGTAACATGGTTTGCCAGTTCAATCCCTGCACGATGATTTTCGCCGGTTTTAAGGCACAGCGCAATATCAGCAACCGCCGCGCCTCTCATATAATTTGCATATTCATTCAGTTGCGGGCAAACCTCCCACTCGTTGTTGCCATATCTTGTCATGAGCACATCGCCATAGTAAAAATTTGGATCAGGCAATACCAGTGTACCCTTGGCACCGTAAATTTCTATGTAAGGCATTTTAGATTTCCATATATCAAACGAATTGATCAGGGTTCCGATTGCTCCGTTTTCAAATTGCATAACGCCCGAAACAAATGTGGGAATTTCTACCTCTATTTTTTCACCCCGTCTCGGCGGTACTTTAATTGTTCTTGTATCAAACGTAATTCTCGCCTCGGCAGATACACTTTTAATGCACCCAATAATGCTGACCAGTGTATTCAGATAGTAAGCGCCCATATCCAGCATAGGGCCTGCACCCTTTTTGTAGAAAAAGTCTGGATCAGGCCGCCAAAATTCGTTGCCGCGCATCGGGCACATTGCCGTAACGCCGACAATTTCGCCAATCCAGCCGTCCTCAACCATTTTCTTTGCAGTCTGCATTGGCGCGCTCATAAAGGTATCCGGCGCACAACCCACGCGCAGACCCTTTTCCTTCGCCTTATCCATAATTTTTTTAACGCCTTCTCTGGTCACGGCAAGTGGTTTTTCCGAATATACGTGTTTGCCTGCCTCCAAACATTTAAGCGTCAATTCTTCATGAATCATCGGCACCGTAATGTTAATGACCAAATCAACCTCGTCATCCTTTAAAAGCTCTTCGGGCGTATAGGCCTTGGGAATATCATATTCCAAAGCCTTACTTTTTGCACGTTCCATAATAACATCTGCGCACGAAACAATTTCGAATTCATCATAAAAGACTTCCTTAGCGCCTTTTAAATACGCATCACTGATAGCTCCGCAGCCTAATAATCCTACTTTCAGTTTACTCATTGTCCTTCTACTCCTTTGGTATGTTAGTTTTATATTTTCCGGGTGTAACACCCTCTAGTTTGGAAAACGCACGCATAAAGGTTCGTTTTGAAGTAAAACCTACCTTTTCCACAATCATATCTATTGTATCGTCTGTTTGCAAAAGCAGCGCTTTTGCTTTCTCAACACGCAGCCTTTGTATATAGTTTGGCAACGATTCACCAACTTCCTTTTTAAAGACCATAGACAAATAATAAGGAGACGCGTTTACATGCTCGCCAATCATCACAATACTTAAGTTGCTGTTTGCCAATTCACTGCCGACAAAACGTTTTACTTCTTTTATCATTTTTCGTTTTAGGGTATCTGCCTTCGGAGCGTTATTTTCTTCTGGCATCAGGGGCTTATCACGGCATATCTCCTGCAACCACCCTAAATAACACACCTCAAAGCCGTCTGACTCGTCACTTCGCAAAATACTTTTAATTCCTGTTGAATAGTCATCATACAAATTTTCATCATTTTGCTGTTCTCTAGCTTCATAAATACACGAAAGCATAATGCCCGTCAAATCGGTTGCAATCCGTTGCATAGCCGCCGGATTGCCGGACTGTTCACTTCCGGATAAAAGGTTATGCACAATGGCAGAAGCATTTTCAAAGTCCCCGACCGAAATCATTTGTTTCAACAGTCGTTCCTGTCCTAGGCCAACCTTTTCTTTATGAAAGCTGTCCTGAAAATCGGCATAGAACAAAACATTGTTTTTTAATATAAATGCCTTGTATTTCAGCATTTGTCGTGCTTCTTCATATGCCTGATTAATTTCGGACACATGCTCGTGCAGTGCTGATACAACGGCCGAATAGCTAAATCCAAAATTTTCTCTTATAAATGTTTTGCCACGCCGAATAATCTCCTCCACTCTTTTATCCCATTCCTTCAAGCAGTCATGCTCCACCGAAATAAGGCCCACACAGTTTAAGCTATGATAATCAATCAGCGTGCAACCAAGCTCATCACAAAAAATCTCCTCTAAAATATTCTTCATAATAAACTGCATTTCTTCATTCCTCTTAAAGTTATCAATTTCCTGCTCCGGATAATACATATCCCTGTCAAAAATCTCAAAAATCACGCAGATAAAAAACGGAGATTCAAACTCTGTTCCCAGCATTTGATTCACTTCGTGCAAACGGTGTATGCCGCTGCTTGCTCCCTCCAAAAGCATTTCAAAATTTTTGTGTCTGCGCACTACATCCTTTCGCCTCGATACACTCATAAGTTGGCTTTTTGCTGCAATAAAATCGGCAATGGTTTCGCGCAGAACCTCGTATTCGTTAAAATTAGAATCAGATGAAACAAAGTTTTCACACATACTGACCAAACTACTGATGGGTTTGTAGTTTTTAAGCGCCAAAAAGATAACCATTAAAACACCAAACAACAAGCAACACATTACATTAAGAAAAGCAAAACGCCGAATGATTTGTATTTTTTGACGGTAAATACCGTTGGGAACAACAGAAACAATCGTCCAACCGGAAGTCTTTGAATAACTGGTAAATACAATATCATCCTTTTGTTTTGTCATGTAATTCTCGGCACCATCAAAATTGACGGCATACGGCAGCTCATCCTCCTCTTCCGTCGATGCGATCACCTTGCGTTCCGCGCTTACAATGTAAATTTTTCCACCGTTTTGCTGCTTATAATAATCAATAGTGGCGGCAAAAAGCGGTTGCCTGATGCGTATAACGACACTGCAATTCACATCTCGACCTTTATCCTCCTGTCCCTGATATATAAAATCAATGTATCGTCTGCCGTCTGAGCATTCCGTCAGAAGATATTTAAAATATTGATATTCCCCCATTGCATTCTTCCATGCCTGCTCCGTTACGGAGGAATCTCCGTAATAATCGGCATATATCCTGTCCCCATTGCCAAAGTTGCTCTTACCAATGCCAAAATCGCGTTTGTTAAAGTAAATATAAATGTTTTCTATGTTACCAATATATCCTATATTTCCACCGTTATAATCTGTTAAAATATATTGATTTAATTTCTGCGCAATTTTAATATTATTTAAAACGTCATCAGTCGTCGCTTTACCTTTTATCACACGGTTAATGTCTTCATCCACGCTAATTGTCGCAGCGGTTTTATAAATGGAGTTTAAAGACGCTTCTATAGATTTGTTCATTTGTTCCATCAGCATAACGTTTCTGCTACTGATTTCCTTCTCAAACACCCCTTGCAGTGCACGGGTCATCATAACACTGCCAATCAGCGGGATCATTAAAATAAAAAGATAGGAAACCACCCAAATAAAAAGCGTTTTCTTCTTCATTCTTCCGTTCAGCTTCAGTTTGCGCCATGATTTCACGTTAAATCCCTCCGTTTACATGGATACCGACTAATATTTTACCAAAACAAGCCCTTTAATATAATCCATTCTTCTGTAAATATAAACCATATTGCAGCCATCATATTCAATTGAACCATCGGAAGCAATATTTTTGTTTGGTATCACATCACTCAGCTTGCCGGCAGATATCTTTTTGTTGCGGCAGTCAAAAATGTAAACGGGTGGTGTGCTGTTAATCGGATGAGCCGTCAGGGTCGGTGTGCCATCGGAAAGCGTAATTGTGGAAACTGCCGAAAGGGATTTCCCATACAAATAGCCGAAAACCGAGACAAATTCGCCGCCGATAAGATGGTCGCCGCCGATAAAGGTATTCGGTTTATCGGCAAGCGAAACAATTCTTTGGGTGTCGGTAATGCGGTTTTTGTAGTCTAAGGAGATTCGTAAAAGGTCGCCCTGCTTGACATCAGACGGCAAAACGCCGCTTTCTTTCTCCATAAAGTTAACATAATTCCCATCATAGCAGCCATACACTCGTGTGCCCGGAACACCGTCATCATCCAATGCCTTTGCAATTCTGTCCACCAAAAGAAAGCTATCTGTATAGTCGTCCGTTTTATTGCCTGATTCAAAAACACATATTTTAGCCGACAGCGTTGCATCCGCATCATACAACTTTACATGATAAGTACTGCCGTCCGTAAATTGTGAAATTTTGCCGATTGAAAATGCTTCCTCGTCCGATATACTGTCGGCAGGCGGAATGTTCATAATGACGGTATTATTCGATATGGTGTAGGTACCGTCAAAGCTTGCGCCACCCTTTTTATAAAAAGCGTCCGTCTTATCGTAATCCAGGCTGAAATCGTTTTTATTGTAACCATACAAGCCGCTTGATTTTGCCGTTTCAAGTCGGTTAACTGAGCCGACTTCATTAAATCGACACTTAACCAGCTGCGGCAAAAAAACTTTTGTTCCATCCGCTTTCGTTTGATAGAGACCGTCATACTCATATAAATCCTTACCCGAATAACCTTTGGTGCCGTCAATCTCTATTTTTTGGGCGGTAACCGCCGTAACAAACGTACCGTTGGGCATAAAAAGTCGCAGCAATGTGTGCGATTCATCCAAAACGCTCTCCGGCTTACCCACTTTTGTCAGCACGGCATAGCTGTCGCTCTGCGCCGCCTGAACATCGGCAATCTGGCCAAAGGCATCTAAAAATACCTTACAGGCAGAGCCTGTAACAAAAATGTCCCTGTCGGTCATGCCGTTGTCAATGGCCGCCGCAAAATCAAAGGACAACCGATAGCTATCATCGCCAATCATAAGCTCCGTATCTTTCGTTGTGGCAACGTGCGAAACAGCATTTAAAACACCGGAGACACTTTGCCGCGTCAGGCGCAAAACAATCAGCCTGTTATCCCTTGAAGGCTCACAGGATAAAATATCCCCTGCGTTTATGACGCCTATACCCGTAAAATCGGCACAAATAACCGTGTCAAAATCCTCCAGTCTCATTTCTGTTTCGTATTTGTTGTAAACAATGCGATTCACTTCATCAACCGCCGCCACCACCAGATTTTTCACGCTATGAACCGAGATAACATCATAGCTGCCATCCGCATCATTGTCTATCAGCTTCAGGCTGCCGTAGTGTAACTTAAAATCACTGTTTAATGCCTCAGGATATGCAATGCCGTTCCACAAAATATTTGCGTAGCGTGACAATGTAACCGTTTTTCTGTCGCCGTTCTCCTCAAAATACGAAACGTGTGAACCAAGCTTTGCTTCAGAAAAATCATCATACGCAATGTGCAAAACATCGTTTCGGTCGGTCGGGTGGATATATACAATTTCCCTTTCGGTGCCACGGTCACGATAATAAATCTCCGTTTCCATGCCTAGATACCTATAGTCCTGCTCCGAAGCCTTTTGATAAACTATATCATCAACAACAAGCTGCCCATCACCGACAGCACTGGCCTTTGATAAGGCTGTGTACCCGTTGTCCGATACTTTTCCGCTGACTTTATATATATCCCGATACTGCGAAAGCAACGTTTTGCGATTCTCAGAATGAACGACATACCCCTCCTCCGAAACGAAGCCGACCTCAGCAATGGCTGTATCCAGCGCATTTTCAAAAAGCTTAAAGGCATTTTCTATGGATAATGGCTTGTCCGCTTCTGCAGTAAGGCCCTTCGTCAGCCGTATCTTTGCTCCCACCGCCATAACTGTACCCGCACCGCCGCCAAATCGTTCCACATAAGTTTGATACCCCATGGCACTTAACAACACCTTTACAGCATCTGCATACAAAATAGCCGTATCCGGCTGAAACTGATAGGGATTAACACCTTCCATTAAGCCGCAGTCTTTTAGTGCATACACCGCAAACGCATATGGGCTGTCTGCCTTTACATCCAGATAGGGATTGTCTATCGAGTTCGTTTTTGTCAGCCGAATCCCCATCAAGCCGGCCAGCATATCGGCAAATCGTCCTCTCAAAAGATAATCGCTTTGTGTTTCCTTTAAATTTGGATTCCATATGCCGAGTGCTGCAAACATGTCTGTTTGCGGCAACGCTTCAGATGTGCTCTCCGCTTCCTCCTTTGCAAAAGGCCATACCGTTACTGTCGTAATGATTAGAAAACACAAAAAAGCTCCGACAATTTTTTGAAATCTATGCTTCACAATAAAACTCCCCTCTAAATCATTCATGTAGTTTTAAAAGAGTTTCTATACCACAACTACCCTTTTAAAGCTCCAACCATTACACCCTTAACAAAATACTTTTGCAAAAACGGATATACAGTCAAAATCGGAACCGTTGCCACAACAATTACCGCATATTTAATCGTTTCCGCAATTTTCATGCTGTCCTCAACATTGCCTGCCCCCTGCAACATGTTTTGCGAATCGTTCTGAAGCAAAATTTCACGCAAAACCAGCTGAAGCGGATACAGTGATTTATCATTCAAATAAATCGCCGCGTTAAACCACGAATTCCAGTGTCCTACACCATAAAAAAGCACCATAACCGCCACAATTGCCTTTGAAAGAGGCAAAATAACATAAAATAGCTTTCTGAAATGTCCCGCTCCGTCTATAGTGGCTGCCTCATCCAGACTAATCGGCAAGGCAGTAAAGGAGGTACGCATAATAATCAAATTATAGGTGCTGATGGCACTTGGCAAAATCAGCGCCCACAGGGTGTTTGTCAAATGAAGATTTTGCACCGTTAAGTAAGTCGGGATCATGCCACCGGAAAAGAACATTGTAAACACAATGATTCCCATAACGGCATTCTTAACCACAATATCTCTACGAGATAAAAAATACGCGCCAAAAACGGTTAGAATAATGTTTAATGATACACCGACCACAACAATAAATATGGTATTTAAGTAGCCAATGCCAATCATTGGGTTTTTTAATACCGCAGCATAAGAATCCAAACAAAACCCAAGCGGTTTATATAAAAAACCCGTATACTGCGCAAACAAATTGGAATCACTTAAGGATACGAACACCACATACAACATAGGATACAAGCATATCACAATCATAAACAGCATAAACACAGAATTTATAACCACAAACAGCTTGCGCCAGATCGTTTCATGCATACTATTTCCCCCCTACCACAAGCTTGTTTCCGTTAATTTTCTGCTAATCAGGTTGGCGCCCACAAGAAAGATAACATTCACAAGCGAGTTAAACAATCCAACCGCCGTGGCATATCCGAAATCGCTCTCAACCAACCCTTTTCTGTATACAAACGTGGAAATAACGTCTGCCGTTTTAAAAATGGTTGGATTGTAAAGCAAAATAATTTTTTCATAGCCCACGCCTAAAATACTGCCCAATCTTAAAATAAGCATAATCATAATGGTTGGCATAATGCCGGGCAGAGTTACGGTAAAAACCTGTCTGATTCTTCCACCACCATCCAGCGTGCAGGCCTCGTAAAGTTCGGAATCCACATTTGTCAATGCCGCAAAATAAACAATAGACCCCCAGCCCACACCTTGCCAAATATCCGAAATGATATAAATTGGAACAAACGCATTTGCATTCATCAAAAGCGTGCTGCGCGTGCCTCCGAAAAATTCTACTATGTAATTCACTATGCCATCCTGTGCCGTAAAGTTTTTAATCATGCCGCAAATGACAACCAAAGAGATAAAGTGCGGCAGATATGTAATGGTTTGCACGGTTCTTAAAAACCATTTATGCTTCACTTCGTTTAACAAAAGCGCTAAAATAATCGGCGCTGGAAAACCAAAAAGAATACTGCACAAGCTGATAGTCAGTGTATTTTTTAAAACTCTTCCAAAATACATGCTGGAAAAAAAACTTTTAAAGTTTGCCAATCCAACCCACGGACTTCCTAAAATCCCTGTTGAGATATCATAGTCTTTAAATGCTATTATTACGCCATACATTGGTAAATAAGCAAAGACAATATAAAATAGTAAAACAGGAATTATCATTATATAGGCCGCGCGGTTTACCTTTAAATCGCTTGCAAAACGAGCCGCAAAGGAGCCTTTGCTCCTGGAAACATATGTATTTTTCTGTATTTTGTTTTTCATATTCGATTACCATTCCCTTGATTATTGCCAGAGCCCAGGCAAAAGTTTTGTTCAATCAGCCCGGTCTCTGGCTTTGCAAAAATGTCAGCGCGTTAAAAATCTGTCATATGCCGCCTGATAAATGCTGATTGCCTTGTCAATATTCATATCGTGTAGAGTTTTCACAAAGGTATCATATTCCGAAACGGGTGTTTTGCCAAGCATAAAGTTTGTGATACTTTCTGCTACATATGTATTAATCTCTGTCATAATCCCGGAAAACTCACTGCTTTCCTCTTTAGTAAGCGTAATCTGCGGAATGGCATGGCTACCGTAATCATTTTGGGACCAAACCTCAAGTGCTTCTTTTTGGCGCGGTAACTGATAATACTGTTCAATATATCTTTCATCCTGCACAAACGGTCCTTCAACGGTAGAACGTGCATAGGTTGTCAATATCTGTGCCATAGCCATGCCATCCGGGTTATCCGTAATTAATTTTGTAAAGGTCGGATACCCATCCTTCATTTCATAGCTTTCACCTTCAATACCGAAATTATTCAGCATATACCCATCCTCTGAGTATGCATAATCCAAATACCGCACGGCTATTTCCGGTTGAGCGCATTTTGTCGTAACCGCTGCCGCGCTGACGGGTGAGTAAGGCAGCTGCCTTGAACTGTATGTTGATTTTTCACCCTTTTTAAGAACCGGAAACGGTACCGGCACTAAATCATATGTCGGCTCCGATGCCTGCTTAGTCTTTAAAAACGTGCCGAGCTGACCGCCGCCCGCTCCGAAGCTTACACCAGCAGAACCGTTTAATATTTTTGCATTCATGGTGTTAAAGTCCATAATCGGGAAGTTTTCATCAATATATCCTTTGCCTACCCACTCGCTTATTTTTTGTAAAAATTGCTTGTAGCCGTCCTCCAAAGCGCCGTATTTTACCTTGCCATTGTCCACATAAAAGCCCTCGGCCGTATGATAGGCACCTGTAAAATATTTCAACGAGTCCATCTGAACAGCAATCGGATATTCCACACCGGGACGAGCCTTAAACTTCTCTAAAACAGCATCCCAATCTTCAATGGTCTCCGGGGCACTCAGTCCTGCCTCCTGTAACCAGTCCGCTCTTAGAAAAAAGCCCGATGTGTTAAGCAACTTTTCCGAAGCACGAACCATCGGAAAAACATAATAGTTTTTTGCATCCGTCATAACAGACTTAGCGATGTCTTCGTGCTCATTTAAATATGCCTTAAAATTAGGAGCATAATCATCAATGTAGTCATTCAGCTTATAAATCACATTTTTAGAAATTGAGCCGTCGGGGTCACGTTTTAGCCAGTTTGTTTCAACAATATCCGGAAGATTTTGTGAAGCAATCAAAAGATTCAACTGCTCCGTTTCGTTTCCCTGTGCAGGATGAATATACTCTATCTGCACACCGGTACGTTTCATAGACTCCTGTGCAAATTTTGTTTCACCGTAATTGGAAACAATCGTCGAAATGTTGCTCGGCATTTTTACATAGTACGTAAGCTTTACATCCGTATCCATAGGATATGTAATGGTTCCCTTGGGGTAACTGCCGGTATCACTGCTTCGTACAGACTGTCCGTTTCCGCAACCGGCAACGCAGGCCATCATTGCAACAGACATCAGCAAGGAAATTGTCTTTTTCATCATAGTATCCCAACCTTTCAATCCATTTTTTCTGTCTTTTTCAGCACAATTATAACATTCGTTTTTTTCTCTCGTCAATTGTCAGATTTTGTGTCCACAAACACAAGATAACACCGAAAGGTGCGCCGATACAGGTTTTTCGGCGTTTTTCTCTTCAAAACTTGTCACCGTTTGCGAAGACTTTCAGTCCTCTATTTTCGCTTCGCGTATAATTCGAGCATCCGTAAACACATCCGTCTCATCTGTGCTTGTGGTGGAAAATTCTGAAACCACCGCGCCGTTTTCTCCAGCCTGAAACCAATGTAGCGTTTCCGGATAAATGGTATATTGCTGTCCTGGCCCCAAAACAATCTCATGAAAAACTGTCACATCCGTTTCGGGCAGGCGGGCATGAATATCCTCCCTGCTGCCATCACCGCTTACATATAAATATACCTTTCCGAATCGGCAACGGAAGGTTTCCTCCTTGCCTTCGTGCAATGCAGACGGAACATGCTTGTGTTCCGGACAGGTCTGATGAGGAAATAATACCATTTCCTTTGCACAAACACGATCCGTATTAATATATACACAAAGCTGCAGCCCTATTTGCTCCAATTGATTTAAGCCAAAGTCCGCCACTTCAATCGCTTCCTCCGGCCTAACCACAATACCTGCCTTTTGAAAAAAATCCCGTGTTTTCTTCGCCATCTCTTCATAAATTGCTCGTTTCATAACATCCCATTCTTTCTTTTATTTTTTTCGGCTAGTTCTTAATAATTACATCATACAACGACATAACATGAACATCGTTCTCGTCGTAAGCACCTTCTGCGGTTATCGTTACACTCTTTCCATTTGCCAAATGAAAATAATTTTCAGACAAATTCACATCGCCAACGCTGACGAATACATACATAGCAAGCGTGCGAGCCATCAGGGTAATCCACGTTTTTCCATCCCTTTGCTCTGTATGCACTCGAATGTTCGGATCGGAAAGCTTCATGTTTTTCGGTCTTTCAAACGTAAGCAGTTTTTCTCCCACAATGTCCCCCGCTTCGTTTTTCAGGACGGCATAAAGGTAACGGCTATCCTCAAAACCCTTTATTTTGTCTGTCATATGCAAAACCGAAATATCCTTTGAGCTAAGTGCCGCAACCTCTGCCACAGATTCATAAACATCCAGCACCTGAAAATTTTCGCCATATAAGGTAACGCCTATCGTTCCGGAAAATGCTTCTCTCGTTTCGTTTGAAACATTCACCGTCACGTCGCTATTATATAAATGCAGCGACAGCAAAACAGGTGCAAATATCTGACTGCTGATATAGTAAAGCGCTTTATATCGGCCGCAGTAATCAACCGATGACCACGAAATTGTCGGCCACGAATCATTGAGTTGCCAGTAAATCATGCCCATAAACACACCGCGCATGCGCCTTGCATGCTCCACCTGGTAAGCAATCACATCTGCCTGGCGTAGCTGAGACAAATAGCAGATTTCTTCAATGTTTGACGGATACGGATAATAATCCGCAAGCTTTGACATAATCATAGCCGCGCCGTTTTTGCATTTGTGGTGCGATGCAATGGTTTTAGAATAAAAATTCAGCTCCTTTGCATCCGTAATATATTTTTTCAAGGTCTCCGGCGCAGGCAAAGCTTCAAACCCAAACTCCGAACAAAAACGTATTTGCTGCGTACGGAAAACCTCCATATCCCGCCCGTGGAACCATGTTTCCCAATAGTGCGCATCGCCTCGCTCGTAAGTGTTGGTATCATGAAAACCACCGCCTGCCGATGGCGAGGAAGGCCAATAAAAAACATCGGGTGCATACTGTTCGCACAAATCGGGCAGCAGTTGTTCAAACAATTGCAAATATTCCATTTTGGCCCCTTCACTGCTGATCGGAAACCACAAAAATGCGCCCTCAATTTCGTTGTTGCCGCAAAAAAGTGCCAAAGATGCATGGTTGCGATACCGTTTGATTATTTGTTTTGCCTCTTCACGTACGCTTTTTTCATAAGCCGTGCTCAGATGGACACTTTGACACGCAAACATGAAATCCTGCCAGATTAAAATACCGCACTTATCACATTCTTCGTAAAAATATTCACTGTAATAATAACCGCCGCCCCAAATACGCACACAGTTAAAACGGGCCTGTACCGCATCATCAATTACTCGTTTTTCCCTTTCACGGGTTACTAGCGGCAAAATATTATCAACGGGAATCAAGTCTGCGCCCATGGCAAAGATTTTAACGCCGTTTACCATAAAGCAAAATTCTTCGCCCACCATGTCTTTATCGCGACTGATTTTCATATCGCGCAAACCAATCTGCTGTGTTATTTCATATCGGCCACACCTTGCATCCTCCACTAAAACCGTCAGTGTATATAAATGCTGTTCGCCGTAACCCCTCGGCCACCACAGTTTCGGCTGTTCCACCGTCAGCACAGCCAACTTGTTCACAATCGTCTGTTCAATACATGTGTTACCATCTGTAAGCCTTGCCTGCGCCTTTGCGTTGTCAGGCATGTTTTCAAAAACAATTTCCAGCCGCACATGGTTATCCTTGTGAAACTGACGAACAAGAATATCACGCTTGTCTTTCACATGTTTATTTTGAAGATAAACTTTACCCTGTATGCCCATATCCGGCAGCTGCGGACCCCAGTCCCAGCCAAAAGCGTAATTTGGCTTTCGGATGTGCGCCATGCCTTCAATACAGTCCGGTTGTGCAATTAGGCTCCACTTGTTTTGCCTTTCCGTAATATAGCGAATCGGCGAATGACAATACACCCTGACCATATTTTCACCCGGATGCGCCGCGCCCTCCAAATCAAACCGATATTCCACGTGCATATTGTCCGTTTTGCCAAGCAAAACATCATTTACATACACATCACAAATCGTATCCAGCGATTGAAAAACTATCACCATATCCTTCGTTTCCTCTAAGGTAAAGCTTGCCGTAAATTCGCAGTCATCCTTGCACAAATCTCTTATTTGCGCCTCGTTCCTGTCCTGATACGGATGTGGTATCAGTTTGTGCTCCAGCAAAACTGAATACAGCGAGCAAGGTGTTTGTGCCGCAAGCGGCGGATTGTCCCTATATTGCAATTTCCAATTGGTAATCTCCGACATCTCTTTTTTCTTCCCTTTCATCATTTACTGTACTTTTTCAATTGTCACATTCTGTATATATAAGCCGTCGTCCTCCGTTTGTGTACCGATACGCATATCTGCCTTGTAAGAACCCTGTGCCTGGCGGAATGATGCATCATCTAAAGTAAAGGAAACGTCCTTCCAAGTATTGCTACCTGTTTTTTGTAAAACGGTTTTCGACTTATAATCGCGCGGAATGCCTTCCGCTACACCCGTATCGCCGGAATTGTACTGCAGAATAATGTTCCCTGCATTATCGTCATAATACCGAAGTGAAATTTTCACCTTAGAATGATCGGACGAAATCACAGCCGGATCAACTGTCAGATAAAACCATTTTCCCTTTGCCGCATAACGGCAGTCCTCACCGTCTGCTTGCGCCGCCGTTGTGACCCCGTCGGAGGTTGCTCCAGCAGGTGGCAGCCACAGCCGCAGGCCGTTAAATTCGAGCGTCCCAAAATCTGCACTGACAGAGTTTTGTTGCGGCTCCTCCGGCTCACCCGGTTCATCAGCGCCCGCATCGTACAAATTGCTGCCGATCACCGCCACATTACGCACATACAGCGTTTCACCTGCGCTGATGCCAATTCGGAATCCGGCGTATTGCAACGCCGCCGGATTCGTAAACTTCGCATCATCTACCGAAACAACAGCTGTTTTCCATGTTTTGGTGTCTGTCAATTGCGCAACCGTAACCGCTTTGGCTATGCTTGATTCTGCATTATATTGAAGCTGCACAGTTCCGTTGCCGATGTCATAATACCGAATGCGAAACGTCACATTCTTTTGCTCTGTCGGCAACTTGTTTAAATCAACCTTAAAATACAGCATACCCTGTCTGGTCGTATTATTATAGGGAATCGGCCCTGCCGCACGGCAATTCACCTCCCCTATAACCGTATCCGTCGTGTAAGAGTCACTTCCCATATTGGTGGCGTTATCCACAAATCCCAGACCGTCCTCTTTTTCTACCGAATCAAACCGATATTGAAGCATCTTTTTTGTACTTGCACAAATCTCTGCCTTTTGCGACTCCACGCCCTCTGCATCTACAGCTGAAACAGCATAGGTATAAGCTGTGTCTTCTTCTAAGTTGCGAATCGTACAGTGTAAACTATTTTGAATCGTTTGCAGTAACACATCCCCATCATAAACGCGATACTCCGTGATTACCTCATCCCCAGAACTCTCCGACCAGAATAGTTCCAGCGCATTGACCTTTGCCTCTGCCTGTATATTCTTCGGCATGGCAGGCGGCGCACACTTTTGCGTTTTTCTGTCAGTCAGCGAATCCCAAATATAATATGTCAATGCGTTGTCCTGTAAATTATACACATGAATTTTTGCACTGATGTGACAGGCGCCATCTGAAGCAGCGGACGCGATTTCTCGGATATATCCCGTTGTTTTGTTTTTCAGGACTGCAATCAGCACAGCCTTTTTTGTCACCTCAGCATGTACGGTAATCATGCCCTCCTCTGCCGAAGGAATCACCATCTCGCCGCCGTCTGTTTCCTTGGTAAGATATACCTTGGGGGATGCAGCAAAAATACGCGGACAATACAGTAAACTTATGCAGAATACAAGCAATACCATCACGCATTTGATTTCTTTTTTAATGTTCACGTTCAACACCCTTCCATAGTTAAGGTTTATATGCGCAGCCGTTTTTAAATTTTTAGCAAACCGTATATAATTTTGGCTGCCTCAGCTCGCGTAACCGGCCGGAGTGGCTGAAAATCGCCGCTTGGAAAACCGTCTACAATGCCTGCGTTCTGCAAAGCCGCCACACTGTCCGTTGCGTAACCCGCTATCTGCATTGAATCAGAAAACACTTTTCTTTCACGGTTGCCTGCAAGCTGTATAGATTTTTTCCGACAAACACGATCTGCAATCACGCACACATCCTGTCGGCTGATAGGATCCGCCGCGCCAACCGTTCCGTCATCACATCCGTAAATTATATCGTTTTCGTAAGCGCTTGCCAAATATGGATAACACCAGCTGTCTTTTGCCTCATCGTTAAATTCACATTGCGCATTTTCGTCATATAATTCAAATGCTGTAACAACCATTTTAATGAATTCGGCACGCGTAATGCTCTGATTGGGACAAAAGCTCATTTCATCAGTTCCATTTACAACGCCGATTACATAAAGCGCCGTTATGCTCTCCCGTGCCCATTCCGCTTTGTCCAAATCCTGAAAAGGCGTTTCCACCTGCGGATTTTGAGGCTTTAATGACGCAGACGGAATCTGCACCTGCGACGAAAGACCACCCTTTCCACCACCGCCACCGCTTGTGCCGGAAGAGGTTTTTGTCCGATCCAGTTCATTCATTCTTTTTTCCAAAGCCGCAGCAACATCACGTGCCCTTGTAAAATCCGCACCGACGAGCGCCCGGTTAACCGATACGCTGTCGTATTGACAATACCGCGCGACATCAATCCCTAGCTGCTCCGCATAGGTCTCAATCACCCGGCTCATGCTCACCGCATCGGAAAGATTCACCAGGTTCACTGCAAGCAGCTCATCCAAAAACCTTGTAAAAGACGAAATTCCAATCGGCATATCTTCATGACAACGCTTGTACAGAAGCGCAGCATAGCCTTCCTTATGTTGAGTATAATCCGAGTTGTCAAGTTGCTCCCAAATGTCTGTGCCGTACAACTCAAGCACGTTTAATATCTCACTGCTGCTTGCTCTTTTAAGCTCCGTCAACATCATACTGTATGTATATGCCCTTTTGATTTCCTCCAGGCTCATAAACCCCTTAGAATATTCTTTGTCCCGAATTACAATCCACTTTTCTGTCGCCTCGTCAATGGCTTGTTCGTAAGAAGTGTCAATGATAATTTGAAACAACAGACTGTATTTTCTGAAAAATGCATCCACTCCATCCTTTGTCAGACGGTTTGCTTCCGGCAGAATCATTTGATTCACATCTGTACGACTTTGATAGTCAAACAGTACGGTTTCTGCCCGTCCCTTGCCGCGCACGGACAGACTGTATCGTCCGCTGGCATCCTCCTCCGTCATAGCAAAGGTTTTTGTCACCTTTTCCTGCTCATACAAAAGCGTTTCATCAATCCGTACAAATTCGTCCGCTTTAGAAAGATCCGCGCCCTCTTTATATATTACAAAGGAAACCCATTGCGGATAATCGGCAATATTTTGAACGGTAACGCTTACTTCCTGTGTTTCATGCTTCATCTCGGCGCTGACGGTAAGTGTCTGCATCTCCTCCGCCGAAGAGAATATGCCAAAACCATGAAACAGCATAAGCCAAACTAACAGTATAACGGATATTTTTTTCAATTCAATCTCCCCTCTCACTCATTGCAACGAATCTAACAGCACAATCGTTTGCCTTCACTTGTCCGATGCGGATATCCATTCCACATTTTGAAGATACACTGCCGAATATGCACCGCTGATTTTAAAATCCGCGCCCTGTCCGCAGGCGTTTTGCATGTTAACGTTTGCAAGCGTTATCACCTGCGTTTTCCATTTTTTGCTGTCCGTCCTCACAAGCTCATACGAACAGTTTTCATAATTCGCCAAATCCCAAGTATTCTTCACACCGCCGCTGTACACAATCCGAATCGGCATAACGCCTTCATCATAGTAGGTAATGCGCAGGCTTACCTCCGTTGCCGCCTCATAGCAGACCGCGTCATCCACACAAACGGCAAGCTCCTTATCTCTGCCAATTTTCACGGCATTTTGACCTGCTTTTTGTACCTCATTCACATCAACAGCAGAATTTTCATATGAAACATAGGTTACGGAATCGGAAAGCTGTCTCCCCTTATCCTGCGGAACCTGCGCAACCAAGTCACTCACATCAACCCAGCCGATACCCAAAACTCCATCAGCATTTCTGGTATTAAAAGATATTTTTTTGCCATCTGGCGAAAAGCACGGATGCGGCTGATTCGGATGGTTTGTATTTTCCATCTCGCGTGCACGGCACACCAAAATCTGCTCATTTGTCTTTGTATTAATTAACACAATGTCAACATACTGATCTGCCGCGGTGCCGGTCGGCAGCACGTCCGCAACAATCCAATTGTTGTCGGGACTTGCGCTGCAATGCCAATAATGGTATTTTTCGTCATCGGGAAAATACGTGCGCTCTGTACCGTCCTTTTTCACACGGATAATGCCGTTTACCCCAATGTTTTGCGGATAGGAAAACTTAACGGCATACATATATTCTCCATCCCACGACCACTTTTCATGGCCGATTGTCTCGCCGTTGATGCCGTCCTGCCGAATTGCATGCGGAATCAACACCTTGTGTTCCCCTGTTTGGTAGTTATATACCCAAGCTCTGTCCGGAACATAGCTTGTGTCGCCTTCATGGCAATACGCCATCAAATCAGGATATTTTGGATTAATCATGGGATGACCCATGTTGTAATAACCGGCGCCGTACACCTCGTTAAATTCATGTCGGCAGCTCAAATCCCATTCACCCGTTTGTGTGTTCAGCCTTGGCGCTATGTATAAACGTTGGTTCCCGTCAGGCCCCTTTGTTGTGTCATAGCCCCAGTAACCGCCCAAAAACTTTCCATCTGCTGTCACTTGCGGAACACCCGCATTTTTGGCTGCAACAACTCGATTTTCCATCGTATCCAAATTAACACAATTCACGGTCCCATCCGCACGGTTTTGGTAATATACATCGTTCCCTTCCGTCACATAGGCATGACAAATTCCGTCATTTAAGCAGCCGTTACCTAAAAATACCGTCTCTCCCGTTTTAGTATGATAAGAATACAGTGCATTATTTGTCCCCTCTACGCCGAAAACAATTCTCTCACTTTTGTTGTCCCATTCGTTCTGCGTTACATAAGGCCGCAGCGTGTTAATCCCGTTAAAGCTGACGAACTGAATCGTCCGCCCTGTAACTTCATCCTTTATTTCCTCTTTGGGAATAAAGGATGCCCCCTCGTAAACCGATCCGGACATTTTCTCATCCTCCGATTGCCTTAATCTTTCCGTCATCCCTTTATCCGCCTCCATCAGTTGTTTGATCAGCGTTCTGCCGTTTATCTTTGCAAATAATGCACGATATGCTAGAATGACAAGATTGTCTCCCGTCGCTTTTTTATCCGCCGAATAAATCAAATCCGAATTGGAAATGCTCTTTTGACCGTTTAAATACACAACACCGCTGTCCTGAATCAGCTGATATTGCTTGGCTAGCGCAAAACAATTTTCGTAAATATTTTCATCCGGCGCACCCAACATCCGCAAAAATACCGTTAAAAGCTCCCTGACCGTAATGTCCCTTTGTGCCATAAAACCGTTTTGCTCGTCGCCGCTCATCCATCCTTTGCCGACCGCATACGCTGCATAGGGTGCGTTCTCTTCTCGCACATCATGAAAGGAGCACGACTTCGGCATATCCAAAAGCTGCGGATTCGCAAGCTTTGTCACATGCCTCGCTACATCTTCGCGCGTAATGCCCCCCAAAAGCGAAACATCCTTTTCCAGCAGGCCAGCCGCTTGCAGGGCTTCTGCCTCCCGATAGTGCGATGCGCCAACAAGCTCTTTTGTCCGCTTGCGCGCACGGGATACATTGATAATTTCGATTTTAGAAAACGTATTATATAAATTGGAAGCAATTCGCAAATCCGCTCCGTTTTTTTGAGCATGTCTCAGATCAAAGTCATCTATCGTAATTGTTTGTGTGCACCATTGCGCATCAGGCGCTGATTTTTGCACGGATCTTCTTTGATAATCATTTCCGTTGGTACTGTTATAGTCAAAATGAAAATAACCCTTACCATTGTCATAACAAAAATATTCGATCACAATCGCAATTTCGTGATCATTCGGGCCGATAAAGTCATCATCCAAAGAAAAATAAAGATAATTTTCTTTATACACCTGTCGCCCTTGCTTACCACGAAAAACAACTTTTTCATTATACAGCTCGTCATATCGTTTTGCCGACGTATCCTCAATAAGCCGCATACGAGAGCCTTGTATATTTTCTCCCAAAATGAGATAGGCATTCAGCGGATCTGCCGCTGACGCAACACCTTGTTCCTCTGGCTGAAGCCCCTGTTCGGGAATAAAAACCTCTGCATATGCCGCAACCATAAAAAACATCAAAAAACTCAGTAGCAGCGATGTTATTTTCTTCATACTTTTCCTCCTCTGCAAAACTGGTGATTGCCGCCCAGCAAAACACAACCCGACATACGTTTTCCGCTAAGACACACTCATTATACGTTGTTTTTATATGTCCTGTCAATTGACAAAATTCAAGACACAATCACACAAACGGTCGCAACGGTGCCTTTTCCGCCTAAGCCAAATAGCTGGGCAATACAAAATTTGTCCATGCGTCAATTTTGTATAAAATAAAATAGCGGATAGGCATATGTTTGCCTGTCCGCACAGACTGTTAATAAGACCAAACCAACAACCAAAATACTCGACCACGCCCTCAACCACATAACGGACGGTGCTTATGAAATACACCATACAAAAAATCAGCTATTATTTGATTGAAATGACAATTTTCAAGAATAAGAATGGATAAAACACACACCACTATGGCTTTTTCGCCTGTTTACATTCGTTTATCTCTAAATTTTGTCAATTGACGTTCCGTAATTTGCTACGCTAAAATCAACTTAGATAGAAAATACATATCAGAAAGGACAGAGAAAATATGAAAATAAAAAAAAGATGCTGTACTCTTTTGTCTGCATTAATTATGACCGTAATCTATGCAAACATCGCAATGTTATGCGTCGGAGCAGAAAACAACGGATTGGAAATTTCGGCACCTTCCTATTATAAGGTAGCAAACGAAATTGAAACACCAATTAAAAGGCCAGAGCCGGGCCTGATACAAACGAAGGTTTCGGCAGCCAACCGCAAAAGCGAGCCGGCCTATGCCACCTTAATTGTTGCCGTGTATGATGATGTCGCAAAAACTCTCAAAGCTCTCAATACCGATACCCGAAAGATAGCACCAAGCGACAATGCAACGTTATCGGCACAAACTCTTTTGCCCGCAACAGACGGTTACACCTATAAATATTTTGTTTGGGATAATTTTGACACCATGTCACCTCTGCAAACCGCGCCGGAATCGCCCGTGGCTCTCTCTGCCGCCACAACGGTTCATACGGCCATGCTTTCGTGGGAGGCAGCGGACGAACGCGCCGCTACATATAACATTTACCGCAACGACAGCAAAATTGCCACAACACAAAACCTGCACTATATTGATTACAATCTTGATTTTGACACGGATTACGTCTATGCCGTAACCGCCTGCACCGCGGCAGGACTTGAATCTGCCAAAACTGAGCTGACCTTGCAGACCGACGCACCACTGTACTCAGATCTGCTAAATACCAACAACGGTATCACCTATACAAAAATTGACGATGCGACCAAAGATGCCTATGGTGAAACCAAAGAACTAAACGGCACAGTCTACCGCAGACACGGATACTTTTATAGAAACGGCACTCAAAAAACCTCCGGCGGTGCATGGTTTAAGATGGATAGCAATTATTACACCCAAAAAGCCACAACCGTGTATGCTTTGGAACTGACATATTACATTGAAAGCCCGACAAACACTGCACACAACATTAAAGTGCAATACGGCGCAAAGCCGGGCGTAACGCAGGTCATTTCCATCGGCGCGGCTGATTTGAACTGCTGGAAAACTTCCTATTTGACGCTGCCGGGCTTTGACGGACAGAATTTTTACGGCGATGCAAGAGGTACCTTCCGTATTTACTTGGATGATGGGGCATTTACCGAGGGTGACGGAATTTACATTCAAAATGTAGCTTTAATACCTGATGCCGAATATACTGCTCCGAACAACACAAATCAGTATCAAGATGTTTCTTTATCTATGGCAAACGGCAATGTAAGAGGAAACGGCATTGTGCTTGCCGCACCCGGAATTGCAAAATACTGCACTCCAAAACAGGACTCTTGGACAGTCGAAAGCACCATGGGTAACGAATCCTGCCGCGCAACGCAGTTCATCACGGACGATACGCCATCTGGCAAACAAAGATCATTTTATTTTCGCGTCTCGGATGATTTTATGTACGGTCCAAAACAAAATAATGCCGTCATTCGCTTTGAGTATTTTGATAACGGCACCGACTATATTTACTTAAAATATAACTCCTCCGACCCCACAATGGGTTGGCATTGGACTTCAAGCCCGATTGTAACCGCAAGAGGCTACAAACAGGTATCTGTTAAGCGAACCAACACAAACACCTGGAAAACAGCAATCGTTCAAATTGCAGACGCATGCTTTGTCAATGCCATGGGACGTCTGGAATATAAGGACGACTTATACCCCAGTAATTTCAGAGCCGTTTCCAACACCGAAACTGTTTCCAATACGGACGCCGACTTCTTTATTACCTCGGATGACCAAAAGGATCGGGAGCTGTATTTAAAATCCGTCAGTGTATCAATGAGCATTACAAAACACACGCGCGCCCAATCTGCGCTGTATATCATTGGTGATTCCACCGCTGCCGTTTGGGGAAGCGATGCAACTCCAAAAACCGGCTGGGGCATGGAATTTTCCAACTATGTAAAGGATGATATGCAATATGTCAACGCCGCCAAGTCAGGCTACAGCACCAAAACCTTTCTTTCGTTGACAAATGAATTTGCAGCAACCGTCAGCAATTTGCAAAAAAATGACTATGTGCTGATCCAACTGGGGCATAATGACGCGGCCAGCAGCAATGCCCAACGCAGAACCTATGCAGACGATACACAGGCAAACACAAACAACAATTATCGGTACAATTTAAAAACCATGGTGTATAAAATAAGAGAAAAAGGCGCTATCCCGGTTTTTCTGACCTCCATTCGCATGTGTCAGTTTACCGATGGTAAAATTGCCGATGACGTGGTTGACCCGTACCGCACTGCCATGAAGGAATTGGGCGCAGAGCTAAACGTCCCCGTCATTGACATCGGGTCGGCACACCGAGCCTATTTGGACTCCATCGGTGAAACAAACGCAAAAGCGGAATATTTGGTACCGGGCATCACAAAAGATTACACCTCCGATGTAACGGATACGGTTCACCTTTCTAAATCGGGTGCGGAAACCATTGCAAAAATGGTCGCAGAAGAAATTGTAAACAGTCATGAAATTCGCCTGCTGAAATCTCATATAGAGATTCCGAATAACTAAAGACAAAACGCCTCTTCAAAAAGCTAAAGAAAGAGAGTAACCCAACATTTGCGGTTACTCTCTTTTTACATCTATTCAATTACTTTGCCATAATCCCGTTTGCCGTAAATCACTCGTGCAACGGTAACGGTCTTGCGCGGTTCATCTACCCAATAAAACATAAGATAGTTTTCAATAACTGTTTTTCGATACTCATGGTTAAGCTGTTTCATTGGTATATAAACGGGGTTTGAATATGGGAAATCCGCAAGTACTTCGGCGGCTGCAACAGGCTTTTCGGATAGTCTGTCTGCCGCAATCGGATTTTTAATTTCATTACTTATATAGCTTACTATTTCGAGCATATCGTTTAAAGCAATCGGCAGAAATTCTAGCTTATACATTTTGGGATTCACCCGCTCTGTTTTTCAGTGCTTTTAAAACTTCCTTGGCAGAATAACGCGTAGAATTGATTTCGGCTTCTTTTTCAGCTTCCTTAAGCTTGAAATAAACCTCGCTTTCAAACTGCAAATTCTCGTATGCTTCCATGCTCAAAACAACCATATCGCCAAAACCGTTTTTTGTCAGAAAAACCGGTTGTTTGGTTTCGTGAACAGTCTTTGAAATTTCGGCAAAATTATTTCTCAAATCGGAAACAGGTCTTATGTTATTCATGCTTGCACCTCCAAAATCATTTGTCATATAATTATTTTAGCATAATTATGCTAAAAAATCAACAGCATTTATTATTGTATGCAAAGAATAAAGTTTTATTTTAAGGTTTTTACTTTTCTGTATAATGTGCGATTTCATATCGAGCCTTTTCATGGCTCCGCCGGCGGTGATTTTGCCGTTTTTCCAAAGGGTTACAACCTCGTCAAGATTTTTTTCAATCGGCTTGCGCCCTTTATACACGCCTTTTTCTTTCATTTGTAATATTATTTATATATTATCTGTAATTTAAAAGTATAAAAAAAGCAGCCCGACATTTCTACACAAAATGAAGGACTACATTTTCCATTCAATATTTACTTCGTTTTCATTTATCAGGATTCTGTTGATAAACTCCGCTGCAACAATCTTTTTTTCTTCAAAGTCAAGCGATTTAAAATCAAGATTTGCAAACTCCGTTTCGGTTTTATGCGGCTGAGATAACAGCTGTTCTCTGACCTTGTGAAGCCGTTCGATTTCTCTTGAAATATATGTTGCCGATATATCACTGCTATTGGCCAGTGCGCCGACAAGCCGCTCAATTTTTTGCTCTATGGCAAGAATATCATCGGATTGTTTTTGTTTGCTCGGCAGAACTCCGCAAGGCGGCGCTGCATTAAGAGCCTTTTCAATTTCGTTTGCTATGTAATCTTCAAGTTCTCTTAAATCAACCGAAACAGAAGCGTCACAGACTGACATATTTGATTTTCCCGAACACACTAAGCGGAGACGATTTTCTTTTTTATAAGAGTTTACCTTTATGGCATATCCGCACTTTGCACATTTCATAAGGCCTGTAAGCCAAGAGTATTTTCCTGCATTTGCCTGTGAAATCTGCGGATTGCCGTCAAGCTTTGCCTGAACTCTCAGCCATAAATCAGAATCGATAAACCCTTTGTGATTTGAAACCGACAGCATTTGTCCGCTGAGGGAATTATATTTGTTTCTTGTGCGGTCGCGCCTGCCTATGACATTGCAGGCATGCTCCCCGTCAAAGGCTTCTATGTCCTGCATAATCTGCAACCCTTTGGCTAAATAAAACCAATATACATCTCTGTCGGCTTTTACATACACCGGACTGTGCAAAATGCGCGAAACCGTGACATTATCCCACGCCTCACGTTTTGGACCGTGTATGCCCTTTTGGGTAAGCGCGTTTGCAATACCTCTTAATGAGGTGTCGGATTTAGCGTATTCTTCAAATATTGCCTTTACAATATCGGCACATTTATTTGCAATCAGTGATGATGATTTTGTGCCGTCGGAAATGATTTTTGCAAGGTCAAAGCCGTAGGGGGCAGGTCCGCCGCCCCACGCTCCGAGTTTAAAACGGTGTATGTAATTGTCCTTAACACGCTCTGCCGTTGTTTCACGTTCAAGCTGCGCAAATACCAATACGATATTTAACATTGCTCTGCCGATTGGCGTTGATGTGTCAAAGTTTTCGGTTGCCGAGTAAAACTCAACTCCGTGTTTCTCCAAAAGCTCCCACATACGGCTGAAATCCGCAATAGAACGGCTGAAACGGTCAAGTCTGTATACAAATATCTTTTTAACCGCTCCCGATTCTACCGCTTTTATAAGCTCCGTAAAATCAGGACGTTTTATATTCTTTCCGGAATACCCTTTGTCTTTATAGACCTTTGCGTCAGTCCCGGCAAATTTGCGGCACTGCTCAATCTGTGCTTCTATTGATAAACTGTCTTTTTTATCAATGGATTGTCTTGCGTAAATTACATTCATGCCGCAATCCTCCTTTCACGTGCTGCGCGTATAAGCAATATACAGCGGCGGTGAAGTTCGGATTGCTTCATAATCCTTTCGTTATCATTTTTACTGCAAAAAGTGTTAGTAATTTTCATCATTAAATTACCTCCTTGTTTTGATAATATGCAACCGCGTCATGTAATTATTCCGATTGCTTACAAGGAAGTTATATGCTCTGTAAATACTTACAAAATGCCTTGATGACTTAGTTTATATATGATGTTTATTAATGATATTTTATTATATATATATCGTATTATGTTGACGAACAAATTGGAATATTATATAATTTATGGTGCACATGCGGTTTTACGGTGCACATGAAATTTGACAGGCGGTGTCATAAATGCCAACCCTTGAAGAAAGATATTTTAAATACGCTGAAAGATTAAGAAGGCATAATACAGAAGCAGAAAAACAAGCAAAAAAGAAAGAAAAGGAAGATAAAATAAAACGCGAATATTCTCATGCGCTTTCCGGCTTGAAAGAGTACGCAAAAGCATCCTGCCGGGTTATCGGTCATAACCTGTACATAGTAAACAAAAACAATGTTATCGCACCCATATGCAAGCAAGATTTTTTGGATACATTAAGTGAAAAGGAAAAAAATAAGAGCTATTCCATTATCCGTTTCGCTATGAAAATGCACGGTTGTGTTGAGCAGTCCGAATCAGAAAATGTGCCGAATAACAGACATCTGAAAAATGCATATAAACATCTTAAAACCTCATATGACACCCCGGCGGAAATTGCACACAGGTTTTTATATGAATTATCGAACGGTAATTTCAAAACACTCGGTATAATTCTGGATATGCTTTCGGAAATCGTTAACGGGGTTAGCAGTTCGTCAAAACCGACTGTTATTTTGGCAGAAAAAGAACTGCACGAAAAGCTCATAAACTTTTTTAATATGTTTTCCGACCATACAATATCTCCTGTTGATTATACAGAACTTACAAAGATTAAAGGTCTGCACAGGCTTTCTGTTGAATTTTACCTCGGAAGCCGCGTCAATGTTGTTATAAACGGGAAAATACCGGAAACCGAGCTTTCGGTAAAGAAGCTATCTAAGCTGATGAGCGGCAAAAAAATAAGCGTTAAGAATCCGTCCTTTCCGGGAAATCTGCACTTTGAAAATAAAATGCCGTTTGTATATATAACCGAGAGCCATCTGCGGTACAGAAAAATGAAAACGATTTACGGCGCTGCCGGATTTGAGATACTTTCAAAAAATATTGATAAAATCACGCCTAACAAGGCTGCCGCAAATTACATAAGGTATAGCATCGGAAGCTTAAAACAAAGCCTTGACGATAACAAAAGGGAGCTTTCCAATATATCAAGAAAAGTGACGGAAGACGATATTTTTAAACAGTTCACAAAAGACTGCTGCCGCATAAGAGATGAAACCATATGCGAAAAAGCCGTATTATACAAAGCATATGCAAGCTATTACAAAAATCACTTTGGCGGCGAGCCGATGACAAAGATTATATTCGGGAAAAAGTTTTCCATGTTCGGCAGTTTTGAAACCGTAAGACCGCACAGCAGCCGCAAGTATTACCCATACTGTTTTAAGGGCATTGAGCTTGACGCAGAGAAGATAAAAAACATGGAAGCTGAAAAAGTATCACAACATGATACTACATATGAAGAATTCAAAGCAGAGCTTATTAAACTGCTGTCATAATCCACCATTCCAACTGCTGCCTGTGGGGACAGTCTTGACTGGAAAGATTTAGCTACCGATGATATTGTTACCCGTGTGCTTAAGCGCGTAAAACCGGGCTCAATTATGTTATTTCACAATGGTGCAAAAAACACACCGGAAGCACTCCCGAAAATTTTGGAAAAACTTACCGCAGACGGTTATAAAATCGTGCCCGCCGGCGAATTAATTTATCGGGAAAATTACACTATTGACCATCGCGGCAGGCAATCGCAAAATTCCAACGAAACCGCGCCGCCCGAAAAAGCTTCGGATGAACAAGCACAGGAATAACAGGACTAATAAAAAAACGGCAAAGGAAATACAAACGATTCCACCTTTGCCGTTTTTCTCTTATATATCATCCGTCTTATCATGTTCCGGAACTTGCAGACAACTTATCCGTTTTCGGCATGCGTTCCGGCAATTGCACAAACAAAATTGCAACAAACATCAAAACACAGCCAACGATTTCTTTGGTTTCTAAGGCACCGCCCGTCAGTTTCCAGCCACAGGCAATTAATATTACCGTTGTTAAGGTTGAAAACACCGACTCCAAACTCATTAAAATAGAAGCAGAGGTCGGATCGGTATATTTCTGCCCAATAATTTGAAGCGTGTAAGCAACTCCGCATGACATAATACCGGCATATCCTATAGATATCCAACCTTCAAAAAGAGGTGCTATCTGCGGCTTTTCAAAAATAAGTGCAAAAAGAATGTCCAAAACACCACATACGAAAAACTGCATACAAGACAGTTTAACGCCATCCATTTTGGGCGAAAAATGATTTACCACTAAAATATGCCCTGCGAAAAAGAAGGCACAAATCAATATAATAATATCTCCTTTATTAATAGAAAGTTCTGAGTCTATACACATTAAATACATTCCAATAACAGCAATCGCCACAGCCAAAAGCACAACCGGCCGTGGTTTTTTTCCTGCAAAAAGCTCAAAAATTGGAATGATTACCATATAAAGTGCAGTAATAAAGCCAGCTTTACCGGGACTGGTGTATTGCATTCCCATTGTTTGCAATGTCCCTGCAATACAAAGGAAAATACCGCAGCATACGCCCCCAACGATTAAACTTTTGTCCAGTCTCTGCACGGCAATGCCCTGTTTCTTTTTAAAAAAATCCAACAAAGCAATTACAGGCAGAAGTGCCACGCTGCCTAAAAGACTTCTGACACCGTTAAAAGTAGCGGGAGGTATGCTCTCTACACCCTTGCTCTGCGCAATAAACGACACGCCCCATATAAATGCTACCAGTAACAATATACTGTTTCCTTTCAATTTTTGACTTTTCATAAAATGAATATTTTCTCCCTTCACTTCCACAACATCATAACATCTCTGCACTAAAAGCATGCTTTATTGAGTGTGCCCGAAATCTTTATTACATGGATCAACTTTTTCCTCGCTTATTCTATCAAAACTATTTCCTTAATGTCAATACTTCTGCCAAAAGTTTCACGTAAAAGCTTATTTTTAGAAAAAATGGTTTGCAAAACACTGATTTCATGAGAAAAACATAAAACTTACAATGATATAGAGAATATCAATCTACGACTCCATCTCTGCCTCCCGACCATAATGCACAGCAAAGCAGCACAAAGACAGCACACCCGTCAAAAGGCAATCCTCATCAAAATTAAAATCCGGACTGTGCAGAGCTTCGCGAAGCCCCTTTCGGTCACTGCCACCGCCTAAATTAAAATAAACAGACGGAACCCTTTCTCCAAAATAAGAAAAATCATCTCCTGCCATAGATGGGGAACCCTTTCGCAAAACATTCTCAGCACCCAATATTTTTTCAGCACAGCCAGCAAAACTTTCAGCCAGCGCAGAATCGTTAACTACCGGCGGAAACATAAAGCGATAATCCCAGTCATACTCTGCTCCAAAAGCCTCTGTATATCTCTTTATCACCTGTTCCATCATTTTGGGCAACCGCGCACGAAGTTCACGATCATAAAGCCGAACCGTTCCGCGCATTGTGACACTTTCCGGAATAACATTATAAAAGGTGCCACCACTGATTGAACAAACAGAAATCACATTTGGAGCATACACATTGGTACAGCGCGCTGACAACACGGAAAAAGCCGTAATAATTTGGCTTGCTATTGCAATCGGATCAACACAGCGATCCGGATAAGCACCATGACCACCCTTTCCTATAATTTTTAAATCAAATTCATCCGGACATGCCATTACCGCGCCATCAAGCACACGGATTGTTCCCACATCTAATTCATTCATAATATGTAGTGCAAGGGCGGCATCCACCTTAGGGTTTTCTAATACGCCGGCATCAATCATCGGTTTTGCTCCGCCTGTATCCTCTTCTGCCGGCTGAAACACAAGTTTAACATTGCAGGAAAGTTCCTCACGCATTTTCCACAAAATCTCCGCTGCAGCCAACAAAATAGCAACATGACCATCATGACCGCACGCATGCATTACCCCTGCATGTTCTGAAGCAAACGGAAGTTTTTTGCTCTCCTGCATCGGTAACGCATCCATGTCTGCACGCAGCAGAAGAGTATGAGACGCATTTTCCGCAGAAATTAAAGCAACAACGCCAGTCTTGGCAACACCACGTTCAAAAGGCAGCCCAATTTCCTTTAGCCTGCCGCAGATATAATCCGCCGTCTTTTCCTCACAAAAAGCAAGCTCCGGTATCTTATGCAAATCTCTGCGTGTTTGTATCATTTTTGCAGTTAATTCCGCTGCTTCACTGCGAATTCTTTCCATTAAAGTTATCATCAAAGTCCCCCTAATAAATGCGAATTACGCCTGAAACAATGCCCAAAATACTTACCTCGTCCACAATAATCGGCTCCATAAAATCATTTTCCGGCTGCAAACGAAAATGACCATTTTCCTTATAAAAGGTTTTCACTGTTGCCGAATCCTCCACCAACGCGACTACCATATCTCCATTCCTTGCTGTAGCCTGCTGCGAAACAATAACATAATCCCCGTCTAAAATACCGGCATTAACCATACTTTCGCCTTTTACTTTTAACATAAACACCCCGGCATTTTTTGCAAAATCCATCGGAAGCGGAAACGTGCGAAGTACATTTTCCTCTGCTAAAATCGGTGCGCCTGCAGCAACTGTACCAATGACAGGTACCGACAAAAATTCATCTATCGGTTCGGCAAGTTGTTCCGCATCCGGTCCAATCACGCGAATCGCACGGGTTTTTGAGCCATCCTTAGCTAACATTCCTTTCGCCTCAAGTTTTTTTAAGTAGGTATGGACCGTGGACGGTGAAGCAAGCCCTACTGCAGCACATATTTCACGTATTGACGGTGGATAACCTTTTTCTGATATTTGTTGATTAATAAAATCCATAATTTGCTGTTCTCTGTTTTGCCTTTTAGCCATAACAAACCTCCAGATTTTCTTCATAATCTGATCTTCATTTTACAGTATAACATAAAAATTTCAAAAAATCAAACATTTGTTCTGATTTTTTCAAAAAACCTCTTGACATCGTACAGATGTTCTGTTAAAATGAAATCACAAACCGAACAAATGTTTTGTGATTTTTTTTAGAAAGGAAAATATTTATGACAAAAAGACATAGAAGAATCTGTTACCGTGACCGCGCAAGACGCCAACGCCGCTGCCTCTTGATGTTAATGCTGGCTGCATTACTGGCAATTGGTCTTGGATTGTTTGCTCTTGCTGACGATGGCGTAGAATCTGTTACCTTAACCGTCTCCTCAGGAGATACACTTTGGGACCTATGCGAGCCTTATAAACCGGAAAATATGGATATCCGCAATTTTGTTGCCAAAGTAAGGTATGTAAATAAACTAAAAACTTCCGACCTGCAAATTGGACAGGAAGTCACAATTCCTCTGCGCTGAGCTTCATATTTTTCTTGCATTTTTTCAATGGCAGTGTTACAATAAATATAAATCATGAAGCATGTAAAATACATTTTTTCTGTTATTGTAAGAAAGGATATTTGCTATGGAACAATGCGTTTTAGAGGAAAAGGAATGTACCCATTGCGGTGAATGCGACAAATGTGATTTAGACCCTAAAAAGATATGCGATAACTGTGGTAAATGCATTAAGTCAGACGCTGACTATACCGGTATCAAAATTGATAAAGTAATCTTAAATCTTTAACTTTTTATAAGAAATATCTAAGCACAATAAAGCATTTTTTAATATTGACAGCTCATAAAAAAGGCGGTATAATAAAGGCGAATTTATTATAGAAAGGATACCGTTATATCGGTATGGGTGTGATTATTATGGAACAAAAAACAAATTCGTTGCCTTATGCAATGATCAGCGCAGTACTCTACGTCATTCTTGCCGTATTGCAGCTGCCTTCCGTTTTCACCGGAATCCTCTACATTCGCTCTTTACCAGGAATGGTAGCTTACGTATGGACGCTGCTTTATCTTGCCGCGTACATTGTCGTTGCTGTTATGCTGTTTACCAAGCGCAGAGATATTATTTTTACAATATCCATCTCTGTTTTTGCTTTATTGTCTCTCCGCGGCTTTAATATTGCCTCTATTGGTTATATTTGCACCGCTTTGATTGCTTTTGCATGCCTAACAGACTATTTGCCGCAGCTGAAAGACATTTCAAAAAAATTCTGGTTTGTCCCTGTCATTTGTCTTGGCATTAATGTTATTATCACATTTTTTATGCTGCTTGTTAATCTAGGTTTCCGATATGCACTACAAGGTCTTCTAAACGGCGCTTTGCAAATTGGAGCCGTCACCACAGCTATCTTATGGATTGTATTCCCGAATGGCATGCCGACAATACAGGTTGACTCTTTTGCCGGTCAAAATCAATCCTCCGGAAATACATACAATGCCGGTACTTCTAATATATATTGTAACATTGCAAAGCATGTTCTGCTGTTGCTTTTTACTTTTGGCATCTGGCAGTTAATATGGATTTACCGCACTACAGAATATTTAAACATCGTTGAAGATGAAGAACCACGTAACCCAACCACAAAACTTTTATTGTGTATGTTTGTACCTTTTTACATTATATATTGGACCTATAAAAGTGCATTGCGTATCGACAAATTGGCAAATGCAAAAGGCTTGTCTTCTGATTTGGCAACACTGTGCTTAATCTTGGAAATTTTTATTTCCATTGTGCCGCCGATTTTAATGCAGGATAAGATAAATGCAATTGTAACGGCAGAAACAAGCGGAAACTCTGGAGCCCAAACGCCAAAGGCACCGCAAACGCCACCCTCTCCGACGCAGACACCTTCAGTTCCGAATGTTGACATTGCTGAAGAAATAAAAAAATATAAAGACTTGTTAGACAGCGGTGCATTGACACAGGAAGAATTTGATGCAAAGAAAAAACAGTTGCTCAACTTGTAGAATGAATATATTATAATATCTTTAAAAAGGATTTCAGGCAAGTACGTTTGCCTGAAATCCTTTTTCTAACTCTCAATATTAAAATTTAAACTACATGTTATCAGCTCTCTACCTTAAATATACCGAAACCATATGGCAAGAGGGTAATTTTTTCATCATTAATCTTTAACCGCTGTTTTGCAATAACGTCTTGGTATATTAATGAAAGGCAGATCGGTTTTTCAGCAACGTTTAGCACGCAAAGCACTCGTTCCGTATCTATTTCGCGATAAAAAGACACATATCCTTCCTGCGCGGCGCACCGAAACATTGTACCAAGACGAAGCGCTTTCGATGCCTTGCGCGCAAAAGCCAACATTTTATAACAAGAATGAATCGTTTCATCCTCTCGGCCCCACGCAAAATATCTTCTGTTAAAAGGATCTTCATAGCCTTGCATACCAATCTCATCACCGTAATATACGCACGGGCTTCCGGGCAAAGTATACATCAAAAATACCGCAGCAGACAAAAGCTGCAAACCCTTTTTATATTCTGTTTCGCTGAGATGTTCAACAGCTCTTTCCTCCCGACTCATCTGGTTACCGTCGCGACCTGCCAAAATAGTAAGAATCCGTCCCGTATCATGGGTGGAAAGCAAATTCAAGGAACTACCAAGCGCAGTTTTTGGATAATTTTCCGTAAGATTTAATATCTGCTCCATAAATTCTTCTGCAGTAATGCGTTTCATTACAAAATCCACAATTGCACTGCGATATACATAATTCATAACGCCATCCAGCTCATTGCCATAAAAATATCGCCGGCGCACACCATAACTGATTTTATTAGAGGCATCCTCCCAAACCTCTCCAAGCACCACAGCTCCCGGCTTTTCCTCTTTAACTGTATGATAAAATGCAGTTAGAAATTCGTCCGGAAGTTCATCAGCAACGTCTAGTCGAAAACCGTCCGCACCTAAACGCAGCCAATGTCTGACAACACTATCTTTTCCGGTCACAATATACTCTAAATAAGAAGGGTTCAGTTCTTCCACACAAGGCAGCGTACGAATCCCCCACCAACTTTCATATTCCGTCGGATAATTGCTAAAACGATACCAGCTGCGATATGGGGAATCCGGATTGCTTGCGGCTCCATTGCCAAAATGATGATAACGGTCAAAATAAACACTATCATCACCCGTATGAGAAAAAACCCCATCTAATATAACACGAATCCCCCTTTTATGCGCCTGCATGCACATATCTTTAAAATCATCTTCCGTCCCCAACATGGGATCAACACGCCGATAGTCCGCCGTATCATATCGGTGATTAGAAAATGCCATAAATATCGGATTTAAATACAACACCTCCGTTCCCATGGAAGCGATGTAGTCCAGCTTTGCCGTAATGCCGCGCAGATTGCCTCCAAAAAAGTCATTATTGCGTATCTCGCCGTTTTCGTCCGGACGGAACTGCGGCACCTCTTCCATATTTTGATGGACCCAAAATGGCTGAAGTTTATCACTGACATTGCATTCGCCTTCTTTATAAAAACGATCCGGAAAAATCTGATAATATATAGCGCCACAAAACGTATCATCCGGCAGCTTCTTATGTTCATAACACAGTACCTGCCAAGCATTCTGTACGTTACCCTTTGACTGATGATGTTCATCACAGCCAAAATATACTGTTTCCTGCCCCTCCCGCTGAACACAAAAACGATAAAAATAAAGCCCAACAGAAGAAAAGTCACACTCTGCAGAAAAAATACTGTAAGATTCTGCCTCCCCTGTCAGTGTCATTTCAATGCGGTCTTCCTCACCGCCATCAGGACAAAGGAGCAGAAAAACTTCTGCCCCTTTGTCATCACAATACACGTTTAGCCTCATGGTTTGCCCTAATTCCACGCAGCCATACGGCACTTTAAATTCTAGGTTTCTGCTGTCATATAAAAACTCCATACGATTCCCTTCTGTTTCCTTATTACAAAACCGGTTTTACATGCCAGATGTCATCAGCATATTCTTTTACTGCGCGATCAGCCGAAAAAATGCCTGCTTTTGCAATATTATAAAGCGACATACGGTTAAACCGATCCTTATCCGCATAGGCTGCTAAAATTTCCTCATGTGCCTTTTTATACGAATCAAAATCTGCCAATGTCATATAACTGTCCGCACTGCCATAACTGCCCTGTGTGAGTGAATAAGCAATATCGCTGAAATTGACACCGCCCACACCGCTCTTTAAGCGATCAATAACCATGCGTACATCCGGGTTTGATTGGTAAATAGACATAGGCTGATAGCCGCTTTGCCAAAGCTTCACAACCTCTTCTGCCGTCATACCAAACAAAAAGATATTATCTCTGCCCACCTGTTCCAATATCTCAACATTTGCGCCATCAAGCGTTCCGCAGGTAACGGCACCGTTAATCATCAACTTCATATTGCCGGTTCCGGAAGCCTCCTTGCCCGCAACAGAAATCTGCTCCGATATCTCCGCCGCCGGCATAATAATTTCTGCGAGCGAAACACGATAATCCTCCAAAAAAATAACCTTCAGCTTGTCACGTGTTGCATGGTTAGAATTTACCTCGTTGGCAAGCATATTAATCAAACGGATAATCTGTTTTGCCATCACATAACCTGCCGATGCCTTGGCCGCAAAAATAAAGGTGCGCGGCTGAATATCTGCAGACGGATTTTGCTGCAGCTGCTGGTACAAATGCATAATATGCAATACGTTCAGCAATTGGCGCTTATATTCATGCAGACGCTTCACCTGAACATCAAAAATAGATGCCGGGTCTACATTAATGCCATTGTGCTCACTGATATATTCCGACAGACGAAGCTTATTTTTCAGTTTGATTTTTTGCAGTTCATCCAACACGCTGCTGTTATTGTGATAATCCGCTAGCTTTTCCAGTTGCCGAGCATCCTGAACAAATCCATCGCCAATCAGCTCCTTTAAAAAGTTGGTCAAATCAGGATTAGACTGACACAGCCAGCGGCGATATGCAATACCATTTGTCACATTTGTAAACTTATCCGGCATGATATAATAAAAATCATGAAATACATCATTTTTCAAAATATCACTATGCAGCTTAGAAACACCGTTCACTTTATGGCAGCATGCAATGCATAAATTTGCCATTTTCACCTGCGAATTAGCAATAATTTGCATATAATTAATTTTTGCATTATCTCCGCTGTAATATTCGTTAATTAGCAAGTGGAAACGACGATCAACTTCACGCACAATCTGATAAATACGCGGCAATTTTTCTGCAAACAAGGATTCCGGCCAACGCTCCAGCGCCTCACTCATAACCGTATGATTTGTGTATGCCAGCGTCTTACATGTAATATCCCACGCCTCATCCCATGACAAACCATGCTCATCCAATAAAATTCTCATTAACTCCGGTACACAAAGCGAAGGATGCGTATCATTAATGTGGATGGCAACCTTTTCCGGCAACAAACGAATATCACCGTACTCCTTTAAAAAGGTCTTTAAAATACTCTGCATGGAAGCACAAACCAAAAGATATTGCTGCTCCAAGCGCAAAGCCTTTCCCTCATAATGGTCATCTGCCGGGTAAAGCACTTTAGAGATAGCTTCCGCCATTGCATTTTTTTCCATGGATTTTACATACTCCCCACGCGAAAACAAATCCATATCCAAACGATTCGGAGATTTTGCACTCCACAGCACCAAATCCCCCACTGCATCAGAGTGATAGCCGGATATAATCATATCATAGGGAACAGCAATCACCGTATTATAGTCTGTATATTCCACACGATTGACTCCATCCACCCAATTTTCTGTTATGTGTCCGTCAAAATGCACCTCAAAGGCATCTTCTTCACGCGGAACCAGCCACACGTCTCCCATATCCAGCCAGTTGTCCGGAAATTCCATCTGCCAGCCATCAATGATTTTCTGTTTAAATATGCCAAACTCATAACGAATGGAAAAGCCTGTGCAAGGAATGTGATTGGTTGCCATCGCATCCATGTAACAGGAAGCAAGACGACCTAAACCACCATTGCCGAGACCCGCGTCCGGTTCCATGGCATAAAGCGTTTCAAGATCTGCGCCATAATCTTCCACAGCCGCTTTCATAGCCTTTTCTATTCCCAAATTATACAAATTGTTCTTCAGGGACGTTCCTACCAAAAATTCCATCGACATATAATAAACCCGTTTTGCCTCACGGACACGAACTTTTCTTTCAAACTCCGTCCGTTTCTGCATCAAGATGTCTCGTACAACCAACACGGTTGCTTTATAAAGCTGCTGCCCGGTTGCCTCCTGCGAATCACAGCCAAAATGCCGCAATATTTTTTCATCAATCAGTTTCTTTAGTGTTTCCTTGCTATACTCCATTTATTTGCCATGTCCTTTCCCGGCTTTCGCCTACATTGATTTATAAATATTAAAATATTGTTCTGCTGATTTTCTCCAGCTGAAATCCTCTTTCATGTTACGTTGCACCACTTTTTTCCATATATCTTTATGGTTGTAATAAAAATCAAGCGAACGATCAACTGCATTTAACATATCATGTGCATTGTAGCTTTGGAAGGTAAATCCCCTGCCTTCACCGGTTTCCGGATTAATCGGCCAAACCGTATCTTTCAGACCACCTGTTTCGCGTACAATCGGCAGTGTTCCGTAGCGCATCGCTATCATCTGCGCCAGTCCGCATGGTTCCGAGCGCGACGGCATTAAGAATAAATCACTTCCTGCATAAATTCGGTTAGCAAGCGTTGCGTCAAACCGTATGTTTGCCGATACTCTGTCCGGATACTGCGCCGCCGCATCACGCCACATTTGCTCAAAACGATAATCACCGGTTCCCAAAATGACCAGTTGTACGCGCCGCTGTAAAATATCATGTAAAACGCACTCCACCAAATCAAGCCCCTTATGTGCCACCAGACGGGTAATCATAGAAATAACAGCAGTTTCCGGATCCTGTGCAAGCCTCAGACTTTCCTGCAGCTTACGCTTGCCTATTTTTTTGCCGGACATTGCCTTCGTGCTGTAGCGCCAAAACAGATTTTCATCTGTATGCGGATCAAATACTTCTTCGTCTATTCCGTTTGTAATACCGCAGAATTTATAAGAAACACCGGAAAGTACCTCATCCAGTCCGTGACCGTAATATGGGTTTTTCACTTCCTGCGCGTAAGTTCCCGAAACAGTGGTAACTTTGTCCGCCAACACAATGGCGGAAAACATTAAATTAATACAGCCTCCAAAATTTAAAAACTGCATATAATAGTCATCCATACCCAAAACTTCCTGCAAAAAGCTATACGATACTTTACCTTGATACTCAATATTATGTATCGTAAACATGGTTTTCATGCCGGTGTATTCGGGAATATGCTGATAAAACCCCTTATAAAACAACGGAATCATAGAGCACTGCCAATCATTGGCATGAATCACATTGGGGTAATAATTTAGATGTGACATCATTTCCAAAACAGCCTTACAAAAGTAAGCGTAGCGCTCCCCGTCGTCATAATCACCGTAAACGGAACCCCGCTGAAAATAATATTCATTGTCAATAAAATAATATGTTACACCATCACGGACGCAGCGGAATACACCGCAGTAAACATGACGCCAGCTGAGCGGTACATCAAAATACGTGACAAACTCCAGTTCGGTGCCAAATTTTTCTCTCACGCTTCTATAATATGGCAAAACAACAGCCATTTCTGCCCCAAGGCGCGCCAACGCCTTGGGCAAAGCAAGAGATACATCCCCCAGTCCTCCCGTCTTTACAAACGGCGCGCACTCTGAGGTTGCAAATAAAATTTTCATTGTCCAATATCCTTCCTTAGTATCAAAATAATATATTCAAAAGCTGTCTGCACACGGAAAGCGACACTGTACAGACAACTTTTCTTACGTATGCCAGATGATGGTATTACACAACTTTACCCTTGCTGATAATCATCTGATGTCTCGGCGCGCCCATTAACATGCGCCCCTCAGTAACCTCCACTTCTTTATCCGCTATAATATAATCAAGCTCCACCTCTCGCCCAACATGTGTATCCTGCATTAAGATGGAATTTTTCACCACAGCGCCCGCCGCTACCGTTACTCCGCGAAACAAAATACAATTTTCCACCGTTCCGTCAATGCGACAGCCATCCGCAATCAAACTATTCTGAACGCTGCTCCCTTCCCCATAATAGGTCGGAACTTCATCACGGATTTTGGTATAGACAAAACCATTGTCATTAAAAATTGCATCGCGTGTTTTTTTCTCGAGCAGCGCCATATTTGCTTCAAAATATCGCTGTGTATTATCAATACGCAAAACAACGCCATTTTGTTCATAACTCATAATTTTCAAAAGTTTGTGCTTAGCCTGGATAATATCACGGCTGAAATCAACAAGATTATATGAATTAGCCTCTTCAAGCAATGAAATCAGTAACTCGCGCTTCATGAGATACATCCCCAGACCACACTGCTCCACTCCGGGACGATTGTAATTCACCAGCACATCCATCACCTTGCGGCGCGTGTTGGTTTTAACCACCAATTCCTTAATGTCTGTTTTATCCGCAATTTCTTCCCGGTGCGTCACCATTGTTATATCCGCTCCGCTTGCAATATGTTTCTTTAAAACCTCTGAAAAGTCAATGGAACAAATAACATTAGAATCAGACATCACTACATATTCATCATTAGAACGCTCCAGATAGCGTTTCGCTCCCCAAAGAGCCTCTATTTTATCCTTATAAACACTCTTTTGCCCCGCTCCAAACGGCGGCAGAATAAAAAGTCCTCCTATTTTACGGTCCAAATCCCATTCTTTACCCTTGCCTAAATGATCCATCAACGACTGATAATTTGATTTTGTAATAACACCAACATTAGTAATTCCGGAATTAACCATATTAGACAGCACAAAATCAATCAAACGGTAGCGTCCTCCGAACGGAAGCGACGCCATTGTGCGCTGTTTGGTAATTTCACCTAAATGCTCGTCGTAAATATTTGAAAAAATGATTCCCATCATTTCCATGGCCACTCGCTCCTTTCTGCTATTTTACCTCCAGCATTTCTCCTGCTGCAATCTTTTCGCCGCTCTTTAAGTGATAGTCGCCGCCCAAAACGGTAATTTTATGTTTCTTTTTATCCGAATCGCTAAGCTCCTCACCTATCTGCGCTCCCTCGTCTACCGTTACATGTTCGCCCAAAATTGCATAGTTAACAACTGCATTTTTACCGATAACCGTTCCCGGAAAGATTACAGAATTTTTCACGACAGCATTTTCTTCAATAATGCATTCGCTGGATATAATGGAATGTTCTATTTTCCCTTTAATCTCACAGCCTTTGGTTATCATTGTATTGCTTGCTGAACCGCCCTCATAAAAATAACTTGGCGGACAGTCATAATTCCGCGCATATACACGCATTTCGTTGTCATCCAGGCTCAATGCGCTGTCACCGCTCAGCAAGTCCATATTTGCTTCCCACAGACTCTCAATTGTACCAACATCTTTCCAGTAGCCCGTAAAAGAATATGCCATCATTTTTTTACCATCAGCAAGCATAGTCGGTATAATATTCTTTCCAAAATCATTATCCGAGTTTTCATTCTTATTATCCGCCTCCAGATATTGTTTCATGACATCCCAGCGGAAAATATATACACCCATCGAAGCTTTGGTACTCTTCGGTTCCTTCGGCTTTTCTTCAAACTCGTAAATCGTACCATCCTCATAAGTATTCATAATACCAAAACGTGAAGCCTCCGAAAGCGGAACATCAATAACTGCAATCGTGCAATCTGCCTTATTTTTTTCATGCTCGGAAAGCATTTTTGCATAATCCATTTTATAGATATGATCACCGGACAAAACCAGAACATGGGTAGGGTCATAACGTTCAATAAAGCGAATATTTTGATAGATCGCATTTGCCGTACCTTTATACCATTCCTTCGATCTAATCTTAGTAAATGGCTGAAGAATGTGAACGCCGCCGTTATTTCTATCCAAACCCCACGGCTGACCATTTCCGATATAATCATTAAGCTCCATCGGCTTGTATTGCGTCAACACACCAACGGTATCAATGCCGGAGTTGACACAATTAGATAATGTAAAATCAATAATGCGGTACTTACCGCCAAAGGGTACTGCCGGCTTTGCAATATTTCTGGTTAATACTCCAAGTCTGCTGCCCTGCCCCCCGGCGAGAAGCATGGCAATACATTTCTTTCTTCTTTGCATCTGCCTCATCCTTTCCTGTCACGGTGCTTTGGACTGTTGCTCTTCACAGACGTGCGTTCTGTTGCTCGGCGCTTTATTGCATAAAAAGCGGTTGACATTGGCGCTATAGTCAGTTCAATGCTCTGTTCTTCACCGTGGTACGGTATTTTTTTGCTTTTTACCGCTTCGCAAGCGATACCTTTTCCTCCGTATTTGATATTATCTGTAGAAAAAACCGGATGATACGTACCTGCATACGGCACGCCAATCCGATAATACTCACGCTGCACGGGCGAAAAATTACAAATCACAATTAATTCACCGCCGTGCCCATCCATGCGGCGAAATACAATAATATTTTGTTCACTATCATCAGCTGCAATCCAACGAAACCCTTCCCAGCTGTCATCTACCTCATAAAGTGCAGGATTATTGCGATAGAAAAAATTCAAATCGCGAATACAGCTCTGAAACTTCTTATGCAAGTCATAATCAAGCAATAGCCAATCAAGCCCCTGCATATAATTCCACTCAATAAACTGTGCAAACTCGCAGCCCATGAACAGCAGCTTTTTCCCCGGATGCGCTATCTGATATGCCAAAAATGCACGAAGGTTAGCAAACTTCTGCTCATACTCGCCCGGCATTTTTCCAATCAGAGATGCTTTTCCATGCACTACCTCGTCGTGAGATAATGGTAGAATATAATTTTCCGAAAATGCATAAGTTAAAGAAAACGTAATTTTATTGTGACATCCCTTTCTGAAATACGGATCCTGTGACATATACTCCAGCATATCATTCATCCAACCCATATTCCATTTAAATAAAAAGCCTAAGCCGCCGTTTTCAACCGGCTTTGTTACCATCGGCCATGCGGTTGACTCCTCTGCAATCATCATCACACCCGGTTCTGCCGCAAAGGCCGCACGGTTTAATGTCTGCAAAAATCTTACCGCCTCATAATTTTCCCGTCCGCCATTGCAGTTCGGCCTCCACTCTCCGTTTTTTTTGCCATAGTCTAAATAAAGCATGGAGGCTACCGCGTCCACACGAATCCCGTCCGCATGATAATATTCCAACCAATAAAGCGCATTGGACACCAAAAAGGAAACAACCTCAGGCCGACCGTAATCAAAAATATGCGTCCCCCAATCCGGATGCTCCTTTTTTAGCGGATCTTCATATTCGTAGCAGCAACTTCCGTCAAACTCATATAAACCGTTTGCATCCTTCGGAAAATGCGCCACAACCCAGTCAATAATTACGCCGATACCCGCCTGATGAAATTGGTCGATCAAATACATAAAATCCTTCGGCGTGCCATAACGAGAACTTGGAGCATAATATCCCGTCACTTGATAGCCCCACGAACCATCATAAGGATATTCCGAAACAGGCATCAGTTCAACATGCGTATAGCCCATTTCTTTCACATAAGGAATCAATTCTTCGGCAAGCTTTCGGTAAGAATATAGATTTCCGTCAGGATAACGTTTCCATGAGCCAAGGTGTACCTCATAAATATTAATCGGCTCCTGCAAACGGTTGCCTTGGCGTTTTTGTTTCTGCCATTCTCCATCGCCCCACTCGTAGCCGGATAAATCATAAATTTTTGATGCTGTACCCGGCCGAGTTTCCATATGTGTTCCATAAGGATCTGACTTAAACAGCACTCTCCCATCCTGGGTTGTTATTGCATATTTATAAGAATCAAAATCATGCAATCCCTTTATTTTCGTTTGCCATACACCGGTGATTTCATCCTTCTGCATAGGATTCATCCGCAAATCCCACTCATTAAAGTCCCCTACTACACTAATATTTTTTGCATGCGGTGCCCAAACTCGAAAACAATGACCTCCGCGCTCCTTGTGGCAACCCATAAAAGTATAGGCGTGAAACTGCTCGCCATGAATAAACTTTGTAATTGCTGCTGCCGACTCTTGTTTCTTGTTTTCTTTCGTCAAATGTTTCACCACCTCAAGGCATATTTTTGTGCATATATCATCTGCAACAAATATTTTAACATAGAAAAATATACATTTCGCACAAAACACAGCCTATGTATCATAAAAAAGGACTGTTTTTTTGTAATTTTTTATGCAATCAATGTTTTTTGTCACATAGTGTGACAATGCACAAAATGGTATTACAACTATTATTTATATGATAAATAAAATCAGAATATTACCAAAACAGAAGAAAAATCATACTTTTTTAAAAATAAAGATACCGCTATTAAAAAATATGTCAAAATCGCCGAAATTTCTTCAATTTTATGTAAATTCCAACATGACAATATATAAAAACGATAATTGAAAATTCTACAGGAAAATAACCGGATAATTAAAAACTTATTACTTATGTATACTATAACGCAAATTTGATAAAATGTCAAGCCCATCAGTCATCTGATGGGCTTAAATATGAAAGATTAAACACTGCCCACACGCAGTACGGCACGAATCATTAAAAAAGTTTGCAATTCTGTTACATCCATGAGTTTTTCCAGCAATTCATATTCCGATCGACCAATTTTTTTCTTCAATTCATGTAAAATGCTTTGCCGTTCTTTCTCAAAACTTATGTATTTTTGATTTGTAGAAGCTATTCGATCCATTTCAGCCTGCAATAAATCGAGCTTAAAATTTTCATCCCATTCCAATGTTGTGCAACCCCCTTTTTTAATTATTATACACCCCATTAGTTATACATGTCAACCGTTGGATGATTACAATCTACACTCAAAGTGGTTATAATATAATTAATTTTCGGAAATAATTTATATAACTCCAAGGAGAAGAAAGGGTTGATTGAAAACATGAGCAATTTATTGCAAATTGACCAAAAATCTATGGGTGAACGTATAAAGCTCGCCCGAAAAAACAAGCTTTTAACACAGGAAGCTATTGCAGAACACGCCGGTATTTCTCTAAACTTTTACGGCATGATTGAACGCGGAGAAAAGGGACTCTCCGTAAAAACATTAGCACAAATCTGTGATATTTTAGGGGAAAGTATGGATTATATTGTTTCCGGGAAAATCGTTGATGCGCAGAACAATCCCATTGTCAGACATTACAATTCTCTGACCCCGAGACAAAGGAAGGCTGCCGAATATATGTTTGAAGCATGGATTTACTCCATAAAATTTAGCGATTAAGCGATTGACAAACTCTGTATCATGTGATATACTGTAGCTATGCGGGAGTGGCTCAGTGGTAGAGCGTCACCTTCCCAAGGTGAACGTCGCGAGTTCGAATCTCGTTTCCCGCTCCACAACGGAACAAAGTTCGCTTTGCTCCGTTTTTTCTATGTGAAAAAAGATTCAGTTTCATGCGGCCGTATGATTATAAGTGTGATCAGGTGTATTATGCCATTTCATATTACAACTATTAACTTTTACAATTTGGAGGAGCTGTAAACTGGATATTTTTTATAATTGACACCTACACAACCAAGTAATTATTGTTATGCAACAAAAGCTTCACACAAGATATAACTTTAGACTCCGCTTCGGGACAAGCCACCGCTTGTTCCGAATTTTTACATCCATATGCTATATTAAATAAACAATATTATAGGAGGAACCGTATGAAACTTCTTATCATCCGTCACGGCGACCCTGATTATACCATTGATTCCTTAACTGAAAAGGGCTGGCGTGAAGCAACGCTTTTGAAAGACAGACTATTAAAACAAAACATAGACTACTTTTACTGTTCACCTCTTGGCAGAGCAAAAGATACCGCAAAACCAACCTTGGAGGCTATCGGTAAAACTGCGGAAATCTGCGACTGGCTAAGAGAATTTGACGGTTACGCGACAGAACCGCAAAGCGGTGAAAAGACAGGTTTGTGGGACCGGCTGCCTTCTTTTCTGTATGATAACAATGACTACTATGATCAAAACCGCTGGATAGAAACACCATTTTTTAACAGCGGAGATGCCGCCGAAAAATATCGTGCGGTCTGCGATGGTCTCGATACACTCCTTGCAAAACATGGTTATAAACATGATAAAAACATTTTCCGTGTAACAAAAGAAAACACCGAAACCGTAGCTCTTTTCTGTCACTTTGGAGTTGAATGCGTATTGCTGTCTCATCTTCTAAAAATATCACCGATCGCACTCTGGCAAGGCTTTGTTGCTCTCCCGAGTTCCGTGACAACTCTTAACACCGAAGAACGTGAACAAGGAATAGCTTACTTTCGCTGCAGTGGTTTCGGCGACCTTTCGCATTTATATGCCAATAATGAACCTGCGTCTTTTCAAGCCCGTTTCTGCGAAATATATTCAAATTTTGATGAACGACACTAATATTTCATAAATAATAACCCGCAAGCTATGCCTGCGGGTTATTATTATATTATTATTTACGTTTCCTGTACCAACTGGATTCCTTTTTCTGAACTGCTTACATCATCAAAATAAATCAACTTTCCGTTTTTCAGAACCATTCTGGTAACAAACACACTGTCGAGCAGCTCTGTCTGACCGGTCAAAACATTCATACTGAAAAGTTGATTGCGCTGCGTTAAATCAGAAAAATATATGGTTCCTCTAAAATATACCATAGATCCTGCGCGCTTACCATACATAGATTCTTCCAGGCCGGTTTGGTAGTAATATTTCACCAGTTCATTATCCTGTGAAACATCAGCAAAATACATGCACTTACTTTCAAAATCACATCCATAGCCTACTCTGACATCTCTTAAAAAAGTATATGTCTGTTTTTCATTTTGAGGAGGATTGCGCTTATCGCCTGTTTCTTCCGATCCAATATACCAGCCGTCATACTTTCCTCCGTCCCAGCGCTGTTCATCATTCATCGCAAAATACACTAAAGCTTGCCCGGCAGTTTGCTTTGCTTCTTCGGCAGCATCAAAATGATAATAGCCATCCGGCATAGCAACCATAACCCATTTTCTGCTTTCATCATTCGCTGTTACCAAAAATGCATCTGCACCGATTTGATTCAAGAGATATTGATAAGCCCGCGCAAAGCCTTCCGCACAAGCCGTGCCGCTCAAAATAGCCTCTGCACTGTCGGCAGACGCTCCTTCTTTATACGTAATATTTTGAGAGACATATTGATAAAGGCCCAAAACATTTTCAAAAATATCATTTTGCGGGTGAGCAAAAGATGATAAAATTTGGTTTACTTTTTGTACAAATTCCTCACCGGCCTCCGGATAGTTGTCTCCATTTGGGTTTTCTTTCGATGCATCCATACGGTATTCCAATATCTGTTTTGGCTTTTCTGTCCGCTCAGCCGGCGCCGCGGTCGGCGTCTGGGTAGGCTTTGGTTTTGATAACGGCGCGCAGGCAGTCATAAATACAGCTGTCAAAGCAGCGGCTGTAAGCATTGTCGTTTTTTTCATTCGTAATCACCTTTTTATGCTGATTGAAACAGATATAAATAATATCCGGTTTCTGTCAGGCGTAATTTTTTTATTGCGTCCCTAAATTAATTTATTTATGCCCGCGGATGTGCTTTTGCATAAACATCCTTTAATTTACGATTCATTAATTGCGCATAAATTTGCGTTGATGAGATATCCGCATGTCCCAGCATACTTTGAATCGACTGCAGATCTGCGCCATTTTCTAACAAATGCGCCGCAAAAGAATGTCTGAGCGTGTGCGGTGTAATATCTTTAGTAATCCCCGCCTGTTGTGCATACTGCTTTACAAGTTTCCAAAAGCCTTGGCGTGACAGGCGAACCCCGTTCATGTTAACAAAAAGAGCCTCTTCCTCCGGCAGACGCAACAACAGCTCTCTGGCATGCTCAATGTAATCGGATAAAGCTGACACACATATTTTTCCAATAGGTATCATTCTCTCTTTTTTACTGCCTCTGCAACGAACAAATCCCATTTCCAAATTAATATCTGAAATATTTAAAGAAATCAATTCTGAAACACGAATACCCGTTGCATAGAGAAGCTCCAACATTGCTTTATCGCGATATCCTTTCAAATCTACCTTTTGCGGTTGTTCTAAAAGCTTGTCCACTTCATCTGACGACAGGACCAGCGGCAGCTTCTTTTTCACCTTTGGCGGGTGAATCTCTGCCGTAGGGTCTGTTTCAATCAATCTGTTTCTCAGCAAGAAATGATAAAACGCTTTTAACGAAACAATATTTCTGGATATTGTAGAGGTAGCTCTCCCCTCTTTCTCCAGATAGACAACATAGGACACAATGACAGCTTTTGTTGCATGCTCAGCGTCTTTATAACGGTGCATCTCCAAATATTCCGCAAACTGCTCCATATCATGACGATATGATTGCAACGTATTTTTTGATAGCTTTTTCTCTTTTTCTAAATAACGCACAAATAATTCTATTACTTCTGACATATCTCTTCTTCCCCCGAAGCGTTGACATATATTATTTATTGTAAACTATTTTTATTCAAATGTAAAGTATTTTTTTACGAAACAAAATACGGTGCAATCATACTTACAAGCAACGGCTCAATATAAGCCTGCAACAGCACCGCAGCAAATGCAACGGCAAACAATGCGCAAAGTATTAAAAAATGCGATATCAGCCTGTTTTTCAACCCAGCCCGTTCCTTCAGCAAAAGCACAGAAAACTGCACGCAAACACACAATGCAGCAAAATGACACGGAAGCATGAGCAAAGTATGCGGCAACATGCCTGTTAACATAAATAAAAGCGCACGCATGCCATAATTTTTCAGCAAAAATGTCGCCGTGAAACCCACAGAGATTCCACTGCCTACTCCGACAATAAAGATGAACGGCAAGCCGAAAATCATACCGGAACACAGCAATAAAATTCCGAAAAAATAAGCCTGCAAACGCAACGCATCTGTAAAAATAACCGCCGAATCTGTTCCTGCCTGCACAAAACTGGCAAAAAAATCCGCAAAATAAAGCGACAGTTCTTTAGCATCCAATTCCGGCATAGATACAGCCCATACTATCCCGATCATTGCTCCGCATATAAGTGCCGCCGCACAAATAATACAGCATAGTGCATTTTCACGCATATAAAATATTAACTTTTGCATTACCGATCTAATCACTCTATTTCCCTCTTTCTCATTTTGGTAAATGGGGATGTCCCAATTTAATCATATGAGACAAGAGGGAATAAAATGACTTTACATTTTGTTATTTTGCTCAGCGAACAATATTCTGTTCTCTTCCCGGTCCTACACCAACCATGCTAACCTTGCAGCCGCAAAGCTCCTCTATCCGCGCAACGTAATTCTTCACATTTTGCGGCAAAGCATCATACTCCCGTACAGCAGTTATATCCTCCGTCCAGCCGGGCAGTTCTTCATAAACAGGTTCACATTTTGCTAATTCTGTAAGACTTGCCGGAAAATCCAGAATGGTTTCACCGTCTTTCCGATACGAAGTACATATTTTTACCGTCGGCAAACCGGTTAACGTATCCAGTTTATTTAAAGCAATTCCGGTTAAACCGCTGGTTCGCACACCAAAACGCCCAATCACAGCATCAAACCAACCGCAGCGGCGAGGCCGTCCTGTTGTTGTGCCAAACTCATGCCCAACATTACGAATCGTATCGCCGGTTTCATCAAAAAGCTCCGTTGGGAACGGTCCCTTACCAACACGTGTAGTATAAGCCTTCATTACGCCAATACATTCATCAATTAACGTGGGGCCGATGCCCGTCCCGACACACACGCCGCCCGAAATTGGGTGAGATGAGGTGACATACGGATACGTACCAATATCCAAATCAAGCAACGTGCCTTGCGCACCCTCAAACAAGACTTGTTTGCCTGCCTTTACTGCGTCATACAACATAACCGTGGTGTCTGCCGCATATTTACGAAGTTTTTCTGCATATTCCAAATATTTCTCAATAAAACTGTCAGGATTAACAGCTTCTCCGCCATACACATTCGTAATAAATTTATTTTTTAATTCGGTATTTTCTTTTGCTTTAGCAACAAAGACCTCGCGGTCAAGCAAATCGCACAAGCGAATCCCGATCCGTTCCGCTTTATCCATATAGCACGGTCCAATCCCTTTCTTGGTTGTGCCAATATCGCCTTTGCCGCGCGCCGCCTCCATTAAAGAGTCAAGTACAATATGATACGGCATAATAATATGCGCACGGTAATCAATGCGAAGATTATCGGTGCTGACGCCTTTTGATGCAAGCATATCAAGCTCTTCCAGCAAAACACCGGGATCAACCACAACGCCGGTTCCGATGATGCAAAGCGTATCCTTCCCTAAAATACCGGACGGAATCAGATGCAGTTTATACTCAACACCATCAGCCTCCACCGTGTGTCCCGCATTATTTCCACCCTGCGAACGAACAACTACCTCAGACTGCTGTGCTAAAATATCAATAATTTTTCCTTTTCCTTCGTCGCCCCATTGTGCGCCGATTACTACCTTTGCAGACATATTATTCACCCTTTCCAAGCATTGTGCAACAATCATACTGATTAATCATAACAAATTTGGATGAAAAATGCAATAAGAAAACATAAAATTTTTTAAATATGTATCATGAAATTGCTTATACCGCGTATAATAATCTTTAGAACACAATTAAAAATCCGCAAAAAATGCTTTTTTGCGGATTTTTAAATTATCTGCCTGCTTTCGGCTTAAAAGTTTTACATTGCACTCCGCACTGCTGAACAGGATCACAGGTACAAACTTCAATGGAAGAAGCATCACATTCGTTATGTTCCCCATGATATTCGCAATTTGTCACACTGCATGCTACACCGGTAAGCGGTTTATCTGTTTTACAAGTACAAGACATTACAATTCCTCCTTCTCCGATTTTACAACTAGTCTCTGCAATTTCACTTAATTTATACCATGCTCCGAAAACAGAAAAAACGTTGCATTTTTTTTGCGGTTATGGTAAAATAGTAACACAAAGGAGGTATTCCCGATGTTTGATACACTGTTTTCCAATTTTTACATCATCCTCTGGCTGGTACTGGTTATTTTTTTCATTATTGCAGAAGCCCTCTCTGTAGCCTTGGTTTCAATCTGGTTTGCAGTCGGCGCTGTGCTTGCCATGATTTCTGCATTGTTTGGCGCCCCTTTTTGGATGCAGCTGCTCATTTTCGTTGCAGTATCCGGTGTTTTGGTATTAGCCGCAAAACCCTTGTCGGAAAAGATGATTAACAAGCGGGCGATACAGACAAACGCTGACCGCGTTATCGGACAGACCGCCGTTGTAACACAGACCATCGACAATCTGCTTTCCACCGGTCAGGTTCGTGTGCTGGAACAGTTATGGACAGCGCGCTCTGCCGACGGCGAACCGATTTCTGCCGGAAAAACCGTTCTCATAAAAGAGATTGAAGGAGTAAAGGTTATCGTAGAACCAACAGAATCAACAAAGGAGTGAAAGATATGATCTATGCTTTTCTTGCAATTGTAATCTTAATTATTCTTATTTTGGTGTGTAATATTAAAATTGTTCCGCAGGCAAATGGCTATGTCATGGAACGTTTGGGAGCCTATAGCCAAACCTGGGGCGTCGGACTGCATTTTAAGATTCCATTTATCGAACGAGTGGCAAAGGTGGTCTCCTTAAAAGAACAGGTAGTAGATTTTAAACCGCAGCCGGTTATTACCAAAGATAATGTTACCATGCAAATTGACACGGTTGTGTTTTTCCAAATTACCGATCCGAAATTGTTTACCTATGGCGTTGATCATCCTCTTTCGGCAATTGAAAATCTTACGGCAACAACATTGCGTAACATTATCGGTGAGCTGGAACTTGACCAAACATTGACCTCCCGTGACATTATCAACACTAAAATGCGTTCTATTTTAGATGAGGCCACTGACCCGTGGGGAATTAAAGTAAACCGTGTGGAATTAAAAAACATTCTTCCGCCGCGTGAAATTCAAGACTCCATGGAACGTCAGATGAAAGCGGAACGCGAGCGCCGCGAATCTATTCTGCGCGCCGAAGGTGAAAAACGTTCTGCCATTTTAGTAGCGGAAGGCGAAAAAGAATCTGCCATTTTACGCGCCGAGGCACAGCGTATCGCTCATATTAAAGAAGCCGAAGGCGAAGCTCAGGCAATCATTGACGTACAGAAGGCTGTTGCAGAAGGTATTCGCATGATTAACGAGGTTGCCCCGTCCGATGCTGTAATCGCATTAAAAAGCCTGGAGGCATTTGCAAAAGCTGCCGATGGGAAGGCCACAAAAATAATTATTCCGTCAGAGATCCAGGGTATCGCCGGACTGGCCGCTTCCGTAAAAGAGTTGGTAAAAGAAGATAAATAAACGATAATGTATCTGTAAAAAGGCATTAAAGAAAGATAGAGAACAAACACAAAGGGCTGTCACCAGTGTGCAAAAATATTTCCACATTGGCAACAGCCCTATTTTTTTATTGCTGCAAACAGACGCTGCGCAAGCGCAGCACTAACAATTGCAAGGCACAAAAGGACGAGGGATAGACCTCCAAAATGATAAATAAACGGTAAACAAATGAAGATTGCTGCACCGGCAAGACGATTATAAAAGCCATGAACCTCTTTCTGCAAATTTCTGCTTACCAAAGACATTAGCACAAATATGAATTGTATCACTGCCGTCAAGGCCATCCACAGCCATACCCATCCCGGAAGGGCAAGGGTTGGCAGCATTTTACATGCACATACGCCCGCAAACAGCAAATCTGCAAAACTATCCGCACAACTGCCAAAATTACTTTCTGTACATAATCTTCTCGCCAGAAAACCATCCAACACATCAGTAATTCCACAAAGCAAATAAGCGACTAAAAATCCGGCAGAGAAAATTCTGCAAAATATCATCAAAATCGGTAATATGATGCGCAAAAATGTCAGCGCGTTCGCTATTTGTTTAACTGCAAAATTTTTAACTTCTTTCCGCTGTTCCCAAAGCTCAAGCACAACATAACTTCCCCTTACGCCGCATCTTTCTCACCTTCTCCGCCAAAATCATTCATGCAATATCCGGTTCAAGTGCTGCATTACGGATTTTTCCGGCGGTTTTGTATTGGAAAGAGAGTACGGAATCCCCAGTTTATCCCATTTAAAGACGCCATGTTCATGGTACGGTAAAAGCTCTACACGTTCTGCATGATATTTTTCTGCCAAGCTACGAAGTTTTAAAATGTTCTCCTCACTGTCCGTAATATGCGGCACAGTTACCTGACGAATCCAAAGGCGCTTGTTTAACCTTACACATAACTCTGCGAAAGCCAACATATTCTCCATTGGATATTGTGTCAACGCCCGAAAGTGCTCCGCGTCTGTATGCTTTACATCCAAAATAACCAAATCCGTTTGCTGCAAAAGTAATTCCGTGGTCTCGCCAATCACTGCGCCGGAGGTGTCCAGTGTAGTAGAAATTCCTTCTCTATGACACAAGCCAAAAATTTTCGCAGCAAACCTTGTCTGCATCAGAGGTTCACCGCCCGAAAGCGTTATGCCTCCTTCTTTACCAAAATATGTCTTATATCTTTTAACCTTTTGCACGACCTCTTCTGCACTCATTTTTGTCCCACCGTCATATTGCCATGTATCAGGGTTATGACAATAGGCACAGCGCATAGGACATCCTGACAGAAAAACAACCGTCCTGATACCGGGACCATCAAGAGCGCCTAAGGTTTCAAAAGAATGAACATAACCATACTCTTCCCCATTTTTACATACGTTCATGAAATGTCCTCGAAATAACTTCCTCCTGGTGCTTACGGCTAAGCGAATTAAAATTAACCGCATAACCGGAAACACGAATTGTAAGGTTAGGATATTTATCCGGATGATCCATCGCATCAATCAATTGTTCACGGTTTAATACGTTTACATTTAAATGGTGTGCGTTCTGTGCAAAATATCCGTCAATGACGCTCACAAGATTTGCTTTCTGCTCCTCTATCGTCTTGCCGATAGTAGACGGCGTTATGGTAAAGGTGCACGAAATGCCGTCGCGACATGCATCATACGGGATTTTCGCAACCGAATTAAGCGACGCGAGAGCGCCGGACGAATCGCGTCCATGCATAGGGTTTGCCCCCGGAGCAAACGCTGCCCCCTTCGGTCTGCCGTCCGGGGTAGCACCTGTCTTTTTACCATACATTACATTTGAAGTAATGGTAAGAATTGACAAAGTATGCTTTGCACCGCGGTAAGCAGGCGTTTTACGCAGTTCGCTGATAAATAACTCGCATAGTTCCTTGGCAATGGAATCCGCACGGTCATCATCATTCCCATATTTAGGGAAATCTCCCTCCACGCTAAAGTCAACAATTAAACCTTCCTCATTTTTTACCGGTGTTACTTTAGCATATTTAATTGCTGACAGGGAATCTGCCGCAACCGATAAGCCTGCCATACCAAAAGCCATTAAGCGTTCCACTGAGGTATCATGCAATGCCATTTGTATCTTTTCATATGCATATTTATCATGCATATAATGAATCACGTTCATGGTATTTACATACAAACGACTGATCCACGTCACATATTTCTTAAAGTTCACCATTACAGTGTCATAATCCAGCGGAACCTCCGCCGCTGTCTCTCCCTCCGGACCAACCTGTGCACCGGACACCTCGTCCCGTCCGCCGTTTAAAGACATCAGCAAAAGCTTTGCAAAATTGCAGCGTGCGCCGAAAAACTGCATTTGTTTGCCGATTTTCATAGCAGAAACACAGCATGCAATCGCGTAGTCATCGCCATAACGCTCACGCATCAAATCATCATTTTCATACTGAATGGAATCCGTATCAACAGATACCTTTGCACAATATTTTTTAAATGGCTCCGGAAGCTTCTGTGACCACAAAACTGTCATATTCGGCTCAGGAGCGGGATTTAAATTATATAGGGTATGTAAATATCGATAGGAATTTTTTGTAACCATGCATCTGCCGTCTTCACCAACACCGCCGATTGATTCGGTCACCCAATTCGGATCTCCCGCAAAAAGCTCATTATATTCCGGCGTGCGCAGCTGACGTGTCATACGCAGTTTCAAGATAAAGTCGTCAATAATCTCTTGAGCACCGGTCTCATCTAAGACTCCTTCCCTTAAATCACGCTCAAAATAAATATCCAAAAAGGTTGATGTGCGTCCCAAAGACATGGCCGCGCCATTCTGTTCCTTAATGGTAGCAAGATAAGCAAAATAAGTCCACTGCACTGCTTCTTTGGCATTTTGTGCCGGTTGAGAAATGTCGCAGCCGTAAAGCTCTGCCATTTTTTTTAGTTTTTCCAGAAAATCAATCTGGCGATAAAGTTCTTCCAATAAACGAATATTCTCATCGTCCATCATGTGCGTACCATATTCCTGCTTATCGCGCCTTTTTTCCTCAATCAAGCGCTCAACGCCGTAAAGTGCCACACGCCGATAATCACCGATAATACGTCCGCGTCCATATGCATCCGGAAGTCCCGTGATAATACCATAGTGGCGCACCTTTCGCATTTCATCACTGTAAACACGAAATACGCCGTCATTATGTGTCGTGCGATAGGTAAAAAGCTCGCGAATATGGTCTGACATTTTATAACCATATGCTTCGCATGCCTGCTGAGCCATACGAATCCCGCCGAACGGATTGACCGAACGACACAGCGGTTGCTCCGTTTGCAGTCCTACAATGATTTCTTTATCCTGATCTAAATATCCGGGATTGTAGTTTAGCAGCGAAGATACGTTCTCTGTATCAATATCCAGTACCCCACCCCGCTCCTGTTCTGCCTTACGCAACTGTTCATACTTTTCATTTAATGCTTTCGTGCGTTCGGTCGGAGCCGCCAAAAAACTTTCATCGCCGCTGTAAGGCGTATAGTTTTTCTGAATAAAATCACGAACATCTATCGTCTCTGTCCAACGTCCCGTTTTAAATTCTCTCCATGCATTTGCCATGTTACTTTTTCCTCCCCGGAGTCTTATTTGTTCACTCTTTCCTGTTTACTTCTTTGTCTGTATTTTAAAGGGGTCATCCCTGTATTTTTACGGAAAATATCATTAAAGCGCTGTTGACTCGAAAAACCAACCGAAAGTGCAACATCAGAAATTTTAGAATCCGTGTTTTCCAAAAGTTCTTTTGCCGCCTCAATTCGTACTCGCAGCAAATAACTTTTGGGGCTGATACCAAACTTATCCTTAAAACTATGTGCAAAATAGCTGTCTGAAAGATAAATATATTTTGCAACCTGAGAAAGTGTCAATTCCTTCGCATAATTATTATCAATATATTCCTTCGCAATATTTAAGAGTTCATGCAGCTTTAAATTGCGGTTTTTTGCGCTTTGCTCCCATTCTTGCTTCAGCGTTCTTGAAAGAAGAACAAAAAGCTCCATAATCAAAAGACAGCTTAAAAAGTCGCCCCAAACCTGATATTTCATTCTTTCGCGAAGAATCCGGTTCATGACATGCACAATATCATTCTTTTTATTTAATTTTAAATGAATAAAATCACCGGTTGCATCATCTTCCACATATTCAATAAAATCATTTAATGACACATGACTGCTCAAATCATCCTTTTTAGGTTTAAACTTAAAGCTTAAAACGATAAATTCACAGCTCTCCGACTTAACGATAAATTTATGTGCACGGTGCGGTTTGATAATCACAAGCGAATGAGGCGCCATATTGACATCAATACCTTCAATCTGATAAACAGCAGTGCCTTTTTTAATATAAGCCATTTCATAGTGGTCATGGCGATTCACCGTCATGGACCAGTTGGAATCATGTATTTTTTCAATTGTTTTTACAATTGCCGGCATGTACGACAGGGTATCTACCAGCTCTTCCCAAGCCTTTGGCAGCTGTCCCGATGCGGATTGCATAAAATCACCTCTTTCACAAAATGAACGAAAGTCGTTTTTTCGACTTAATTCTATTATAACGTTAAAAAGACAAAAAGTCTATAAAAATTTTACGAATTTTGTTTTTTTTCTTTACCGATTGGCAAATAACTGTTATAATAGAATTATTAATAATGAATAACAGTTTGGAAGGATGAAAATGAAAAAGAAAGGTACTGTCAGAGCTTTTCTCCAAAAGCTTGACTATGTTTTAATTTCTACTGCGCTCATTTTGGCGCTTTGCGGAATTGTTGTCATTTTTTCCGCAACACGCAGTCTTGATAACGGCACCCGGCAGATGATTGTGCAGATTGTTGCCGTCATGCTGGGGATCGGACTGATGCTTATATTAGCAAACATTGACTACGAAAGCTATACTGATTTTGCCAAACAGATTTATATCGGCAGCGCAGTAATTTTGATTTTTGTATTAATTTTTGGACAAGGAAAGGAAGAGACAGGCGCAAACAGTTGGATTCGTATTGCCGGAATCGGCATTCAACCATCTGAATTGGTTAAGCTGTCCTTTGCTGTGACTTTTTCCATTCATTTATCCAAGGTAAAAGAAAACATCAATTCTATCCGAACAGTGTTTATGTTATTTTTACATTTTGCACTATTATTCGGACTGGTAATTCTGCAAAACGATACGGGAACTGCATTGGTATTTTTGTTTATGTTTCTGTGTATGTTGTTTGTAGCGGATATTTCTTATAAGTACGTTTTAAGCGCCATCGCTGCAGGCGTGGCCTCTCTCCCGCTGTTTTGGTTTTTATTGTCACCTTATCAGAAAAACCGTATTTTGGTTTTTTTAAATCCCGAACGGGATGCGGCAGGTGCAGGTTTTCAAGTTATGCAGTCAAAAATTGCTGTCGGCTCGGGTCAGGTAACAGGCCGCGGATATTTGCAGGGACCGCAAAATCAGCTCGGCATGCTGCCCGAAAAAAACACGGACTTCATTTACGGAGTCGTTGGTGAGGAATTTGGATTCATCGGCTCGTTATTAATTTTAGGATTATTGCTTCTTTTAATTGCACGATGTATTTATGTCGCACAAAAAGCAAAAAATGATATGGGAAGCTATCTGTGTATCGGTATTGCTGCAATGTTTTTATTCCATACTTTCGAAAACATTTGTATGTGCATAGGACTTATGCCCGTTACCGGTATTCCTCTTCCCTTCATCAGCTACGGCGGCTCTTCGGTATTAACCAACTTTATGGCGGTTGGATTGGTGCTGTCCGTCTGGACACGAAGGCGTGTGTTAAATTTCGGAAGCTAAACTTTAAAATGAATATTATAATCTTGACAAAAGGAGAATGACATATGGCAAAAATAAAAATTATTACCGATTCCGGTTCAGATCTGACTGCAGAGGAAGCAAAACAATATAACATAGACGTTCTGCCCTACCTTCTGCATATTGACGGAAAAGAATATCGTACAGGAATTGACATCACCTCTAAAGAATTTTATGAAGTGTTGAAAAATTGTAAAGAACTCCCCTCCACTTCACAAGTCGCGACGGAAGAAATGATCAACACTTTCCGCAAATACACCTCAGAGGGTTATGAAATTTTGATGATAACCATTTCTTCGCGCGCAACCGGAGCCTATAATAGTGCACAGCTCGCAAGAAATATGATATTAGAGGAAAATCCGGAAGCAGTGATTGAAATTTTAGACTCGCAGCGATTTGCGTATATAATCGCGTATGCTGCTATCCATGCGGCCAAGCTTGCAGAAGAAGGCAAGGATATGGAAGCCATTAAAAAAGCAGTATTGGAGCTGATGGATAGTTATGATGTCTACGTTGCAGCGCAATCCTTAAAATATTTGGAAAAAGGCGGCCGAATTAACAAAGCGTCTCTGGTAATGGGCAACGTGCTGGATATTCGTCCCATGCTTTCAATCAGAAACGGATTAATGGAGGCCATTGGTACTATCCGCGGCAGCAAAAAAATCGTTTCCAAACTTGTTAAGAAAGTAGAAGAAAGCGGCTATGACCAGACGGGAAAAACCCTGTTAATCGTAAATGCCGATATGTCGCAGGAGGCAGAAGAAATGAAGGCTCTGCTGGAGGAAAAGTTTGCACCGAAAGAGGTTTTAATCCGCGATGTCGGTCCTACCATCGCAACACATATCGGACCCGTTATTGCAGTATTTTTTACCATTAAATAATAAAACCCCGCAATAAAATGATTTGTTACTTAAATTAATAATATTGGAGGAAAATATGATGAGAACCTTAGAAAAAGTTGACGAATTTCGCCGTGAAGCAAAGAATGCAATGTTTACAAAGCAGCAGGCCGTAGCCGTAACCATGAACCTTTTGGAGGCAGAACGCCGTTGTTCCAAAAATACAGATGAAGAAATGCGTATTTTAACCGATGCAATGCAAAAAATAACTTTCCGTTATCTTGACGCAACCGAAACGGAAACGGACGCTCTCCTGGACTCCCTTTCCGTCGCTCGCCTGTCTGTTGAGGATATTATTGCCGCGATTGACGCTGTAATCTTTGATTGCAGCATGAGCTGATCTTAAAAACCGACACAAAAATATAACTGCCGATTGTTGACACAGTGCAAATATCATGCTATAATATTTAGTCTTCGCTTAAAAACGAAAATTAACCATGCTTTGATTTTTTGCCAGAACGTCAGAAAGAAGGGAAAGCATATGGAAAACAAGAATTTTCATTTTTCTCTTGCTGCAATCGGCAGCAGCTCCATACAGCAACAAGCAGTTGACAGACTGCTTGCCTGCAATCGTTATACAAGCCCTCACGGACTCTCGCTGACCCTTCAGCAGTCTGCCGCATTAATACAAACACAGGCAAATATGCTGAAAAAATCCGGACGTATTGAGTTTGGCCCAGGTGCGGCAGAACCCTTGATTGCCGCCTTCTATGATTCTCCCTATCTATCGCAGGAAAATTACGAACAAACTCTGCATGAATTAATCGCTCTGTTCTATGATTTTAAAAATGATACATGGGAAGTTCTTTCAGACAGCGCTTTAATTGAATTTATGAAGAGCAATTTTAACCAGACCTGCGGCGGTTCTTTAGAACTGCTTTCACAAGCGCTTTCAAAGCTGTCGCGTCATATCCACAACGGATACAGCGCAGACACTTTCAAATTATGCACGGAGGAATAACATGGGCAATCTTGATATTTTACATCCGATACCCTATGACAAACTAAATGAGCGATATTATTTTGATTCCTTAACGCAGCAAGCGCTTTCCTGCGGATTGCTTTCCGAAACCGATATGGGACACATACAATCTGACTTGTTGCTGCTCCTTGCTAAGCAGGCAGAACAATACACCAACGGAAAAAGCAGTTCCATTCCGAACGAAACCGCTCAAAAGCTGCTAGCCTCTATTGTATTTATTATCGGTGTGCAGCTAAAAACCTTTTCTTCACCCGAAAATGCCGTACAGGCGCTACTGCACAAGCCCATAGGGGAACTTTTTAATAATGGCATGGATATATTGCATAGAAAAATGGTGACTGTACGCCGCCTGCAAAGAAAAATCACCGAAAATTTACTGGATACCCCGAATGTTTTTTACCGCTCTACCGTAATAGACGGTATTAACGGCTTTTTTAAACTCTATCAACCGCAGTTTTCGGCACAGGAAATTCACATTACCGCAGATTATCCTACATATATGGGCAGACCAAGGCTGGACGGAATTGAATTTATTGAGCAGTATCTGCTCTGCATACAGGCAGAAAATGATTTCTGTGTTTTGTTCCATTCTTCCGACATTCATTACTTGCTGTGCGGATTAACACAGGACTATCGAAGCTGTCCTATGAACCTGTTTGAACCCATACTCCTGTCTACACTCGGTCTGGTAATGCTAGGCCGCTCACCGCAGCGATTAGACCTTACTCAAGAGGATGTCAGCCAGCTGCAAAACTTATTTATCGGAAAATCAAAAAAAGAAATTTGCAGTATACTGGAAAGTACTCTTACGCGGCTGGAACAAAATATAACATTATCTCCGCGTTCCCAAAAGTATATCAGACGATGTTTACCGCGTCTTACAGATACCATTCGAAGTGCTGCAGAAATGAAGACCTTAGATAAGGTTTTTCTGATCCCGGTGTCCCCTGCTCAGGAGCAAACCGTTTGTTTTTCTTACGGCGACAGAATGGACGACATAAAATATCGAAAGCTGTTACAAAAGATTTTACGCACGGAAAACAGTCAACAAAAAATAAGTTTAATTTTACAGGATGTGCATTCCCTGGCAGACTTTTCTGATATTCTTTCCGACGCAGAACTTTCCGAAGACGAATTACAACTGTTAGTAAACATGTTGCCGTCGGCTGCGTTTGCCGCTTTGCTTTTTCAATATCCGAATGATGATTTTTTAGAGCGCGAAAGCGAGCAGTTGCTCTGCCATGCATTACAACATCGAAAGGCTTCCCTCTCAAAGGACGAAGAAAACCGGCTCAGACAGTTCATGCATGCACTAAAAAACAGCACAAAAGAATTTGACTGAATTCCGGGCATCTTAATTACATCAGCATTAAAGGAGATTTGCACTATGGGAAAATTAAAATATGATAAATTGAGCGCCGAGCTTCAAAAGCGAATAGAAGAAGACAGAAGGACCGGTTGGGTAAATCCCCGCCGCTGCAGCAATGAAGCGGTTATCCGACGTGATGCCAACCATGACAAAGCTACGTTATGGCGTCCCGCATATGTCCGCGATACGGAAAAAATATTGCATCTCCCTTTTTATAACCGATATGCTGATAAAACACAGGTTTTTTCATTTTATAACAACGATGACATCACCAGGCGAGCGCTGCACGTACAGTTGGTTTCGCGCATTGCCAGAAACATAGGAGCCGTGCTCGGTTTAAATTTGGATTTAATAGAAGCCATCGCATTAGGGCATGATATTGGCCATACTCCGTTCGGACATGCAGGGGAACGTTTTTTAAACGATATATATCATCATAAGACCGGAAGATATTTTAACCACAACGTTCACAGTGCCAGAGTGCTTGATAAGCTTTTTGCGAGGAACATCTCTCTGCAAACCCTGGATGGTGTATTATGTCACAACGGAGAATTTGAGCAGCAGGAATATATTCCGCAATATAAAAAAAGTTTTACAGAATTTGACGAAGAAGTTGAAAACTGTTACATAAACGGCAGCCCGGCCATTAAGCAACTGGTTCCTTCTACTTTAGAAGGCTGTGTTGTACGCATCTGTGATATGATTGCATATCTCGGCAAAGACAGACAGGATGCGCGCATAGCAAAAATTATCGACAGCAGCCAAACATTCCAAAATGAACGAATCGGCTCAGAAAATGCGGCTATTATCAACAACCTCACTGTTGACATTTTAGAGAACAGTTACGGTAAAGATTATATTTTATTGAGCAAAGAAGCATATCATGATTTAAAAACTGCCAAGCAGGAAAACTATGAAATTATATACCACAACGAGAAAATTAATCAACAGTACAACAGCATAATAGCGCCAATGTTTGAGGAATTGTATCACAAACTTCTTGCTGATTTGCAGTCAGGAAATGAAAATACCGTTATTTATCAACACCATATCGCTTTTATTGCCAACAGTCTGAAGTACTATAAAGACATTGACTATCTATCAGAAGAACCAAATCAAATTGTGGTTGATTACATTGCAAGCATGACAGACGACTACTTTGTCGCTCTTTATGACTATCTATTTCCAAGCAGCAAATCCAAAATAAGATATAAATCTTATTTTGAAAAGTTATAGAGATAAAATTTGCAGCCGCACAGATATACAATCCATCGCCGGCAATATAAATAACCCTGCTTACTGATAAAAGCAGGGTTATTATTTACAACCGTTATTCCGTTCTTTTAACCGGTATCCATATTTCCGAATGATAATTCTCATCCATGGTTCCGTTCGGGTATTTCCTTACATCATCATACATTTCCACACAATATCCCGCCGCAAACTCATACTCCTTCAGCGCCGGCAGCCATTCGGAGAAAATCTTCGTGTTAACGTTTTGTAAAGCTGCAGGCAACGGTCCGTCACAAGAAAATACCGCCCAAGTAAATGCCGGAATTGTCTTTGTTACAAAGCCTTGCGGAATGTCCTCCGCCGGATGGTAAAGGTCTGCAATTAAATACTCAAAATTCTTGCCGCCCATCTGTTCGTCAATGTTAACGCCGAACATTCCGCAAACATATTTACCATTTCCTTTCTGATAATGTTCCTGCCAAAATAAGGGGATCTTTTCTTTGCAGTCTTCATAATCAAATCTCCTTGATACGCCCAGCACAGTAAAACTTTCTTTTCTGACAATTTTGTAGTTCATAATATAACCGCCTTTCAATGATATGTTAATTTTCAGCGGTGCAAAAGTCTTAATCATCACATCTCCTCTTTGCACTGCCTTCGGCGATATTCCATGAAATCTCGTAAATGCCTTTGTAAAAGCATCGGGTGATTCGTAACCATATTTTAAAGCGATATCAATCACCTTTGCATCACTTGTTAAAAGCTCACCGCCTGCAAGCGCCAGTCTGCGGTTGCGAATATATTCCGCGAGCGAATAACCGCAAAGCATGCTAAATCCCCTTTGGAAATAAAACGGAGACATGTATACATGATTTGCGACATCTATGGCTGAGATATTCTCAGTAATATGCTCTTCAATATATTCCACAGACTTTTCTACCGCATTGACCCATTCCATGTTGCATCGCCCCTTCTGTAGTGACAGTATATCATTAAATGCGCTGAACTTCCCGACATTTTCTGTTCTCTTTTGTCCGGTTTGTCTGTAAATGTTTATTACCGCACCGGCAATTGAATCTCCGTCAGCCACTCCTCAACAGATTTTTTGTTCCAGATACCGTCAATATAACGTTCCCTTGCTTTTCCGGTCATCTGATAGGAGTTTTCCTCTGCATATTTTATAATATAGGCGTAAGCCTCACCCAGGTTCTCGTATGCCCCTTTATGAAAAATGCTGAGAACTTTTGTCGCAGGAATTTTTCGAAATTTTATCATTTCATTCTCCGTTCCAAGTGCTTCTGCCGCTTCATTATGACGAATCAGAACATCATTTTCCTTAAATTCATCATCAAAATATTCACAAAATTCGTATTCGGGAACCGTATATTTCAGATTTGGATTCAGCCTTTTGCACTCCGGAATAAAACTAAGTTTATCCGCAACATTTTTAAGCCTTCTTTCCGAGTAATACACAATCATTTCCGGAATCTCTTTTACTGTTACCTGATACTTCATACTTTTCTCCTCCAACAAATAATTGATAACAGAAAGCCGGATTTCAATCTCTGCTTTTTGCAGGCTCAAAGACTTTGCCTTTTTTTCCAGAACCGCTTTCACGCTGCCGCCGCCGAGAATGCCGCGAATTTCATCAATAGACAACCCCAATTGCCGGTAGGACTTGATTTTCGCCGCTGTTTCAAGTTGTGCCGTCTCATAAAAGCGATATCCCGTCCATTCATCAATTGACGCAGGTACTAAAATATTCTCCTTTTCATAAAACCGCAACGCTTTAACAGTCAAAAGCGCAAGTTTTGAAAATTCGCCTATCTTAAGCATCTGGTGTTTTCCCCTCTCTGTTACTGATTACATCATAAGGCATCCCCTTAGAGGAGAGTCAAGAAAAATTTTTACTGCAATGATTTACACAGCACTTTACCCCAGGCTGTTTCTTTGGATATCGGCCCTTCTTAGTCTTCTCTGCATCATGAAAAAAGCAGAAAACTACATCTTTTTTAATATCCTCCCGGTGTACATTGCCACTCTTCCCGTGTTATGGCATAAACAAAAGTATTTTCCTGCTCCGAATCCTCAAATTCCCCTGTTTTACTCATTCCCATCGCCCGCGCTGTTGCCGCCGAAGCAACATTATCTGCTTTCATGTAAGAATAAACTATGCGAAAGGGTGTGTTTTCAAATACCCAGTCACAGCACTTTTGAGCTGCCTCCTTCGCATAACCCCGCCGCTGATACTTTTTTTTAATGTGGTATCCGATTTCCGGTTTAATCGTGCCGTTAATATTTTGCATGCTGATACCGCAGTCGCCTATTAACTCTCCCGTTTCCTTCAGCTCCACTGCCCACAAACCAAAGCCGAAAATCCTGTAACGCTCTATATTTTTTTCAATCCAGCCATGCACTCTGTTTGCATCAAAGACATACGGATAGTGCCTCATAATATCAGAATCGCCTAAAACTTCATACAGTTCATCAAAATCCTTTGCTGTCAGTTCCCTCAAAATAAGTCTCTCTGTTTCCAAAAACACCTGATACTCATCTCCCTTCGCAGTCAGTTGCACAACTTTATAAAAGGCATTGTCACTCACTGTCGCTTTATCAATTTTTCAACCGCCTTTTCGTCAAGCTGATTGATGGTTACAAAATTTCCATTGTAAAAAACAGCCCAATTATTAAAAACGCAGGGTAACTGCTTTGCCTTCTCCAGCGAATCGACACAAATAAAATCGAACGGTATACTATTTTCTTCGCAATATGCCCGCAACTTTTCAATTCTTTGCAGAATGTAGGGACACTGATAGTCATAATAAATCTTTAGTCCCTTTTCCTCAATAGTTTGCTTCACATTGGGCGCAAAACGCGGAGTTGTCCCGTCAAAAGATAGAGCCAAAAGTTCGTAGCCATCAATTGTTGAATCCACCGTTTCAAATCCATATTTTTTTGCAAAACTCTGATCGGAAAGCCACGCTTTTTGCTTGTTTGCTCCAAGCATACATATTCCGGACCTTCCGTGAACTTTCGCGTCATTAATGCAATATTCCAACAGCTGTTTTCCATAACCATGACCCCTCGGCTCCCCTTGTACCCAAAGGCAATAGATATAATAAAAGTTCTCCCCAACAATCGGTACCCATGCCGACTCTAAAGGTGCATATTCAATGAACACACAGCCCTTCACGTTCAGTTTTCGAAATATGTGTCCCTCCTTCACTCGCTCCGATAACCATGCCCGCTTTGCTTCTATACCCGGATGCGTTTTTTGGGTACGGATGATACAGCATAAATGCTCCTCCATAATATTTTCTGCTGTTAGCTGGACATATTCCTGCTGAGAAGATTCTCCTCCCTTCTTTGCTTCGCCCATCGTATGAACTCCCTCCCGTACAAAAAGAACCGTCTTGTTCTTCATAGATATTTTAGCTACTGCCCAGTCATACTCCATGAGTTCTTTTTTCTCATTTAAAAATGAATGATCAAGCGGTATCCCGGCTATTTGCTCAATCTCATTAAAAGACAGCACTATCTCATCGACTTCTAGATTTTTAACATACTCCCATAAGTTCTTATACTTATTCATACGTTTCTCCTTTATTGGCTCTGTTATGACAACGGCTAATAGCTCGCCTTTTCTCTCCAAATCGAAACACATAAAAGAAAAACACCATTGCTCATATGCAACGATGCCTTTCATTCATATCATAGTGAACTCGACATATTTTTGAAAAGTGGTAAAATCATTCTGATATATGCAACGGGTTTTCTCACAACAGTTCACTTCTCTATCAGTTTCATCGTCGGAATTTCAATTCCCGCAACCACATAACTTATTATAAGTCTTCATACCCCTTTTGTCAAGTTACCCCTTTCTGCCGGTTCATTACACAAGTCTTTATAACTCTCAATAAGCTCCGCACCGCAGCAGCATAGCAGAGTGCCGGCAATAATTTCTTCAACGATACTGTCGGCTATTGCACCTCCAGCACGAATTGCAAGCATTAAAATACCAAGTCTCATCATTTCATCTACAAACTTCGTTGCATCGGAGAACTTTTTAACATATTGCCCTGTGATTCCGCTCATTCGCAAGCTAACACCAGAATTAATTGCTATTATTACCGATTGATTGACCCATTACCGCCCTTACAGCTCCTCTGCCGTATCTAAATGCTGTTCGTTCACCGTACCATCATATTTTTTGCCGGCCACCAAAATTTTGAAACTTGTAATTTTAATCGGCGCAATATCAACGGTTGTCTGTATTGAATTTGTGCTCAATGTGTAGTGCGTACCGTCAGTCGGTACTATGCCCGAAACATAAACAATTTTGTTGTTGCCGGCGTCGGGATTCACCATTGTGCCGACTGCCGTAATTTCGTCACTACCGCTATTATTGTATCATATGTTTGGGCTTTGTCATCATTCCAAAGTATGGTTTTATAAATTTTGTTGCAACACACAACTAAAAATTTTATCTTGCGCAAAGTGTATAGCTGTTCAGCACAGTTTCATCATGGGCGCAGTTTAAGTAAACTTTGTTTTTCCTTAACTCCTTACTTTAGAGTGATAACACTATTATCGGAGTTCATTTCCGCTATATATCCAAATTCCCTTGTAATAGCATCTAACGGAATATACAAAGTGTCCCCTATAAATCTTGCGCAAGTCTCAAGCGGAACCCAATAGCCTTCAGCTTGATTTTTTCTCATCCCAACTATATTGGGAATGATTTCAAGAATAGTGTCATTATCGGAGATTGTTGCAACATAAGTGTCTTTATTGAATGACACATCACATCCCAGCAATTTGAATATCTCATAAGGCACAAGAATTTTTGAATTAAAGACTGCGTATTGTGTTTCATAACTCGAATCTTTTATCACAAGTTTTGCAGACATAACTGACATGGCGTTAACAAGGTCATATGCGTGTCTGTCGTCATATATTGCAGGGCACTCATATTCAATTCCATCTGCTGTTTTTTCCATACCAGATAAATATGTAATATCGGGATATAGTTCAAAAGATTTTTCGGTGTCACCTTCTTTATATGGATATTTAGATGCAAAAGCTTGTGCGAGTTTGTCAATATTTGTTAAAGATGTATCCCAATTCTTTCCTCTCGTTCCTCTTATTGATGAAAAAGGAATACCATTCTTACCATCTAAAACAACATAGGCAGTATCGTCATTTTCATCCTCACCTTCACTTTTTTCTACCATAATTGGAATATCAAGTGCATTAGAAATCATAATTGCAACATCGTTTCTTGTTGCCGGAGTTTTTGTTTTGAGGTTTAAGTTGCTTGTGATGCCAATTCTCGTTGCTGTTGCAGTATATCCGGCAGGATAACCGCTTTGCTGCTCGGCCATTTCTCCGTAGCCAAGTAAGCATACAATCATTTTAATTATTTCTTCATTGGTAATATTATTCTCCGGATTAAAAATTCCGTCACCATTACCATTTATAATTCCGTTTTCCTTTGCTGCATTTATGTATTTGCAGGCCCAGTGGTCATCTGCAACATCATTAAAGATGTTCCCATCAATGTCAGATGGAAGATTGATATCCCCGGCTACACAAATCATCTTTGCTGCTTCCGCTCTTGTAATATTGCCTTCTAATCTTAAATCACCATTTTCATCACCTGTCATTATCCCAAGATTATATAAATCTTCTTTTTGTGCATCTGTTAATTGAAGCCCATCTGCAAATGCAGTAACCGTCAGCAATTGTACAACTACTAAAATTATGGAAAATATTTTTTTCATAACATAATACCTCTTTCATCAATAAATAATATAGTTTCCTTCAATAACCCAATCATCTTTTGTTTGTCCTTGAACTTCTACATCATAGACTTTTCCTTTTTCAAAACCTATAAATGTATAAGCATTTTCATTATTTGCAAGTACGCCATAGCTGCCGACATCTTCTCCTGTTTCAGCGTCATAAAAACATACATTAAATAGATTATCGTTGTTTACCGAAAAATACAAAGATATATTGCCGTTTTTATCGGATTCAACCTTTGTTTGCTCTGAACTATAATCTTTAACTACATAATTTTTAGTTAAATCCACAGATGATTGATTCGTTTCAACAATTCCTTGTCGGTTTAATTCTTGTTTGATTGTATTAGTATCTACGTCTTTCAATATCAGGTGTTCAAATCCGATATATGGTTCGTTTGTTACAGATGTTGATTTAATTTTTCTATTACCGTTACTTTGCGGTGCAATACTTAATGTGGTGTCAATATTCTCCGAATTATCAGCAGAAGGATGTGGCAAAACTGAACTATTTTGTTTAACCTCATTAACACCAATTGGCAGCTTCGCTTGTGATGAAAATTTTTGATCATCAATGGTTATAACATCTTTGATTGTATTATCTATCCAAAAATACATAGGATTAAAATATATGCCATTTATCTGTATTTCAAAATGAAGATTTGCTCCTGTTGCTGCCCCTGTTTTTCCTACCTTGCCTATAACTGCTCTTTGCTTTACTTTATCACCTTTTGCAACTTCCACATCAGATAAATGACCATAATATACTTTTACACCATTATCATTTCCAATCATAATATAATTTCCAAACTCTTTGTCAAATCCTGTGTCTATTACTTCGCCATAAGTTGCAGAAATTATAGGTGAGTTTTCAGACGCAGCTATATCTATTCCATTATGTTCTTTTTCTTCGCCTGTCATAGGGTGTACTCTTTTACCAAAGGCATTACTTACAGTTTCACTTTCGGAGGGCCAGGTAAATGCAGGTGTCGCATAAGCAACATTAGTTGCACCATTAACAATACAGGTTATATTATATGGAATTTCATTTTTGATATTAGATACCATACCTCTATGTAACATATAATCTATAAATTCATAAGGGATATAGGTTGTGCTGTTTCTTAGTACCACCGATGCCGCTGTAAGAGAAAGCCCCATTGTCATTTGAGAATTATTTGTAAAAGGTTCTGCATGTGATATGCCTAATTGATTATTATTGATTTCAATTCTGTAGTGAGTGGTAATATCGCCTATAACAGTTACAAATATTTTACCATCACTCCACTCCATTTTATTCTCTTTATTATCCATAACACCAATTTTTTCAAAAAGTTCTCTTATAGGAAGGTATACAGTGTTATTTTCATAAAATGGTTTATTTGTAAAATCAATCACTTTGCCATTACAAGTAAAATAAATATTTGAATTATCTTCAAATATCGCTGTTGCCAGCACCCCACTCGCCATCATGCTTATTGCCGAAATTACAACTGCTAAAATCACTGATAAAATCCGTGCTACTTTTCCTATACTCTTTCTTTTTCTAATCATAGCGAACCTCCTTTTAAGTATATGCACATTTCCTGTCATTCCTGTTGTCATGGGGATAGCCCTTGAATTGTTATGAGTTAAAAGTGATAGTATAGTTTCTACATATCCCTTTTCTGCCTGTTTATCCATTTCCTTTACTACCGCTAAATCACAAGAGATTTCGCAATCAATATTAATCTGCTTGCTTATAAAGTAGATTGCAGGATTAAACCAATGAATACATTTTACAATGCTGATAAACCACCTATACAAAATATCATTTCTTTTTAGGTGCGTCATTTCGTGTGCCAGAATATTATTTAGTTGTTCTGCTGTTATATCTGTTTTAGGCAGTAAAAGTGTAGGTTTGACGATACCTACCATAAGGGGTGAGCAGATTGTAGCACTTACTCTTGTTTTAATTTTCCTGTTTGTATATGTCTTTACCTCCGGACAAGATATCATTTCTGAACGTTTATGTATTTTAATCAGAAACACCAGATAACTTCCAATCTTTATCAAGAACAACAAAACCGCGCCCATTAGCCAGATAAAAGAAAATAATGTGAGATTAGTAATGAAAAAATTCTTTATAGCCTGAATTTTTGATAACTTTTCGGGTTGTGTAGGTTGCGCTTGTAAAATCTGTTCCGGTCGTGTGTCTGTAACCACAGGTATATCAGTGTTTACAGCCTGCCTATCTGTAATTGTTACAGTTTCGGTAATAGGTGTTGTTGTAAGTGTTTCGGGCAGATTGAGCCTTATAGGCAATATCATCACCAAAAGTACCGTGAGCCACATATAATAATGCCAGCCACCGGAAAAAACTTTCCTGGTTATAGGTTTTAACAAAGTTATTACCAGGGCAAGAGCTGTACCTATCCCTGAAGTAAGAAGAAGTGCTGTAAATATTTGTACCATAAGTTATTCCCCCTTATCTTCAAAGATAGCCTTAAGTTCCTGAATATCCTTATCTGATAATTTTTGTTCTTCAAAGAAAGATACTGCAAAATCTCTGATAGAGCCATTATATAAGGTCTTAATCAGATTTTTTGTCTGTGACTTTCTGTATTCCTTTTCTGTAATTAAAGGTGTGTAATAATATAGTTTACCTTGCTTTTCAGCAGACAAAGCGCCTTTTTCTACGAGCCTTGTAAGAAAGGTTGCAATGGTTGTCTTTTTCCACTCCTTGTCTGCAACTTCTTTTCCAATCTCAAGAGAAGTTATAGGTGCTTTTGCCTTCCAGATAACTTTCATAATCTCTAATTCTGCATCCCCAATAGATATATTTTTCATATTAGAGCCTCCTGAAAATGTATATTCTACAAATGTAGTTTATTTCATTCTACCACAGTAGAATGAAATTGTCAATAGTTTTTTAGGAAAACAAAAAAACTGCAACATTAGTTTCAAACTAACATTGCAGCTTATTTTGTGTCATATAATTGGTTTTCAATTTGTAGAAATGGGTAAAATGTGGGTAAATTTTAGTTTCTGTTACCCGAAAACCCTTGAAAACACGGTGCTTTATTTATCGAGTGGCTTCATTGTCGGGATTTTATTCTCAATAATTATATAAGTTATTATAACTCTACATAACCCTTTTGTCAAGCCGTTTTCAAAGGTTTCTGCCTTTCATAACTCTACATAAATATTTACACAACATAGGAGGTTTGGCGTAGTAATTGGCGTAGTGTGGCGTAGTAGTTAAATCGACAGATTTTCAAAGTAATTTCCGAGTGTGGACACCTCTTTTTTCTTTGTATCCTTTGTAACATCGGTGTATATGTTCAAAGTGGTTGAAATATCCTTGTGTCCCAAAACTTCCTGCAACACTTTGACATTCATTCCGGATTCAACCGCACGGGTGGTGAAAGTATGTCGTAGCGAGTGGCAACTGAACGGTGGTAATAATACGGGGTCTTTTTCTTTGCTTTTCAACAAAACCTCATCATTACAATCTCTGATTATTCGTTTGATGGCTTTGTTAAGCGTTCCTTGATGCTGCGTTGCTCCGAAACGATTAACAAATATAAAATCTGAATAGCCGTCAATGCTTACACTACATTTAACATCAAACTCTTGTTGCATTTTCCTCTCCATTTGCAATGCCTCTTTAACAGACGGTAATATCGGAATAGTTCTGTTTCCAGCTTCGGTTTTCGGTGTGTTGATACTAAAAGTACACCCTTTATTATCTCCGTGATTATAGAATACTAATGTATGATTTACACTGATTAGATCTTCGGCAAAATCAACATCACACCATCTTAATCCTGTAAGTTCTCCGACACGCATACCCGTTCCGAGCATTACTGCAAATACGGGATACCAATGGTTGTATTGCGGACTGTCCTTCAAAAATCGCATAAATAATTCTTGTTCCGGAATAGTCAGTGCTTTGCGTTTTTCAACCGAAAAATTATGTGCCTTTTTTAATTCTTTCAGCATATTGTCGGTTGGATTGAGTCGAATATAATTGTCATTGAGTGCCATATCAAAAACTTGATGGAGTATATTATGCAGCGTGTCTATGGTTGATACTTTTAATATTTTTCCATCAGCCAAAGTATTATAAAACCTTTTTACATCAGTTTTCTTGACCATCGTTATTCGCATTTTTCCAAAGTTCTGTCTTATGAAAAGGTTATACATATACTTATAGTTTTGAAATGTATTATCTTTTATTCCTCGCTTCAAATCGCACCATAAATCAAACATTTCATTTACCGTAACCATTCGTGTTTCGGTTTTTATCCCATCGTGAGCATCGACCGTTATTTGTTCTTCCTTTGCCCGAAGCTCCTCAAGCGTACTTGCATATATGGAATGGCGTTTGCCGTCCGGCGAAGTCCATCTGTAATCGTATTTGCCGTCTTGTCTTTGGGTTTCTCCTTTGCGGAGTGTAATTCTGCTTTTATCTAACCTCCTGTTATTTTTGGGCTTTCTTGTGATTGCACTTGGCATATAAATCTGCTCCTTTCAATATAGTGTTACATTGAAAGGTAACAATCGCTTATATATAGTATAGATGAATCACACGGTATAAGCAAAAAAATTTCAATGTAAACAGATGGTTGTGTTTTATTAAATAGAGTACATTCTCTCTATATATTCATCAAGTTTCTTTCTCTTAATCAGCCGCTTTGTTCCGACCCATAAAACAAATTCGCAATCTTCTTTATCAGAAAGCAATCTGATTTTGTTTATTCCTATACCTGAGTACGCAGCAGCTTCCTCTAATGTTAAATTGCTTTTTTCCCATATTGGTATCTCTTTCACAAAATTACCTCCTTTGGCAAAACAAAAAGGACTGCAAAATTTGCAATCCTTATAATCTGTTATTTAGTTTTATTACAAATTAACCTTATCCATTACTTCAATAATTGTACGGCATACAGTTTCAAATGTAATATCGGCGGCATAATTGAAATCTTCTCTGTATTTATTCCAAAACCTTTGCATTTTTTCGCTATCCATAACAGAGTTGATAATTTCTTTGTAGTCTTTCAATCTATCAATAGGGCCACGCTTTAAGGCGGTTTGTTCCAATGCTTGTTTTAGAATACTCATATCGCAGCTATTGCCACGCAGGGAGTAGAGAATATGTATATCATAAAAATCCCTCGGACGAGTATTGGCTTGTCCTCTTGAAATTACGGTTTCAAGTTTTTCTGCTAAAACCGTTTCAAGATTATACGCCATAATACTGATTGTTTTATCATCAAAAAGTAATTTGAATGTGTACTCAATTTCTCTCGGTGTAATTTTATCTCCGGTTGTTACATCAACTGTCAATGGGACCGCAAGTGGGGGATATAATGCTTTAAGATGAACTCGGTACCCCGGATATTCATCACCCTCACGAATTTCGCTGATATTATACATCTCAAATGTAACATCATCTTCAAGCTTAACAGAACAGATGCTTTCAAAAATCTCTTGCAAGTTGGAAACAGTTAAATCAAATCCCTTGATAGTCGTATCCAAGTCCATTGTGGCTCGTGTATCAAGTCCGACTATTGCGGATATTAAAAAACCGCCTTTTAGAATAAAGTTATTTTTATACTTTGATATTGAGATCCGTTCAAGCAGTCTTTCAAGCATATAATTTTGCATGACAAGCTGTGCGGAAATATTCTTCTCGGCAGCTTTGTTCTTGATATACGCTTTTAATTGCATTGTATTTTTTGTAATCATAAAAGCACCTCCATATAGTTTGCTATTTTGTTTTTTACACGCAGAATATCAGCATATTCATATAATAATTTGATATTTTTATTTTGAGATTTTGCATAGCGTTTCATAGCGTCATTTACTATTTGAACATCACAACTTGCCTTTACAACATCACAAAGCGTTTTTTCTATGTTGTATAACCGTATATTATTGCCGCAGGGCGATTTATCTGTTGTTATGCCTAAACTATATATTTCTTTTACTGCGTGTCTTTCGGAAATATTTTCAGCTTTAACAGATATAGCGTGATAGCCGTATGGAAATACCATTGAATATTTCATAGGAGTTCTGTCAGTTAAACCGTGTATATACAATGCTGTTTCGTGAGAAAATATACCTTTCGAAAATTTTGCTTGCAGTATAAACATTTCATCTTCCCACGCATTGGGACTGGCATATATTCCACGACAAATATATATAAGTTCTCCGCTGTCAGTCATTTTTTTCAAATATAATCTCGGTATATTATTTTGGGTTAGCATAGCGGAAGTTACAATACCGTTATGCTTATCAATTATATTTTTGATTTTCTCAATATGTGTCATAAAATCACCGCCTTATACAGATACACTACATATTATATCATAGTTTAGTGTATTTGTATATAGTTTTTGAGAAAAAATTGAATTTTAATACTACAAATTAAAGCACTTATAAAATGCTTTAATTTCTAATATCAAAGTTAAGCCGTACCCGTCCCGAAAGACGGGTACAACTTATTTTCTTTGTTTTGAAGCAATTTCAGACGGTGTTTTGCAAGAACACTCCATAGGAATTTCACCTCTCCGCCATCCGACCGAGCTGCCCCCATTGCCTGCGACGCTTTTAACGCTCGGACTGTGGCTGGGCAGAAGTATCATTGTCCCGATATAAAGTCATCGCCTGCAAGGTAGCTGCCTTGCTCTGCGGCATTGATATTTCTCGCTCGGATAATTTTTCATCATTGAAAGAAGGATGAAGTAGAAGCAAAAACTATCGTCTTGGCGTATCTGCCGCTTGGCTCGTCCATACCGGAATGTATCTGTTTGCCGTTATACTGCACCGCCGTTATCTTGCGTGCTTTCTTTGTAATCGAAAGGATTATGTAGCGGTTTTGGGCTGGGAATATTTATTTATGATGTTAGCAACAATGTTCTTTTCCGACAATGGAAGTGTTGCCATAATGCGATACAGTAAGGCTTCTTCATCACAAGACAGATAAAGAAACATACTATTGCGATAATCATCCATTAAAAATACGCCGCCGTTTACTCCGCCTTTCGTATATATAGGTGCATAACGACTTAGAAACATAATGTCGTTGTAAGCTGTTTTTCGACAGACTGAATAATTTTCAGTCAATTCAACAATGCTGCTTTTTCTCTGTTTTGTGAGAAAGAAAAGCATTTCTATCCGTCGTTCAAAAGCAGTTATTTTATCTTTCAAAGCCGTTGCACCTCCTTTCAACATTCATTATAGAGGTTAACCTTGCAAGTTTTTTACACCTTTCAAAAAATAATTTCATAATTTCACCCTTTTGTGTAAATTTTGTTGAATTTGCACAAAAGAGAGAGGCGGAGCACGGCTATGATACGGTGGCGGTTTTCTGTGATGTTTTCCCGAAGATTTGCGGTGATGTCCTTTAGGCTTATGCTTTTTGCGCTTTGCTCTGTGCTTCATAAAGTGTCCTCCGTGCCGCAGGGCATATCCGACAAAAAGCATAATTTTGTCCTATGCAGGGCAATTTTTTATTTATGAGGTAATCGCTTTCGCTTCCTTTGCTTTGTAATATCATATAAAAAGGCACAAAAAGGCCGCCCGGCAATAAAGGCGTTTTGCCTCTATACCGGGCGGCCTGCTGTGCCGTCGTTTGTCCTCATTTTAAGAGAACGGTTTTAATATTAAGCTTTGTTTTATTTTAGGTTTTCCAGCACACGCATAAATACCGCGGCTGCCTGCGCTCTTGTCGTATTGGCCTTTGGTGCAAAGCTCCCATCCGTATTACCTGTCATAATGGACTTTTCCGCCGCCCATATTATGGCATCCTTTGCATAGTCCGAAATATCGCTGTTGTCCATATAGGCTGTGCTGCCGCTTGTCGTTATGTCATATCCCTTGAATGTTGCATAGCGATAGATCATTACTACCATCTGCTCTCTGGTTATATTATCATTCGGAGCAAATTGATTTTCGGAAATTCCGAAGATTATACCGTTATTGCTTGCCCACGCAACAGCCTTTTCATAATAGCTTCCGCTTTCTATGTCAATAAAGGCGGCTGCAGCTGTCTGCGGCTCATTTTCCATTCTGTAAAGAATTGTAACAAACATTGCCCTTGTAATATCGCTTTGGGGTGCAAATTCCGTATTTGATACGCCTTTCATCAGACCGTTTT
>CAKSBF010000003.1 GCA_934438075.1 uncultured Clostridia bacterium | reverse complement strand
ATGATGTACAGATTTGAAGATGAAAAATATTGTGTGTGGAAGTTACCACAAGATGAGCGTTACTGCTATAACTGCTCTCTTTGCAACTTTGGTTTGGACTGCCGCAACAATCCGATTCATTACTCAGACACCGATGATGATGAAGAATAAAGGAAATGCTCTGACGAAACCAATCGTCAGAGCATTTCTTGTTTTCACTGAAAATAAGTTGCGTCAAATTCGCGTCAAAAGACGATTTTGATAGCATCGAAATCCACAAAAGCCTTGTATTTCAAGGCTTTTCAGGCTTCCGCAATCATTCCCACTCGATAGTAGCGGGTGGTTTACTGGTAATATCGTACACGATACGGTTGATGCTTCCTACCTCGTTAATGATTCTGTTGGAGCATTTTTCAAGGACATCATATGGAATTCTCGCCCAATCAGCGGTCATAAAGTCGGAGGTTGTAACACCGCGCAAAGCGAGCGTGTAGTCGTAGGTTCTGCCATCCCCCATGACACCCACGCTACGCATACTGGTCAGTACAGCAAAGTATTGATTGATGGAGTAGTCAAGCCCTGCTTTTGCGATTTCGTCGCGGAAAATAGCATCAGCTTCACGCAAAATGTCTGCTTTTTCTTTCGTGATATCTCCAATAATCCGAATTGCGAGTCCCGGTCCGGGGAAAGGCTGACGCATTACCAGATACTCCGGTAAATCAAGCTCGCGTCCCAGTTGGCGAACTTCGTCCTTAAACAGTAGGCGCAGCGGTTCAATAATTTCTTTGAAATCTACAAAATCCGGTAGGCCGCCAACATTGTGATGACTCTTGATAACTGCGGCATCACCGGCTCCGGATTCAATGACATCCGGGTAAATGGTGCCTTGGACCAAGTAGTCAACAGCACCGATTTTTTTTCCTTCCTCTTCGAATACACGGATAAATTCTTCACCAATGATTTTACGCTTTGTTTCCGGATCGGAAATGCCTGCCAATTTATCCAAAAAGCGTTTTTCGGCATCTACGCGGATAAAATTAATATCCCATTTGCCAAAGGCGGCTTCCACCTCATCCCCTTCATTTTTGCGCATTAGACCATGGTCGACAAAAACGCAGGTGAGCTGATTGCCAACGGCTTCCGCCAATAGGGCAGCAGCAACGGAAGAATCCACACCGCCCGATAAAGCCAGCAATACCTGCCCGTCGCCAACTTTTTCACGGATGGAGGCAATGGCGGTTTTGCAGTAATCCTCCATAGTCCAGTCGCCCTTCGCGTGGCATATTTTATACAGAAAATTATGAATCATTTTTACGCCGTTTTCTGTGTGATTTACCTCCGGATGGTATTGTACACCATAAAAGCTGCGTGTTTCATCGGCAATTGCTGCATTGGGGCAGGCAGTGGTGTGTGCAGTTAAAGTGAAACCGTCCGGAACCTTTGCCATATAATCTCCATGACTCATCCAGGAAATGCCTTCGGAAGGCAGATCTTGAAACAACTTGCAGGCAGTATCATAAAAGGTTTGAGTTTTGCCGTATTCGCGTGCAGTATCCTCCTGCGCCTCAATAACCTGACCGCCTAAGGCCTGAGCCATTAGCTGGCAGCCGTAGCAGATACCCAAAATCGGAATACCCCAAGTGAAAATTTCGGGATCAACCTTCGGAGCATTTTCTAAATAAACAGAGTTGGGGCCGCCGGTGAAGATAATACCGATTGGATTCATCGCCTTTAGCTCTGCCAATGGAGTGGTGTAGGGTTTTACCTCACAGTAAACGTTACATTCACGTACACGGCGTGCAATCAGCTGATTGTACTGTCCGCCGAAGTCTAAAACAATGATTAATTCGTGGTTCAAAAAGGATTCCTCCCAGATAGTAGATTTATTTTATTTCTTTTCCTTGATAAAAGACCTTCACAATGGTTAAATCAGATTTTAGCAACACCATATCGGCACGTTTGCCAATGGTGATGCTGCCGCGGTCGCGGTCAAAACCGATTGCTTTTGCCGGGGTAATGCTTGCCATTTTAACCGCGTCGGCAAGCGGAATACCGAACGACACGGCACGTCTCAGCATAGTCATCAAATTGGAGGTACTTCCGGCAATAGTGCCATCGGCAAGCCTTGCCTGATGGTCGCGTACATATACGGTAAGACCGCCCGATTTATATTCGCCGTCGGGGACACCGGTTGCACTTAAGCAGTCGCTGATCAACACCATTCTGTCGGCTCCGACTGCTTGGTAGAGCAGACGGACAACGGAGGGATGCAGATGAAAACCGTCGGAAATAACTTCACAGAAAACGGAGTTGTTTTCTATTGCCGCTCCGACTGTCCCCGGTTCCCGGTGATGAAGCGGCGGCATTGTATTGAATATGTGCGTTACATGTGATGCGCCGGCGGCAAATGCTTTGCAGGCGGTTTCGTAGTCTGCTGCAGTATGTCCAACGGAAACTTTTATTCCCATTTCAACTACAGAGGGAATTTTCGTAAGGTTTCCCCACATTTCAGGAGCAACGGTAGTAATTTTCACTTGATCTTTAATTTTACTAAGCAACTCTAAATCTATTTCAATAATTTTATGTTCATCATGCGCACCTTTTTTTGCCAACGAAAGGAAGGGCCCTTCCAAATTGATTCCGTCAGCCTCTTTCAAGCGGTCAAGTGCAGATAAAATTTCTGCTGCGGTCCCTGTAACTGTGGTTGGCAGAAAGGTGGTGATACCGTTTGAAAGCAAATATTGTTTCCAGCGGGCAAAATCGCAGTCTTGATCCATTGCATCAAATCCAAGCGCGCCATGCGTGTGGATATCAATCAAACCGGGGATTAAAAGCATGCCTGACGCATCAATCTGCGCTTCATTTTCTGCTTGTATGTTCGGACCGATTTCCGATATGGTTTCATTAAATCGAATATCAGAGGTGTTAAACTGAAAATTATCTGTTAAAATTTTTGCATTTTTCAGTATCATAAAGCTTCCTTCTTTCGCTTTATTTTGTTCTATACGTCAAAGTATACCATATTATGAGAAAAAATTCAACTTTTCATAAAATAATTTTTGGAGTATTTGCAAACTGGCGAAAATGTGATATACTTAATTATAATAGGGAGAATATGTTTTGTGAAAGAAAGGGGCTTTTTCAAGTGGAGAGACGGAAGGCAAGGCAGGTAATGGTCGGAAACGTTGGTGTTGGCGGCGATTTTCCTATTTCCATTCAGTCTATGTTAAATACAAAAAATGGTGACTTTGAGGCTGCTAAAAGACAGACTGAGGCGCTAAAGGCGGCGGGTTGTGATATCGTGCGGCTGGCGGTAACGGACGCGCAGAGCATAGAGGTGGTAAAGAGACTAAAACAAGAGGTGGATATCCCGCTGGTTGCAGACATTCAGTTTGATTACCGTCTTGCTATACAGAGTGTGGAAGCGGGGATAGATAAAATTAGGATTAACCCGGGCAATATTGGCAGTGATGACCGTGTGCGTGCGGTTGTGGAGAAGGCGGCACAGTATCAGGTGCCGATTCGTATCGGTGTTAATACGGGGTCTATTTCCCAAGGGATTGTTGATAAGTTTGGTGGTCGCTGTGCGCGCGCTTTGGTGGAAGAGGCGATGCGCCATGTGAGAATATTGGAGGAGAATCATTTTTATGATACGGTTATTTCATTAAAAGCCTCCGATGTGCCGATGATGATAGAAAGCTACCGTATGATTGCGGATATGGTGGACTATCCTTTACATTTAGGCGTGACGGAGGCAGGCACTGCGTATTCCGGAACGGTGAAATCTGCCATTGGCATTGGAACCTTGCTGGCCGAGGGAATTGGCGACACAGTGCGTGTCTCACTTACTGCAGACCCAACAGAAGAAATTACGGCGGCAAAGGAGATTTTATCGGCTCTATCTCTGCGGAAATTTGGAGCGACTATGGTATCTTGTCCGACTTGTGCGCGCTGTGGGGTAAATCTGATTGCAATTGCAAATGAAGTTGCTGAGAGATTGAAAACCTTGAACCGTGATATTAAGGTTGCGGTGATGGGCTGTGTGGTTAATGGTCCCGGCGAGGCGAGGGATGCGGATATTGGCATCACCGGAGCGAAGGGAGAAGGATTGGTATTTCGCGGCGGCGAAATTATCCGCAGAGTACCGGAAGCAGAAATCGTGGACGTGCTGTTTGAAGAGATTGATAAGCTTTAAAGTTTGGAAAGGTGAGGATTTAAAACATGTCTGCATTATTGAAGGAATTGGTTGGGGCGGAAATTGCAGACCGTATGAAAGGCTATGATATTACAAAACTAAAGGTGTTCCGCGAGGAGCGCAGGGTGCTTGTCGGTCTTTCCGGTGACGTTGTGCCGGAAAAAGAAGTGCTGGATTTGTTACGTGACAAGATAAAGTCTAGTTTTCAGATAGAAAGAGTAGAACTGGAACTGGATCATCCCGATGTAGAAATTAATAATAACAATGCAAATGAAGTTTTGGAAAATTTAAAGCAATACATAGCGGAACGTTTTGCGGCAGCTATTAGTTTACTTCGTCACAGTACGGCGGAAGTAAAGGAGCATACTTTTGTAATTCATTTACAGTATGGCGGTGCGCATGCTTTGGAAAACAGACAGATTGGCTCTTATACGTCCGGCTTGCTGAAAAAGCTTTATGGCGTTGAACTTAAAGTAGAATTTGCGGAAAATCAAACGGATACAAAACAGCTGTTTCATAAGATGAAGGAAGAGCGCGAGGCTTTGGTAAAAGGTTCTGCCGAGCGCGCGGCTATGGATACTCCTAAGGCAAGACCCAAAAAGATGGCAACGCCCGTACTGCCCAAAGAGGACGGAGAAGATGACGGTACGATTTTGGGCAAGCCGTTTAGCGGTGAGATTACGCCCATCAGCGAAATCAGTGACTACAATCGTAAACCGATTATCATTCAGGGCACTTTGGTAGGCTTTGAGGACAGAGAAATTAAGAACAATAAAACTATTTTAGAACTGTTTGTAACTGACAGTACAGGGTCTATCAGCTGCAAAGCCTTTTTGGATACCGATGAATTTAAAGAAATGAAGGGTTCGTTAAAGAAATTAGCGGCCGTCAGTGTGCGCGGAAATGCCCAGTACGATTCTTATTCCAAAGAAATTGTAGTAATGGCGCGCGATATTATGAAAAGTGAGATTAAGGTGCGTCCGGACAATGCGGAGAAGAAACGTGTGGAATTGCACGCACATACCTCTATGTCTGCGATGGATGCAATATGCAAGCCGTCGCAGCTTATTGGCCGCGCGGCAAAATGGGGACATCCTGCCATTGCAATTACCGACCATGGTGTTGTACAAGCATATCCGGAGGCCTTTGATGCGGGTGAAAAAAACAAAATAAAAATTATTTACGGCGTGGAATGTTATTTAATGGGTGAGAGTGCAAAGCTTGCCTATGACGTACAGGATATGCCGCTGGATGGCGATTTCGTTGTCTTTGATATAGAAACAACAGGTTTTTCGGGGAAATATTCCGAAATTATTGAAATCGGTGCGGTTAAAATATCCAAAAACAGAGTAACGGACCGTTTTTCAGAATTTGTAAAGCCGAAGGAACCGATTCCGTATCATATCACAGAGCTTACCTCCATTAGCAATGATATGGTACAGAATGCTGATAGCATAGAAGAGGTCTTGCCAAAATTTCTGGATTTTTGCAAGGGCCATGTTTTGGTGGCTCATAATGCTAATTTTGATGTGGGATTTATTCGAAAAAAAGCGGAGGATTTAGGCCTTAGCGCTGACTTTTGCTATGTGGATACGCTTGCGCTCTCACGCAGGCTGCTTACAGCGATTAAACGTCATAAATTGGACAAGGTGGCGAAACATCTTGGGTTTACTTTTGAAGGACATCATCGTGCAGTGAATGATGCAGAGGTAACGGCGAAAATTTTTCTGCATTTTACTGAGTTGCTTGGCAGAATGGGTATTCATAATGTGACGGAAATGAACGAGCGATTGATGGATGAAAGTATAACGAAGCATACAGATACTTACCATGCCATTTTGCTGGTAAAAAACATGAAGGGTTTGGAAAACTTGTATCGCTTGGTGTCTGAGTCGCATTTGGATAATTTTTACCGCAGACCGCGTATTTCTAAAAAAATGCTGGACGCGCACAGAGAGGGATTGATTTTGGGAAGCGCCTGTGAGGCGGGAGAATTGTATCGGGCAATCTATGGAGGTGCTACCAGAGATAAAATTGAACAAATTGCCTCTTATTATGATTATCTGGAAATTCAGCCGCTGGGTAATAACGAATTTATGTTGAGAAATCATTCTGTTCGCTCAAAAGAGGACTTAATTCAGATTAACCGCGAAATTGTAGAATTGGGCGATCGCATGGGGAAGATGACAGTTGCGACTTGTGATGTGCATTTTTTGGATCCTGAGGATGAAATTTACCGCCGTGTGCTGCTTTCCGGTCAGGATTTTGAGGATGCGGATTTTCAGCCGCCCTTATATCTGCGCACAACAGAGGAAATGCTGGAGGAGTTTTCTTATCTGGGTAAGCAAAAAGCGTATGAGGTTGTAGTGGAAAACACTAATAAAATAGCTGATGAGATAGAAGAAATCCGTCCTATTCCCAAGGAGACCTATCCGCCGGAAATGCCCGGCGCGGTGGAAGAAATTCAGGAACTCTCCAATAATAAAGCCCATGAAATTTATGGTGAGGAGCTTCCTGATATTGTAAAGCAGCGCATGGAAAAGGAATTGGTACCGATTATCAAATACGGCTTTGCGGTTATGTACATGATTGCGCAGAAACTGGTGACAAAATCTCTTTCTGACGGCTATTTGGTCGGCTCGCGCGGATCGGTTGGCTCGTCCTTTATTGCGTATCTTTCAGGAATTACGGAGATTAATTCTTTGCCGCCGCATTATATTTGTCCGAATTGTAAAAAAGCGGAGTTTATCTTAGACGGAAGTTATGGCTGCGGAGCGGATATGCCGGATGCAATATGCCCGAACTGCGGCACAAAATACCGTAAGGACGGATATGATATTCCGTTTGAAACCTTTCTTGGCTTTGATGGAGATAAAGAGCCTGATATTGACTTAAACTTTTCCGGCGATTATCAGCCCGTAGCGCATAAATATACGGAGGAACTGTTTGGCGTGGGACATGTGTTCCGTGCGGGGACTATCGGTACTTTTGCGGAGAATACGGCAATTGGCTACATAAAAAAGTACGGAGAAAAAATAGGCAAAGTGTTTAATAAAGCAGAAACCATGCATCTTGTAAAAGGAATGGAGGGTATTAAGCGTACAACGGGACAGCACCCGGGTGGCGTTATGATCGTTCCGCGTGCCAATGAAATTTATCAGTTTACGCCAATTCAGCACCCGGCAAATGACACGGAGTCAGATATTATTACTACACATTTTGATTACCATTCCATTAGCGGACGTCTGCTGAAACTGGATATTTTAGGGCACGATGACCCGACGGTTATTCGTATGCTGGAGGATTTGACGGGACTTGACGCGCGGACAATTCCGATTGATGACAAAGATACGATGAGCTTGTTTACAGGAACAGAGGCTTTAGGTGCAACGCCGGAGGAAATAGGAAGTCCGGTGGGAACCTATGCAGTTCCGGAGTTCGGAACAAAGTTTGTGCGTCAGATGCTTTTAGATACCAAACCGACTACGTTTGGAGAATTGATGCGTATTTCCGGATTGTCGCACGGTACGGACGTGTGGACAAATAATGCGCAGGATTTAGTACGTGATGGCGTAGCAACATTGCCGGAAGTTATTTGTACGCGTGATGATATTATGCTTTATCTTTTGCACCATGACTTGCCGCCATATAATTCCTTTAAGATAATGGAGAAGGTTAGAAAAGGAAAAGGTCTTGCACCGGAGGACGAGGATATGATGCGTGAACATAAGGTGCCGGAGTGGTACATTGCTTCGTGTAAGAAAATTAAATATATGTTCCCGAAGGCCCATGCTGCGGCATATGTTACCATGGCGTTTCGTATTGCCTATTTTAAAGTGCATTATCCGGTTGCATTTTATATTACCTATTTTACGGTGCGCGGCGGCGATTTTGATGCGCAGCTGATGATTCACGGCAAGGAAAAGGTAGTTGCGGCGATGAAGGAGATTGCTGCGAAACCGGATGCTACACAAAAAGATAAAAACGTTGTGACAATATTAGAGGTATGCAACGAGATGTATGCTCGGGGAATCCGCTTTCTGCCGATTGATCTTTACAAATCGCATGGGAGTAAATTTTTAGAGGAAAACGGTGCAATTCGTCCGCCGCTCAATACGATTATGGGGCTTTCCTCCGCTGTAGCGGACAGCATTATCAATGCACGGAAAGACGGCGAATTTATTTCTGTTGAGGATTTAATGAAACGTGCTAAAATTGGAAAATCCATGGTGGAAAAACTCAGAGAATATGAAGTATTGAAAGAACTGCCGGATACCAGCCAGGTTAGTTTGTTTGATTTTTAAAAGGTGAATGGCGATGGGCAGCGAACTTAGTGCAGGCTTAACCGCTCTATGTAACCGCAGAGTTGTATTTGGCCGCATCAGCAATCTTGTGTTAATGACGTTATGCAAAAAACGTTCATACGCTGCCAATGTTATGCTGTGTACGAGTTTCATTTAGATGGGCACTGTTACATAATATCACTGCCGAAAGGAGAGTACTGCATGAAGAGAAAGCTTTGTTTGCTGACGGCCATGCTGCTGCTTGGGATTTATGCTGCCTTTTATCTGCCGTATGTACTTCTTGCGTGGATAACAGTGGTTCTCTTATTAGCCGGGATTGCAAAGTGGGCACTTTCCGGACATAGTTCCGGATGGGTGTATACTGTAGCTGCCTTTATGTTCTTGCTGGGCTCAATCTTGCTTTTATGGCGCGGCGATGTATCGCAGAAAAAATTATATCCGTTTTTGGATGAGTATGTTGATGTAACGGCAGAAGTTGTATCGCGTCCGCAACAGGCGGGAGACGGGTTTGCATTTCGGGCAAACATTACAGAGTTATCTTTTTTGAAACAGAATATTACTCTAAGGGAGACTGTACGGCTGAGATGCTATGAAAAAAATGAGCTGCATTACGGAGATGTTTTTACCGCGCGTGTCCGCTTAAATTTACCAAATGAAGCTTCAAATAAGGGGGGCTTTGATTATTCTTTATATTTAAAGACAAATAATATTTTCTTTAATGGCTATATTGATGGCGGGAGTCTTAATATTATTGGCAGAAAACAAGAAAATTTATATGATAAAATCAGAGGTTTGGGGTTTCGTTGCGGAGATTTAATTGACCGTACTCTCACGCCTAAAACGGCATGTATTTTAAAGGGAATATTATTGGGTGATAAAACAGATATAGACGATGAATTGCAAGATGCATTTGCCAGAAGTGGTCTTTCTCATATTGTCGCGGTGTCGGGAACTCATATCAGCGCTTTGTTAGTTATATTTTTTGGAATATTTCAGCTGTTTGGTATCAGTCGGCGGCGCGCCGGCGTGTTTGCCATACTTTTCTTGCTTTTTTTCATCTGTATGATCGGTGCACCGGCATCTGCGGTTCGGGCAGGAGTTATGGCCTCGCTGGCAATTTTTGCAGAATTTATTTATCGTAAATCAGACACTTTTATCACTTTATCAGCAGCGGCAATGGTTATTTTGTGTGTTCAGCCGTTTGCAGCGTTTGATCCGAGCTTTCTGTTATCGTTTGGGGCGGTTCTCGGTATTTTGTTATTTCAGCCTAAAATAGAAAAGACCGTGTTTGGATGGCTTAATGCAAAAGGAAAGTTAAGAAAAGATAATTCTCACCGGATGGGCAGTTTGTTCCGCAAAGTACTGCGAATGTTAATTACTGCTGTCAGTGCGCAATTGCTGATTGTGCCGATTATACTTTTTCTGTTTCAGGAATTTACTTTTTGGGGACTGCTGACGAACTTGCTTGTGCTTCCTCTTCTGCCGTTTGTTTTGGGGGCGGGTGCAGCACTATGTGTTTTTGGTGCAATTTGGGAACCGTTGGCACTGTTTCCGGGTGGTTTGTGTTATCTCGCTTTACTTGCAATACGCAAAATTGTGCTTTTTTTCGGAACGATGAATTTTGGGTATATTATTTTTGGAAATGTAACAGCTTTTTTTGTATTCTTTTATTTTTTATTAATTCTTGCATTTTATTTGCTGTTGTGTGAACATAAACAAATTTTTGCATTAATACCTGCCGGATCGGCGTTGACTTTGATTTGCGTTTTAACACTGAAGGGCATTTTTTCTCCTCCGACCGCATATGTAAGATTTATTAATGTAGGGCAGGGCGATTGTTCCTGTATTAGTTTGTCGGGCGGAACGAATATTTTAATTGATGCAGGGGGGACACCGTCTTATCGTACTTATTATGATATTGGCAGGGAAATTGTGAGGCCTTATCTTTTGCAAAACAATATTAATGAAATTTCTTTTATGATTGCATCGCACGGGCATGACGACCATATACAGGGGTTAAGCAGCATCATGCAGGAGATGCACGTAGGCTATCTGGCAGTTCCGAAAGGATTCGGGGCAACAGAAGAAGGCAAGCAACTTTTGGATATGGCGGCGCAGAAGGAAGTGCCGGTAGTGGAACTTGCAGAAGGTGATAAAATTATTTTGTCAGAATACAGTTGCATCACAGCGCTCATGCCTACGGCAGATTGGGCGGACAATTTACCTGCGGACAGGGAAAATGAGCGTTCTTTGGTTATAAGATTTGATTTTGGAGAAAATTCTTTTTTGTATACCGGAGACATGGAAAAAGATGGAGAAGAAAAATTAATTGAAGAAGCAAAAGAACAGCTGAATACCGACGTTTTAAAAGTGGCTCACCATGGCAGTAAAAACGCAACTTCAGAAGCCTTTTTGGATGCTGTGCTGCCGACATATGCCGTAATCCCGGTGGGAAAAAACAATTTCGGCCATCCGGATGACAATGTACTTTCACGGCTGTACGAGCATTCAACAACAGTTTTTCGGACAGATATTAACAGAGATGTGGTTTTTACGTTAGACCCGAAGCAGATATTAAATATATCATATACCAGATAGGAGAGAAGAAGGATGACAGCAGCGGATTTGAAAAAAATGCTGAAAGAAGGAACAGTAAGCGGAAATGTTTTTTTGCTTTATGGTGAAGAGACATTTTTAAAGGAACACTATTGTAATCAGTTGACGACATTACTGAAACCGGATATGATGGAGGAACTCAATGTTTTTAGTTTTTCAGGTAAAAATTATGATATAGCTGCTGTAGATGAGGCGATTGAGGCGCTGCCGGTTTTTGCAGACAGAAAACTGCTGCTTTTTTCAGACTCAAAAATTTTCAAGCCGGACGGACGCACCGGAGCGACAACAGAATATCGTTCTTATTGGGAAAAACGCTTAAAAGATATTCCGGAAAATGTTTATTTGGTTTTTTCAGAGAGTGAAATCGACAAACGAAGTGCGTTATATAAATATATTGCGAAAAACCAAACTGCGGCGGAATTTACGTATTTAAAAGAAAATGAAATGATTAATTGGACCGTTGGACTGTTTCGTACCTTGGGGAAAAGTATTAGCCCGTTTGATGCGAAATACTTGGTGGAGATTACGGATAGCGGTATGATGTCGGTAAAACGCGAAGCGGAGAAACTGGCTGCGTATGTACAGGAGGGAACTGCTGTCACGCGGAAGGAAATTGATGCATTGGTAGTACCGTCAATAGAAAATAAGGTTTTTGTCATGATTGACGCATTAATTGCGAAGGATGCCGATACGGCTCTCAGTCGGCTTGAGGATTTATTTGCGATAAAAGAAGATGCAAACAGAATTTTGGGTGCTGTTATTTACAATGTAGATAAATTAATTGGCACGAAACTTTTGATGGAGCAGGGGGCAGAAAAAGGAGTTATTATGTCAAAATTGAAGATAGCACCGTTTCAGGTTGGAAAATATATGCGTGATTGCAGCAAATATCAACTGAATGAACTTTCGGCGTTGATGCGGAGATGCGCGAAGACGGATGCATATCTGAAGTCAAATTCTATGGATAATAACACGCTTTTGGAGTTATTGATGTTTGAAAGTTTGTAGTTTGGTATAACAAATCGCAAATGGCAATCCTCTCTCTAGTCTCACATCGCCCGAGGTTCAGAGCGGAGAGCGTATGTGGGCGAAGAACTTTGTAATGTTCATTAAGTGAACGCAAAGAGTTCGCTTGATGAAGAGACGTTTTAAGCTTATGTAAAATACAATAGCAAATTATTATTTATCTATTTTCTCCATTGGTACAAGATAGTGTTCTACCAAATCGATCCCGTACGATGGATCCGGTGCCCAATGCCCGCCGAGTTCTTCCGCATTCTTTATACTTCCTGCCCATGAGGCGCTGACCACCATCGCATAGCGATCGTGAGTGCTGCCGCTTGGCTTTTTTCCAAGATATGCGGTCATATGATTAAAGTGTGCTCGAACTCCATCCTCAGGTGTTGCAAAACTTTCATGATCGGCAGTTGTATCTCCGCTTGCATTTTTTGTTTTTATACCGGCCCAATTGTTTTGCTCCGGCACAACATTGCCCGTATATTTTCCAAAATTTGTTTCCTTCGCAGCCTGAGCATAGAGCACTTCAGGACGTATATTCATTTCTTTTCCGTATTTCCAGTACAAATCTGCAATTTCTATAAACCGCTCGTGCGCGCCCCTGCTTTTTGCCCATGCCTTGGCCTGCGCTAAAGAAACCGTACTTTCACCGGCGATTGGAGTACCATTGCTGACTTCAGACACGGAGGCTTTGGATTCATCCTTCTGTAAACGAACTGCACGGTACAGGCAAACAGCAGCTTCGGCCCGGGTTACTTCTTCTTTCGGCCGCAGACAACCGTCAGCACCTTGTAATATGCCATTTCTGCATGCAAAGGCAATTTGTCCTGCCAGTGAAGGAGAAATTTGTTCCGCATCCGCATATTTTTCAGAGAGGTCAGAAGTATTTTCGGATGAAATATCTACGCCCAATGCGTTTACCAGTGCGGCAGCTATCTCTTCTCGGGTGCAAAACTGCTCCGGTGAAAATTCATTAATCGGCTTGTCTGTGTTGCTCGGGAAGTAGTCCTTTGCAGTTTCTACATAGGGGAATGACCATCGGTTAGATGCAACATCAAGATAGGTTTGTGTCATCGAAGGCGTCATGTTAATATTCAGAGCGGTTACCAGCATTTTGGCAAGCTGTTCGTGGGTGACTCGTGCTTTTGGTGAAAATACATTTTCTTCGATGCCGCTGACAGCGCCTTTTTCTGCTAAAAAGGTAACAGCCTCCTTTGCCCAGGAATAATTATCGGAAAGGTCATTAAAAGAAACATTTGCTGTTTTTGATTCTGAAAGTTTTGCAATGTCGTTTCTGCCGATTGCCACAAAAGCCAATGTGAGCGCTGCCAGAAATAGGACTCGTTTTATCATGTTCATTTGCGGTCTCCTTTCTTTCTTTGCTATTACTATATGAGACAACCTGTCTGTTTATGAATGCATATAGATGAAGTCAAACAGAGAAAAGATAAATTTGTTTTTTATACAAAAAAATCTGCGGCTATTTAACCGCAGACCTTTTAAATTATTGCAAATTATTATTTTAAAAATCCCTGAATAATTCTTTCCTGTGCTTCTTCCTCGCTCAAACCAAGCGTGCGCAGTTTTAAAATTTGCTCGCCGGCAATTTTTCCGATTGCTGCCTCGTGTATTAATGCAGCGTCAACATGGGAGGCAAGCAATGCAGGAGCTGCATTTACTGTGCCATTATCTACTAATATAGCGTCACATTCGGAATGACCGCTGCAGCGGTTTTTGCCGCGCAATGTGGAAACAAATTCCTGATAGGAGTGTCCTTTGGCAACGGAACGGGAAACCAAGTCGACAGCGGAATCTTCACCATCCATGTTTACTTCAAATACGGTTTTGGCGGTTTCGTCTTTATCGGTCATAATTCTTTCGCGAACAATCAGCTTAGCATTTGCGGCAAGTGCAGCAGTTGTCTTACGCAAGGTACTGTCAACACCACCAAGCTGAACCGTGTTCATTTCCAAACTGGCGCCCTCTGCCAGTGCGGCATCGGTTACCGGATCAATGCGCCTTGCACCCTTGCCCTTGCCAACACCAATGTGTTTTTCTTCATATACAACATGTGCATTTTTCTCAATAAAAAAACGATGAATTCCGTTATGACGTGCTTCTTCTTCGCCGTCGGAATGTACGCCGCAGCCGGCAACGATAATGACATCGGCTCCTTCGCCGATAAAAAAATCATTATAAACCAAATCATTGACATCACTGTGTGTAACACAGGCAGGAATATAAACTTTCTCGCCTTTCGTGCCGGGTTTAATGTGAATTTCTATGCCGGGTTGGTCTTTTTTGCTTTCAATTTTAATGTTCTCAGTAGATTGCCTTCCTGCACACTGGCTGTCCTCGCGGATATTAAATGCGCCGTCAAATTTTCCGTTGAAATCAGAAACAATGCTGAGTAGTTGTTCGGTTATTTTATTCATATGCGCTCCTCCTTTCCCAAAGGGCAAAGCGTTGCTTTTTCATCGGTCAGCAGAGAAGGCAGTATTTCTTCGCGCTTGCCGGCACTGCGTACATGACCGTTTGCGATGACAATGATTTCATCAGCAATATTTAGAATACGCTCTTGATGGGAGATAATCAACAAAGTACCGCTGTGTTTTTGGCGCAATTCCTCAAAGGTTTCCACCAAACGCGAAAAACTCCATAAATCAATACCTGCTTCCGGTTCGTCAAAAATGGAGAGCTTAGCGTTTCGCGCCAGCACAGACGCAATTTCAATACGTTTGATTTCACCGCCGGAAAGTCCTGCGTTTAATTCGCGGTCTAAATATTCGTTGGCACACAAACCGACTTTTCCGAGTAAGTCGCATGCTGTTGTTTCGTTAAGAGGTTGTCCCGCGGCGAGTTCCAATAAATCGCGTACGGTTAAACCTTTAAAGCGCACGGGTTGCTGAAAGGCGAATGCGATGCCGCTTTTTGCGCGCTCAGTTACATCAAAACGGGTAATGTCTGTTCCGTCAAAACATATACTGCCGGAGGAGGGGGTTTCAATTCCTGCAATCAGCTTTGCAAGTGTGGTTTTTCCGCCGCCGTTTGGTCCGGTCACTACAATCAGCTTTCCGTCCGCAATGGAAAGATTAATCCCTTTAATGATTTCCTCTCCGTCCGGAATTTCCCAAGTAATATTTTTCAAATCTAACATGGTGTAATCCCTTTCTACATTTTTGTAATCATACAAATCTATATAAATTCATTTTGCACATAAAACTACTATTTTATCATGATATATTCAATATGTTAGTATATTTTTCCTGCTTTGTCAAGTCTCGATTTTGCGATTTTAAGTTGAAATGACAAGAAACGTCCAACTTTTTGGTAATAAAGCAAAAAAACTATTGAATTAGAATTATAAATGTGATAAAATCTAAAAATGAGATTTTATGCCAAAAGGCGCGGAAGGAAGATTTAAAGTGGAAAAATTGGGTCTCAATGAAATTAGAGAAAAATATCTTTCATTTTTTGAAAGCAAAGGTCATTACCGTATGCCAAGCTTTTCGCTTGTGCCGGAAAACGATCCGAGCCTTCTTTTAATTAATGCAGGTATGGCACCGCTTAAGCCATATTTTACCGGACGTCAAAAACCGCCGTCAAAGCGTGTCACCACCTGCCAGAAATGTATTCGTACACCGGACATTGAGCGTGTGGGAAAAACGGCTCGCCACGGTACTTTTTTCGAGATGTTGGGAAATTTCTCATTTGGGGATTACTTTAAGCATGAGGCTACAAAATGGGCATGGGAATTTGCTACCGGGGTCATGAAAATGCCCGTGGACAAGCTTTGGGTTACGATTTATGAGGATGATGACGAAGCGTTTGATATCTGGACAAAGGAGGTCGGCGTTTCTCCGGATCATATTGTGCGGATGGGCAAAGAGGACAATTTCTGGGAAATTGGTACCGGTCCGTGCGGTCCCTGCTCTGAACTTTATTTTGACCGCGGAGAGGAAAATGGCTGTGGTTCGCCTGACTGTAAAGTGGGCTGCGAATGTGACCGCTTTGTAGAGTTTTGGAACCTGGTATTTACCCAGTTTGACAAACAGGAGGATGGCACATATCAGAGGTTGGCACACCCTAATATCGATACCGGCATGGGGCTGGAGCGCATTGCCTGCATTATGCAGGGTGTCAGCTCTCTGTTTGATGTGGATACCATTGCTAACATATTGAACAAAGTCTGTGAAATGGCGCACGTTGAGTATAAGAAAGATGCAAAAACCGATGTTTCCATTCGTGTAGTAACCGACCACATCAGAAGTACTGTTTTTATGGTTTCTGACGGTGTTCTTCCTTCTAATGAAGGGCGCGGCTATGTGTTGCGCAGACTGTTACGGCGTGCAGCGCGTCATGGCAAGCTGCTGGGGATTAACGGTGCATTTTTGTCAGAGCTTGCCGATACGGTAATTAATGAATCAAAAGGCGCTTATCCCGAACTGGAAGAAAAGCGAGAGATGATTAAAAATATTATCCGTACGGAGGAAGAACGTTTTATGCAGACCATTGACGCCGGGTTTGCAGTGTTAAACAGCTTTTTGGACGACCGTATGCTGGATAATATGGAAAAGAACACCATTTTTGCGGGTGAGGATGTCTTTAAACTTTATGATACCTATGGATTTCCGATTGATCTGACGCGCGAGATTTTGGCAGAAAAAGGCATCGAAATTGATGAAGAGGGCTTTCACAGGGAGATGGAGGCGCAGAGAGAGCGTGCGCGTGCTGCTCGTGCAAAGATGGGCGAAGTAGGCTGGGAGGATAAGCTTGCGGATATTTTAGCCGGCGTTGCGCCAACAGAGTTTGTTGGTTATGACTCATTTGAAACGGAAGCGGAAGTAATAGAATTAATATGCGATGGCGAAAAGGTTCTCTCTTTGAGCGAGGATGCACAGGGCATTGCTGTTTTGAATAAGACACCGTTTTATGGAGAAGGCGGCGGTCAGGTCGGCGATATTGGTACGTTTACGACTGACTTAATGCAGAGTAACGTGACTGATACACAAAAGACACCGGATGGAAAGTATTATCATTTAATAGAAGTAAAAGAAGGAACGATTTCTGTAGGAGACAAAATTTGTGCGAAGGTAGACGCGCAGACGCGGCGGGCGATTCAGAGAAATCACAGCGTAACGCACTTGCTCCACAAGGCACTGAAAAACCATTTCGGGGCACAGGTGGGTCAGGCAGGATCTCTGGTTACACCGGACAGAATGCGTTTCGACTTTACACTGAATGAACCTATCCACGCAGAAGATTTAAACAAGATAGAGAAGGAAGTAAATCAGCACATTTTGTCAGCTATGCCGATTACGTGGAAAAATATGCCGATTGCCGAGGCTAAGAAACTCGGAGCAACAGCAATGTTTGGAGACAAATACGGAGATGTTGTTCGTGTAGTTACTATGGGTGATTATTCCATGGAGCTGTGTGGCGGTTGCCATATGAGCAATACCGCTGAAATCGGTTTGTTTAAAATATTATCTGAGAGCAGTGTAGCCGCAGGCGTTCGCAGAATAGAAGCAACTACGGGTGCCGGCGTAATAAAACAAATTTATGGCCTGCAGAAGGTAATTCGCGATACCTCCGATATTCTGAAATGCACCCCGAAGGACCTGGCAAAAAAGGCGGCTGTAGTTTCGGAAGAATTAAAAGCAGCACACTCGCAGATTGACAGCCTGAATGCAAAGCTTGCCAAAGGCTCTGAAGGCGATTTGCTTGAAAAGGCCAGAGAAATTAACGGTATTACTGTTGTAACGGGCCGTGTGGATGGTGCAGATATTGAAGCGCTGCGCAGCCTGGGGGATTCGCTCAGAGACAAACTTGACTGTGCTTTTGTTGCATTAGCGTCAGTTGCGGAGGGTAAGGTTTCATTTATTACTATGGCAACAAAGACTGCGGTTGCAAAGGGTGCACATGCAGGAAATATTATTCGTGAGATTGCCAAAATAGCTGGCGGCGGCGGTGGCGGTAAGCCGGATTCTGCGCAGGCGGGCGGCAAAAATCCTGCCAAGGCAGATGAAGCATTGGAAGCTGTTTGCGGTTTAATTGAAAAGTTATAGGTTTAAAGGAGATATTGTAATGTTTCAGGGAAAGTGCAAAGCTCTGACTTTCAGTTTTGACGATGGTGTAGAGCAGGACAAAAGAATGATAGAAATTCTGAATCGTTATGGTATGAAGGGAACGTTTAATTTAAATTCCGGTCTCTTTGGAAGAGAAAACGATTGGGAAAGTCCGAATGGTATAGTTACACGAAAAGTATTGCAGCCATATGAGTTGGAGGAACGCTACCGGGGACATGAGGTGGCTGTCCACACACTAACGCATCCGAATCTGACGGAGTGTTCGGATGAAGAGGTTATCCGCCAGGTAGAAGAGGATAGAAAAAATCTTGAAAAATTGGTCGGATATGATGTGGTCGGTATGGCATATCCATGCGGCGGTGTAAATCATGATGAGAGAGTGGCAAAACTGATACAGAAACATACAAAAATTAAATATGTGCGAACCATTACTTCGACATATAGTTTTGAACCGCAGGATGATTTATATTGTTTTAATCCCACGGCTTACCAGTATCGGGAAATGGATCAGTTGTTTGAACTTGGTGAGCGGCTCCTTAAATCGGATGAGAAAAAAACACAAATTTTCTACGTTTGGGGTCATTGCTATGAACTGGATGCCAATGACAGCTGGGGCGAATTTGAAAGATTTTGCAAAATGATGTCGGGGAAAGATGATATTTTTTATGGCACAAACCGCGAGGTTTTGCTGTCAAAATAACATTTTATGGCGTAAAAAACACTTTGGAAAAATATCTTGACAAATTTTAGCTTTTCGTTTATAATATTAAGAGCATATTTATGCATATCCTTGCTCTGCGCACAAGGTGCAGGGCCAAAGTCCAAAGGGAGGTGAAAAAATGGTTGATGTAATCAATAAGTATGAGACAATCTTTATCGTAGACGCATCTTTGGAAGAAGATCAGATTACGGCACTTGTTGAGAAGTTCAAATCATTGATTAGTGAGGCGGGCGAGATTGAGTCCGTTGATGAGTGGGGTAAAAGAAGACTGGCATACCCGATCAATGACAAGACAGAAGGCTATTATGTTTTGGTTAATTTCAGTGCAAAGCCTGACTTTCCGCTTGAGCTGGAGAGAATCTATAACATTACAGATGGCATCTTGAGAAACATTGTCATTAAGAAAGAAGACAAAAAGAAAAGAAGCTAATCAAAATTAGCCGGGAGGGTATTCTTCATGAACAGAGTAGTTTTAGTGGGCAGATTGGCAAGAGATCCGGAACTGCGTACGACATCGTCCGGTGTCAGCGTGTGTAATTTCACGGTGGCGTGTGATCGTCGTTATGCACAAAACGGAGAGCGCCAGGCTGATTTTATCAGTTGTATTGCCTGGAGACAGAGTGGAGAGTTTGTTTCTCGTTATTTCACGAAGGGCAATCGTATTGCCTTGGAAGGCAGCATTCAGACCCGGAGTTGGGATGATCAGAATGGAAACAAACGTTACGCGACAGAGGTTGTAGTTGACCATGTTGAGTTTGCTCAGTCAAAAGGCGAAGGCGGTTATGCACCGCAAGGAATGCCAGCTGTTGCTTCTGCATCTGCACCGTCTGCTCCTGCAGAAGATATTGACGGATTTATGCCGATTGAAGAAGAAGATTTGCCCTTCTAAAGAACGCAGGTTCGTAATTTGCTTTTAAAGGAGGTAAAATCATGGCTGAGAGACCAATGAACAGAAATCGCAAAGCAAAGAAAAAGGTTTGTGCATTCTGCCAGGATAAGGTTGATTATATCGATTACAAAGATGTTGCCAAGTTGCGCCGCTTTGTATCTGAGCGTGCGAAGATTCTTCCGAGAAGAATCACCGGTACTTGTGCAAAGCATCAGAGACAGCTGACAGAGGCAATTAAGCGTGCAAGACATATTGCGCTTTTGCCGTTCAGCGCAGACTGATTTATGATTTTTTGCAAAACTTGATGTTTTGCTTTTGAGGAATGCCACATTAAAACGTATTTCGTTTTAATGTGGCATTTTTTTAATTTTCACATAATTTTCATATTACTGCCATACTTTTGTCAAGCACATACTTTATGATATGAACGAAGGAAATGACAGGAGGGATTTTGAATGGCAGAAAAATCAACGAGCGGTCTTGCCGAAAATAGCAATATGCAAAACGGCAGACGTGAATTGACAAAGCGGGTGATGGGTTTCTTTTCCCGTATTACCGGTGTTTCGAAAAATAAAGGGACGGGGAAAAATGCCAAAAGGAAAAAAAGGGCATTCATTGCCTGTGTTCTGGTTGTTGTAATCGTTGGGGGCAGTTTTTTGGGTTATCGTCATTTTTTTGGAGGAAAAACCTCTGACAGCGTACAAACAGCAACGGCAAAAATAGCAACCGTTTCTAATGTTATTGAGGGCAGCGGTACAATTGCGGCGATTAATCAATATGAGATAACTTCACTGGTTACAGGTGAGATTTTGGCAGATTACTTTGAAGAAGGACAGATGTTAAACAAGGGCGATTTAATGTACACCATTGATTCTACAGAAATGGAAAACAGCATTAAAAAGGCTCAGCAATCCTTGGAAAAATCTCAGCTGTCTGCACAGGAATCCAATAAGAATCTGAAAAATTTAACTGTTTATGCAGGAATATCCGGAGTCATTACAGAGCTTTATGTGCAAAACGGCGATCAAATTCAAAATGGAGGAAAAGTTGCTGAAATTATTAATACAGATTACTTAAAGCTAAAGATTCAGTTTAACACCGCGGATGTTCCTAATTTGTACATAGGCGCGAGCGCGCAGGTCAATTTAGAAAGTTCATTTACCACCTTATATGGCTCGGTGGAAAGTATTGCAAGCGGTTCGCTGATTAATAGTGATGGCGTTCCGGTGACCAATGTGGAAATATCGGTGGCAAATCCCGGAGCAATTCAGCCCGGAGAGCGTGCAACCGCTGTAGTTGGTTCCGTTGCCTGCAACAGTCCCGGGAGTTTTGAATATTATGAATCGGAAACGGTGATTGCCGAGGCATCCGGTAAGGTCACCAATTTGAATTATATTGCCGGTGATAAGATAAAAGCAGGGGCCAGATTAATTTCCATATCCAGCGACTCCACGGTAAACAATGCGAGACAGAGTCAGCTGTCCGTGCAGGACGCGCAGGTTTCCTTGCAGGATCAATATGATAAGCTGGAGAATTACAGCATCACGGCACCAATTTCCGGCAAGGTGATTCAAAAAACTATGAAAGCAGGCGAGAAGCTGGATAATTCTACAACAAAAACCTCCATGGCAATCATTGCGGATATGTCAACTTTAGTATTTGAAATTAGTGTAGATGAGCTTGACATCAGTGATATAGCAGAGGGTCAGGAAGTTGAGATTACAGCTGATGCTTTAGAGGGTCATACCTTCAGCGGTTATGTTGATAACGTCAGTATTGTTGGAACAGCACAAAACGGTGTTACTTCTTATCCGGTTAAGGTTGTGGTAAATGACGGTGAGGCGAGCGGATTGATTCCGGGTATGAATGTCAATGCATCCATTGTTGTGGAGTCGCGTGAAAACGTATTGACAGTTCCGCTGTCCGCTGTTAATCGCGGAAACTTGGTCTATGTTAAGAAAAATGGATCGGGTAAAAATAAGACATCTGAGGAAGTGCAAGCGCCGGAGGAACGGAATGGTACTCCGGTAATGAACCGCGAAAGCGGAGAGACGGCAAACGAGGAAAAGCCGGAAAATAATATGCCAATACCGGGAAATGCTGAAAACGTGCAGGACACGGTACCGAAAGACGCTCAAAAAGCAGTGGAAAAAATGCAGAAAAATATACCGGACGGCTTTGAGGCGGTGCGTGTAGAGGTAGGGCTGAGTGATGATAATAATGTGGAAATTATCAGCGGCCTGTCCGAAGGAGACATCGTATTGCTTTCTGATAAGACATCATCATCTTCTAATAATCAGAATGAAATGGGCGGAATGCCCGGCGGTGGCATGCCCGGCGGTGGCGGCGGTATGCCGGGAGGCGGAATGCCTGCAGGCGGCGGAGGTGGAATGCCCGGCGGTGGCAGTGGCCCGAGGTAGACAGGAAAGAGAGGGCCGAATGGAATGATACAGCTTACAAATATTTACAAAATATATCAGGACGGCGATGGCGGCAATGAAATTCGTGCACTGGATGGAATATCGCTTCATGTCGGCAAAGGAGAATTTGTTGCCATTGTTGGATCGTCCGGTTCCGGAAAATCTACATGTATGAACATTATCGGATGCCTCGATATTCCGACCAGCGGAACCTATGTTTTAAACGGTCAGGATGTCAGCAAACTGGATGAGTATTCGTTGGCAAAAATCCGCAATCAGGAGCTGGGCTTTGTTTTTCAGCAATACAATCTTATCAGTAAGTTAAATTTGGTGGAAAATGTTGAACTCCCTCTGGTGTATCGCGGTATTCGTGCGGATAAGCGGCGTGAGATGGCAATGTTGTCTTTGGAACGTGTGGGGCTTGCTGACAGAGCAATGAAATACCCGGCGCAGCTTTCCGGCGGTCAGCAGCAGAGGGTATCAATTGCGAGAGCTTTGGCAGGCAATCCGCCGGTGATTCTGGCGGATGAACCTACAGGTGCGCTGGACTCAAAAACGGGACGCGATGTGCTGGAGTTTTTAAAGCAATTGCACAAAGAAGGAACATCTATTGTTCTGATTACGCATGATAACGGTATAGCGGCACAAATTCCGCGTGTGGTGCGTATACAGGATGGTAAAATTGTTTCGGATGAGCAACAGAAGGAGGCGGTATAGCTTGGATATTAAGCAAGCGTTTAATCTGGCTGTGAAAAGTCTGATGGGCAGTAAAATGCGCTCCTTTTTAACCATGCTGGGAATTATTATCGGTGTGGCATCTGTTATTGTTCTGGTAAGCCTGGTAGATGGTATGAGCAAGGATATGATGGAAACATTTGAAAGCATGGGAACCAACCTGATTTCGGTTTCTATTCGCGGACGCGGCGGTAACAGAACCGTCAAACCGGAACAAATGCAGACGTTAGCGGAAGAGCATCCGGAATGTATTTCTGCTATGACTCCTACGGTCAGTGTGATGGGTGCAACGGTAAAGTATGAAGGAGAAAATACCGACACAAGTGTAACGGGTGTCAACGAATATTATAAAGATATCAAGAGTTCTGATGTTTCAGAGGGACGCTTTATCAGTTATATGGATGTGGAAGCAAGACAGAAAAACTGCATCATTGGGACTTACATTGTACAGGAGCTTTTCGGCGGAGAAGATCCGCTGGGGAAGACAGTGAAGATAAACGGTTATAATTTTCAGGTGGTAGGGGTGCTGGAAGAAAAACAGGGCGGAGAAGAAGATTCTTCGGACGATGTTATATTAATCCCCTATACAGTGGCACAGAAAATGGCGGGTATGTTTATGGTCAGCAGTTATAATTTCAGCGCCACAAGTAAAGATACGGTAGAAGAGGCAGTTAATGTCATCAATGCCTTTTTGTTAAATATTTATTCTAACTCCAATGCCTATAATGTTTTTAATCAATCAGAAGCTTTGGAGCAGGTGAATGAGCTGACAGGAACCATGACAATGGTTCTGGTAGGCGTGGCGGGTATTTCGTTGCTGGTCGGCGGTATTGGCATTATGAATATTATGTTGGTCTCGGTGACAGAGCGTACAAGAGAAATCGGCATCAGAAAATCGCTTGGTGCGACGCCGTGGGATATTATGAGTCAGTTTGTAGTTGAGGCGATTACGACAGGAGCGCTTGGCGGCATATTAGGAATTATTTTGGGTATTGTTGCTTCCTACGCGGCGACACTTGCCTCTATGACGGTTTCCATTTCACTTACGGCAATATTAATTGCATTTTCGGTTTCCGTCATTATTGGCGTTACTTTTGGATATTTTCCGGCGAAGAAAGCTTCTAAACTCAATCCTATTGAGGCGCTGCGATATGATTAATTTAAGGTTGGGGGTAAAAATTCATGAAGAAAAGAATAATTTCATTGTTGGCTGCTATACTCTTGTTGGTTCCTGTTTTGCCGATACAAGCGAAGGAATTTGATAATGAAAACGCACTGAATCTGCTGACGAGCATGAAAGTAATGAACGGCTATCCGGATGGGGAATATCATTTGGAAAACCATGTTACACGTGCGGAATTTGTCAAGATTGCCATAGCGGCATCGGATATGCGTAATTCCGTAGCAACGAATATGACGGTATCTCCGTTCCCGGATGTTGCATATAGCTACTGGGCGGCACCGTATATTAAGCTTGCTGTTACAAATAAGCTGATTACTGGGTATGCAGACGCAACATTTCGGCCGAATAATGATGTAACCTTGGAGGAGGCGGCTACGATATGCCTAAAACTTTTAGGATATACCAATGAAGATTTCGGCTCGTCGTGGCCGTACGGTCAGATGGGCCTGGCAAATAGTCTGGAGCTGACAGACAATATTGGTATTGCTGTGGGCGAGGCTATGACACGCGCCGATGTGGTAAATATGATATTTAATATGCTGAACACCAAAAGTAAGGGAACAAACAGTTATTATATAGAAAAAATGGATTACCAGATTGTTGAAGATGTTATTCTGATTGCTACTTCGGATGAGGATGTATCTGTCGGCAGCAATAAGATTTTGACCAGTTCTGGGAGCTATCGTCTGACGGATGAATTCGATCGTACGCAGGTTGGTAAAAAAGGCGATTTGGTTTTGAAGAACGGGGACGAAGCAGTGATGTTTGTTCCGTCCGGACAAAATGTGGAAAAATACAGCATCTATCAAACATTGGCAAATGATGTGTTGGTTTACCAAAACGGAACGGTTCACTCGCTTGATTTGGACAGCAGTTTAAGCGTTTATTATAAATCTTCGAAGACGACACTTTCTGCCATACTTAATTCTATTTCTGCAGGTGATGTCATTGAGCTTTATAAAAATAGGTCCGGTGTACTTGATTATGCAATGGTACGAAGTGATAAAATAATTGGGCCGGTTACGGTTACAGCGCTTGGCTGGCAGAATCAGCTCGGTGTTGCAGACAGTGAGGGGCTGACCATTTTACGTGACGGTTCTCGGGCTTCGTCAGCGGATATTGTAACTTATGATATTGTATATTATTCTGCTGAGCTTTCCACGGTATGGGCGTACAGTAAAAAAGTTACGGGAATTTATGAAAATGCTTCTCCAAACCGTGATTCGGTTACAAGTGTTGTGGTTTCCGGCACAAGCTATGAACTGGAAACGGCTGCGGCGATTAATGCGCTGTCATCAACGGGAAGTTTTCAATATGGTGATACTGTAACTCTGCTGATAGGACGAAATGGCAGCGTTGCGGATGTAGTATCTTCTGCCCAGACCAATAAAACGGTATATGGTTATTTTGCTGCGGCGGGCAAAAAGGATTATACCAATCCGAATGGGGAAAAATACAATTCGTATTATGCGGAAATTGTACTTCCGAATGGCAGCGTTTATCAATATGCTACCGCGACTGACTATTCCGCGGTATTAAATAAAGCAGTGAAACTTAGTTTTACAGATGGTGTGGCTAGCATTACCACCCAAAATCTTAGTTCGTTATCGGGAACGGTAAGTGCATCAAATCGTAAAATTGGCTCTGATTCTGTGGCATCTGATGTTGCAATACTGGAGGTAAGCACAACGGATGCGAATGTGGCGAGCAATTACCGCAGTGTGTTTCTGCAGCGCTTAGACGGGGTATCGCTTAGTACCGGTGATGTTTTATATAGCGCAAAAAATGACAAGGGTGAGATTAAGGAATTGATATTGTGCGATGTAACGGGAGATACGGCACAATATGGCGTGGTTTTGTCTGCTCCGGATAAGTCATCTAAGGCGACGGGAGGAACTTATTCTGTTGATATTGACGGCGAGACGAAAAACTATACAAGCAATGCGTTGTATTCTGTATCAAACACCACACCCGTGAAAGTTGAAACAAGCGGTAATCAGTTAAAGGGACTGAGTGCATTAACACTTTTGGATGAATCAATAAAATCTGTTTCCGAGTCGTATTTGGAAACAAAGAACAGTCGTTATTTGCTTTCGGACTCTGTGATAGTTTATAAACGGACGAGTAATTTTAAATATATGATTATGCCGCTCAGCGAGGTGATCGGCAACGATAATGTCACGGTGACTGCATATTATGACAGACAACAAAAATTTGGCGGCAGAATTCGTGTGCTGATAGTAAAAGATAAGTAGGGAGATGCCGGTTATGTGTAAGGTTTTGGTTCTGTCAAATCTTGCGTTGACAAAAAGAAAAGTTGAAGAAGCGGTTGAAAGCGGCACAAATCTGCTTTTTGCAGAAAATGCCCGGGAAGCATGGGATAAAATTGTACAGAACAATGGGGTTGATTTTGCCGTTATTGATGATGAAATGCCGAACGAAGAGGGCATGGAGTTGCTTAAATATATGCGGAGCAACGGTTTGGAAACACCGATTGTGATGTTTGGCGACAGAGCGGAAAGCGAAAGAGTATTGCGCTGTTTCGAGCTTGGCGCAGATGATTATGTCGAATACGGCATTAGTACAGAGCTTTTGCGTGCAAAAATTCATGTTATTATGCGCAGAAGTTAAAGGGTATTTCTTGCCCAACCATTATTTTCATACATTTTAAAAGAGGACTGCCGTAGCTTGTGCGGAAAACAAAAATGTTAACTCTGCATAGTTTTGCGGCAGTCCTTAATTTTTAAAATAGAGAAAGAATCAGATAAATAATTCCTGCAAAAACCGAGGCGGTGATACCGTAAACAAGCACAGGACCGGCAATCACAAACATTTTTGCGGCAAGGCCCAACACAAGTCCCTCGCTTTTAAATTCCATAGCAGGTGAGACGATAGAATTGGAAAAACCGGTAATCGGAACGATTGTTCCGGCTCCTGCAAATTTTGCAATGCGGTCATAAACGCCTATGCCGGTCAGCAGTGCGCCGATGAAGATTAAGGTGGAAGAGGTTCCCATTGAAACAACATCATCAGCAAGGCCGAGCATGCGGTAACCGTCGGAGATTAACTGCCCGATTATGCAAATAAGCCCTCCGATGCAAAAGGAGAGAATCAAATCTTTTGCTAAAGTAGAATTTGGCGTTTTCTTATCAACATATTTCTGATATTCCTCTTTTGTCATTTTAGCGGACATATAATTCCTCCTGTGCCATGACAAGTATGGCGTTTGTTTTATTGGTAGGTTTGCCGGAGAGAATAACTTCATAAGAAATTCCTGCTGTAACGGCTGCAATGATGGCGATAAAACATATAATTCGTATTTTTTTCAGCAACATATGAAACCCTCCTTTTAGGTTATGTGCTGTTCAAAATATTGTATTGTCTATAGTATTTTTCTTTTTATCAAATTTATTCCCGACATTAAATTTTTTTACAAAAGGCAAAGATAGATTTTCGTGTTGCATTTTTTGCTTTTTTTGGTAAATAATAAGTAAAAAGGAAAGAGGTGCATTGCTACTATGAAACGACTGCGTTTCTGTTTTTTGTCTGCGGCGTTGATTTTATTTTTTGCGGCGAAATTGGCTCTGATAGGACAGGAAGCTCATTTTGCACCTAAAGTAGGCCGGGAAGGTTTGGAAAATATTTTGGCGAAAGAAAATTTTTCTGCGGAAGATTATCAAATTTTAATGGAACAAACAGGTTTGGGCAGAGCGGCTGTTGATGAACTAAAGTTAGGAGAAGCTTTTTCGGAGAGAGTGCGGGCATTTCAGGAGCAATATTTTTCACCGGTACATTATGAAAGCGACAGCATGTTCCCTACGGCACGTGAAGAACGGCTTGTATATCAAGACGGAAATGAACGCGAGATAGAGTTGGCACCTTTGCATGACGGCGATATTATATTGACACGTGCAACACATACCATGCTGTGGCGGCACGGTCACGCGGCGATTGTAACCGATGCGCAAAATGAGGAAACGCTTGAGTCTGTAGTTTTGGGGGAAAAGTCATCTTTTCAAACATTGGAAAAATGGAAAAGCTATCCATCGGTTCTGATTCTTCGTGCAAAAGACGCGGAGGTGGGCAGGCAAGCTGCAAAATATGCAAAAGAGCATTTGTCGGGGATTGACTACAGCCTGTTCGTTGGAATTAAGAAAAAAGATAAACAAAATATGCGTCAGATAGATTCTACGCAATGTGCGCATTTGGTTTGGCAGGCATACCGTGCATCGGGAATTGATATTGATTCGAATGGAGGATGGCTTGTGCTTCCAAAAGATATTATAAACAGCAAAGAACTGGATATTGTTCAAATATTCGGATTTTCACCCGAAATTTTAAGCCGCTAAATGAATTATTTGAAAATAATGAAAATAAGTATTGAAAAATGGGTGACAGTTGTGGTATAATAGCTAAACGTGATAATTTAATTGATTGAAAGAAACAGGAGGACAAAAGTAACATGTCTAACGTATTGGAGAAAAAAGAGAACAACATTGCAGAGATCACCATGACAATTCCGGCGGTGAAATTTGATGAGGCGATGGACAAGTCGTTTCGCAAAAATGTAAAATACATCACCGTTCACGGTTTCAGAAAAGGAAAAGCACCGAGAAAGCTGATTGAAAAAACTTATGGCGAATCTATTTTTTATGATGATGCCATTGATTTTGTTTGCCAAGATGCATATACTGAGGCAATTAAAGAGCTGGCTTTGGAGCCGGTGGATATGCCGAAACTTGAAGTGAAAGAAATCGGTTCGGGCAAGGATTTGGTTCTGAGTGTAACCGTTACTGTAAAGCCGGAAGTAGAATTGGGCGAATATAAAGGTATTAAAGTTCAGGATATTGTACATACTGTATCTGACGAGGATGTTGACGCGGAAATTAAGCGTCGTCAGGAACGCAATTCTCGTTTGGTCAGTGTTGAGGACAGAGCAGTTGCTGCCGGAGATGTTGCAAACATTGACTTTGAAGGTTTCACAGACGGTGAAGCCTTTGCGGGCGGTAAGGGTGAAAATTATGATTTGGAAATCGGTTCGGGATCTTTTATTCCCGGCTTTGAGGAGCAGATTATCGGTAAAAATATTGGCGAGGAGTTTGACGTAAACGTTACTTTCCCGGAGGAATATCATGCTGAGGATTTAAAGGGAAAAGCTGCTGTGTTCAAAGTGAAAGTAAACAGCATACAATATAAAGAACTCCCTGCACTGGATGATGAATTTGCAAAAGATGTCAGCGAATTTGACACATTGGATGAATTAAAAGCTGATATTAAGGCAAAAATGGAAGAGGATGCTGCGAGACGCACAAAGCAGGAGAAGGAAAATGCTGCTTTGGAAAAGGTTGTAGAAGACATGAAGGTAGACGTACCGGAATGCATGATCGACAAGCGTTTGGAAAACATTATTCGTGAGAATGATGGAAGAATGGCTCAGCAGGGTATTTCTTTTGAACAGTATCTGACCTACATGGGCAGCACTTTGGACCAATTTAAAGAACAGATGAAGCCGATGGCAGAGCGCCAGGTAAAAGGTACTCTAGCACTCGAAAAGATTGCAAAGCTGGAAAATATCGAGATTTCTGACGAAGATTTGGATAAGAATCTTGCTGATATGGCAGCGGCTTATAAGATGGAGCTTGACAAGTTAAAAGAAATTTTGCGCCCTGAGGATATGGAAAATGTTAAGGAAGACATGAAACTTTCCAAGGCAGCTGAGTTGATTGTTGACAATGCTTCCTGGACAAAGGCAAAGGCTTCCGCAAAGAAAACCGCTGAAGGCGGCGAGAAGAAAACTGCTGCAAAGAAAACCGCAACAAAAACAACTGCGGCAAAGAGCAGTGCTAAATCTGCAGGAACAAAAACTGCAGCGAAAAAAACTACAGCAAAGAAAACAACTAAGGCAAAGGAAGAAAAGACAACCGAAGAATAAAAATCATTATTTCTTTGTCTGACTATCGGATGATGGGAGGTCATCATATGAGTTTGGTACCAATGGTATTGGAGCAAACGAGCAGAGGTGAGCGTTCTTACGATATTTACTCCAGGTTGCTCAAAGACAGGATTATCTTTCTGAGCGAAGAGGTAAATGACGTTACAGCAAGTCTTATTGTTGCACAGCTCCTGTTTTTGGAGGGTGAAGATCCTGACAAAGATATTCAATTTTATATAAACAGTCCCGGCGGCTCTATTACGTCAGGTATGGCTATTTATGACACAATGCAATACATAAAATGCGATGTGTCAACTATATGTGTCGGTATGGCAGCAAGTATGGGCGCATTTTTACTGGCAGCAGGAGCGAAGGGCAAGCGTTTGGCATTACCAAACAGTGAGATAATGATTCATCAGCCGCTCGGCGGCATGCAAGGACAGGCAACGGATATTAAAATCCATGCTGATCGCATTTTACGGATTAAAGACACGTTGAATCAAATCTTGAGCGAACGTACGGGAAAGCCGCTTGAAGTGATCCAGAGGGATACGGAACGCGATAATTTTATGTCTGCTCAGGAAGCGAAAGAATATGGTTTGATTGATGAAGTCATTACTTCGCGTAGCGAAAAAGCTTAAAGAAAAATATTAGGGGCTGCCGAAAGGGACAGCCTCTTTTGCATCATTTGCAGTTTGAAAACGGAGAGGTGTAGAAATGCCGAATAACAAAGAGCATGAAGCTCGGTGTAATTTTTGTGGAATGTATGAAAGTCAGGTCTTGAAACTGTTTAAGGGACCAAATGTAAATATATGCAACGAATGTGTCGCCATGTGCAATCGCTATATGGGCGATAATTTTGATTTATCCGATATGGAGATCAGCCTTGATGGTTTACCGACGCCAAAGGAAATTAAGGAAGCGCTGGATCAGTATGTTATAGGGCAGGACAATGCGAAAAAAACACTTTCTGTTGCAGTTTATAATCATTACAAAAGAATTGAGAGCAAGCGGCAAATTGGTGATGTTGATATTCAAAAATCCAACATTTTGCTGCTGGGACCGACAGGCTCCGGAAAAACGCTGCTTGCACAAACTTTGGCGAGAATTTTAAATGTTCCGTTTGCCATTGCTGACGCAACCACACTGACAGAGGCGGGCTATGTTGGTGAAGATGTGGAAAACATTTTACTGAAACTGATACAGGCAGCGGACGGTTCGATAGAAGAGGCTCAGCGCGGCATTATTTATATAGATGAAATTGATAAAATAACCAGAAAATCAGAAAATACATCCATTACGCGTGATGTTAGCGGCGAGGGCGTCCAGCAGGCGTTGCTTAAAATTTTGGAGGGAACGGTTGCTTCGGTTCCGCCGACTGGTGGGCGCAAGCATCCGCATCAGGAATTTTTGCAAATAGACACAACGAATATTTTGTTTATCTGTGGCGGTGCATTTGAAGGCATTGAAAAAATTATTTCTGCGCGCACGGGTTCAAAGGCTTTAGGTTTTGGTGCACAGGTAGTTAGCAAAAATGACAGTAAAATGGATGAAATTTTAGCGAAACTGGAACCGCAGGATTTGTTGAAATTTGGTTTAATTCCGGAGTTGATTGGTCGTCTGCCGATTATTTCTACTTTGGAAATGTTGGATAAGGCTGCATTGGTACGCATATTGCGTGAACCCAAAAATGCTATTGTGAAGCAATATACCAAACTTTTCGAATTGGACGGCGTGAAGTTGGAAATAGATGATGATGCGCTTTATGAGGTGGCGCAAAAGGCGCTTGACAGAAAAACAGGGGCACGTGGGCTGCGTTCTATTATGGAGGAGTGTTTGCTGGATATTATGTATGAACTGCCATCTGAGAAAAGCGTGGTCAAATGCCACATTACAAAGGAATGTGTCACGCAAGGAAAACAACCTGAGCTGCTCTATCGGGAGAAAAAACCATTAAAGCAGCCGGAGGAATCTGTTTCTTAAATAAAGAAATTCAGCCAAATGTGCAGTCTGCGCATTTGGCTTCCGTCTTTTTCGGCAAAGGGCGAATTTTGCACTTGGGAGGTATGGAATGGAAATTATAGAAGTTGGCCAGATTGTAAATACGCACGGTATCCGCGGAGAGGTTAAACTAAATCCGTGGACAGATGTCGCAGAAGATTTGTTGGAACAAAAAGTTTTTTATTTAAAAAATGGTGATGTTCTGCATGTGCGCAGTTGTCGTTTACATAAAAATTGTCTGATTATCAGTTTTGATGAAATCTTAAATATGAATGATGCGGAAAAGTTGAAAAATACGGTGCTGTATACGGAAAAGACAACTTTGCCGGAGGGTAGATATTATATTGCAGATCTTTTGGGCATGAAAGTGTTTGAAGGAGACACGCTGCTTGGTACGCTTCAGGATGTGTTTTCTACGGGAGCAAATGATATTTATGATGTAAAAACAGAGAAGGGGAAGGCGCTTCTGATTCCTGCAATTGATGGTGTTATTTTGGATATTGACATGGAAAACGGCAAAATAATGACAGCACTTCCGGAGGGACTTCCGGGGTGGAAGGATGAGGATTGATAATGCGATTTGATTGTTTAACGCTATTCCCGGACATGATGCGTGCGGTTTTAAGCGAGAGTATTATCGGGCGCGCGGTTAAGACGGGAATATTAGATATTCATTATACCAATATTCGTGATTTTGCTGAAAATAAACACAACCGCGTGGATGATTATCCCTATGGCGGCGGTGAAGGGATGATTATGCAGGCGATGCCGATTTATCGTGCATGGCAGAGTGTGACGGATGGTGGCAAAAAAAAAGCGCATGTTATTTATCTGTCGCCGCAGGGAAAAATTTTTAATCAGGCGATGGCAATGCGGCTTGCGGAAGAGGAACAGCTGGTTCTTTTGTGCGGACATTATGAAGGCGTGGATGAGCGTGTGTTGGAAGAGATTGTGGATGAGGAAATTTCAATGGGAGATTTTGTGCTGACAGGCGGAGAGATTCCTGCCATGGCTCTGATTGATGCGGTCAGCCGTCTGATACCGGGTGTGTTGAGTTCGGAGGAATCTTATTCACACGAATCACATTTTAACGGATTGCTGGAACATCCGCAATACACGCGCCCACCGGAATGTTTAGGCAGAAGCGTTCCTGATATTTTACTATCGGGACACCATAAAAACATTGCGGATTGGAAACGGAAAAAATCTATTATGCAGACCCTTGCCAAACGTCCCGATATGCTTGCAACAGCACCTCTGAGTGAAAAAGAAAGGCGTTGGCTGGAGGAAATCAAGGAGGATGAGCAAAGGTGAATATGACGGAAAAAACAATTGGCAGTGAGACGATTTTTGAAGGAAAGGTCATTCGTGTAAAACGTGATACTGTAGAATTGCCGGATGGCAATCGGGCAACGCGTGAAGTGGTTGAACATCCGGGTGGCGTTGGTGTTGTGCCGATAGATGAGAACGGCATTGTTTATATGGTACGTCAATATCGTTATCCGCTCGGACGGCTTTCGTTGGAAATTCCGGCAGGAAAACTGAATTACGGTGAGGATCACAGAGAGTGCGGATTGCGTGAGTTGAGCGAAGAAACGGGTCTTGAAACGGACAATTTTCAATATCTTGGTGTGTTCTGCCCTTCGCCCGGATTTTCGCAGGAACTGATTCATCTTTATCTGGCAACTGAACTGCATCAAAAGCAAATACATTTGGATGAGGATGAATTTTTAGAAGTGGAAAAATATACTTTGGAAGAATTAATGGCAATGATTCATGAAGGTAAGCTTCAGGACGGAAAAACAGTCATTGGTTTGCTGATGGCAAAAGAAGTATTAGGAAAATAAAATGCAGGAAAAATAAACAAAAGGGAGGAAAATCGCATGAATGCACCGCTTGCAGACCGTATTCGCCCCGATTCGCTGGATAATGTGTTTGGTCAGCGACATTTAATCGGCGAAGGGAAAATTTTACGCCGACTGATTACCTCCGGTACCATTCCGAATATGATTTTTTACGGTCCGTCAGGGACGGGAAAAACGACGATTGCCAACATTGCTGCCAAAACTTCAAATAAAAAGCTATATAAACTGAATGCAACCAATGCGTCTGTTGCTGATATTAAGGCGATTATTAAGGACTTGGATACGCTGGGCGGTTCGGAGGGCGTGCTGCTCTATCTGGATGAGATTCAGAATTTTAATAAAAAGCAGCAGCAATCGCTTCTGGAGTTTATTGAAAACGGTTCCATTACTTTAATTGCGAGTACGACAGAGAATCCGTATTTTTACATATATAACGCTATTTTAAGCCGAGCAACGGTATTTGAATTTTTACCGCTGACACCTACGGATATCAGCTGTGCAGTTTCCCGGGGCATAACCTTGTTGTCAAAAGAATTGGGCCTTGCAATTACGGCGGAAAAGGATGTACTGGATTTTATTGCGCAGACCTCGTCGGGAGATGTGCGTAAATCGCTTAATACTCTAGAACTGTGTGTGATGGCGGCGCGGGCCGATGAAGAAAAGCAGATTTGCATTACTACAGAGATTGTAGAGCAGTGTACAGCAAAGAAAGCCTTTCGTCATGATAAGGATGGGGACAGTCATTATGATGTGATTAGCGCTTTTCAAAAATCCATTCGGGGAAGTGATCCGGACGCGGCAGTACATTATCTGGCAAGGTTGATTGCAGGCGGTGATTTGCTGATTATTTGCCGTCGGCTGATGGTCATTGCAGCAGAGGATATTGGTCTTGCATATCCGCAGGCGATATCTGTTACTAAGGCGTGTGTGGATTGTGCGCTTCAGCTGGGTTTGCCGGAGGCAAGACTGCCGCTGACAGAAGCGGTATTATTGCTTGCGACTGCACCGAAGAGTAATTCGGTAATTACTGCAATTGATGCAGCTTTGCGTGATGTCAACAATTCTGATACAGGTGATGTGCCGAAACACCTAAAAGATACACATTACAGCGGTGCGGGAAAAATGGGACGTGGGCTTACCTATCAATATCCGCATGATTTTCCGAATCATTATGTAAAGCAGGAATATTTACCTGATGTTCTGCGCGGAAGAAAATATTATCGTTCGGGTAATAATAAAAATGAACGCTTGATACAGAGCTATTGGGAGCAGATAAAAGGGATAAAGGAGGATTCCTGATGGCGGAAGCATATGGTAAGTTTGCTGAAATATATGATAAATTAACCTTTGATGTGAAATATGCTGAGGCGGCGGCACGCATTGCTTCTGTTTTTGCAAAGGAGCCAAACCAACCATCTCTGGTGCTTGACCTGGCTTGCGGGACGGGAACGCTGACAAAACATCTTTTAGAGCGGGGCTATGACATGATTGGTGTTGATGCGTCTGATGCCATGCTTAATATTGCACGGCAAAAATGTCCGGAGGCATTGCTGTTGCAGCAGGATATGCGTGAATTTGAATTATACGGCACAGTGGATGCGATTGTTTGCATGTTAGACGGCGTAAATTATTTAACCGAGGACGGCGATTTGGATACGCTGTTTCACCTGTGCAATAATTATTTAAACCCGAATGGGTTGCTGCTGTTTGATATGAATACAGAATATAAATTTCGTCGTGTTTTGGCGAATCAGACCTTTAGCTATGAAACGGATGGCGTTTTTTATGTATGGGAAAATGATTATGATGACGAAACGGCTTTATGTGATTTTTATTTGACATTTTTCTGTGAAAGGGACGATGGAAGCTACGAACGTTTTGATGAGGTACATACAGAACGGATGTATCGGACAGAAGAAACAGAACAGGCCTTGATGCGGCATGGTTTCGCGGTGGAAGGGTGCTTTGACAGTTATAGCGACAAACAAGCGAAAGCAGACAGCGAAAGGGTTTTGTATGTGTGCCGTAATGTTGACCCGATACAGAAGAGAATGAAGCAAGAATAGGAGGATATTTTTGGAACAGATATTGCTGGTAAAGTATGGAGAAATTATTTTAAAGGGTTTAAATCGCCCGATTTTTGAGGATTTGTTGGTACGCAACATTCGTGCCGCTTTGCGCGGCTTTACCCCTGAGATCACCAAGGCACAAGCGACAACCTATGTCCGGTTGCCGGATGAAAATAATCTGGAAGAGGCGGTGGAGCGACTGCGTAAAGTTTTTGGCATCGTTTCCATTACGCGTGCGTATGTGCTTCCAAAGGAAATAACCGCGATTTGTGAGGGAACGGCAAAATGCTTGGAAGAGACTCTTGCGGCGGCAGAAACCTTTAAGGTGGAGGCGAAGCGTTCGGATAAAAAATTTCCTTTAAAATCGCCTGAAATTTGTCGTGAAGTGGGCGGCTATTTGTGCGGAAAATTTCCAAACCTTTCTGTGAATGTAAAGAATCCGGACAAAACAGTTATGGTTGAGGTACGTGATACGCATACTTATGTGTACTGCGATAAGGTAAAGGGGCCGGGCGGCATGCCGGTCGGTACAAATTCTAAAGCAATATTGCTGCTTTCCGGAGGCATAGACAGTCCGGTAGCCGGTTATATGGCGGCAAAAAGGGGCGTTGCTTTGGAAGCAGTTCACTTTTTCTCACACCCCTATACCAGTGATCGTGCAAAAGAAAAGGTGTTAGAATTGGCACAAATTGTAGCGGCTTACACAGGCGGAATGAAAGTGCATGTGGTGCCGTTTACGGAAATTCAGCTTGAAATTCGCAAGCATTGCCCGGAGGAACAGCTTACTATCATTATGCGGCGGTTTATGATGAAAATTGCCGAATGCATTGCAAAGAAAAATGGAGCAATTGCTCTGGTAACCGGCGAAAGCATAGGACAAGTTGCCAGTCAGACGGTAGAGGCTCTTGGGGTGACGAATAATGCGGTGAGTCTGCCTGTATTTCGTCCTGTTATCGGCATGGATAAGGATGAGATTGTGGAGCGGGCACGTATGATCGGAACGTTTGAAACTTCTATTTTGCCGTATGAGGATTGCTGCACTATCTTTACACCGAAGCATCCAACCACAAAACCGAAACTGGAGAAGATTGTAGAATCGGAGCAGTTACTTGACGTGGAAGGCTTGATTCGGAAAGCGGTGGATGGCGTGGAAACCATCACAGTACAATGATATTTTGCATTGGAGGGGCAGTATGCCGGAGGGTGTTATTGTTAAAGGAATAGGCGGATTTTATTATATTCAGACAGAAAATGGTCTCATTGAGACAAAGGCGCGCGGCAGGTTTCGCAATCAAAATATGATACCGATAGTGGGCGATAAGGTGCGTGTCAGTTTGGGGACTGAAACGGGTAAGGGGAGTCTTGATGAAATATTGCCGCGTAAAAATGCCTTTATTCGTCCGCCTGTGGCAAATTTGGATCAGATCGTTATAACGTTTGCGGCAAAAGATCCGGAACCGAACCTTCGGCTGATTGATAAACTTACAGTAACCGCATTGGCTGCAAAGGTTGAGTGTGTGATATGCGTCAATAAAATAGATATTGCACCGGGTGAGGCGCAAAAATTAGCCGAGATATACCGCCTTGCCGGTTTCCCGGTTGTGTTGTCAAGCAGTATTCGCGGCGAAGGAAACGAAGAACTGAAACAAATTTTGCACGGAAAAATGACGGCCTTTGCCGGTAACTCCGGTGTCGGTAAATCGAGTATTTTAAATAGCCTGACGGGCGGAGATACGATGGAGACAGGCAGTATCAGCGGAAAGATAAAGAGAGGAAAGCATACAACACGGCATGTGGAGCTGATACCATTGCCGTTCGGTGGATATGCTTTTGATACGCCCGGTTTTAGTTCCTTCGAATTAAGCGGAATCCATGCGGCAGAGTTGGAAGAGTATTTTCCGGAATTTGAGCCGTATTTGGGCAATTGCCGTTTCACGGGCTGTGCGCATATCAATGAGCCGGACTGTCCGGTGAAAACGGCGCTTGCAGACGGAAAAATATCAGAGAGCAGATATGAAAGCTATTGTGAGTTATATGAAGAGATGAAAAAGATCAAGGAGTGGATGAGATGATTAAGGTTGCACCATCGATTTTGTCAGCAGATTTTGCACATTTGGCTGATGATGTTGCATTGGTAGAGAGAGCGGGGGCACAATACCTGCATATTGATGTGATGGATGGGCATTTTGTGCCAAATCTGTCAATGGGACCTCAGATTGTAAAGTCACTGCGTGAAGGATGCGGAATGGTATTTGATACGCATTTGATGTTGTCAGAGCCGCACCGTTATGTAGAGGCATTTGCAGAAGCAGGATCTGACATTATTACCATACATATTGAGTGTGAAAGTGATATCAAAAAGACCTTGGAACAGATTCATGCGCTTGGCAAAAAAGCCGGACTTGCTCTGAACCCGGATGCGGATCTGGAGCGCGTGCTTCCTTATCGTGAGCAGATTGATATGCTGCTTCTTATGACGGTATATGCCGGGTTTGGTGGTCAAAAGTATATTCCGGAGGTAAATGAAAAAATAGTCCGGGCACGTGAAATGTTCGGCAAAGATTTTGACATTGAGGTAGATGGCGGTATTTCTCCTGCTAATATTTCTGTTCCGCTGAAGGCGGGAGCTAATGTTTTTGTGGCAGGCAGCGCTGTTTTTGGTGCAGATGATCCAACGGAAGCAGTACAATCTATGTTAAGGGCGGAAGGATAATGGCAGATATTATGGAAAAACAGACTGCGCAGAACGAAAAAATAAAACGTGCGGTGATTGTAGCGGGAGGAAGTATTGAAAATCCGGAGTATTATAGAGGAATGTTTGAGGATAACGATTTGATTCTCTGTGCTGACAGCGGCTATCGCAATGCACAGAGGATAGGTTTGACTCCCAACATTGTAATCGGTGATTTTGATTCTTTTCCTGCGCAAAAGGTTATGATAGGAGAAAAAATAATTTTACCGGAGGAAAAGGATAGAACAGATTCGCATGAGTGTGTATGCCGTGCGCTTGACTTTGGAGTAAGTGAAATTATTATGCTTGGTGCAGTCGGCAGTCGCATAGATCATACACTTGCCAATATTCATTTGCTGAAGCTCGCGCTGGATAAGGGTGTGACGATGAAAATAATTAATGAGCATAATGAGATCTTTTTAATTGATAATATGGCAGTCATTCAGAAGAAAGAGGGCTGGCACTTTTCGCTGCTTCCGGTAGAGAAAACAGAAGGAATTACTTTAGAAGGGTTATATTATCCGTTACATGATGCTATAATGGAATTTGGAAATCCATATGGTGTGAGCAATGAATTTACGGCTGATCAGGCAAGGGTGAGTATTCAAAAAGGTCTTTTGCTTGCTGTTTTAAGCCGAGATTAATGGAAAGTGTTTATATACTGAGAAGAAACGATAGAAAGGAAGAGAGATATGATAGTAGAACCTAAGGTGCGCGGGTTTATTTGTACAACAGCACATCCGACCGGCTGCAGAGAAAATGTAAGACAACAAATTGCGTATGTAAAAGCACAGCCAAAATGCCATGGGAAAAAGCATGTTTTGGTAATAGGGGCATCAACCGGATATGGATTGGCGAGCAGAATTACAGCGGCATTTTCCGGCGGGGCGCAAACGATAGGCGTTATGTTTGAAAAGCCGGCGAGCGGTAAAAGGACGGCAAGTGCAGGCTGGTACAATACGGCGGCGTTTGAAGAATTTGCAGCAGCAGATGGTTTGTATGCGAAGTCTGTTAACGGAGATGCATTTTCGCAGCAGATAAAGGATGAAGTCATTGAACTGATAAAGAAGGACTGGGGCAGCGTGGATATGGTGATTTACAGTCTGGCTGCGCCGAGACGCACCATGCCGGACGGCGAAACAGTATCCAGCGTTTTAAAAACAACGGGAAAGCCTTATACCAACAAGACAATTGATTTGGCAAATCATACAGTTGTTCCTGTAACAATTGAGCCGGCTACCCAAGAAGAGATTGACAATACGGTTAAAGTTATGGGCGGAGAGGACTGGAAGGACTGGATTTGCGCTCTTTCTGATGCGGAGGTTTTGGCAGATGACGCAATTACCATGGCGTATACCTATATCGGACCGGAATTGACACATCCAATGTATTTTAATGGTTCTATCGGCGCAGCAAAGGATCATTTATACCACACGGCTTGTGAGATGACGGAAGAATTTGCTGAGTGCGGTTTGCATGCATATGTTTCGGTTAACAAGGCGTTGGTAACGCAGGCAAGCTCAGCGATTCCTGTGGTTCCGCTCTACACAGCCATTTTGTATAAAATTATGAAAAGTATGAATTTGCAAGAAGGCTGTATTGAGCAAATGTATCGTCTGTTTGCGGAAAAATTGTTGGTTGACCCGGTGCAAACAGACGGAGATTGTATGCTACGAGTGGATGACTGGGAGTTAAAACCGGAGGTCCAACAACAGGTAAGTGCATCGTGGGAAAAAATTTCTACCGAAAATTTGGATGAACTTGCTGATGTCAAAGGGTATTGGGAGGAGTTTTATCGTATGTTCGGTTTTGGCATAAAGGGCGTTGATTATGACGCGGATGTTGAGACGGAAATTAATATACCGAGTATTCATTCTTAATTTTATTTTTGTAATAATAAACCAATATAGCCGTATGAATTATTATTTTCACGTTAATGGAAATTCTAATTTGTACGGCTTTAATTCTGTGATTTATTTTTGAATTTCTTTGATTTTTCTGTTGATTTACTATTGCAATTCTTTGATTTGTGTGGTAAAATGTTAGTATCGGTTAATTGATAGGGTAAATGTTTAAGAGGAGTGATATTTGCATGCTGGTTACATTAAAAGAAATTCTCAGCGAGGCAGAGCGCGGTAAATATGGCGTTGGTCTGTTTAATATGCTGAATCTGGAAATGGCGCGCGGAATTATTGATGCGGCAGAACAAGAGCGTTCGCCGATTATTTTGGGTGTTGCAGAGGTTCATTTGCCGGTGATTCCGTTTAAATATGCCCATGAAATTATGGGAAAAATTGCTAGAGAGGCAAGTGTTCCGGTTTGTTTGCACTTTGACCACGGCACGGATTTTGCAAAAATATATGATGCAATGCGTGGTGGATTTTCCTCGGTAATGTATGACGGAAGCGCTCTTCCGTATGAGGAAAATATACGTAATACGAAAAAAATCAGCGAGGTTGCACATGCTCTCGGAGTAAGCGTTGAGGCGGAACTGGGGCATGTCGGCGGGGCAGAAGGCGGCGCAGATGACGGACACGAACAGCAATATACTGAGGTTGATAAAGTAAATGACTTTATTGAAAGAGCAGATATTGATGCTTTGGCAGTTGCCATTGGAACAGCGCATGGTCAGTATAAGAAAAAACCGGTTCTGGACATCAAACGTTTGGCTGATATCTATAAAATTTCTGAAAAACCTTTGGTACTGCATGGCGGCAGCGGACTTTCGGATGATGATTTCCGTAATACTATTAAAAACGGTATTCGCAAAGTTAACATTTGTACAGAAATGTGTCTGGCGGCGCATCAAGCGTATAGCTATGCATTTAATAATCATAATAGTTTCGAAATAGCGCTTCAGGTAGCGAAGAACACGGTTCAAGAGGTTGTTCGCAGAAAAATGCAATTGTTTGGAAGCAGTGGCAAGGCATAAACATAGAGTGACTACATAAAATGAAGAGAGCTGCAGCAAAATGATTTTATTTTGTTGCAGCTCCTTTTTAAATTATATTATTTTAAGTATGAAAAATTAAAAATTGAAATACTCTTTTGCATTTTGATAACAAATGCCTTTTACAATTTTCTCCAGTGCATCACGGTCATCGGGATATTCGCCGTTTTCCACCCACTCGCCAAGCATATTGCACAGAATGCGTCTGAAATATTCATGCCTCGGGTACGAAACAAAGCTGCGCGAGTCTGTCAGCATGCCAACAAATTTTCCCAAAATACCAAGGTTTGCCAGAGCCTGCATTTGTGCTTCCATGCCATCGCGGTTATCATTAAACCACCAGCCGGAGCCAAACTGAATTTTACCGGCGGTCGGTGCCTTCTGAAAATTGCCGAGCATCGTACCGAGGACGTAGTTATCCTTTGGATTTAAGGTATAAAGGATTGTTTTTGGCAAGGAATCTTCTTCCTCAAGAAGGTTTAAGAAGGCAGATAGTTTCTCAGCAATGCAGAGGTCGTTAATGCTGTCGAAACCAACGTCAGCGCCGAGTTTATCAAACATCTTTTTGTTGTTGTTGCGCAGTGCGCCGATATGCAGCTGCATTGTCCAGCCGAGACGTGCATATTCGAGAGCGCACTCGCGGATAACGGCTGTCTTGTAAATATCAATTTCGTTTTCGGTGAGCGCTCCGCCTGACATTTTCTTTTCCCAAACGGCTTTGGTATCGCCGAGAGCAAACGGAACATAATCAAGAGCGTGGTCGGCAAGACGGCATCCGCAGCTGTGGAAAAATGCAATTTTTTCTTTCAGCCATTGAACTAAAAATTCATAGCTTTTAATGCCATTCGTTTCAATATATTCCATGAAACCCGGTTTGTCAATATTGACGCATTTATCAGGACGGAAGGTTGGCAGCACTTTTGTGCGGAAATTTTGTTCCTTCAATTGCTTGTGGTAGCGTAAATCATCTGCCGGGTCATCGGTAGTGCAGATAATTTCCACGTTAGAGCGATTGATTAAATTTTGTGCGGAAAAGTCGGCTTGTGCGAGTTTTTTGTTACAGGTATCCCAAATAGCCTTTGCACTTTTTTCATTCAGCGGTTCGTAAATATCAAAATAGCGGGCAAGCTCCAGAGCTGTCCAGTGATGGAGCGGATTTCCGATTAAATACGGCATAACGCGTGCGAAGCCAAGCCATTTTTCATAACGGTCAGCGTTGCCGGTTATGTACTCTTCGTCAATGCCAAAACTACGCATTTGACGCCATTTATAGTGATCGCCGCCTAAAAATAGATCATAAGCGTCACAAAAACGGTAGTCGTCTGCAATCATTTTTGGAACCAGGTGGCAATGATAGTCAATAATGGGCATGTTTTCAGCAAAATCGTAAAAAAGCTCTTTCCCTGTTTTGTTTTTGAGCATGAAGTTTTCATTGATAATTCCTTTTGCCATAATATCTTTCCTTTCTTTATTTTACAGTACAATTCCATCTTTAAAAATTGAAATTTCACTGCATCCGTTTTTTTCATTTTGCGTCTGTTCTCCGGAGGCAATTTCAAGAACGGCGTTTAACAATTCGTCGGTTAGTTGATCCATATCTGCACCGTCTGCCAAAGGAGAGGCGTCAAAATCAATCCATGATTTCTTGTGTGCGGCAAGCACATGATTGGTCGCAATTTTTACAGTGGGAACAGCACCGCCGAGCGGCGTTCCGCGACCTGTGGTGAACAGTATCATATGTACGCCTGCTGCGGAAAGGTTGGTTACAGCGACAATGTCATTTCCGGGCCCGTTTAAAAGTGAAAGACCGTTTTTGCTGACAGTATCGCCATAGTCCAGGACATCCACAACCTCACTCTTACCGCCCTTTTGTACGCAGCCAAGGGATTTTTCTTCCAGAGTAGTAATGCCGCCGGCTTTGTTGCCCGGAGATGGATTTTCATAAATTACCTGATTGTGTCTGGTGAAATAATCTTTAAAGTTATTGATTAAGGCAACTGTTTTGTCAAACAGCTCACGGGTCGGACAGCGCTGCATCAACAGATGCTCCGCACCGAACATTTCCGGCACTTCTGTCAGTACACAGGCACCGCCGATGGAAATGAGACGATCAGACAGAGAGCCTACCAAAGGATTTGCGGTAATGCCGCTGTAACCGTCGCTCCCACCGCACTTTAAACCGATTTTCAGTTTGGATACCGGTATCGGTGTGCGCTTGGTGCGGTCGGCATATTCCTGTAGCTCTTTAACGATTTTTACACCGTCGGCAATTTCGTCCTCCGATTCCTGTGCAACCAAAAATTTTACGCGCTCGGGATTGTATTTACCTAATATTTTTTTAAATTCGCCGATATTATTATTTTCGCAGCCGAGACCAAGTACCAAGACGCCGCCGGCGTTCGGATGATTTACCAATCCGCGCAAAATCAGCTGTGTGATTTTCTGGTCGCCGCCAAGCTGCGAGCAGCCAAACGGGTGCTCAAAATATTTTGCACCGGTCAGTTCGGCAATACGCTTTGCAATTTTATTTACACAGCCGACCGTATTTACAATCCAGACCTCATTACGAATACCAACGTCGCCGTTTTCGCGCTCATATCCCATGAACGTGAGAGCACTGTCAACTCTTTTTGTCTCGGTGTAATCCGGCTCATAATGATATTCCAGGTTGCCCGAAAGATTGGTTTTTAAATTGTGCGAATGGACATGCTCACCTTTTTTAATGTCACAAATGGCATGACCGATTGAATTACCGTACTTTATAATATTTTCACCGCTATGAATATCCCGAAGAGCATATTTGTGGCCGTTTTCCAGATTAACCTCAACATTATCAAGCTTATTAATAATCATAGTTTAATTCTCCTGTTAATTTCTTCTGTAAGGAAGGACAAGTCCTGATCCCAAAGCTTGGTATTTGATAAAATTGACGCCACATCAGAATTTTTCATAAATTCTGTTACTGCTTTATCATCATTTGTCATATCAGTTTTATAAAATTCGATCAGTTTTGCAAAAGAAAGCAAAAGGTGGTCGGGCATTGCATTTTTGCGTTTAATGTATTCTAATATAGACGGCAATACGCGCACTTTGAATTTGCTGACAGAGTTGAGTGCGATGGAGGAACACAGGTGACGGATGTACGGGTTGGAAAAACGTTCAAATACATTGTCGGCATAGTCAATTAATTCCTGCTCGGGCAGGTCAAGTGTAGGAATAATTTCCTCATAAACGCAGGCCTTGACAAAAGCGCTCATTTTTTCGTCTTTCATGCAATCGCCGACGGTTTCGATACCCTCCAGCAGCGCATACGGAATCATAGAGGTGTGGGCGCCGTTTAAAATGCGGACTTTTCTGGTGCGGTAGCGTTCCAAATTATCGGTGAGAATAATATTCAGCTGTGCCTTTTCAAACGGAAATTCTTCCGCGATGGATTTTGGTCCTTCAATAACCCAAAGGTGGAAGATTTCACTGGTATTCACCATATTGTCCTCATAGCCGAGCTTCATATCTTCGTTAAACGGGTAGCCGGTTACAATTCGGTCAACCAATGTATTACAGAAGATATTTTCGTTTTCTACCCAACGGATAAAGTCCTGACCGAGCTTCCACATATCGGCGTATTTTAAAATATATTTTTTTAAGGTGGCGCCGTTTTTGTCGATTAATTCACAAGGCAGAAAAATGAAACCGCCGAGTCCCAAGTCAAAACGTTTCTTCAGCAAAAGTGTAAGTTTTGCAGGGAAAGTAATATTTGGAGCATTTTCCGGACAATCATTTTCTGAAAACGCAATACCGGATTCGGTAGTGTTGGAAACAACAAAACGAAAATCGGGATTTTCTGCTAAAGCAAGATAGCGGTCAAAACTTTGATATGGTTGTACCGTTCTGGAGATTACGTCAATCACCTTTTTTTCAACGGTTGGGATGCCGTTTTTTATGCCGCGCATAACATGTGTGTAGACGCAGTTTTGCGCTTCCAGCTTATCACACATACCTTTTTCGATAGGCTGTACAACAACAACGCCTGCATTAAAATCACTTGCTTCGTCGGTCAGCTGCACAATCCAGTCAACAAAGCCGCGCAGAAAGCCTCCTTCACCAAATTGAATTATTTTTTCACGACGCTTTGGTTTTGTAAACATAATTTTGCCCTCCTGATTGTTTTCTTGTCTTTATTGTAAAACAAATATTTCTATAATTCATTAAATATTTTGCTATATTCATACAAAAACAAGAAAATCTTGATTATATTTGAAAAGTGTGGTATGATGGTGGGGAAGGAAAATATTTCTTTATCAAGTGAGCGCAAAGCTTTTAAGCATGGAGTGGAAGTACGTTTGCTTATTCACTAAAATTCATTTACAAATCCAGATGCAAATAAAAATGTACCTATAAATTATCTTTTTTCAATCCATTTTTTTAACCGAGGTGAAATCTCATGGAAGTTATCACTTATTTAAACTCCGCAGTATCGCGCGAGAAAGTGCAGAATCGCAAAAAATTCACTCAGATTCATTATCACAACGATTATGAGCTGTATTATCTGATTGACGGTGAAACCAAATACATGATTGGCGATGAAGTGTTTCAACTCGAGAAGGGTAATTTGATTTTTGTTCCCAAAGGCATGATTCACAAAACCGACAGTGAACAATGTTTGCACAACGAGAGGTTTCTTTTAAGCTTTGGCGATGAACTCTTTGATGATAAAAGCAAAATATTGCTTGAAGAATTATCTCATTGCAAATTAATCTATATTCCGCCAAATCAGCTTCCGCGTGTGGATGAAATTGTTCGGAAGATTGAAAAGGAATACAGTGAAGAGCGGGAATATAAGGAAATTCAGCTGAGGTTGTATATTTTGGAATTGTTGGTTTTGCTGTGCCGCTTAAAACGTGAATGTCGGCCGAAAATAGATGCAACGGGAAAAATGATCATGGCGGTGTCGGATTATATTCGGGAAAATTTTGCCGGTGAACTTTCTTTAAAGCTGCTGAGCAATCGCTTTGCTATCAGTGAGGCGCATTTGTCAAGAAAATTTAAGAGTGTAACCGGAGTTGGTGTTAATGAATTTATTACTTATGTACGTATTACAAATGCGGAAGCTCTGCTGTCCGGAACTAATCTGTCAGTTACGGAGATTGCCGGCAGATGCGGATACAGCGACAGTAATTATTTTGCGTCGGTATTTAAAAAGATTAAGGGAATCACACCGCATCGTTATGCAGCTTTGCAAAAGCAGACAGGAGAGATGACATGTTTAAATACTTGAAAAAATACTGGTTTTATTGTTTGTTGGCACCTTTGTTTATGGTTGGGGAAATTACGATGGATTTGCTTCAGCCGGATTTGATGGCATCTATTGTGGATGACGGTGTTTTGGCGCAGAATATGACTGTGGTTTTACAGGTAGGACTCCGCATGGTAGTGTTGGTATTGTTTGGAGGATTTTGCGGCGTTATGAGCGGTGTTTTTGCTAATCTGGCAGCACAGCAGTTTGGAAATGATTTGCGTAAAGATTTATTTTCCGAGGTGATGCATTTGTCATTTCAGCAGACAGATAAATTTTCCACAGGTTCGCTTGTAACGCGTTTGACCAATGATGTTACTCAGGTGCAGAATATGGTAATGATGTCTGTGCGCTCGGTGGTGCGTTGCTCATTGATGTTTCTCGGCGGTATTTTTATGCTGTATTTGCAGGCACCGAAATTTGCAGTCATTGCGGCTTTTGGTTTACCGTTTGTTGCCTTCTTTGTGTATTATTTTATGAAAAAAGCATCACCGCTGTTTGGGACAGTACAAAGAAAGCTGGACAATATTAACCATATCATGCAGGAAAATATTGCAGGTGCGCGTGTGGTAAAAGCATATGTCAAAGAAGAATATGAATTGGCGCATTTTGATGCGGCAAATGGAGAATTGTGTGATGTAAATCTTAGAGTGCAGTCACTTTTAGCGTTTATGAATCCTTGTATGAACATTGTTCTGAATCTATGCGTCGTAGCGATTATATATGTCGGCGGCATATCGGTTAAAAACAGTGCAGGACTCACGCCGGGTAATATTATGGCGGCAATCACTTATATGGCAATGATTCTTCATGGTGTGATGTTTATGGCGAATATTTTTCAAACCTTTACACGTGCAGGTGCATCATGGGACAGAATCAGAGAGGTGATGTCCTGTGAGCCGATTATCAAAGACGGCGCCGGGATGCAGAACGAGAAAGGTAAGGGAGAGATAGAATTTCAAAATGTAAGTTTTGCTTATCCGGATGCGGCAAATCACGCGGTACTGAGTGATATTTCTTTTCGGGTTCACGGCGGAGAAACCTTTGCTGTTATTGGTGCAACCGGCAGCGGCAAAAGTTCGTTGGTAAACTTAATTCCACGTTTTTATGATGCGACAAATGGAAATATTTTGGTAGACGGGGTCGATGTAAAAGATTATTCATTGGAGCAGCTTCGTGATAAGGTGGCTATTGTGTTGCAAAAGGCAGAGCTGTATTCGCGTCCGATTGAGGAAAATATTCGGTGGGGCAGAAACGGTGCGTCGCCCTGGGAGATTAAGCAAGCGGCAGAAACTGCGCAGGCAGATGATTTTATATGCGACACAGCAAACGGCTATTATACACAGGTAACAGAGGGAGGACATTCGCTGTCGGGAGGCCAGAAACAGCGGATTGCACTTGCACGTGCTGTATTAAAAAAAGCAGAAATATTAATTTTTGATGATTCTACCAGTGCGCTTGATTTGAAAACAGAGGCAAAACTGTATGAAGCACTGAAGAAAGAATGCCCTGAAAGCACCAAGATTATTATTGCGCAGAGAATAGCATCCGTCAAAGATGCGGATCGAATCGCTGTTTTAGAAAATGGGAAGATTGTCGGCTGCGCTTCGCATGAGGAACTTTTGAAAAGTTCGGCAGTGTACAGGGATATCTATCATTCTCAGCAGAAGGAAGAAGGGAGCGGACGATAATGCGGACAGAGGCGGTGCCAAAGGGCTTTGAAAAACAGGAACAGCGACAGAATGTATATCGTTATACAAACACACAGAAGCAACAGAATGTTCCCTTTGGTCGAAGGGGAGGTCCCGGGCGCGGAATGGGGCAAGAGGTGGAAAAACCAAAACAGGCGCAGCAAACAATGCGCCGGCTGCTGCAATATTTTGGAAAATCAAAGCGATTGCTGGCAGTTTTAATTTTGGCGGTGTTGCTGGTAACGTTGACTTCGCTTGCGGCTCCGGCAATTCAGGGAAATGCCATTGACCATATTACACAGCGCAGCTGGCAGACCTTGCCTGTGCTTTTGCTGTTGCTTGCGGCGGTATATCTGCTGCAGGTAGGCGGGACGCTTGTACAATCACTATTTGCGGCAAAACTAAGTCAGAACATTGTACGGCAGATGAGACATGATTTGTTTCGGAAGATAGACTATCTGTCCATACGGTATCTGGATACTCATTCCAGTGGTGATGTGATGAGTCGTATGACAAATGATGTAGAAAATATTTCTAATACTGTTTCGCAGAGCTTGGGTTCTTTAGTGTCGGGCATATTAACGATTGTCGGTACTGTTGCTATTATGCTTTGGTATTGTTGGCAGCTCACGCTGATTACTTTGCTTACGGTGCTGCTTACGGTTTTTGTTACCAAAAAAATGTCTGAGGTTATGAGAAAAATATTCCGCAGACGTTCGGAGGCTTTGGGAGCATTAAACGGTCATGCAGAAGAAATGATTACCGGATATCGTTCTGTTGCAGCGTATAATAAGCAGAAGGATGTTATGAAGGAGTTTAATGCAGCGTCGGAAGAATTGACAAAAGTAGGTTTGCGGGCGGAAATTTTAGGCGGATCTATGGGTCCTCTGATGAATTGTATTTCTAATATCAGCTTTGTAATTGTGGCGGCATTTGGCGGATTTTTTGCCTTAAGCGGATTAATTACTGTCGGCGTGATATCGGCGTTTATTATATATGCCAAACAGTTTTCGCGTCCGATTAATGAAATCGCTCAGTTATATGGCTCTATTCAGACTGCTGTTGCGGGTGCGGAGCGTGTTTTTGAATTGATCGACCAACCCGACGAGGATAACAGCGGAGTTTTATCTATGCAACAGATAAGGGGTGAGGTTTCGTTTCGACATGTTGATTTTTCCTATGTTCCGGGCAAACAGGCGCTATGTGATTTTAATCTGGAAATAAAACCCGGTCAAAAGATTGCTCTGGTAGGGGCGACAGGAAGCGGCAAGACTACGGTTGTTAACCTTTTAATGCGTTTTTATCCGATTGATTCCGGTGAAATATTGATAGACGGCGTTAATATTAATGATATTCGGCGAGATGAGCTTCGGCACAATGTAGCCATTGTGCTCCAGGATACGGTGTTATTTTCCGATACAGTTGCGCATAATATTTGCTATGCCAATCAAAATGCAACGGAGGAAATGATGCGAGAGGCGGCAAGTGTAAGCCGTTGCGACACATTTATTGATCGTTTGCCGCAAGGTTATCAGACTATTTTAAAACAGGCAGGGGCAGGGTTGTCTCAAGGTCAAAGACAGCTTTTAACAATAGCGCGTGCGGTGCTTGCTGATCCGAAAATTTTGATTTTGGATGAAGCGACCTCTTCGGTTGATACCAGAACGGAGCAGGACATTCAGGATGCGATGGTAAACTTAATGAAAAACCGTACCAGTTTGATTATTGCGCATCGCCTGTCAACTATCCGTGATGCGGATAAAATTGTCGTTATGGAAGAAGGCAAAGTGGCTGAAGTGGGTAATCATGAGGAGCTGTTAGAGAAAAAGGGCAGATATTATTCGCTGTATATGACACAGTTTTCCGGTTCGCAGACATAAATATTATATATTGTTTGCTTTTATTTCAAAACTTTACAAACTTGTGTCATGTTATTATTTTAATTGGAGGGACTCGTTACATATGAAAATAATTGCAAAAATACAGAATGAGTTTCGTACAAAGTTTGGGATTCCGAGGCAGAGCGGGCTTGCAGAGACAGAATCGCTGATTATTTTTGAGCCGGAGTATCGCAATGCAGAGGCTTTGCGCGGTATTGAAGAGTATTCGCACTTGTGGTTGATATGGAATTTTTCGGAAAGTGTGACGCATGATTTTCAGCCGACGGTGCGTCCGCCGCGGCTTGGCGGTAACAAGCGCATGGGGGTATTTGCCACTCGTTCACCGTTTCGGCCAAATCCCATTGGTTTATCTTCTGTGAGGTTGCTTTGTGTAGAACGTACAGACTGTTATGGCCTTGTTTTGCGGGTATCGGGAGCTGATTTGATGAATGGGACACCAATTTATGACATTAAACCTTATCTTCCTTATACGGATTCGCATCCGGATGCATTGAGCGGTTTTGCGGCAGATTTTGTTGATTATGCTTTGAAGGTTAACTTTCCTGATGAGTTATTGAAAAAATTGAAGGAAGAACAGAGGTCGGCAGTAATTGAAGTATTAAAAAATGATCCGCGCCCTTCATATCACGACGATAAAGAAAGAATTTACAGCATGGAGTATGGTGAGTATGATATTAAATTTACAGTTGACGGCAAAGAATTGACAGTTTGTAGGGTTGAGTCATCCGTATAAAAACTATTTGTTAAAGTTTTGGAAATTTTCTAAATCGCATTGCGTTTTGAAGGCGGAGTGTGGTATAATGTAAACGGTAATTTACGTATGCTTTGAACCGGCTCAAAATGGATTTATATGAAACCAACGTTTTGTGTTTATTCAATAGGCTTTTACAGCGTTAAATTTTTCTTCTGCATGGTATATGGCCATGGAAAAATATTGAAAAAGGAGAGGACACCATGCTTGCAAATTACATAAATGCAACGATATATCCGTTTGTGAAAACCATACAGTTGACGGATATTATTGATATCATTTTGGTTGCTTTTATTGTGTATAATGTAATACGTTTTATCAGGCAGACGCGCGCGGCACAGTTATTGAAGGGTATCGGAATCCTACTGGTTATCATGTATTTGTCTGACTGGTTCCAACTGAATGTGATTAATTTTATTCTTTTAAACACAATGCAGGTTGGTGTGACAGCGCTTTTGATTGTTTTCCAGCCGGAGCTGCGTCGTGGCTTGGAACATATGGGGCGCAGTAAGTTTGGCAGTATTTTCTCTTTTGATGATAAGAAATCCGAAGAGGATATGATTGACGAAATTTGTCTGGCTGTTAACGCAATGTCCCGAACCAAAACGGGAGCGCTTATGGTTTTTGAGCGACGGACAAAGCTTGACGATATGCTGACGGGCGGTACTTTTATTAACGCGGATATTTCCTCGGAGCTGATAGAAAATATCTTTGTGCCAAATACACCGCTGCACGATGGCGCTGTTATTGTGCGAAATGGAAAAATATACAAGGCGGCCTGCGTATTGCCGCTTTCCGGTAATAAAAACCTTAGCAAGGAGTTTGGAACAAGACATCGTGCTGGTTTGGGAATTAGTGAACAGTCGGATTGTGTTGTGTTGGTGGTTTCGGAAGAAACCGGCAAAATTTCTGTCATGATTGGCGGGGATATGATACGCAATCTTTCTGTGGCATCATTAAGCCGAGTATTAAATAAGCTTGTAAGGGAGCCGGAACAGGAGAAAGCGAAAAACCTCCGTTTTTGGAAAGGGAGGGATAATAAATGAAAAAGAAAATAAGCAGCGATTTTGCTCTCAAAATATTATCTGTATTAATTGCCATAGCTCTTTGGTTTTATGTGGTACAGATACAAAGTCCTGATATTGAGCGCACAGTGAAGGGAATACCGGTTGTATTCACTCAGCAGAGTACCCTGGAAAACAGAGGGTTGGTGTTGCTAAATGACAAGGAACATACGATTGATATTAAAATCCGTGGAAAACGGAAATACGCAATTGATGTGACACCGGAAAATACTACAGTGCTTGCAGATGTCAGTTCGATTGATAATACGGGAACGCATATGGTATACACGAGCATTGTTTTGCCGTACGGTAATTTAGAGATTATTAACCAGCATCCATCTGCTTTAACCGTCGAAGTGGATAATCTTGTTACGATACAGAAACCGATTGATGCAGAGGCGATAGGCGAGCCAAAGACAGATTTTACAACCGGTGCGCTGACTGCTTCGCCGCAGCAGGTTACCCTAAAAGGTCCGAAATCACTATTGGATGGCGTATCAAAAGTGACTGCGGAAGTAGATGCTGCGGGACGTGACGCGGATGTGGAAACAATTGTTCCGCTCAAAATATATGGTTCTAACGGCAAGGAAATCAAGTCATCTTATATTACAACGGATGTTACAGAGGCAGAGGTGCGATGTGAGATTTTAAAAACAAAACAGGTGACGGTTCAGCCTGTTATCAACAGTCAGGAGTCGGGCGGAATAGGCGACTACCGCCTGGATGCAGGAAGCTTAAAACAAATTAAAGTTGCGGGGCCGAAGGATTTGATTGAAAAGCTGAGCAGTGTGAGAACGAAAGCAATTTCTATTTCCGATATTAATGAGAATGGGGAGGCGGTAGCAGAATTAGATTTGCCGCAAGGAGTTCGCTCCCTGGAGGGCAATAGCTTTACCTTCCGCTTTATTCATCAAAGCACTCCCCGGAATTAAAAGCTGGTAATAAAAAAACCTTGCAGAAAAACGTGTTTACTTTCTGCAAGGTTTTTTAATATTTATTGATTGGCAACAGTCGGGCTCAATTCACCGAAGGTTTCGCTGCTGCTTACAAGAATCTCTTCTCCTGTTTGTTCAAAGGTTATTTTTTCTCCTATGGCATAACGCATGCCGCTGCTGTCGGTTTGATAATAAATGATATATGCATTGTTGTCTGCGAGAAAAATATCGTACGCAAGAGTTTGCGGGCTGGATACGCCAATGACATAATTCCAATTGTCACCGTCATTTATCAATGCTTTTTGATCTTCAATGAACGCTTTTTGCATGCCTTCGGTCATCATATCATAGCGCGGCTGACCGTCTCGCGTCTTTAGTGCTTCTGCCCAGGTTAAGGCTTTTTCCAGCTGTTTGGTATTGACACTGTCGGTATTAACAGAAATTTCAAAACCGTTTGTTATGGAAATTTCCTTGTCTAAAAGAGTTGCCAATTCATATGAAATATAGGTTTTGCTGTCGATTAGCAAGGGTGAGTGTTTTACGGAAAGCACACTGACTGTTTTTTCATCAGCTGCCTCTTTTGTAATTTCACAATCATTTTTATCAATGGAAAATTTCACAGTGGTATTTACAATTTTTTCATCATTCCCAAGATAACTGCTTTTTAGGGTTACAGATCTGTCATTGCTCCAGAGAATGTCTGTGTTTTGTGCCGTTGTTTTGTTTAAAAATTCTCTGATCGGAAGGTAGATTTCACCGTGCTCAACCAGCAAAGGGTTTGAAAGCTCTATTTTCTCACCCTGCTTCGTAACGGAAACGTTTGTTTTGTCTGTTAACTCCGGTAGAAATTTGTCTGCAAAAACCGTTGGAGACAATGCCGCGGATGCCAGGAAAACAGACAATGCCAATGTGGCTGCCTTGTTGCTTTTTCTCATGGTAATCTTCCTCCTTTTTGTTGTGCTAATATTCTGCCTTAGCTGTATAGTTATATTTTACAATATTAAAAATAATATATCAAGCATTTTTATAAAAATTTTCCTCAATATCTTGCAAGACGGAATTTTTTTCTGTATAATAATTGCAGACCAAGCAGCTTTTTGAACAACAAATGAGTGGCTGATGCCATGATAAGGAATGTTGGGAAAGCTGCAAAGACACTGTTGCAGGCGAGTATGGTTATTTTATACGAAAGAGAAAAGGAAAGTGGGGCGAGCGGTATGATTCGTAAAAGAAGTATTTTTAGAAAATATCTTATCTTTTTTATCACCGCAGGCTTTCTGCCGATTATTATTTCGGCGTTTGCTATGTTTGGCTTATATGAAAAGAATACCGTGGAGAACACAATGAACAGTGTAGACTATTTGTTAAATTATCTTGTTGGAAGCATTGCTAATGTAGCAGACGATATGAAGGATATTAATTCTTTTATCAATGAACAAAGCCGCGAAATTGGTTTAACGGAAAATCTGATCGCGCAGAAAAAAGGGGATAACCGCAGCGAACAGCGAGAAGAAATGATTAATCGTATTGCGGGAACGGCGATTAACATGAATCCGTATGTTAAAGGTGTTGTTTTTGTAGGAACGGATAATAAGGTGTATGGCGACACAAGGATATCGGGTTTGCTTAATAAAAATTATAATTGCGCTTATATCCCGGCTATTCAGGATTATTTATCCGGTAATTTGACGGATGATTTTATCTCTCCTCATAAAATGAATTATTATACCGATGATACGGAAGTAATCTCTTTTGTAACTCGGTTTACTTATGTTGGTGATGCAGAGGAAAAACCGGAAGTATTGGGTGTTATGTTTGTTGATGTATACCTGGAATCAATAGGAGTGTTTTTTAATAATCTGAATAAAGACATGCTGAGTATTTTATATTTAGCGGATTCGGAGGGCGACTGTATTTACAGCATTAATGAGGCGTGGATAGGGAGACGTATTTATGAGTATCAGATCCATAAAACCTCAGAGACCAGCAAGATGGGTGATAAACTGCGCTATTTTAAAACGCAGAACATACCCGGGTTTTCCTGGACTTTGGTGGGGGGAACGGATTACGATTATCTAATGGGTAAAATTAACACGGTGAAGCGCCTAACCTTTTTGATTATCAGTGTGGGTGTGTTCACCTGCCTATGCTTAGCGTTTTTAGGTTCACGTGCATTTACAAAACCGATTAACCGCATTTTAAGCAACATGCGGTTAGCGCAGCAGGGAAATCTGGAAGCGAGGGTGGAGATGCACCGCAAGGATGAAATCGGTCAGATTGCCGATGGCTTTGATGAGATGCTCAGCCGTATGAAGGAATATATTAACCGTGTCTATCTTTTACAGATTAAACAAAAAGATGCGGAACTGACAGCCTTAAAGACGCAGATTCAACCGCATTTTTTATATAATACGCTGGAAGTAATTCGTATGCAGGCGGTCAGCAATGGTGACGATGTTGTGGCAGAAATGATAAGTTCGCTGGCAGAACAGTTTCGTTATCTAATTGATAATACTTCTGATGAAGTTTACGTGTCGGAAGAGCTTAAAATTATTGAAAAGTATTTTTGCCTTATAGATGTACGCTATGGGGGCAGAATAACATTAGCACTTTCTGTCAGCAATCATGTAAAAAATTTAAAGATTCCGCGTTTAACGATCCAAACTATTGTGGAAAATGCGGTTATTCATGGTCTAAAGATAAAAGGCGGATCGGTTTCCGTGCGAGGTTATACAGAAAACCACACGGATATTATTGAAATTATAGATAATGGCGTTGGCATGAGCAGTGAACGGCTGAATGAGATTAACCGGGCAATCGGCGGCGAAAAAGAAAATATTTCGCAGCAGGCGTTTGGCTCGGGAATCGGTTTGAAAAATGTCAGTGAACGCTTAAATATGTTTTACGGAGAAAGAAGCAGTATGACGGTAGAGAGCATTGAAAATGTCGGAACCTCCGTGAAGATTTGCATTAAGAGAGAGGAGGAGACGAATGTATAAAATGATTATTGCGGACGATGAGGAAATCATCGTGAAGGGTTTGAGCAAACTGCTGGACTGGAAGGAACTCGATATTGAGATTGTAGGGCTTTGCGGTTGTTATGAAGATATTGTTCAATGTTTAAAGAATGAACCCTGTGATATTTTAATTACCGATGTAAGCATGCCCGGGAAAAATGGGATTGAGGCTATGCGATATATACGGGAAAATCATTTGAACACGCAGGTAATTTTTATCAGTGGTTTTTCAGAATTTTCTTATGCACGCGATGCTTTGCGCGGCGGTGCGGTTGATTACCTCACCAAACCGGTCAGTCGTGAGGGTATGCTTGAGGCTGTTATAAAAGCAAAGAAGCTTTTATCTGCTTCTGATGGCACTCGGGAGAACAGTTTGCTTTATTATGGCGTGGTTGACGGTAATGCGGGGAGAGAGACAGCGCTGAAACCGGAGTCAGAACATATGAAATTTTACACGGCGCTGAATATTTACCTTGATACAACTGGAAAAAGCAAACAGCAAAACGAATTGATTCGTTTTTCGCTTTCTGCTAAAATGAAGGATTTTATCAGTGGAAGCAATATTGTATTTGAACGGGGAAAAGCGATTTGTGTACTGATTAATCATGAAGAAAACAGAAGAAGAGAAATTTTACGCATTGCCAGAGAAATCGGAGAGATGCTTTATGGAGAGACCGGACAGGGTACGGTGGTAATTGTTGGAAAGTCGGTATGCGGCATGTCAGATATTCCAAAATCATATGAAAGCGCGGAGGTATTGCAGGATTTATGTTTTTATTGTGAAAACTTGGATATTATTGACAGCGAAAAAATTCCTGCAAAGGCAGACGGCAGTGGTATAGACGAACTTGGCGTGATTGAGAAAAATTTGAAGCAGACGCTTTATGAATCCGGAACGGAGGAGCTGCAAACAACAGTGCGCAGCGCGATGAATCGTATTTGTAAAATTAGTTATGGTGAGCCGAACATTACACGCACATACCTTCTGTCAGTTTTAAATAAACTGCGCGAAGAAGTATTGGAAATGAATGAAGAGGAAGTGTTTGCAGAAAAAGTACATGGTATTTTTGCAGAAACATCAGAGAAGATAGGAGGTGCACAGCGCTTTAAAAATGCACGTGATGAGGCAGAGATGTGCATTATGTGCCTGAAAGAGGCGCTGCGTGAAAAAACATCGTCCGGCTCTGATGCAATATTACGCAGTAAGGAATTTATTCGGGAGCACTGCAATGAAAATATTACATTGGAAAGTGTTGCGAATCATGTATATATGAATCCGTTTTATTTCAGTGCTTTTTTTAAAAAGCATACACAGCAAAATTTTAAGGAATATTTGACCGGTTTGCGGCTGGAAAACGTTTGCAAATTGTTGACAGCTACCAACCTGCGTCCAACGGAGATAGCGGAAAAGACAGGCTTTAAAAACATCCGCAGTATGAATCGGGCGTTTAAAGAGCGGTATGGAAAGATGCCGTTGGAATATAGAAAAGAAAAACACTAGCCAGTAAAAGCTTGGGAACTGCGGAATGCATAGAGATGCATTTTGCAGTTCTTTTTTATGTTTTAGATTTAATATCTTAAAAATTTGACACTTTTGCTTAAAAAACTTACTTGAAGCAACCAAAAGAAAAATGTATTATGATAGTATGATGATTAAGCTACAATATTAACATTATTAACCGGAAAGGAGTACGAGAATATGACAATGCTCAAAGCTGCGAAGAAATCATGCTCCGCAATTTTGGCAGTTTTACTCACAATAAGCAGTATAAGCGGATTTGCTGCGGTCAGGAAAACGGGAGAGAGCGCAGAAGAAAAAATGCTTAATTTCGGCATTATTAGAGAATCAAAACCGCTGGCAGAGGAAGTTACCTGCGCGCAATACAGCGCCATGCTGATTCGGGCGCTAGGTTTGGATGAGGCAGCACAATCATACTCCGACGGAGATTGGGCGCAAGGTTATATCACCCTGGCAGAACAGCTTCGGTTTTATCGTTCACTGCCGTCAGCTGTGACAGCTCATCAGAGTATTACTGTTGAAAATGCAGTGGTTATGACGGTTGCCGCGCTCGGATATGATGTTACTGCGCAGGAAAATATGTCGGAGCAGTATGGCGTTGGTGTCAAAATCGGACTTTATAAAAACGTATCCGCTTCTGCAAAAGAAACTCTGGTACGCGCGGACGCTTATGCAATTATCAGCAATGCGTTGGAAACAGATCTTTGCGTCAGCGAAAATTATTCTTCAGATGGCAGATACATGGTGGATAAAGACAATAACCTGATGAATATGCTGTTGGCTTTGGCTGATAGAAAATATCAGGAGGGAATTGTGGAGGCAAGCCATGCAGTTTCATTAACCGGTGCATCGGTGAAAGATGGCGAGGTTATGATTGATGGCGTGGTATTTGCGGCAGGCAACAGCGGTGCGGAAAAATATGTCGGCTCACGAGTGGGATTTTATGCTGATTATGAAGACGGCACAGATTACGGTACCATTTCATGGATTGCACCGCATCAAAAAAATTCTTCGGTTTTTTTGGAAGAATCGGCTGAAAAAAAGGTTGCAGGAGACGGGTTGAAATATACTCCGGGAACCTCGGACGTAAAAACGGAGACATTCAGCATTGCAGACTCGGCTTTAATCATGTTTAATAACCGACCATTGGGCAGACCGGTTACAGATGGAGATTTAAGGAACAACCGTGTCTCTTTAATTGATAACGATGCAGATGACATATATGATGTCATGTTGATTACGCAGATAGAAAGTTATGTAATTAAACAATGTTACCCGGAACAGGATTTTATAGCGTTTGAGAGTAATGCGATATACTCAAGAAATAGCATGAGTTTTGAGATAGGCAATAATGACTATATCTATGATTTTTACGATGAGACGGGAGAACGCATTGCGCTTGAAAATCTTCACAAGGGAGATGCTGTATCGGTTATTGTCAGTCAGGATATGAGATATGCCGCTGTTTATCGGCTGGCAAAACCTTTGAACGGTACGGTAACAGAATATAATGCGGCAGATTTAAAAATAGCAGTGGATGAACAGACCTATTCTTTGGCAGGAACTTTAGGCAATGTTGATGCAGGGACAAGCGGAAGCTTTTATGTAGATTTATGGGGTAGGATTTATGATGCCAGAGAAGGCGTGGAAAGTTACGTTTACATAAGCGGTGCTGATCGGCGAAAGGGAGTATCACAGCAACCAATGCTGCGTGTATTTACTCGTGACGGCGGCTTTGTCTCGTATGATGTTGCAAGCAGCGTAACGATTGATGGAAACCGGCTTAAAAATTCTGATGATATTATGGCGGTTTTACAAACGGAAACGGTAGCAACGATCAGCGTAAATTCTAAAAACGAAATTAGCCGCATTGACTATGCTCCGGTATATGGAGAACAAGGAACGAGAACTTATGTGGAAAATGATTTTGGATTTACGGATTATGATGAGAAAAGCTTAACGCCGTTTGCGTGCAGCAAAGGTCAAACCGCGGTATTTTTTATCCCGAAAAGCGGTTTAGAAGAAGAGTATTTTAACACGTTTCCGCTGTTTGATGATGAAGATTATTTGGTTACGGGCTATGATCTGGATGATCAAAACGGAAAAGTACGTGCGATAACAGTGGAGATGGATGTATCTCAGCCAATATCCATCGGCTTTGGTTCTTCTTCAAAATTTTTAGCAGTTAATTCCGTTCGGCAGGTTTACAATGGGGAGGAAAGTACATATAAGCTGGAGGGTTTGTGTGAAGGGAAAAATGTTACCCTATCAGCGGCACAGATACAAAGTGTATTTAATGTATTGTCTACTGTAGAAAAAGGAGATGTCGTTCAGTTTGTGCTGAACTGGGACGGCGAAATTGGCCTGGCGCGTAAGGTTATGGACTATTCTGTATTATCAGAAAGTTTTTATGATACAGCTGATTATGAAAATACAAAATTGTTTGCAAGCGTTAGCCAAGTCAGAGACGGCGTTATGACAAATCTGCGTAAATATCTCGTAAATGAGATTATATGCGAGGTGAGCGGTGCGGGCAGGGTCTCGAGCATTGTTCCGGCATCGGCCGAGGCAGTAAGCGGAACGGACAATAAGGGCTTTGATAATTATTTTATTTATGATACGAAGAAAAAGGTATATCGGCAGGGAAGCATTGATTCTGTCATTTCGGGCGAATACGGCGCAGGAGATCCTTCTAAGGTGTTTATTCTCTCGCAGAGCGGAACTGTAAAATTTATTACGATTATCAGTGATTAAAAATGGAGGGAGAACACATTGATGCAATCAAAGGCTATGATTAAATCTTCAGAAAAGTATAAAAAAAGAAACAAGCTTGCCGATTTTGGCAAGAGACTGTATCAGGAGCGGGCGTTATATGCCCTGTTTCTGCCGGTGTTTCTGTACTATCTGATATTTTGCTATTTTCCGCTGAGCGGAATTGTTCTGGCGTTTAAAAAATATTCGCCGGTATACGGAATCTGGGGCAGTCAGTGGATAGGCGTTGACAACTTTGTTAAATTTTTTAATAACTACAATTTTGGCAGAATCCTCTGGAATACAATCCGTATCAGTTTGTGTTCTATCTTATTTAACTTCCCGGCGCCGATTCTTTTGGCGCTCATGCTTAATGAGGTAAGGGTACAATGGTTTAAGAAAACGGTGCAAACTATCAGCTATTTGCCGCATTTTATTTCGTTGGTTGTGGCAATAGGCTTGATTACCGATTTTTTTGCTCGTGACGGTTTGGTAAATAATATTCGCGCAATGATGGGTTTGGAGCGAATTGCCTTCATGATGGAGGAAAATTATTTTACGGCAATGTATGTAGGTTCCGGTGTATGGCAGCAAATCGGATGGGGTTCTATTATCTATCTGGCAGCAATCAGCGGCATTAGCCAGGATTTATATGAAGCGGCGGAAATTGATGGAGCAGGACGGTTCCGGAAAATGTATCACATCACCTTTGCCGGCATTTTACCCACCGCAACGGTGCTGTTCATTATGCAGTTGGGTAAGGTCATGTCCGTAGGATACGAAAAGATTATCCTCATGTCAAATGATTTGGTGCTGGCGAAATCTGAGATTATTTCTTCTTATGTGTATAAGCTGGGTTTCGGTACTTATCCCGATTATGGCTATTCGACGGCTGTCAACCTGTTTAATATGGTGGTCAATCTGATTATCTTATGTACTGCAAACTGTATCAGTCGCCGGGTGAGTGAAACAAGCTTGTGGTAAGGAGGAAATGAAAATGAAGCAAAAATTAAAAACAAGTGATATTATTTTTGATACCTGCAATACGGCTGTGCTTCTTTTAATGGCGCTCCTTTGTCTGTATCCTATTTACTATTGCCTTGTGGCATCGTTAAGCGAACCAACAGCGCTGGCGGCAGCAGGCGGTTTTATGCTTTGGCCCCACGGCATACAATTTGAGGCATATCGTTCGGTGTTTGTAAATCATGAAATTCTCACAGGCTATCTCAACACTTTGTTTTATGTAGGTGTAGGTACCTGCGTGAACATTGTTCTGACGGTAATGGGCGCTTATGTACTTTCGAGAAAACGGCTGTGCCTGAAACGTTTGTTGAATCTGTACGTCACGCTTACAATGTTTATCAGCGGGGGACTGGTTCCTCTGTATTTGGTGGTAAAAGGTTTAAATTTGCTGAATACGAGGTTTGCCATTATTTTGGTCGTGGCGGTAAATACTTACAACATGATTATGGCACGTACCTATTTTCAGACGATCCCGGTATCATTGGAGGAATCGGCAAGGATAGACGGTGCCGGTGAATTGAAAATTTTGTTTTCCATTATGGTGCCATTGTCCGGACCGATTATTGCTGTACTGGCACTTTATTATGCGGTAAGTCATTGGAATTCTTGGTTTAATGAAATGATTTATTTGTCCGACCGCGGTAAATATCCGATACAGTTGTTCTTGCGTGAAATTCTTATTTTAAATGAGGTCAGCGCTGCATCACAGGATTATTCGGCGGATAAAATGCCGATTGCAGAGAGTATTAAATATGCAACGATTGTAGTGGCAACGGTTCCGATTTTATGTGTATATCCTTTTGTACAAAAATACTTTGTTAAAGGTGTTATGATTGGTGCGGTTAAGGAATAAAACGATAAATTGCAATACTAAAAAAGAACGGAGGGCTTTTATGAAAAAGCAAATCGCAGCATTATTGGCAGCGGCATTAACAATTTCGGCGTTCAGCGGCTGCAGCGGGAAGGATAAAAATGCAAATTCTTCTGGAGAAATTGGCATGGAACAGCTTTTAAGCGCATCTCCGCAGGCGGTAACGCTTCCGCTTGCAAATCCGCCGGTAAAGATGACAATGGCATCAACGGTTTCAGTCACTTCGATGGGTCAAACTCTTGGTCTAGGTGATGTAGAGGCATTTAAAGAAATGGAAAAGCGTACAGGTGTACAGATGGAGTATCAAACGGTTTCGGCAGAAAAACTGAGTCTTTTGTTTGCTTCCAATGATATCCCGGACATGATTTACACCAATTGGGACAATCTCGGCGGAACATATAAATATGCGGTGGACGGTCAGCTGATTTTTTTGGACAATCTGATAGCAGAGAATGCACCCGACTTTCTGAATGTTTTAAAGAAAGACAACAGCGTTTATGAAAATTTGGTAGATGTTGATAAACACATCTATTATTTCCCGTTTATTCGTTCCAATGAAAAGCTGAGAGTATTTGAAGGTTTTCAGATTCGTAAAGACTGGTTGGAAAAACTGAATCTTCAGGTTCCAAAGACGGTAGACAATATGCATTCTGTACTGAAAGCATTTAAGGAAAAGGATCCGAACGGCAATGGAACAGCAGATGAAATACCGTTAATTTCTGATAAAAAGCTCTCTGCTATAGATCAGGCAATGAACTGGTGGGGAATATCTGATTTTTATCAGGAGAATGGTACTGTAAAATGCGGTTGGCTTCAGCCGGAATATAAAGAATATTTAAAGACCATGGCGCAATGGTATCAGGAAGGGCTGATTGATCCGGATTACCTGACTTGTGATGCAACCCAATTCCGTTCCAAAGCTGTAAACGAGCAAGCGGGCGCATGGTACGGACGTGCAGCAGGTGTGTTAGGTACGCTGGAGACCGCAATGGCATCGATTAATCCTGAGTTTTCCATTGTGGCGATTCCGTGGCTGTCAACTGATGGTTCAAACGGTTATGCTATGCCGTCAAAATATGTGGAAAATGTAATTAATATAGGCATAGCGATTACGTCTAAATGTAAAGATCCGGCACTGGCTGCTAAATGGTGCAATTATGCTTATGGTGAAGATGGGCATTTGCTCTTTAATTTCGGTATAGAGGGTGAAAGTTACACCATGGAGGACGGTATTCCTACTTATACAGAATTAATCACCAAGAATCCGAACGGATTATCTATGCAGGAAGCACTGTCACGCTATGCTGTACCTGGCTCATATGCATTTGAACAAAGTATCTACTATTTTGACCAGTTTATGACAGGCAGCCAGAAAGATGCTATTGATGTTTGGAAAAAGGGTGATACGAGCCGTACGCTGGCAACGTTAAAATATTCAGACAGTGAACTGGAGGTTGCCAACAATTTGAAGAACGAAATTGGTACTTATGTCGGCGAGATGCAGAGTAAATATATTGTCGGAAAAGAGTCGATTGAAAGTTTTGATAGTTTTGTTGAAAAAGTCAAGAGCATGGGTATTGATAAAGTAATTGAAGTCATGCAGACGGCGTATGATCGTTCTGCTTCAAAGAAATAATCCGCTGTAAGCCTGAAACGGCACGCGTTAGGAGGAGTTTGGTATGCTGAAAAAAACGATATCCCTGGTTTTGTGCTGTGTAATGCTTTTGCTGCAAGGAATGTCTGCCGTGCAGGCGTCTGCTGAAAATGAGCCGGATATTGATGAGCTTTACACCTCTTTGCTGCCGTCGGACGACGGCTATATTCGAAGGGACAGACCGGATGAAAATTTTGGTGCGGTGACCACCATATCAGCAGATGTGCGTGAAGGGAGCCGGAGATATCCGCTGATGCGTTTTGATGCAAGTAAGATGAAAACATCGGTTGACACCGCATCAAAAGTGGTTCTAAGCTTTTGTGTAAGAAAAGAAATGTACTATTCCAGATTTTTAGTTTATCCGCTTTATGGTGCGCATCGCAATTTTGATGAAAATACCCTTACGTGGTCGATAGCATCATCAATTATGGAGAACGGCGTAAGTCTGGCAGATTATCTGGATTCTCCATATCCGCAAAAGGAACAGCCGACAGATGGAAACTGGCAGTACTACGAGCTGGACGTTACGGATTATGTTAAAGCACAGAATGACTATATATACGCCTTTAAATTTTGGGGTACGCCCGGAACGGAAAATTATGTGCATCTGTTTTCAAAGGAAAAAGCGGGTTTTGAGCCTTGTTTGAAATTTTATACAGAGGTAGATTATATTCTGGAAAAGGCGGCAAAGGAAACACTTTTATCCATTCCGCTGCGTGCTGTTACAGAAAGCTTTGTATTGCCGCCCGAATGGACAAATTCGGATTATTTGCAGGAAGCTTGTACAATAGAGTGGGAATCAGCGGACGAAAATGTTTTGCGTATTGAAGAACGCGATGGTGTTGTTATGGCCGTTGTGGGAGAAAGACCCAAAAATGCCGACAGCAGTGTAGCGCTGACGATGCGTATTCGATATCGTGGAAATGAAAAAGAGCAAACGGCAGAGGTTTTAATTCTCTGCCACGGGAAGGTCCCTTTGACAGGTGATACCTATACAACCGGTGCAACGTATTCTGCTCAGGTGCATGGCGGAGAGCACAATCTTATTGTCGGAAATGTAGGAATAGGGGAGCTTGAGAGAAAAATATACGTTAGTTTCAGTGCTCTTACCAGTGAAGAGAGACTAAATGCACAGAAAATACTTTTGCGCATTTACCCCGATAATTCTAAAACGGTGCAAAAAGGAACTGTCCATGTTTCGCGTGTGACAAATGCTCCGGAAGGGGTGGAGGAACTCACGGGAGATGCGGCCGCCTCTCTGGAGGTTTCGCAGGACTATGCGGAGGCTTATTTTGAGCATGAGTATGCGGTAGATATTGATGTTACGGATATCATTGATCGGGACACGGAAAATACATTTGTTTTGCAGAGCAACGATGATGAAGTGGACTTTTATTCACAGGAGGGGGGATATCCCGCTCAGCTTGTTGTGATGGATGCTGCTGAAACCGAACTGTATGATACGCTTATCCGTGCGAAAGAGGAATTTCTTTCTCAACGTGCTGAGACGGATGAAAATTTTACACTCCCGGAAAACATGGATGGATGTGCTCTGACATGGGAGAGCGGAGATGAGACGCTGATTCAGATAAACAACGGGTATGCAGAGATTACGCGCCCATCCTATGAGGACGGTGACAAAAGTGCAGCCATTTCATTGGTTGTTTCGGCCGGGACAGTTGGGGTAGGGACCCAATTTTTGGTGGCTGTTAAAAGGCAAGATCCTGATGGCGTGAATGGCAGACGGAAATTGAAGGATCCGATGCACCTGTCTGATGAAGATTTCTTTGGGAAGTGGAGCGACACTCTTGGAAGCTATGAAAAGGCGCCGGTGCTTCAATATAACACAATACCGGAACTTTCCGAGGTGGAATACTATGCCCGCCGCGGTGCCTACGAGCAGGCAAAGGAAGAATTGCTTGCCTACTGGCGCGGACGCGACCCTAAGCTAAATTATGAGGTGAAGCCTACGGATAAACGCAGCACGAAAACGCGGCTTGCCACCGAATATATTATTGGAAACCAGACGCCGCTTTCCACATTTTCGATTGGAAGTGAACTGGGATGGTATGAGGTGAAACTTTCGAACAGTGATCGGGTGCGACAGGCATATATGATTTTTGACCGCTCAAAGGACGGAAGCACCGGCGTTATTTATTCCCAAAATAGTGACTATGCTCCATATATTAAAGTAGTTTGTGGCAGCGATACCATTATTTTGCCTTGCAGCGCCGATACCTATATGGAGGGAGCGGAAAACAGTGAGAATGTAAATGGACGCGATGTGCTGCTTCTTACGCATGAAGCAGGAAATCCTTTTAACAGCGATGCAAAACGCATATATTTAAATTTCTCGGATGAGGACATTGCTTCTATTGAAGGAAAGGGTGATGTAAAATCTGTTTCCCTGATGGTTTATGGCAGAAAAATGTGCGGCAGCAGTGGTGATATGCAGTTGGTAGTGTATGACGCACCGCTCGCAACATATTTGGATGAGGATACAGCAAAGTGGAGTGATATTACACCGGGAACATTTAATTTTAATGATTGTATATACGATTGGTCGGCACCGTACGGTTCAGAGGCAGAGTGGATTAATTCCATTGCACGTCAGGAAGATGATGTGAATATGGTTTCTTACTACCTTGGTACGGGCGATGAAACGAGTGCGGCGGTGGCACTGGAAAATATTATTGGAATTTATACTTATCAGGAGCCGGGTTTCCCGCGTGCGCTTGATACAGGGTGGAGAACTCCGGCGCTACTTGCGACGACTTTTGGGCTGATTGACAGCGAATATATGACGCCGGAGGTATTTTGTGCATTGATAAAATATGCCTATCAAATGCTTTCGTTTTTGGATACGGCGAGCACGCCGTCCGTGGTCAATCAGATTAATGCGGTTGACACGGGTTTAACGCGTCTTGTTGTGTACTATCCCGAAATTCATGATACCTCCTATTATGAAAAATCACGCAAAAGACATGATCAGCTTTACGGGAAAATGCTGCATGATGACGGCGCATACCGTGAAGCAACCACGGGTTACATACATCGGGTAATCTCCGAAATGAAAGAGGTTATCGAAATGTATGAAAAAATAGGCTATACTGATACGGACAAATGGAAAACGCGTGCACATATGCTTGCTACATATTATGCAAACAGTTTTTTCCCGGACGGGGAGCTGGTTCCCTATGGCGATGCGGGACGTGTGAAATATTCTGATTTGCTTTGGGAATTTGGCGAATTTTTTGATGATGACATGCTGCGTTATCAAAGCAGACGGGAGGAGACGCAGACACCGCAGGAATATCTGTCGAGATTGTTTCCGCAGAAACAGATAGCAATTATGCGGGACGGTTGGAGCAAAAATGCGATGTATGCCACGATTACGGCAGAAACGGGCCATTCACACGGACATCCGGATGATTTGCACATGGACATATATGCGTATGGCAGACCGCTGTTGATTGATGCAGGTAACGGAGGCGGTTATAACCCAATTCTTCCGGCGGCTGTTGTTCGTACGGAAACTTATCCGCATAACACCGTGGAGATAAATGGAAAGCCGCAAAGTTATGATGTCGGAACGAATGGTCTCAGCATGACTGCAAATGAATCGTTTGACCGCACAGTGGGATTTGCAGAAACAAATGTTGGCTATCGTCATACAAGAAAAGTGTTTTTCAAGCACGGAGGCTTTTGGATCGTTTCAGATATTATCAAGCCGGAGGACGCAAGCAAAAGTTCGGTTTATCGGCAAAACTGGCATCCCGACAATATGGCAAATCTTGAAGTAGATGCCTCGACCGGCAAAGCGCAGACACATTTTGCCGGAACGGCAAATCTGACCATATTGCAGGCAGACGGCGCTGCTTCGCAGGCAGAGGTGAAACAAAGCTTTATTAAAGATGAGCAGCTGGTAAACAGACTGGAGGACTACGTTTCTTATAAAAAAGAAGCGAGCGGTACGGTTGTTTATAATACGCTTCTATTTCCGACCGAGGCAGGGATGAATGAAGAAGTTTCTTTTGCGCAGATTCAGTTGGACAATGCAGCATCAGAAATTGCATCAGCTATGCTTCTTAATTACAGAGATAAACAAGCGGTTTATTATTACTCTAATGAGGAAACGCCGTCAGAACGTCAGTTTGGGGACTATCAATTTGATGGCGAGATGGCATATGTTGAAACAAAATCGGACGGGGCTGTAAGTTATATTGCAATGACAAACGGCTCAAAGCTTATGAACAAGGACGGAGATACGCTGCTTGCTGCAAGTGTGCCGATCAGTGACATTGCTGTTCAGAAAATTGGCAGTACATTGCAGGTAACGACTTCCGGAAAATTAAGCAGTGATATTAAAATTCGTCCATACGGTAACGTAACCGCGATTACTTTGAACGGTACGGCAAGAGATGTGGAATGGGAGGACGGCATGCTGGTGCTGCATGCGGAAAAAACCGTTTTGCCTATTTGTGTGGACGGTACAAAAATGAGCTATACTTTTACGGAAGATTATGTAAAAGATTTGGCTTTAACTCACAATGGTACAACGAAAAAAGTTACGGTAACCATTCCAAAGGGAACGAAGGTCAGTGCGGCGTTGGGCTGGGACGGTCAGATTGATTTTAGTGTGAATGAGAGAGATCAGCTTACAGTACGTCTGGATGCCAATCAGCCGCTTAGCTTTGATAATATGGTTACGATTGAAGTACATTTTTATTCATCATCAGGCGCATATTATAAAAATAACTCTGTGCGCCGCAGCTATGGTGATGGAAATGCGACAGTAAAAGGGCATTCGGACGGCAGTACGGTTTCGACACTGCTTGGCGGTGAGTTTATTTTCACGCGTTTGATTGGTGCGCTGCCTGCAAGCGGAAGTACCGGAAAAGGCGGCGGAGGCAGCGTTGTCAAGCCGACGGCACAGCCAAGTGCAGAGCCAACTGCTTCGCCGAAACCTGATACCGATCCCGGGCAGAAAGGTGCATTTAAGGATATTTCCGGCCACTGGGCAGAGCAGGAGATTAACGCCCTTGCCGAAAAAGGAATCCTGAGCGGTGACGGTAATGGCAGTTTTCGCCCGGATGATGTGTTAACTCGTGCAGAATTTGTAAAAATGCTGGTTACACTTTTGGCAGAACCGACTGACTATCAAGGCGGCTTTGCAGATGTACAGAGCGGAGCGTGGTATGCACCGTTTGTGCAGACGGCGGTCAGTAAGGGAATTGCCGGAGGCTATGCAGACGGGTTGTTCCGACCGGAGGGCGCCGTAACAAGAGAAGAAGCGGCTAAAATGCTGATGATGGCATTTCCGGGCGATGAGCAAGCGGAGGAGAGTATTTTACTACAGTTTTCCGATAGCCGGGAGCTTGCCGAGTGGGCCGCATCATACATGGCGCAGGCAGTACAGAGAGGAATTTTTAAAGGGACGGATGACGGCAAGATAGAACCGAAGGCAAAACTGACCCGAGCAATGGCAGCGGCGGTATTGTACCGGTTGCTTGCAGCGGGGCAGACAAAGTAAAAAAGACCGGGAGCGGTCTGATTTGAAAGGAGTTTTTTCTCTATGAAACACGGAAAAAAGATTCTGGCAATACTTTTAACGGCGATGATAACAATAGGTTTATGCGGCATTTCTGTTATAGCAGATACGGATACGAAGGCTTTGGGATTGAGCGATTATTTTTATGTACAAAGTTCTAAAATAACTACTTTGAATAAAAAGTTGCCGGTTATAACGACTGCGAGCGGAAGAAATGCCTTTTTAATGTTTGATACTTCTGGGCTTTCGGTTGCGGAAGGAACAATTGAGGAGTATGTGGCAAATACTCCGAGGATTATGCTTTCGATGGCACAAACGGCATTAACGGATGATTTTATTAATACTGTCTTTGGTATAGAGAATAGTAAAACATCATATAGCAGCACTAACTCGGCTTTTACCAAGGCTCTCTATGATGCCGGAACAGAGATAGGTACGGTATCCGGTGAAGGAAAGGTTTCTGTTTCACTTGATGTTACAGATTATGTAAAGGCACAAACAGATGGGTTATTGGTTTTCAGAATAAAAGGAGATGTCCGCACAACAACATCGCCGGTTTCTAATAAAGCTTATTCAAGTTTACAATTTAAGTTTAACAACTTTTCTCTTGTCTTCGACTACAGTGATGAAGCGAAGCTTGCTTCCGCAAAAAATGCTATTGAGCTGAATGAAAGCTACAGCGAGGACTTTGAACTGCCGACAGCAGGAAAGTTTGACAGCGTTATCTCCTGGGAATCGGACAGTGAGGCAATTGAGATTGATGAGGATGGTTTTGCAACCGTAACGCGCCCGCAGGATGCGGATGCAAGCGTCACGCTTACGGCGACCATTACTATCGGAGAAAATCAAACGACTAAACAATTTACCGTAACGGTCCCGAAGGTATTGACGGGTGATGTGCTGCGGGCTGTATCTGAGGCGGATATTTATGTTCAAAACGGATATTCGACAAACTATAACTACATGAATAAATTTTATATCAACGGCAGCGGACGGCAGAACTTTGTACGTTTCCGCCAGGAGGATATGGCGCAGGAGGAAATTGCAAATGCAAAACTGTATTTGTATTTCCAAAGCACTGGTGATACAGCAGCAGAGAACACCATTTCAATGTATGGCTTGACAGGCAATGAAAAAACAGTATGGGACGAAAGCTTGGTTGCGGATAAGGCGGTTGAACAGGGACTTTTGGATTTCTCGGCTGAGCCGTATGGAACAGGTACCTATATGGGTGTAACCAAACTGGACAACCTTTCAGAAGCACACTGGGTTTGTATTGATGTGACAGATTATGTAAAATCACAGTCTGACGGCGTATATGCAATGCGTTTTTACGGTGCGGCGGTAAAGGCAAATTTTGCTTCGCGTGAAGTTGCCGGTTTTGAATCGTATCTTGAGATTTCCCGCGGCGATACCGGGGCGGTGAGAAGCGATGCGGAAGTTCTGAAGGTTGCGGAATGCGTTTATGACAGCATTACACTGCCAACATCAGGCGCAAACGGCAGTGCTATCACATGGGAGTCGGACAATGCGGCGATAGATGTCAGCGGTGAAAATGTACAGGTTGCTAAGGTTACGGAAAAAACAGAAGTTGTCTTAACGGCATCAGTAACAAAGGGCGCAGTCACAGAGACCAAAACTTTCTCCGTTAATGTTTTGCCCAGCCGCTTTACCTTCTCTCAGGACGGTGAAGAAATTTCTGCAATCGGTACAGGCACGGTTACGGTAGGAATTGCGGAGGGGCTTACTCTCCCTGAAAACAGTAATTTATTTATCGCTCTTTACGGAACGGACGGACGACTTGATTCTGTTGAGGTATTTCATCAGGCAGCCAGAATTGAGCTGACAATGGATGGTGCGCAAAGGATAGCAGTATTTGTTTGGGATAAAGATTTAAAGCCAATTGATACAAAAAGCATTAGAGTATCGTAAGAAACGATGGACACCGCCGCGGGAAAAAATTTTCCGCGGCGGCGCTAAATGGGAGGCAGAAAAATGCGGAGTGGAAAAATGGGAAAGAAAAAATTCTTTCGAAATGCTTTAGCGGCTGTGCTGTCTGCTGCGATATTTGTTTCGGGAACCAACTTTATGGTGTTGGCTCAAATGGAAGATGTTGATGATTTTTTTATATCGTTTCCGGTAGATTATGATACTTATATTCGTAAAGGATATGGTCAGACGGATTATTCCAAAACAGCGGATATGATTGTTGACGGCAGAGCTTCGTCCGAACGGGCAGGTGTTCTGCGCTTTTGTTATGGCGGCGGTGAAGGAGAAAGTGTGTCGGCGCTTGTGGAAAATGCTACGCAAATAACGCTGAAACTTCAGGTCAATCAAAATAGCGGAGCGCCCGACATGGCGTTGTATGGCATTGCTGATGATACAATGAAAAATTCGTGGCGTGACAGCGGTATGAATTACGACACGGCAAAGTCGTTGGGGATATTAGACGCTTTGGATACGGCGGCAGTACCGCGGTTGGTGACGCTTGATATGGAAAATGTGTCGGCATCGGAGCTTTTATATCTGGATGTAACAGAATATGTCAAAGCGGAAGCTTTAAAGGCAAAAGACGGTGAGAATGCAGTTTTTTGTTTTATGATATGCGGTAAAAATGCGTATAGCAGCAGTGACTTCTTTCGGATATACTCAGATACTGAAAGCGGCACCAGTGAAATGAGAATGCCTACCTTGTATGCTTATGCCGGTCATACGGGTTATGCTATGCATGATACTATGGGATTGCAGATAGAAAAAAGGTATCAGGTAACGGAAGATTTTGAGCTCCCGGCTGTTCTTGGTACAGAACGGGGCGAAGAATTTGTGAGCCGTGTGCATTGGCGGAGTGATACGGAAGCGGTGATCCGCTTGGAGGAGGATGGAGATATTTGTCATGCTTACGTATCGCGACCGGGTTCGGATCAGTTTGGCGATGCTGCCGTAACCTTGACGGCAACGGTGGAGAATGGCAGTGCAAGGCAAACGAAGAATTTCACCATATATGTCACACCGTTGGGAGTGTTTGCTTCTGACTTGACGAACTATGTCAGCAATTCTTCTGCGTCTACAAAAAAAACAAGCAATCCGAACGGTATTTTAAATGTGTATGTCAACGGAAGCAAACAGAATGTTGGTTTTGTCCGGTTTGATACCTCCGAAGCGGCATTTCGTTATGCACCGAGAATTGTTTTGCGCTTGAAACCATACTCTATGTCGGGAGCGTTTACACTGACTATGACGCCTGTTGATTCGGAAGCTGCAATGCAGTGCACGGAGGAAATGACATGGAACAGCTCTGCAAAAGCACTCGCAGCGACCAGCCCGTATGCGGTCAGCTTTGAGCAAAATCCACAGCAAAAGGACTGGATAGAATGGGATGTAACTGACTATGTTCATTCTGTCGGTGATACGGCGGCATTTCGCCTGGAGGTAAGTTCGAGCGGAACAGGTACCTGTATGTTTTACGGCAATCGTTTGAAATATTTGCCGCAGCTGAAACTTTATAATTATGAAAGTGTATGTGATGCGGAATATTCTGTCAGGGCGGCTGCTGCAGAACTCCAAAAGGCTCTTGATGCCATGCATTCTGATTTGCTTGCAGTGTCAGGCGATATTGTTTTACCAACAGTGGACAAATATGGCGTTGACGTTAGCTGGGAGATGCTTTCTGAGGACGGAACGCCATCTGAGTATATTTCTTCAGACGGCAAATTACTCAAACAGCCGTCGGCAGAGGAAAAAGATGTGAAAGTCCACATAGTTGCAAATTTGAGCCGCGCAGATTATGTTGGTGAGCCGATTACCGCGGAGACGGATGCATTGGTGCTCCGTCTGGTTTCGGATGAAGAAGCGGTGTTATATAATATGGAACATTTAACGCTTGGTACGGACATTCTTACGGAAGTGCTTACTCTTCCGAAGGGAATGTACGGTGCAGACATTGTATGGAGCTCCGAGCCTGCAAATTTGCTGGAGATTTCAGGAAATTCCTGCCGGACGGTGAAAAGGTCAACAGAAGAAAGTGCGGCAGAATTGGTTGCGCATATTTCTAAAGGGGAAACACAAAGTTTAGAGAAACGCTTTGCAGTTACGATTTTGCGCGATAAAAACGTTAATCTGTTTTATGGCAGAAAAGAGTCGTGCATTGCTGCGGAACAGGCAAATGACGATGATGCAGCGACCTATTATGCATCGGACAACAATTTTTCTTTGGAATATATTTTCCCGGCGGCAAAGGAAGTAAATTCTGTCCTTGTAGCGCCGTACTGCGGAAAAAATATAACGGGTATTACGGTTCTTGGCAGCGAAGACGGCGAGAAGTGGAGTAGTCTGGGTACTTTAACTACGGATAAAACTGTTAATGTATTGCGTTTTGATACCGTTTCCCTCAGCGGTTTGAGATTTGATGTTACCGTCAGTGATTATGCAGGAATTTATGAAGTTGGTGCATATCATGAAGCGGAAACAAATCGGCGGACTGCAGCGGATATTGTAAACAGTAATGATTTTGCTAAAAGTGTCGGGATTCCTGATAAAGCCGTCAGCAAAAACTTCACGTTGCTGCAGGAAATGGATAGCGCGCAAATTAGTTGGAGTTCATCTGACGAGAATATTATTTGCATCAAAGACGGGGTTGCCGCAGTAACACAGTCGAAAAGCAGCCGTACAGTGACGCTTACTGCCTGTGTCAGTTTGAACGGAGAGACTGCCAAACGAAGTTTTGTTGTTACTGTAAATGCGGAGAAGAAAGAAAGCGGCGGAACCGGTGGTGGCAGCGGCGGAGGAAAAACAATCGGTACAAGTACGGTGGCGGCGCCGCCAACCCCGACGGAGGAGCCGGCGCAGGAGCCAAAAGACCGCTTTGAGGATTTATCATCGGTACCGTGGGCACAAGAAGCAATTTACGTCTTGCAGGAACGCGGCATTATTAATGGAAGAACAGAAAAAGAATTTGACCCGTTATCTGCTGCAGCGCGTGAAGAATTTGTAAAGCTTTTAGTGTCGGTATTTGGAACGGTTCCGAGCGGAGTTTGCAGCTTTACAGATGCAAAGGAAGGTGCATGGTATCAGCCATATCTTGCGGCGGCAGTTTCTGAGGAAATCGTTCATGGCAAGGACAATGGAAGCTTTGGGATAGGTCAGGAGATTACGCGAGAGGATGCAGCAGTTTTGATTGCTCGTGCCATGGAAAGGCATGCCTTTGATTTTTCGGCAGAGACTTCTTATGCTGATGAGGCGGAAACTTCACTATATGCAAAGCAGGCATTGCGGCGCTTGCATGCAGCCGGAATTTTTAGCGGCGATGAAAACGGCGTTATGAATCCGAAAAGAAGCATGACCAGAGCAGAGACGGCGAAAATTATTTATAAAATGTTAGAACTTATTTCATAAATATAGAAGGGGTTGAATCAATGAACGGCTATTTAGAGCCATATGTCCCTTGGGTGAACGATACCTGGACAAAGGTTGAAAAAAAGATGTCTGCCGTGCGCGAGCGTTCGGCGGATAAAATACCGTACACGGCGGAAAACGGCGTGCATGATGATTGGAAAGATAAGAAAATCAGCAGATGGACCAACGGTTTTTGGGCGGGAATCTTGTGGCTGATGTATATGGAAACGGGTGAGGAACGCTATCGTGAAATTGCAGAATATAACGAAAAGCTTCTGGATAAAGCGCTTTGTGATACAGAAAATCTGAATCATGACGTTGGGTTTCTGTGGCTTTTGTCTGCCGGAGCTAATTATCGGCTATTTGGCGGTGCAGAATCTAAAAATCGCATTTTAACGGCGGCTTCTGTGCTTGCCGCGCGCTATCATATTGAAAAGAGGTTTATCAGGGCATGGAACGGTGATGAAAAAAAAGGGTTTTCCATTATTGACTGTATGATGAATTTGCCGCTTCTATATTTGGCAACTGATATAACAGGAGATGATCGTTTTAGCCTGATTGCCCGTGCGCATGCAGATTCGGCAATGGAAAACCATTTGCGTACGGACGGATCGGTTTATCATGTTGTGTGCTATGGTGAAAATGGTGTCAGCATACCGGATAAGACACAGGGGTACGACTCGAAAACCTCATCTTGGTCCCGCGGACAGGCATGGGCCATTTATGGCTTTACACTGAGTTATTTGCATACGGGAGAGGAAAAGTATTTAGCGGCAGCAAAACGTGCGGCACACTATTTTATGGCGAATACCGCAGAGAATGCAGTACCGCTGTGCGATTTCCGTGCGCCGGCGGAGCCTGTTTATTATGATACTTCAGCGGGAACCTGTGCGGCATGCGGATTGATTGAACTTGCGCGTGTACTTCCCGAATATGAAAAACCGCTTTATCTTAGCGCTGCAATGCGTTTGCTGCAAGCGGTTTCAAAGGATTACTGCGATTTTAACCCATCAACAGACGCGCTTGTTTTGGGCGGATGTGAATCTTATCATGACGGATCGCAAAACCTGCCGTTGATATACGGTGATTATTATTTTATTGAGGCTCTCTATAAACTGCGGGGCGGTAAAGTGCTTTTATGGTAGAAGCTTTGGAAACATATCGGAGGCGTAGTTATGGAATATCGTAATGTAAAGCCGACGGCATTGCTTGACAAATGGTGTGTGCATGCATATTACACTATTTGCCCATGGGCACCGGATGGCAGCGGCAGGCTACTTTTTGCTGCGGCGGATTTAGATACAAAGACTAATCGGATTTATGTAGCGGACAAAGACGGTAAAATTTTGCATAGCTTTGCGGAAAGTGCATGTACATCAAGCTTTTGGCATACAGGTCGTTTTCAGACCTGGAGTCCGGATGCAAAGTATGTCTATTATCAGGGCGGAACGGTCTCTGCACCGCTGACTGTGAAACATAATATAGAAACAGGAGAAGAGTTTTTTGCCTGTGGGAATATGGAGGGTGCACCGCCATTCGGAGAACCTATTATAGGAGGCGCACAGGGTATGCTTTATGCGGCGGGTTATGGTACGGGCTGCTACCGTCCCGAAGAGTCGCCATATCCTTTTGGTGCGCGTGATAAGCATGGATTGTTTCGCTTTCATTTTGGCGGCGGCAGGGAGGAACTTGTTTTAAGTGTCGCCGATGTGCTGGCAGCGCACCTGAAAAGGGATGAGCTTTTGCTTTTGGATAAAGAAATGCAACGAAAACTGGGCGGTGAGTGTGGTCTCACACTCATGTGCTATTGTGTTCGTTACAATATGCAGGGAAACAGATTTCTGTTTTATTTTGGCAATCACTGTCAGGCAAGGAAGGAACCAAAGATATCTTATGTTTTTACCTGCAATGCTGATTTTACCAATCTGCGTTTGGCAGTAGATATGTGCGGAGCAAGCGGATATCATTTTTCTTGGCATCCGGACGGGGAGCGTCTGATTGGCTACGGACCGCATCCGAAGGACAGAAAAAAGGCATGCCTTGTCACAGTCAATTATGATGGCAGTGATTATCGGGTTATTTCAGATCACAATGCCGGACATCCGTCTGTATGCCCAACTGATTATGATCTCATTGCGAGCGATGACCGTATTGAAGTAAACGGAAAGAAAACGGGCAGAGTGGTGTTAATCTGCGCTCAAACCGGAAAAATAGAACAGGAATATTTCATAGAGAACAGAAACAACAATGAGGAAACGAGCATCCGAAATGAACACTGGGTGTGTCACCATCCGGTATTTGACCGTGACGGCAAGCGCCTTTTGGTCAACAGCCTTTCGGGAAGAAATGCCCGTTTGCTCGAAATAAAGCTATAAAAGGACGGAGTATAACATGAGCTTTTGGTCATGGATGGATGAAGGAAACTGTATGGTACAAAACAAGACCCTGCGGCAGAGAGCGGCACTTTTGTGGGGCAGACATTTGGCAAAACGTCATAAAGGCGTGAATGTGGATAAAAGTGCACTTATAAGTCCGGATGCCCGAATTAATCCGCGCGGAGGCAAAATTAATATCGGGAAAAGTACAACCATCGCACCCGGAGCTGCCATACAGGGTTGTGTGAGTTTGGGCGACAATACAAGTGTACAATATCATTCCATGCTGATCGGATATACAGCCCCTGACGGTGAAAATGGGAGTGTTGTAATCGGTAACAATGTGCGTATAGCGGCTTATACTGTAATGATTGCCGCTAATCATAATTTTTCCGATCTGGACAAGCCTATATGCCGCCAGGGGCTTAGTTATGCACCAATTCGAATAGAGAATGATGTATGGATAGGCAGCAGGGTTAATATTATGGCGGGCGTTACAATAGGCACGGGTTCTGTTATTGGTGCGGGAGCTGTTGTAACACACGATATTCCGCCTTACAGTGTTGCTGTGGGCTGCCCGGCGCGTGTGATTAAAAGCAGGAGGGCGGCAGATGACAGAAGGGAAAACTAAAAATGTTATGAATGTTTTGGTTGATGTGCGAAAAGAAGAAAGGATAATTGATAACTTTTGGAATTGTGTTCACTTTCATCCGACCGATGCCATTGAGGATGAATGGGGACAGACGATTATCCGCACAATGGCAAAGGATGGCGCCGCATCTTTTATGCGCATTTATGCCATGCTGGAAGATATTGTTTCGGAAAATGAAAGCGGCAGTTTGCAGTATGATTTTTCACAGAATGATGCAAGAATGGATTTTTTGGTAAGCCATGGCTTTGATCTTTTGGTTTGCATCAATTTTATGCCGGATTGTATTGCTTCCGAGCCCGGACGCAATATGGGGATACCACGATATAAAGGAAAGCGGGTTAATAACTCGGTTCCTTCGGATTATCGGAAATGGGAGGAGGTTTGCTATCAATATGCTTACCATCTTGTCGAACGCTATGGTAAGGAACGACTCAAAAACTGGCGTTTTCACTGCTGGAATGAGCCGGATCATGAATATTGGGTTACTTCAAAAACATGCTTTGATTATCAAAATGACGGTGACAAGGATAAAATAACGGAGTACATTAAACTGTATGATTATTTTGAGCAAGGTTTTCGCAGGGCCTGCCCCGATTTAAAAGTCGGCGGACCCTCTGCGGCTTTTTGTGATAATTTCATCCATGAATTTTTACAGCATATATCTGAAGGGTGCAGTACGGTCAGTGGAGAAAAGGGAACAAGGCTTGATTTTCTGACGGTTCATGCTTATGCGGATTTGCCGTATGAGGGCACGGGCGGAACTGTCAGTCCATATAATATTTTGAAAAGGGTACAGATAGCGGGCGAAATGCTTGCGGACGCCGGACTTTCTGATGTGGAAATTGTTGTGGACGAATGGGGAGCTGCGGCAGGCGGATTTTTAAGTATCCAAAAAAATCCTATGATGGTTTTGCGTGAAAATGAATTCTATCCGGCATTTTATTTTCGTTTGATTGATTCCTTTACATACAGTACGGTCCTGCCGGAAAAAATGCTGATATGTTTGTCGGGTCAGCATAAATCAAGCTATGATTTTGACGGGTATCGGAGCATGTTTACTATGAGCGGTTTTCGCAAACCTATTTACAACGGTTTTGTACTGGCGTCAAAATTGGGAAAAATTCGCCTTGTGTGTGATGAGGCAGAATGTATTCCGACCGTCAATGAAAAGGGCGATGTTGTGATTGCTTTGTATCACGGTGGGGAAAGTCCGTTAGCAGAGCCTGAGCCTAAAAAGATTTCATTGCAAATTCGTGGATTACAAGGCAGCTATCTGGTGCGTAAAAGTGTGATTGATAGATGCCATAGCAACTCTTATCGGTATTGGCAGAGCATCGGCGCACCAAAGGAAATTAACCTGGAACTGCAAAAGAAAATAAAAGAGGCAGGCTATATCGTTCCGACAGAGAAGACAGAAGAGATACAAAAGGTGTACAGGGAAGAAGTTATGATGGAGGGACACAGTGTTGTTTTGCTGGAATTGATACGGCAGGAAAGACAGGAGAGCTCAGCTTTAAATTTATAATTATGAGCCGGACAAAACAAAAACAGAAAGGACTGAATCGGCACAATGAAAGAAAGCGCTTTTACAAATGAAAATTTTTTACTTCGGACGCCGCTTGCACAACAGCTGTACCATGAGGTTGCGGAACCTTTGCCGATTATCGACTTTCATAATCATTTATCGGTGTCGGATCTTTTGACGAACCGCAGATTTAACAATCTTGCGGAACTGTGGTTGCTGAATGACCCATATAAGCACCGTGCAATGCGTATTTGCGGTGTTTGTGAAAGGTATATTACGGGTGAGGCATCCGATTATGAGAAGTTTGAGGAATGGTGCCGCATCTTTCCGCATTTAACGGGGAATCCGCTGCAACATTGGTCGCAGCTGGAGCTTAGCCGTGTTTTTGGAATTGAGCTTGCAATCAATAGTAAAAATGCACATGAAATTTGGGAGAGAGCAAATGCATGTCTCGGGCAGAAGGGATGGTTTGCGCAAGACTATTTGGATCAATTCCGAGTGGAGTATGCTGCACCGTGCCGGATGCTTACAGAATCGACAGAGGAGTTTTGCTGCAATGAAAGACTTGCGCCTTCGCTGCGCGGTGACGGTATTTTGCCGCTTACTCAAAAATTGATTGCAGAGTTGGAGTTAAGTGCAGATGTTACAATAGCCTCGCTGGAAGATTTGGCAGTGGCTTTTTCGAAATGCTTGGAAAAGTTTCACCGCTCCGGTTGTCGCTTTTCCGATCATGCGTTAGATGACGGTTTTTGCTATCGAAGAGATGATGGAAAAAATGGGAGAAGATTTTCAAAACTTTTGTCCGGAGGCACACTCGATTTGGAAGAAAATCTTTGCTTGTCATCGCATGTGCTGAGAATGCTGGGAAAGGAATATGCTGAACGCGGTTGGGTCATGCAGTTGCACATTGGTGCGCTGCGCAGCACGAGCAGCAGACTGCGCGAAATTGCGGGGCCGGCCGGCGGCTTTGCAGGAATCGGGAGATGCGCAGTACCTGAAGTGGTGAACTTTTTGGACGATTTGGAGCAAAGCGGCAGTTTGCCTCGGACTATGCTTTTTACACTGAACCCTTCCGATAATGCACAGCTGTCTGTGCTGAGCGGGTCATTTTCCGAGGACGGCATTGCAGGAAAGGTGCAGCAGGGCGCTGCGTGGTGGTGGTGTGACCATATCGGGGGCATCCGCGGAGTTTTGGATACAATCAGCGAATACGGGGTGCTTTCGGTATTTATGGGTATGACCACCGATTCACGAAGCCTTTTATCATTTTCAAGACATGAGTATTTTCGTAGAGTTTTGTGCGGCTGGATTGCAGAAAAAGTGCAGCAGGAAATTTTTCCGAATGATTATGAAGCTTTGGCTGAATTGGTAAGAAAAGTGTGTTATCAAAATTTAAAAAATATATTGAGCGAAGGAGAAAAATAATGTCAGATACCTATTTTCAAAATAAAATTGCGGTCGTGACGGGCGCAGGGGGAACACTTTGCTCTGAAATAGCAATGGATTTGGCAGCGTGTGGTGCCAAGGTTTTGCTTGTTGGCAGAACGGAGGGAAAATTAAAGGCGGTGGCAGAACGGATTGCGGCAGACGGAGGTTTGTGTAAAACGGCGGTGTGCAACGTGACGGATGAGAAAAACATTGAAAAGTTGGCCGAGGAGACAAAAAATGAGTGGGGCTTCTGTGATTTCTTAATTAACGGTGCAGGCGGAAATAATAGTGCTGTTATGACAACGGCAGAGGCGTATACTTCGCGCGAAACAGAAAATGCTATGCCTGATGAATTTAAAGGATTTTTCAATCTAGATATGGAGGCATTTGAAAGTGTTCTCAAAATTAATACACTGGGAAGTGTAATACCTACGCGTGCTTTTGGAAAACAGATGGCGAAAAATGGAAGCGGTTCGATAATTAATTTTGCATCCATGAATAGTTATTGTCCGCTGACTAAAGTTCCTGCGTATGCAATGAGCAAGGGCGCAGTGGTCAGTATGACAAAATGGCTGGCGGCATATCTTGCTCCTGCAGGAATCCGTGTAAACGCAATTGCACCGGGATTTTTTGCCAATGAGCGGAGTATTAAATTTTTGGGAACACCGGAAACAGGTTTGTCGCCGAGAGGGCAAAAGGTGATAGACCATACCCCGATGGAACGCTTCGGTCAGGCGAAGGATTTGCTCGGGTGTGTACGTTGGCTGTTGGACGAACGAGCTTCCGCATTTGTTACGGGGATTACAGTTCCGGTTGATGGTGGATTTTTGACGCGCAGCGGTGTTTAAGGAGGAAAAAGATGAAATTAGGTATGATGCTTCCGGCAAGACATGATATACAATGGGATTTGGCAGCGCAGCTTGGTGTACGTTTCGCTGTGACTAAGGCTGCTCCGGAATTATGCGGTTTGCCTGATCCCTCGGACTTTGCGGCGCTAAAGACGGTGAGAGACAATTTTTACAAGGCCGGCTTTGAGTTGTATGCGCTGGAGGGTGACGAATTTGACATGAGCCGCATTAAACTTGGTTTACCGGGCAGAGACGAGGATATTGAAAAATATTGTGCAATGCTGCGGAATATGGGCAAATTGGGAATTTCACTTATTTGCTATAATTTTATGGGTGGTGTGGGTTGGTATCGCACCGATACAAACCTTTCTGAACGTGGCGGTGCGGTGACAAGCGGGTTTGATATTTACCATGCGGAAAAAAGGCAGCTCCGGATTTCGCAGGAAGAAATGTGGGAAAACTATCGTTATTTTATTAATGCAGTTATACCGATAGCAGAGGAAAGCGGTGTGAAAATGGGGCTTCATCCTGACGATCCGCCGATTCCGGAACTGATGGGATATTCACGGATTTTTACCGATGCAGAGTCGTATCGGAGGGCGATGGGTCTGACCGAAAGCCCATCGCACGGCATAACATTTTGCCAGGCAACCTTTCGTATGATGGGAGAGGATGTTTTTGCACTGATGAAGGAGTTTGGTGAGAAAATATTTTTTCTCCATTTTCGTGATGCAGATGGCAGCGCAAATTGTTTTCGGGAGACATTTCACGATAACGGCCCGACAGATATGGCAAAACTAATGCGTATGGCGGAAAAATATGCACCGAGTTGTTTGGTGAGACCGGATCACACACCTACTATGGCCGGGGAAGGAAAGGAAAATACGGGCTATACGACACTTGGAAATTTGTTTGCCATCGGATATATACGCGGTATTGCCGATGGAGCGTCCATTGATTTAAAATAAGAAAGAGGAATGAATATGCATTTTAATGAAAGAGATGAGGTCATTGCGCTGACGCCGCAATGGAAGGGTGAGCGTTTGCCCGATGGCCGACCAAAAGTTGCAGATAAATATCTAAAGGCTCTTTATAATTTGACGCTGGAGGAAGTGTGGAAACCAATTTTTGTGCGCGGTTATGAAAGCCAATTTGAAGGAAGACTGCAAACCTTGCATGATGATGGAAGAAAACTGGTCGGACGTGCAGTAACTGCAACATATTGCCCTTACCGCCCTGATCTGGATGAGGTGGTAAAAAAAATCGGAGAGCAGGAAAAGCGTGCGGGGACCTACAATCAATGGGTTGTGGAAAATTTGACAGAGGGCGATGCGTTGGTAGTGGATATGTATGATAAAATTTATAAAGGAACCTTTCTGGGGGGAAACCTTACTACGGCCGTGAAAAACAAAACCAAAACAGGCGGTGCAGTTATCTGGGGCGGTGTGCGTGATGTAGAGCAGATGAAAAAGGTGGAGGGCGTGCAAGTATATTTTCGCGGTATTGATCCGACGCCGATTCGTGAATTTATTATCACGGGGTATAACACGGCAACGCGTATTGGAAACGCTGTTTGTCTGCCGGGCGACGTAGTATTCGGTTCGGGAGGCGGAGTACTGTTCATTCCATCGCATTTGGTGGAAACGGTGGTCGGAGGTGCAGCGAAAACACAGGTGAAGGATATTTTCGGTTTTGAGATGATTACACAAAATAAATTTACGCCGTCACAGATTGACCGTAATACATGGACGGAGGAAATGCTTGATTTATTAATGGATTTTATCAAAAATGATTCGCGCGGAGAAAACTACCGTGATTTGGATTGGTCGGAAGAGTATGACATGGCAATCAACGGTGACCCGAACGATACACAGTCAGCACTATAGATGAAGTTATCGGATTTTGCTAAAACGGCTCTTGTATTTTTTTTCTTTCTATGCTATACTTAATCAAGCGCAGAAATTTAATTGGCGAAAATTGATGAAAATATACAAGTTTTGCAGCGCTGAAAGGAAGAGAGAGAATATGAAAATAATTGAAAAAATTATGGCAAAACAGGTAAACCCCATTCAGGGAAAACCGATTACACTGGCTTTTTTGGGTGATAGTGTAACGCAAGGTTGCTTTGAGCTTTACAAAACAAGTGCACAAAGTTTGGAGACGGAGTTTCGTGTAGCTGACGGGTATCACTCTAAACTTAGGCATCTATTAGAGCTTTGTTATCCGAATGTGCCGGTTAATATGATTCATGCCGGTATCAGCGGGGACAATGTTGTTTCCGGTCTGGCGAGAGTTGAGCGTGATGTGATCGCATATCATCCCGATTTAACGGTTGTAAGTTTTGGACTGAATGACTGTGCTCATGGAGTGGAAAAACTGGATGAATATAGAAATGCTTTAAAGGAGCTTTTGGAAAAAGTAAAGGCATCCGGCAGTGAGGTTATTTTTATGACGCAAAATTTAATGGCGCATGAGGTTAGCCCCGAGGTAAGCGATCAATATTTACGTGAAGTTTTTACAAACATGACACCTCATCATACGGATTTTTTGAAGTACATGGACACGGCGCGTGACGTTTGTGCGGAACTTGAAGTTCCGGTTTGTGACTGCTGCCGCAAATGGGAGATTTTGAAGAAAAACGGTGTAAACATTATCCGTTTACTTGCAAACCGCATTAACCATCCGGTGGAAGAAATGCATTGGTTGTTTGCTGTTTCTCTTTTTGAAATGATGCAGGGCATGTAAACATTACTAAAACATCTTGGCAGAAAAGTAAAATTTTTAAAATAATGATTGACAAGCGAGCAAACTAAGTGATATAATATATAATAGCCGCGTGTGAAAGGTTTTAAAAGGAGTTATCCTACCTTTGTACAGAAATGTATCAGGCACAGCGAGCAAGGATGGAGGAGGTGCGCAAATGTACGCAATTATCAAAACCGGCGGAAAGCAGTACAAGGTGAGCGAAGGCGATATCCTGTATGTTGAGAAGCTGGACGTAAAAGACGGTGACAAAGTTACCTTTGATGAGGTTTTGGCGGTCGGCAACGGAGAGACTATTAAAGTTGGTGCTCCTTTGGTTGACGGTGCTTCTGTTTCGGCTAAGGTCGAGGTTGCAGAAGGCAAGGCTAAGAAAGTGATTGTTTTTAAGTATAAGCCGAAAAAAGGCAGTGCGAAGAAACAGGGTCACAGACAGCCGTACACAAAAGTTGTGATTGAGAAAATCAATGCTTAAGTGTTATGACAAAAATTGAAATTTACCGCAGTAAAAGCGGAGAGATAGTGAAATATCTCGTAGATGGGCATACCGGATATGGAGAATCGGGTACTGATATTGTGTGTGCATCGATTACTACAGCAGCGCTTACAGCGATAAACGGCTTGACTGACGTTGTCGGAGTGAAAGTTGGCTATGAAGTGCGCGATGGTTATCTGGAATGCATTTTGCCTGCGGACTTACAAGAGTCCGAACGATATGGGGCAAAGGTATTGCTGGACAGCATGTGTCTTACGTTATACAGCTTGTCGGAGCAATATCCGGACTACATTTCTATTACCGAATTGGAGGTGTAACAAATGTTAAAATTAGATATTCAGCTTTTTGCACATAAAAAGGGTGTTGGTAGCACAAGAAATGGTCGTGACAGTGAGGCAAAGCGTCTCGGCGTTAAGCGTGCAGACGGTCAGATGGTTTTGGCCGGCAACATTTTAGTTCGTCAGCGCGGCACAAAGATTCATCCGGGTCTGAATGTCGGTAAGGGCGGCGATGATACATTGTTTGCTTTGATTGACGGAAAGGTTAAGTTTGAAAGAAAGGGCCGCGATAAAAAGCAGGTCAGCGTTTACGAAGTAACCGCATAATCAAACGGGTGATTGTGAGGCTGTAGCAAAATGCATTTTATTTTGCTACAGCCTTTTTTAAAGTTGTAATGTTAAGTCGGGCAGTATTAAACAATTGTAAGAAAGAGGAGAGATATGGCAATTTATTCGATATCGGATTTGCATCTGGGATTAAGTGTAAATAAACCGATGGATGTATTCGGTGCAAATTGGGAAAACTATATCTATCGTCTTGCGGACAATTGGAACAGTGTTGTTCAGAAAGATGACCTTGTTTTAATTCCCGGCGATGTCTCTTGGGCAACCTATTTAAATGAGGCGGTTCTTGATTTTCAATATCTTCAGCAGCTTTCCGGGATAAAAATCATTACAAAGGGTAATCATGATTATTGGTGGGAAACGCTGGGAAAGTTGAATCGTTTTTTAGAAGAAAATTGTTTCGACAGCGTTCATTTTTTGCACAATAGTATTTGGGAACATGGGGATACTGTAATTTGTGGGACAAAAGGTTACCCTGATACAGATGGTATTGTGCCCCAGGATGCTACAGAAGCAAAGTTATATCTGCGTGAGGCGGGACGGTTGGAGTGGGCTCTTGCGGAAGCAAAGAAAAGAAATCCGCAAAATATAATTGTTATGCTTCACTATCCGCCGGGAAAAAGATCGGCCTTTGCGGAACTTTTACAAAAATATAACGTCGATATATGCGTCTATGGCCATTTGCATGACAAAGCGCATGCTGCTGCGCTGCAGGGAATGGTCGGCGGCGTGAAATACAAGCTGGTTTCCTGCGATTATTTAAAATTTAAGCCCTATCGGCTGCTTTGACAAAATATTTGACATTTTTAGAACGGGAGGTGAGCATTTTGGCATCTGAAAGAGAACATGAGTTAGTAAAAAGAAGCAAGCAAGGTGATGTTGCTGCTTTTGAAGAGTTGATTGCCGATTACCAAAAGAAGGTTTTAAACCACGCATATCGTATGTTAGGCAACGCTGCAGATGCCGAGGATGCAGCTCAGGATATTTTCATCAGAGTATTTCGTTCTATGGCATATTTTAATGAAGAGTCCGCCTTTTCGACATGGCTTTATAAAATTTGCAGCAATGTATGTTTAGATGTTTTGCGTAAACGAAAACGCCAAAATGTTGCCGGGACGGTTAGTATTCAGCAATATAATACAGAAAACGAAGAATATGAGTTGCCGATAGAAGATGATGCACCGTCTCCGTATGAAAAGGCGCAGCAAAGTGAGGCAATGCGTGCGCTGGAGAAGGCGTTGGATCAATTGGGCGATGAACAGCGTAATGTCATTGTCATGCGCGATATTGATGGTTTGCCGTATGAGCAGATTGCTGAAGCGATGAATTGCTCCTTGGGTACGGTAAAATCAAGAATTAATCGTTCAAGGTTGGCACTTCGTAAGCTTTTAGAAAAAGATAAGGAACTTTTTTTGTAGCCGAAACGTCAAATTATTGTAATAAGAAAGGAGAGGTCAAAAGTGAATGATATTTTATGTAAGGATGTGTGTTTGCTTTTGCCCCTTTACATAGATAATATGCTTTCGGACGAGGAAATGACACTGGTTAGAGAACATCTTGCAAGATGCAGCGAGTGCCGGAAAGAATATGAATTGTTAAAGGGCATCATGCAGCAGACGGAAAATTTACCTGCGCTAGAAGTTTCGGAGTCATTTTCTACCAAGCTTCATGAAAAACTGGAAAACTCCGCAGCGGCTATGGCAAAAGATGAAAATGAAACAATGCAAAAAACACTCAAACCGAATACGCGTTGGCGCATTATTCCTGTTGCAGCAGCGTGTGCCGCGGTGATTGCTGTTTCTATTGTGGCTTGGAATCGTTTGCCGTCTACCGATCAGTTTATCAAAGAGCCGATAACGTCAACTTTACAGCCGAAGCAGAGCGATGCACCGATGCCGTCAGAACCTGCAAAGGTACAGGAAAGTTCGCAGCCGTCAGAAGAAAAGGCAAAAGCTACGCAGCAACCTCAATCAACTGAGCCGGCAAAGGAAACTAATAGTTTGATGGACCGTTTGTTTGGAAAGAAAACAGCAGAGGATGAGTCCGAACGCCATGTTTCACAAGAACAACCGGAAACTCAAAAGGCGGCGGATTATGCTGAGGCTACGCCTACTCAGAAGGCTGATACTTCAAATGGGATTTTGGATAATTCTCAGAATGAGGATGTTTATCCGGTGCAAGCACAAAATATTGATGAGAGTGCGGCGACAGCCAGCGTGTCCTCCGAACCGCAGGCTTCGAGCAGTTCAGGCGGCGGTTCCTCGCGTTCGGCAAAAGTGGATGCGTCCTTTTATGCAGAGAATACTTCTAAGGCGAGTGTAACGGCAACATTTTATTTTGAAGGTCATGCGTTGGAGGAAGCAAAAAAATGTATGGCAGGAATTACGGAATCGGATGGGAAATATGTGATTGAATCATCTCTATTGGAGATGTATTCCGATATTCTTACAAATGTAAAGGGATATCTTTCTGCGGACTATGTGAAGAAAGATTACACCACGCGGTATAATGAGCTGCTTTGGGAGCAGGAAAACGGCTCTCGGGAGGCGGAACAAGAGATAAAAAGGATTGATAATGCGGTATCGCAGAGTTATATTGTCATCGCGGAAAAGTAAAAAATATGAATATAGAAAAAAATTGCGATAAAACATTTTGTGTTTTATCGCAATTTTTTTATCGTAAAAGGTCTTGACAAGCTAAAACTTTTTAGCTATAATAAAGCTAAAAAGTTTTAGCTTGCGAGGAGATGATTAGAAATAAATACAAAAGAAAAAATATTATGCGAAAGTTTGAGACTTTTTGCACAAAAGGGATATGACGCCGTAGGAGTTGTGCAAATTGCGGAAGCGGTTGGAATTAAAGCACCCTCTCTTTATAAACATTATAAAAACAAACGGGCAATTTTTAACAGCATTATAGAGCGTGTGAATGAGATGGACGCGGCATTTGCGGCAAGGTATCAAATGCCCGCGGATGAAATGGAAAAAAGCTATTATAATCTTTCGGCAGAACACATTACTTCCTACACGAAAGCTGTGTTTTTGCATTGGACGGAGGAAACATTTTCTTGTAATTTTCGCAGACTTTTAACGCTGGAACAGTATAAATCTGCGGAAATGGGGTCGTTATATCAGCAATACATTGCCGGCGGACCGGTAAAATATATGACAGATATTTTTATGGAATTTTCGGATTCCAACATGAAGGCGCATGAGCTTGCGTTAGAATTTTATGGTCCCATGCATCTTATGTACAGTTTGTATGATGGTGGTGTAAATAAAGATTGTCTTTTGTCGCTTCTCCAAAATCATATTCATAATTTTTGGGGACGCTTGCGGAGGTAATTTGTTATGGTTTATGATATGAAAAAATATGGTTTAACAGAACGGTTTTTAAATCTAGCGAGAGAATACAACGGTCTGACAATTGCCAGGGTTGTATCACAGGAAAAAGGGATGTACCGAATTATGTGCGAACAAGGAGAAATTTCGGCCGTTATATCGGGAAAACTTCGATTTAATGCAAAATCTGCATCGGATCTTCCGGCAGTAGGCGATTTTGTTATGGCGGAAGTAGGTACGAGTGCAATAATACACTATTTGCTCACGCGTAAAAGCTGCGTTGTACGAAAGGCAGCAGGAGACAAACGCACAGAACAAATCGTGGCGGCGAATGTTGGTACTTTGTTCATTTGTATGTCTTTGAATCGTGATTATAATTTACGCAGACTGGAACGGTATCTTGCTATAGGCTGGGACAGCGGAGCGGTTCCTGTTATTGTATTGACAAAGACCGATTTGACGGATGATTTGGAACAGAGGCGTGCGGAGATAGAGAAAATTGCTCCCGGTGTGGAGATTTTGTTTACAAGTGCATTGGAAAAAGGCAGCTCTCGTCAACTGATGTCATATGTTACGCAAGGAAAAACTGCTGCTTTTATAGGTTCGTCCGGCGTTGGAAAATCTACATTAATTAACCGTCTGATCGGTAAAGAATATTTGGTGACAAACGAAATTAGAAATGACGATAAGGGGCGCCACACGACTACACACAGAGAGCTTATTTTAATCCCGGGCGGCGGAGCAGTTATTGATACGCCGGGCATGCGTGAACTTGGCATGTGGGAACCGGGAAATGGCGTTGAATATGCTTTTTCGGAGATAGATGCGCTTGCGGCTCAATGTAAATTTAAAAACTGCACCCACACAAATGAGGCGGGGTGTGCAGTGCGCGAAGCACTGGATAATGGAGAACTTACGGAGGAACGCTTTCGTTCCTATAGGAAACTGAAAGCTGAAATGAAATATGCGGCCGACAATGCCGGTTATCTTGCCGGAAAGGAACGCAAATTTAAAGAGATTGCAAAGCAAAATAAATGGAGGAAAGGGAAAAAAATATGAATTACATTTTAAGTCAAAAATATGATACACCGAAATTAATGTCAAAAATTATGGGGCCAAATCCTATTAAGTTGGAAGAAGAGCTGCTTGCCAACTGCGCAATTTCGCAAAATGCGGTCGTATGTGATTTGGGAAGCGGTCAGGGCTTGACATCGGTGTTTCTTGCCAAAGAATATGGTTTTCGAGTTTATGCAGCGGATTTATGGAGTGAACCGGAGGAGAACAGAGTATTTTTTCGTCAAATGGGGGTAACGGACGAGCAAATTATTCCTGTTAAGGCAGATGCAACGGCGTTACCCTTTGAAAAGGAATTTTTTGATGCGTTTGTCAGTGTGGATTCCTATAATTATTTTGGACGTGACAGCGAATATTTAGACCAAAAACTGTTGCCGTTTGTAAAGCCGGGAGGGTATATTTATATTGCAATACCGGGAATGAAAAAGGATTGTCATGGCCATTTGCCGCCGGAACTGTTGCTGTCCTGGACCCCGGAACAGTTGGATTATATGCACGATGTCGAGTATTGGAGCAACTTAATGAACAGCTGTGAGGGAGCGGAAGTCATTTCTGTTTCGGAAATGGAATCAAATGATGAGGTGTGGGCAGATTGGCTTGCGCAAGAGAATGAATATGCCATAGGTGACCGAAGAGCCATGGAGGCCGGCGGCGGAAAGTATTTAAACTTTATAAAAATGGTTTTGCGTAAATTTTAAGTGCGGAGCAAAAAATATGAGAAACATTTTATTTTAAGTGTAGAAAAATTTTTTTGAACATGATATTTTAAATGATTCCGGCTGTTGGTTGGTGTTTCTTTTTTGGTTATGTTGTTAAATTTTGGGGTTAATTTAAATAATTTTCTTTCGTACGATTTAATTTGCCCGTATTTTTCCAACAAAAAATCTCCTATGATAGTTCCTTCTGTTCTACCATAGGAGAATATTTTTTATTGTACGCAGAATATAGTTGGTGGGTAACGCTAACTGTTTGCTCTATTATCCCTTCAGAGATTTTATGTTGACGGGGGTAAGCGCTACCGTGTTATGCACAGACTGCAGAGCCTTGTATACAATCATGGTGAGGAAAAAATCGAAACAATGATGCAGCAAAGTGATTCCTCCGGTAACTCCCCACAGAAAATATGCGGTAGCCTCTGCCATGCCAAACATGGAAAACGCCAACACGACAATGATTTCGCCAAATGCATGCAAGAGAGCAGTGGCAAGAATGACAAGAAACAAGTTGTATTTGCGTTTTAGCAGATAACAGCCTACCAGAGCAAATAACAGGTGTGAAAAGGCTCGCAAGGCAACAATTGGTCCTAAGGTAATAAAAAACGCAATAGAGCTGCCGATGACTGTGCAGACGACCGTGAAGGGACTGACGAACATAGCAAGTATAACCGGCAAGTGAGATGCCGGTGTTACCGAGAAGGGCTGCGGAACGGGCAGCTTCGGCATAAACAGTGGAATGACGATTGCAAGGGCGGTTAATAGTCCTGCAATGGTAATGGATTTGATGTTTGAGCGATTTTGTGTGTTCATAATATCCTCCCGTTTTGTAAAAATATGCGACAGTGTTTCTGTCACAAGTTTATTTGTGCCTCATATGATATTATATGAGGTGATTGATATGTTGAAAACAGTATTGCTGGATTCGTTTATATTGTTTTTACTGGTTTATGCACTGTTGGACATTGCAACCCGTGTAGTTGATTTTTTGGCAGAAAGTTTCAAGGGAAAGCGCAAAGTCAAGGGGTATCGCGTGCTATATCTGCAATCGGGTACTTATGCCGTTGAGGCGGCTGTGCGTGATGCAATTTTTCAGTCACGCAAGCAAGCATTGGACATTATTCTGGTTGATGTCAGCCTGTCAAAAGAAGAACGCATGGTTGCAGAAAAATTATGCAGAGAATATGACTGTCTGACTTTGCTGCATAAGGATGAGTATTTGCGGTTTGTAGAGCGGCAAATGCTGACTTCGAAGGCTTAAAACGGGTTTTAGTACATATCTTCAATAATAGCTCCGCCAAAAATTTTGTCATCTTCGTAAAACACCGCGGCTTGTCCCGGAGTAACGGCACGGGCGGGCTCATCCATTGTTACCCGGACTCGGCTGTTGTCAATTTTGGTGAGTGTGCAGGCTGCGGCAGGCGCGGCATAACGAACCTTACAGTGCAGTCGAAGCGGCTCGTTCAATGTGTTTGGGACACTTAGGTGCATGTCGGCGGCAGTGAATTCTTTTGTGAATTCACTGCCTTTTTCGCCTAGATAAACAGTGTTAGTTTTTGCATCCAGCCCGGTTACAAACATTGGTTTTCCAAAAGTAACGCCCAAGCCTTTGCGTTGACCGACTGTAAAGTGCGCGATGCCATTGTGTTCCCCTAAAATTTCTCCGCTGATTGAACGGAAAAACCCTTTTTTATCTTTCAGTTGCGCATATTCTTTTAAGAAGCGCAGGTAGTCACCATCCGGAATAAAACAAATATCCTGGCTGTCCGGTTTGCTTGCGACAGGCAGAGCCAGCTTTTCTGCTATGCTGCGGGTTTCCTGTTTCTCAATGCCATCAAGCGGCATTAAGGTTCGGGCAAGCTGTTCTTGTGTCAAATGGTAAAGAAAATAACTCTGATCTTTCCTCTTTGCAGCAGAAATCCCCAAACGGTAGAAACCATTTTTTTCTTTGATAATTCGTGCATAATGGCCGGTGGCAATGTAGTCAGCATCCAGTTCATTCGCTAAATCCAAAAATTTACCAAACTTAATTGTGCGGTTGCATGCTATGCATGGGTTGGGTGTACGTCCATTTTGGTATTCATGAACAAAGTAGTCGAGCACTTGTGAACGAAAGGTCTCGGAAAAGTCTACAGTTTTGTGACGGATCCCCAAAACCTCTGCAACACGTGCCGCATCTCTTGATGCACTTTCGGTGGCTTCGTGCCACAGGCGAAAGGTGATGCCCGTTACATCATAGCCTTGTTTCAGAAGCAGTGCGGCGGCAACGGAGGAATCTACACCGCCGCTCATGCCGACTAATACCTTTTTTTTCAAAATGCTCCACACCCTGTCTTTTTATCTTTTTCTTAGTATATCACAGAATGCAGTCGGAATCAATTCAAAAAAGTAACAAAAAGTATCGCTTTTGCTCATGGTTTTTGCGTGCTTTCTTTTGGAATTGAAAATTATAAAAATATCTTTTCTTTTGAATTTATGTGTGGTATAATAAACACGACACGAAATAAGAAGGGCAATAACCGCTTTTCTATTGTGTGTTTATCGAACTGATGTGAAGCAAGCCGACTGCGGCTTGCGCTTATGGTATCATAAATTTGTACAGTAAGTGTTAAATATGCTCGTTATCAATTATTATATAAAAAATTTTGATTAAACGGAGGAATGATCTTGGGTAGATTATTTGGAACAGATGGGGTTCGCGGTGTTGCCAATTCGGAGCTGACTTGCGATTTGGCAATGAAAATAGGCAAGGCTGCGGCGTATGTATTAACAAAAGAAACAAAACACAAGCCGAAAATATTGATTGGCAAGGATACGCGTATTTCCGGTGATATGTTGGAGGCGGCCCTTCAGGCGGGCCTGTGCTCGGTTGGGGCAGGAGTGATTTCGCTGGGCGTTATTCCGACTCCGGCAGTAGCGTATCTGACCAGAAAGTATGAGGCAGATGCAGGAATTGTAATTTCTGCATCTCACAACTCGGCGGAATTTAACGGAATTAAAATTTTTAATTCCAACGGCTACAAGCTCAGCGATGAGATTGAAGACCGCATTGAAGCAATTGTGCGCGGCAATGAAACAGAGATTGAATTGCCAACGGGCGACGCGGTTGGCATTGTTACAAAATGTGATACGGCGCTTGCGGATTATATGGAGTTTGCCAAGAGCACAATAGATTGTGACCTTTCCGGTATGAAGATTGCCATTGACTGCGCAAACGGTGCAAGTTATAAAAGCTCAGTCGAGGTTATCGTTGATTTGGGAGCGGAAGCGTTTGTTGTGCACAACCATCCGAACGGCACAAACATTAATTTGAAGTGTGGTTCCACTCACACGAAGGCGTTTCAGGAATATGTAAAGAATATTGATGTGGATATCGGTCTTTCCTTTGACGGAGATGCGGATCGTCTGCTTGTTGTGGATGAACTCGGCAATTTGATTGACGGGGATAAAATTATGTTTATCTGTGCTAATTATCTGCGCGAGAAAGGTTTGCTGGAAAAGGATACTCTGGTAACGACTGTTATGACAAATCTTGGTTTGGTACTTGCAGCCAAGGAAAAAGGCATCAAGCTGGTGCAAACCAAGGTAGGTGACCGTTATGTTTTGGAGGAAATGTTGAAAAGCGGTTATGTTTTGGGCGGTGAACAGTCGGGTCATATTATCTTTTTGGATTATAATACTACCGGTGACGGCTTGTGTACCGCGTTGCAGCTGCTTTCCATTGTGAAGAAAACGGGGAAAAAGCTTTCTGAGCTTGCAGGGGTATTTCAAACCCTGCCGCAGGTTACCGTTAACGCAAAAGTGCAAAATTCTAAAAAAGAAGAGTATAAATCAGATAAGGTTATCATGCAGGAGATTGCAGAGCTGGAGAAAGAGTTTGAAGGTAAAGGACGCGTGTTAATCCGTCCATCCGGTACGGAACCGTGCGTGCGAGTCATGCTGGAGGGCGATGACCTCGGAGTAATTACGCAAAAAGCAAACTATCTTGCAAAACTGATTGAAGCGAGACTGGGATAAATTTTAAGAATTATGAGCAATAAGGGTTGAAAAGAGAGAGAATATCCGTAAGGGGATTTAGAAAGGAAAGGTTAATTAACTATGTGTGGAATTGTTGGATATATTGGAGATAAGCAGGCAGCACCGATTTTGCTGTCAGGACTTGCAAAGCTGGAATACCGTGGTTATGACTCGGCTGGAATCGCTGTTTTTGACGGGAAACAGATACACACGACTAAGGCTAAAGGTCGTTTGAAAGTACTGTCAGATATGGTTGACGGTGGAAAGAGTGTTATCGGTACGCTCGGTATCGGCCATACCCGCTGGGCTACGCACGGAGAGCCGTCGGATGTCAATTCGCATCCGCATATGAGCGAATCGGGCAAGATAGCGGTTGTTCATAATGGCATTATTGAAAATTACATGAAACTGAAAGAATATTTAATCGGAAAAGGCTACCATTTTGTTTCTGAAACGGATACAGAAGTAATTGCGCATTTGGCGGACTACTATTATGAAGGCGATATGCTGGAAACTGTTATTAAAATTATCCATAAGGTTCAGGGTTCTTATGCGTTAGGCATTATCTCAAGCGACAATCCGGATGAGATGATAGCGGTTAGAAAGGACAGTCCGTTAATTGTGGGACTTGGTAAGAATGAAAATTATATAGCTTCTGATATTCCGGCTATTTTAAATTATACCCGTGATGTTTATCTGATAGAGGACAATGAAATTGCAGTTATCAGACGTGATGGTGTAAAGCTCTACAATCCGGATAAGGAAGAAATTACGAAAGATGTATTTCATGTGGATTGGGATGTTTCGGCGGCAGAAAAAGGCGGCTATGAGCACTTTATGATTAAAGAGATCATGGAGGAACCGCAGGCAGTGATGAATACTGTTTCGCCGATTATTAAGCAGGGACTTTTGAAGATAGATAAAATACCAGACAAAATCAGCATTGTTGCTTGTGGTTCGGCATATCATGTCGGTGTCGTAGGAAAGTATATCATTGAGCAGATGACCCGAATTCCCGTTGAAGTGGATATCGCTTCCGAATTTCGTTACCGCGATCCCCTTCTGACGGACAATACGCTGGTGGTTATTATCAGTCAGTCCGGTGAAACGGCAGATACCTTAGCGGCGTTGCGTGAATCGAAAAGGCGGGGCGCTAAGATTTTCGGTATTGTTAATGTTGTCGGCAGTTCTATTGCAAGAGAAGCTGATGAGGTGCTCTACACATTGGCCGGTCCGGAGATAGCAGTTGCTACCACAAAGGCATATTCAACTCAGCTGACGGCAATTTATTTGCTCGCTATGAGTCTTGCAAAGGCCGAGGGCAAGCTTACACCGGAGATGGAAAAGCAGTACGGTGATCAATTGCTTCATTTACCGGAGCAGATAGAAGCCGTATTGGCGCAGAAAGAAAAAGTTCAGTACTTAGCTTCCAGATATTATAATGCGAAAAATGTATTTTTTATCGGTCGTGGTCTTGACTATGCATTATCACTGGAGGGAGCATTGAAGCTGAAAGAAATTTCCTACATTCACTCCGAAGCTTACGGTGCCGGAGAGCTGAAGCATGGTCCTATCTCTTTAATTGAGGATGGTACTTTGGTTATGGCGATTGCTACACAGGAAAAGCTATATGACAAAACAGTGAGTAATGTAAAAGAAGTGAAGGCGCGCGGTGCGGTTGTTATGTCAATTGCGCTGGAGGGCGATACGGCAATAGAGGAGTGCTCTGATGCGGTGGTATATCTTCCGAAAACCAATCCTTTATTTACACCGTCGCTGGCGGTTGTGGTACTTCAGCTGTTTTCTTATTATGTAGCAAGCTTAAAAGGCTGTGATATCGACAAACCGAGAAATCTTGCGAAATCTGTAACAGTAGAATAAGTTTGGCGGCACGGCAGCGTAATCTGCCGTGCCTGTTGATTTTATGTGTGAGCGGGGGTGATTTGCATGAAGTTTAAGTATGATCACAAACCGATGTGTTTGTTTTGCAAATATGCCAAAAAGCTGCCTTATTCGGAGGACATGCTTTGTGAAAAACATGGTGCGGTGAGTCCTGAACATTCGTGCAAAAGGTTTGCTTATAATCTGATTGCACGTGAAGCAAGACGAAAAAAAGAGATTGATACGTCAAAATATACAGCGGAGGATTTCAGCCTGGACTGAACAGAAGGGAGTTTATCATGCAATTTGTAATTGTAACGGGAATGTCGGGTGCGGGAAAAACCAGTGTTGCGCATATTTTAGAAGATATTGGCTATTATTGCATAGATAATTTGCCGCCAACTCTGATTTCTAACTTTGTGGCTTTGTGCCAAAATTCTAATTTGACAATGGATAAAATAGCTTTTGTCATTGACGCACGCAGCGGCGATTTGGTAACCCGTCTGGGTGATGAGCTAACAGAACTTCGCAAAAACGGCGGTCGGTGTGAGGTGCTTTTTTTGGAGGCGTCCGATGCATACATTATAAAAAGATATAAAGAAACAAGACGTAAGCATCCGCATGCCGGATCGGGTCGCATTGAGGACGGCATCAGCAAGGAACGTAAGCTTTTAGAGGGGATTCGCGGTCAGGCGGATTATATTATAGACACTTCCGGGTTGCTGACCAGGCAGCTTCGTGAACAGATTTTGGCACTGTTTGAAGAGCGGCATCATTATGAAAACATTAGCATTAATGTTGTTTCTTTTGGATTTAAGTATGGGATTCCCCTTGACAGTGATTTAATGTTTGATGTGCGTTTTTTGCCAAATCCCTTTTATGAGCCGGAATTAAAACCTCTGACAGGTCTGAATCATGAGGTCAGTGATTATGTGCTGAAATTTGATGAAACACAGGAATTTTTACGGAAACTTGAGGACATGACACTGTTCCTTTTGCCGCAATATGCGGAGGAGGGTAAAATGCAGTTGGTCATCAGCGTCGGCTGTACAGGTGGAAAACATCGTTCTGTTACCATCGCGGAAGCGCTTGGAAAGTTTTTGTCTGAGAAGAATTATTTTACGGTAATTAATCACAGAGATATTCATAAATAAAATGGGGCTGTAAAAAATGCGGACGATATCCGGCTGATTTTACAGCCTTTTTATTTTGCCTGAAATCTTGCCGTGTCTTTCTGATTTCTTTTCTTGAATATTATGGATTTGTATGATACAATAAAATTGGAAGATTATGAAATCATTACCACGGCTTGAACGTTGATGCTATAAGAAAGGATTGGATATCAGCATGAGAAAAATATGCATTTTGCTCGCAGCACTTTTGTGTTTGCAGATTTTCCCAACAACAGCGCAAGAAGAAGGGGAAATCCTTTTTTTTGATGACTTTGAGACGGAGGACGTGCAACGTTGGGAAAGTGTGGGCGGTGTCCCCTCCTTTGTTTGTGAAGAGGGTAATTATGTTTACAGTGTGTCCGCGCAGGATTATTTTGAAAAGAAAAATATGAGCGGATACAGGAATTATTCCTATTCCTTTCGGATGAAACTGGATTACCGAGATGAAGAGGGCAATTTTGGCAACACGTGGCCGACATTGCGGTTTCGTGTGAGTGACAATGCCTATTATAATGTGTATTTATACAATAAAGTCGGAGCGGAAGAAATCGGTGTGCAGAAATTTATCGGTACACAGGAAACATGGCTTGCTACCGCTTCGCCGAAGCTGACAAAGGACAATGACAAGTGGGTTTCTGTAAAAATAGAATTGACGGGGAAAACCGTTTGCATTTACTATAATGATTTGAAAAAGCCTATTATTTCCTTTGAAGATACAGAAGGGGAAGCACCCTTGGGAGGCAGTTTTTGTTTTATTGCAAACGGTGTGGCAAAATTTTATCTGGATGATTTAAAGGTGGAAAAAACTGTCGTGCAACCGGAGGAGACAGAGAAAATCGTAAGAGCGGACGACAGAGAATTAATTCATTTTTTTGATTTTGAAAGTCAAAGCGGTGAGGCAATTAGAGAAGAATCGGGCAATTGTTATATGGATGCATCTGCAGGAGTTATATCGGAGGAATGCAGTAATTTTATCTGTCGCTTTAACTGGAGAAGAAATTATTATCCATATGGCGAAGAGATACCGGAGTTTGCTTTTGGTAACGGATATACATTGAAATTGGAAAGTTCGCTTTTAAGCAGTGCGGTTATATTGGAAAAGGATAGTCGGGAGCTTAACCGCGTGCCTTTATGTTTTGCGGATTTTGACAATGTGTGGACGGCTGTTGCTTTTTCCGCGGAGGGAAAAAATATTGCATTTTATTGGAATGATATGAAAACACCGCTTTTTACTTTTGAGGTGGATGAACCGATCGAAAAGGGACAGATTTCATTGTGCGGCGGTGATGTTGACAACTGGTATTTGGCATCTGTGTATCGTTTTAAGCCGATAGAAATCGTTTCTTCTGATGTCTTAAATGGGGAAGATGGGCTGCAATGGAAATTAAATGCGCTGTCTCATGAAGAGAAAGACAGAAGGGCCACGGCAATTGCAGCGGCATTTGTTGGAGATCGGCTTTGTGCCAGGGACATACAAACGGTTGTGTTGGACGGAAATCCGTACGATGGTACAGAAAAACGGAAAACGGAGATTATCTTTACTTTGCCTCAAATAGAGGAGGCGCAGTGGTACTGTTTTTTATGGGATGGTATGACGCCGCTGGCAGATGTTGTTACTATGGGTGAGGCACTGTTACGAGAAAGTATGCCCCCGAAGAGCGGAAAAGTACCGGAATTAACGCTGAAAGCAGAGGCAAAGAATGGAAAATTTCAAGTGTCCGGCACCGTAAGCGAAGCTTCACAAAGTGTTACGTTGATGTTGCAGCCGCTTGACGATGCAGAGAAGTTATCATATGATAAAATAATTACTTTAGCGCAGATTGTACTGGAGCAGGATGGCAGTTTTTCAGCTGACATCAGTGCTGAAGAAACATTGCCGGAGGGGGATTATCGCGTTTATGCGGGAAGTGATGACTGCATGGCGGTGTATGCTGATACCGAGTTCTTAAGAGAAAAAAATATAATAGATTTTCTGCAAAAAATGAATGAGGCAGAAAGTGCGGAGGCAATCCGCGGTTTGCTGTTAGAGGAAACAAATTTTCGTTATGCACGCCGTCTTGAACTTAGACCCCAGCTTTATGCGGAATTAGCGCAGGAACATTTGCAGCTGGCCGTGGCCGAGAGAGCGCTGGAGCAAAAGGGCAACGGCTTTACTGAGAAGGAGATAGGAAGTATTTTTGCGCCGCACTTGGCGTTTGCTTTGCTGAAAACGGCGAAGGACAGCGAGCAAATATACCATTATTTGCAGCAGTATGCAGATTTGTATTCGTTGCCGTCTATTTATGGAGAAATGAGCGAGGAGGTGTGTAAGGAGGCTCTCAACGGATTACATAAGGGATTAAAAGAAAATCTATATGATGCGGTTGAGGAAGTGATGCAGGATGTGGAACCAAATGTCATTTTAAGCGCGCTTTACCTTGCAAATTATAAGGACATTCCTCAGCTTTTGGAGAAGTATCAAAATGAACTGGGTATAGATCTGGCTAAGATACAAAACCTTACTGCAACACAAAAAACTTTAGCATATCAGGGAATGAACCGACAGAGATGCTATGACTATGCCGCATTCCGGGAATTATACCGAAGTGCCGTTGAAAGTGCGCAGCAGCCAATACCGACACGCAAGCCGGGGGGCTCCGGTGGAGGCGGCGGTAAAACTACAATAAGCATAGATCCGTTGCCGACTGCGCAGCCAACGGCTACGCCCGGCTCGCAAGAAAAGCCCGCATATTATGATATGCCTGACGGTCACTGGGCAAAAGAGGCGGTGGAGTATTTATCCGAACCGCAACGGGCAATTGTGAGCGGGTATGATGATGGAAATTTTTATCCGGATAACAAAATCACACGTGCAGAATTTGTGAAATTAGTTGTTAATGCGTTTCAGCTTGCTGCAGGAGAGAAGGGAGTATCTTTTTCTGATGTTGAGCCGATGGCGTGGTATGCACTGTATGTTTTAACGGCTGTGCAAAATGGAATTGTATTGGGAAGCGATGGATATTTTAAACCGGGGCTAGAAATAACCAGACAGGATATGGCAGTAATGCTTTACCGGACGGCGCAGAAAAAGATGTTGGCGCTGAAAAAAGAACGTGCCGTCAGTTTTTCCGATGAAAACCTTATTGCGCCGTACGCCCAAAACGCGGTAAAATTGTTATCGGAATCGGGTGTGATTGGCGGTATGCAGGATAATTCTTTTCAGCCGTTAATGACTGCAACAAGGGCACAGGCGGCCAAAATGATTTATGAAATGATAAAATAAATTTCGGGAGACAGAATAATGAAGCGTTTTTATTTAAAGATAACAGCATGCCTGATATCTTTGTTGTTGGCTGCGGCCTTCGTTTGCAGCGCAGCGGAGGACACATATTTATACCGTGAAGATTTTGAAAGCGGCAGCATGGATGGCTGGATCAGTTATGAGGAAAAAAGTGAGATTGTTGAGACGGAAGAAGGCCATGCATATCATGTTTGCAGTTATGACTATAACAGCAAAACAACCGATTTTGCCGATTATTGTTTTACCTTGCGGATGAAGATTGATTATAAAGAAGGCACAGCCGCACCGGCATTTTATCTGCGGCGCGGTGCAGACGGAAATCGTTATGAAGCATATATTGATGCAGCCGGGGGAAAAATGGTAGTTGACAGGGTGGTTAATGAAGAAAAAACAAATATTGGCGTGATGGTTGCAGATTTTGCTGCGGATAATCTGCAATGGGTCAGTGTGAAGTTCATTCTTTCCGGCAAGAATCTATGGATTTATTATAGTGACATGGAGCAGCCGAAGGCAAAACTGCGTGATGAAAATGCACTGACGGTTGGCGGTATCGGTTTCGGCTTTGGCAATGCGGATTTTTTTGTGGATGATCTTGAGATTTCAGAACTGGCGGAACCGTTGCCGGAGCCATATGAAATTAGTCCGGAGGAAAATAAAGATTATAAGGATAATAAGTTCTGTGAAGAGATTGACCGTCTGATGGCACTTGGAATTGTGAATGCATATGATGACGGGAAATTTCGCCCGGACAATTCTGTAAGCCGCGCAGAGTTTGCGGCACTTGTCGTACGTACAAGAAATCTTCAGCCCGATTCGCAGCAAAACACATTGTTTAACGATGTTCCGCCGGATAATTGGGCGGCGCCCTTTGCGGCGACGGTTTATGCTATGGGCTGTATGAACGGGACGGGAAACGGCAGTTTTTCGCCGAACGAACCCATTACACTGGAACAGGCAGCAAAGGTTTTATCTCATCTGCTGGGAGCGGAAGCCTTGTGTGAAAGGCGCGGCGGCTATCCGAGCGGTTATCTTGCCTATGCATCGCAAAACGGTGTCCTGAAGGGTGTGCAGAAGGACAACGGTGAAGCTCTTACACGTGCAGAGGTGGCAAAACTGATTGCAAACACTTTGGAGCTTGATTTGCTGCAGCAAACCACATTTGGGAACAAGGAAGAGTACACAACGGAAAAGGGTGTTACTCTGCTTTCGGAGTATCGGAAAATTTATCGCTTTCGAGGCAGAATTACCGCTAACTATTTTGCGGGCATCCTTGCTGATGAGCAGCTGTGCAAAAATGAAATTTTATTGGACGGTTTGAAAATGAAAATCGGTAAAACAGGCGCTTCTGCATTGCTCGGCTACTATGTGACAGCATATGCGAGATGTTCGGAGGAAAATGAACTGCCGGAGCTTGTTTGGATTGCAAAAAATGAAGAAAAGAGCAATAGCCTAAAGGTGGCTGCAGAAAATATTTTGCCGGCAACCAATACGGAAGAACTTGTTTACCAGGAGGAAAACAGCGGAAAAGTAATGCGTGAACCGCTTTCAAAGAATACGAACCTCATTTTAAACGGCGGTTCGGGAAGTTTCACGGAGAAGAATTTGAAACCGCAAAACGGTGGTTTGACTTTGTTTGATACGGATGATGACGGGGTTTACGAAACGGTGTTATCAGAAAGTTATGAAACTCTGGTGGTCGGAAACATTTCCGCACAGCAGAGGAAGATTTATGATAAATATCTTACGTCTAAAGTACTTGATTTAAGTGACGGTAAAATGGAGGTATTTATCTACCGTGGTTATGAGGCGATTTCTTTTGAGCAGATTGCGCCTTTATCAGTATTAAGCGTTGCCCAAACGGAAGCAGGCGCGATGCATGCAAAGACAGTTGTTGGCGTTTCGGAGAAAAAAATACAAGGTAAGATTTCGGAATATGAAACAGGTGCGGAACATGATTTTATTAAAATAAAGGATAAGGATTATCTTCTTAATTCTTACTTTGTTGAAAATATGGAATGTGAGCGGACAGAAACCGTGCGAGCGGGGACTACGGCAACACTGCTGCTTGACAGTTTTGGCAAAGTTGCTGCAGCGGAACTGTCTCAGGTTTCAGATTTTATGCTGCTTAATGCGGTAATGTGGCAAAAGGGAGCGGACAGCCGATGGACGGCAGAACTGTTTACTTCTGACGGAAAATGGCTGGAGGCAGGAATAGCGGCCGACCTGCGCTATAACGGCAAAAAAATAAAACTTTCGGAGAATAATTTGCCGGCAGATTTGCAAACGAGACAGATTGCAAAGGTTAAGTTTAATTCCAAAGGGTTAGTATCAGCTGTTGATACAGCGGCCGGAGCAGACGTATTGGTAAAAAAGCGCGTTTATGATTCTTGGCCGATGGAATATATATCACAGACAAAATCTTTTGATACGGATTCCTATGTCGATGAACAAACGCTTGTTTTTGCTGTGCCATATTACGCGGATAAGAAGGAAGAGTATGTAGCTTCTGATTACACATATTTTAAAAACGGCAGTACCTACCGTTTATGGAGTTATAACGAAGACCAGTTTGAAGTGGCAGATATTATTTTGGTATTTGAGAAGGAAAATGCCGGGGGAAATGGTAAGTACTCGCGCCCGTTTTTCTTTGCTAAAGAGACAAAGGCGCTTAATGGAAAAGGGGAGGAGATTAAAAAGATAACTGGTTATTGCGGCGGTGAGGAGGTATCCTATGTCGTTGCGGAAGGTGCAGAACCGGAACTTTCCTGTGGTGACTCGCTGGTGTTGTCGAAGAATGGCAAAGGCGAGGTGGTAAGCTGTGAATATTTGTACCGTATATCGGACGGGGAAACAGGCAGCGATAACAGTGATTTTGGTATGTCCGGGGATCGCATTACCGTTGCGGGAAAGGTACTTGCTTATGACGCGGCAGCGGGACGGGTATTGTTGGATGTTGGGAACGGTGCAAAACGCGAAAAAGCATTTTTAATCGGCGGTGCTCAGCAGGTATACTATTGTGATAGGACAAGAAAGAAAATTAACAAAACTGTGGTTAGTGAAATTTGTGTCGGCGATTTTGTTGTAATGGATTTTTCGTGGAATGTTCTCAGAGATATCATGGTTTACAGAAATTGAGAAAGGCTATTTTCTTTGTTGCATATCTTTTGTTTATGTGATAAAATAAACTTGATATGGATTTGCAGTTGTAACCGCGTATGTTTCGGGGAGATTGCGGCAAAATATTTTACGAGAAAAAAGACATGGAGGAGTGACAAATATGAATATTACGGAAGATATTAAATATATCGGTGTAAACGACCATAACATTGATTTATTTGAAGGACAATATGTAGTGGAAAATGGAATGGCATATAATTCATATGCGATTATAGACGAAAAAATCGCAGTTATGGACACGGTGGATGTACATTTTACGGAAGAATGGCTGGATAATATTGCGCAGACGCTTGGCGCAAGAAAGCCGGATTACCTTGTTGTCCAGCACATGGAGCCGGATCACTCGGCAAACATTGTGAACTTTATAAAGCACTATCCGGAGACGAAAATTGTTGCAAGCAGTAAAGCATTTGTTATGATGCAGCAGTTTTTTGGTATGGATTTTTCGGACAGGCAAATTGTAGTGGGTGAGGGAGATACACTTTCTCTCGGAAAGCATACGCTCACCTTTATTACGGCGCCAATGGTGCACTGGCCTGAGGTTATTGTAAGTTATGACAGCTATGATAAGGTGCTGTTTTCGGCAGACGGGTTTGGAAAATTTGGTGCACTGGATGTCGATGAGGATTGGGCATGTGAGGCAAGACGCTATTATTTTGGAATTGTCGGAAAATATGGTGCGCAGGTGCAAAGTTTGCTGAAAAAAGCGGCGGCGTTGGATATTAAAACAATTTGTCCGCTTCACGGGCCGGTTTTAAAAGAAAATCTGGATTATTATCTAAATCTTTATCATACGTGGTCCTCTTATGGCGTGGAGACGGAAGGTGTTGTCATTGCATACACCTCTGTTTATGGGAATACGAAAGTTGCGGCAGAGCTTTTAGCAGAAAAATTATCCGAAAAAGGCTGCCCAAAGGTTGCGGTTAATGACTTGGCGCGCTGTGATATGGCAGAGGCGGTGGAAGATGCATTTCGTTACGGTAAATTGGTATTGGCGACGACAACTTACAATGCAGATATTTTTCCGTTTATGCGTGAGTTTATTGAAAATTTGACAGAACGCAATTATCAAAATCGAACCATTGGATTTATAGAAAACGGATCATGGGCACCAATGGCGGAAAAGGTTATGAAGCAGATGCTGGAGAAATCGAAAAATCTTTCTTTTGCAGAAAACAGTGTGCATATCAAGTCAGCGCTGAACGGTGAGAGCCGTGCGCAGATAGAAGCACTTGCGGAAGAGCTTTGTCACAGCTGAATAAAAGAAAAAATAAAACCGAAACAAGTGCAGATGGTGCTGTTTCGGTTTTTTTCTATATAATTCCGTGGATGCCGGAAGATATTTGAGAGTCCTTTGTAAAAGAATCGGATGTAAAGAACAATATTCGCATTTTTTTACCTTAATCGCAAAACAAGTGTTGATTTCATGTGCGAAAAATTATATAATATATAGTGACTCCATGAAACGGCAGGTGTAGTGATTGAATATTTTACATATGAAGTATGCGTTGGAAATTGCAAGATGCGGTTCTATTAATAAAGCGGCTGAAGTTCTTTTGATGAATCAGCCGAATCTGAGCCGTGCCATTAAAGAATTAGAAACAACGCTTGGAGTGAAAATTTTTAGCAGGAGTGCAAAAGGTATGGTTCCGACTCCTGAAGGAGAGAAATTTTTAAGCTATGCCGGAAGTTTGTTGAAACAGGTGGACGAGATTGAAAACATGTTCCGCAGGGAGAGTGCGGAGAAAAAGCGCTTTTCCATTTCTGTTCCGCGTGCCAGCTATATTTCTGAGGCATTTGCAAGATTTTCTCTTGCGATTAACCGGGAAAAAGAAGCAGAAATTTTTTATAAGGAAACCAATGCGCGGCGTGCGATAAAAAACATTTTAGAGGCAGATTATAAACTGGGTATTATCCGCTATGCGGAATATTATGATAAATTTTATAAGGAAATGTTGGATGAACGCGGTCTTTCCTATGAATTGATTACGGAATTTTCTTATGTACTTCTGTTAAATAAAAACAGTGATCTTGCTCAAAAGGAAGAAATCACTTTTGCGGATTTGGAAAACTGTATTGAGATTGCACATGCAGATCCTTTTGTGCCGTCTCTGCCCTTTTCGGAAGTGAAAAAAGAAGAGCTTACGGATAATATCAGCTGGCGGATTTTTGTGTTTGAAAGGGCAAGTCAATTTGAGCTTTTAGCGCATAATCCCGATACCTTTATGTGGATTTCACCGGCATCGCCTGCACTGCTTCAGCGTTATGGCTTAGTGCAGAGAAAATGTGCGGAAAATACAAAACTTTATAAGGATGTTATGATTCATCGGAAGGACTATCATTTATCTGATTTGGATGGTATTTTTATTTCTGAGTTGTGTCAGACAAAGCGGGAAATATTTTGAAAGGGAATGAAAAATGAAATTAATGATTGCATCTGACATTCACGGCTCTGCTTATTACTGCAAAAAGCTGCTAGAATGTTTTGATAAGGAAAAGGCAGATAGGCTGCTGCTTTTGGGTGATATTTTATATCACGGGCCACGTAATGATTTACCGCGTGACTATGCGCCAAAAGAAGTGCTTGCTATATTGAATGAACGAAAAAATCTTCTCCTGTGTGTCAGAGGAAACTGTGATACTGAGGTAGATCAGATGGTTCTTGAATTTCCGGTTCTTGCTGATTATGCTGTTATCATGACAGAACAGTATACTATGTATGCGACGCATGGTCATGTCTATAACGAAGAACAGTTGCCGCCGCTGCAAAACGGAGATATTTTGCTGTGCGGTCATACACATATTCCTAAATGTGTGCGGCATGAAAATTATATCTATATGAATCCGGGCTCTGTTTCTATCCCAAAGGAAAACAGCAGTCATAGTTATATGTTGTCGGAACAAAACAGATTTCTTTGGAAAACGTTGGAAGGCAATATTTTTCGGAGTGAAATTTTATAAGTTTTTATATTATGTCATAAAGAATATATGTGTTATGTAAAATAAACAATATTCATGTCGCAAAAGCTTTGTTAAAATATTATCAAAAGATAAAATGGGGTATGTTCACATTATTTGTATGATATTTTCACAATAGAATGTTGTTTTCTGCAGCAAAGGAGGCAGGAGATATGAATTTAGACCGGATAATTGCGGTTCGGAATGATAAAACCGTTTATCGCGATGGGGATGTGTGTGTAAAAGTATTTGGCAGCAGTTATTCTCAGGCAGATATTTTAAACGAGGCACTGAACCAGGTAAGGGCAGAAGAGGCGGGCCTGTGCGTGCCGAAGGTCAAAGAGATTACCATGCTTGACGGTAAGTGGGCAATTCTTTTTGAATACATAAAGGGTGACACCTTGTCGCAATTGATGCAGAGAAATCCGGCGCAAAAGATTAAGTATCTGGAGCTTATGCTTAAGCTTCAGTGTGCTATACATGAAAAAAGAGGTTCAAAGCTGTGCAGAATGACGGACAGAATAGTAGAAAATATTGAAAAGGCTGATTTTTCTGCGACCGCCCGATACGATTTGTACGAACGTTTGGAAGCGATGCCGAAACTTAATAAATTTTGTCATGGGGATTTTAACCCAACGAACATTATTATTTCACGAGATGGTACACCATATTTCCTTGATTGGTCTCATGCAGTGCAGGGAGATAACAGTGCAGATGTAGTAAAAACATATTTGTGGCTGCTCCTTAATGGAGATACTGCAGCAGAGAAATATTTAGAATTGTTTTGCGAACAAAGCGGAGTAGACATGCAATATGTTCAGAAATGGATGCCGTTGGTAGCTGCGGCGCAACTGGCAAGCAGCAATGAGGCAGAAAGAAAAAATTTAAGTTTGTGGATTGATGTGGTTAATCATGAATAAAAGGAGGGTATCATAATGAAAGTAACGGTTTGTATTGGTTCTTCCTGTCATATTAAGGGTTCCAGACAGGTTGTGGAGGGGCTTCAAAAGTTAATTGCGGAAAATAATTTGGACGATAAGGTAGAGTTGGCAGGAACTTTTTGCATGGGAAGATGCCAGGAGGGTGTGTGTGTTACTGTTGGGGAACAGTTTCATTCAGTAGCACCCGACACGGTTAAGGATTTCTTTGAACAAAATATATTAGCTGTCATATCGTGAAAAATGTGGCGTTACAGCGCTTTAACACCATTATTTTAAGCAGGGGGAGAGAAGATGGCAGATTGCCTGACACTGAAAAAATCAAATTGTAAAAACTGTTACAAATGTATTCGGCACTGTCCGGTAAAATCTATTCGTTTTTCGGGCAACCAGGCATATATTATTGGCAATGAATGTATTTTGTGCGGCCATTGCTTTGTAGTTTGTCCGCAGAATGCCAAACAGATTGTAGATGAGACGGAAAAGGTGCGTGTATTATTGGCAAGCGGCGACCCTGTTTATGTCAGCCTGGCGCCGTCCTTTATTGCCAATTATGAAGGCGTTGGCATCAGCAGTATGCGTTCGGCATTGCAAAAACTGGGTTTTGCCGATGCAGAGGAGACGGCAATCGGAGCAACAATTGTAAAGAATGAGTACGAAAGAATGATTAATGAAGAGGAACGGGATGTCATTATATCTTCCTGCTGCCATTCGGTAAATCTTTTGATTCAGAAAAATTATCCTCAGGAGCTTCCTTATCTGGCTAATGTAATGTCGCCGATGCAGGCGCACTGCAAAGAGATTAAAAACAGAGTGCCGAATGCGAAAACTGTTTTTATCGGTCCCTGTGTTGCAAAAAAAGATGAAGCGCAATATTATGAGGGTATTGTTGACGCCGTGCTTACCTTTGATGAGCTGACCAAATGGCTGAAGGAAGAAAACATAGAGCTCGTGCCGGAAAAGGAAAGCAACGATAACAGCCGTGCCCGTTTTTTCCCGACAACGGGCGGAATTTTAAAAACTATGGCTCAGGATAATCCGGAATATACCTATATGGCGATTGACGGTGTAGAAAATTGCATGGCGGCGCTGAAAGAAATTGAGGAAGGAAATATTCACAAATGTTTTATTGAAATGTCTGCTTGTGTCGGCAGCTGTGTCGGCGGTCCGGTTATGGAAAAATTTCATCGTTCACCGGTGCGGGATTATCAGGCGGTTTCCGAATTTGCAGGCAAGAAGGATTTTGTAGTGAAACAGCCGGACAGCTTGTCATTAACTAAGACATTTACCGCCATAGAGCGCAGACTGCAGCCTCCCAGCGAAAGTGAGATTAACGATATCTTGCGTCAGATGGGTAAGTTTAAACCGTCAGATGAGCTGAACTGCGGCTCCTGTGGATATAATACCTGCCGCGAAAAGGCGATTGCAATTTACCAGGGTAAGGCAGAAATTTCCATGTGTTTGCCATATTTAAAGGACAAAGCGGAAAGCTTTTCTGATAATATTGTACAAAACACACCTAACGGCTTAATTGTTTTAAATGAAGCACTTGAGGTACAGCAAATTAACCGCGCGGCGCTGAAAATTATGAATTTGCGCAGTGCAAAGGATATTCTTGGCGATTTGGTTGTACGTGTGCTTGATCCGAAATGGTTTGTAGAGGTGCTGTCAAACGGGAAAAGCATTAAAAATAAAAGGGTTTATTTAGCGGAATATGAGCGTTACGTGGAACAGACCATTGTGTATGATAAAGATTACAGATTGCTTATTTGCATCATGCGCGATATTACAGAAGAAGAAAATGCCCGCGAGAAAAAGGAAAATGTCAGCAGACAAACAGTAGAGATTGCGGATAGGGTAGTGGATAAACAAATGCGCATTGTGCAAGAGATAGCCTCTCTTTTGGGTGAGACTGCGGCGGAGACAAAAATTGCGCTCACCAAACTGAAGGAGACGATAGCGGATGAATAATTTATGTGCAGATATTGGCTATAAAAGCATTAATCATTATGGAGAGCAACTTTGCGGGGATCATGTGGATGTTGTAGAACAGGGCGAAAACTCATCGGTAATTGTGCTGGCAGATGGTTTGGGCAGCGGTGTGAAAGCAAGCATTTTGTCTACACTGACTTCGAAAATCATTTCCACTATGATGGCAGAAGGAATCGCATTGGAGGAGTGTGTAAAAACGATTGCGGCAACACTTCCTATCTGCAGTGTGCGCGGCGTGGCGTATTCCACGTTTACGATTATTCATTTAATTGACAATACGACAGCAGAGCTGATACAATATGATAATCCGCATGTTATTCTGATTCGGGATAACAAAAATTATGATTATCCGAAAACAGAGATGAATATTGATGGGAAAAAGGTTTATCAGTCCGTGATTGATTTGCAGGAAAATGATGTATTTGTTGCGATGAGTGATGGCTGTCCTCATGCCGGAATCGGTCTGGCGTACAATTTCGGATGGAAACGGGAGGATATTATTGAGTTTTTGGAGCCGCTTACGTTTGGTGATTTTACAGCAAAAACTCTTGCAACGATTTTGACAGATGAATGTTTTAAGTTGTATGGAGAGAAGCCGGGTGATGATGCTACTGCCTGCGTGGTACGCATTCGAAAGCGTGCTCCGGTCAATCTGTTGTTTGGTCCGCCGCGTGATCGTGATGACTGTAACAGAATGATGTCGCTGTTTTTCTCTAAGGAGGGAAAGCATATTGTTTGCGGAGGTACTACTTCGTCGATAGCGGCAAAATATTTGGGAAAGACTGTTAAGCCGAGCCTGCATTTTGAAAGCAGTGATGTTCCGCCGATTGCGGAAATTGAAGGGGTTGATTTGGTCACAGAGGGAGTTATCACCATTAATAAGGTATTAGAATATGCCAAAGATTATTTGGCGGGAAATGAGAGTTACGCGCATTGGAGTTATCATAATGATGGTGCATCGTTAATTTGCAGGCTTTTATTTGAAGAAGCAACGGATATTAATTTTTATGTTGGCAGGGCGATTAATCCGGCGCATCAAAATCCGGAATTGCCGATTAATTTCAGTATTAAAATGAATCTGGTTGAGGAACTTTCTGCGTGTCTGAGGCAAATGGGAAAGCGTATTAAGGTTAGTTATTTCTAAGGGGAGAGAGGAAAGCATGAGAAAATTTGATACAAAGGTGCAATATTTAAAATATAAGGTGCTTCGCGAGGTTGCGAGGGAAGCGTGGAACGACACGCTTTTGCAAAATCTGATGGATATTCCGAAGAGAATTATTCCGGGGAATACGCCTACTATGCGTTGCTGTGTATATAAGGAGCGTGCTATTTTAGCAGAGCGTGTGAAAATTGCCATGGGCGGTGAGGGTGAAAATCCCAATGTGATTGAAGTTATTGAGACCGCGTGTGACGAGTGCCCGATGGGTGGCTATGAAGTAACAAACGCTTGCAGGGGCTGTCTGGCAAACCGCTGCGAGGATGTTTGCCGCAGAGGCGCTATTTCTTTTGATCATAACCATGTAGCGCATATTGATAAATCAAAGTGTGTGGACTGCGGTGCTTGTGCGCGTGTCTGCCCGTTTACGGCGATTGTAAATCGTAAGAGACCGTGTCAGAATGCTTGTAAAGTAAAGGCTATTTCAATGAACGAGAATAAGGCGGCAGCAATTGATAATGAAAAGTGTATTTCATGCGGCGCATGTGTATATCAGTGTCCATTTGGAGCTATCACGGATAAATCATTTATTTTAGATTGTATTGATTTAATCAAAAAGAGCGAAAAAAATACAAAATATCGTGTATATGCGGTGGTTGCACCGTCTATTTCCAGTCAGTTTACATATGCAAAGCTGGGACAGGTTATCAGCGGATTAAAAGCATTGGGCTTTTACACGGTTATTGAGGCAGCGCTTGGAGCGGATATGGTAGCTTATGCGGAATCGGAGGAGCTTTATGAAAAGAAATTTTTAACGAGTTCATGCTGCCCGGCGTTTGTTGATTATGTACGCAAGGCATATCCTGATTTGGCGCAACACATATCGCATAATCTTTCCCCTATGGCAATGATTGCAAAATATATTAAGGATAGTTCAAAAGATGATGTGAAAGTAGTTTTTATCGGCCCTTGTACTGCAAAAAAGATGGAAGTGCAAAAGGAAGAGGTAAAACCGTATGTTGATACTTGTCTCACTTTTGAGGAGCTTCAGGCTCTTTTTGATAGCAGGGATATTGATATTACTCAGCTTTCTGAGGATGTACTCGACAATGCATCATATTTTGGAAGAATATTTGCACGCTGCGGCGGTTTAGCAGATGCTGTGGCAGAGGGATTGAAAGAGCATGGCTATGATGACTTTGAATTAAAGGCACAGTCGTGCGATGGTATTGAGGCGTGCCGTACGGCATTGATTAAAAAGAGCAGAAATGTTTCAGATGCTAACTTTATTGAGGGAATGGCATGTATCGGCGGTTGTATCGGCGGTGCCGGTTGTCTGACGCACGGAGAGAAGAACAAAGCCGAGGTGGACAAATATGGACGCGAGGCATTAGAAAAAACAATTAGCGATGCTATTTCGGTTTTGAAGTAATTATCTGAATCAAAATATTGTTGTGTTAATTTTAATGGAGGCAGAGCAGATGAGTGAGTTGTGGAATGGATTTCAGCAAGAACGCTTTGAATTTGAGGGTAGGGAAGCAATTTTAGTATTTCCGGAGCATGCCGATGAGGGGAAACATTGGAGTTTAAAAACAGAGTATTGGAATGATTTTCCGGAAACGGAAATTGCATTGCTTCGTAAAGGTTTTCATGCGGCATATTTGAAGAACAAGACCCGTTTTGCCACAAAAGAAGATTGTGATGCAAAGGCACGTTTTGCGGTTTTTTTACATGAGAAATATGGTTTAAATGAAAAATGCGTACCGATTGGTATGAGCTGCGGCGGTGCGCATGCGGTAAGCTTTGCGGGAACACACCCGGATAAGGTTGCCTGTATGTTTATTGATGCACCGGTCTTAAATTTTTGTGATTATCCGGGGAGACTTGGAAATGAGGAGTGCGAACGGACGTGGGGCAGAGAGTTTGTTGAGGCGTATCCGGGTATTACGCGTGCACAGCTGTTAAAATTTCCCTATCATCCGATGAACTATATTCCTGTGTTAAAAGAGAACAAAATTCCGATTATCATGCTTTACGGCACTGAGGATGCAACGGTTCTTTATCAGCAAAATGGCAAGTTGATGGAGATGGAATATGAAGGCACGGAAAATTTACTGAAGGTTGTTCCGAGAATCGCTCAAGGTCATCACCCGCATGGGATTCCGTGGAATTGCAGTGTGATTGTTGAGTTTATTTTAGAGCATTGCTGATATGGCGCAAGACCGGTTAAAATGAAATATTCTATAAAATAATGGGAGTCTTTTTGACTCCCGTTATTTTATAGAATCACCGGCTTAAGTTTAATGCACGAAATTCTTTTTTAAAATCATAATATAGTTTATCAGCGGTATGCCATGTCGATATACTTGTTGTTGCTTTATTGCCTTGTAACCGCGCTTTTCGAAAAAACCTTTTGCAGTAACCGAAGTATGTGTTATGATTTCAGAACCTCGAAAATTTTGTTCCAAAACATCACAGATAGCAGTAGCAATACCTTGATGCTGGTAGTCTTTGTGAACATAAAGACGATCCAGGTAACCATCTGAATCCATATCTCCAAAACCTGTAATGTTTCCGTTTTTTTCAGCGATAACCGTGTTATGATTGCGAAAAGAGAGATTCCATTCTGTGAGGTTAAGCTTGCCATCAGCCCATGCGTTGACTTGCTCTTCGGTATAATCTCTGCGGCTAATAGTGTGAACCGTGTCATAAAACAATGCCGCCAGTATATGGCAATCATCGGGTTTATAGCATCTTAATGTAAGCATGAAATTTTTTCGCCTTTCTCTTTTTGTTATAACTTTATAGTTTGATTTATAATGGGAAAGCTTACCGTGAATATGGTTCCCTCCTTTTCGGAACTGACTGCATTGATTTTTCCGTTCATGGCATCTGTTAAATTTTTTACAATTGCAAGTCCCAGGCCATGACCGGTATTGGCTTGGCGTGATTTATCTGAGCGGTAAAAACGTTCGAAAATGTGGGGTAGATCTTCTTTGGGGATAACAGAGGTTTGATTTGTAACCTGCAGTTGTGCTTTTCCGTTTTTTACACTTAGCTCTACCGTGACAGAGCCATTTTCGGCCTCATACTTTAAAGCGTTATCAATCAAAGAAGCGACGATTCTTTTCACATATTCCGAATTTGCCTGAATATAGATGCCTTTTTGTATTTTGGTACGATACTGTATATCCCTTTCGTACGCAACCGATTCCATAACCAATGCGTTTTGCTCCGTAATATCTGTGAAATTTACAGCTTCTGTATGAATCTCCTTTATTGTTTCTGTTTTAGAGAGAAGCAGCATCTCTTCAATTAGTGTGCGCATGTTAGCAGCTGCTTGTTTTGTCCCGCTAATCCACTGATTCATGTCAGCAACAGATGCGCTTGGATTTTTTCCCAAAATGTCTGTGTTGGCAAGAATGGCGGTGATTGGGGTTTTCAAATCGTGTGAAATATCTGTAATAAATTGTTTTTCGCGCTCGATGGAGTCTTCAAGCGGTTTAATTGCAATACCGGCAATGTAGCGGCTGATGAAGTAAAATATCAGCATGGTTATACAAAATATGAGGCATTGCAGCGATAGAAGTTTGAGGCGCTCAAAGCGCAGAAAACTTTTTTCTGCAACGGCGATTTTAATATCGTTTCCCGTTGCTTGTTTGTAAAAGAATAAATCCTTTCCGGTGATTTTCCCAAAGTTTTCATCGGCAGCCTGAACCGTTTCGGCAATCTCCTGCAGATCATCTCCGTATGGGATGTCTTCTTTTGAAATAACGGATGTTGTTTTTGTGTCGGTATTATAAAAGAAAACGAAAACCGACTTGCTGTATTTTTCGTTTGGTTTTGGAGGAACTGCCCGAGGAGCAGGCGGTTTTTTTTCGTCTAACGCTGACTCATCCATAGGTTTTGGCGGTTTTTCGCTGAGGTCGGGGGATTGATCGGTTTTTTGAGGAATTTCCTGCATATGGTCTTTTATAATATCCTTTAGCGCATTATATGGCGCAAGCATCTGCTGCATGGTTGTTTTCAGTTCTTTCATGCCGGTGTGGCAGGAATAGGTGAAAAACACTGTATTCATGACCAACAGCACAAAACCAACTAAGCATAAATTGGAAAGAATAAATTTTTTCTTATACGCTTTCAGCATAATGTTCCTCCATCCGGTAACCGATACCTTGAATATTTTTGATGCTCACGTTTGAGTTCAAATATTTTATTTTTTTCCGGATAAATGAGATGTATGCTTCCACGTTGTTTTCAGTTGTGTCGGAGTCAGCTCCCCATATGTTTACAATCAGATTTTCTTTGGTTACGGTAATGTTTGCATTCTTTAACAACATTTTCAAAACTTCAAATTCTTTTTTTGTAAGCTGAATAGAATTGGCCCCGCAATATAGTATGGCTGAATGCAGTTCAAGACGCAAATCACCATAGGAGATATCCTCCAAAATAAGTTTACCTGTCCGCCGTGTGAGGGCGTTGACGCGCGCCAGAAGTTCATCAGAGTCAAAGGGTTTGGTCATATAATCATCCGCACCGCTGTTTAAGCCGCATACCTTATCGGGAATCGTGTTTTTGGCAGTCAACATTAAGATAGGAGTGTTAATACCGCTTTGACGAGCAATTTTTAAAATCTCTATTCCATCCGGAGGAGGAAGCATAATGTCCAGTATAATCAAGTCGTAGCGTTCTTCTTGCAGATAATAAACAGCATCTTCTCCGTTATAAACAGCATCGGTGTAGAAACCTTCATCCTGTAAAAGTTTGCATACGGCATTTGATATCAGCTTTTCATCTTCTGCCACCAAAATCTTCATATCATTTCACCTCACGTTAGTTGACAGCCTAATTTCTTTTATTTTCCAACATAATAACATACATTTCTGAAAGAATGCTGAAAAACTTTATAAAAATAAGAAAAATGCATACCGGTCATGATTTTTAGTATGCATTTTTTGCTCTATATTAATGAATTTCCTGAATAATATTCAGCATTTCTTCCAGAGTGGAGGCGGAGAAGGCTTTGGTTTTCAGCTTTCCTGCTCCGGGAAGCCCCTTTACATACCAGGCAATGTGTTTTCTTGCTTCCAGAACACCAATGTGTTCGCCTTTTATTTCTACCAAAAGCTTAATATGGCGGCAAATTGTACACTGTTTTTCTTCGGCAGAGATAAGCGTCTGGGGTTCGCCATCCATTGCTTCGCGAACTGCGCGGAACAAAAAAGGATTCCCCTCTGCGCCGCGGCCAATCATAATACTGTCACAACCGGTTTCCTCCAACATTTGCAGCGCTGATTCCGGAGAAACAATATCACCGTTGCCGATAACGGGAATCGTTACAGCCTTTTTGACTTCACGAATTATGTTCCAGTCAGCGCGGCCGCTGTAAAATTCTTCGCGGGTACGTCCGTGTACCGCAACTGCGGAGGCACCTTCTTCTTCTGCAATGCATGCGAGGTCAACGGCATTTTTAGTTTCGCTGTTCCAACCGGAGCGCATTTTTATGCTGACGGGAATATGGCATGAATTGACAACAGACCGGATTACAGAACGTGCTAGCGGCAAGTTTTTCATGAGAGCACTGCCGTCGCCGTTTGATACAATTTTTGGCGTTGGGCAACCCATATTAATATCAAGATGTGTAAAGCCTTTTTCCTCTACATATGCGGCAGCCTCTGCCATAATCTCCGGCTCGCAGCCAAAAATTTGGGCCACTAAAGGCTGTTCACGTTCATCTGTTGCCAGGAGCAGATTGGTTTTTTTGTCTTTGTAGTGGATTCCCTTTGCACTCACCATTTCGGAATATACAATATCTGCGCCGTATTCACGGCATATGAGACGAAAAGGAAGGTCACTGACACCTGCCATTGGCGCCAGAATAACTTTGTTTTTATAAAATGAATCCATGCTTTAACCTTTCTTATTTTAAAAGTATGTTTTGTAAATCAGTCACACTTTCTGCAATGCAGTCTGCGCCTGCATTTTCCAGTTCTTCGCGGCTGCCGTAGCCATAAAGTACGCCGATGGAAGCAAGGCCGTTCTTTCTTGCTCCTATGATATCATACTCGCGATCGCCGATCATAACAGTACCTGCAACGTCAATATTGCAGGAGGTAAGGACGTGAGCAATCACCTCGTCTTTGGCGGTTCTGGTTTCATCCAAAAGAGCGCCGCCGACAAAGTCGAAATAGTTTAAAAGATGAAAGTGCTTTAAGATTTTTTCGGCAAAAGGCTCCGGTTTTGAGGTTGCTAAAATGACTTTTCTCCCGCTTGCATTAAGAGAGCGCAGAAGTGCGTCAATGCCGGGGTAGAGCAGATTTTCATAAATACCCTTATCGGTATAATATTCCCGGTAATAGGTTACGGCTGTTTTTGCCTCGTTTGGTGTAAAGTGATAGTGCTTTTCAAAAGAATCAAGCAGCGGTGGACCGATAAACGGATATAGCTTACTGCGGTCGGTAATGGTGATTCCAAACTTTTTTAATGCGTACATTGCAGAATTGGTTATGCCAATACCGGGATCGGTCAAAGTGCCATCTAAATCAAATAATATGGTATGATAATGATTCATAATGTTCTTCTTTCTTTATGGTTTTGTATTTCTATTATACATGAGAAATGACTTAAAAACAACTTTTTTAAAAAATTTTTCCAAATTGGTAGATAAATTAAAAAAATTGATGTATAATAAGTGGAAAAGAGAGCGGTAATGGGCGTGACAGCAAGCATTTTGCATGCAGTTTCTTGTATTATTTTTGCCGCCGAGCAAGACGGAAGGATTGATTTTGTATGACAGAAGGTATAAATCTTACCATGTTGGTTGATTTTTATGAAATCACGATGGCAAATGGCTATTTCGAAAAAGGCTTTGAAGATCAAATTGCCTATTTTGATATGTTTTTTCGTAAAATACCGGATGACGGCGGTTTTGCAATTATGGTGGGATTGGAGCAGGTTATTGAATATTTGAAAAATCTTCATTTTGCAAAAGAGGACATTGAGTATCTTCGCGGTAAAAAGATATTTAGCGAGGCATTTTTAGAATATCTTGCAAACTTTAAGTTCTCTTGCGATGTTTGGGCAATCCCCGAGGGAACGCCTATTTTTCCGCAGGAGCCGATCGTAACAGTGCGTGGGCCTGTGATAGAAGCACAGTTTGTTGAAACGATGATTTTGTTAATTATTAACCATCAATCATTAATTGCAACCAAAGCAAACCGTATTGTACGTGCGGCGGACGGACGTGCCGTAATGGAATTTGGTTCGCGACGTGCACAGGGAAGTGACGGCGCAATGTTGGGTGCGCGGGCAGCATATATTGCCGGCTGTTGCGGAACAGCATGTACGATTTCCGATCGCGACTATGGGATTCCGGCGCTTGGAACGATGGCACATTCGTGGGTACAGCTGTTTGACTCGGAGTATGATGCATTTCGCGCTTATGCGGAACTTTATCCGGATAACTGTTTGTTGTTGGTGGATACATATAATGTTTTAAAATCAGGTATCCCGAATGCAATTCGTGTATTTAATGATGTTCTGCTGCCAAAGGGCTATCGTCCGAAGGGGATCCGTATTGATTCGGGTGACATTGCCTATCTGACCAAAAAAGCAAGAAAACTTCTGGATGATGCGGGCTTTTCGGATTGTACAATTACTGCGTCCAATTCGCTGGATGAATATATTATTCGTGATACTTTGATGCAAGGTGCGGAAATTGACGCATTTGGTGTCGGAGAGCGTTTGATTACTTCGCGTTCGGAGCCGGTGTTTGGTGGTGTATATAAACTTGCGGCATTGGAAAAAGATGGTGAGATAATACCGAAAATTAAAATCAGTGAAAATACAACTAAAATTACCAATCCCGGATTCAAAGAGGTTTTTCGCTTATACTCCAACGAGAGCGGAGAGGCGGTGGCGGACGTTATAGGTTTGCGCGGTGAAGAGATAGACGAAACACAGCCGTATGAAATTTTTGATCCGGATCATACCTGGAAGCGCAAAAAATTAACAGATTTCCATGTGCGCAAGCTGATGGTTCAGTTATTTGAAAAGGGAAAGTGTATTTATGACAGCCCGGATGTGCACGAAATAAAACGTTATTGTGCTGAGCAGGTCGGCAAGCTTTGGGATGAGGTTAAGCGTTTTGAAAATCCGCACAAATACTATGTAGATTTATCTCCAAAGCTTTGGAAGATGAAAGAAGATTTGTTGGAGAAATATTCGGAAGGGAAATAAAAACAGAGGTGATAGCGTGATAGCCTTGGTAACAGGAGCAAGCTCCGGCATCGGACGCGATATTGCACGTGAACTTGCGGCACGCGGCGTTAATCTGGTGCTTGCGGCACGCAGGAAGGACCGCCTGGAGGAACTGGCTGCAGAGCTTACAGTAAAGACATTCATCATACCGTGCGATTTGTCGCGGGAAGAGGAATGTTATACCTTATTTGAAAAATGTAAGGAATTTGATATTGATATTTTGGTTAATAATGCCGGATTTGGTCAATTTGGAACCTTTGTGGAGAACGACATGAAGAGAGAACAGGAAATGTTCGATGTTAATGTTCGTGCTCTGCAAATTTTGATGAAACTTTTTACGCGTGAGTGGCAAGGAAAAAATAAAAAATATATTTTAAATGTTGCTTCTTCGGCAGCGTTTCAGCCCGGACCGATGCTGGCGGTGTATTATGCTACAAAAGCTTACGTTTTGCGGCTGAGTGAAGCAGTTTATGAGGAGTTGCGGCGTGATAAAAGCGGCGTAAGCATCAGTATCTTATGCCCCGGTCCTGTGCGGACGGAATTTGATGCCGCGGCAAATGTGCGTTTTAGCGTCAGGGGTCTTTCCAGTGCTTATGTGGCGCGCTATGCTGTGCAGAAGATGTTTGCAAACAAACTGGTGATTGTTCCGGGAACTTTGATGAAATGTGCGCATTTTTTCGGAAGGTTTTTACCGGACAAGCTAATGCTTCGTATTGCATATCATATGCAAAAGCGGAAATTATGAGCCATTTATTTATAATTTATTTACAAATTAGCTATTTCTATTCCATAGGAAATATGGTACAATAACTTCAATCTCTGTTAAAATTTGCGGCAGAAATAAACTGAAATGTGGGATAGCGGTGTTTGGATATGTTAGAGTTTGCAAAGACGAATTGAAGGTAAGGGAATTTAATCTGTTTCGTTCCTATTATTGCGGCTTGTGTAAGACGCTGAAGCGCGAATATGGTTTTATATCGCGTATGGGTCTTAGTTATGACGTAACCTTTTTGGCGCTTTTGTTGTCCTCCGTATCGGAAGAGAAAGTAAAAATACGGCCCGAGCGCTGTATAGCAAATCCGTTTCGCAATAAACCCGTTTGTCTTTCTTCTGACTATCTGGATTATACCGCGGCAGCTAACGTTATGTTAATGTATGCGAAGCTTGCTGATGATTGGCAGGATGAACGTTCTTTGCGTTCTTTATTTTGTATGCCGCTTTTTTATCCTGCCAAGAGAAAAGCAAAAAAACGATATGATGGTTTGTTTGCGGAAATTTCTCTGCATCTGCGCCGGCTTTCAGAGCTGGAAAAAGAAAAATGTTCGGAGATTGATCGGCTGGCCCACGAATTTGGTATGGTGATGCGTGCGGTTTTTGACGTTCCTTTTTTCGAAGAGAATCAGCGCCGGGTTTTTTCACACATCGGTTATTGTTTAGGGCGTTATATCTATATTTTAGACGCCTATGAAGACAGAGCAAAAGATCAGAAAACAAAAAGTTTTAACCCCTTTTTGATTTCGGAAGAAAAAAATGACGAACAGGCAATTAAAACCGCTTTGCTGTTTACGTTAAGCGATGTATCAAACAGCTATCAATTGCTTGATATAAAGGCCAATAAGGCAATTTTAGATAATATTATTTATTTAGGCTTGCAGGACAGTTTGGATAAAGTATTTTGCAAGCCTTGCCAAGGAGAAAAAGCAGAAGGAGAAAAGATAAATGAAGGATCCGTATGAAGTGCTGGGAATCAGCAAGGACGCATCGCAGGAGGAAATAAAGAAAGCATATCGTAAATTAGCAAAACAATATCATCCTGATAATTATGCAAATAATCCTCTATCAGATCTTGCGGAGGAAAAATTTAAAGAGATTAATGAAGCGTATGAGCAGTTGATGCACGGTGCTGCCGGCGGTTCTTATCAAAGCGGTTCTGCATATAGCGGAAACGGCAGCTACACACAGGGCAGCGGGAACTATGCTCAAATCAGAAATTTAATCCAAATGGGTCAATTAAATGAAGCGGAACAGCAGCTTGACCAGATAGCGGTGCGGAATGCGGAGTGGTTTTTCCTGAAAGGAACAATATTTATGCAGCGCGGTTGGTATCAGCAAGGACTTAATTTTATCCAGCAGGCTGTCAATATGGAACCGGCAAATCCGGAATACCGCGCAGCACTCAACAATTATATTTCCCGTACGCAGCAATATCGTAATGTAGGGTATGGTATGGGCAGAGCGCCGGGAAATATGAGCGCATGCGATTGCTGTCAGGGCTTGCTCTGTGCGGATTGCTGTTGTGAATGTATGGGCGGCGACCTGATACCTTGTTGTTAGAAAGGATGGGCTTTGTGTGTCAAAACGAGTGGCATTTTCTTCAGTTATGACAGCGCTTGCGGTCGTGTGTTTGTTTGCAGCTTCGGTTGCGCCCAGTGCAAAAATTGCATTACTGGCGGTCAGCTCGGTTTTCGGCTCGGTGTGTACGGCGGAATATGGACCTAAATATGGCCTTTTGCATTATGCGGGGGTTGCTTTACTTTCACTTCTGCTGATTCCTAAAAAAACATATGCATTGGCGTACATTGTGCTGCTGGGATATTACCCGGTAATAAAGATGTATATCGAAAAATTGAATAAAAGATGGCTGGAATGGGCACTGAAAATTCTATTGTTTAACGTCGTTCTGGTTGCTGCTTATCTTGTATTTCAGGTCTTTTTTTTACCAACCGTTGAGTCGGCAGTGACAAAATTGACGTTGACCTATTTGCCCTGGATTGTACTGGCATTAGAAGTAATATTTATTTTGTATGATTATGTTTTAAGTTATATTATTACGTATTATTATAAAGTTTTGCAGGAAAAAATGCGAAGAGGTGGATGGATATGAAAAATATAAAGATTGCAGTATTGATACTTGCATTTGCAGTAATGTTTGCGGGTGGCTGTTCTAAACGTAAAACACAACCGTCAGCCAGCCCTTCCGCTTCCGCAACTGCGGAGGCCACGGCAACGTCATCAGAAAAAGCGGAAAATGTGCCGCAGGCAAGCCCCACGGCAACGCCAAACCCCAAGCTGAGATATACAGAAGGAAGGGTTTTGGATACTAAGACGCCGAGTGTGGAGGGTCCGGTTCTCGCTCTTACCAATGATACGCTGGATGTAAAAGTCGCTGATGAAACTTATAGTTTTCAGTTGGGAGAACAGGGAAAGTTAGATGTTGAGTATTTTAATAAAAATCCGGAGAAGCCGCGCATCATGGAGGGAACAGTCATTATTGTCAATTACGAAAATGTCGGAAAAAATAAAGTCGTGACAAGCTTGGAAATTGTAGAAAGTAATTAATGTACAGACGGCAAACAACGGTTTTTGCAATCGCTTGCTTGCCGTTTTTTCTGTTTCAAGGCGTAAATAAGAAACGGGCCGGATTATGGAGAAAATGCTCGAAAATCCGATATTGACTGTAAGGATGATTTTGTATATAATGAAAAGAGTACCATCAAAGCGGGGGTGAATATATGGATAAGGAAAGATTGCCGAACATACCGGAGGAACCGGGAGTTTATCTGATGAAGGATAAAACCGGAAAAATTATCTATGTCGGCAAGGCGAAAATTTTAAAAAACAGAGTTCGGCAATATTTCAGAAATCCGGAAAAACATACTCCAAAGGTACGGGCTATGGTTTCTAATATTGCGGATTTTGAATATATTTTAACGGACAGTGAATTGGAAGCATTGATTTTAGAGTGTAACCTCATAAAAAAATACCGTCCGTATTATAATATTTTATTAAAAGATGATAAAAATTACCCATATATCAAAGTAACTATTTCAGAGGATTATCCCAAAATTTTTCTTTCACGCAGGATGCAAAAAGACGGAGCAAAATATTTTGGACCTTATACCTCCGGTGCGGCGGTACGTGAAGCGATAGATATGGTAAGTAAGCTTTATCGGATTCCCACATGCCGAATCAAATTACCGCGCGATATGGGGAAAAGACGAGCTTGCCTGAATGCGCATATCGGACAATGTATTGCGCCGTGTGAAAAAGAAATCAGTAAGCAGGAGTATAAGAAACTGATTTCCGATGCTTGCCTTTTTCTGGATGGGGACCATGAGGATTTGTTGAATGGTTTGGAAAAGGAGATGTATGCTGCTTCAGATGCCATGGAGTTTGAAAAAGCAGCGCTTTTGCGTGATAAACTGGACGGGATCCGAAAGATTGACGAACGGCAAAAAATTGTTTCCGAACGACAAGCGGATGAGGATGCTATCGGCTTTTACCGACAGGAAAATAAAACTTTTGTTGAGGTGTTTTTTATTCGGCGCGGACGGCTGCTGGGGCGGCATCTTGCGGTTTTAGATAAAACACAGGATATGTCGGATGATGAAATTGCATCTGATTTTTTGAAACAGTTTTACCATGAAGCATCTTATATTCCGAAAAATATTTATTCGCAGTACGAAAGCGCAGAGTTTGATTTGATTTCTGCTTGGTTGTCACAGAAAAAAGGCAGAAAGGTTACTGTATTTTGTCCAAAGCGCGGCGAGAAGAAAAATATTGTAGAAATGGCCTATAAAAATGCAAGACAGGCGGCTGTAGACTATATTTTAAAACGTTCAGAGAATAAGAAAAGTATTGGGAAGACCATTTTGGAGCTGAAAGAAGAGCTGGCTCTGCCGGCACCTCCTTACAGGATAGAGGCTTATGATATATCCAATACCGGTGGTTCGGACAGTGTGGGTTCAATGGTTGTATTTATTGACGGTCAGCCGGCAAAAAGATTTTATCGTCGATTTAAAATTGAAACGGTTCATGGCAGTGACGATTATAAGAGTATGGCAGAAGTACTGTACCGCAGACTGAAAAATGCACGCGAGGAAGAATTGTTGATCGAGGCAGGAAAGCTGGCAAAAGAGGATGCAAAATTTTTGCCAAGGCCGGATTGTATCTTTTTGGATGGCGGCAAGGGACATTTGAGTGTTATCAGCGAACTTTTAGAATTGCTTGACGAAGACATTGCTCTATTTGGTATGGTAAAGGACGATAAACACCGAACACGTGCGTTGATCAATGCACAGCAGCAGGAAATTGCTTTTAAAAAGTCTTCTCAGTCATTTGCACTGATCACGCGTATACAGGATGAGGTACACCGCTTTGCAATTGATTACCATAAAAAGCTGCGCCATAAAACAATGACCGGTTCAACTTTGGAGCAGATAGAGGGTGTGGGTGCTGCGACTCGTAAAAAACTGCTGAAACACTTTAAAACGATTTCGGCGATTAAAGCGGCAGAAATAACCGATTTGCAGCAGGTTCCGGGTCTTTCCAGAAAAATATGTGAAAATATTTTTAATTTTTTCCATTAAAGGCTTGCATTTTCCGCAGTTTTGTAATATACTTCTTGATATTGTATGTATCTGATATCTACAATATCTTGTATGATATTGAGTAAAGAAGGGTGAGGTATGCGTATAGCGGTAGACGCTTACGGCGGCGATAATGCGCCGATTGAAGTGATAAAGGGTTGTGTAAGCGCAGCACGCGAATTTGATGTAGAAATCGTGTTGTGTGGAAGGGAAGCAGAGCTTACAAATCTATTAAAAGAATATGATTATCCGAAGGATAGACTTTCTATTCGCAATGCCGAGGAAGTTATCACTAATGAGGACAGCCCGGTCCATGCTATTCGCAGTAAGAAAAATTCCTCTTTAATGGTTGCGCTTCAAATGGTAAAGGATGGGGAAGCGGAGGCAGTTATTTCTGCAGGAAATACAGGAGCCTATTTCGCGGGTGCCTTTCGTGTGCTGGGAAGAATTGAAGGTGTAAAGCGCCCTGCACTTGCGACATACATACCGAACATAAAGACGGGCAGCATTGTTCTGGATGTTGGAGCAAACGCAGATTGCAAAGCAGAGCATTTGCTGCAGTTTGCCGTTATGGGGTCTCTTTATGCAGAAAATGTTTTGGGGATTGCCAGGCCCCGGGTCGCGATAGTCAACGTTGGTTCAGAACCCGGCAAGGGCAACGAATTGGTAAAAGAGGCATATCCATTACTGGAGCAGAGCAGACTTAATTTTACCGGCAATATAGAAGCAAGACAGATCCCTTACGGCGATGCAGATGTCATTGTTTGTGACGGCTTTGTGGGCAACGTGATTTTGAAGCTGACGGAGGGACTGGGGATTGCCCTGTTTGGAATGGTAAAGGATGCTTTGGTAAAAAATATGTTTACTAAGCTTTGTGCGGCAATTTTAAAACCCGGCTTAAAGACTTTGAAGAAAAAAATGGATTATTCCGAGTATGGAGGCGCACCGATTCTGGGAATTAACGGTGTGGCTATTAAGGCGCACGGTAGCTCAGATGCGAAAGCTTTTTACAACGCCATCCGAAGCGCGCTTGTTTTTGCCGATACCGGTGTAAATGATAAAATCAGAATGGAGTTGGCGTTGCAGAAGGAGGAATCAGAACATGAATGCTAAAATAATTGGCTGCGGCATGTATTTGCCGGAAAAAATTTTAAATAACTTTGATTTGGAAAAAATGGTGGATACCTCGGATGAGTGGATTACAAAAAGAACCGGTATTAAAGAACGGCATATTTGCCGTGAAGACGAGTTTTCGTCCGATATGGCAACTGTTGCGGCACGGGAAGCGCTTGCTGATGCGAACATGTCTGCAGCGGATATCGACTTGATTTTAGTATCAAGTGTTAGTCCGGAGATGGTTACCCCATCTACCAGCTGCTTGGTGCAAAAGCGGATTGAGGCGGTAAATGCTGCGGCTATTGATATTAATACAGCATGTTCCGGTTTTGTTTCTGCGATGATCATTGCGCAGCAGTTTATTAAAGCGGGTACCTACCGTAATATTTTAGTAATTGGTGCAGATACGATGTCAAAATATACGGACTGGGAGGACAGAACCTCTTGTGTGCTTTTTGGAGACGGCGCCGGTGCTGTTGTGGTAACGGCCTGTGAAGATGGTGACGGCATTCTGGCTCACGAGATAGGGGCAGACGGTTCGCGCGAAGGCGTGCTTTCCATTCCGAGCCTAAAGTTTTCGGAGGAGGATTTGGCGCGGCGCGGAGGCGAAAAAAAGAGAACCTTCTGGATGGATGGCAGTGAGGTTTTTAAATTTGCGGTGCGTGTTATGTGTGAATCGATGGTGCGTTCTGTCGAAATGGCGGGGCTTAAGGTTGAAGACCTGGACCTTTTGGTTCCGCACCAGGCGAATGTCAGAATTATTGATGGTGCAATAAAACGGCTTCATCTTTCTGAAGATAAGGTGTATGTCAATATTGACCGCACGGGCAATACCTCCAGTGCATGTATTCCTATGGCCTTATGTGAGGCAAAACGGGCAGGGCGGATGAAACCGGGAGACACGGTTGGGTTGGTTGGTTTTGGCGGCGGCCTTACTTGGGCGTCTTTGGTGATGAAGGTATAATTGTGTTTATGACAAAGGTGGCAGGTATAATTTATATTAATGAAACATATTGATACAGACAGGAGGAAACTATGAGCAAAAAGGCATTTTTATTTTCCGGTCAGGGTGCACAAACGGTCGGTATGGGCAAGGAGCTTGCAGAACATTATCCGGTGGCTGACGCTGTGTTTGTGGAAGCAAGCGAAAATCTTGGCATTGATATGAAAGAGATGATCTGGAACAGTGATGAAGAGACCCTGAAAATTACAGAAAATACCCAGCCGGCAATCGTTACTATGAGTGTCGCAGCTTTGCGCGTCCTGCAGCAGGAGGGGATTGTTCCTGACGTGGTGGCAGGACTTAGCTTGGGTGAATATTCGGCACATGTCGCAGCAGAATCAGTTTCCTTTGCAGATGCGGTCAAATTGGTGCGTAAGCGCGGCAAATATATGCAGGAAGAGGTTCCTGTGGGTAAGGGAGCGATGGCAGCAATTATCGGGATGGACGACGATTCGGTATATGCTGTTTGTGAAAAGGCACAGGATGCGGGAATTGTATCGCCTGCAAACTTCAACTGCCCGGGTCAGATTACTGTAGCGGGCGAATTGGCTGCTGTGGAAAGGGCTTGTGAAATTGCCAAAGAGATGGGAGCCAAAAGGGCGCTCATGCTTCCGGTCAGTGCGCCGTTTCATTGTAAAATGTTGGTTGGCGCAGGTGAAAAGCTAGAACATGAGATGGAAAATGTCACTTTTTCCGAAATGAAGATTCCATTGATTACCAATGTTACAGCTGATTATGTAAAATCGGCACAGGACATCAAACCTCTTCTGGTGCAGCAGGTTTCTTCCAGCGTACTTTGGGAAAAAACTATCAGACGCATGCTTGCTGATGGAGTAGATATTTTTGTTGAGGTTGGTCCGGGAAAAGCGCTGAGCGGATTTATGCGTAAAATAAGTAAAGACGTTACAGTTTTGAACGTGGAAGATATGAAATCGCTGGAAGCTACGCTTGCGGCGATGAAATAATGAGGTGAGAAGATGAGTTTACAACTTGATTTGACAGGAAAAACGGCCTTAATAACCGGCGCAGGCCGCGGTATTGGACGTGATATTGCACGAAAGCTTTCGCAGATGGGTGCGAATATTGTTATTAACGATATTGCGGCTTCGACAGATGCGGATGCGACAACACAGGAGTTAATTGATGCCGGCGGAAATGCTGTTTGCTTAAAGGGTGATGTAAGAAATTTTGAAGAAATTGAAAAAATTATTCAAAATACTCTTGACAAATTTGGCAGAATTGATATATTAGTAAATAATGCAGGTATTACCAAAGACGGTTTGATGATGCGTATGAGCGATTCTGATTGGGATGATGTGCTTGATATTAATTTAAAAGGTGCATTTCATATGATTAAGGCTGTCAGCCGTCCTATGATGAAGCAGAGAAGCGGAACGATTATTAATCTGGCTTCGGTTGTCGGTGTTATGGGAAATCCGGGACAGGCAAATTATGTGGCATCTAAGGCAGGTTTGATCGGGTTGACCAAGACAACGGCAAAAGAGCTTTCTTCGCGTGGCATAACCTGCAATGCAGTTGCCCCGGGATTTATCCGGTCGGCTATGACGGATAAACTGTCAGAGGATGTGCAGAAGGAATATTTTAAGGCAATTCCGCTCGGTCGTTTTGGTGAGACCGAGGATGTGGCAAATGTTGTTGCTTTTTTGGCAAGTGATTTAGCAAAATACGTTACCGGTCAGGTCATACATATTGACGGTGGCTTGGTAATGTAGTATATTAATTATATTTTGGGAGGTGACGTTTCGTGGAATTTGAAAAGGTAAAGAGCATTATTGTTGACCAGTTAGGCGTTGAAGAGAGCGCGGTTACAATGGACGCATCTTTTATTGATGACCTTGGTGCAGATTCTTTGGATCTCGTTGAGCTGATTATGGCTTTGGAGGAAGAGTTCAACATGGAGATTCCGGACGGAGAGGCTGAGAACATTAAGGTTGTATCCGATGTTGTCAATTATATTAAGGCCAACAGCAAATAAGAAAGAATTTGGATACATCAAAAAAGTCCCGTGAATACGGGACTTTTTTGAAAAATTCAGTGGAATATGTCTTAGACATTTTATATATTTTGGCGAATGAAACAGAAACAAAAGAGTTCTGCCTGATTCAGGCAAAATGAGAAATGGAGGCACATGAAAATGCGCAGAGTAGTAATTACCGGAGCAGGAGCAGTTACACCGGTAGGAAATGATAAAGTGACATTTTGGAACAATATTAAAAACGGTGTATGCGGAATTGATACGATATCGCGGTTTGACGCATCTGGCTTCGCATGCCAAATCGGTGCAGAAGTTAAGGAATTTAACCCGGAGCTATATTTAGAAAAAAAAGAAGCAAAGCGCATGGATCGTTATACACAGTTTGCTGTTGCATCGGCAAAAATGGCGGTCGAAGATGCAAAAATTGATATGGAAAGGGAAGATCCATATAAGGTCGGCGTTATCATTGCGTCGGGTATCGGCGGGATAGAAACATTAGAGGGGCAGGCCTCGGTGCTTGCTAATAAAGGTCCAGGCAGAGTCAGCCCATTTTTTATTCCTATGATGATTTCCAATATGGCGGCCGGGCAGGTTGCAATTACAACAGGAGCAAAGGGCGTGAACTATTGCATCACGTCAGCTTGTGCATCCGGCACGCATGCAATCGGTGAAGCGTTCCGGGCTGTTCGCTACGGTGATGTGGATGTTATGATTACAGGTGGAGCAGAAGCTGCGATTACGCCGCTTTCGTTTGCCGGTTTTTGTTCGATGAAGGCGATGTCAACCAGAAATGATGACCCAAAAGGTGCATCCTGTCCGTTTGATAAAAATCGGGATGGATTCGTCATGGGAGAAGGTGCAGGCATCGTCATTCTTGAAGAATTAGAGCATGCTAAGGCACGCGGGGCGCATATTATTGCCGAAGTTGTCGGTTATGGTGCAACAGATGATGCTTATCACATTACGGCACCTGCACCGGATGGTGAGGGCGGCGCAGCTGCTATGAGCAAAGCGCTGGCAGATGCGCAGATTCAACCGGAGGAAGTGGATTATATTAATGCTCACGGTACCTCAACGCCGTATAATGATAAATTTGAAACTGCGGCGATCAAAAAGGTTTTCGGAGAACATGCCTATCACATGGCGGTCAGTTCGACAAAGTCTATGACGGGACATTTGTTGGGGGCTGCAGGTGCGGTGGAAACCATTATCAGCGCATTGGCGATTGAGGATGAATTTGTTCCGCCGACAGTAAACTATAAAGAAGCAGACCCAGACTGCGACTTAGATTATGTGGTAAACGAGGGCCGAACTCAGCCGATTCGTTATGCGCTTTCCAATTCACTCGGTTTCGGTGGTCACAATGCCGTTATTTTGCTGAAAAAGTACGAACAGTAATGAGATGAAATCCCAAGCATGCAGCTTTTGTGTGCTTGGGATATTCCCATGTCATACAGAAAAAACAGCAGTTATTGACGAGATGCTATGAAACAGGCATTTGGTCAATGTCTGCTCTGAAGGGAGCATAATTGATTTATGAATCAGTTAAAACAGTTTGAAGAAATTATCGGTTATCATTTTTCTAATTCCCATTTGCTGCAAAATGCCTTGACGCACAGCTCTTTTTCTCATGAAAACAAAGGAAAGGTGATTCCTTATAACGAACGGTTGGAATTTTTGGGAGATTCTGTGCTCAGTTTGGTTGTGAGCCGCTATTTGTATGAGAATTATCCAAAGCTTCCCGAGGGGGATTTGTCCAAAGTGCGTGCAGCGGTGGTATGCGAGCAGTCCCTTTGGCAATGTGCGCAGGAAATAGAATTGGGTTCTTTCTTGAGATTGGGCCATGGAGAGGAAATGACAGGCGGCAGGACGAGAGTGTCTATTTTGGCTGATGCCTTTGAGGCTTTGATTGCTGCCATCTATTTGGATTCCGGTTTGCCGCAGGTGCGGGAATGGGTGCTGGGGCAACTGTACGATACCATTGTGGCGGCAGTGAACGGAAAACGATTTAAGGATTTTAAAACAACGCTTCAGGAATTAGTTCAGGCGAATGGCGTTCATACCATCGCTTATCGTGTGGTGAGCGAGACGGGACCGGAGCACAAAAAAAGTTTTTTTGTACAGGTGTTATTGGATGGCAGCGTATGTGGTGAGGGGGAAGGCAACAGCAAAAAAAAGGCAGAACAGGCTGCTGCGCAGGACGCGCTGCAAAAACAGAAAAACGATGGAAAAAAAGCATAGAACTATCTCTGTATTTGTACCGCATATGGGATGTCCGAATGATTGTTCCTTTTGCAACCAGAAGAAAATTACCGGCGTTGGTACAAGCGTGACGCCGATACAAGTTAAGGGAAGGATAGACAGACATTTACAGACTCTTGCAGGGCAAAATGCAGAGATAGAAGTGGGATTTTTCGGCGGTAGTTTTACAGCAATTCCGATAGAAGAGCAGACAGCTTTGCTGCGTGTCGCATATCCGTATTTGGAGCATGGAAAAATTACAGGTGTCAGACTGTCTACACGCCCGGACTGCATCAATGAGGAGATTTTGCAAAATCTGAAACGTTTTGGCGTTACTATGATAGAACTTGGTGTGCAGTCAATGGATGATGAAGTCTTGAAGAAAAATTTTCGCGGACACACAGCGGAGGATGCGCGCAGGGCATCGGAATTGATACACGCTTACGGGTTTGCGTTGGGACATCAGGTGATGCTTGGCTTACCGGGGGATACGGCGGAAAAGGCAATGCAAAGCGTGGAAGAGCTGCTTGCCTATAAACCGGAGAACGCAAGGATTTATCCGACACTGGTGATTCGCGATACTTTATTGGCGCAGTGGTATCAAGAAGGCAGATATCAGCCGCTTGGGTTAGAAGAAGCCGTAGAACAAAGCAAACAGGTGTTAAAAAAGTTTCGCTCGGCAGGGACTAATGTGATTCGCATTGGTTTGCTTGGAAGCGATAATATTAATCCTCAAAAGGATGTGTTGGCAGGACCGTTTCATCCTGCGTTCGGCGAACTGGTGGAAAGTGAATTGGTTTATGAAAAACTGACAGAACAGTTATTGCACACAGAGGGAAGGAACTTGCAGATAACGGTTCACCCGAGGTTTGTATCAACTTTGATTGGCTGCAGGAAGAAAAATCTGAAGCGCTTATCTGAAAAATTTATGCTGAGGAATATTCAAATCATTCAAGAGGAACGAATGAAAATCGGCGAGTGGAGGATATTATGTATTTAAAGGGGTTGGAACTGCAGGGCTTTAAGTCCTTTGCGGATAAAATTTCACTTGATTTTTCCAGCGGCGTTACGGCGATTGTTGGGCCGAACGGCAGCGGAAAAAGTAATATTTCAGATGCTGTTCGCTGGGTTTTGGGGGAACAGAGTGCCAAAACGCTGCGTGGTGCGAAAATGGAGGACGTTATTTTTAACGGCACGCAGAAAAGGAGTCCGCTCGGTTTTGCTGAGGTAACGCTGGTTTTAGATAACAGAGACAAGTCATTGAGTATTGATTTTGATGAAGTGGCGGTAACAAGAAAGGTTTTTGCATCGGGAGAAAGCCAGTATTTGATTAATAAAGCGCCGTGCCGGCTAAAGGACATTCATGAGCTTTTCATGGATACCGGTTTGGGACGAGACGGTTACTCCATGGTTGGGCAGGGAAAAATTGAAGAGATCCTTTCTACAAAGTCGGAGGACAGAAGGCAGATTTTTGAAGAAGCGGCAGGCATTTCAAAATATCGTTACCGCAAGGAAGAATCGGAACGCAAGCTCAGCCGGACAGAGGAAAATATTGCAAGGGTTGCTGATATTATCTTAGAACTGGAAAATCAGTTGGAACCTTTGGCGCGCCAATCGGAAAAGGCGAAAAAATATCTTGTGCTGAAGGAAGATTTAAAGCTGTATGAGGTTAATGCGGCTTTGGAGGTTATATCAACCAATAAGGTTCAAATGGAAGAGTTAGAGGAAAAGTATAGGGTAATTTCCGGACATTTGGATACGGCCAAAAGAGAGATGGAGCAGGCAGAACAAGAACAGGAGAGCTTTTACCAGACGGCGAGAGAAAAAGAAGAGACCGTTCGCAAAAGTGAGCAGGAGTTAAGAGATGCTGAAGCTCAAATCAGTATGAATAAAAGTGATGCGGAGGTTTTGTCCAACACTATTGCGGGCAACAAACAGCTGATCGAGCGTATCGAATCAGAAATGCGTGAGATAGAATCGCGCATTTTGGATACGAAAAATGAGATGTCAAAAGCGGAAGAACAGAAAAAAATGTTTTTAGCACAACGGCACGAAAAAGAGCAGAAAATCTTTGAATTGCAGCAACAGAGCGAGGAACTGTCTGCGGGTGCGGGCAAACAGAATGATTTTATAGAAACGTTAAAAGATGCCGTGGTGCAGTCGATTAATTTCGTCAGTGATTGCAAGATTAAACTGTCTAATGCGGAAATTGTTCGTCAGGGTTTAAAAAACAGACTGGAAACCATTGATTCTGAACTGACGGAGCGTTCGGCTGGTTTTGAAGAAATGCAAGACAAGATTTTTTCTTTGTCGAAGGAGAGAGAACGCAAGGAAAAGCTGATTGCCGATGTCGGGCAAAGACTGACTGTGGAGCAAAATGACTGTGATAGACTGCGTCAAGAACTTGAAGATATGCGCAAAAACATCACGCAGACCAATATTGCGCTGAATGATAAACGCTCTCGGTTAAATATGCTTCGCGCTATGGAGCAGAATTATGAAGGTTATAACCGCAGTGTAAAGGAGATTATGCGGCAACATGAAACGGGCAGCTTAAAGCGCGCAAATATCTACGGACCGATTTCTAAATTAATTTCTTCGCAGCCAAAATATACTACTGCTCTTGAAGCGGCACTCGGAGGAGCGCAGCAAAACATTGTTGTGGAGAGTGAAGAGGACGCAAAACAGGCGATACAATACTTGAAAACGGCTAAATGCGGACGTGCAACCTTTATGCCGGTCAGCTCCGTGAAGGGGAATGAATTGGACATCTCCAAGGTACAGCATGAACGCGGATTTCTGGGACTGGCCAGTAGTCTTGTCAGCTGTGACAAACGTTTTGAGGGGATCGTTGCCAATCTCTTGGGACGTACGGTTGTGCTCAGTGGTATGGATGAGGCAATTGCTGTTTCAAGAAAATATAAAAATACTTTCCGCATTGTTACCTTGGATGGTGAGTTGTTTAATGTCGGCGGTAGTATTTCCGGCGGCAGCAGCAACCGGCATGCCAGTTTAATGGGAAGAGAGAAGGAGATTAAGCAGCTGGAGCAGGACTCGGAAAGTTTGAAAAAAGAATATGAGCAATTGACAAAAGCACTGGAGAACGGAGAGAGAGAAGAAGAAAAGATAGAGTTATCCATTGCAAAAAGCAGTGATATACTAAGAGAAAATAAAGAAGTATTGATTGTAATTGAGCAAAATATTGCACATAACGAGCAGATTTGCGCTGATTTGGAGGAAGTAAAGCAACGCTTGGAAAACGAACAGGAGGATGTCCGTCGGAAAATAACCGAATCACAGCGGGATTCTGTTCAGCTCACAGAAAAAATGAAAGCTGAAGAAGAAATTATTGCACAAAAAAGGGCGGAAGTAAATCAGCTGGAGCAGGAATTTGAAACCGTGATGAATAAAAAACAGAAAATTGCTGATCGCGTAGTGGAAATAACAGTGGAAAAATCGGCTGTGGAAAAAGATATTGCGGTTTTGGAGGATAGAATATCGGCATTAGAGCGTGATATGGGACAATATCGCAACAATTCGGGGCTGCGCAGCAGCGAGATATCTGATATAAAGACAAAAAATGATCAATTTGCAGCTGAGATTGAAACGAAACAGCTCTCCGTTGAGGTACTGCAGGAAAAGACGGAAAATATCAAGAAAACAATTGAAAACTTGCTTGGCGAGAAGTCAAATTTTGAGGAAAAGTCACGCGCTATGCAAAATCGCTCGAAGGAACTGCGTGAAAATGTTTATCAGCTGACCAATGATTTTAATCGTGTGGAAACGAAAAAGGTAAAACTCGAGGTGGAGCTGGAAAATACCATTAACCGTTTGTGGGATGAATATGAACTGACGCATACCGAGGCTTTGGTTTACAAAAAAGAAGATTTAGGCTCAGCTGTTACGGTTAATAAAAAAATTACAGAGTTAAAATCTAAAATTCGTGAGCTGGGCAATGTTAATGTGGATGCAATTGAAGAATATAAGTCCGTGAAAGAACGTTATGAATTTTTAAGCGGTCAAAGGGATGATTTGGAGAAAGCGAAGGCTGATTTGCGCAGCATCATCGAAGAGATGATTCGTGTGATGACAGAGCAGTTTGAAGAACAGTTCCATTTAATCAACAAATATTTTAAAAGTACCTTTACGGAGCTTTTTGGAGGCGGAAGCGCGGAACTGACCCTGACTGATCCGCAAAATATTTTGGACTGCGGTATTAATATAGATGTGCAGCCGCCCGGCAAGAAATTGCAAAGCTTATCTCTGCTTTCCGGCGGTGAACGTGCATTGTCAGCGATAGCGTTGCTATTTGCTATTTTAAAAACCAGACCAACGCCGTTTTGTTTTTTGGATGAGATTGAGGCGGCGCTTGATGATGTGAATGTTTATCGCTTTGCGGATTATGTTAAGAATTACAGCAATAAAACACAGTTTATTATCGTTACGCATCGTCGCGGTACTATGGAAAGCGCAGATGTTATTTATGGTGTCACTATGCAAGAAAAGGGAGTTTCTAAGCTTTTGCAGTTAAATCTGAATGAAATTGCAGGTTAGGAATTGCATTTTTTGAGATAATGTGATATAATTAAACAGTTAATTTTGAAAAAGGAGGTTGGTAATATGCAAGTAAAGGCACCGAGAGGAACGCATGACGTATTACCTGCTGAAGTATATAAGTGGCACAGAGTGGAACAGGAAATGCGCCGTCTGTGTCTTGAATATGGATACAGCGAGATCCGCACGCCGATGTTTGAGCATACAGAACTGTTTGAGCGCGGTGTAGGTGATACCACGGATGTAGTGCAGAAGGAAATGTACACTTTCCCGGACAAGGGTAACCGAAGCATTACTCTGAAGGCGGAGGGTACTTCGCCGGTTGTGCGGAGTTTTGTGGAACATTCGCTTTATGCGAATCCGCAGCCAAGCAAACTTTATTACATTTCCCCGTGTTTTCGTTATGAGAAACCGCAGGCAGGCAGACTGCGTGCATTTCATCAGTTTGGCGTGGAGGCGTTCGGTGCTCACGGCGCTGCAATTGATGCCGAGGTAATTTCTCTTGCAATGGAGTTGTTTCGCCGTCTGGGGGTCAGTGGGATAGAGTTGAATATTAATAGTATTGGCTGTCCAAAGTGCCGCAAGATATATAATGAAAAATTGAAGGAATATTTTCGTCCGCATTTAAACGAATTGTGTGAAACTTGCCGTCAGCGCTATGAAAAAAATCCGCTGCGGATTATGGATTGCAAGTCACAGGAGTGTAAGGCGATTTATATGAATGCACCTATTTTGCTTGACAATATCTGCGAGGACTGCCATGAACATTTTGAGCAGGTGAAAGCATATTTAGATGGCATGGGAATCCCTTATCGTATAGACGGTACAATTGTGCGCGGTTTGGATTACTATACCAAAACGGTTTTTGAAATTGTTTCTAAAAATATTGGCGCACAGGGTACAGTTTGCGGCGGCGGACGTTACAATGGTCTTGTAGAAGAATTGGGCGGACCGGATACGCCGGGCGTCGGCTTTGGACTTGGTGTGGAACGTCTGATGCTGATGTTGGATAATTTGGGAATTGAGCTTGAGAACAATGAGACAACAGAAATTTTTGTTGCAAATATTGGTAAGACTGCCGATCAGTATGTACAAAACTTCGTTTATCATTTGCGCAAAGAGGGGATTCGTGCAGAACGTGATTATTTAGAGCGCAGTGTAAAGGCGCAGATGAAATATGCCAATAAAATTAATGCACGTTATTCGATGGTGCTTGGTGATGATGAAATTAACGCCGGCAGTGCGGAACTTAAGAATATGGAGACCGGCGATAAGGTAACTCTTCCGTTGGAAGAGATAGGAAAGTATATAAAAGACAACAGATAAAAATATTGGAGGCTGCAAAAGATGGAGACGATTAAGGGTTTAAAGAGAACACGCCGATGCGGCGAGTTCACGATGGAAGATGTCGGTAAAACTGTTACCGTTATGGGTTGGACACAGGTTTACCGTAATTTGGGCGGTGTTATTTTTGTAGATCTGCGTGACCGCAGCGGAATCTTGCAGGTGGTATTCAATGTGGAACAGGATAAAGAAATGTTTGACAAGGCAGATACCATCCGCAGTGAATATGTATTGGCAGTAACGGGTGAAATTGTAAAGCGTGATCCGGAAACGGTGAATGAAAAAATTGCGACCGGTGAAATAGAACTGAAAGCGACAGAACTTCGCATTTTGTCTAAGTCGGAAACGCCTCCGATTTATATTGAGGAAAACAGCAATGTACGTGAAGAGGTACGTTTAAAATATCGTTATCTTGACTTGCGTCGTCCGGATATGCAGCGGTTGATGGAACTGCGTCATCGGGTTTGCAAATTGGCAAGAGACTACTATGATGATAATGGTTTCTTGGAGATTGAAACCCCTGTTTTGATCAAGTCTACGCCGGAGGGAGCAAGAGACTATCTGGTGCCAAGCCGTGTGCATCCCGGTTCGTTCTACGCACTGCCGCAGTCGCCGCAGCTTTATAAGCAGCTATTGATGGTTTCCGGTATGGATCGTTATTTTCAGATTGCAAAATGCTTCCGGGATGAGGATTTAAGGGCAGACCGTCAGCCGGAATTTACGCAGATAGACTTGGAAATGTCCTTTGTAAACGAAGAGGACGTTATGAGCATGAATGAGGGCTTTATGAAAAAAGTGTTCAAGGAGGTTTATAACATAGATCTGCCGACACCTTTCCGCCGTATGACCTATCAGGAAGCTATGGATCGTTTTGGTTCCGATAAGCCGGATACCCGCTTTGGTTTAGAATTGGTGAACCTTTCTGAGGTTGTGAAGGATTGTGAATTTAAAGTATTTGCAGATGTCATTAAGAAGGGCGGCAGTGTTCGCGCGATTAACTGCAAGGGCGGCGACGCTAAGCTTTCCCGTCGAGATTTAGATGGATTGGTTGATTTTGTTAAAATTTATAAGGCAAAGGGGCTTGCATGGATTGTTGTCGGTGAAAACGAGCTAAAGTCGCCGATTACGAAGTTCTTTAAACAGGAAGAAATTGACGCTATGCTGTCTGCCATGCAGGCGGAGGTCGGTGATATTATTATGATTGTTGCTGATCGTGACCAGATTGTTTATGATGCGCTCGGCGCTCTGCGTTTGGAACTGGCAAAGCGCTTTGAATTAATATCGAAAGACAGCTATGACCTTTTGTGGGTTACGGAATTTCCGCTTTTTGAGTATAGTGAGGAAGAAAAACGTTATGTTGCAAAACATCATCCGTTTACTATGCCGATGGAGGAGGACATTCCGCTGCTTGACAGCGAGCCGCATAAGGTTCGCGCAAAGGCTTATGATATGGTGTTTAACGGTACAGAGGTTGGCGGCGGCAGTATTCGTATTAATAATCCGGAGCTGCAGTCCAAAATGTTTGCGGCTCTTGGTTTTTCGGAAGAGGATGCCAATGCCCGTTTCGGATTCCTTCTGGAAGCTTTCAAATACGGCACACCTCCGCACGGCGGTATGGCATATGGTCTTGACCGCTTGATTATGCTTTTGGCAGGAAGAGACAGTATCCGTGATGTCATCGCATTCCCGAAAGTTAAAGATGCTTCGGAAATTATGTCCGGTGCTCCCGGTACGGTAGACGGAAAACAACTTCGCGAATTAAACATAAAAATGGATATGCCGGTAGAATAAAATAATAATCAGACAAATTTTTACGTTTTATTCACAAAACGTACACAAAGATATGCTAAAATAAAAAACGGCGTTAAAAAGCCGCCGCATAGGCGGCTTTTTAAGCTTTGATTATTTCCAAACGGGAGGTTAATATTGCATGGTTGAAATAAAAAATTTAACCAAGAAATATGGTGATAACCTAGCGGTTGACAATATTTCTTTTACTGTTCCCAAGGGTGAAATTTTGGGCTTTCTCGGTCCGAACGGAGCCGGAAAATCTACCACAATGAATATCTTAACAGGTTACCTTTCCTGTACTTCGGGTGAGGTAAAAATTGATGGTTACGATATTTTGGATAATCCGATTGAAGCAAAAAAACGAATCGGCTATCTGCCGGAGCATCCGCCGCTTTACATGGATATGACGGTCAGCGAATATCTTGACTTTGTTTATGATTTAAAAGGTGTGAAGGATGAAAGAGCAGAGCACCTTTCCAAAATTATGGAAGCGGTTAAAATTACGGATGTAAAAGATCGTTTGATTTCCAATTTGTCGAAGGGATATAAACAAAGAGTCGGTCTTGCACAGGCAATGGTAGGTAATCCGGAGGTTTTGATTTTGGACGAGCCTACAGTTGGTCTTGACCCGAAGCAGATTATTGAGATTCGTGATGTCATTAAAAAGCTCGGACGTGACCATACCGTTATTTTATCCTCACATATCCTGCAGGAAGTCAATGCGATTTGTGAGCGTGTTATTATTATTAATAAGGGTAAACTTGTGGCAAGTGATACGGCGGAAAATCTTGGAAAATCCATTTCCAACGAAAATAAATTCCAGTTGCGGGTTGCCGGTGACGAAAGAACAATTTTGGATGCGTTGGAAGGAATTGCAGGCATTACCTATATTAAGTCGCTCGGCAGAAAAGAGGCAGGCTCCATTGACTTTGTGATAGAAGCCGAACCGAACGTAGATGTTCGCACGCCGATTTTCAATGCCCTTGCGCAGAATAGTTTGCCTATCTTGGCAATGCAGGCGCTTGACTTAAGCCTTGAAGATATCTTCCTGGAGGTAACACAAAATCCTGCGGAGATTGATGCAGTGTATGAAAGTGTTTCGGAGGATGAAGTAGAAATGGTCGGCAAGGTGGATGGTAATAATGCCGAAACAACATCGGAAGAGGAAAATAAGGAAGAGGAGGGGGATTTATAATGCAGGCAATTTTTAAGAGAGAGTTTAAAGCATATTTCAGGTCCCCGATTGGATTTGTCTTCTTGGCGGCATTCTTTTTCTATGCTTCGCTGATGTTTGTGTTTATTAATTTAAACAGCCAAACGACGCTGATGAAATATTTCTTCAGTAATATTAGTTTAATATTTATTTTTGTTGTCCCGATTTTAACCATGCGGACCTTTGCGGAAGAAAGAAAAAGCAAAACGGATCAGCTTTTGCTGACTGCGCCGGTTAAGATAACGGACATTGTACTTGGTAAATTTTTTGCTGCAGCCGCGGTGCTTTTGATTGCGATTGTGGCAACTATGTTTTATATTTTGGTGCTGAATACATACGGAAAGCCCGTTTTCAGCGAAATATTTATCGGCTATTTGGGATTGTTTCTGATGGGTGCATTTTTTATTTCCATCGGACTATTCTTGTCCTCGCTCACACAAAGTCAGGTCATTGCTGCGGTATCCACGTTGGCGATTATCTTTTTCCTGTGGTTTTCTTCCAGTTTGAATTTCGGCTTTGCCAATATGCTGAGCGGTGCATTTCATTGGCTGGGAGTATCGCTTGACTGGCTGACAGATTTTCTTGCTGTCAATAATCGTTTTACGGACTTTACTCTTGGCGTGCTTAATTTTGTGCCGGTGTTTTATTTTGTGAGTTTAACGGCACTGTTTTTGTTGCTCACTGTGCGTGTAATTGAGAAAAGGCGGTGGAAATAATGAAAAGTAATAAAAAAGCATTTCGCTATTCTGTTAATTCTTCCGTCATTATTGTTGGAGCGATTATTATTACGCTGCTGTTAAACGCTATTTTGGTCACGCTCAACGATCGTTTTTCTTTGGAAATTGATTTTACCGAGGATGGCATTTATGAATTGACGGACACCAGTAAGGAAATTCTGGATAAGATTGATCAGGATGTTCAAATATTAATGTTTACCAATGGGACGGAGTCGGAGCAGGTTTCAACTATTAAAAATGTGTTAAGTAAATATACGCAGCACAACAGCAAAATATCTGTGCAGGAAATTGACCTGGTAAAAGATCCGTCTGCTTTGGCACCTTATCAAACCATGATTGAGGCAGATAAATTTACACTTGGTTCTTTGGTGTTAAAATGCGGAGATAAAAGTGAATTTGTAAGTTCGGCAAACTTTATCACGACAGATGGACAGAGCAATATCGAACGTTCTGTTACCTCTAAACTGACTAATTTTGTAGATGGTATGTCTTTGTCGGCAATTACCTTTACCACCGGTCACGGGGAGACGAAGGCAAGTTCTACGGAGACTGCGCTGGAAACGGATGCTTATCAAACGGTTACGTTGGATACATTAACGGAAGATTTTCCGGCAGATGGAAATTCGATGGTAATTATTAATGCGCCGCAGAATGATTTTTCGGCGGAGGAAATTAATAAGCTGGATGCTTACCTTGACCGCGGCGGAAATGTAATGATAGGGTTTGATCCTGCCATTACCAAAAAACTGGACAGATTGGAAAGCTATCTAGCTGATGATTGGGGTATTGTTCGTAATAACAATATTGTTATTGATCAGAAGCAAATGCTCAGCGGCACGCAGTATTCTATGGTGGAATTTGACGAGCATGACATCGCTAAGCCGGTAGCGGAGGGACAGAAAAAGGTAGTGTCCGGTCTTTCCAACAGTTTTGAGATTGCAGCGGATCTGCCGCAGTCAGTAGAAGTTAAAACAGTATTAAAATCTTCGCCGGAGGCAACGGAGACAACCGTTGAAGCTCTTTCAAGCGGTTCGCAGCTGGATAATGCAAAAAATGGGGTATTTAACTTAATGCTTGCAGCAACACGGGAAAATTATGAGATGGACAGCAATGAAACACATACCGGACATCTAGTCGTTTACGGCTCGGAAACAATGTTTGACGGTATGCTTTTGGAGGCACGCTTTGCCAATGAGGACATTTTCCTTAATACCGTAAACTGGATGAAAGATTCGGGAAGCGGCATTACGGTGCGCGCTAAGTTGATGCCGGGCGGATCACTTACTATCACGCAGGGTCAGTTCTGGGTGTGGTTTGCTATTTTGGTTGTAGTTGTTCCGGTTGGGCTTTTAGCAGCAGGATTGGTTATTTGGCTGAGAAGACGTTATAAGTAGTAATGGTATTAATAGTTTAAATTTGTAAAGAGACTGCTTTTCAAGCAGTCTCTTTTTTGTGCTTGTTTTCAAATCACAAATGCGGCTTAATGCAATATAATAATATTGTAAACAAAAAAAGAGAGGTGGTATGATGAGTGCGCTTTCGTTGGAACATATTTGCATGAAATACCAGGATGTATCCGGAGAAATTGATGCCATAAATGATGTTAGTTTTCAAATATATCCCGGGGAGTTTGTCAGTCTGGTGGGGCCTTCCGGCTGCGGAAAGTCAACTATTTTATCCATTATCAGCGGACTTCTTTCGCCAAGCAGCGGAACGGTCGCGGTAGAAGATAAAAAAGTATCCGGTATTTCACCCAAAATAGGCTATATGCTGCAAAAAGATAATTTGCTGGAATGGAGAACCATATATAAGAATATTTTGCTTGGCTTGGAAATTCGCGGCGAGATAAACGAGGAGACTCTTTCCTATGCAGATGAACTGCTAAAGACCTATGGCTTGTATGAGTTTAAAAATAAATATCCGGCGCAATTGTCCGGGGGTATGCGTCAACGTGCGGCATTAATTCGTACGTTGGTGACAAAACCGGAAATCTTGCTTTTGGATGAAGCCTTTTCGGCGCTTGATTATCAAATGCGTCTTGCCGTTGGTGACGATGTTTATCAGATTATTAAAAACGAAGGGAAAACTACACTGATGGTAACGCATGATATTCCGGAGGCCATCAGTATGTCAGATAGGGTGATTGTGTTGTCAAGACGACCGGCAATGGTGAAGGCGATTCATGAAATACGTTTTGATTCCATTGCTAAAAGAACACCTCTTATTTGCCGGGAGCAAAGAGAGTTTTCCGAGTATTTTAATCTTATATGGAAGGAGCTGGATATTCATGTATCAGAATAAACTGCCGGCTCTTTCGGAAGAACGCAGGCAATATTTGAGGAAAGTGTCTTACAAAAAATATGGCATTTTAACAGCGCAAATTTTCATTTTGATTTTCTTGCTGGCACTATGGGAACTTTCTGCACGTTTAGGCTGGATTGACAGTTTTATTACAAGTCAGCCGAGCAGAATTATAAAAACTTTTTGTAATTTATCCGCAAATGGTTTATTACTGCACCTGGGTGTGACGTGCATGGAGACTATTGTCGGTTTCTTGCTTGGTGTGGGGTTTGGCATTATTTGCGCAAGTTTGCTTTGGTGGTCCGATACATTGTCACGTATCAGCGAACCATACCTTGTAATATTAAACAGTCTGCCGAAGATAGCTCTCGGCCCGGTTATTATCATTTGGGTGGGGGCAGGAGTGCAGGCTATTATTGTTATGGCTCTTGCTATTTCATTGATTGTCACCATTTTAGAGTTATTAAACGGCTTTTTACATACGGATGAGGAAATGATAAAAATGGCAAAGACCTTTGGCGCAAGCAAACTAATGATTTTTTTTAAAATAGTTTTTCCTGCTAATTTGGGTACTTTGTTTAACTCCTTAAAAATTAATATCGGTTTATCACTGGTAGGTGTTATAGCCGGAGAATTTTTAGTATCAAAGGCGGGTTTAGGTTATTTAATTGTTTACGGCGGTCAGGTATTTCAGCTTGATTTGGTAATGGCGAGTGTAATTATCTTGGCTGTACTTGCTGCTGTGCTCTATGAAGCAGTTTTGATTTTAGAAAAAATATGTTGGCGCAGAAAAGTTCATTAATAAATTTTTTTATTGTCCGGCGGCAGGTAATGCCGTCGGACGGGAAGGAAGGGTTGTTATGGTACATAAAGTAAAATGGATTCTTCTTGGTTGTTTGCTGACCGCGGCTGTGCTTTGTTTTGGCGGCTGTGACAAAACAGAGGAAATGCAAAAGGTAAGGGTCGGAGAGGTAACACATTCCGTATTTTATGCCCCGCAATATGCAGCAATCAATCAGGGCTTTTTCAAGGACGAAGGCTTAGAACTGGAACTTTCTAATTTGCAAGGTACCGATAAAGTGATGTCGGGTATTTTGGCGGATCAAATTGAGATTGGTTTGTCGGGACCGGAGGCGGCAATTTATGTTTACAATGAGGGGAAGGAAGATTATGTGGAGGTGTTTGCCCAGCTGACAAAACGTGACGGCTCTTTTTTGGTCGGTAAGGAGGCGGACAGCAATTTTCAATGGGAAAAATTGAGGGGGAAGACGCTGATTCCCGGCAGAAAAGGCGGTGTTCCATATATGACATTAGAATATGTCATCAAACAGCATGGAATCAATCCGGCAGAGGATATGATATTCGATGATAGCATTCAGTTCTCGCTGATGGCAGGTGCTTTTGCGGGCGGTAATGCAGAATATGTATCGTTGTTTGAGCCGACGGCGTCTATGATTGAACAGGAAGGAAAAGGTTATATTCTTTGCTCTATCGGTCAGGAGAGCGGTGAGATTCCCTATACCACTTATAATGCTAAGAAAAGCTTTATAGAAAAGAACAGTGAATTAATTCAAAAATTTACAAATGCGGTTTGCCGCGGACAAAAATGGGTTCAGGAGCATACGGCGGCGGAGGTAGCAGCTGCAATACAATATGCATTTCCTGACACAGATATTAATATTTTAACAAAAGTAGTTGAAAGATATCAGTCTATTGATGTGTGGAACAGTGATCCGGTATTAAACGAAGAGCCATTTGAACGTTTACAGACGGTTATGACTTCGGCAGGGGAACTGAAGTCAAAAGTACCCTATCAGACAGTTGTAAACAATGCTTTTGCACAGAGGGCAATCAGCATGACAAAATAAAGGTGACACTTGCGGGACGGCGTATCATCGCCGTCCCACAAGTGTGTAAAGGTGCTGAACTTTGCATAAAAATAAACAACAAAGGAAAGATTGACTTAGATAATTGTTTGTGATATGATAACTGTAAATTAAATGGTGGTTTGTACTGAATATGAAATAATTTTGAGGAAGCATGTTTTGGAATAGAAAACAAACTGTAACGAAAAAGTAAAATATTTGTAATTGACGATATCACACAAGAGTGATATAATATGAATTGTAAAAGTATATTATTTTACGGAGGGAAAAGTTATGCAAAAGAAAAAAAAGTTGTTATCATTGCTTTTGGCAGTTGTGTTTTTGCTTGCAATGATGGTACCTGTCGCATATGCGGAGCAGTTTAGTGATGTTCCGCAGGATTACCGCTACTATGATGCGGTTGAAAATCTGGCGGCAAAGGGAATTATTAACGGTATTGGTGACGGTACCTATGCGCCGGATGCCAATGTAAAAAGAAGCGAATTTGCGAAAATCGTTTGTCTTGCCATCTTGAGCACGGGAGAGGTTGCTCCTGCTGACGGTGCCGGTTTTACGGATGTGCCGGCAGAACACTGGGCTTCCGGTTATATTAAGGTAGCAGCAGCGGCAGGCATTATTAATGGTATGGGTGACGGTACCTTTGCACCGGACAATTCGGTTACATATGAGCAGGCAGTTAAAATGCTTGTTTGCGCATTGGGTTACGGCGATCAGGCTTTGACTCGCGGCGGATATCCGGACGGCTATTTAAACATGGCAGGTTCTTTGGCGATGCTGAAGGGCATTAGCGATGGTGTAATCGGTCAAGCGGCTAATCGTGGCCTGATTGCCAAACTGGTTGATACTTCTATGAAAGTGGAAGTTTTGGATCCGGTTACCGGTAAAACAACGGGTTCTGTTTCTGATAAGGATGAAAAACAGAGCATTAAGGGTCAGATTGTTTCTATTTACAACGCTACGATTTATGCTGATGAGAAGAGCGATTGCGGCAGACAGCAGATTGAGATTGAAAAGGGTTCTAAGAGAACCACATTTTCTATTGAAAAGCTGAATGTTAACATCAGCGATTATCTTGGCAGAATGGTTACCGCTTATTATAATGAAGAAAGCGGCGCTGACTATTATGACATTACCAGCCTTTCCTTGCAAAAAGGTAAAAATAAGACTACCAAGATTGACATGGGAAGCATTGATACCTATACAGATACTGAGATTGAATATCTGCCTACCGAGGACGGGGAATATGAAAAAGCAAGTGTTGACAGCGATGCAAAGATTATTTATAACGGCAGAGCTGTAAATACTTCTCTTTCTAAATTGATTGCTGCAAATATTAACAATTCCGGTGAGATTACACTGCTTGACGCAGAAGGAAGCGGATCTGCAAGTATTGTTTTTATAAAGACATACGAGACTTATGTTGTTAACAGTGTGAATAAGACTAAATACACCGTTTTGGATAAGATAACAGGCAAAACCATTACTTTGGACATCAAAGATCGTGCAAAGACAATCACATTCTCCAAAAACGGGGCAGCGGCTGAGTTTGACAATATCGCAACCAATAACATTCTGTCTGTCTCAACCAGTGATGACGGAAAATTGATTGATGTTATTATTTCTGCAAACTCCAGTTTTTCAGGAACTATTAGCGAAATTTCTTCTGATTGCCTGACTTTGAAAATTAATAACAAAGAGTATAAGGTTGCTAAAAGTTATGAGAGTGAAGCAAAGAATAAATTTGCATTTGATGTAAAAGCTACATTCTATCTGGATGCATTCGGAAAGATTGCTTTCGCAGATAATTTTGGCAGCGGGGCAAGTTCTACATATAAGTATGCATATTTGACGGGAGTAGAAAAAGAAGGAGCTACGAGCGACAGAGTAACAGTTCGCCTTTTCGATATTTCCGGCAGCTCAAGTTTATCGGCGAAAACCTATAGCTTGGCAGACAATGTAAAGCTGAACGGTACTTCTTATAAGGGCAAAGCGGATCAGTTGATGAGTGCGCTTAAAGATTCTGCAGCATTGCTGAACGAAAAGGGAGCCGCTGCTAAGAATGCAGAAGAGTATACCCAGATAATCAAGTATGCAATCAGCGGTTCTGAAATTACTAAAATTGTCAGCTACACAGGTAAAACTGACCGTGGCAACGATGACGTTTTGAATGTAGATAATGTTGCAGCAGATGGTATGAAGGTTATTACTACCAATAAAATTGATAAGTATTCCATTTCCGGAGCTAAAATTATTGTAATTCCTAAAGATGACAGAATCGGCGGAAAGTACACCGGAAAATCTACCAGTTCCTTTAAAATAGGCAGTACCTATTATACGCAGATGGTTGACGTTAACAACACAAATATAGCAAAAGCTGTATTGGTATATGAAACCGATGATTTAACTGAAACGGATATGGAACAGATTACACCATCGGTTGTTACATCTGTTTCCAGCACCATCAAGGCTCCGGATGGATTTGACAGCGATACGGTTGCGGTTCTGAAGGTTAAAGGCCTTGACGGAAATGAGAAAGAGTATTATTCTGATGGTTCGGAGAAATACACTGTAATGTCTGGTTCCGGCGCTACTGTTCCAAGTGGCAGCGGAAACTTTAAAGATTTGCAGCCAGGTGATGTTATTAAGGTTTCGGCAGATGACAACAAGGGCATTGACGAAATAATGCTGATTGCTAAAGCTGATGACATTGTAAATGGAAATCAGGCAACCTTTATTCATGCGGAAGGCTCTAACGGTGTTCTCGGAAATGCACAGCATCGTTATATGCTCGGTTCACCGCGAGCAATCGACAGAAATGACAACAGCATGATTTTCACCCCGATGTATGCGGATGACAAAGATTATGCAGACGAAACAAAGGATGAAACCTTTGCTGCTATTGACGGCAATGTACTGGTTTATGTTGTTGATACGACACAAAGCAAAGCGGATAACAGAGTAGAGGATAATACCACATTCAGTGGCGCTGAAATAACAGCGGCAAATTCTCTGGCGGATGATGAAAAAGATAAGACATCTAGATTCTTGGTATATACCAGTTACAGCAATATTCGCATGATTGTTATTTTTAAATAAATATTTGCTGATGTCAGAACATCCCGGCTAATTTTGCCGGGATGTTTTTGTATCAATGAATAATATAGATGCAAAAATGAAGAATAATAGAAACAGGAGAGTAAAATTTGCATTGAATGCTTTTGCTAAAATTCTCAAAAATAAAGAAGGTGTAGCATGACACAAAAGGACAAGATCTTAAAATTCTTGGAAGAAGCGGCGCAAGTACCGCTTTTATTTGATGAAATCACAGTTCTGCTAAGTGTTCCAAAAGACGCAGAAGAACAGTTGAGAGAAATATTAGGAGAATTAATTTCTGAAGGATTGGTCGTACAGACTAAGAAAAAAAGATACGCTGCGGCTGTGAAAATGGGACTGATTAAGGGAAAATTTATTGGTAACGAACGCGGTTTTGGATTTGTAGAGCAGGAGGGCGAGGATTTATACATTGCAGCGAATGCAGCGGGAAACGCGCTGCATGGAGATATTGTGCTTGCAAGACCGTTTGTAAAGAGAAAACACTTCGGACGCTGCGAAGGAGAAATTTTGCGCGTGCTTCACCGTTCGGAGCGTGTATTGGTGGGAACGTTTGAAAAAAATGATATCGGTGGCTTTGTTGTTTTAGATGATAAAAGATTCCCGTTTGACATATTTATCCCACGGGCAGAAACAGCCGGAGCAGAAAATGATGACAAGGTTGTTGTGCAAATCGTTGAGTATGAGAGTAAGATGAGAAACCCTATCGGCAAGGTAACGGAGGTGCTTGGCAATCGTCTGGAGATTGGGGTTGATATTTTAGCGATTATCCGGCAGCATGGTATCACAGAGCATTTTTCAAAAAAGGTACAACAAGCGGCTGTGCAAGCGAGTGGCTTGACGATAACTGATGAGATTGCAAACCGGGAAGACTTTAGAGAACATCTCATTTTTACCATTGATGGAGATGACGCAAAAGATTTGGACGATGCAGTAGAAATTTCAAAATGTGAGAATGGTAATTATCGTTTAGGAGTTCATATTGCCGATGTGGGACATTACGTACCTTATGGCGGTGTTTTAGATCAAGAGGCATATCGGCGCGGTACAAGCGTATATTTGGTAGATCGTGTGATTCCGATGCTTCCCGTAGAATTGTCTAACGGAAGTTGCAGCCTGCATCCAGAGACAGATAGATTAACCTTGTCAGTTATTATGGAAATTGATTTGTCCGGAAAAGTGGTTGATCATGAAATTGTAAAGAGTGTAATTTGTTCTAAGGCGCGCATGACATATCATGATGTAACAGCTATTTTGGAAGGTGACACGGAACTAAGGACAAAATATGAATTTTTGTCAGATAGTATTTTTTTGATGAAAGAATTAAAGGATATCTTATATCAACGGCGAATAAAGCGAGGCGGTATTAATTTTGATTTTCCGGAGACAAAAATTGTTTTGGACGAACATGGGAAGCCGGTTGATATAAGCAAATACGAGATTACGGAGTCAAATCATATCATCGAGGAATTTATGCTGATATGCAATGAAACAATTGCGGAAGATTTTTTTTACAGAGAAAGTCCGTTTATATACCGTGTGCATGAAAAACCCTCTGAGGAGAAAATACGTGATTTTGTAAAATTTGCCTCTGCATTTGGCTATCATATTAAGCATAGCCAGGATAATATACATCCGAAAGAGTTTCAAAAATTGCTTGCTAAAATAAAAAATACACGGGAAGAAAGAATCATTAGTACAGTTATGCTCCGGTCACTGATGAAAGCTCGCTACAGTTCAGAAAATTTAGGACATTTTGGGTTAGCGGCAAAGTTCTATTGCCATTTTACTTCACCGATCCGCAGATATCCGGATTTGGTAATTCATCGTATCATTGCTGACACAATTTGCGGCAAAAACATTAAGGAAGATGAACTGCTGCAATTTACTGAGACTGCTGCGGAACATTCCAGTGAACGTGAAATTGCGGCAATGGAAGCCGAGCGTGATACAAATGATTTGAAGAAAGCCGAATATATGCAGAGCCGCTTGGGAGAGATTTTCAATGGTGTTATCTCTTCCGTTACTTCTTTTGGAATGTTTGTTGAGCTTGATAATACAATTGAAGGCTTGGTTCGAATGGCGGACTTAGATGATGACTATTACATTTATGATGAAAAGCAGCATTGCCTGATTGGCGAGCATACGAAACATACTTACCGCATTGGGGATGAAGTGACGGTTCAGGCGGTTCGTGCAGATGTTGAGAGCAGGCAGATAGATTTTATATTGCCGCATGAGATCGGTGAGGGTTACGCCATATTACGCGGAAGAAAAATACACGAAAAAAAGAAAAATCATGGACATGTAAAACAGGCCGGAAAAAAGGATCATAAAAGATATTTGCGGAAGAAAAAGAAGAGACGATAAAAATGAAGATGCTGGAAAATTATATGAAACTGCCCTTGTGTGGGCGAGCTTACGGGCAGAGACATATAATTTTTTCGGCACATTTTTATTTTTGGTTTGCGGCAAAATCGCAAATGAATTATTATTTATCCTCTAGCATTGCTGCCATATTGTCAATGAAAATTCCATATCCTCTGGTCGGGTCGTTTACAAAAACATGCGTTACTGCCCCGACAATTTTATTTTCCTGTAAGATAACGCTTCCGCTCATACCTTGTACGATACCTCCCGTTTTTTCAAGTAAAACGGGGTCGGTCACTTTTATCACCAAATCTTTATAACTGTCGCTGCCATATTTCATGACGCGCTGAATTTCAATCTGATATTCCTGGATAGTATCCCCATCAATATTACATAAAATAGAGGCGGCACCTTCTTTCACCTGACTGCGCGAAGCGAGCGGGTAACTTTGACGGGAGAGTGTGAGTTGTTCCGGATAAATGGTTCCGAATATCCCTTGTTTGCTGTTTAAAGCAATTGTGCCTAAATTTTCATTGCTTTGAAAAATTCCTTTTAGTTCGCCGGGCTCTCCGCGTTCCCCTTTTTTCACATTGAATACAGATGCATTTAATATTGTCCCTTCCGATACGGGCATTAATATGCCGGTATCTGCATCGGTGATGGGGTGCCCAAGGGCGCCGAAGCGGTTAGTATCAGCATCGTAAAAGGTGAGCGTACCAATTCCGGCTGTAGAATCACGTACCCAAAGCCCGAGCCGGTAACCATCTGAGGTTTTTACCGGTACTAATTCTTTTGTAATTTTTTTCCCATTTCTGTTGATTTCGATTTGAAGTTTATGTCCGTCCGATGATGTAATGATATCAGCTAATTGTTCAGTATTTTTTAGTTCTGTTTCGTTTGCGGAGAGTAAAATATCTCCGTCGTGAATTCCACTTTCTTTTCCCGGGTTTGCAATTTTTCCATCCTCAGCTTTGAGCTCAGAGGTACCGACACAGACAAGCCCCTGAGTGAATATTTTAATGCCTATGACATTACCGCACGGAATCAATTCTTTCTGCGGATACACCTGTACCTGAATAGAACGCACGGGAATGACACCAAACAGTTTCAGCTCAGCATCGTAACTTCCTGCTGTTTCCGCTAAACGGGGATTATTATCCAAACCAACGGAGCCGTCCTCGGCCAAAACACTTCCGAACGAAGCGGAAATGCCGATTGTGTAAGGAGAAGAGGAACGTGTGTCGAGAGTTTCGCCTTCAAATATGTTAATACGGTTTGGAAATCGCAGCATACCCTCGGCAGATATTGCTGCGGCAAGCATTGACATTAATATAGTAAAAATAACAGTTCGTTTTTTAATAGATAATATCTTACGCAATTTTTTCCCTCCCAAGGTGATTTACTAATATTAGATTAACCTTGGAGTGCGGGAATATCCGAGTTAAAAATTTTATTGTATTCCAAATTCATCAAGTGAACGGAAACTGTAACCTTCGCTTTTTAAGTCACAGATAACGCGTTCCAAGACATCAGCGTTATCTTTTGAAACAGCGTGCAGCAGGAGAATGCAGCCGTCATGTACTCCGTTCATAATTTCACGGTAGGCATATTCGGTGCCTTTTTGTTGCTTGACGTCCCAGTCCTTATAAGCAAAACTCCAGAAAACGGTTTTATAGCCCAGATCGTTGGACAAGGCAAGTGTACGTTCCGAATATTCGCCTTTTGGAGGACGAATATATTTCATGTTTTGCCCAAATCTTTCGTAATACATATTGTTTAAATCGTTAATATCTTTTTTTAGCTTTTCATTATCGGTAATATCCGGCATACTCGGATGGTGAACGGTATGATTGCCTACAATATGTCCTTCTTCCACCATCCTCCGAACCAATTCTGTTTCCTTTTCCAGATATGGACCGGTTACAAAAAATGCAGCTTTTACATCATTTTTTTTAAGTGTATCTAAAATTTGCGCGGTGTATCCGTTTTCATATCCTTCATCAAAGGTAAGATATAAGCTGCGTGGTATGGTGTCAATATAATATGCCTGATATTTTTGCATTAGTTTTTTTGTTGTATCCGGAATATCGGGCGGGGCTTTCACATTTTTTTTCAATCCCCAGCCATAGCATTTGTTAGGAAGTGAAGCGGCGGTTTCTTGTTGCACTTCGTTAGCTGTATTTCCGTTTACCTCCTTTTGAAGGTTGGCGCATCCGCTTAAAAATATTGCGATAAAAAATAATATAAAAAATTTTTTCACGAGCATCAATCCGTTTCTTTTTTATCATTTCAATAATATTATATTTTATAAATGCAAAATTTATTATTTGAAAATATTTAAAAAGGGAATTTATTTAATATTATTTTAACAATTTTATGTTATGATAACAATAGATGCAGTAAATTAGGGGGATATTATGAGAAATTACCATAGAAAAACATATTCTCGCGCAGGTTATCATGTGCGTCCGCGGCGCCGTTATGGAAAAATTGTTTTACACATTTTGCTTTTGTTGGTCTTGCTGAGTGCCATCGTTGCGGCAGTGTGGTTTATTGTGCATAAATGCAGTGAGATAAAATATGATGAAACGATATGGGGAAGCAGTTATGAGGCACAGATTTTAGCGCTTCCATCCCCATCGCCAACACCAAAACCAAGAGCAGGCAGAACATCAAAGTATAAAGCAGAGTATGTACAGGCTTACAATGGTTATGAGGGAGAAAAAGTTGCATATCTTACTTTTGATGACGGACCGACTGCTAATATTACACCGAAGGTTTTGGACATTTTAAAAGAAAAAAATGTAAAGGCTACATTTTTTACTTTAGGCAAAATGGTTGCGTCATATCCGGAGATGGCAAAGAGGGAAGCTGCAGAAGGGCATATATTAGCAAATCATTCCTATAGCCACGAATATAAAAATATATATGCGTCTCCTCAAAGTCTTTTAAGTGAGATTAAAAAAACGGAAGAAGTTATTGTCAATACTGTCGGCGAAGAAAGTTACACCCGTGTGTTCCGTTTTCCGGGCGGGTCTTTTGAAAAACGTGCCGAACTGAAAAATGCATTACTGGATATTGATTATGTATATCTTGATTGGAATGCATTAAACGGCGATGCAGAGGGACAAAATGTACCTGTGGAAAAACAAATGTCTAATTTGAAAAAATCAACGCAGGGCATGGACAGTGTCGTAATTTTAATGCATGATGCGGCAACAAAACAAACTACAGTAGATGCTTTGCCGCAGATCATTGATTATTTGAAGGAGCAAGGTTATACTTTTCGGACTCTGAAAAGGGAATAAATAAAAAACTGCATCGCTGCCATTCCTATTATGGCTTGTGGTGCAGTTTTTTGTGTTTTATAGAATATCTTTCACTGATTTATAAAAGTCGTTTAAGGACATCTTATGCGTAAATGCCTTGCCGATTTCAGAGAGCAGGACAATATTAATTTCGTTCCCCATACTTTTTTTATCAAGTGCCAATGTGTTTTGTATATCGGTTGCAAGCGGAATCTTTGCAGGTAGCCCGAAACGTGTTATCAGTGTTTCGATGGCTGCCGAGGTACCAATAGGCGTTAAACCAATTTTCTCACCGATTTTACTGATTTGCACCATGCCAAAGGCGACCGCTTGGCCATGTGTGTAGGTTTCGTAATGATATTGTTTTTCGGCGACGTGTGCCAGCGTATGACCAAAATTTAAAATCATACGCAAGCCGGTATCAAGCTCGTCAGCTTCCACCACGGCACGTTTGAGGTCGCAGCAGGTATAAATAATGTCATTAATATGTTGGCATATTTCTTCACGAGTGTTGCAGCTTTGCAATTGGGTAAATAGCTTTTTGTCTGCAATTAATCCGTACTTAATTACTTCTGCCAGTCCGTCAAAAAATATGCGGTCGGAAAGGCTGTGAAGCGTTTCGGGATCAGTAATTACCAGTTTTGGCTGATAGAAAGCACCAACCAAATTTTTGCCTTCCGGCACATCAATTGCTACTTTGCCACCCACAGAACTGTCTACCTGTGCAAGAAGTGTAGTGGGAATCTGTACCAGTGGGATACCTCGGAGCAGTGTTGCTGCGGCAAAACCGGCTAGGTCGCCGATAACTCCGCCGCCGAGTGCAACAATTACGTCTTTGCGTGTTATAGAAAATGAAAGCGCTTCGCTATAAATATGTGATAATTGTAAAAGACATTTTGTAGTTTCGCCGGAAGGCAAAACAATCTTTTTTACAGATATGCCGGCAGAGCGGATGCTTTCTGTTACCTTGTTACCATACAGTGCATCTACATTTTCGTCTGTTATTACAACGGCCTTTGACGGTGCAAGGCGTTCCTGAATAATATTACCTGCTTTGGAAAGCAAATTTTTTTCGATTAATATATCATATTTTTTATTTGGAAGGTTTACGCACAGGGTTTTCATTTAAGTACCTCCTTTTTCGGTCAGAACAGTCGGCCAAAAACAGCTTAAGTTCAGATTCGTTACGTTCCTGTAATGCCCTTTTCACTTTGTTCAGGCTGCTTTCAAATTCGTCAATTCTGTGGATAAGAGAATCGCGGTTAGATAAGAACAATTCCGTCCACATTTCCGCATCTAATTTTGCAACTCGTGTGCAGTCGCGCAGACTGCCTGCGCTGTAACCTTCGGCCTCATCCAGCAGAGGGTTATCGCACAGCGCAGCTGCAACGGCATGCATGAGTTGACTGGTATAGGCTATCATATCATCGTGTTTTTGAGGGGTGGTAATCAATGCTGCGCGGCAACCAATATAGTGCGCCATGTCCTTTAAAAGAGCAATATCCTCCGGAGAGGAATTTGCATCCGGCGTGAATAAATATGTTGCATTTTGAAAGAGCATAGCATCTGAGCTTTCATATCCGCTGCATTCGCGTCCTGCCATAGGATGTCCTCCGATATAGCGGAAACGGCAGGTGATATCGGTATCTTGTATTAGATATTGTTTTACACCGCAAACATCGGTTACAAGAGAATCTTTTCTAAATGGAGCGGTTTGCAATAGTTTTTTTGTGACAGTGGGGCGGACACAAAGGATGGTGAGCTGACATTTCGGAGCAATTTCCGAAATGTCCGTATATCCTTTTTTTATTACACCGTCATGTTCAGCTGCTGCGATAACAGCAGGGTCGGTATCAACCGCATAAAGGGTGCTGTTGCGAAAACCATACAGCGCTTTTGCAAGCGAACCGCCGATTAAGCCGAGGCCAACAATTAAAATGGAAAAATGGTCCTTATCCACTAGTTTTCCTCCTTTAAGTCATAAACAAGATTTTGTTAATATTGACGCACCGCAAAAAATATTTGTAATTGAGTCCAGTGCCACAAAAGGCTAGAAGTTATATAGAGGTTTATAAGCTGCGGCCGGCAATGTTTGCAGCACTTTTTAAATGCTGCATTAAATTATCAAATTCGGCAGGAGTAATAGATTGTGCACCGTCGCATTTTGCATTTTTCGGATCGTTGTGCACTTCAACCATAATGCCGTCAGCACCTGCGGCAACAGCGGCAATTGCAAGCGGAGCAACCATCCAGTTCATACCGGTTGCATGTGATGGGTCAACAATAATCGGAAGATGAGAGAGTTTTTTTACAGCAGGGATGGCGCTGATATCCAAGGTATTTCTTGTATAGGTTTCAAATGTACGGATGCCGCGCTCGCAAAGGATAACATTTTCGTTTCCGCCTGCCATAATGTATTCGGCTGACATCAGCCATTCCTCAATGGTGGAGGAAAGACCGCGCTTTAATAAAATTGGCTTTTGGGTATTGCCAAGTTCTTTTAATAAATCAAAGTTCTGCATGTTACGCGCGCCTACCTGGATTAAATCTACCTCTTCATTGAAACGTTCTACATGTTTTGGGGACATAATCTCAGAAACAATAGGCAGACCGGTTTCTGCACGCGCTTCCTTTAACAGCTCTAAGCCTTCAAACTCCATGCCCTGGAAGGAATATGGAGATGTGCGAGGTTTGAACGCACCACCGCGGAGAAGGGAGGCACCGGAGGCTTTTACGTCTTTTGCAATTTGCGTAATTTGCGCTTCGCTTTCTACAGAGCAAGGTCCGGCAATAACCGCCAGTTTGTTCCCACCAATTTTCACACCTGCAACATCAACTACTGTGTTTTCCGGATGGAATTTGCGGTTTGCTTTTTTAAACGGCTCCGACACACGCATAACGCGGTCAACACAAGAATGAAGAGTGATGGAATCTGTATCGACAGCGGCAGTATTTCCTACCACACCGAGAATGGTGCATTCGACACCTTGGTTGATTTGCACATCCATTCCCATGGAATCCAATTCTTGTTTAATAGTATTTATATCGTCCTTTGAGGTATGAGGTTTTAATACAATAACCATAATAAAAAATCCTTTCTGTTGTTTTATTTTATTATTTTTTCGAAAACTAAGCCGGTGTATTCGCTGAAAAACGTTTGCCGTCGTCGGGTCCTGATGACGATTTTGGTTTTTCGTTGCAATCATTACAATAAAAAACAGGAACCCATATTTAATGAGTTCCTGTTATCATACAATTATTATTTCCGATTACACTGTCCGGCAAAGGGAAACAGAGGCTTCATTAAATATTGAAGTATGAAATTTGTCGCAGCAAAAATAACCAAAGTAAAAATAACTCTGGCTAAAGTAATAAAAGTATACTTTGCTGGCAAGATTTTTCAATAACTTCATTATTTTAAGCTCTCCTTTCCTTTGTTTTTCTCTATTATAGCAGGTAGGATTTAAAAATGCAAGACTTTTTTTAAAAATTTTTATTCAGGCATAGCTTTTCAGCAAAAAATGTGTTAAAATAAGAATACCAAAACTAAAAACAGGAGAGAGAACAATGGCAAAATTATCAATTTCAGTACAGAACAGTTTAGGAGAAATTTTAAGCAGCGCAGAGGGAGAAGGACGTGTACAGCTTGCATATGGGGCAGAATATCAGGAAGGCGACCGGCTGGTTTTGCAGTCCACGCAGAAAAATGTTTTTTTAATGCTCCAGTTTGATGATGCAATGGGGGAAAATTTTGTTTTCCAAACAGAAAAAGAACTTATTTATACCATTCCGTTTGCAGAGAAGAAAATATCATATTCGCCAAAGGCTTTTTATGGCGCAACGCATGTTCTTACCGTGCGGGAAGCAACGGAAGCCGAGATAGCAATGCACAAAAATCTTGCAAAAAATGTTTATGACCAACACGGGAATCCCGGTTGTTATCCGCATGTTCATGCAAACGTAGAAACACGCGGAGAGTCTGTATTTGCTGCAAGAAATGCAATTGACGGTTGCTGCTGCAACACGAGTCACGGAGCTTGGCCGTATGAATCATGGGGCATTAATATGCAGGATGACGCAGAAATAACCGTAGAATTTGGCAGAGAGGTTGCTGTTGACCGCATGGTTCTGGTTACCCGTGCTGATTTTCCGCATGATAACTATTGGAAACAGGTTACATTCACGTTTTCTGATGGCAGCGTTCTGACGGTTGACTTAGAAAAATCTGTTGAACCGCATAATATACCGCTTGCAGATACTAAAAAGGTATCATGGATTAAACTCAGCAATTTAATTAAGAATCCTGAGGATCCGTCGCCGTTCCCGGCTCTCAGCCAGTGGGAAGTATACGGTACAGAAGCATAATCGCTCTAGTTTTCTGCATTTTCTTCCGGAGGAGAGATTTCTATCTCCTCCGGTTTTTCCATTTTTACCTTTTGAGCAATGTTTTCCAGATATTCCGCAACGACCGTGATTTCAACAGTGTCGTCATCTATAATCTGATAGGATGGTGTACTGTGCAGAAGTTCAGAGTTAGGCAATGTCATATGGTCAATGATTTCTTCCACATCGCGGATTCCGTTTTCAATTACACTTTCTTGAGTCAACCGGACATCCGTCAGAGTGACTTCTCTAAATTGTTCACAGCAAAGAGAGATACCAAGATAGCTTCCGAAAACGGAGCAATCATGTTTGATACTTTCCTGGTTGTACTCTGCGAAAGAAGAAGCGGAATGAAGGTAGAGGGGAATTTCCAGTCCGAATAGCTTAAGATGATATTTCTTTTCTATTTTTCCGGTCTCATCCCGTCGTGTTTCTAAACGCGAAAAGGCCTTTGTTTTTTCGTACCATGTTCGTGCATATACCTCAGCTTCCGCCTGTAAATAACGGGTGGGGATATTGCGGTCGCTGGCAATACATCCGTTTACTAAGAGGGAGTCCTTGCGTACACTGTCGCCTATTTTGACAGAGGGCATTCCGTTTCGTACAATCATAGAATCAATCACACCGTCTTTTGCTGCAATCACAGAACAATAGTCGTTAGGATCGAATATTTCAGGAACGGGACGTTTTTCCTTCACTTTTACGACGATTTTAGAACCGCTTTTTTCGGCCCATAACCATGAAAGATCGGTCATTTTAATCAGCATATCGTTTTTTAACTGTTTTTGGTCAATTTTAAAGCGCGCTTGACCGATGTAGAGTCCGCAATCTTCCAGATTTTTTAAAATGAGATTTGTCGGCAGTTTTTCATTTCCTGAAATTTCAATATCCCATACAAATTGATTGGCGGCAATCAGTACGATAATAAATGTCGCAATGCCAAACAAAAAAAGCTTACGATGCCGGTACTTGTGCAGGAAAATAGGAAACCCGCACTTAGCAATAATTTTAATCCTGACTCCCGTTTTGCTTGCGATTGGTGGAAGCAGGTGAAAGCCTTGGATACTGATTTTCAAACGGAGACTGCGTTCAGATAGACGGTATATATCCCAAACTAAAATGCCGCGCGCGGCGCAGACGTTTAGAAATCGTTCAGGATAGCGTCCACTGATCTGCAGAACCAGATATCCCCGCAGATAATGAATGAAAGTGGAAAGTAGCATAGATCTCACCCTTATTTTTGGAATATAATTTGTGTGATATTACCGCGTATGCTGATTGCTTCGTCTGTGATGGATAAAATGCTAAGTTTGCAGCCGCAGATTTTTATTACATAGTCTTTGCAGTTTAATTGAATGGAAGTGTCTAAGTATTCTAAAACATTTTTATAGTTTTCAATTTCAAGCTCGCGGTTACCGCTCAGGCTAATACGTGGTAAATCAAGAAGCATATCTTCCGGAAGGGCGAGCGAATCGCAGACCTTTTCGCGGATACCGCGTTTTTCGTTAACAGGTCTCTTTTTTCTCATGGGAAAAGCTCCTTTCTTTGCGGAAAACTCTCAGTCATTATTATGCGGATAAAAACATAATAATGACTGAGGGGAAGTGATTCAATTGCAAAAAAGAAGATTATATGTACTTTATTCCGGATCGCTGCTGACATATTTTTTGATTATTTTCTTTATTTTTCTTTTCTTGATACAAGCAAAAGGCTGCATGCAGGCGGCGTATAATGCCCTTGTAATGTGTGCACAGAGTGTGATTCCGTCTTTATTTCCTTTTTTTGTCTTATCGGGGCTGCTCATGCAGACGGGTTTTGTACAGGTAGCCGGTGCATTGCTGAGTCCCTTGGTTCAGCCATTGTTTCGCATCAGCGGACGCGGCGCCCTGGTATTTCTGATAGGGATTATCAGCGGATATCCAACAGGCGCTAAGATGACGGCAGATTTATATAAGGAAAGTTTGATTGACCGGAGTGAGGGCAGAAAGCTATTGCCGTTTTGTAATAATTCAGGACCTTTGTTTATTATAGGAGCTGTTGGGAGCGGTATGTTTGGAAACGTGCAAATCGGGATTTTTCTGTATCTTATTCATTTGCTTGCGGCTCTGTTGGTCGGTCTGTGCTTTCGGTTTTGCGGAACGGCGGAGAAAAGATCGCCGCTTTCTGTCCGAACAGCAATTGGCAGAGAACTGCGCGGATATTACGGAACCGAAAACAAACATACGGTTTCCGAATGTGTAGCAAATGCGGTACAAACAACGCTGTTGATATGTGGATTTATTATTTTCTTTGCTGCTATGACCGAATGTTTCAGACCTATGCTGGAGCTTATTCCGAGTGAGAGTGCTCGCCTTTTAATCGGCGGGGCGTTAGAGATAACCTCCGGAATTCACCGGGTGTGCACGTCCGGGCTTTTGCTGTCGCAGAAATTAATTTTCATTTCCGGTTTGCTCGGTTTTGGTGGAATATGTGTTCACTTGCAGGTATTTGGGGTTTTGTCGGGCACAAAGCTGGGAATGAAAAATTATTTGTTTGGGAAGCTGATTCATGCTTTATTTTCTGCGGTACTTTGTGCAATCATGTTGCGGCTGATTCCATTTGGACTTGTGACGGTGTGGAAGCAAAATGCGGCGGAGATAAAATATTTTATACCGCCTTGGCAAATGGTTTTGCTCGGGGCCGTTTTGTTTGTGTTTTTTATAAAAAAAGCCGCAATATTCAGGAAAAAATAGCTATCTCGCAACATCTTGGTTGGAAACCAAAATATGGATTGTAATGGAGGGCTAAAATAATCTTGCTTCCGTTTTGAAATTATGCTACAATAAATGCAGAATAAAAATCATGTGCCGATATAAGTCAAAAATGTGTTAGTTGAATTTAGAGCAATAGAATAAAGTAGTATATTACAAGTAAAACTGCAGATAAGGAGTAAGTATGAAACATTTCTGGAAAACAGTACCATTTGTCACGATAATTGTTGTCATTATGATAGCGGGCATATTGCCAAAGGAGTCTTATGCCGCGAAAAGAAAAGAGTTTCGGGCGGTGTGGGTAGCTTCTGTTTATGGCATTGATTATCCAAAGCAAGCAACGACAGATTCGAATAGTCTGAAACAACAGGCAGACAGCATATTGGACGGCGCTAAGAATGTTGGAATGACAGCTGTTATTTTGCAGGTGCGCCCGGCGGCGGACGCGCTTTATCCGTCTGTTTATTTTCCGTGGAGTAAATATCTGACAGGCGAGCAGGGAGTGGCGCCAAGTGATGGCTTTGACCCGCTCAGCTATTGGGTTTCAGAGGCACATAAGCGGGGGATGGAATTGCATGCATGGTTAAATCCGTTTCGTGTAGCAAATTCTGATACCGAGTATGAACAAATGTCCATTTCGCATATTGCAAAACAGCATCCGGACTGGGTAGTGCGGCAAGCAAACGGAAAATATTATTTCAACCCGGGGATCCCGGAGGTGCGACAGTTTATTATTGATGCGGCTGCGGAGATTGTGCAAAACTATGCGGTAGATGGCATTCATTTAGATGATTATTTTTATCCGGGTACGGATTTTTCTGATGAAACGACATATCAGCAATATGGGAGTGCGTTTGTAGATGTCGGAGATTGGCGGCGGAATAATATTGACCGCTTGGTAGCAGAAATGCATGACGTAACTGAAAATTGCGGACGAGCGGTGGCATTTGGCGTTAGTCCGTCAGGAATATGGGCAAATTCTTCCAGTATTGTTTCCGGTTCAAATACCAATGGTAATCAAAGCTATTTTTCTGCTTATGCCGATTCGCGTAAGTGGGTTCAAAATGGTTGGCTGGATTATATTTGCCCACAGCTTTACTGGAATATCGGGCATCCCTTGGCTGATTATAAGACCTTGGCAGAATGGTGGGCGCAGCAGGTGAGGGGAACAGATGTTAAGTTGTATGTTGGTATGGCAGATTACCAAACGGGCAATAAAGACGTCAACAGTGCATGGCACGGAATTAACGCGATTGCAGAAGAGATAGAATTAAATCGGGAGATTGCCGAAATTGCGGGCGAAGTGCATTTTAGTTATAGCAATATTGCTGATTCCCCGGAACTTGCGGCGTATTATAGAGCAAATTACAAGGATGCGGCAGATACTGCAATACGTCTAGATAAAATGAGCGGAGAAGCATACATTATGGGAAATAACGGTTTTTTTGACCCGGAATATCCACTTTCGCGTGCGCAGACAGCAATGATGTTGTCCAGACTTTCGGTGGACGAAAACGGCACTAAACTATATGACGGAAAACATTTATATCCAAGTTATTATACAGATGTTTCTGAGCAGTCTTGGTTTGCGTCACCAATTGGTTTTATGAGCGAAAATAATATTATGAACGGCTACGAAAATGGCTGTTTTTATCCGGATAAGCCGGTTACGCGTGCTGAGTTTGCGGCTTTAATATTTCGCACGGAACGAGGTGATGCCGTTGAGCAAACTTCCTTGTTTTCGGATGTATCAAATGAACATTGGGCAGCTCGGGCGGTTGCCTTTGCTTACCAAAAAGGATATTTAACCGGCTATGATGATGGAAGTTTTCGTCCGGAGCGCGCGATTACACGCGCAGAGGCAGTCAAGATTATAAATCGTGTATTGGGAAGAATAGCAGATGATTATTCTGCCCAGACAGGAGTTGCTTTTGCAGATGTAGATGAACAGCACTGGGCATATTATGAAATTATGTTGGCAGCAACCGCACGGTCAGAAAAGTAAAGACAGAAAAAGGGCTGTCCCAAGCAGGACAGCCCTTTTTGTTTATGCTTGCTCTTTTAAATATTTTTGATAAATGATTTTTAAACCTGTTAATGTCAAGTCGCGGTTAATGTGTGATATTGTTTCTGCTTCCTTGGAAATAAGAACCGATAGCCCTCCGGTTGCTACAACTGTAACCTTATCCGCATTCATTTCTTTTGCTATTTTGCGCACCAGAGAATCAACCATTCCTGCATATCCGTGCACTAAACCGGATTGCATACTTTGCACGGTGTTTTTTCCGATTACGTGTTCGGGGCGAATGATTTCTATTTTCGGAAGTTTTGCCGTGCGTTCAACTAAAGCATCAATAGAAATTTTCAGACCGGGATAGATAATTCCGCCCAGATAATCACCATTTTCTGCTACGGCACAAAAGGTTGTTGCCGTGCCAAAATCAATTACAATGAGGGGACCGCCGTAAATTTCGTGTGCTGCTATGGCATTTACAATCCTATCTGCTCCAAGCTCAAGAGGGTTGTCGAGAAGAATTTTCATTGGGAGCGGCGTAGCGCTGCTGACAATGAGCGGTTCTTTTTTAATATACTTTCTTACTGCATTTTCCAAAGCATGCATGATGGGCGGTACTACAGACGAGATCACAACGTCTTCGATTTGCTCTGTGGTAATATTGGCATTTTGCAAAATCTGCAAAAAGAAAAAACCGATTTCATCGGAAGAACGCGTGCGCTCAGTTGTCATTCGATAACTGAAGCGTAAGTCGTCACCTTCATATATTCCCAAAACAACATTAGTATTTCCTACGTCTATTACAAACAGCAAAATATATCAGCTCCTAAACAGGTGTAAATTTTACAATATATATTATAAATGGACAATTTCTGCGGAAAAATTATCGCCATTGGTAATGATACGTGCATATGAACCGTGTGAGGAACGGATGGATCCGGGGTTTACCAGAGAGACACCGGCAATACTATCCTGAAACGGTGCATGCGTATGTCCAAACAGAGCCAGCTTACAGTTATGTTTTGAACAGAGGCTCGCCAGTTCATAATATCCAAATTTCACGCGTTCCTTATGTCCGTGTGTAATATAGGTGCGGACACCGTCCAGTTCTGTTATCAGAAGGTATGGGTCCTCGCAAAACAGGTCGTTATTTCCGCGAACGGCGTAAAGGGGTATATTCGGATATTGCTCTCTTAAATAATCCGCATCGCGTGCAATATCACCGCAGAAAACAATACCATCGACATGCGGCTCCAACTCTAAGGCCGTATCCATGGAGTAGGTGCTGCCATGACTGTCAGAGAAAACCAGAAATGTCATTTTGTTCCTCCCGGCTGAAATTGTGCAAAATTTTTCAGCATGTGCAAACCTGTTTGGCCACTTTTTTCAGGATGGAATTGTGTTAAGAAAAGGCTTCCTTTTTCAACCAGAACATGCGGATGAATCCCGTAATGCGTGGTAGCAGCGACGGTTTCCGGTTCGGCAGAGTCAACATAGTAGGAATGTACAAAATACACATATGGGTTTTCGTTTAGCCCGTGAAGCAGGATGGAAGGGCGGAGAGGCTCCAGTGAATTCCAGCCTATTTGTGGTATTTTTAGCCCCATATCTTCCGGAAAGTGACGAATATTTCCTTTTAAAATACCCAGTCCCTCAGCATTGCCCTCTTCGCTGTATTCGTACATTAGCTGCATTCCGAGACAGATGCCAAGCAAGGGAATATCAGTTTGCACAGCAGTTTTGATACAGTCGGTCAGTCCGCGTTCGTGCAATCGCTCCATTGCATCACGAAAAGAACCTACGCCCGGTAAGACAAGTTTTTTTGCTGATAAAATTTTATCCGGATCGGAGGTGATGCATACCTCACAGCCGAGGTGCGTAAAGGCCTTTTCTACACTGCGCATGTTGCCGGCGTCATAGTCAATAATGGTGATCATACCTGCCTCCTCATTTTGATTCCGTTAATGTTTTCAACTTTTGTACAAGGGCTAAAATCCGTTCGCGTTCCATTTTCATGCTGACACGGTTTACTACAAAACGTGCGGATAAGTCACAAATCTCTTCCAAGACGGTCAGACCGTTTTCCTTTAAGGTTTTACCGCTTTCGACAATATCTACAATAACTTCGGAGAGTCCAACAATCGGTGCGAGTTCAACAGAACCGGAAAGTTTGATAATTTCAACGGATTGCTTTTTTTCAAACTGATAATAATTTTTTGCAATATTAATATATTTGGAAGCAACCCGGATATGGCTCATACCGTCCAATTTCCCTGCCAATTCAGCGGGACCTGCGACTGCCATTTTACAGGCACCAAAGCCTAAATCGAGCATTTCGTAAAGGTCCTTCCCATCCTCAAGCAGAGTGTCTCGGCCTACAACGCCGATATCGGCGGCACCATATTCTACATAGGTTGGAACATCGGAGGCTTTTACCAGTATGAACTTAAATTTGTTTTTTTCATCTGTAAATATCAGTTTCCTTGTTTTGGTACGCAGCTCGCTGACTTCTAAACCTGCTTGTTCCAGCAGGTCAACGGTTAAATCAGCCAGACGTCCTTTTGCCAGTGCAATGGTGATATATCTCATAACTTCCTCCATATCAGTTGTGGTGATGTTCGCAGCAGCAATCATCGTGTTCATCAAGCAATTCTTCCAGTGTAATACTGCTTTCTGTTTCTTCAATAATATTATAGACAGAAAGGGTACCGTTCTGTTTTATTTTGGCAACGCCTTGAATATTTGCCTTTTTGGCGTATGATAGTGCATTCTCATAATTATTATCCTGTAAATAGTATTCTGCAGTATACCCGGCATTTCGTAATGCGGTCAAGACACGAAAACAGAGCGCAGGATCGCCTCCGAAAATTAACATATCAGAGCCTACGGGGGCATCAAGTAAATTTTGGCGTGTTAGCACACTGAGCAATCTGTCGGTACCGATAGCCATGCCGACCGCCGGAAAACTTGCACCAAATTCATTTGGCAGACTGTCATAGCGACCGCCGGAACAAATGGGAAAGCCGATGCCGTGTGTAATTCCTTTAAATATCATTCCGGTGTAGGAGTTGATTCCTTTTACTAAAGAGAGGTCGATAGAAATGTATTTCTCAAAGCCGCAGTCAGAAAGAATTTGATAAATGGCCCGAAGATTATTCAATGCTGAGATGGATTTTTTGTTTAATGCTTCTGATTGAATATCGTCTAAAATTTCAATTCCTCCGAACAGAGAAGGAAGTTTGTTCAGAACTTGCGCGACTTCTTTAGGCACCGACAATGTTTTTAAGGTTTCGCTTAGTGCAAGCATGTCTTTTTTATCTATTAAACGACGAATATTTTCAGAATCATCATCGGATAACGCGGCCTGCTCCATGAGGCCTTTGAAAAACTCCACCTGACCGATTTCTATCTGAAAACTTTCCAGACCGCAGGCGAGCAGCGCCTCTATGGCACACAAAATGACTTCGCAGTCGGCTAAATCATTTTTGACCCCGAATAATTCTATACCGGATTGACAAAATTCACGCTGTACGGAGGAATAGCTGTCTACATAACGAAAAACCTTTCCGCTGTATTGCAGGCGTATTGGCATTGGTTCGTCAGAAAGTTTGGTTGCTGCCATACGTGTAAGTGATGTGGTCACATCGGGGCGCAATACTAAAATTCTGCCCTCTTTATCAAAAAACTTGTAGAGCATTTCTTGTTCCATTTTACCTGTAGGCGTATCATAAGCATCATAGAACTGCATGACAGGAGTTTCAGTTACCTGATATCCGTAGCCGGAAAAAATGTCAGCAATGATATTTTCCGTCAGGGTTTTTTCCGCACACTGCTTCGGAAGCAAATCGCTTGTCCCTTCGGGTGTGTATAGTTTCCAGTTTGACATGGATTCACAAACCTTTCTTTGCATAAATTTATCACGGTGTTTAAACGCAGTATATTGCGATATTTCTCGTCTCCGTTTTCCTCCTGCGCAGCGGAAATGTTCTTTAAAATAAGCTTTATAAAAAGATGTACGGCGCAAAAGGTTTTGTTAAAATCTTGTTTTAAACATGATATCATAAATAAGAAATATTTTCAAGCAGACAAAGGAAAAATCTATAGAAGAACAGAAAAAAGCCCCTGAAAAATACTTCAGGGGCAAGCTTCATTCAGTTTTGGGGTTTTATGCTTTTCCGGCGCTGCCAAACATTTCAATTTTAGTTTTTACAACAGCTTTCATTGCGTCGCGTGCCGGACCGCAAATCTTTCTCGGGTCAAACACATCGCTGGTGGTAACAACAGATTTTACACCCTCTGTGAAGGCAACGCGAATATCGGTGTCAATGTTAATTTTGTTAACGCCTAACTTTGTTGCTTTAATAATAGAATCTTCCGGAACACCGGATGCGCCATGTAAAACAATTGGCATTTTGAGCAGACCTTTAATGGTTTGCAAGCGGTCAAAATCAAGTTTTGGTTCCCCTTTATATTTGCCATGCGCAGTACCGATGGCAATTGCTAAGGAATCAACGCCGGTGCCGTTTACAAATTCAACTGCTTCGTCAGGAGAGGTGAAGAAAGCATCTTTTTCGTCAACTTTAATGTTATCTTCTATACCGCCCAAACGACCGAGTTCTGCCTCTACAGAAACGCCGCAAGCATGTGCAACCTTAACGATTTCTTTGGTCTGTGCAATATTTTCCGCAAGCGGCAGATGGGAACCATCAAACATAATGGAAGTCCAGCCGTGGCGAATGCAGCCGATTAAGGTTTCATAAGTTGTACCATGGTCTAAGTGTAAAGCAACGGGGACACTGGCTTTTTCTGCAGCCAAACGAACCATTGCCGACAGATAGTCGATGCCGGCGTATTTAATTGCACCTTCCGAGGTTTGGATGATTACCGGTGCTTTTTCTTCTTCTGCTGCTGCGATAACAGCCTGCAGAATTTCCATGTTGTTGACGTTAAATGCGCCAACCGCATAACCGTCTTGGTTTGCTTTGTCCAAAATTTCTTTTCCTGTAACTAACATAATTATACCTCCCAAATTTATGTCCGGAGTAAAACTCCATGTATCTGTAACTAGTGTTTGCAAGGAATCACAAGTTTATCCAAATGAGAAAAACTGCTGTTTCTGATCGTATCCGTTGTCAAGGTCAGCTTTGCGCCGCAGTGACAACATTCCAATATAATATCATTTTCGTGAATTTCCACATCAATCATATTAGAACCGCACTCGCAATACAGAGCTTCGTCATCTGATAAGTCCTGTATTTTATCAAGAGCTTTTAACATCGTAATGCCGTTTTTTCCCGTGTGGTCGAGACCGCACGCGGAAACAACCTCGTTTAAATAAGCCTCATTTTCGGCAACGGCTTTTTTTACCGCTTCCTCTCTGCCAATAAACACAAGACCAATTACAACATTCGGACAGGTAAATTCACAGCAATCCTTTTTTGTGAGAGAAGAAAAAGGAAGAGTAAATTTATGAATCTCATCGCAAACCATGCAGCGGACTCTCACGGCATAATTTACTTTGTTTTCCGGCAATATTTCAATAGAAGAATGTCCGCAGGCACATTGTACGGATATACCTTTGTTGCCGGACAGTTCAAATAGGGAAAAATTGCCATATGCAATTTCACCGCAGTTTGCGCAGCGATATGCAACGGTTCTGTCAAAATTAATTAGCATATAAAGCCTCATTTCCATACGCTTGTCTACATTGTCCTTTACTATCATACTACAAAAAAGCAACAATGTCAAAGAAATTTATTATATTTTTTATATACAGGGGGGTAATTTGCACAACGTGTACATTCGTTTATACAGCTGTTTGATAGTTTTTTTAGCGGCAAAGGAATAAATGTTAAAGAATTTTTGTGCAGGTTGACAAGTGATTGACAATTCCTTAAAAAAATGATAAGATAATAAAGCGAGTAATTCAGATGGTCGCGGTGGCGTTATGCCAACGAGGAAAGTCCGAGCTTCAAAGAGCAGGGTGCCGGGTAACTCCCGGTGGAGGCGACTCTAAGGAAAGTGCAACAGAAATAGACTGCCGCTTTAGCGGCGATGGTGGAAAGGCGAGGTAAGAGCTCACCGGCGCTGCGGTGACGCAGCGGCCATGTAAACCCCACCCGAAGCAACACCGTATTGGCTCGCACGGAATTAGCCTGCTCGGCGTGTCCGTGCTTGGCGGTGGCTTGAACCGTATAGTAATATGCGGTCTAGATAGATGATCATCAAATACAAAACTCGGCTTATAGAATTGCTCGCAAAAAAACACATCGGAGCAGCTTGACTCCGGTGTGTTTTTTTATGCAATAAAAAATCAAAGCGAGCGTTATAAAGCTTGCTTTGACGTGGAAAATCCGAACCGGAGATATTTGTGCCGTAGGTGCTCGCAAAAGGTTGGTAGTGAACCAAAGACGTTATGAGGACGCCTGCAACCGAACAGCCGACGTGAACGTGAGCTTTTGTGAAAGATGAGGAGCAAGGAAGCGTGAGAATGCTTTTCTATATAAAAAAACGGAGCAAAGTTCACTTTGCTCCGATGTGGTGGGCCATCAGGGACTCGAACCCCGGACCAACCGGTTATGAGCCGGTTGCTCTAACCAACTGAGCTAATGGCCCTCATGCCTTAGCTATTATATCAGATTTTTGCACGGGTGTCAAGAATTTTCTGCAATACTTTGTTGGCATTTTGTTATTTTTTCCTGTGGCATGTTTTTCTTATGTGATTCATAGAATCTAACGGGGGTGGGAATGTGCGCAAGGGAAAAAGATTTTTAATCAATGCTTTGATTTTAAGCGTATCATCGTTTGTTATGCGTACGATAGGCGTATCTTTTAATGTATATATTTCCAATCAGCTGGGGGCTGCCGGTGTTGGTCTGTTTCAATTGATTATGTCAGTATATTTGTTTGCGGTAACGCTTGCAACTTCTGGTATTGCGCTTGCCACCACCCGATTGGTAGCGGAAGAACTGGCGGCCGGAATTTCGGCCGGGGTAAAAAGTGCTGTAAGGCGTTGTCTGTGTTATGCAATTTTTTTTGGAATGTTGTCATCAATTTTTTTGTTTGCCTTTGCGGATCCAATCGGATCGGTATTACTCCAGGACACAAGATGCGTTCGTTCCTTAAAAATATTATCTGTTAGTCTGCCGTTTATAGCGATGTCTGCTGTACTGAGTGGATATTTTACAGCCGTGCGGCGTATTATTAAATCTGCGTCGGCGCAGATTTTTGAACAATTTGTAAAAATAGGGACATGTGTTATCGGATTAAAATTTTTGCTGCCGGGCGGTATAGAGTATGCATGTATAGCGGTAGTTGGAGGCGGATGCATCGCGGAAACTCTGTCATTTTTCTTTCAGTTGACGTTATATTTGTTTGATAGGCGTCGTTATCGAGGCGGAAGAAAAGCAATAAGTTCCAATCGGTTTATGACACAGAAAATGTTTCGGATTGCTTTGCCGGTGGCTTTTAGTTCCTATGCCCGTTCTGCTCTGACTACAGCAGAGCATATTCTAATTCCGCCGCGTTTACGTATGTTTGGTTACAGTAAAGAAGAGGCTTTGGCTCGTTATGGCGTTGTCCATGGCATGGTTTTGCCAATATTATTTTTTCCGTCGGCGATATTAACGGCTTTTTCCGGTCTGCTTGTGCCGGAAATGGCGGAATATCACGTGCATGGAGGCAAAAAGCAAATTCATTATGTGATGTCTCAGGTGCTTCATGCGGCTTTGATCTTCGCGATTGGAGTCAGTGGTATTTTTTTTATGTATTCCAACGAGCTTGGCTTGGTAATATATCAAAGTCAGGAAGCGGGAATGTATCTGAAAATTTTTTCTCCGCTTGTTATTGTTATGTATATTGATGGTGTAGTGGACGGAATGTTAAAAGGCTTAAACGAACAGGTAAGCTCTATGCGTTACAATGTGATAGATTCTCTCGTTAGTGTGTTGATGGTTTATTTTTTGATTCCGATATGCGGTATCGGCGGATATGTTGCGGTGATATATGTGAGTGAAAGCCTGAATGGCTTTTTAAGCCTAAATCGCTTGATTTGCGTGACTGACTATAAGATTAATTATAAAAAATGGATAGTGAAACCCTGTGCGGCGATTCTTATGTCATCCTTTGCGGTACAATACGGAATGGAAATCTTTGGCATCTCTTTGGGAGGAACCGTAAAAGGTGTTACTTTTGGTATCTGCTGTACGGCGGTGTTGTATCTTGTGCTGCTTGTTTTTAGCTCTTGTATTTCACGCAGTGACGTTGAGCAGGTAAGCATGTTGTTTTGGACAAAAAACGGTTAAAAATAAATTTTTTATGACTTTCTGCTGATTATAATTGAAATTATACGTAATTTGTAGTAAAATTATCATATTATCAATTGTGGAGGGTCAACATGAAACCGATTAAAACAACTGTTATCATACTGCTTATTATTGCTGTTTTGGGAGCGGGATTTTTTGCTTTGCTGAAAACAGACCCGAAGAAAGATGCTCAGGCGTCGCCAAGTTTTTCTTCCGCGCCGACTATCAGTGTTTTCAAAACTGAAAAAGAAAATATTACTGAGCTGGAAGTTACAGCAGATGGCGAGAACTATGTCTTGACAAAACAAGAAGATAAATGGGTGGTTAATCACGATTCTTCGGTTAAAATCAGTCAGTCCAAAGCCGATACCTTAGCTTATGAGTGCAGCTCTGTTACTGTGAAACAGGTTGCGGCGGAAAATGTAAGTGATTTTTCTGCCTTTGGCCTGTCGTCGCCAAAGTCAAGGGTGGTTGTTCATTTAAAGGATGGCGAAACAAAAACTATGCTGATAGGAGATAAAACAGCAGATGGAAGTTTGGGCTATCTGATGCTGGAAGGGGAGAGCACTGTTTATGCAAAAAGTGTGTCGGGGCTTGAGAGTTTGGCTCCAAAGTTAGAAAAACTTCGTGACACCAGTCTTTATTCCGTAAGTGAGGATAAAGTTACAGCTATTACGATTGCTCGACAAGGAGCACACAGAATCAGCTTAACCAGAGAAAAAATTGCACCGGCGAAGGAAGGTGAAGAGCCGACCTATCAATGGAAAATGCAGGAGCCGCTTCAGAAGGCAGCCAATGAGTATAATTTAAATGAGAAAATTTTAAAAACGATTCTAGCTATTTCTTTTGAGAGTGTGGCAGATAATAATGCTCAAAATTTAGAACAATATGGATTGAGTGAGCCGTATGCTGCTTATACCATTGCAGACGATAAGACGGCGTATGGTATATTGGTAGGAAAGGAAAACGGTACGAGCCGTTATGTCAAGATGGCAGACGACAATGTTATATATTTGGTAGAAAGCTCTAAGCTTGCATTTTTGGAGACCGGCTATTTGCAGCTGGTGGATAAATTAATATATCTGGAAAATATTGATGGCATTACCGGTGTAACAATTCAGGGCGCGCAAAATTATGAAATGCAGATTGAGGGAAGCGGTGATTCCGCAGGATATAAGATTAATGGTACGCCTGTCTCAGAGGATACATTTAAATCTGCATATCAGGCGGTGCTTGGAATAACGCTGGACGATTTTACGGACGTTGGTGTACAACCGAAGGGCAGTGCCGAGTGCACGATCAGTTACCACAAAAAAGACGGAACCGATTCGCAGGTAGCATTCTATTCTTGGGATGAGCGCAATTATTTGGTTCGTGTCAACGGGGCAGGAAATCTTCTTTGCCGCAAAAAGCAAGTAAGCAATATGCTGGAAAAACTGGCGCAAAGCATTGCTGAGTAGAAAAGTTAGCGGAGGAGACCATGACAAAGGAACAGTTGAGAAAAATTTTGAAATCCAGCTTGTTGCTGCTTTCGGCGCGGCCGAGTGGTGAAGAAAATATAGTTGAATTTTATCAGCGTGAAATGGAATGCGGCGCAAATGTTTTGTTTGCGCCGGATTTTCGCGAATATGGAGCAAATCGCGAAGTGTTGGAGCAGGTTGTGAAAACGGCGGGTGAAAATGCTTTTACAGCTTGCTGTATTCCAAAGATAGAGGGTGGTTTGCAGCTTTATGGCGGCAAAAATACCTATGAAGAGTATTACCGCACGACCTTAGAGCTGGCGAAGCTCTGCAAGCATGCAGGAATCTCTTTTTTGTTGCTCGGAGGTTTCTCCAATCTTACAGAGGCAAAATGTGCAGTTTTGGCAGCTCGCGAGGCTTGCGATTTGCCGCTTTGCGTTGGCTTGCATTTTGATGATGGACTGCATTTGGAAAGTGGCATTGATCCGTCTGCTGCGGTGATTACTTTACAGGCGCTTGGAGTCAACGCAGTCGGCGTTTTGGGCGGAGGTGCAGACGGGGCCTTGGAAGCGGTGATGCAGATGAAGGAATTTGCTTCTGTACCATTATTTGCACTTCCTGAAATATCAAGCTTTATGACACCGGAAAGTATGGCGGAATATGCGGTTAGTTATGTGAATCATAAGTGTGTGTTGCTTGGTACATATAATGGCACATCCGGTGATACGGCGGCTGTCAGCAAATACATTTGGCAGGCAGAACCCTTTCAGCCGGATTTTCCTGAGGTTCGTGCTGTTACAGGACTTCGCGGAATTGTGTTTTATGATTTTAATAATCATATGATTGGAGACAATAAGCGTTTGCTTGAAATTGCAATTGCCAAGGCAGAGGAAGTTGAGCCGCTGATAAAGCGTCTGATTGCTTCGCAAACACTGCCTGTTTGTTTTAACAGTAAAGATTTGGATGCACTGGAGTTGGCGGTTAAACTTTATCCGGGACGTCCTGCCATTATTTCAGACGAATATGGAGAGATTGCAGCGAAAGAGCTTGGGGCAATGATATTACAAAAGCAGGAGGGGTAGTCTATGTACGCATTACCGATAGCGCGTTTAATTGAAGAGTTTGCCAAGATGCCGGGAATAGGGAAAAGAACAGCGGAACGGCTTGCTTATCATATTCTGCGGTTACCGCGTGAAGAGGTACAGTCTTTTTCGGATGCGCTGATGGCGGCAAAAGAACAGATTACCTTTTGTCCGGTTTGTCAGTCTCTTACAGACTGTACGCCGTGTGAAATATGCTCGGATGCGCGTCGTAATCACAGCGTGATTTGTGTGGTTGAAAACCCGAAGGATATATTAGCCATGGAGAAAACCCGTGAATTTAAAGGGGTGTATCATGTGCTGCATGGTGTCATCTCACCGATGGACGGAATTGGACCGGAGGATTTAAAAATGAAAGAGTTGCTTGCAAGGATTGCGGGCGGGGAGGTAAGCGAAGTTATTATGGCAACCAATCCGACAATTGAGGGGGAAGCAACGGCTATGTATATAGCAAAATTGCTGCACCCGCTGGGGGTCAAGGTTACGAGAATCGCACACGGTATCCCTGTCGGCGGTGACTTGGAGTATGCTGATGAAGTTACTTTGACGAGAGCTTTAGAAGGACGGCGTGAAATATAATTGAGGAAGTGACGTTGTGGAGGTTATTGGATTTGTAGGTGCAAGCGGTACGGGCAAAAGTTATCGTGCCTTATATGTTGCCAAGCAAAATCATATTCATTACATTATAGATGATGGGTTATTGCTGAATTCTAAGCGTGTTTTGGCGGGGCAGTCAGCAAAGAGAGAAAAAACCAAAATTGCCAGTGTTCGGCGTGCGTTGTTTATGGATAATGAACATGCGAGGCGTGTAAAAGAGGCGGTTGATGCTTATGCACCGGAAAGGATATTAATATTGGGAACCTCGGAACGTATGATAAGGCAGATTGCGAAGACGTTGAGCTTGCCTGAGGTTTCCCGGATGATACACATAGAGGAAATTGCAAGCGCGGAAGAGATTGCCTATGCGAAAAGAATACGCAGAGAACAGGGCAAGCACGTGATACCGGTTCCGACCTTTGAAGTGAAAAAGGATTTTTCGGGATATTTTATAGACACTTTAAAAATATTTTTAAACTATGGCAAAGCGAAACAAGAACCGTTTCATGCGGAAAAAACTGTTGTACGCCCAACCTATAGCTATATGGGCGAATTCCATATTTCAAACCATGTTCTGATAGCACTGGCAAAAGAGGAGAGCCTGAAAGTGAAACATGTCACGCAATATTATAAAACAATATTGCATATGCATGCAATGGGTGCTGTTCTTACAGTCGAAATCGGGGCAGATATGGGCAGAAACCTGGAAGAAACGGGGAAAGAGGTACAAAAAGCTGTGAAGGAATCTATCGAATATTACACCTCTATTAATGTTTTAGAATTAAATATCGTGATTCGTTCAGTTGAGGTGTATCATGGAGATTGAACTAAAAGCAGATGAGCGTATAGAGGAGTTGCGCGGAGGGATCAAGGTGATTCAAAATCCACAGTGGTTTTGCTATGGGACGGATGCTGTTATGCTGGCAGATTTTGCTGTTGTAAAACCGCGTGACAGACTGATGGATTTTTGCACAGGAACGGCGATTGTACCGCTTCTGCTTTCCGCTCGGATGAAGTGTGCAAATATGACAGCGCTTGAAATACAGCCGGAAGTTGCAGATATGGCAAAAAGAAGTGTCAGAATGAATGGCTTGGAGCAGCAAATTGATGTGCAATGTGGTGATTTACGTCAATGCAGGAGACTTTTTGGAGCGGAAAGCTATGATACTGTTACTTGCAACCCTCCGTATATGCGTTGCGAAACAGGCAAAAGGAATCAGAATGATTCTAAAACTATTGCCCGTCATGAGGTTTGCTGTACCTTGGAAAATGTTTTGGAAAGTGCTGTTTTTTTATTGAAAACCGGCGGTCGCTTTTATATGGTGCACCGTCCGGAACGACTGGCGGATATTTTTTATGGTATGAAACAGCTGCGGCTTGAACCAAAACGATTGCAGTTTGTGCATGCAGCTCCGGAGACTGCGCCATCGTTGCTCTTAGTGGAGGGTCAAAAGGGCAGAAAAAGCGGCTTAATTATTGAAAAACCAATATTAACAAAATGTGCGGCAGATCGATTTTGAGCAAAGGCAGGAGAAAAGATGAACATGAGCAGAGATGCAGGCGTGCTGTATCTGGTGGCAACACCAATTGGAAATTTGGACGATATTACATATCGGGCGGTAAAGACTTTAGAGCAAGTCGATTTTATTGCAGCGGAAGATACCAGGCATTCTTTAAAACTTTTGAATCATTTGGGCATTGCGAAGCCGATGACGAGCTATTTTGAGCATAATATCAGACAAAAAGGTGAATATATTATTAACAGAATTTTAAACGGTGAAACCGCGGCATTGATTTCCGATGCCGGAACGCCGGCAATTTCTGATCCGGGCGAAGATTTGGTGCGTTTGTGTCATGAAAATGGAATTAGAGTGGTTCCTATTCCGGGAGCGGTTGCGGGAATAAATGCTTTAATTTGTTCGGGCCTGTCCACCTCACGATTCTCATTTGAGGGGTTTTTGAGTGTGAATAAACGCAGCAGAGCAGAGCATTTGGAGAGTGTAAAACACAGCGCTTACACACTTATTTTTTACGAAGCGCCGCATAAACTGCGAAATACCCTAAAGGATATGCTGAAGGTGTTTGGCGACCGTAAGATTACGCTTGCGAGGGAATTGACAAAAAAGTTTGAACAGATTGTGCCCACTACCTTGAGCGCGGCAATTCAATTTTATGAAGAAAATGAACCTAAAGGGGAGTATGTCTTAGTAATAGAAGGTTGCAGCGCGGATGAAGCACGGCAGGATAATGAGTTGAATATACTTAGCATACCGGAGCATGTGGCTTTTTATATAGCGCAGGGCTTTGATAAAAAAGAAGCTATGAAAAAAGCAGCACAGGACCGTGGCGTAAGCAGACGGGAGATATATGCTGCTACTATTGACGAAAATAATTAATTTTAAAATATAGTTTTGCAGGAGGAACGAAATGGACAAAATAAAATGCCTTGAAATAAAACCGGGGTTAAAGTTGACATATATTCCGACTGAAAAGTTTAAAACCTTGACAGTTAGTGTTAACTTTCATCGGGCGTTGTGCAGGGAGGAAGCGGCATATAATGCTTTGCTCACTGACGTAATGCGGCGCGGCTGCCGTAAGTATCCGAATCAGGCAGCACTGAAAAAACGTCAGCAGGAACTTTACGGCGCCTATGTAGATGTGGATATTCGCAGAAAAGGCGAAGATCAGATTATCTCCTTTATGCTTAGCACAATTTCTGATGCATATCTTCCACAGGGAGAAAAAACGGAGCGGGCAGCCATGGATTTGTTGTTCGAGATGCTGCTCAATCCATTGGTCGAGGACAATGCTTTTTGTGCGGACTATACAGAGCAGGAAAAGGTAAATTTAAAAAATGATATTGATGCGATGATTAATGATAAGCGTTCATATGCACTTTGGAGATTAATTGAACTGATGTGTAAGGACGAGCCCTACGGCGTGCATGAGCTGGGAGCTAAAGAAGACGTTGATTCCATAACTCCGCGGGCATTGTATGCGCATTATCGAAAAATACTTTGCGAAGGACCCGTTGATGTTTTTGTAACGGGACAAACCGATATCGATAAAACAGCAGAATATATTCGTGATAAATTCTCGGGAATTTCCTTTACCCGCAGAGAGATTCCAACTGCGCAGCTGCATGTGTCCGGCGGCGAGGTTCAAAGTGTTACGGAGACTTTTGATGTCACGCAGGCAAAGCTTTGTCTGGGCTTTATTACCGGCATTGCACCGACTGATGATGATTATCCTGCGCTCATGCTTTACAATGGTATTTTGGGTAGCGGTGCTCACTCTAAATTATTTAATAATGTGCGCGAAAAGCTGAGTCTTGCCTACTATGCAGCCTCACGGCTGGAGCGTTATAAGGGGATGATGGTAATATCTTCCGGCATTGAGATTGCCAATAAACAAAAGGCTTTAGATGAAATTAATGTACAAATGGAAGATATGAAAAAAGGCATCATTTCTGAATATGAATTTGATGCGGCAATGAAAAGCATTGTCAATGCGCTGCGTTCCCTGGGCGATGATATTGGATATTTGGAGGATTATTATCTGGGGCAGGTTGTGAGCGGTACACAAATGAGTCTTGAAGATTACATTCGGCAGATTTCGGCAGTGACTGTGGAGGATGTCGTTCGAGTAGCCAAGCGCGTGAAACCGGAAATGATTTATTTTCTGACCGGCAGGGAGGGTAAATAATGGAGCTGAAAAAAATTTATAATGATATTGTAAAAGAAACCCTTTATTTTGGACAGCATGCAAGCGGCCTTTCGGTATATGTTATGCCAAAGAAAGGTTATAGCAAGAGCTATGCTGTTTTTGGAACACATTTTGGTTCTGTAGACCGCAAATTTCTCACACCCGGTAAACAGAACATGACGGAAATCCCTGATGGTGTTGCGCATTTTTTAGAGCATAAGATGTTTGAGCAACCAGACGGCGGCAATGTTTTTGAAAGCTATGCTCGCCACGGTGCAAATGCAAATGCATATACAAGCTTTAACTTAACGGCATATTTGTTCGAAAGCACACAGGATATTTTGGATAATTTGGGTATTTTGCTCGATTTTGTTCGCCAGCCTTATTTTACTGAGGAAAACGTGGCAAAGGAGCAAGGTATTATCGGTCAGGAAATCGGTATGTATGACGACGACCCTGAGTGGCGTGTGATGATGAATTTTCTGTCCAATATGTTTGTGAATCATCCTGTTCGACGTGATATAGCCGGTACGGTGGAATCCATTGCTAAGATTACAAAAGACACTTTGTACGAATGTTACAATACATTTTACAACTTGTCCAATATGGTTTTATTTGTAATCGGAGATGTTGTGCCGGAGGCTGTGGCACAATGTGTAGAGACTCACATTAAAGAATCGGAGCCTTTTACAGAGGAGATTGTCCGCGACTATGGTACCGAACCGGAAAATGTGTTGGAACCGAAGGTTTCGGAAAAGCTTAGTGTGTCGGTGCCGATGTTTATGTTCGGGTTTAAGGATACGGATTGCGGATATGACGGCGAGAAACTCTTAAAGAAAAATTTAGAGCTTTCTGTTTTGGCGGAGGCTTTGTTTGGAAAATCGGGTGAGCTTTATACCCGATTGTATGACGGCGGCTATATTTTGGGCGATTTGGGCATAGAAGTGGAATGTGAAAAGGACTATGGATTTACAGCAGTGAGCGGTGAAAGTAAAAATCCGGATGAGGTGCGGCGGATTGTTCTGGAATATCTGGATTCTGTGAGAGAAGATGGTATCTCCCGTGAGGATTTTGAACGTATTAAACGTGCTATGTGGGGAAGATATGTGAAGCAATTTAATAATATTAACTCTGTGGCACATAGCTTTTTGTCCAATATTTTTAACCATATTGGAATATTTGATTTTACGGAAGTAATGGAGAAAATTACGCTGGAAGAAATCAATCAGAGGCTTGCTGAGCAGTTCATTTCGGAAAAGTCTGTGCTTTCTGTAATAGAGCCGGCATAAAACTAACCGGCAGGCGGCGAAATGCCGCCTGTCGGCTGAAGTATTCGGAGGGATACATATGGTCAACACGATAGCGTTTCCGGGTCTTGGTATTCCGGCGATGCGGATTAAAAACAGTTTTTCTCTTTTTGGATTTACTATCCATTGGTATGGGGTCATTATAGCCTGCGGAATTGTGCTTGCCTACCTGTTTGCGGTTCGGGAAGGAAAAAGGAGGGGGATTACGCAGGATAATTTGCTGGATGTGATTATTATCGGTTTGCCATCGGCTATTGTTTGCGCACGGCTGTACTATGTTGTTTTTGAATGGCAGCAATATAAGGGAAATCTATGGGATGTTTTTAAAATATGGGAAGGAGGTCTTGCTATTTACGGCGGTGTTATCGGTGCATTCCTTTCAGCTTTTCTGTATTGCCGTATGAAAAAAATAGATTTTTTGAAATTGGCAGACCTCGGAGGTTTTGGCTTTCTAATTGGTCAGGCAGTGGGCAGGTGGGGTAATTTTGTGAATGCCGAAGCATATGGCGCACAAACTGCCTTGCCGTGGAGAATGGAGCTGGTTGACCTGGGTGTTTGTGTTCATCCTACTTTTTTATATGAGTCTCTATGGAATGTATGTGTGTTTCTGATATTGCTTTGGTACCGCAAGAAACAGAAGTTTGATGGTGAAATTTTTTTGATGTACTTAACAGGCTATGGCTTGGGACGCATGTGGATTGAAGGGCTGCGCACAGATAGTTTATATTTATTTGGTGCGGTTCGTGTCTCACAGCTGCTGGCAGCAGTGTGTGTGCTGGTCGGTGTTTTTCTTATTATATGCGGCAGAAAACGTGCGTCAAAACAAGCCTCTGAATTATAAAGATATAATATCAAAAAATCCGCTATGCTTGTATGGCTATGGCGGATTTTTTAGCGGCTTTTTAATTGTTTTCCTGTATAACTTTTTCAACGGAAGGTTCTGTAAAGTCATATTTTCTGTAATACTCTTTTTTATCTGCGTCTTTATAAACGGCGGATTTGTTTTTTTGCAGTAATTGTGTAATGGCATAACAATCAATCCAGATTTCATTATTTCCTTCTTTTTGTGATTCGTCAAAAATTAATTGTATCCCATAGTGCAGATGCGGTGTGTTAATATTGTTGACATTTTCTTTGGAGCTGTACCCCGTCATGCCAAGATAACCGATGACATCGCCTGCTTTAATAATTTTTCCTTCATACATATCATTATAAGGATGATTTTTTCGCAGATGTGCATAATAGTAATAGCGTTTAGAGTCAAAACTGCGGATGCCGATCCTCCAGCCGCCGTATTGGTTCCAGCCGACACATTCTGCAACGCCTGACTCGATTGCTATGACCGGGGTTCCGACACTGCCCATTAAATCATGCCCCAGATGCTTGCGTTTATATCCATAAGAGCGCGAGCTGCCAAAATCGTCGTAATGGCTGAAACCGTAACCACGTGCAATCGGAGAAAAAACTTTTAGCCCATATTTTTTTACTCTGTGTGTCTGCTCCGGATTATCTTTATCGGGAGTTTCTATCTCATATTCGCCGACAAAACCGTTTAACACAGCGCCATATGCTTCGAGAAAATATGAATAATGTTTCATGTTTGCAGTTAATTCTTCCATCGTTTTTCCTTCGGAAAGTGCTTTGGTAAGTTTGATAATATCTTCTTGTTTATACATTTTCCAGTCGCCGCCATATTTTGTACCAAGATATGCAAGAATTTCTACCCAATGGTATTCTGTGGTTTCGCCGTGCGACTTGATATCAGTATTAAGCGCTGTTTCCATAGCTTCATACGGAATGTTAAAATCTACCCATTTGATAAATTTCTTTTCGGGTTCCGCTGTTTGCTCCGGTTCTGTTGTGTTTTCCGGTACTGAGGGATCAGAGGTGACTAATACGGTCGTTGGAACTGCTAAAACAACCAGCAGCAATAAAACTGCAACGCAGCCGATCAGTACAGCTGTTTTTTTTCCAAATGCGTGAATCAGCAAGGTTATCACCCCAAAATATAGTTTTCTGTTTATTTATATGATAAAACATGCTGTCACATGAATAAAAATAAGAGACAGGAGGGATTTTTATGATTATTTCATTAAAACGTTTTTTGGCGTGGACAATTTTATCCTTGCTATCAGTCAGTATTCTTTTTGGCGGGGCAAAGCCGGTGTGGACAGAAAACAGCACAGAGGAGATTGTACTTCCAATACTGATGTATCATCATGTGAGAAAAGATTCTTCGGCATGGGGGAAGTTTGTAATTTCACCGCAGGAGTTTGAGCAGGATTTGAAATATTTAAAGGATAACGGTTATCAGACAATAGGGGCGGAAGAACTGATTAATTTTATAGATGGAACCGGCAAATTGCCGCAAAAACCGATTATGCTGACGGTTGATGACGGCTATTTGTCTGCAAAAGAATATATGGCACCTCTTCTGGAAAAATATCAAATGAAAGCGGTTTTATCTGTTATTGGTAAATATTCGGATGAGTATACTCAAACAGCGGACACCAATGTTGCATATGCGCATCTGACATGGAATGATATTAAAAGTCTTTCGGATTCAGGAATTTTTGAGATCCAAAATCATACCTACAACATGCATAAAAATGAAAACGGAAGAAAGGGAAGCATGAAAATGCCGGGGGAAGCAGAGGAAGCATATCAAAAGATTCTGACAGAAGACTTGGAGAAAACAAGACAAAAAATAGAGGAAAGCACAGGCAAAAAGCCAATTTGTTTTACATATCCGTATGGATTTATTTCAAAGGAATCGCTTGTTCCGGTAAAAAAAATGGGATATCGCATGACGTTGACCTGCAATGAGGGAATGAATAAACTTCTGCGTGACAAAGAAAGCTTATATGGTTTGAAACGCTGTAACAGAGCGCATGGTGTAAGCGCCGAACAAATATTGTTAAAATTTCAATAACAGTTGTGTGTTTTAGTTGACAAAACCTTCCTTAAAATGGTATACTTACAATGTGATATCTTTGCAAATAAAGGACGAAAAGGGTGATAAGTTGCCGAAATTTTTTGTAAAAAAAGATCAACTTGCTACCGGCAACGTTACCATTGTTGGCGGTGATGCGGTTCATTTGACAAAGGTACTGCGGTTGACCGCCGGAGATGGGATTATTTTATGTGACGGCCAGGGAATGGATTATGAAGCTGAGATAGCAGCGGTGAGTAAGGACGGGGTATCTTGCAGCATTGTACGTTCTTATCCGTGCGATACGGAGCCTAAGATCCAAATTACACTTTTCCAGGGTGTTCCAAAGGCATCAAAGATGGAATATATTATTCAGAAATGCACTGAATTGGGTATCGTGCAGATTGTGCCGGTTATGACAAAGCGCACAGTGGTGAAGTTGGAGGATGCAAAATCGGAAAAGAAAAAGTTGGAACGTTGGAATAAAATATCTGCGGAGTCTGTGAAACAATGCGGGCGTGGTAGGATTCCGGAGGTAAGTCCGGTTATGTCTGTTTCCGAGGTAAGCGCTTGCGCTGCGGATTTTGATCTAATGATTGTTGCCTATGAGGAGGAAACGGAGAAAACTTTGAAACAAGTGCTTCGGGACGTAAAGAAGCCGATGAAAATTGGTATTATTATCGGTCCGGAGGGAGGTTTTGAACCTGAGGAAGTACAGGCATTTATGTCTGCCGGCGCAGAAAGCGTGACGCTCGGAAAACGTATTTTGCGCACAGAAACAGCGGGACACACGGTGTTAACTGCGGTGATGTACGAGCTGGGAGAACTGGAATAAGAGTGTTTTTGTAGTGTTTAACATGATGTTCTGTGAAAAAGGGTGGAGAACGATTTTATGATGAAGGAAAAGAGACTCCCAAAGGGGTTCTTTTCTGCACCCGAGAAAAGGGACATTATAAGAGGTTATAAAATAACGGGAGAGTGGTATTTAATGGCAAAGGAAATGACAAAAGAAAGACAGGAACAACTTTCAAACAGATTGGTGATGAATTTTGGAATCCTGTTGGGGGCGGCGCTGATTATGCTGTATGTTAACAGCGCGTTGAGGAGCGGCGGTATGTACCGTTCCGTAACCTATACCATACTTTTGGTGCTTGGTATTATCGGTATTGCCGGGGCAATTGCTTTTTTTGTTCTGGGCAAGCTAAAAAAGCCGAAACTGACAAACTACAGCGCAATTTTTCTTGGTGATGCTATCATTTGTGCGATGCTTTACATTGTAAAGTTTGGCTGGATTCCGGGATATAATACGGTAGCGTCGGTTGTTGCGGTATATCTTGCAATGGTGCTGTACTTTATCATCCTGGCAATTGTGACGGCTATTCAGCTGAGAAAGCCTGTGGTGAAAACGACAGGTGAGACCGAAAATGTATCGAGACACGCACATAAGGCAAAGAAAAAGAAAAAAAGAAAGTAGTACTCATTGAAAACTTTTTGACAGGTTGTGTTATGCTTTTATATGTTCAAAAAATACACCAAGATAAGGAGATAAAGAGGGAATGTACGATTTTGATTTTGTAAAACAGACAGATCCACAAATTGCAGAGGTAATAGAAAAAGAGATTGATCGTCAAAACCGCAATATTGAACTGATAGCGTCAGAAAACTGCGTTACAGAAGCTGTTATGGCGGCAATGGGCTCTCCGCTGACCAATAAATATGCAGAAGGTTATCCTGGCAAACGTTATTACGGCGGCTGCGAGATTGTTGATGAAGCAGAAAATCTTGCAATTGAAAGAGCTAAAGAATTATTTGGTGCAGATCACGCTAACGTACAGCCGCATTCGGGAGCGCAGGCTAACCTGGCAGTGTTTTTTGCCGCTCTCAAACCGGGCGATACGGTTCTTAGTATGAATCTGTCTCACGGCGGACATCTGTCCCACGGCAGTCCGGTCAATATTTCCGGTAAGTATTTTAATATTATTCCATACGGCGTCAGCGCGGAAGATGAAAAAATTGATTATGAAGAGGTTCGCCGTCTTGCAATTGAAAATAAGCCTAAAATGATTCTGGCAGGAGCGAGCGCTTATTCCAGAACGATTGATTTTGCAAAATTTGCTGATATTGCTAAAGAAGTTGGTGCTTATCTCATGGTTGATATGGCACATATTGCCGGTTTGGTTGCAGCAGGACTTCATCCAAATCCGGTTCCGTATGCTGATTTTGTTACAACGACGACACATAAAACACTTCGCGGTCCGCGCGGCGGTTTGATTCTCTGCAAAGAGGAATATGCTCCGATGATCAACAAAGCAGTATTTCCCGGGATACAGGGCGGACCGTTAATGCATGTTATTGCTGCGAAAGCTGTTTGCTTTAAAGAAGCTTTGAGTGATGATTTTAAAAATTATCAAAATCAGGTGGTTAAAAATGCGGCAACTTTAGTAGAGGGATTAATTTCCGAGGGATTTCGCATTGTTTCGGGAGGGACAGATAACCACTTGATGCTGGTTGACTTGACCAATATGGATATTACAGGCAAAGATGCGGAAAAGATGCTGGATGCGGTGCGCATTACGGTTAATAAAAATACGATTCCGCTCGAGACGAGAAGTCCGTTTGTTACCAGCGGAGTCCGTATTGGTACGCCGGCTTCCACAACGCGCGGTATGAAGGAGGACGATATGCTTTTGATTGCGAAGTTAATCAAAATGACTTTGTCCGATTTTGATAAAAACAAAGAAACGGTGGAGCAGCAGGTTGCCGCTCTTTGTGCAAAATATCCGTTATATCGCTAAAACTTAAAAGCATGAGAAAACGCAAAAGGAGGAAGGATTATGAAGAAAAATGCGGATTACTATTTAAATGGTTTGAAAACCTGCGGTGAAAAGTTTACAAAAAAGATAACTACATATGATTTGCATGTTTTAAGATGGCTTTCTTTTCTAGCGGGTATGCTGTTTGCCTCCTGTTTGCCAAAATTGACGAAGAAACTCCGAGGCCTGTTTGTGCTGATTAGCTTTATTTTAATGCTTCCAATGATTTTTAGAATGTTAGGCGTTATCAAAAACGTTTTTAAATGTAATTGGAAGTGGATATAGCTATATTTCACATGTTTTTTGCACTTTTAAAAAATATCTTGACAAGAATATAAAAGAAGACTATAATAAAAATATATTTTACGGCGAAAGGATGAGAAACAATGGCAGCAATATTTTATATTTTAGCGTTGTTGCTATGCTTGCTGAACTTGTTATGTAAGGTTCGGTTTCCTTTTTCACGCCTTGTATGCTGTAAAAATTCTTAAAATCAGTGTGAAATAAGAGAGCTGGACCACAAAAAAGGGTTCAGCTCTTTTTGTTTGTTCTGCTTGCTGAAAACAAAAGCAAAAAATGAGGAGATGATTTTGTGAATTACAAAAAATATCACCGCGCTTATTTTCCGGTCCCGATTCATGAACGGAAATGGCCGGACAGAGAGATAAGCTCGGCACCTGTCTGGTGCAGTGTAGATTTGCGGGATGGAAATCAGGCTCTTTTCTCTCCAATGACCCTGGAAGAAAAGGTTGCTTTTTTTCAATTTCTGGTCGATCTGGGCTTTAAGGAGATTGAAATTGGCTTTCCGGCTGCGTCGGAAACAGAGTATCAGTTTACCCGTTATTTGATTGAAAATAATTTGATTCCTGATGACGTTACCATTCAGGTGCTAACACAGTCAAGGGAACATATTATTAAGAAAACGGTGGAAGCATTGCATGGTGCCAAAAATGTAATTATTCATTTATATAATTCTACTTCGGCGCTTCAGCGTAAAGTGGTTTTTCATAAGGAAAAAAAGGAAATTATAGAGCTTGCCGTGCAGGGAGCTAAGTGGCTGAAGGAAATGGAAAAGGAACTTGAAGGCAATGTGCGTTATGAGTATTCTCCTGAAAGCTTTACCTGCACAGAAATGGAATTTGCTGCGGAAATATGCAATGCAGTGATAGATGTTTTTGCGCCGACAGAGGAAAATAAACTGATTATTAACCTGCCGTCTACCATTGAGGTCTCCACAGTTAATGTTTTTGCAGATCAGATTGAATACATGGTGGAACATTTAAAAAAGCGCGATTGTTTGACCATTAGCATTCATGCGCACAATGACCGGGGTACCGGCGTTGCGGCAACAGAACTTGCAATGCTTGCAGGTGCAGATCGCGTAGAAGGAACATTATTTGGAAACGGAGAGCGGACGGGAAATGCGGATATTGTTGTCATCGCGTTGAACCTGTTTTCTGTCGGCATTGATCCAAAACTGAAATTAGATAACATTACCGAAATAATCAGAGCGTTTAAGAAGTTTAACAAACTACCGATTCATCCGCGCCATCCGTATGCCGGTGAACTTGCTTATACAGCTTTTTCCGGTTCGCATCAGGATGCGATTAAGAAAAGCATGGATTATTACGGCAAGCATGAATCAAAATATTGGCAAAACCCATATCTGCCCATTGATCCTACGGATTTGAACCGAGTTTACGAACCGATTCAAATCAACAGTCAGTCCGGCAAAGGCGGTTTGAGTTATATCATGGAAAATAAGTTTGGCTATTGCGTGCCAAAACAGATGATTCAGCATTTTAGTTCCAAGATAAAAATTTTGTCCGATCATAAGCATACGGTTATGGAGCCGGAGGAGATTTTTGAAGTATTTAAAAATGAGTATATTAATCTTGATGATAAGATAAAGCTTTTAAATTATACCTTCCATGTAGACGGTGACAAAGCGACAATGACGGCGCAGCTTCGTGTTAACGGAATAGAACATGAGTTGAGTCAGACCGGTAACGGTCCGTTGGATGCCATGACCAACGTTTTGCGTGAATGTACCGGGAAAAAGGTAGAAATTATCTCCTATAATGAGCATGCCTTGGAGGGAAGATCGGCATCGAAGGCTGTTTCTTATATTGCATTAAGCAATGAGACGGGGGACATTTTCTGGGGTGCCGGTGTGCATGAAAATATTAATACGTCGTCTATATTAGCTTTAATCAGCGCTATGAATAAGATATTATAATAAATATATAGATTGTTTATCAGACTGAATTGAGTGTGTGAACGTACGCCGCAGTTCAGTCTGTTTTTTGTTATATTATTTTTTTGTGACAAATTCATAAAATATATTGAAATTAAAGTTATTTAGCGGTATAATATGTGTAAGATTTTATAGGATTATGTTAAAAAACAACTTGTTGAGTCGAATAAAGGAGGATTAACGAATGATGAAGAAGGGTTTGACATTACTTGTTACATCAATGTTTGTATGCTCTGCATGTACAGCAGCGTTTGCTGTAAATTTTTCTGATGTAAATGCTAATTATTCATGGGCGCAGGATGCAATTGCAACACTGGCGGAAGAAAAGGTAATTGAAGGTTATCCGGACGGAACCTTTCAGCCGGGCAAAAATATTACAAAACAGGAAGCACTTGCTTTGTTTTCCCGTTGTTTGGGTTCAAGCGATGAAACCAATGCAGATATTGTCACTTTGGCATATAATAATGCAGAGACGGTTTTGGCGAAATATGATTCTTATGCACTCAGACAGGCGGCATATTTAATGTATAAAAAGGTGCTGTCAGAGGATGATTTAGTTACATATTTATCAGCAGCCAATAAAGATACGGCATTAAAACGTTACGAAGCAGCTGTTTTGATTGCAAAATCTTTAGGCGGAGACGTGTGGCTGAAAACCAATCCGGATGTAAAGACCAGTTTTGCGGATGCAGATGCGATACCGGCAAGCGCTCAGGGATATGTTTATTATGCAAGTGAGCTGGGAATTATTAAGGGAATGGACAACAACCAGTTTGTGCCGATGGGAAATGTTACGCGTGCACAGATTGCGGTTATGATTCATCGTATTTTAAGCATGATGCAATATTCTTATTCAAGCTGGATCGTATCGGATGTGGATGCTTCGCTGAATGTTATTACAGTTCGTAATCAGGCGGGTGAAACGGAAAAATATACCGTTGGCAGTGGTGTTCCAGTCATTATTAACGGCGAGAAAAGTCAGTTAACCTTGCTGCAGTCAGGAATGGAGGTTGTTCTTACATTCGCTAAGGACACGGAAACAGGATTGGATCATTTATATTCTGTTGACGCAGTCAGCACAGTAAGCGATGAAACGATAGAGGTAATTTATAAAGGCAGAAAAACGGAAAACAACGGCACAACCATTAGCGTAGCTTTGCTTTCCAATAGGACTTCCACCAAGTCCTATGTTATGGCATCGGATGCTGTTGTAAAGTATAACGGAGCGGCGGCCTCCTTAGCAGATTTTAGTAATAATGATTATGCAATATTAGAGATAGTTTCAGGAAAGGTAAAGGTTATTAGTGGTTCTCCGAGAATTACAACTGTACAGAATGCGATTGTAGAGTCGGTGCCGACAACGGCAGAGGAAAAACTGCAGGTGAGGACAACTGATAATGAGGTTGTAAGTTATGCACTTGCAAGCGGCGCTACCTTGCGCAGAAACGGTGCTGTGGCGGAATTTCGCAGTTTAGCTGTCGGCGATAAGATCTCTTTGTCGCTTGAGTATGGTGCGATTAAGACAGCAGAAGCTACAGGTGTTTCTAAAGAGATAGAAGGAACGATTGATGAAATTTCAATTTCTTCTTCGGAATCCACTATTAAGGTGAAAAAAGGCGACACTGTTAATAGCTATAAAGTTGGCAGAGATGTTAAAATTATCCTGGACGATAAAGAAGCGACTGTCTATGATTTGCGCGTGGGATATTCTGTTAAAATGAAAACTTCAAGCCAATCGGTTACAGAAATTACAGTAACGTCATCGCCAACGCAGAAATCGGTCAGCGGTGTGATTACGGTAGTGAATACGGCGTATGGCATGATTAAGGTAAATGCAACAACAGCTTCCGGTGATATTTCAGAACAGCAGGTATTTGTGAAAGACAATGCAGTTATAGTTAACTCTGCAACCGGTAAGATTTTAAAAGTCAAGGAGTTAACTGCCGGCATGAATATAATGGCAGCGGGCGCTGAAAACCTCGGTATCTTTGAAGCAAGTTCCATTATGGTGCTGCCAGCGGAATAAAAATTGAATCAACAAATTTAAATTGCAAGCCATGTTTCTTAATGTATTTTATGCAAAGAGAAACATGGCTTAATTTAGTTTTATTATTCTGGAGGAAAAGAAAACATCGTAAGAAATTTTTTAATTCTTACGATGTTTTTATTTAAATATACAATATAATTTCAGATAACATTTTGCTATCCTAAAGCTTTATTATACAGGATGTGTCATTTCGTCCATGTTGACAAGATCTTTGTCAATTTTATATTTTGCTGCTCGGCGCTGCTCAAAAAATTTCACAGCAACCTGTTCGAAGAGAGCGTAAGACAAAATATCCTCGTCCTGTTCTAAAAATTCCTTCATTTTCTCTTTGATTTCCGGGAGTTCCGGTTTTAAGAGATCCGCCGGACGACAAGTAATACGTTCCTCATCGCCGATAATCTTCTTAACGATTTCCTCTTTAATCGGCACAGGAGTTTTGCCATATTCACCACGGACGATGCCTTTTGTTTCTTTGGTAATCATTTTATAACGTTCGCCCATTAAGACATTTAAAACAGCCTGTGTGCCCACAATTTGGCTGGTAGGAGTTACGAGCGGCGGGAAGCCTAAATCTTCACGTACACGCGGTACTTCCTTCAAAACTTCCTCATATTTATCCTCTGCGCCCTGTTGTTTCAGCTGAGACACAAGGTTTGAAAGCATTCCTCCCGGTACTTGGTAACGGAGGGTATTGATATTTACGCCTAAAACCTTTAGATTGAGCAAGCCATTTTGCAGGCACTCTTCGCGATAAGGACGGAAGTAGTCTGCAATCTCGCTCAATAAGTCAAGGTCATATCCTGTGTCGTACGGTGTGTCTTTTAAGCTTGCAACCAAAGGCTCGGTTGCCGGCTGACTGGTGCCCATAGAGAGGGGGGAGAGTGCGCAGTCCACAACATCCACACCTGCTTCAATTGCTTTTAAATAGGTCATGGATGCAACGCCGCTAGTATAGTGTGTATGCAGCTGAATCGGTATTTTTACACTTTCTTTCATGGCTTTTACTAAATCATATGCTGTGTATGGCAAAAGCAATCCTGCCATATCTTTAATACAAATGGAATCAGCTCCCATTTCCTCCAACTGTTTTGCCATAGTAACAAAAGTTTCAATGGTGTGCACCGGGCTGATGGTATAGCATACTGTAGCCTGAACATGACCTTTTTCCTTGCGGCATGCTTTAATAGCACATTCCAAATTTCTGACATCATTCAGGGCATCAAAAATACGGATGATGTCAATACCATTTGCCAGAGATTTCTGTACGAAATATTCTACAACATCATCAGCATAGTTTTTATAACCTAAAATATTTTGGCCGCGGAAAAGCATCTGAAGTTTTGTGTTCTTGGCTTTATCGCGTATTTTGCGCAGACGTTCCCAAGGATCTTCATTTAAGAAACGCAGGCAAGAGTCAAAGGTTGCGCCGCCCCAGGCCTCTAAAGAATGGTAGCCAACCTGATCTAATTTTTCAATAATCGGGAGCATTTCCGAGGTGGGCATACGTGTCGCAATTAACGACTGATGCGCATCGCGGAGAATGGTTTCCGTGATTTCAACTTTTTTAGCTTGATTCGCCATTTTAATAAACCTCCTATTAGAAGAATTTCGCAAGCGCCAGGAATACGCCTGCTGCAACTGCAGAACCGATAACGCCGGCAACGTTCGGACCCATTGCGTGCATCAACAGATAGTTGGACGGGTTAGCTTCCTGACCGACCACCTGGGAAACACGTGCTGCCATAGGAACGGCAGAAACGCCGGCACTTCCGATTAACGGGTTGATCTTACCTTTGGTAAGGAAACACATCAGTTTTCCGAACAACGTACCGCCTGCTGTGCTGACGCAGAATGCAACCAAACCGAGCAGAATAATGAATAATGTTTTGGTTTGCAGGAAATAATCTGCACTTGCCGTAGCGCCTACCGTTACTCCCAGGAAGATGGTGATGATGTTCATCAATTCATTCTGAGCAGTTTTAGACAGACGCTCAGTAACTCCGCTTTCGCGGATGATGTTACCTAACATCAAACAACCGACCAATGGAACCGCATCCGGAACAAACATTGCAACAACGATGGTTACAACGATAGGGAAGAGCAAACGCTCAATTCTGCTAACCGGACGAAGTTGCTTCATAACAATTTTGCGCTCTTTTTCGGTGGTTAAGAGCTTCATGATAGGTGGTTGAATAATGGGAATCAGCGCCATGTAGGAATATGCAGCAATTGCAATTGCCGGCAGCAGATGTGCTGCGAGAGTTTTGGTAACCAAGATAGCTGTAGGACCGTCAGCGCCACCGATGATACCAATGGACATTGCCTCGTATACGTTAAAGCCGAGGAAAAGTGCGCCGAAAAAGGCAACGAAAACACCGAGCTGTGCCGCTGCACCGAGCAGAATACTTTTCGGATTTGCAATCAGCGGGGAAAAGTCGGTCATGGTCCCGATTCCGAGGAAGATAAGCGGCGGATATATGCCCAGCTTAACACCTAAGTACAATAAATCAAAAAGTCCGCCTTCGTGCAGAATTTTCCCAAAATCAATAGTAAAGTTTGGGTCGTCGCTTACAAAAAAACCGCTGTGCATAATGCCTGCACCGGGAAGATTGGCCAGCAGCATACCGAATGCGATCGGCAGAAGCAGTAAAGGCTCGAATTTTTTCCCGATTGCAAGATAAATTAATAAGCATGAAATTGCAATCATGATAATAGAACCAAAATCGATTCCTGCAAATTGGACAGCAGTGGTTTCTGTCGCGGCGAATATTTTGGCAATACCGGTATTCTGCAAAAAGCTCGCCATACCGTTAATTAATAAATCCAATGAAATTCACCCTTTCCAAGTTGGTTTTAGATGGAGATTTACTCCATGGTAGCAAGCAAATCTCCGGAGTTTACACTGCTGCCTTTGGTTGTGTTAATTGAAGTAATTTTACCTGCCTTTGGAGCAACAATTTCATTTTCCATTTTCATTGCTTCCAAGACCAGAATGGTCTGACCTTCGGCAACGGTGTCGCCTACACCAACATTAATGGAAAGAATGGTTCCCGGCATTGGGCATTCAATCTTAGTAGAACCAGCCGCAGATGCCAGAGCGGCAGTAGGCGCCGGTGCTGCTGCGGGAGCCGGGGCGGCGGCAGGAGCAGGCGTTGACGCAGGTGCCGGAGCGGCAGGTGCACTGTAAGTTGATGTAGCAGCTCCGATTTCTTCTACCTCTACTTCGTAGGATTTTCCATTTACATTAATATTAAATTTTCTCATATTATTATTTCCTCCTTAATTGTTATCTCAAATTTTCGCGGCGCGAAACACGGTTCCATACCGGTGTAGACGACGGAATTTGCCGATAAGACTTGATGTTTAGTTTATATGTGGAAGTATTTAACGAAGCTGCAACAGCAGCGGTGAGAACCGCAACTAATTCGCTGTCGTCAATTGATTCTTCAACTGCCGGTGCCGCTGCAGCCGGAGCAGCTGCGGGTTCGGAAACGGTTTCTTTTTTTTCCGGGGAGGAAGACTTAGGCGTAAAAATAACTCGCATCAACTCCAGAATACCCCACAAAATCATTAATACAGCAAAAACAGTAGCCAGACCTATGACGCAGACAACACCGCCGCTGGTTATGATTTCTGTAAAATCCATAGTTGTTATCTCCTTTCGCAAAGGATTAATATTTGCCGCTGCACTTTAAAGCGGAATGTTTCCATGTTTCTTTTCCGGAAGATTTTCTCTTTTGCTGCGCAGCATTTCCAGGGCTGCAATAATTCTCGGACGGGTGGAGTCAGGCTCTATCACATCATCCACATAGCCGCGTTTTGCTGCTTCGTAAGGATTTGCAAACTGCTGACGATATTCTTCTATCTTTTCAGCACGAACAGCGGTTGGATCGTTTGCTTCAGCAATATCTTTGCGGAAGATAATATTTGCAGCGCCTTCCGGTCCCATGACAGCAATTTCGGAGGTTGGCCATGCATATACCATGTCAGCGCCAAGATGCTTGGAACTCATGGCAATGTATGCGCCGCCATATGCCTTCCTTAAAATAACGTTAATTTTTGGTACAGTTGCTTCAGAATATGCAAATAAAAGTTTTGCGCCATGACGGATGATACCGTTGTGCTCCTGGGCAACTCCCGGTAAATAACCCGGAACATCAGTTAAGGTGATAATCGGAATGTTGAAACAATCGAGGAAACGTACAAAGCGTGCTGCTTTGTCGGCAGAGTCAACGTCTAGACTGCCTGCGGAGCATTTCGGCTGGTTTGCAATAATACCAACGGTTTCACCATTCATTCTGGCAAAACAAGTGATAATGTTTTCCGCAAACTTCGGCAAAACTTCATAAAACTCGCCGTTGTCGGTTATTTCAGCAATGACCTCTTTCATGTCGTAGGACTTGTTTGGGTTGTCCGGGATAATTGAAGTCAGTTTTTCGGAAAGTCGATTAATGGAATCGGTCGGTGCAATGAAAGGTGCATCGTCCAAATTATTAGAAGGCAGATAAGCAAGAAGCTTGCGAACCTCTGCAATACATTCGGTATCATTTTTGCAGGTAAAGTGCGCTACACCGCTTTTGGAAGCATGTGTTTGTGCTCCGCCCAGTTCTTCTGCCGTAACATCCTCACCGGTTACTGATTTGATAACAGAAGGGCCGGTGATGAACATTTGGCTTGTATTTTCTACCATGAATACAAAGTCTGTAATGGCGGGTGAGTATACTGCACCGCCGGCGCACGGTCCCATAATAACAGAAATTTGCGGGATGACACCGGAAGCCTTTGTGTTGCGCAGAAAAATTTCTCCGAAACCGGACAAGGCATCAAGACCTTCCTGAATTCTTGCTCCGCCGGAATCGTTCATGCCAACGATAGGGGCACCCATTTTCATGGCCATATCCATGATTTTACAAATTTTCTTTGCATGCATTTCACCTAAAGAACCACCAATTACGGTGAAGTCTTGTGCGTACGCATAGACCAAACGGCCATCGACAGTACCGTAGCCTGTTACAACCCCCTCACCGGGTGCTTTTGTGTTTGGCATGTTGAAATTGGCACAGCGATGGGTGACAAATGCATCAATTTCGACAAAGCTGCCTGCATCAAACAGCAAATTCAGCCGTTCGCGAGCGGTAAGCTTGTTTGCATCGTGCTGCTTTTTTACCTTTTCTGCACCGCCGCCTGCTTCAATTTCTGCGCGGCGAGCCTGCAAATCGGTAAGCTTGTTAATCGTGCTCATTCTTTAACCTCCTATGATAGCGCTGCGGTTGTACCGACGGCGCTCATTATACCTGTTTTGCGGTAAATTGGATTTTTATCATAAACTTGAGAAAGGATACTGGATATAGAGTATTATTTCAGATATCCGGATGAAAAATTCAAATTTCCCACAAATACCATTTTAGCAGAAATGCGAATTAATTACAATAGAAATGGAAAATTTTTCTGACAAAATTTTAACTGAATCTTTGTGCAATTTTCCATGTGGTTATGATTCATTTTTTCCAAAAAGGAGCCGAAACATAAATACATTTTATTATGTATTTACATTTCGGCTCCAAATAACAGGAAAATATTTTATGAACTGTAATCTTCCATAAGCTCGGCAAGTTCAGTCTTCGTTTCAACATAAATTCCGCCCGATAACTTTTCACGATCCGCAACCGGCAAATCATTTAAATCAACCGCAATGTTATTTAAAAATTTTGTGGTGCCGTCTGCGTCAATTTTAAAAACGCATACCTTACCGTCGGACGTTTGCACCAAATAGCCTTCCTTTGGCGGCATTGATGGTGTTTTTTCTGTTTCTGCAGAGAGGTCAGTGTTCCCTGATACGGTTTTATTCGGTTCGTCGGATACTTCTTCCTGCGGAATAGGAGTAGCCGTGCTGTGAGGTGTTTCATTTGCTTCGGCATGAATCTGATCAGGAAGCTTATTTATTTTTACTGATGCAAATCCTACCACAAAACCAATGGCAATGGCTGAGAACAATAAAAGAACTAGCCATAGCTTTCCGTGTTTTCGTTTACTTTGTGCCTGGTACATAAAAATCCCTTCTTTAATTTTTATTAATAAAATATGTGAATACGGCAAAATGTGTTATTTGGTATAATTTTTTCCAAGTTTACATAGAAATATACCAAATAAACATAATGTACAGAAAATATGGATCATTCATGCCGTAAGTGCAATTTCCAATTGTTTTTATGTAAAAGAAAGAAAATTGTAATACTTTTGTAATGATTATGGTATATAATAGGGTATAATCATGCGAAGAGTGGTTCACGCATGTCCGCGCAAAATACTTTTGAATGAAAAAGGTCTCGAGTGGAAGCTGATGAGACTAATAGCTTTGCAGCAGAGAAAAGGAGTGATTGGGTGAGCAGGAGATATACCGCAGAAAAAACAAACCCAAGCAGCACGGGTCGTGAAAATAGAACAAAAGCAAAGGAAAAACAAGGCGGAGCATGGAAAGCTGTAAAACGTTTATTTATTATTGTTTTGGTTTTAGCAGTGTTGTTCGGTGCCGTCATTAGCGGGGCAATGCTCGGATTTATCGACAACAGTACCGAGTTGATTGCGGAAGAGTACAACATGGACTTTACTTCTATTATTTATTATATTGACGATGAGACGGGGCAGCCTGTGGAAATGGACAGGCTTTATTCGGAACAGAACAGAATATGGGTGGATTTGGATAACATTCCGACGAATATGCGCAATGCGTTTATTGCCATAGAAGATGAGCGTTTTGAAAGGCATAGGGGAGTAGATTGGAAACGTACCTTTGGTGCCTTTTTAGGTTGGATTACGCGGAAAGATTCTTACGGCGGTTCTACCATCACCCAACAACTGATAAAAAATGTTACGGGTGACAATGACCGTTCGCCTATTCGAAAAATTCAGGAGATTATTCGCGCGCTCAATCTGGAAACGAAGATGAGCAAGGATCAGATTATTGAAATGTATATGAATACCATTTATCTCGGCGAAGGATGTCATGGTGTTCAGGCGGCAGCGAATATTTATTATAGTAAGGATGTTTCAAAGCTGGATTTGGCAGAGTGTGCTTCTATCGCGGGAATTACACAATATCCTACAAAGTATGACCCACTGATCAACTATGAAGCGCATAAAGAAAAGCAGGAACTTGTTTTGGGCAAAATGCTTGAGCTGGGCTACATATCAAATGAAGAATATGAAGCGGCGAAAAATGAAGAGCTAAAGCTGAAAAAGGGCACGGCAAAGAGCGAGGGAAATAAGATACAGTCTTACTTTATTGACCAGATTATTCTGGATGTGCAAAATGACTTAATGACGCGTAATAAAATGACAGAGAGTGCCGCAACTAAGGCTATTTTTAAGGGCGGCTTGAAGATATATACTACAATGGATCCTGATATTCAGAGTGCAATGGAATCGGTTTATACAAAGGAAAGTAACTTCCCCGGTTCCGGCAGTGTAAAGCCGCAGTCTGCGATGATGGTTATGGATCCGTATACGGGTTATATCCGCGGAATTATCGGCGGCAGGGGGGAAAAGACGGGAAACCGTGTTTTAAACCGTGCAACGCAAACACTGCGGCAGCCGGGTTCTTCCATTAAGCCTCTGTCAGTATATGCTCCGGCAATTGAGGATGGTTTGATTACGCCGGCTACGATTGTAGATGACAGTCCACTGAAAATTGGTGATTGGGAACCGCGAAATTCCGATTATAAATTCAAAGGGAAAATAACGGTTCGTCAGGCGTTGGAAGAATCAAGAAATATTCCTGCTGTTCGTATTTTGGATAAGCTGTCAGTGGATAAATCGTTTGATTTTCTGACAAAGAATTTGTCATTTACAACTATGGTCAGCAGCGAAAAGAGAAAAGATGGAAAAACTTATTCAGATAAATTTTATTCTACTTTGGGCTTGGGTGGTTTTACAGACGGTGTGTCGGTAAAAGAAATGACAGCGGCATATGCGCCGTTTGTAAACAGTGGTATTTATACAAAGCCGATAACCTATACGAAGGTAATTGATTCGCGGGGCAGAGTTATTTTAGAGAATAAGCCGGAATCGCATAAAGCGATGAGCGACACAACGGCATATACTATGGCAAAAATGCTGGAGGGTGTTGTAACCTCTGCAAATGGTACCGGCCGTTCCGCGCGCTTGGCGAATAACGTGTTTGCGGCGGGTAAGACAGGTACAACTACAGATGACATTGACCGTTGGTTTGTTGGTTTTACACCCAATTATGTTGGTGCGGTGTGGTTTGGTTATGATACACCAAAGAAAATGACAGGTTTGGGAAATCCGTGTGCCGGCATCTGGAAAAAGGTCATGGATCAGATTCATAAAGATACAGAGCTGAAAACTTTGGTTCAGCCCAATAATATGACAGAACGAAAAATTTGTCAGAACAGTGGAAAAATTGCCACAGGACAATGTGAATCAAATGGTTCTGTTCGTGTGGAATATTTTAAACTGGGCACACAGCCGGTGAGCTTCTGTTCTTCGCATAGCAGTGTACAGGAACCGGAGGCACAAATAGATGACCATATTAGAAATGAGGGTTCTGCCCTGAATGACAACGAACCGGGCAGCGGTGCAAGCAATCCGCCGGCAGAGGGAGAACCGATTGTTCCGAATGAGCCTGCACAGGCAACCGCAAAACCGGCAGATAATGAAGAGCCGCCTTCAGGTAATAATTCCGGCGGTTCAGAGGATGGCCTTGATTGGTGGACAGGAGAATGATGATATCTTGCAATAGAGAATAGGGAAGGAGAAAAACTATGGCAAAGGATTTTAAGAAGGAATATCAGTATTGGTTAAACAGTGATTTGGTAGATGAAGCAACAAAAAATGAACTTCGTGCTATCAGTACGCAGGAAAACGAGATCGAGGAGCGCTTTTATCGCGATTTGGATTTCGGAACAGCCGGTCTGCGTGGTATATTGGGTGCAGGCTGCAATCGTATGAATATTTACACTGTACGCAGGACAACGCAGGGTATTGCAAATTATATTAACAGCGTGGGCAAGGAAGCAGCCGAACGAGGTGTAGTCATTTCGTATGACTGCCGGCATTTTTCTAAAGAGTTTGCCATGGAAAGCGCAAAAGTGCTTGCGGCGAATGGAGTTCGTGCGTATGTTTTTGACGAAATGAATCCAACGCCTGTTTTATCCTTTGCAGTAAGACACTTGCATACTTTTGCGGGAATTATGATTACTGCAAGTCATAACCCGGCGAAATATAACGGTTATAAGGTATATGGCGAAGATGGGGCGCAGCTTGGAGTCGTACCTTCTGCCAATGTTATGAATTATATTGAAAAAATGGATATCTTTAAAGATGTGTCTTCTATATCTGAAGAGGAGGGGAAAGCAAGCGGCCTCATTCAGATGGTTGGCAAGGAGTTGGTAGATGCTTTTTTGGCGGAAGTCATTCAATGCAGTATCCATCCGGAATTGATTCAAAAAGCTGCAGATGATTTTAAAATTGTTTACACACCGTTCCATGGCACAGGTTATAAAGCTGTTTGTGAGATATTGAAAATGGCCGGTTTTAAACATTTATACCCCGTAAAGGAACAAGTTGTGCCTGACCCTGATTTTTCAACGGTAAAATCGCCTAATCCGGAGGATAAAGAGGGCTTTAAACTTGCAATTTCTTTGGCGAAGGAGATACAGGCTGACGTCATTATCGGTACCGACCCGGATTCTGACCGTATAGGTGTCTTAGCAAAAAATGAAAACGGTGACTATGATGTTCTTACAGGCAATCAGACAGGAGAATTGTTGACCGATTATGTTCTTTCTGAAAAAAGTGCCGGCGGCGCAATCCATGATGGGGATTATATTGTTAAGACCATTGTTACAACCGATTTGGTGAAGAAAATTGCTGCTCATTATGGTGTTAAGGTTTATGATGTATTTACCGGCTTTAAAAATATTGCGGAAGTGATTAAATCAAAAGAAGGAAAAAATGAGGGTGAATACTTATTTGGCTTTGAAGAAAGTTACGGCTATTTGCCCGGAACCTATGCAAGAGATAAAGATGCGGTAGCTGCCGCACTTTTAGCTTGTGAAATGGCGGCAGTTTATAAGCTGCGCGGTATCGGTTTGAGAGAGGCCCTGCTTAATTTGTATAAAAAATATGGCTGTTTTACGGAGCGCACTGTTTCTGTGGTAATGGAAGGTATTGACGGCATGGAAAAAATGGCGGAACTAATGAGCGATACTGCAGAGAATCCTCCAAAGGCCTTGGGAGAGACCGCATTTCTTGCTATGCGAAACTATTTGGAGCAAAAACGCTATGATTTTCAAAATGGTACCGAAGAGGCAATTGACATGGTAAGTACAAATGTGTTGTATTTTGAATTGGAAGGCGGCGGTTTCTTTATTATGCGTCCATCTGGAACAGAGCCGAAAATTAAATTTTACTATTCTGTTCCGGCCGGGAGCATTGAAGAAGGCGAGAAGAAGATTGATAAGCTGGAAGCCGCTGCAAAAACGGAGATATTGAAGCAATAAGAAAATTTGTGATTGCATAAAAAAATACTTCCTTGGATAAAATATCCAAGGAAGTATTTTTTTAGGAGGTATTTGTATGAATCTGGAAGGAACGAAAACCGCACAAAACTTATTAACGGCTTTCGCCGGGGAATCACAGGCAAGAAATAAATATACCTATTATGCCCAGGCTGCAAGAAAAGAAGGTTATGAGCAGATTGGGGATTTGTTTCAGGCAACGGCTGATAATGAGAAAGCTCATGCAAAGATCTGGTTTAAATTGCTTGGTGGTATTAAGAATACGGAAGGCAATTTGAAAGATGCGGCTGCTGCCGAAAATGGAGAATGGACGGAAATGTATCCGGAGTTTGCCAAAACGGCTCATGAGGAAGGACTTGATAGTATTGCAAAACTTTTTAACATGGTGGCAGAAATTGAAAAGGAGCATGAAGCAAGATTTCGTGCGTTGTTAGAAAACATGGAAAAGAAGCAAGTCTTTAAGAGAAGCGGTCAGCAGATTTGGATATGCCAAAATTGCGGTCATATTCATGTCGGAACAGATGCGCCGATTGTTTGTCCGGTTTGCGCGCACCCGCAGGCATATTTTGAGATAAAGGCAGAGAATTATTAAGATAATAATTTATAGGTGATTTATTAGCGTGTAAGTGCATAAATAAATTTTCGTTAACAAGTAGGGTTATTTCCATTTTGTGCTTGTAGGCTTTGTCTCTGAATGAACTTTTACTCTTCCCGGCGTTGGCACACAAATCGCAGTCAGCGTTACGCTATACTGCAAAAATAGGAGACTTTTGGGGAGTTGTCAGGGGGACGACCCTCTCTGATTGAAATCTGTGAAATCCGCGGATGTGCGCCGCGGATTTCACGCTGTCCGGCATTCGGAGCGGAGGGCAATTTGCGGGACGAAGAGCGCCGCAAGCTTGATGAAGAGGTATTTTAAGCCTGCTCAAAATGCGATAATAAGTTACCATTTATTAAAAAACAATTGACATTTATCTCTTTTCGCGCTACAATATTAATTAATAAAGTGGAAGGAGAAGCACTGTATGGATGTTAATGAATTGTTGCAGAACAGACGGACGATACGTAAATTTCGACAGGAGAAACTTACCGACAAGCAGCTCAGAATGTACATTAATGCTGCCAGAGTGGCACCGTCGGGGGCAAACCTTCAGCCATTGAAATTTATAGTTGTTTCGAGTGATGAAATGACAGCGAAACTTTTTCCGTTAGTGAAATGGGCCGGCTATCTTGCGCCTGCTTATAATCCGGCTGAAAAAGAACGCCCCGTTGCCTATGTTGCGGTTTGTGCTGACCTTTCCATTCGTGCGGCAGGCTATGAAGCAGATGCCGGTGCTGCGATAGAAAACCTGATCTTATCTGCCCTTTCTGATGGAGTTGGGGCATGTTGGATGGGTGCGATAGATGTTAAAAAAATTAGCGAGCTTTTAGAGCTGGAGGATAATTTAAAACTGCTTTATATGGTTGCTCTGGGATATCCGGACGAATCACCGCAGGAAAGTAAAATGGAAAATAATGATGTCAAATATTACCTTGGAGAGGATCGTTCTTTGCATGTTCCGAAAAGAACTTTGGATGAAGTAATTATAAAAATGGTATAGGAGGCGGACTGCGTGAAACAAGTAATTGCAATTTTGCTTTGTTTTATAATTTGTCTGTTTCCTGTTTCTGCTTTTGCAGAATTCTCTGATGTTCCAAATGCTCACTGGGCAGAAAAAATCATAGAACAGGCCGTTACGGAGGGTATCATTACTGGGATTGGTGAAGATATGTTTGGTCTGGGGCAATATGTAAAACGTTGTGAGTTTGCTGCTATGTTGGTCCGCCTCATGCGTTGGGAAACAATTGTATTGCAGGAGAGCTATTTTTCTGATGTTGCTGTTGATGCATGGTATTTTTCAGCTGTTGAAACGCTATGTGCAAACGGTGCGGTGGATGCAGGTGGAAATTTCAGACCGGAAGAAAATATTACCCGCGAGGAAATGGCCGTCATGCTTGTGCGGTCACTGGACTATCAGCAGCTTGCTGAGCAGGTAAGCCGAACATCGTTTGTTGATGTAACGGAATACACCGGTTATATTGCCTTAGCGCACGAGTTTGGCATTATTAACGGAAAAAGTGATGAAACATTTGCTCCGTATGACTATGCACTTCGGGAAGAAGCAGCGGCAATGTTAATGCGGCTTTGTAATAAAACGAAGCAGTCTATTCAATGGCTGCACGGATTTTATGCCATTTCTTCGTGGAGTCAAAGGGAAATGGCGGCGCAAATGGATGCGGTGTCCTTTGGCTGGAGCCGTTTGGAATATGGTGCATATGGTGTAACGCTAAATCAGACTTCTGACAATGGAAACGATTGGAATGTGCCGGAAGGCGCTGCTGATGCGATATCCTATTTAAAAGAAAATAATGTAAAACTTAATCTTGCGGTGATGATGAATACGTCCATGGAAGTAATTTTGCCGGATGGAACAATCAGTAATGCTTGTGAGGTCATATTAACCGATGCTCGGAATCGTTCTGCTGCGGTTTCTCAAATTGCTGATGCAGCGAGAATGTATGATGGAGTGACGATTGACTTTGAAGGAATGTCCGGCAGTGCTATGAGGGATGGCTTAAATGAATTTCTGAAAAAACTGCGTATGACAATAGGCGATAAGCTCTTATACACGGCAATACATCCGGTTGCGGATGGTGGATATTTTGACGCTTATGATTATCGGAGGATTGGTGAAGTATCTGATAAGGTTATTTTAATGGCGCATGATTATGCGGCTCTTCGCATGGAGGATAACTTGCGCAAGATGGGTTTTTGTACAACACCTGTTACACCAATAAAAAGTATTTATACCGCTTTGTGCGCTGTGACAGATGCTGAAAATGGTGTGGAGGACAGAGATAAAATTGTTTTGGCGTTAAGTCTCAGTTCTACAGCTGCATGGTTGCTGCAAAACGGAGTGGTGATTAATGAATATGCCGTGCATCCTTCGCCGGAGACTGTGCATATGCGTTTGCAGCAAGCAGATACAAAAATTACATACAATCGGATTTACTGCAATCCTAACGCAGAATATTTTGATGATGATGGCAATCGGGTAAGCCTTTGGTATGAAGACAGCCGCAGTGTTTTGGACAAGATACAATTAGCGCGTATGTTTGGAATTTATCAGCTTTCAGTCTGGCGGCTTGGAGTCATCCCAAATGATACAGCAAACGAGGCTTTGCATTATGATGTGTGGCGTACGATATTGTCACAACGTAACAAATAGAAAAAATCACCGGGTAAATTATCCGGTGATTTTTTCAATATATTACTAAGCTAAACAAACTAAGCGAAAAGTTGTTGTTGCTTTTAAGAAGTGTTTGTATATTAAGCGCAGGGGAAGGAAGGGATATGATTACTAATTTTAACTCTATTGGTGATAATATCAGAATGTACAGAAAGAAAAGAGGATTGACGCAGGAAGGATTAGCAGAAATGTGTGAATTGAGTACGAATTATATCGGAATGCTTGAACGTGCAGAGAAAGCACCGTCACTTAACACACTGCTAAATATTATTAATGCTTTGAAGGTGAGCGCGGATATGTTGCTTAACGGTACGATAGACTGCGGTTATAAAATAAAAAGTTCACTTTTGTCCGAACAAATAGGAAGGCTCCCGAAGAGGGAGCAAGATAAAATATATGAGGTTGTTGAGTTGATGATCAAGCAGGCTGAAACACCGTAATGATAGGGTTTGGTATGATTATTTTTTTTCAATACAAACCAACATCGGCGGATGATTTGGCTGATTAATGAAATCATGTATTGCAACTGTAAATATTTTAGGATCCAGTGTCTTGCAAAAATTAAGAATGGCATTCTTTTCTTCAAAACCTGTATCGCCTCCGGAATAGACACAAAGAGTAATTAATCCGCTTGATTTTAATAACCTGCATGCGGCACAGACAGCGGCGATACTTGTATCTTTTTTAGTAGAAATGGAGTGATCGGCACCGGGAAGATAGCCAAGATTAAACATAGCAGCAGATATTTTTTCCGAGACATACTTTTCCATATTTTCATGTCCATCGCAAATCAAAGCAGTGTTTTCAAAGGGAATATTTTCGGTAAGACGCTCGCGTGTATGGTCTATGGCGCGCGGTTGAATATCAAAGGCATAAACATGTCCGTCTTTTCCAACCAGTGTTGATAAAAAAAGGGTATCATGACCGTTACCACAGGTTGCATCAATTACTGTATCACCGACCGAGACGGCTTGAAGAATATAGTCGTGGGACAAGGATAGAGCGTTTTTTAAAATCATAATAATTCCTTTCTTTTCCGGATTGTTGTCTGATATTATCTTACACCTATGTCGAACAATTGTCAAAGGAAAAATGGGGTATTATTATTTTTTTAGATTTTATATTGGATTTCATGTTAAAATGTGCTATAATTAATATACAAAGCTTGGTATAATAAAATTTTCTTAGCGGTATCACAGAGAAAGAAAACAGACAATATAATAAAATTAGAATGATATATAAAGAAGGTAACGTATGGGACAGACAGAACGTTTTAGCTCTATTGAGCAAGCTATCGGCAACACACCGCTTTTGGAGATTGCGTTGCGCTTTCGCGGCCGGGAGCGCAAGGTGTATGCGAAGGCAGAATATTATAATCTTACCGGAAGCATTAAAGACCGTGTTGCATTTTATATTTTAAAAAAGGCATATGAAAGCGGTGAAATCCGTGAAGGGGATACCATTGCAGAGGCAACCAGCGGTAACACGGGTATCTCTTTTTCCGCAATGGGCAGTTATTTGAATCATCCTGTTGTTATTTATATGCCGGACTGGATGAGTGCAGAACGTATTTCGTTAATGGAGAGCTATGGAGCAAAAGTACGCCTTGTGTCCCATGAAGAAGGCGGTTTTTTGGGTTCTATTGCTATGACGGAAGAACTCGCAAAGCAGGGAGGCGTATTTTTACCGAGACAGTTTTCTAACCCTGATAATACGATGGCACATGAAACGACTACGGGCATCGAGATAGTCAGACAACTTTCGGCACTCGGCAAGCGTGCTGATGGAGTAGTGGCCGGCGTTGGAACGGGTGGGACGATTATGGGAATTGCGAGATGCTTAAAAAAAGAAAATCCCAATTGTATGGCTTTTCCGTTAGAGCCGCTTAATTCTCCGACGCTGTCAACTGGATATAAAGTGGGCAAGCATAGGATATACGGCATTTCGGATGAATTTATTCCCGATATTTTAAAACTGGAAGAGATGGAGCAGATAGTATCAGTTGATGATGGCGACGCAATTTGTGCGGCGAGATTATTGTCGGAGCAGCTTGGTATTGGTGTAGGCGTTTCCTCCGGTGCAAACTTTTTAGGATGTCTTTTGGCGCAGGAACACATGGGGGTTGATAGTACCGTTGTTACTGTTTTTGCTGATGACAACAAAAAATATTTATCTACTGACTATGCAAAACCACAGATGATGAAAGAAAATTATTTATCAAGTGAAATTAAATTGCTTGACGTCCGGGTATATCGTTAAAGAGAGTGTGAAAAAAAGTCTGTAAATTTGATTCCTTCTATGGTAGAATATAAATAATATCATAGGAGGAATTTTTAT
>CAKSBF010000002.1 GCA_934438075.1 uncultured Clostridia bacterium | reverse complement strand
TAAAAATTCCTCCTATGATATTATTTATATTCTACCATAGAAGGAATCAAATTTACAGACTTTTTTTCACACTCTCGCGCTGAAAATCAGTGAGCTATAAGCGTTTACATAGTTGTAAATCTCAATATTTGTTGCGTACCATACATCTTCGTTGTTGCCTAATTTATCACAAATATTTTCCAATCTATCCCAATTTTTATTATTTTCATACTCGTAACTGTGCCCCCATAGATAAAATAACATGGGGGATTTTTGGGAGATATATGCAGTTTCAGGATTGAAATTTAAGAATTTTTCTATGTATTCAAAAATCTGAGGATTTTCATGATGTGCTGTTGGCATCCATGCATACCAGTCGGTGGGCAACATAAAAGAATCATTATCATTTCCTAATGTCCGTGAATATACTATGCCTAAATCATTCAGGTAGCGTCTTATATTATCGTACGAGGCACCGTTTTCCATTTTTCGAATGCCACAGTTCGGGTAAGCCATACCGCGCACGATGCTTCCAAGTATTCTTTCCAGTTCGAGACGGTTTTCCAAAACATCTTGTATTCCTTCAATAGCGCGTTCCTGACCGGGTGCTCGGTGATTTGCACAATGGACGGCAATTTCATGACCTTTGTCATACAGAATGGATTTTATTTCTTCTTCTGTAAGGTAATTTTCACCTGTGGATGCTGTTGGAATGTTAAAGGTACACTTTATTTTGTAAGCGTCAAGAATTTTTACTAGTTTTAAGTCTGTACGTGTGCCATCATCATAACAAAGGTAACGGCCTTTGGTTTACCGTTCGGAAAGCGTAAAAATCGATATCTCATGGCAATCTCCTTATTATAATAAAATACCGAGTATTTAAAACACAAAATGCCTCAAATACTCGGTTTGGAGCTGGAGATGGGACTTGAACCCACGACCTGCTGATTACGAATCAGCTGCGCTACCAACTGTGCCACTCCAGCACATATCAAATTAAAATATCACAGTAAAACATATGACTCTAAAATTATACTATTAAATGCAGAAAATGTCAAGAGAAAAACGGCAAAAATATCAGAAAAATATGTGTCTATATATCCTCTTGTGATTATATACAAAGAAAAAAATAAAAAATTGTTATATATGCGCCTTGTGTGAAAAACTTGTTTCGTGTACAATTATGGTAAGAAGAAAAGAGGGAGGTATGTGGCTATGAATTTGGGAATGGCCTCAATGGCTTTTCGCTGGCTTAATGCAGAGCAAATTATTGATTTTGCTTCTGATTTTAATATGAATGTAATTGAATGGAGTGCTTGTCATATTCCTGTGGGAGAACTAATAAAAGCAGAGAACGTTTTTTATTTGTGCAAGGAAGCGGGACTTGTAATATCGGCGTACAATTCCGATTACTGTGTTCCTTTGGAGACAACGCATGTTCAACCGTTTGATGAAATATTACATACTGCTCAAAGTTTGGGAACGGATTGTGTTAGAATAAAAGCCGGAAATATATCATCAGAAAAGGCTGATGATGTTATGCTATACAATTTTATGGAGGAGACTTTAAAACTTGCGAAAGCGGCAGAGGAAAAGGGGATAACGATATCTTTTCCGTTTTGTGCCAATACCCTGTTTGATAACTACAATAGTGCAATGGCGTTACTTGAACGGATAGATGCAAAAAATATATACATTGACTGGCGCCCAAACCAGACAACTTCTATGATTTATAATATATATGAATTAAAGATGATGATACGTTATATAAAGAATGTACATGTCTTTTATCAGAATACCCTTGGTGAAAATCTTCCATTAGTTGAAGGGCGGGATGGTTGGCAGCAATATCTTAAAATTTTGCGCTTTAAACCGGATAGGGCGCTCCTGCTGGAATCGGTGCCCGACGATTCTCCGGAAGAAATGGCACGCGATTTTACATTGCTGAAAGAGTTGGCACAGGGATAGAGATTTTCACATTGCTGTTACATCTTGCATATCATAAAAACAAATGATGTTTTTATGATATGGGGGGTGAATACATGAAAATTTTTATTGATCCGGGTCATAATTATTCCGGAGCGGATACCGGCGCAACAGGAAACGGCTTACGGGAACAGGATATTACGTTTGGTATTGCGGAAAAGTTGAAAAAACTTTTTGTGCAGAATGGATATGAAGTTAAGATGAGCCGCGAAAAATTGACAGATAATGTTGGAAAAAGCCTGGCGCAAAGTATTCAGGGCCGCTATAGAATGTCAAACGAATGGGGTGCTGATTTATTCTTATCTATTCATTGCAATTCAGGGGGAGGAACGGGCAGTGAATGTTTAATTTATTCATCGGGGAGCAGCGCAGAAGAGTATGCAAAACGGATTCAAAATGCTATTGTTGACCTTTTGGGTTTAACTGACCGAGGTATAAAAATTCGTACAGATTTAGGGGTGTTGCGCGGAACGGTTGCTCCTGCAGTGCTAATTGAGACCGGGTTTATTGATAACGCCAAGGATGCGCAATTGCTTCGAGATCGACAGGAGGATTATGCCAAAGCAATTTTTCAAGGAGTAACGGGTATCTTACCTTCCTATACTGAAGAACTAAAGTCCATTAACGATATTGTATGGGAATATTCCTATCGTAATATTGTAATTGATCCTGATGGAATGAAAAAAGAAATGGAAGAAAATCCGAATGGAAGGTTATATTGGTTAGCGCGCAAGGCGCTGCAATATATCAGGGAACGGGGATTTTAGACAAGAAACCGCAGCAAAATAGATAATTGCTGCGGTTTCTTGATTCATTTCATGACCGAAAGTTTGCAGACATCAACCCAGCTATCTGAGCGTGATATTTCTTCCAGTTCGGCCAGTGTGAGACAAATTGCCGAGTTGCTGCTGCCACAGGCGGGATAGACTGTATCAAAACGTTTGAGTGATACATCCAATACAATTTTTACATTGTTTCGTTCAATTGCAAACGGGCAAATGCCGCCAACAGCATGTCCAGTAAAATCAAGAGCCTCTTCCGGAGTAAGCAGTTTTGCTTTACAACCAAATTGTTCACGGAATTTTTTGTTATCGATTTTTGTATCGCCGGCTGTCACAACCAAAACACAGCCGTTGTCTAAGTGCAGAGAAATTGTTTTTGCAATACATCCCTCTTGAGTGTCCAACGCTTGGGCTGCAAGCGCAACAGTAGCACTGGACGTGTCAAGTTCGATAATATCTTTGTCTTTATTCCAATGCTTTAAATATTCTCTAACTTTATCAATTGCCATATGTTTTCGCCTCAAATCAAAGAAATTTGTTCACCTTGCACGTCATCGTCCTTTAAATATGCACCGCGTGCGGGTAAGTTTTTTGTCCGGTAGTAGTCAAAATCAGTGAAGGTTACTTCGTCAAGGGTAGAAATACGTGCAATCACGCTGCCTTTTTTAGGTGTCATTACTTGCACGCCCATAGAACTGCGCGTGGTTTTTAACGGAATCTTGGCGGTATCAAAGATAAGCACCTTGTTAATGTCTGAAAAAGCAACCAGTTCTTCGTCTTGTGTAAGGAAACGAATAGAAGCAAGCGGTGATTTTTCGTAGTAAGCATTTGCAAGTTTTTTGCGGTTGGTTTTAGTAGCATAGCTTGCTAACGGTACCTTTGCCATTTTTCCATTTTCAAAGGAAAACAAGAGGTTTCCTTCATATTTTTCGCCTGTTGTCACCATGTATATAATTTTTTCATCAGTTTCCATGCCTAAAAGATTTGGCAGATATTCTCCTAAAACACTTGCCTTGCAATCTGGAATATCATTAATTTTCATTTTATAGCAATTGCAACGACTGCTAAAGAACAGAGCCTCATCGCGGTTGGAACATTCGGATTCGCAAAGAATGCGGTCGTCTTCCTTTAATTTTTGATCGGAGCTGGCACGAAGAGAAATTAAGGAGATCTTTTTCAAATAATTTTGTTCGGTTAAAAACATTTTTACATTGTAATCTTCAATAAAATGTTCCTCTTCCAAAACCACAATATCATCTTCTGTAATAATTTCCGTGCGGCGTTCCTTGCCATATTTTTTCATAATATTTTCCTGCTCACGGATGATAATATGTTTCATAGCGACATTGCTTGCCAATGTCTTTTGCAGTTCGGCGATATCTGCTTTGAGTGAATCAATATCTTTTAAACGGTTTAAAATATACTCTTTATTTAGATGGCGCAATTTAATTTCGGCAATAAATTCTGCCTGAATTGCATCGATACCAAAACCGGACATTAAATTTGGAACAACTTGTGTCTCTTCCTCAGTTTTGCGTATAATTGCGATTGCTTTGTCAATATCCATTAAAATTTTTTCCAGTCCAAGCAGTAAATGCAGACGGTGGCTCTTTTTATCCAGCTCAAACTCTAAACGACGTTTAATGCAGCTGAGACGAAAACGAGTCCATTCTGAAAGAATTTCCCGTACGCCCATAACACGCGGCGATCCGTCAATCAATATATTGAAATTGCAACTGAAGGAGTCCTCGAGCGGTGTTTGTTTATACAGTCTTGCCATTAATTTCTCAGGATCAACGCCCCGCTTCAAATCGAGCGTAAGCTTTAATCCTTTTAAATCGGTTTCATCACGCAAGTCAGAAATATCACGCAATTTTCCCTGTTTTACCATTTCGACAATTTTATCAATAATTGCTTCCACTGTCGTAGTGTATGGAATCTCTGTTACTTCAATGCAGTTATTTTTTTTGTCATACTGATATTTTGCCCGCAGTTTAAAGCTACCGCGACCGGTACGTAAAATTTCTCTCATTTCATTCTCTTTATAGATAAGTTTAGCACCGGTTGAAAAGTCGGGGGCAAGCAATGTTTTACACAAATCACATTCCGGATCACGTAAAAATTCGATGGTGGTTTTACATACCTCATTTAAGTTAAAACTGCAAATATTTGATGCCATACCTACGGCAATTCCCTGATTTGGGTTCACCAATACGTTTGGAAAGGAAGTTGGCAGCAGCGTGGGCTCCTTCATGGTTCCATCGTAATTATCAACAAAATCGACAGTGTTTTTGTCAATATCTCCGAACAACTCCGAACAAATAGAATCAAGTTTGACCTCGGTATAACGCGGCGCGGCATAGGCCATATCACGTGATTGCTGCATACCGAAATTTCCCTTGGAATCTACTAATGGATGCAAAAGGGCACCATTGCCACGCGTTAAACGAACCATAGTATCGTAAATTGCCGCATCGCCGTGCGGATTTAATTTCATGGTTTGTCCAACAACATTAGAGGATTTTGTTCGGTTACCGTTTAGTAAGTTCATTTTATACATAGTGTATAAAAGCTTTCTGTGGGATGGTTTAAAACCGTCGATTTCCGGAATAGCACGGGAAATAATAACACTAATGGCGTAAGGCATATAATTTTTTTCCAATGCGTGTGTAATATTTTGTTCTGTAAATTTGTGTTCCATGTTTTCCTCCGATTTTATATTGAAGAATAATGAATAATATCTAAAACAACTTCAGATGCTATTAAAAGACCGGCAGAGGAGGGAACAAAGGCGGTGCTGCCGGGTGTAACCCGTCTCGAAGTACCGCGGCATATACTTCCTTCATCATCACGGCTTTCATTAAGCGGCTTTATCGGCTGCTCGGGTGAATACACAACTTTGGCATGTGTGACGCCTCGTTTTCTTAGTTCCGTGCGCATTACACGGCATAAAGGACAAACTGACGTTTGGTAAATATCAGCAATTTTAAGCTGTGACGGATCTACCTTGTTTCCCGTTCCCATGCAGCTGATAACGGGAATACCTAATTTTTGCGCTGTGATAATAATATCAATTTTTGCGCTGACGTTATCAATAGCATCAATGATATAGTCATACTGTTTCGTGATGAGGTTGCTCCCGTCGTTCGGTAAGTAAAAATGTGAAATGGGGTGAATATCGCAATCAGGATTGATGGAAAGCAGGCGCTCTGCCATTGCCTGGGTTTTTGGTTGTCCTACTGTATGAATGGTAGCATGCAACTGGCGGTTTAAATTTGTAACACAAACATTATCATCATCAACGAAAGTCAAATGTCCAATGCCGGAACGCACCAGTGCTTCTGCCGCATAGCTGCCGACCCCACCAACGCCAAACAAAAGCACATGTGCGTTTGCAAGCTCATTCATGGCTTTTGCGCCAAATAATTTTTCTGTTCTCTGAAAAGCATCCTTCAAGAAGATTTCCTCCCATTTATACCTTTTTCGATAGCACTTTTTGTTTTTTCGCGACAAAGAATTTAATTGACACGATGAGAGATTTGCAGAGTGTTTTTGTGCTAAGTTTTCACTGCAAATTTTTAATATAATAGGTTACAACAATAAAAAAGCTGCACGTACAGAGTTTCCTCTGCCGCCGTGCAGCCAAAAATTTACTTATTGTTTTAACATAAAAGCCGCTTTTTTTGCTGCCTTTATCATTATATCTTTTTTTTTTCAAATTTGCAAGTTTTTAGTTAGATTTTTCGATGTTAACGACACATTATTTTTCGTTTTGCATTTCTGCAACGGATTCCAACACCGCATCAGCCATATAAGTAAGCTGTTCTTGTGAAAGACCGTAGAGCGGCAAATGTGTGAAACGTTTGTAAAACACTTCTTCACAAACAGGACAGGTTTTTGCAATTTCTTCTGCATTATATCCCATATCGCTGACCACTTTGAAACGATAGAGAGGACCGAAGTGAGGAATGTTCGTCACGCCCTTTTCCTCCAGTTTTCGTTTAAGGGTTTGAATGTCTCCGCCTGCTTTTTCAGGATCAATCTGGAGCAGGTAGAGGTGAAACGTGGGTTTAATATCATCGTTACCCAAATCTTGCGGAATAATTGCCGGATTTCCTTCAAAGCGGCTGTTCAAATATGCAGCCGCAGCACGACGTTCCTCGATAATTTTATCGTTGCGGGCGATCTGCAGACGTAGTCCTAAACCTTGAATCTCGGTGGGAGAATAATTTAGCGCAACAAATGGTTTTTCCTTGCCCGGAATTGGTGTAATGTTATACAGCCAGTCTTTAATTGGAGCAGAGAAGTCAAGTCCAAGGAAACGTGCGCGTTTCATGTCATCGGCAAAGCCCGGAATTGTAGTTGTTGCAATGCCGCCTTCGCCGAATGAAGTAATATTTTTTACTTCATGGAAACTGAATGCAGCAAAATCACCAATGGTGCCGATATGACGTCCTTTATACATCGCACCGAAAGCATGAGCTGCATCTTCCAGCACCAGGATATTATGTTTTTTGGCAAGCTCCATAATCGGGTCCAAATCAACTGGGTAACCGCCGATATGTACCGGAACAATCATTTTTGTTTTTGCAGTAATTTTGCGGGCAACATCAGCAGGATCCATGTTAATTGTGCGTGGATCAACATCTGCAAACACCAGTTTTGCACCGACTGCAAGAGGGTAGGCCATGGTTGCTACGAAGGTAATTGCAGGTACGATAACTTCATCTCCCTCCTTTAAATTTGCATATTTGTATGCAATTTCAAAACCGGAAGTGGCGTTAGTTACAAATGTGCTGGAGTTTGTGCCGAGATATTCATTGGATGCCTTTTCGGCTGCTTCTACCTGAACGCCGGTCGTAAGTTTTCCGGGAGGAGTGGAGATATCACTCAGTTTTTTTACCTGTTCCCATACTGCAGCAATTGCATCATCATATTCTTTTCCTTCTCCCTGCATCAAAAAGCGAATAATTTCCATTAAGTCTGTAGCGTTATAGTTTTCGCCGACAGCGGCCCAAGGCACCTTGGTTGCTCCGGTATTATACCGAAAATCTGTTGATTTTGCCATAGTTATCACCATTTCCTTTCTAGAATAAATAATATTTTAAAATTCAGGTTCATATTTTTGTATAAAAGGTTCCCATACGATTTCGTGAATATCAATATCTTTGATTTTTAAAATTGTACAATATGGAGAAAAGCCTACATGACCTCCTTTAATTGGCTCCGGGTCAATTAGCTCACTAATCAGCACCCCATCTACTATCATAAAATTATGTCCGTCGATGGCGCCAACCTGCATTCGCACTTCTGAACCCGGTACATATTGATATAAACTTGTAGTGGTATACAAATTGGAATATTTATTACGTTCGATGCCGCTTTTGTGTTCATACCATCCGTTTAGTCCGCAAACATAAGACTCTCCTAGGTAATCGGTGTCTGTGTCCCAATGAGCACAATAAACAGCATTTAAATCACGAGTGGCGGGTAATATGGTAGATACGGTAAAACTTAGCATTACATTTTGAGGATAGCTTTCGCGGCTAAACAATATTCCACCTTTATTCCCTGTTTCTGTGCCGATTAAGCAGCCGTTATCATATTTCCATTCACCGGCCATAACTTTCCATAGCTGTTCCCAATTTTCATCCGGATCGTAATGTAGCAGAAGAGGAGATTTATCCATTATAATTTTTTTGCCGAGAAGCTTAATATCCTGCAAATTAATCACTCCCATTAATTTATTTACTGCATAAATTAATTATAACATTATAAATTGATATTGTCAATAAATATAAAAAGTTTTTATTATCGAAAGAGAATGGCATAAAAAACAAGCTGCAAAAATGATATGCAGCTTGTTTTTTATATATTATTGTATTTAATCTATAATATATGGTAAAACCGAACGAAAATAGTAACTGTATTCTTGCGGTAGAGAACCGTTGTTGCCAGCATATCCCGCAAATGCTAATATAAGCAGAATGCAGGAGATAACGATAAGCAACAAACAGATACCCAAGGCAACGGCAGACAATATTAAACCAACAAGTGACATAGCGTGTTTGCTGCTTTTTCTGCCTAAAATACCGAAAATAATTCCGATAATGCCAAGCGGAAAACAAAACACCCATCCAGCAATTGGAATGAATATGCACAACATGGAAACAATGCCCATTATTAAAGCTGTAATGGCGAACCCCTGTTTATCGGTATTGGTACTTTGGGGTGTTTGACTGCTATGCGCCGTGTCCTGATATGTGCGATATGGATGGTCGTATTTAGTTGGACCGGGAATATTTGCATTATAGGAGTAGGTATCAGAAGCAGAGGTTTCCATTGTGCTTTGTTCCGCGGCAGTCGCGGTTGTTTCAGCTGTGTCTTCCGATACTTCGGCACCGAGAGTTTCGTTCTCACTTAAATTGTTTTCATAGTCATCCATGTTATTATCCTCCTTTATTTTAATTAAAGAACCTTCGTTACGCCGCTGTAAACTAAGCCTCTGTTTGCGTCCATGGTGATAATAGTACCGCTTTTTAAAATTCTTGTTGCACCTTTGGCACCGGTGATAACAGGAATGTCAAGCGTCATTCCGACAATGGCGGCGTGACTGCTGATACCATCTTCTTCCACAATAATGCCACCGGCTCGTTTAAGAAGCGGTAAAAATTCGTTGTTTGTTTCATATGCTACGATAATATCTCCGTCATTAAAATCTGTTAATGCCTGCTGGAGCGTCTTCACTACACAAAGGGAACCGCTGGTAGCAATATTGTTGACCCCTTCACCGTGCACAAGGATGTGACCGACCAAATGTACTTTAAGCATGTTAGTGGTGCCGCTGACCCCGACAGGCATTCCTCCGGTGATGATAACGACATCGCCATTTTTCACTAAACCGGTTTTCAATGCGCAATCCACTGCCTGATCGAAAACTTCATCTGTGGTTTGTTTTTCCTGAGAATATACCGGGAATACCCCCCACGAAAGACTCATTTGGCGGCAAACCTTTTTGTTAAAACATGGAGCAATAATCGGACATTGCGGGCGGTATTTTGAAACCATTCTTGCTGTATGTCCTGAGCGTGTAACTGTTACAATTGCAGTTGCTCCTAAATCGTGGGCAGTCGTACAGGTTGCGTGGCTTATCGCATTCGTAACATTTTTTTCAAAATCAATAGAACTTGTATCAAATTCCTTGGCGTAGTCAATCGCAGCTTCTGTCCGCTCTGCAATTTTAGACATTGTTCGCACGCTTTCAACCGGATATTTGCCGATTGCTGTTTCGCCCGAAAGCATAATTGCACTGGTGCCGTCGTAAATTGCATTTGCAACATCTGTAGTTTCTGCACGGGTTGGGCGCGGATTGCGAATCATGGAATCAAGCATTTGCGTTGCGGTAATAACTTTTTTGCCGGCTTTATAACATTTGTGAATTAAATCTTTTTGAATAATAGGGAGCTGTGATAAATCAATTTCAGCACCCATATCGCCGCGAGCAACCATGATTCCGTCGCTGACACGAAGTATATCCTGTATGTGTTCCACACCGCTGCCGTTTTCAATCTTGGCAATGATTTGAATATTTTTACCACCGTTTTCGTTTAAAAGTTTGCGCATTTCAATTACGTCGTAGGCTGTCCGGACAAAAGAAGCAGCTATAAAATCAAAATCCTGTTCAATGCCAAAAAGGACATCGGTTTTGTCCTTTTCACTTATGTAGGGCATGCTGATCATAACGCCCGGAACATTGATGCTTTTATTATTAGAAAGCTTTCCGCCATTAATAACATTGCAGATGATATCTGTTTTAGTGACCCGTTCTACATCCAGTGCAATTAGGCCGTCGTCAATTAAAAGCCGATCGCCTTTTTTGATATCCTTGGGAAGACCGGCGTAAGTAATACTTACTATATTTTTGTCGCCTTTGACATCGTTTGTTGTTAAAGTAAATTTTTGACCTTCCTTTAATTCAACAGAATCATTCTGAAAACTCTTAATTCTAATTTCCGGCCCTTTTGTATCTAGCAAAAGAGCTATATGCATACCAAGTTCATCCCGGATACGTTTAAAATTATTAATACGTTCCAGCTGATCAACAGAATTGCCGTGGGAAAAGTTTACGCGTGCAACGTCCATGCCGCTGCGCATCATTTCGCGCAAAACATTCTCATCATCCGTAGCAGGACCAAGCGTACATACAATTTTTGTTCTTCTCATGTAAAATCCTCCGTGTTTTCAATATTCTCACTATTTTATAATAACCTTTTTCTGTTCTTGTGTCAATAAAAAGTTATTGCTGATGAAACCCTTTTTCAATCATGGCTGCAGCGAGTGCGACGGCGGATTTCATATCGCGCAGGTCGGCCATTTCGGCTGGTGAGTGAATATAACGTGTGGGGATGGAGATGCATCCTGTTATTACGCCGCCGTTGGATAAATGGATAGCTCCGGAGTCGGTTCCTCCTCGTTCTAACACCTCATATTGATAAGGAATATCGTGCTCGAGACATGTGTCTGTCATAAATTGCTTTATAAAAGGATGCGCAAGAAAAGAGCTGTCCTTTATTTTTATCGCCGCACCATTACCCATTGTTACTGCCATTTGCAGTTTGCCGGGTGTATCGCCTGTCCTGGTTACATCAATGGCAACGGCAAAATCAGGAGCAATAGAGAAAGAGGATGCTTTTGCACCGCGTAAACCTAATTCTTCACTTGCTGTGAAAACAAAGTATAAGTCGTTGCTATACGTTTTTATTTGTTTAATAGTTTCAATTAACACTGCACAACCACTGCGGTCATCCAATGCTTTTGATATAACAATATTTCCGTCGGAAATTAATTCGCCGCAAAATGCAGCACAGTCGCCGATTGAAACCAGTTTACATGCCTCATCATAATCCTTTGCGCCGATATCAACATATAAATCAGACAAACGAATTTCCTTTGCGGTTTCCGTGTTGCTGTCGTCTAAGGCGACAAGACCCTTGGTGCCGTTTGTAAAGCAAACTCGCTGGTGCAGCGCAGAAGAAGCGGAAATTCCGCCCAGGTTAGATACCTTTAAAAAGCCTTTTTCAGTAATAAAGGTTACTATTAGACTAACTTCATCAGTATGAGCGGCAAACATAACACGCTCGCCGTTTCCTTTTTTATGTGCAATGAGGTTGCCCAGCGCGTCAATTGTGATTTCGTCAACATAGTCTTTAATTTCATCTGTAATAATAGAATGAATAAGCTCTTCACTTCCGGACGGTGCATTCGTTTGTGTTAATTTTTTTAATAATTCAAGCATGTATTTGCCTCCTGTAAGAAAAGTTTAACCAGTGAACGGCATGCGTTAAAATCTGTTTTACTGATAACAGAGGAAGGGGAGTGAATATAGCGTGCCGGAATGGAAATTGCTGCCGTGGGTATGCCACCGCAGGCAAGGTGTATACTGCCTGCATCATTGCCGCCCATTGCGGTTTGTTTATACTGCACGGGAATATGGTTGGTATCGGCAAGCTGATATAAAAAATGTGTCAGCTTTTTGTTGTAGTAGGTACTTCGGTCGATAAAGGAGATTGCTGCACCGCCTCCCAAAACTGTAGAACGTTCTTCAGGCTTTGTACCTGCGACATCGGAACAGGTGGTTGCTTCTAACACGATTGCAAGGTCAGGGTGAATTCGGTTTGTTGCAATTGTGGCGCCGCGCAAACCTATTTCTTCTTGCACGGTAAAACAAAGATATAAATCAAAATTGAAACGTTGACCTGCTAATTCTGCTAAAACAGCACATCCGGCACGATCATCCAAAGCACGTGCTTTAATTAATCCATTGCCAAACTCACGGTAGTCAGAATCAAAAACAATATAGTCACCTATTTTTACCCTTTTTTCAGCATCTTTTTTATCTTTTGCGCCAATATCAATATATAAATTTTTTGCTTTGGCCGTTGTCTCGCGCTCTGCTTTGTCTTGTAAATGTACGGCTTTGTAACCAATTACGCCGGGGTGTGCATTTTTACCGATTAGTACGCGTTTAGATACCATAATACGAGGATCTATGCCGCCGACAGTCTTAAATTTTATAAATCCGTTATCTGTAATCTGACTTGTTATCATGCCTATTTCATCCATGTGTGCACATAGCATGACCTTTTTGGGATTTTTGTCCGTTCCGCGCATAAGAGCGCACATATTTCCCATCGAGTCGATTGTAATTTCATCACATTTGTCTTTTATTATCCGATAGATGTATTCCCGCACGGCTGTCTCGTTGCCGGAAACACCTGCGAGCATTGTTAAATCTGATAACAGCATGCGAGTTCCTCCAAATCAATATTTTTAATAACAGCTGAGAGCAGTTTGCCCGTTGCTGTAACGTCATCATAGGAAATGGTTTCCACCGTAGTATGCATATAACGCAGAGGGATGGACAGCAAGAGGGTAGGAATACCTTCTTTTACAATTTGGATTTCCCATGCATCTGTTCCGGTGTCTCCGCCATCTACATCAAGACTGTATTTTATCTTTTCTTTTTCAGCGGAATCTTGTGCAATCTGCGCCAGATAAGGATGAATATTCGGTCCAAGACTCAGTACTGTTCCGCTTCCCAGTTTAAAAATGCTGTCGGTACCGGAATCGGGCGTGTCACCATGGCATACATCAACCACCAATGCAGCATCAGGCTCAACATTATAACTGCCGGCAACCGCACCTCGACAGCCGACCTCTTCCTGAACTGCACAAAGCACGACTATGTCAAATGGCAGCTGCTCATCCTTTATTTCGTCCAGACAAAGCAAAAGCGAAATAATACCGGCGCGGTCATCCAGATATTTTCCGGAAATTGTCTTAGAGGAAAGTTTCTTTGCTGTTGTTGAAAAAGTAATCATATCACCGGGAGTGATATATTTACACGCTTCGTCATAGGTGAGTCCTACATCAATTGCCATATCACAAAGCTTTGCGGGCTCGTCTGCCTCGCCCGGCTTTTGCAAATGCGGTGGTTTGGCACCGATAACTCCAAACAGTTCTTTCCTTCCGCAAACAATGACTTCAGCAGCAGGCAGAATTCGGGTGTCTACGCCGCCAATATTGGTGAAATGGACAAATCCTTGTTCATCAATATCGGTTACCATTAAGCCGATTCCGTCCATGTGAGCTTCCAACATTATTTTCTTTGCATTTTTATGACCGCAGCGACGAATTCCAACAACGTTTCCAAGTTTATCAACGGTGATTTCGCTGCAATATTTTGCCAGCAATTTTTGAATGTACGGAGCAATTGCAAATTCGAATCCGGAAATACCGCCCGCTTCCGACAGCTTTAATAATTCTTTTTTCATAGTTGATGTACCAGCTCCTTATAGAGATTACCGCGTTCCTCAAAATTTTGAAACATATCAAAGCTTGTGCTTGCGTTGGATAGCAGGACAACATCCCCGCTTTGAGCGCAATTTTTTGCCCGCGCTACGGCATCTTTATAATTTGTTTCGTGATAAATCGGAAGAGAGAGAGGAACGTTTTGCTTTTTGGCTGCCGCTTTGACAGCTTGTTCTATTGCACCCGAAGTTGCTCCGATTAAAATGAGTGCCTTTACTTTTTCTAAAATTGCAGGGCCGATTGCATCGTATGGAATTCCTTTATCTTTACCTCCGGCAATCAGCACAACCGGTTTGGAAAATACCTTTAAAGTATTAATTGTGCGGTTTGGAGAAGAGTCAATTGAACTATTATAATACCGAACACCGTCCAGTGTGCGCACTAATTCAATGCGGTGTTCCACACCGCCAAATTCCTGTGCTATTTTTTGAATGGTTTTATCTGACACAAAATGCCGTACAGCCGCAATAGCTGCCATATAATTTTCTACATTATGCATACCGGGAATTTTAATATCGTGAATATTTAAAATATGCCGTTTGTTTGTAGTAATAAATTCATTATCCAAATAAATATCGGCTGCACCTTGGCGTGAGAAGGTCAAAACCTGCCCTTTTGCGTCATCTTTCATGGAACGCGTTACCTCGTTATCCTCGTTTAGTATAGCCAATTGCTGCGGAGTTTGATACAACAAAATATTTTTTTTAGCATCAATATATTCTTGGTAATCTTTATGCATGTCAAGATGGTTGGGTGAAATATTAGTAATCACAGCAATGTCAGGGCTTTTTGTCATGGTGTGAAGCTGAAAACTTGACAGCTCTAAAATCGCAAAATCTTCTTCGTTCATATTTTCTGCTTTTGTAAGCAACGGTGTCCCAATGTTGCCGCCAAGATGGCATGTGTAACCTTCTTCTGTCATCATTTTATAAATTAATGTGGTGGTGGTGGTTTTTCCGTCGCTGCCGGTTACGGCAATAATTTTACAAGGGCAGATTTCAAAAAACATCTCCATTTCGGAGGTGATTTGTGCACCGGCGGCTTTTGCAGCAAGTAAAGCAGAGTGGTCAAAGCGCAAGCCCGGTGTTTTAAAAATAATATCGGCATCAAGGTGGTCCAAATAACTGTCACCTAAAGAAAGTGCAACATTCATATTTTCAAGCTCACGCGCATACTCGCCGAGCTGTTGCTTTGTTTTGCGGTCACACGCCGTAACGTGTGCACCGTGCTGAACAAGATAACGAATCAAGGGGCGGTTGCTGATACCAATTCCGATAACGGTAACACGTCTATCTTTAATCATGTCATGGAATTTTCTTATATTTTCTGTCAAAGTTTTCACTCTCTTTTCGTGTGATTATTTTTTATTACCAATATTATACTCTATTTTATTGGGATTGTAAAGATTTTATACACGCCGTCTTGACAGGAATTTATAAAAGGGATATACTAAAACACATACCAAAGGAAGGCGAGGATGACGCTTTGGAATATCAAGAAGTATTAAATTATATTGGCGGTTCGGAAAAATTCGGCAAAAAATTGGGGCTATGGAAAATGCGGCGCTTAATGGAGCTACTTGGTAACCCGCAGGATACCCTGCGTTTTGTACACATTGCCGGGACAAATGGAAAAGGTTCTACGGCAGCTTTTTTGTCAGAAATATTAATTTCTGCCGGGTATTGCACCGGGCTTTATACTTCGCCTTTTTTGTATGAATTTAATGAAAGAATGCGAATTAACGGTACAATGATTGCCGATGATGCTTTGTGTAAAGTAGTCGAGCGAGTCAAGCTTGCGGCTGATGTCATGGAAATGTACGAGGAAGAATATCCTACAGAGTTTGAGTTAATAACAGCAGCGGCTTTTTGTTATTTTGCTGAAAGAAAATGCGATATTGTTGTGCTGGAAACGGGGTTGGGCGGTAGGTTTGATGCTACGAATATTATCCGCACTCCTGAGGTATCTGTCATTACCCCCATTGGCTTGGATCATACACAATTCCTCGGCAATACAATCGGGGAAGTTGCTTTTGAAAAGAGCGGTATTATTAAAGATAACGGATATTGCGTATGCTGTGGTTTGCAGCAGCCGGAAGCGTTCTCAGTTATTGAACGGACTGCGAAAGAAAAAAACTGCGTTTTGATAACGTGGGATGAAGGGAAAATTTCTGACAGCAGGGTTAGTGAAAAGGGAAATCAATTTACTTATAGAGGCGTCGATTATCGTACGCAGTTACGTGGTGAGTATCAAATTCATAATGCATTAACCGCAATTACTTCAGCGCAGATTTTACAGCAAAATGGGTGGAATATTGAACAAAGCGAAATCGTTCAAGGTATTGCAAAAGCTCAGTGGAGCGGACGCATGGACACCTTGTCAGAAAAACCTTTTATTATTGCCGATGGTTCTCATAATCCTGATGGAATGCGCGCGTTTGTAAGGTCGGCAGAACGAATTGCCGGAGATAAAAAAATAGTTTGTATCGTTGCTATGATGAAAGATAAAGACTGTAAATCCTGTCTACGGGAACTTTCAAAAATAACAAAAAGTATTATTTTAACGACGTTGCCTTTTCCCCGTGCGGCAGGGGCGGAAAGTATGGCTGAATTGGCACAGGAATTTTTTGACGAGATTAATACAACAAAAAATTGTGAGGAGGCGTTAAATCTTGCTGTGCAGAAAGCAGGAAAGAATGGCTGTGTGTATGTACTTGGTTCCTTGTATCTGATAGGAGAGGCGAAAAAGATACTGGATCAGAAAAGAGATAATTGGAAATGAATATATAAACTTCTTTGCGTTTCTGAAAAATAATCTTTATTTCTGTTGAGATATTTTTATTTTTCTGGTATAATATAAATATGTGTTTTTAAACGTAAAGTCTTGCGTCAAATCTATAAGGAGAAAAAACATGAGTGAATTAATTATAAAAAATACAAAAGATTTGCCAATGATTATTGTTCGCGGATTAATTGTGTTTCCCGGTGCCTTGGTACATTTTGATATGGTGAGGGAGAAATCTATTGCAGCATTGGAAGAAGCTATGGCAGAAAATCAGCTTGCTTTTCTTTCCATGCAGAAAGATATAACGTTAGAAAATCCTGAATACGATGATATTGAAAAAACAGGAACGATATGCCGTGTTAAGCAAGTTGTAAAAATGTCGGGCGGTGTAGTGCGTGTTTTAGTAGAAGGTATTGCACGGGCAAAAATAGATATTGTAGTAAAAAGCGATCCTTATTTCAGGGTGATGGTAAGTGAATTTGCCTGTGCGGATGATGATAAGGTAAGCGAAACAGAATATGAAGCATTGCAGAGACATTTAATTGCCGAGTTTCAAAATTATTGTGTTAATAATCATAAATTAAATCCGGAAGCTATCTTTGCGCTGGAGTCCATTGAAAATCCCGGAGAATTTGCAGATGCAGTTGCATCCAATCTGCAGATTAGAATTAAGGATAAGCAAGATATATTAGATACCTTTTGTGTAAAAGAGCGGATGGAGAAACTGATTATTATTTTGGCACGCGAAACGGAAATTTTAGAGTACGATAACGAGATTAACCGTAAAGTGAAAGAAAATATCGATCAAAATCAGAAGGAATACTTTCTTCGCGAGCAAATGAAGGTCATACAAGAGGAATTGGGGGACAAAGACGGCATCGGCTTGGAAATCCAGGAATACAAAGAGCGTTTGGAGCAGGTCGGTGCACCGCGTGAGGTTCGGGAAAAGTGCGAACAGGAACTGGAGAGAATGCAAAAAATGCCATACGGTAATCCCGAGGCGAACGTTATTCGGAATTATGTTAGTTGGATTTGTGATCTGCCTTGGGAAAAATCTACTGAGGATAAGCTGGATTTAAGTGAGGCAAGAAAAATATTAGATCGTGATCACTATGGATTAGAGAAGGTGAAAGAACGGATTTTAGAATATTTAGCTGTAAAAAAGATGACCGGTTCTCTTTCCGGTCCGATATTGTGCTTGGTAGGACCTCCGGGTGTTGGTAAAACCTCTATCGCACGCTCTATCGCGGAAAGCCTGGGTAAAAACTATGTTCGCATTTCTTTGGGCGGTGTGCGGGACGAGGCAGAGATTCGCGGGCACCGTAAGACATATATAGGAGCTATGCCCGGCAGAATCATCAATGCATTAAAACAGGCAAAGTCTAATAATCCTCTTATGCTGTTTGACGAGATAGACAAAATGAGCAGTGATTTTCACGGCGATCCGGCCTCTGCCATGCTTGAGGTACTGGATAGTGAACAAAACAGTAAGTTTCGCGATCATTACCTTGAGGTAGATTTTGACCTTTCAAAGGTGTTGTTTATTGCTACAGCGAATACATTAGACACGGTGCCGCGACCACTTTTGGACAGAATGGAGATTATTGAGCTTTCCGGTTATACATCTGAAGAAAAGTTTCATATTTGTAAAAAACATTTATTGCCCAAACAATTAATCAGGCACGGTCTGTCCTCTAAAGTCTTGAAAATTAGCGACAGTGCGATACGCGCCGTGATAGATTATTATACCAGAGAAGCAGGGGTTCGTTCGCTGGAACGGAAAATAGGTAACATTTGCCGTAAAGCAGCTTTGAAGCTGTCAGAATCCGAAGAAAAACAAATTCTTAAAGTGAATGCGAAGAATCTGGAAGAATATCTTGGAAAAAGGATTTATTTAAGGGAAACAGTATCCGGAAGAGATGAAATAGGTATTGTAACAGGATTGGCCTGGACTCAGGTTGGCGGCGACACACTATCTGTTGAAGTTAATGTCATGAAAGGCAGCGGTAAGCTGGAGCTGACAGGACAGCTTGGCGATGTTATGCAAGAGTCTGCAAAAGCTGCCGTCAGTTATATCAGGGCAAATGCAAAACATCTTGCCATTAATGAAAATTTTTATAAAGATATGGATATTCATATTCATGTTCCGGAGGGAGCAACTCCCAAAGACGGACCGTCTGCCGGCATTACTATGGCGACTGCACTTGTTTCTGCATTGAGCGGCAGGCGTGTAAAACACGATGTAGCCATGACCGGAGAAATAACATTGCGCGGCAGAGTCCTGCCGATTGGCGGATTAAAGGAAAAGACGCTGGCAGCATATCGGGCCGGAATTAAAACGATTTTAATTCCTCAGGAAAATAAAAAAGACATTGATGAGCTGGAACAGGTTGTAAAGGATAATGTGACCATTATTCCTGTTTCGTCTATGGATGAAGTTTTGCAGAATGCGCTTACAGATAAGACCGTGAAAAAGTAAGTTTGCGATAGGGAGGTGTTATAGTGAAACTGAACACAAATAACGTTGAGCTTTTAATTTCAGCAGTGCAAAAGATGCAGTATCCGAACACCGTTGTGCCCGAAATTGCGCTGGTGGGAAGATCAAATGTCGGAAAATCATCTTTAATTAATAAAGTGCTGAATCGCCGGAATTTTGCGCGGGTAAGCGCAACGCCGGGTAAAACGGTTACGATTAATTTTTATAACATTGATAATCGGCTTACTCTGGTAGACTTACCCGGTTACGGTTATGCAGCAAGATCCCATGGTGAAATAAAAAAATGGGGACGGATGATTGAGGAATATTTGGAAAGCCGGCCTCAGCTTGTGCAGGTTGTTCTTTTGGTAGATTCGAGACATAAACCGAGCGCGGATGATGTCTTAATGATGGAATGGATTCGGCATGCCGGGGAATATGCTGTTGTTTTTGCAACCAAGTGTGACAAACTTTCAAGAACTCAGCTTTCTGCCAACTTACAGATGATTGTGGAAACCTTGGATTTGCAGGACGGGGATATATTAATTCCTTTTTCCACGAAACAGGCACAGTGTGTAGATGACTTTTGGGAGTATGTATACGGCTGTGTATTAAGCGATGATGAAAATGAATAAGTATTGTTGTATTTTTGATGAAAGGCAGGTTACAATTTATGAATAAAATATTATCTCTTTTGGAGAAGGATGCGACATTAACGCCTAAACAGGCTGCTGTTATGCTTGGCATTAGTGAAGAAGAGGCAGCAAAACAGATCAAAAAATATGAAGAAGATAAAACTATTTTGGGATATCGCGCGGTCATTAATTGGGAAAATACGGACAGAGAGCTTGTTTCTGCCATTATTGAGCTGAGAGTGACACCACAGTTCGGAGAAGGTTTTGACAAGGTTGCGGAAAAAATTCAGCAATATGCGGAGGTGTCATCCGTTTATCTAATGTCCGGCGGTTTCGATATTGCTGTTATGGTAGAGGGCAAGACGATGAAGGAGGTTGCACTGTTTGTCGCAGAAAAGCTCGCCCCGATGGAAGAGGTGTTAAGCACAGCCACACATTTTGTTTTGAAAAAATACAAGATTGATGGAATTGTAACAAATGATACTTCTAAAGACACGCGCGAGGTGATTACACTGTGAATTATGAAAATCTCTTGTCGGATAAGGTAAAAACCATTGAGCCGTCCGGCATACGAAAATTTTTTGATATTGTCAGCGAAATGAAGGATGCAATTTCTTTAGGAGTAGGTGAGCCTGACTTTGTTACGCCTTGGCATATCCGTAATACCGGTATTCAGTCATTGGAACAGGGCCGTACATATTATACTTCAAATGCCGGTTTGATAGAACTGAGAAGAGAAATTGTAAAATATTTAGAAAGACGGGTTGATCTTTCTTACAGTCCGGAAAAAGAGGTAATGGTAACGGTAGGAGGAAGCGAGGCAATTGATCTTTGTATCCGTGCTTTGGTAAACCCCGGTGATGAAGTGCTTATTCCTGAGCCTTGTTTTGTATGCTATAAGCCATGCACCATTTTAGCGGGCGGAGTGCCTGTGCCGATTGTGACCCGTGCGGAAAATCGCTTTAAGCTAACAGCACAGCAATTAAAAGATGCTATTACACCAAAAACAAAGCTTCTCATATTGCCTTATCCCAATAACCCTACCGGGGGTATTATGACAAGAGAAGATTTAGAGGAAATAGCCAGTGTATTGCGGAATACGAATGTTATGATATTATCGGATGAAATCTATGCAGAATTAACTTACGGATCGAAACATACATCAATAGCAAACATTGAAGGAATGAAAGAAAGAACGGTTTTGGTTAATGGTTTTTCAAAGACCTATGCTATGACCGGCTGGCGTTTAGGATTTGCGGTTGGCCCGGCTGAAGTGATGAAACAGATGTTGAAAATTCACCAGTTTGCGATTATGAGTTCGCCGACCACTAGCCAATATGCAGCGATAGACGCTTTGAAAAATGGCGACGAAGATATTGAGAGAATGAAAGAAGAGTATGATTGTCGCCGCAGGGTAATTGTTGACGGTTTTAACCAAATGGGCTTACATTGTTTTGAACCGGAAGGAGCATTTTATGTTTTTCCTTCTATTCAGTCAACCGGTCTTTCATCGGATGCATTTAGTGAAAAATTATTGTATACACAAAAGGTGGCGGTTGTTCCGGGTACTGCTTTTGGTAAAAGCGGAGAGGGTTTCGTCCGTTGTTCTTATGCTTACAGCGTGAAGAATATCCAAAAAGCATTGGAGAGGATAGATCGCTTTGTAACGGAACGCCTTTGGGAAGAGGAATAAAATTATGGCGATGAACATTGTTTTGGTAGAACCGGAAATCCCGCAGAATACCGGAAATATCGCTCGTACCTGTAAAGCAACCGGAAGTATTTTGCACATTGTGAAGCCTATGGGCTTTACAATTGACAATAAAAAATTAAAACGTGCAGGGTTGGACTATTGGCATGAGTTGGATATTCGTTATTATGAAAATTTGAAAGAATTTTTTGAAAAAAATAACGGCCGCTTTTATTTTGCAACAACAAAGGGAAAACTGCGATATGATGAACCATCTTACCGCGATGGAGACTACTTGGTGTTTGGTAAAGAAACACGCGGTTTACCGGAGAACTTATTGGCAGAAAATTATGAAAGCGCCATTCGTATCCCAATGGCAGAAAATAATCGTTCTTTAAATTTATCCAATTCGGTTGCGATTGTATTGTATGAAGCATTAAGGCATCATAATTTTCAACATTTGCAGGAGAGCGGAGAGCTTACGGGTAGAGAGGAAAGAGAATGGAGATAGGTCAAAAAATATTTTCTGCTTCGTGTTTTTGCCCGGACCAGATTTTTGGATGCGGTCAATGTTTTCGTTGGGAACGTAATGTCAACGGAGAGTATATCGGTGTTGCAGCAGATCGTGTTCTTAGAATTAATATGCAAGACGATAAGATATGCATTGAAAATACTACGGAGAAAGATTTCGAAAATATATGGAGATCTTATTTTGATTTGGATAGAGACTATTCTCTTATACAGGCTGAACTTTCGGATGGCGGCATTATGGATGAGGCGATAGCTTGCGGTCATGGGATTCGTATTCTGAAACAGGATCCGTGGGAAACTCTAATTTCCTTTATTTTATCATCTAACAATAATATCAGCAGGATTAAAGGAATGATTGAAAAGCTTTGTGTTGCTTACGGGACGCCTATACAAGCATTTGATAGTACCTTCTACACATTTCCAAAACCGGAACGTTTGGCGGGGGCGGAACCCGCAGATTTTGCCTTTTTATCTGCCGGTTACCGTGATAAATATCTGGCAGATGCTATCAATAAGGTAATATCCGGTGAGGTTAATCTTCAAGAACTACAATGTGCAGATTATCAAACGCTTCGTTCGCAATTAATGCAAATCAACGGTATTGGTCCAAAGGTTGCAGATTGCGTGGCGTTGTTTGGATTTGGAAAGATGGAAGCATTTCCTGTGGATGTGTGGATGCGTCGTGTGGTGGAGACGCTTTATCGAAAAAAATATTCTCCACTACAAACTGCAAAATTTGTTGAAGAAAAATTTGGAAAATATGCCGGAATTGCGCAGCAATACCTTTTTTATTATATCAGAAGCCGCAATAACAGACAGGAGGATGTTTATGGCAAAGGCAAAAAGCTTTGAACAGAATATGCAAGACCTGGAACATATTGTAGAACAATTGGAAAATGGTGAGACCGAACTGGAAGAGTCGCTAAAATTGTTTGAGCAAGGAATGAAGCTTGCAAAATCATGCCGGTGTATACTGGATAAGGCTTCGCAGAAGGTAACGGTTTTGTTGCAGGATGAAGATGAATACACGGAAGAAAGTTTAACAAATTTAGATAATTAAGATTTTGGAGGGGCGGTACGTTGGTTTTTGCAGAAGCATTAAAACAAAAAATAAGTGCTGTTGAGCAGGCGTTAGAAAAATATTTCTACAGAGAAGAAAATTATCAGAAAAAAATTTATGAGGCCATGGAATACAGTCTTATGGCAAGCGGAAAACGAATCCGACCGGTGCTGACACTTGCGTGCGGAGATTTGTTTGACGCCGGAGAACTTGCCATGCCATTTGCTTGTGCCTTGGAAATGATACATACTTATTCATTAATTCACGATGATTTGCCTTGCATGGATGATGATGAGCTGCGGCGCGGCAGGCCGACCAATCACGTTGTATTTGGGGAGGCAATGGCGGTACTTGCAGGTGATGGGTTATTAACACGGGCTTTCGAAACTGCTGTAAAGTATTCGGAACTTACATCGGATAAAACATTGGGGTGTATATGTGCGCTTGCGGAGGCTGCTGGGACAGAAGGTATGATAGGCGGGCAGGTTATAGATATGGAAAGTGAAGAAGCGGGGGCAGACGCAAAGAAACTACACGCCATGCATAAAGGTAAAACAAGTGCATTGATTATTGGTGCCGTAAAAATGGGAGCAATTGTCGGCGGAGCTAATGCGGATGAAACACATGCACTGATTCAGTATGCTGAAAATTTGGGAATTGCTTTTCAAATTAAGGACGATATTTTAGATGTAGAGGGTAGCGCTCAGATTTTGGGGAAAAATACAGGTATGGATGCACAAATGCAGAAAACAACATTTGTAAGTTTGTATGGAGTGGAAAAGTCAAAAGAAATGTTGGCAGAGTATACCCAAAGAGCAAAAGAAGCACTTGAAATTTTCGGACCATGCAGCGATTTTCTTATTCAGTTTGCTGACTATTTGCTTTGGCGTGACCATTGATTTATACAGAGATATACGAGGTGAAAAAAGTTTGAATTTTTTTGTAGATTTATTTTCAAATAAGATGCTGATATCGGCTGTTTTAGGTTGGTTCGCAGCACAGTTTTTAAAAGTCATTTTTGTGATGATTTTTGACAGAAAAATTGATATACGCCGTTTTGTCGGTTCCGGGGGAATGCCGAGTTCACATTCTGCGTTTGTCATTGCTCTGACTACTGCTGTCGGGTATGAAACAGGTCTGCAGTCGGCGGAATTTGCTATCTGTGTTGTGGTCGCCTTTGTTGTCATGTATGATGCATCCGGCGTACGGCGGGCTACCGGAAAACAAGCTGAAATACTAAATAAAATTATTGAAAACTTTGGAAATGAAAACATAGAAGTGACAGGAGAACGCTTGAAAGAATTAATCGGGCATACACCATTTGAAGTATTTGCCGGAGCGGTGGTTGGTATTCTTTCAGCGGTACTGATATATATGCTGTAACAGCCATTTGTTGAAAAAGATTCGTGAAGGGAGAGACAACCAGTGAGGGAAACCACAACTAAGACAAGTTTGCTCGGTTTAATCGGGCATCCCGTTTCACACTCGCTTTCACCGAAAATGCATAGTTATTTTGCGCAATGTGCCGATAAGGATACGGTTTACCTTGCTTTTGATGTAAAAAAGGAAGAACTTGCAGAAATTATTTCGTCGGCTCGCAAGATGGGAGTGTTGGGCTTTAACATTACAGCGCCATATAAAACAGATATTCTATCCTCCCTGGATGTTATTGATGAGGAAGCCGCACATATAGGCAGTGTCAATACAATTGTAAACAAAAAAGGAAAGTGGTATGGGTATAATACTGATGGAAAGGGTTTTGTTCATTCGCTGGAGAAAGAAGTCGGTGATGTATGCGGAAAAAAAGTACTTTTGATCGGTGCGGGCGGGACTGCGCGGAGTATCTCTTATGAATTTGCAAAGAAAGAGGTGACTTCTGTTACGATTTCTGCACGAAATTTGCATAAAGTTTCTGAGATAGAGGAAACCTTATCAAAGTATACGAAATGTACTTTTTTTAATACCATGAATCCACGGGAACATTATGATATTATTGTGAATACTACACCGCTTGGTATGCACGAACATGCCGGCGAAAATCCTTTTGCGGAACATATGGATATGGTATCGCAGAAAACCGTGTGCTGTGATTTGATTTATAATCCTAAAAAAACGGTGTTCTTGTCGGAGTCGCAGAAGCGGGGTGCTCATATTGTGAACGGCTTGCCCATGCTTGTATTGCAGGGAATTTATGCTTATGAGCTATTTACTGATACCAAGCTTAATACCAACTGCTATGATGAAACAATGAAACTTTTTTCGGAATATAGACTATAAACTTTAGAAGGTGCACAAATGATTACGCGGAAGAAAATAACCATAGAAGATAAGCAGGTATTCGCTTCCTATTTCCAAAACATAGATAATTCAACCTATAATTTTACCAATATGTTTATGTGGGCAGGAGACCGCTTCATTACTTATGATATTGTTTTTGATTGTTTGGTGTTATTTTTTCAGGGAGATAAACAGCCGCCTATGGCATCCTACCCGATAGGGAACGGAGACAAAACTGCAGCAATTAAAGCAGTTTGCAGCTATTTGTCAAGTCAGGATGCACGTCCGGTATTCAGAAATTTGTCCGAATGGATGAAAGAGGAACTGGCCGTACTTTGCCCGAATCAATTTGAATTTATTTATGATAGAAATAATTCAGACTATGTATACGAAACAGAAAAACTGATTTCGTTGAGCGGAAAAAAATTGCATGCGAAACGAAATCATTATAATTATTTTATAAATCATTATAATTTTAATTATTGCCGATTAACGTCTGAAGATATGCCCCGTTGTCGTAAACTTTTTGATACATGGATCGAGGACAAACTGTCAGAGCGTGATGCACTGAGTTCTAGAGCCGCGGCGTACGCGGTGTTTGATAATTTTGATGCACTCGGCGTGACCGGAGGCGGTATTTTAATTGATGGGAAGCTTGTTGCAGCCAGCTTTGCGGAAGTTGTTTCGGGCGATACGGTTTTAGCGCATCTTGAATTTGGTGATAATTCTTACAGAGGAGTATTTAATGCCATTAATCAACAATTTTGCGAACATGAGTGGAGTAAGTATTCATACATCAACCGCGAAGAGGATATGGGGCTTGACGGTCTTAGACAGGCTAAAATGGCTTATCGGCCTGTATATTTGATTGATAAATACGCAGCTGTATTAAAATAGTTGATGGCAAGAGTGTAATAGAATGAATAATAACTGTTTTATAATCGTCAAGACGATTGGAAAGGCGGAAATATGCATGCAACGGTAGTCGGAGGTGGCCTTGCCGGATGTGAGGCGGCATGGCAGCTTGCGAAATATGGAATTGATGTAAATTTATATGAGATGAAACCTAAAAAGAGAACACCGGCACACTCGTTAGAATATTTGGGCGAATTGGTATGTTCTAATTCTCTGCGCGCTGATACATTGGAAAATGGCGCCGGGTTGTTAAAGGCTGAAATGCGCATGCTTGGTTCCTTGGTAACAGAGTGCGCGGACAATACGCGGGTTCCGGCCGGCGGCGCTTTGGCTGTCGACAGAATGGGTTTTGCACAAATGATGACAGAAAAAATTAACAGTAATGCGCACATTCATGTAATTTGTGAAGAGATATCAGAGATTCCCGAGGATGATTGTGTAATTATTGCAAGCGGACCTCTTACGTCAGATGCATTAGCCGGAGCAATCGGGAAAATTTGCGGCGAACAGCTTTATTTCTTTGACGCAGCAGCGCCGATTATTACATACGATTCCATCGATCATAATAAAACCTATCGCAAAGCGCGTTATGATCGCGGTACGGCTGATTATATCAATTGTCCGATGACAAAGGAAGAATATTTGCGTTTTTATAATGCATTGATTCATGCTGAAACGGCAAACCTGAAAGAATTTGAAAACGAAAAAGTTTTTGAGGGATGTATGCCGATAGAGGTTATGGCAAAACGGGGAGAAGATACTCTTACTTTTGGCCCGCTCAAGCCTGTTGGTTTGGAACATCCAGCGACCGGAGAACAATATTACGCCGTTGTGCAGTTGCGGCAAGATGACAAAGACGGGACTTTATTTAATATGGTTGGTTTTCAGACACATTTAAAATTTGGGGAACAAAAGCGTGTTTTCGCTATGATACCGGGGTTGGAAAATTTAGAAATTGTACGGTATGGAGTTATGCATCGAAATACATTTTTACATTCACCCGGATTCTTAAATTCAGCTTATGAGGTTATTAACCGTCCGGGGTTGTTTTTCGCAGGGCAAATGACAGGTGTGGAAGGATATGTGGAATCAGCTTCTTCAGGAATTGTTGCCGGCATTAACGCGGCGCGCAGGTTACTTGGCAAAGAATTGATGGTGTTTCCTTCCGTAACGGCAACAGGGGCATTGGCAAAACATATTTCAGCTTTTGAAGGGAAAAATTTTCAACCGATGAATATTAACTTTGGCATTATTGATTCATTGGACTATCGGGTAAAAAATAAAAAAGAAAGGTATCGGAAAATTTCAGAACGAGCTTTGGAAAGATTGCGGAGTATTGTTGAGGAGGAGCTATGAATTTAGAATGTTTTAATGATAAACAAAGGGAGGCAATTTTAACAACTGACGGGCCGATTTTAATTCTTGCAGGCGCGGGTTCGGGCAAAACAACTGTTGTTGTAAACAAAATTGCATATATTTTAGAACATAACATGGCTCGCCCTTACGAAATTTTAGCAATAACCTTTACCAATAAAGCAGCAAATGAAATGAAGGAACGTATTGAATCATTGATCGGTGAAAGCGCAGATGGCATGTGGATTCACACATTTCATGCCTGCTGCATGAAAATATTGCGTCGGTATATTCATTTGCTGGGTTATGAAAATGATTTTGTTATTTATGACACATCCGACCAGAAAACATTGATCAAACGTTGCCTGAAAGAGTTGAATATGGATGAAAAGTATTTCCCTGTTAAGGGCGTAATGGCGGAGATATCTTCGGCAAAGGATGACTTAATGGAGCCGGACTCATATTGTGATATTTATGCCAACGATTTTCGCAAAGCGAAAATCGGAGAGATATACTGTTTATATCAAAAACGTTTAAAAGAGGCAAATGCGCTGGACTTTGATGACATTATTATGCAAACCGTGAAACTTTTATCTATGGATGAAGACGCCTTAAAATATTATCAGAAAAAATTTAAATACATATTTGTTGACGAATATCAGGATACCAATAATTCACAGTATATGTTAGTCAGTATGCTCGCTGCAGGCTATGAAAATATTTGCGTGGTTGGTGATGATGACCAAAGTATTTATAAATTCCGTGGTGCAAATATTAATAATATTTTGGACTTTGAAAAAGAATTTTCCGGAGCAAAGGTTATAAAATTGGAGCAAAACTACCGTTCCACACAAAATATTTTAGATGCTGCGAACAGCGTAATTGCAAATAATACAGGCAGAAAGGGTAAGACACTTTGGACAGATAACGGGATCGGAGACAAAGTAGATATTTATCCTGCCGAAAATGAATATGAGGAGGCGGAGTATATTGCAAAAAAAATAGATTCCGCCGTTCGTGCTGAGGGTGAAAAATATTCTGATTGTGCGATTTTGTACCGGACCAATGCTCAATCGCGTATTATAGAAACTACTCTCAGCGGCTATAATATACCTTATAGAGTTCTTGCAGGTCTGCGTTTTTATGACCGTAAGGAAGTAAAAGATATGCTGGCATATTTGCGCCTGATATTTAATCCAAATGACAATATAAGTTTGATACGCATTGTTAACGAACCAAGCAGGAAAATAGGTTCCGCTTCAGTTGAAAAAATTGCACAGGCGGCAGCAGAACGCGGAATCAGCATGTTTGATGCCATGGAACATGCAGCGGAAATAGAAAGCTTATCTAAAATTGCTGACAAACTTCATGGCTTTGTGTCATTAATTCGAGGGATTCAACAGAAATCGGAAAATGCTCTTCCTTCTGCTGTTTTGGAAAGAATTTTGGATGAAAGCGGTTATCGTGCTATGCTGATGGGAGAGATGAACGTAGAAAATCAGACCAAACTGGAAAACATCGGAGAATTTATTGCTTCGGCTTTTGAATATGAAAAAGAAAGCGAAGAACCGAGTCTGTCGGAATTTTTGGAACGTACCTCTCTGGTTTCGGATATTGATAATTATGATGCGGATGCGGACTCGGTTGTTTTGATGACTTTACATAGTGCAAAAGGCCTAGAATTTCCTTATGTATTTCTTTGTGGTATGGAGGAGGGCTTGTTTCCGAGCAGTCGTTCCATGTATTCCGAAGAGGAATTGGAGGAAGAACGACGTTTGTGTTATGTTGGAATTACCAGGGCGAAGAGACACTTAACAATTTCTTACGCCGGCCGAAGAACCCTTTACGGCGGTTCGCAATATTCTAAGGCATCGCGCTTTATTGATGAAATACCGGCAGAATATACTAATGTTTTGGTGGAGAAAAAAGAAAAGCAAACATATGAAGTTTCAGAAAGCAGCGGCAGCAACCGTCGGGCATTGTTTAACGATATTTTTAATAAAAAAGTATTTGATGTTCGCTCTAAACCGGTTAACGTTGATTATGCTCCGGGCGATATTGTGCAGCATCGTAAATTCGGTAGGGGCATGGTACTTTCAGTTACGCCGGAGGGAAATGACGTTCGAATAGAAATCGCATTTGATGATGTAGGAACAAAGAATCTTATGGGTGCATTCGCAAAGCTAAAGAAAATTTAAGGAAAGGATGACATTGCGTGGAGGATGAAAAAAGAATAGCAGTATTGATTGATGCGGATAATGTTTCATATAAGTACATCAAGTTTATTTTGGATGAAATTGCGACCATTGGTGTTCCGACGTACAAAAGGATATATGGTGATTGGACTTCTGCCCGCCACGCAGCGTGGAAAGAAGTATTGTTGGACAATTCTATTATGCCGATTCAGCAATATAGTTACACAACAGGTAAAAATGCAACAGATTCTGCATTAATTATTGATGCTATGGATATTTTGTATTCCGGCAACGTTGACGGTTTTTGCATCGTTTCCAGCGACAGCGATTTTACCAGATTGGCGGCAAGACTGCGGGAGGCAGGCATGCTTGTGATTGGTATGGGAGAGCAGAAAACACCGAAGGCTTTTGTCAAAGCATGTGAACGTTTTAAATATTTGGAAGCATTGTCAGGTGTAAAAATTGAAGAGGAAACTGAGAAGGAAAGAAATGTGCCGCACACGCAGGAAGAGACAGAGTTGGAACTCAAAAATTTAGCGGCAGCTATCCGAAAAATTATTATCGAGGTTTCTGACGATGACGGTTGGGCTTTCCTGGGAGATGTTGGTAACATTCTTGCAAAGAGATTTCCTGATTTTGACACTCGAAATTATGGATATTCTAAACTCTCCAAATTTTTATCATCTTTAAAAGGATTTGCAATTGATTCGCGTCCAACCTCAAATCCGCACATTACGCATAAATATATCAAAATACAGTAAAACTATTTATGTAATTTATATGATAGTCGGAATTTTAACGGAATTATAAAAAAATAATTGCTTTTTTTTAAAACTATGATATAATAGGTAATGGTGTCTGTCTTTAGTGACATATTTTGTTAATATTTGTACGGATTTAGCAGCTAGAGTCCGACAAAACTATATAGGAGGTTTCATTGATGAGCAAAAAGTATGTATATCTGTTCAGCGAAGGCAATGCAGATATGAGAAATCTGTTAGGCGGTAAGGGAGCAAACTTAGCTGAAATGACAAAGCTCGGTCTGCCGGTGCCGCAGGGCTTCACTATTTCTACCGAGGCTTGCACGCAGTATTATGAGGATGGCAGAAAGATTAATGATGAAATCATGGATCAGATTATGGTTGCTATCACTAAAATGGAAGAAATTACCGGTAAAAAATTTGGCGATAAGGAAAATCCGCTTTTGGTTTCTGTTCGTTCCGGTGCAAGAGCTTCTATGCCGGGCATGATGGACACCATCTTAAACCTTGGTTTGAATGAAGAAGTAGTTAATGTTTTAGCTGAAAAATCCGGCAACCCGCGTTGGGCTTGGGATTGTTACAGAAGATTTATTCAGATGTTCTCCGATGTTGTAATGGAGGTAGGAAAGAAATATTTTGAAGAACTCATTGACAAGATGAAAGCTGAAAAGGGCGTTACACAGGATGTTGATTTGACAGCGGACGATTTAAAGAATCTTGCTAATCAGTTTAAGGCAGAATATAAAGAAAAAATTGGTGCTGATTTCCCAACTGATCCGAAGGAGCAGCTGATGGAAGCTGTTAAAGCAGTATTCCGTTCTTGGGACAACCCGCGCGCGAACGTTTACCGCCGCGACAACGATATCCCTTATTCTTGGGGTACTGCTGTTAACGTTCAGATGATGGCGTTTGGTAATATGGGTGAAACTTCCGGTACAGGTGTTGCATTTACCCGTGATCCCGCAACCGGTGAAAAACATTTGATGGGTGAATTTTTGATGAACGCACAGGGCGAAGACGTTGTTGCCGGCGTGCGTACACCGCAGAAGATTGATCAGCTGAAGGAAGTTATGCCTGAGGTTTATGAGCAGTTTGTCGGCATTTGTCATACTCTGGAAGATCATTACAGAGACATGCAGGATATGGAGTTTACAATTGAGGACAAGCATCTTTACATGCTTCAGACACGTAATGGTAAGAGAACGGCTAAAGCCGCTCTGAAGATTGCCTGCGATTTGGTTGATGAGGGAATGATCACAGAAGAAAAGGCTGTAGCAATGATTGATCCGAGAAATTTGGACACCTTGTTACATCCGCAGTTTGACGCTACTGCTTTAAAAGCTTCTGAGCCGGTTGGGCGCGCTTTAGCTGCATCTCCGGGTGCTGCGTGCGGTAAAATTGTTTTTACGGCAGAAGATGCAAAAGAGTGGGCTGCAAGAGGCGAGAAGGTTGTTTTAGTTCGTTTGGAGACCTCGCCGGAAGATATTGAAGGAATGAAAGCTGCGCAGGGTATTCTGACAGTTCGCGGCGGCATGACTTCTCATGCAGCGGTTGTTGCTCGCGGCATGGGTACTTGCTGTGTATCGGGTTGTTCTGAGATTGCAATGGACGAAGCCAATAAAAAGTTTGTGTTGGCAGGCAAAGAATATCACGAGGGAGATTATCTTTCCTTGGATGGTTCCACAGGCTGCATTTATGACGGTTTGATTCCGACGGTTGATGCCTCTATTTCCGGTGAATTTGGCAGAATTATGGCATGGGCTGATAAATACAGAACCATGAAGGTAAGAACTAATGCAGATACTCCGGCAGATGCGAAAAAAGCTCGCGAACTCGGTGCTGAAGGTATCGGTTTGTGCCGTACTGAGCATATGTTCTTTGAAGGCGACAGAATTGATGCGTTCCGCGAAATGATTTGTTCTGATACCGTTGAGGAAAGAGAAAAAGCTTTAGAAAAAATTCTTCCTGTTCAGCAGGGTGATTTTGAAAAATTGTATGAAGCTTTGGAGGGAGATCCGGTTACCATTCGTTTCCTCGATCCGCCGCTCCATGAGTTTGTTCCGACTACGGAAGAAGATATTAAAAAATTGGCTGATACTCAGGGTAAATCAGTTGAACAGATTAAGACTATTATTAATTCCCTGCATGAATTTAACCCAATGATGGGTCATCGTGGCTGCCGTCTTGCAGTAACTTATCCGGAAATTGCAAAAATGCAGACCAAGGCTGTTATTCGTGCTGCTATTAATGTTCAGAAAGTGCATCCGGACTGGAATGTTGCTCCTGAAATTATGATTCCGCTTGTTGGCGATGTAAAAGAGCTGAAGTTTGTAAAGAAGGTTGTTGTGGAGACCGCTGATGCAGAAATCGCTGCAGCAAACAGCAAACTGACGTATGAAGTTGGTACTATGATTGAAATTCCGAGAGCAGCATTGACAGCTGATGAAATTGCAAAAGAAGCAGACTTCTTCTGTTTCGGTACCAATGATTTAACCCAGATGACTTATGGTTTCTCGCGTGATGATGCTGGTAAATTCTTAAATGCATATTATGATGCGAAGATTTTTGAAAATGATCCATTTGCAAAGTTAGATCAAATTGGTGTAGGTAAGCTGATGGAAATGGCAATTAAACTCGGAAAGCCGGTTAATCCTAACTTGCATGTTGGTATTTGCGGAGAGCATGGCGGAGATCCGACCTCGGTTGAGTTCTGCCATAAGATTGGTTTGAATTATGTATCCTGCTCGCCGTTCCGTGTTCCGATTGCAAGACTTGCAGCAGCACAGGCAGCAATTAATAACAAATAATTAAAATTTATTATAATAAGCGTACCTTTATGGTGCGCTTATTTTTTATTTCTGCTTTTTGTTGGTTTTTTGCACAAAAAAAAGTGTACTATTTGTCAAAAAATCTCTGTTGCTTTTCTTGACCTATCGGCTATGTTGTGATAAAATAATCAAAGGGTTGTTTATTATACTTTATTTTGTATTTATTTTATTGGGAGGGAATTATCCATGGATAAAGAAAAAGTTATTACCCGAATCTGTGATGCAGGTATTGTTGCTGTTGTTCGTGCGGAAAACGCTGAAAAAGCAATGCGCATTACAGATGCATGTATCGAAGGCGGCGTGGCAGCGATTGAGCTGACCTTTACAGTTCCGCAGGCTCACAGAGTAATCGAGGAGCTGGCTAAAAAATATACCAGCGATCAGATTATTTTAGGTGCCGGCACTGTTATGGATGCTGAAACAGCCAGAACCGCTATTTTATCAGGTGCTGAATACATAGTAAGTCCGTATTTTAATGCGGATACAGTTAAGCTTTGTAATCGCTATCGCGTACCGTGTATGCCCGGAGCCATGACGATTAAAGAAGTTGTCGAGGCTATGGAAGCAGGTGCCGATATTGTAAAAATTTTCCCTGGTGAAGTATTTGGACCTAAAATTATTAAGGCTATTAAAGGACCCATCCCGTATGCCAAAATGATGCCTACAGGCGGCGTTAATGTTGACAATGTAGGTGAGTGGATTAAAGCAGGAGCTGTTGCTGTAGGAGCTGGCGGCGCACTTACTGCAGGCGCCAAAACCGGCGATTATGCTTCTATTACCCGAATCGGTAAGGAATTTGTTCAGAAAATTAAAGAAGCAAGAGGTCTTTAATAGAGTACTTTATTATAATAATTGGAGGTATATGAAATGGCAAAGGTTGTAACTTTTGGTGAAATTATGCTCAGACTGCAGACACCGGATTACCAGAGATATATTCAAGCGAAAAGTTTTGATGCTGTATATGGCGGCGGTGAAGCAAATGTTGCTGTGTCACTTGCAAATTATGGAGAAGAAGCATATTTTGTAACGAAGCTTCCACAAAACCCAATTGGTGATGCTTGTGCATCCGAACTGCGTAAATATGGAGTACATACAGATTATATTGCTCGCGGCGGCGAACGTCTCGGAATCTACTTTGTTGAAAAAGGGGCATCTCAGAGAGCTTCTAATGTTGTATATGACCGTGCGCATTCTTCTATTTCTAATGCGCAGCCGGAAGATTTTGATTGGGATGCTATTTTCGAAGGTGCACAGTGGTTCCACTTTACAGGAATTACACCCGCTGTATCTGATGATGCGGCGCGCTTATGTATGGATGCGTGTAAAGCAGCAAAGAAACATGGTGTACAGGTTAGCTGTGACCTTAACTTCCGTAAAAAGCTTTGGACAAGTGAAAAAGCAAATAAAGTTATGTCTGCTTTAATGGAATATGTTGATGTTGCAATCGCCAATGAAGAGGATGCGGAAAAGGTGTTTGGAATCAAAGCTTCATCTACAGATATTACCACCGGCAAATTGAGTGATGCGGGTTATCAGGAAGTTTGCAAACAGTTGGTTGATAGATTTGGCTTTAGCAAGGTTGCAATTACTTTACGTGAAAGTATTTCTGCATCGGTAAATAATTGGTCTGCTTTATTATACGACGGAAAAGATTTCTACAAGTCAAAAAAATACAATATAAACATTGTAGATCGTGTTGGCGGCGGAGATTCTTTTGGCGGCGGATTAATTTATGCGTTGCTTGAAAACTACAGCATGCAAGATACGATTGAATATGCGGTAGCAGCATCCTGCTTAAAGCATACTATTGAAGGTGACTTCAATCTGGTAAATGTGAATGAGGTTAAAAATCTTATGGGCGGCGACGGTTCCGGTCGAGTTCAAAGATAAATTGTGCAATCATGATTAAGCGGTTGATATCATCAACCGCTTAATCGTCTTTCAATAGAAAATACGTTGAAAAATGGAGATTTCTTAACAATCAGGAGTGATGGGGTAAAAATGGAATTAAATTTGGACTACAGATTAGATAAAGCACATGAAGAATGTGGGGTATTCGGTATTTTTGATAATGACGGTTTTGACGTTGCCCGTATTACCTATTATGGACTTTATGCTCTGCAGCACAGGGGACAGGAGAGCGCAGGCATTGCAGTGAACAATAACGGTGAATTTTTATGTCATAAGGATTTAGGTTTAGTTCCTGAAGTTTTCAGCGATTTAATTTTGAATAATTTAAAAGGCAGTATTGCTGTAGGACATGTACGTTACTCAACAAAAGGCGGCAATCAAAGAGAAAATGCTCAGCCACTTGTGAATAAATATGTAAAGGGTACGCTTGCGCTTGCGCATAACGGAAATTTGATTAACGGCGGCACCCTACGAGATGCTTTGGAACAAAACGGCGCCATATTTCACACATCTATAGACAGTGAAGTTATTATGTACAAGTTAGCGCAGGAAAGGATTCGTTCTCATTCTGTCGAGCAAGCGATGATTCAGGTAATGGATTCTCTGGAAGGTGCATATTCTGTCGTATTAATGAGTCCAAGAAAACTGATTGGTGCACGTGATCCGTATGGCTTCCGACCGCTGTGTATTGGTAAACTTCAAAATTCTTATATTTTGTCCTCTGAAACCTGTGCGCTTGATAATCTCGGCGCTGAGTTCATACGTGAGGTTGAGCCGGGAGAGGTAGTTGTAATTGATAAAGAAGGTATTCGCTCTTTAAAAAGCAACAAAGCTCAAGAAAGGGCAAAAATCTGCATTTTTGAACATATTTATTTTTCGCGTCCTGATAGCGCAATTCAGGGGGCTAGTGTGTATAAAATGAGAAAGCTTATGGGCAAGCATTTGGCGAAGGATTACCCCGTTGAAGCGGATTTGGTGTTCGGCGTACCAGACTCAGGCCTTTGCGCAGCAATTGGTTATTCTGAAGGCTCGGGCATTCCTTATGGTTATGGATTTGTTAAAAATCGTTATATAGGCAGGACTTTTATACAGCCCAATCAATCGCAGAGAGAGCAGTCTGTTAATATTAAACTTAACGTTGTAAAGGAAGCAGTCTACGGTAAGAGAGTCGTCATGGTAGACGATTCCATTGTTCGCGGGACAACTTGTGCGAAAATTATTCGCGCATTAAAAAAAGCCGGTGCAACGGAAGTGCATTTACGAATCAGTTCACCGCCATTTCTGTGGCCGTGCTATTTTGGAACGGATATTCCGTCCCGGAAAGATTTAATGGCTGTAAAATATAGTGTAGAGGAAATACGTCAGCAAATTGGCGCGGACAGTTTAGGATTTTTAAGTCTTGATGCTGTTAGGGATATTGCCTCTAACATGAACTGTGATTATTGTGACGGTTGTTTCTCGGGAAAATATCCGGTTCCTGTACCGGAAGAGATGGATAAAATGGAATTTGAATAAAATTAAAGGAGAATAGACAATGAGTGAGGCGTATAAGGCAGCAGGAGTAGACGTAGAGGCAGGTTATAAGTCGGTAAGTTTGATGAAGGAACATGTAAAGAAAACCTTTACAGATGGCGTACTGTCCAACATTGGCGGATTTGGCGGTTTATTTCAGCTTGATAATACTATGCAGGAACCGGTATTGGTCTCAGGAACGGACGGTGTAGGAACTAAGCTTCGCATTGCGTTTTTAATGGATAAACATAATACGGTAGGGCAAGATTGTGTAGCTATGTGTGTGAATGACATTGCCTGTTCGGGAGCAAAACCATTATTCTTTTTAGACTATTTAGCTGTAGGGAAAAATGTTCCGGACAAAATTGCTGACATTGTTTCCGGTGTTGCAAATGGCTGCGTGAAGGCAGGTGCAGCGCTGATCGGCGGTGAAACAGCAGAAATGCCCGGATTTTATGAGATTGATGAATACGATTTGGCAGGATTTGCTGTTGGCATTGTCGATAAAGCAAAAATTATTGATGGCAGTAAAACAGTTGCGGGTGATGTCTTAATAGGTATTGCCTCTTCCGGTATTCACTCAAACGGTTATTCGCTTGTACGTAAAATTTTTAATTTGGATTCGGCAAATGCCAAAGAGATTTTACTGCAAAAGCTTCCCGAATTGGGTGGTATTCCGTTAGGAGAAGAATTAATAAAGCCAACTAAAATTTATGTGCGTCCGTTATTAGGTGCGATAGATAAGTTTGATATTCATGCAGTGTCACATATTACCGGCGGAGGTTTTATCGAAAACATTCCTCGTATGCTGCCGGACGGTCTCAGCGCTAAAATCAATCAAGGGTCGTGGGATATTCCTGCTATTTTCCCGTTAATGCAAGAAAAGGCCGGGCTTTCTGAGCGTGATATGTTCAATACCTTTAACATGGGCATAGGTCTCGTGTTGGCTGTTTCTGCTGCAGAGGCAAAAGATATAACAGAGTATTTTAATTCTGTCGGTGAAAAAGCCTTTGTCATCGGTGAAGTCGTCAACGGAGATGACGGGGTGATTTTATGAAAAAAATAGGGGTATTGGTATCCGGAGGAGGAACCAATCTTCAGGCTATTATAGATGCCCAACAAAGCGGTTTGCTGCAAAGCGGGAAAATTGCATGTGTTATTTCATCAAGTTCAAAGGCGTATGCACTAGAACGTGCAAATAAGGCGGCTATTCCTTGTGAATGCTTATGCAGTAAGGATTACCCGGATGTTGAGTTATACGATGAGGCACTTCTCGCGTTGCTGCAAAAATATGAAATTGACGTGGTGGTGTTGGCCGGTTTCTTAAAAATATTAGGCGAGAAGGTCATTCATGCATATCAAAACAAAATTATCAACGTTCATCCATCCTTGATACCGTCATTTTGCGGTGATGGGTATTATGGTTTAAAAGTACATGAAGCGGCACTTGCCTACGGTGTCAAGGTTACCGGGGCAACTGTTCACTTTGTGAATGAGGTAACGGATGGCGGAGCGATTATTCTCCAGAAACCGGTTGAGATTTTATCGGATGATACGCCGGAAACTTTGCAGAAACGTGTTATGCAGGAAGCGGAACATATTATTTTACCGCAAGCAGTAGAATTGGTATGTGCGGAGAAAGTACATATCTGCGGAAGAATCGTTAAGATAGAACAGTAAAATGATAAGGAGATGTTATAATTGGCAAAAAGAGCAATAATCAGTGTATCAGATAAAACCGGAGTAGTTGAGTTTGCAAAAGGGCTTACAGATTTAGGATTTGAAATTATTTCAACCGGCGGTACAGCAAAAGTACTTGCCGATGCTGGAATTTCTGTCATTCCTGTTTCAGATATTACCGGTTTTCCGGAATGCTTGGATGGACGGGTAAAAACCTTGCATCCAAAGATTCATGCCGGCATTTTGGCAATGCGTTCCAATCCGGAACACATGCAGCAGCTCGCAGCATTGCGGGTGGATACTATTGACGTAGTTGCGATTAATCTTTATCCGTTTCGTGAAACCATTATGAAGGATGGTGTGACACTTGCGGAAGCTATTGAAAACATAGATATCGGTGGACCAACCATGATTCGCGCGGCAGCAAAAAACTATCAGGATGTTGCTGTCATTGTTGATCCGGCTGATTATGTGACTGTTTTGGACGAGTATAAAAAACAGGGAGAAGTTTCCCAGGAAACAAAATTTGAATTAGCATATAAAGTATTTGAACACACAGCAAGTTATGATACCTTGATTTCCGGCTATTTAAGAAAGCAAATAGGAAAAGAATTGTTCCCGAACAACCTGTCTTTGACTTTTGAAAAGGTGCAGGATATGCGTTACGGGGAAAATCCGCATCAGCTCGGTGTGTTTTATAAGGAAATTGGAAATGTGGATGGAACGCTTGCGGCAGCAAAGCAGCTGCACGGAAAAGAACTTTCCTATAACAATATTAATGATACTAATGGAGCACTGGATTTAGTAAAAGAATTTGACGCGCCTACGGTAGTTGCTTCCAAACACGCCAATCCGTGTGGCGTTGGTTCAGGAAAAAATATTTACGAGGCTTATATGCGTGCCTATGAAAGTGATCCGGTTTCTATTTTCGGTGGTATCATTGCTGCAAACAGAGAAATAGATGCCAAAACAGCCGAAGAAATGCATAAAATCTTTTTAGAAATTATTATAGCTCCTTCTTTTACCCCGGAGGCAGTAGAAATTTTAAGCCAAAAGAAAAATCTTCGTTTATTGGAGCTACCGACTATTTCACAAAAAATGGATATTAATGCATTTGATATGAAAAAAGTTATGGGCGGCTTATTAGTACAGCAAAGAGACACGGAACTATTCCATGATGAGGATTGGACGGTTGTAACGGAAAAGGCACCAACAGAGCAGGAAATTGAAGATATGAAGTTCGCATGGAAAGTTGTCAAACATACAAAATCCAACGCTATTGCTATCGCGAAGAATAATATGTCTTTAGGTGCAGGTCCCGGACAAACTAACCGTATTATGGCGGCAAGAATTGCTTTGGATTATGCAGGGGGGCGTGCAAAGGGCGCATCGCTAGCTTCCGATGCTTATTTTCCGTTCCCTGATTGTGTGGAAGCGGCCGCAAAAGCCGGAATTACTGCCATTATTCAGCCGGGTGGTTCCAGAAATGATCAACTGTCTATTGATGCATGTAACAAGCACGGTATTGCCATGGTCTTTGTGGGCATGCGTCATTTTAAGCATTAATAACAGCGCCGCGCATTGTTTTAAAAATTTTTTCTCATGACTACATATCACTGAGTAGTATGGAGGTTTTTAAAATGAAAAAATGGTATTACTGGTTAGTGTTTGCGGGAATTTGGTTGATCGGTGGTATATTAAATTGTGTTGAGGGCACAAGTATTGTGCCGACGCTACCACCTTGTACTATCTTTCTTATTTTAGCGCTCAGCCAATGGATTTGTGATAAACGCGGTGAAAAAGGCAAAAAATTTTTTCGGTATATCTGTATAGTTGGGACAGTGTTCTGTGTTGTTGTATGTTTATTCGTGCTTGCTTTGTTTACATTTATAAAACGTTAGGCAACACAACGGACTTCCAAAATGGATAAAAGCAGCGAAAGGATGACGCAATAGATGAAAATTTTAGTTGTTGGCGGCGGTGGCCGTGAAGACACAATTATACATAGCTTGGCAAAAAGCCCGTTAAAACCGGAGCTATTTTGTGCGCCGGGAAACGGCGGTATCAGCCGTCATGCAACCTGTGTTGATATCAAGGCAACAGATATTAACGCGATGGTTAACTTTGCAAAAATAAATCAAATAGATCTGACTGTTGTCGCGCCGGATGACCCGCTTGTTTTAGGGATGGTAGATCGCTTTGAGGCAGAAGGACTGCGCGTTTTCGGTCCGAGAGCAAATGCGGCAATTATTGAAGGCAGTAAAGTCTTTTCAAAGAATTTAATGAAGAAATATCATATTCCAACTGCGGCATATGAAGTGTTTGATGATTGTGAAAAGGCTTTGGAATATGTGCGCAACACTTCCTATCCCACGGTTGTAAAGGCAGAGGGGCTGGCACTTGGAAAAGGCGTTATTATTGCCAATGACTGTTCTGAAGCAGAAAATGCAGTCCGTGAAATTATGATGGACAAGGCATTTGGCGAGGCGGGAAACCGTGTAGTTATCGAAGAGTTTTTAACCGGTCAGGAGGTCTCTGTTCTTGCCTTTACTGATGGGAAAACACTAATTCCAATGGTATCCGCACAAGATCACAAAAGAGCATATGACGGTGATAAAGGGCTGAATACCGGCGGTATGGGTACCTTTTCTCCCAGCCGTACATACACAAAAGAAATTCACGAAGAGTGTATGAAAAATATTTTTCTTCCTACTATGGAAGCTATGAACCAAGAGGGAAGAACATTTAAGGGAGTATTATATTTTGGATTAATTATGACGGCTGACGGTGTGAAAGTCATAGAATATAATGCAAGATTTGGCGATCCGGAAACTCAAGTTGTACTGCCAAGATTAAAGACTGATTTGCTGACTATTTTTGAAGCGATTATTGACGAAAAACTATCTGCAATTTCTGTAGAATGGGCTGACAATGCTGCGGTGTGTGTTGTACTCGCATCGGGCGGCTATCCGAAAAGCTATCAGAAAGGATACGAAATTTCCGGCATTGATGATGCGGAAGCGCTAGGCAATATTATAGTGTTTCATGCAGGTACTTCTTGTCGTGATGGTAAATATTTTACGAATGGCGGACGTGTTTTAGGGGTTACAGCAATTGGCAAAGACCTTGATGAAGCGATTAACAGAGCCTATGAGGGTGTCGGAAAAATTTCGTTCAAGGATATGCATTTTCGTAAGGATATTGGTGTAAAATAGGGAAAGAAGGAACAGACTTGAAACGAAAGATTGTCGATTTTCATGCGCATGCTTTTCATGACAAAATTGCAGTAAAGGCAGCAAATAATCTAAATCAGTATTACGGAATCCCACTGGCAGCAAACGGTCAGTTTCAATACCTGTTAGACAGCATGAAAGAAGAGCATATTGATAAGCTGGTGGTACATGCGACAGCTACTTCTGCAAAACAGGTTGAAATGATTAATGATTATGTTTCAACTTTGATTGGACCGAATATAATCGGTTTTGGAACATTACATGAGGACTACGCTCAGACAGAGAAAGAACTGAATAGAATGGAATCTCTTGGCTTGCGTGGCATTAAGCTTCATCCGGTTTTTCAAAAATTTGTTATGGATGATGACAGTATGTTTCCGATTTATAAGAAAATAGAAGGAAGATTTCCAATTTTGATGCATGTAGGAGATAAAAATACAGATGCAGCATCTCCCAGGCGTTTGGCACACTTACTAAAATATTTTCCTGATTTAACAATAGTAGCAGCACATATGGGCGGTTATATGGAATGGGATGACGCAGAAAAATATGTTTTGGGCAAAAATGTATATGTAGATACATCGAGTTCCATACGTTTTCTGCCGCCGGAACGAGTTCTTGATATGATCCACGTACATGGAGCGGATAAAGTGCTTTTCGGAACAGACTATCCGCTTTCTCTTCACAAACCGGAACTTGAAATTTTTGATAAAATTGGTTTGACAGAAGAAGAAAGCGAGCAAATTTTGTGGAAAAACGCATATCGTTTGCTTGGTCTATCGTTGTAAAAAATATACTTTTTGTTAAATGAAAAGGAACAGTTTCGAATATTAAACGAAAACTGTTTCTTTTTTTCAATACTATTGACAAACAAGGAAATAAACGGTATAATATTAATAACCTATGGATATTATAGGTTTTATATAATGCTTTACGAAAGAAGGGCAAACAGGATGATTTATGCGGATAATGCAGCAACAACCCCTATGAGTAGTGCTGCAAAGAAAAAAATGATAGATACCATAGAAAATGTATGGGGAAACCCATCCAGTTTATATTCATTTGGCGATAAAGCCAAGATGCAAATGGAAGAAGCAAGAGAAAAGCTTGCAAATCTTATCGGCGCAAAGAGTTCAGAAATATATTTTACATCAGGTGGAAGTGAAGCAGATAATCAGGCAATTATCAGCGCCGCTTTAATTGGCGCTAAAAAAGGGAAAAAACATATTATATCAACTGCTTTTGAGCATCACGCCGTACTACACACGCTTCGAAAGCTCGGAAAACAAGATTTTGAAATTACTTTACTTGATGTGCATGAGAATGGGCTTATCTCTGTGAAAGAACTTGAAACAGCTATCCGTCCGGATACGGCTCTTGTGACGATAATGTTTGCCAATAACGAAATTGGAACCATTCAGCCGATTGCAGAAATCGGCGCAGTGTGCCGTAAACATGGTGTGCTGTTTCACACTGATGCGGTGCAGGCGGCAGGCCACCTCCCAATAGATGTGGAAAAAATGCAGATTGATTTGTTATCCCTTTCAGCGCATAAATTTCACGGTCCCAAGGGTGTGGGCGCACTTTATGCAAAACGGGGGATACCGCTTACAAATTTGATTGAAGGTGGCGCACAGGAGCGCGGAAAGCGCGCCGGTACTGAAAATGTCCCGGCGATTTCGGCAATGACAGTGGCTTTGGAAGAAGCCTGCGAAAATATGCAGGCAAACAAGAAATATGTTACAGGGCTTCGTGAACTGTTAATTAATGGCTTAAGCAAAATTCCACATAGTATTTTAAACGGAGACAGAGATAGCAGATTGCCCGGTAACGTAAATTTTTGTTTTGAAGGAATTGAAGGAGAGTCATTGTTGTTATTGTTGGATGCAAGGGGGATTGCGGCTTCATCGGGTTCTGCCTGCACGTCCGGTTCGCTTGATCCGAGTCATGTTCTTTTGGCAATCGGCAGACCTCATGAAATTGCGCATGGTTCTTTGCGATTGACGATATCGGAAGAAAATACTCCGGAAGAAATGGATATTATAATCAAAAGCGTGACAGAAGTTGTTGAATATTTACGTGGCATGTCTCCCGTTTGGGACGAGCTTGTGAAAGGAGAGAGACAATATGTTATACAGTGAAAAAGTTATGGATCATTTTCTTCATCCGCGGAATGTCGGTGTCATTGAAAACGCGGACGGAGTAGGTGAAGTAGGAAATGCAAAATGCGGCGATATTATGAAAATGTATCTGAAAATTGATAATGGTAAAATTTCCGATGTAAAGTTTAATACCTTCGGATGCGGTTCGGCAATTGCCACCAGTTCTATGGCTACCGAGATGATAAAAGGTAAAAGTGTTGAAGAGGCACTCACTCTTTCAAATCAAGCGGTGGTTGAGGCTTTGGACGGCTTGCCGAAACAAAAAATACATTGCTCTGTATTAGCAGAACAGGCGGTAAAAGCTGCTGTAAAAGATTATTACGACAAGAACAATATTTCATATCCCGAAAAGATGTTTTGTAATTGTGAATGTTGTTCCGGGCATTGCGATACCGAAGAATAGACAAATAAAAGGTGCAGTAAATATTTTTATTTTACCGCACCTTTTATTTCATTTTAAACCTGCCAGGAATAAATAACCTAAAATCAAAAGCAATAAAGTGTCATCGCATGAATTCCATACAAGAAGCGTTATGATTCCAAGCAGCAATAAATCATCCGGCTTCATATTGCTTAAATTAAGTTCTTTGGACTTGCCCGTATGCTTATGAGGCGCAGGAACGATAGGCATTTCCGGTGTGCGCAGCGGAGGTGGAGAAGCGTGTTGCTTATTTTCGGCATATTCTGTACGCAGGGGTCTTTGCGGCACGATAATTTCCGGTGTGCGTGTGTACGAAGAATATGCTTTTGGCTCGCGCTTTACCGGCGCGGAAAAATTATTGCTTGCGTTATAATATTTCATGTTCATGTCTTTCCTCGCTTCCTGCCTTTCGCTGTTCTTTTGAAAATTTATAGTTTGAAATCTTTAAACAGATCCATATCTTTTGCTGTTTCGGCAAGCTTTGTAAGTTTCAGAAGTTGTAGTGCCCTGTCGACATGAGGTTTTCTGTCCGAACTTAAAAAAGGTTTCAGGGCAACAAGAAGTCTGCTTCTGTCATCGTGGGAACCTCCCATTTGTGAAAGCAACCCTTGAATTTTCATAAGAGTTGACAAGTCTGGAGTACCCGTGTTTTCAGAAGCCGGTTTCTCTGCATCTTGTGAATCGTTTGTTGATTCATCTGAAGTTGTGCTTGCTGCACCGCCGGTTAACGAACTTAAAACAGCATTAATTTTTTCTTCCGGATTATCTCCCAGCATTCCTATCAAGCTGTTGATTAATTGACTGTTATCGTCAGGCATGCTGATTCTCCTCTCTGTGTGTCTGCTATTACAGATTTTTCTTCAATTGATGAATTAGTTCAGGGTTATTCTTTAATGTGTTAACCATGTCAGAGAGATTATTAGCGGATACGGAGTCGCCGATATTTAATTCATTTAATTTTTGCTGTGCCTTTTGTACATCAAGCCGACCTAGCATCGCGCTTAAATCTCTGTCATTTTCTAATGATTGTTTGATTTTTGAAAGTTTTGCTGGATCTATTTGATTCAGAGCGTCCTTTAATTTTTTTTCTGTTATTTTATTTATCATACAATAACCTCGCTTTCTCTGATATCACTACAGTATATGCTTGAAACAAAATTAAATGACTGATTCACAGGATTTTTTTACATGAATATACTAATATATAAAGAAAGAAAGGTCGTGAATTTATGATATATTTTGATAACGCGGCAACCAGTTTTCAAAAACCGGAGCAGGTGGCACGTATTATGTATGAAACAATGGTTAATTACGGTGCGAATGCAGGAAGAGGCGGACACGCTCTGTCGGTACGGGCCGGGGAAATCATATACGAAACAAGAGAATTGCTGTGCAAGTTATTTCATATACAGGATGTTGAAAGACTTGTTTTCTGCCAAAACACAACGCATGCCCTAAATATGGGAATAAAAGGAATTCTTAGGCCAGGTGATCATGTTATTATTACATCCATGGAACATAATTCTGTCTTAAGGCCAATAGAAACACTTAGAAGAAATGGAGTAATCAGCTATAGCATTATCCGCGGTGATAAAAACGGTAAAATCTCGCTTGCGCATATAGCCCAAGCAATCAGACCAAATACGAAACTTTTGATTATGACACACGTTTCTAATGTTTGCGGAAACACGTATGATATCATTTCAGCTGCAAAACTTGCACATGAGCATCATATTTTTTTTATGGTCGACGCAGCACAAAGCGCAGGAGTTTTGGATATTGATGCAGAACAGCTTGATTTGTTTGCCTTTCCCGGTCATAAGGGGTTGATGGGACCGCAAGGAACAGGTGGTTTATACGTCAGAAAAGGGCTGGAGCTTTCTACCATTATTGAGGGGGGTACAGGAAGCGCCTCAGAGAGTTATATGCAACCAGAGGAGTACCCTGACAGATTGGAAAGCGGAACCCAAAATGTTCCGGCTATCGCCGGACTGGGAGAAGGGGTTAAGTTTATTCTGAGGGAAGGCGGGGACAACATCCGCAAAAAAGAGAAAGAGCTTACTAATTATTTTATAGAAGGAATTTCAAATCTTCCGAAAATAAAAATTTACGGAGATGAAAGCCGACTTGGTGTTGTAGCACTAAATATTGAAGGGGTGGATTGCATAGAGGTATCACGTAAGTTAGATGAAGAATATCAAATTGCAACACGCGGAGGGTTACATTGCGCAATTCTTGCGCATGAAACTCTGGGAACCAAAGAAAATGGATGTGTCCGCTTTAGTTTTGGTTATTTTAATACAAAACGCGAGGTAGACAGAGCGATATATGCAATGTTTAAGATCGTACAAGGGGAAAGGTCAAGCCGGTTTTTCCCTTCAAATCCACTTCATCCATATTTTTGATAATGTATATATTTCTGTAAAAAATGGTAATAATATACATGATTTACCAAAACATAATGAGAGATAAGGTGAAATCATGATATTATTGGCAAGTATTATATTCATATTGCTTTATACGTTGCTCAGGAGATGGAACGCAAAGGATCGAAAGCGCACGAGACAAACGAAACAATCCTTTCGCTGTATAGAGCAAAAGTACGAAGAAGTAAGAAAAAAACAAGGAGCAGAGGTCACGCTGACTATACAGGAGGAGTGGTTAGCGGATAATTATTATTTAATACTCGCATTGCATGAGGAACTGCTGTCCTTTCTAAACCAATCAATTGATAAAAAGCAAAAGGAAAATGCGTATAAAATTTCATATCACTGTTTAGAGCAGTTAGCGTGGAAAATAAATGAAAGAAATATAAAAGACGAATTAGCATCAATGCAAAGTGAAATAAACGAAACAGAATTAAACTTACTGAAGGGATGTTTTGAATTTTGGCTTTTGGATTCCCTTTCAAGAGCTATCAGAGATAAGAACGTTCAGAACATCCCTCTCTATATACAAAGTATGGACCAAATTCTAAAAATGAACTGGTGTTACGTTACGGAATCTGTGAGCCGAATTCATGCTCTTTTATTAAAAGATCCTGCCGGTATTTATTGTAATATGGATGAGGAAACGAAATCTTCCTATCGCCATGCGGTAGGCGAAATAGCTAAAAATACAGGAATTGCAGAAGATGTACTGTCTGAAAGGGCGATTCATCTATCACAACAGGCAAGCGTCGATAAAGAGAGACATGTTGGATTTTATCTAATAGATGACGGCGTGAAAATGTTATACCGGCAAACTCTGTCGAAAGCGCGCATAAAAAGTACTATTAGCAGTAATGCAAAAATAAGATTATACAGTCTGCTGCTTTTTGTTCTAGTGCATATAGGAAGCGTTGAAATATTTTACTTTGCACACTTGCTCGGAATAACCAAGGTATGGTGCATACCAATCGTGATTTTATCCCATATTCCGTTATATGTTTCATTAAAAATGACCGTAGATCATATTATGGGTTTATTCTTAAAATCAAGGCCTGTTCCTTCTATGAAAATTAAAAGTGTGCCGCCGGAACAAAAAAGCTTTATAGTGGTTCCGACCTTGTTATTTAATAAAGAGCAAGCTTACAATATGGTTCAAAAATTAGAGATGCTATATTATGCCGGTGATCCGGACAATCTCTATTTCGCTTTGCTGGGGGATTATGCTGATTCCACCGGAAAAGAAAGCAAAGAAGATAATGAGCTGTGCAAAGTTGTTTTAGAAAAAATTCAAGAACTAAACAAAAAACATGGAACTCATTTTTTTTATTTTGGCCGAGAACGTTCCTATGACAAAATTAACCGGAAATATATTGGTTGGGAACGAAAGCGCGGAGCAATTTTGGAATTTGTACGCTTGTTACACGGAGAAAAGACAAGCTATAAATTTTTTTCTGCTGATATTGCTAAAATTCCAAAAGTAAAATATATTATTACTGTTGATGCTGATACGGAATTTTTAAAGGGCTGTGCACATAAATTAATTGCAGCAATGATGCATCCTCTCAATCGCCCGGAAATTGATGCGCAATCCCAAATTGTTAAGAAAGGGTATGGACTTTTGCAGCCTTCGGTTAAAACGAGAATGGATGAGTCGGAAAAAAATTTATTTACACATATTTTTTCCGGCGGCGGAGGAGTGGACGCGTATTCATTTTATGATGATAATTTTTATCAGAAATTCATAGGGACAGCCATCTTTAACGGAAAGGGAATCTTTGATGTAGAAACGTATTGGAAAATATTAAACCACGCGATTGCCGAACAAAAAATTTTAAGCCATGATTTGCTCGAAGGCAGTTTGCTGAGGACAGGTCATATCAAAGAAGTTGTAATTACAGATGGACATCCGGGAACGATATTATCTTACGTGAAACGAATGCATCGCTGGACGCGAGGCGATTGGCAGCTTATGCCCTATCTATTTCCAAAAGTGTATAATGAGGATGGAAAAAAATACAAAAACCCACTGACTCTTGCGGCAAAATATCAAATAACGGACAACTTACTAAGAAGTTTGTTATTTCCCAGCCAGCTTCTTTTACTGCTGATTGCGGCATGCGGGGTTAAAGTTTATGGATTGGCCGTTTTTTTGCTTGTAATCTGGCAACCCTTGACTGTATTGTCCTATACTCTTATTTCAAATAAATTATCAACATCAACCGGAAGAGAAAAAATATATCAAGCTGTCAGCAGACAATTTTTGCATTTTTGTCTCCTTCCATATTTTGCAATAAAGACGGCAGATGGCATTATACGTGCTCTTTGCCGAACTTATATTACGCATAGAAATATGTTAGAATGGGTTACGGCAGAAGCAGCAGAATATCATAAACAAAAGGGCGCTTTTCGTTATTTTAATACTATGGGTTTACAGATAATTTTTGCAATTATAATCTTTTTTCTTCCAATATTGTTTTCACGAAAATTAGCTATATGGACAACAGTGTCAGCCTTACTTTGGATTTATGCCCCATTACTTGGATGTTATTTGGAACGAAACAAGACAAAGACGGAAGAATGTAATGCAAAAGACAGAGTTTTCTTGGCTGAATTAGCAAAGGATACGTGGAAGTATTTCGATAAGTTTTGCGGAGAAAAAGAAAATTTTTTACCCCCTGACAATTTTCAGGAACGACCTTATCGCGGATTAGCTCACCGTACTTCACCGACTAATATTGGATTGCTTCTCTGTGCTTATATTGCTGCTTATGACTTCAAATGGATTTCCGAAGAGGAGGCTTTAGTAAGAATCAATAATACTTTAACGACCGTAGAAAAATTAGAAAAGAAAAACGGACACCTTTATAACTGGTATAATACGTCAGACTTATCGCTCATAAAACCATATTTTGTTTCTACTGTTGACAGCGGTAATTTTGCATGTATGTTAGTAGCGGTAAAAGAAGCCGTTTCTAAGATGGGAGGCGGAGCCAAGACTGCAGAGCGAATAGAACGCTTAGTAAAATCAATAGATTTTTGTTTCCTGTTTCACAAAGAAACACAGCGTTTTTCCATAGGCTATGATGCGGAATCGCAAAAGCTTTCGGATTCCTGCTATGATTTGTTGGCATCAGAAGCACGTCAGGCAGTCTTTTTTGCAATCGCGAGAAATCAAGTATCGGATAAGGCTTGGTATCAATTAAGCCATAAGCTGAAAGTAATAAACGAGGGCAGTGTGTTACTTTCTTGGACAGGCACAATGTTTGAATATCTGATGCCGTTGTTGTTTTTGCCTTCACATAGATATTCCATGCTTGCGGAAAGTTACAGGGAGGTTCTTTCAGAACAAAAGGCCCACGCCCGAGATGCCGGATTGCCTGTTTGGGGTATTTCCGAAAGTGCTTTTTTTGCCTTTGACAATGAACAAAATTATCAATATAAGGCTCTTGGTGCCCCAAAACTTGCTTTGCGGCAAAATGCTAATATTTTAGAGGTTGTATCGCCATACTCGTCTTGTCTTGCTTTGGGAGTCGATGAAAAATGTGCCGCCAAAAATCTAAAAAAGCTTCAATTATTGGGAATGCGCGGCTTATACGGAATGTATGAGTCGGTTGATTTTTCTCAAAGTTTAGTCGATTCTTTTAAAAGTTATGATATTGTGCGAAATTATATGGTGCACCACCAGGGAATGAGCTTAGTTGCGCTGGATAATGTATTGCATGACAACATATTCTGCAAATACTTTTTATCTGATATGCAGATGTTATCCGCAAAATATTTATTGGATGAGCCGCGTAGGACATAAAAGTAAAACAGCATAAACTATTTTAAAACAGTTCCGAGACGGAACTGTTTTTTTTAATTAAAAAGTCGTTTTTTTGCCTCGGCTTCTTGCGAAAATATAAAAAATGTGATAAACTATATATAGTATATCGAAAAGAGGGAAAACATGACGAAAAAGGATGAATTTATAAAAATATATACAGAAAAAATCACAAGAGAAGGTGCAGATAAATTTTTAGAATATCTGCAATCATCTGCAAGTGATTTTTTTACTGCTCCTGCCAGCACTCGTTTTCATAATTCGCACGACGGCGGTCTGCTGGAACACAGTCTGAATGTATATGCATGCTTAACGGATTATCTGGCGCGAAAGCGTGTACGTGATACCTATCGTCTAAACTGCACTGAAGAAACAGCCGCGATTGTCTCTCTTTTACATGATGTATGTAAAATAAACTGCTACCGTAAAGGAACAAGAAACGTAAAGGATAAAAACGGAGTATGGCAGACAGTACCTACTTACGAATTTGCTGATGAGATGCCATATGGCCATGGTGAAAAATCGGTATATATTATTAGCGGGTTTATGCGCCTTACGCGCGAAGAGGCTTTTGCTATCCGGTATCATATGGGGTTTTCCGGTGAGGAAAATGTACGCAATGTCGGCGCTGCATTTGAAAAATATCCTCTTGCATTTGCGTTATCTACAGCAGATATGGAAGCTACATATTTTTTGGAAGGGTAAGTTTTATATATTATTTTGTACAACGGAGGAGGATATCATGAACAATCAGCCAAAAGCTGCTGTCATTATGGGAAGTGATTCTGATTTTCCTGTAGTGAAAAAATGTATTATGATGTTAAAAAAATTTGGAATAGAGGCTGAAGTTTCTGTAATTTCCGCGCACAGAACACCGGAGCTTGCAGCAAACTACGCTAAACATGCGGAGGAAAACGGCATAGAAGTTATTATTGCTGCCGCCGGAAAGGCAGCACATTTAGGCGGCGTGTTAGCTGCCTTCACCACGCTTCCTGTCATTGGCATTCCTATTAAATCTTCTACTATGGACGGTATGGATTCGCTGCTTTCTATGGTTCAGATGCCAAAGGGAATACCCGTTGCTACTGTTGCAATTGACGGGGCAGATAATGCAGGTATTTTAGCCGCACAAATTTTGTCATTAAAACACGAAGAAATTAAACCGCTTTTAAAAGAATATAAGCTTTCTATGGAGCGGGAGGTTATTCAAAAGAACATTGCAATTAAAGAGGAGGCAGAAAAAATATGAAAAAAACAGAAATGCTGTATGAAGGAAAGGCGAAAAAAGTTTATGCAACAGAGGATGCCAATCTTGTAATAGTTGATTATAAGGATGACGCAACTGCGTTTAACGGTGAGAAAAAAGGTACTATTGCCGGTAAAGGCGTTGTTAATAATATTATGAGCAATCATATGTTTCAGCTGCTGGAAAAGCAGGGTGTTCCGACCCACTATGTCGAACAGCTTTCCGAACGCGAAACAGTAGTAAAAAAAGTAACAATTGTTCCGCTAGAGGTTATCATCCGTAACATCTCCGCGGGGTCTTTCGCGAAACGCTATGGTGTTGAAGAAGGTATTGTTTTCGAGCAGCCGACTATTGAGTTTTCTTATAAAAACGATGCGTTGGGTGACCCGCTAATTAATGACTATCATGCACTGGCATTGGGCTTAGCTACAAAAGCTGAAATTGAGACGATTAAAGAAATGTCTTTTAAAATCAACGAGGTTATGAAACAATATTTTGATTCCTTAAATGTTATATTGGTTGACTTCAAACTTGAATTTGGTAAGACAACCGATGGAACAATTGTTTTAGCAGATGAGATTTCTCCGGACACCTGCCGTTTGTGGGATAAGGATACAAAAGAAAAACTGGATAAAGACCGTTTTCGCCGCGATATGGGCGGCGTAGAGGAGGCATACCAGGAAATGTTCCGCCGGCTTTTGGGAGATAATAAATGATAAAGGAAAAAAAGTGCATTCAACAGATTGCGCCATATCCGGCCGGAAAGCCGATTGATGATGTCAAGAGAGAACTTGGTCTGACAACGGTAGTCAAACTTGCATCTAATGAAAATCCATTTGGCTGCTCGGAAAAAGCAAAAGCCGCCATGGCAGACGCTGTTTTGCAAAGCAGTTTATATCCGGATGGCTATTGTTATGAACTGCGAACAGCATTAGCGGATAAACATCATCTTGACAAAAGCAATTTTGCATTTGGAACCGGCAGCGATGGACTGATTGAATTAATTTGTAAAGCAGTTTTAGAGCAGGGTGATGAAAGCATCATTCCTTCTCCGTCATTTTCGTTATATGAAACGAATGTACGCGCTGCGGGTGCAACGCCAATTATTATTTCCTCAGGCAAGGATTATCGTGTCGATTTGTCAGCTATGGCAGATGCCGTATCGGAACGCACAAAAATAATTTGGCTATGTAATCCCAATAACCCTACCGGTTTAATACATACAGCAGACGAGCAAAGTCTCTTCCTGCAAAGCGTACCGAAGGATGTATTGGTTGTTTTAGATGAAGCATATTATGAGTTTGCTGCGGAGGAAAAAATATATCCCAACAGCGAGAGTTTACTTGCCAAACATGATAATATTATAATTTTGCGTACATTTTCTAAAGTATATGGTCTCGCCGGTCTGCGCGTGGGCTACGCTATGGCAAAAGAAGAAATTATCAGCCAGCTTGAACGTGTACGCGCGCCGTTTAATGTTAATCTGATTGCACAGCGCGGCGCGACAGCAGCTCTTGAAGATATAGAATTTGTAAAGAACACGGTATCGTATAACCGTGAAAATCGCGAGTTTTTATGTTGCGGTTTTGATAGGCTCGGTCTTACATATCTAAAAAGTTATACTAATTTTGTGGCAGTAAACATAAAGCGCGACAGCAAGATAATTTATGAGGCATTGTTGCGTAAGGGATATATTGTTAAGGGCGGGCATGCATTAGGAATGCCCGGATATCTTCGCGTTTCGGTTGGGACGAAATGCGAATGTGAAGGTTTTTTAACAGCCTTAGAGGAGGTTTTAAACGAAGCATGAGTAAAACAGAGCTTGTACCGCAGCAGGAGATCGACCGTCAGAAGTTATACATTAAAAAGGTTCGTGCTTTTTGGGACGCAATTCCTAAAAAGCCGCTTGCACATGTCATCACCTACGGTTGTCAGCAAAACGAAAACGACTCGGAGCGCATTCGCGGTATGCTGTTTGATATGGGATATGATTTTACAGAAGATAACGAAAAAGCAGATTTTATCTTATTTAACACCTGCGCTGTCCGCGAAGGAGCGGAGTTGCGTGTATTAGGAAACGTTGGGGCTCTGAAGCATTTGAAAGCAAGAAAGCCGGAGACCATTATCGGGATATGCGGTTGTATGATGCAGCAGGAACATATGGTTAAGCAAATAAAGTCAAAGTATAAACATGTTTCGGTTGTTTTCGGAACCCATACTCTCTATAGGCTGCCGGAAATTTTGGCGGGCGCTCTAACAGAAAATCAGCGTATAATTCGCGTGGAAAATATTGACGGGCAGATTGCAGAAGACATTCCTGTTTATCGCGAAGGGGATGTAAAAGCGTGGGTTTCCGTCATGTATGGATGCAACAATTTTTGTACCTACTGTATAGTCCCGTATGTACGCGGCAGAGAACGAAGCCGTATGCCGGAAAAAATTTTGGAAGAAATACAAGAATTAGCCGCCAAAGGCGTAAAGGAGATAACGCTGCTTGGGCAAAACGTCAACTCTTACGGACATGATGCAGATTTTTGTATGGATTTTGCAGATTTACTGCGAGAAGTTAATAAGATAGAAGGCATAAAGCGGATCCGCTTTATGACGTCACATCCAAAGGACATGACCGAACGCCTGATTGACGCCATGGCCGAATGTGATAAAGTAGTAAAACAGCTTCATCTGCCGGTGCAGTCGGGGAGCAGTCGTATCTTAAAGGCAATGAACCGAAGATATACCAAGGAGCAATACTTGGATTTAGTACAAAGAGTTCGTGCAAAGCTTGGAAATATTGCATTAACAAGCGATATTATTGTGGGATTTCCGGGGGAGACGGAAGAAGATTTTTCTGAAACACTGGATATTTTGGAAAAGGTACGCTTTGATAGTGTATATTCTTTTATATATTCCAAACGTTCCGGCACTCCTGCCGCTACAATAGAGGATCTGACAACGGATGAAGAGAAGCATAAACGTTTTGATCGGCTACTGGAAATACAAAATAAGATATCACGTGAAATTAACGAAGAATATTATGAAAAAATAGAGGAAATACTGGTAGAAGGCAAAAGTAAAACGGATAAAGATATGCTAACCGGCAGGACAACAGGTGGGAAAATTGTTAATTTTCCAGACAATGCTCATATACATGCAGGTGATATTGTGTCCGTAAAAATAACGAAAGTCAGTACGTGGTCCTTGTTCGGCGAACTGATTTAAAAAAATATTGAGGTGAAAGAAATGAGTGAAATATTAGATAAGGCAAATGAATTGGGAAGCATGCTTGCCAATTCAAACGAATTAAAGCATTTCCGCGCAATGGAAGAAGTTTTTTATTCTGACGAGGAAGCACAGAACGTACTGAATACCTATCAGCAAAAACGGGAAGATATTGGTAACAAAATGCGTGAAACAGATTTATCTCCCGAAGCACTGCGCGCCTTTCAAGAGCAATTGCAGGCGTGTATGGCTGAACTGACCGCTAACAAAATTGTTAATGATTACTTAGAAGCAAAATCCGCTTTTAATCAGATTATTACGCAAGTAAACGGTATTATTTCCTATTGCATCCAGGGAGAAGAGAAGGGCTGCAACGGCAGTTGTTCCGGTTGCCATGGCTGCCATTAATTTTGTTTTTTGTAAAAATAGTAGTTTGATAAGACAACAAAGGAGTGTATAGGCGTGACCCCAATGATGAAGCAGTATCTGGACGTGAAGAAAAATTATCCGGATGCTATTTTATTCTTTCGAATGGGCGATTTTTTTGAAATGTTTTTAGATGATGCGGTTACTGCTTCACGTGAACTTGGACTGACTCTGACCAGTCGGGATCGTTCTGAAAATGGAGAAAAAAATCCGATGTGCGGCGTGCCACACCATGCTGCGGATTCTTATATTGCCAAATTGGTAGCCAGGGGTTATAAAGTCGCGATTTGTGAGCAACTGGAGGATCCGGCAACCGCAAAGGGCATTGTAAAACGTGATGTTATCCGGGTCGTGACACCGGGAACCGTAACAGATGATAAGCTCTTGGATGATAAGGCTAACAATTTTTTATGCTCTGTTGCAAAGGTTGACGAAGTTTTTGGAATTGCATTTATTGATATTTCCACCGGTGAGCTTTTTGTAACTTCTTTGACAGAGAGCGCACAACTTATCAATGAAATTGCACGTTATATGCCGGCAGAAATAATCGTTTCAAAAACAGTTGCAGAGCAGGCAGTTTTGATAAAGGAAATACGTAACCGTTTCTCCTGTTTGGTTGAACCGGCTGGCCAAGAACCTGACTATGAAAACGCAAAAGAGACCATTGCTTCTCAGCTGAATTCGGAGATCGTTGAAAAAAGCGGCCTGCCAAAGGAGAGTTACATTACTTTATCACTAGGGATTCTCTTTTTTTATTTAGAAGAAACACAAAAAATGGCATTAAATCATATTCGTCATGTGAATTATTATTGTCCGGGCGATTATATGGATATTGATATTTTTACCCGCAGAAATTTGGAACTGACCGAGACCATGCGTTCCAAAAACAAAAAAGGATCACTTTTATGGGTTTTAGACAAAACCTGTACAGCGATGGGCGGACGTATGCTGCGTTCTTTTATTGAAAAGCCTTTGGTTAATTGTTCTATGATTCAAAAGCGGCTTTATGCAGTTGAGGAACTGGTTAAAAAAACACAGTTGCGTGAGGACTTAACAGAACAATTAAAAGGTATACACGATTTGGAAAGATTGATTGGACGCATTGTTTGTAAAAGTGCCAATCCACGGGATCTGCTCTCCTTGCGGCAGTCGTTGGCGCAGCTTCCTGAACTGGAATTAAAGATGTATCAGATTGAAGCTCCGCTTTTAGCACAGCGTTGCCATAAAATGGATACTCTGGGTGACTTGCTTGACCTTTTGGAGGCATCAATCGACGATAATGCTCCTTTAACCATAAAAGATGGCGGCATTTTAAAAGCAGGTTATAATGCAGAAGTAGACGAATACCGAGATCTAATGAACAACGGAAAAAGTGCCATGGCAAAAATAGAAGCAGATGAAAAGGAACGCACAGGCATTAAAACTCTTAAGGTTGGCTTTAACCGCGTTTTTGGTTATTACATAGAAGTTTCAAAATCATATAAGGAACAAGTTCCTGCGCACTATATACGTAAACAAACTTTGGTAAACGGAGAACGCTACATCACAGAAGAATTAAAGGAACTCGAGGGAAAGCTCTTAGGAGCTGAAGAAAGAGTTAAAGCGCGGGAATTTGAGCTGTTTTGTGAAATCCGTGATATTGTAGGAAAAAATGTGGATCGTGTTCAAGAAGCGGCATATACCGTTGCACTTTGTGATGTAATGTGTTCTTTTGCCGAAGTTGCAGCAAAAAACCATTATTGTATGCCATATGTTGATATGTCTGACAGAATTGAAATAACAGATGGCAGACATCCGGTAGTTGAAAAAGTCTTGCAAGACGAGCTGTTTGTCCCCAACGACACAAAATTAAATTGCTCTGATGACCGCATGCTGATTATTACCGGACCAAACATGGCCGGTAAATCTACATACATGCGCCAAGTTGCCATTATAACGCTAATGGCACAAATCGGCAGCTTTGTGCCGGCATCTTCCTGTACAATAGGCGTATGCGATAAAATATTCACCCGTGTTGGTGCTTCAGATGATTTATCTGCAGGGCAAAGCACCTTTATGGTGGAAATGAGCGAGGTTTCCAATATTTTGAAACACGCTACAGCTAAAAGCCTTCTTATTTTAGACGAAATCGGACGTGGAACCAGCACCTATGATGGCCTTTCAATAGCCTGGGCGGTATCGGAATATGTGGCTGATAAAAAGAAATTGGGCGCAAGAACTCTGTTTGCTACCCATTACCATGAGATGACAAATATGGAAGGCATGTTACCCGGAGTAAAAAACTACAACATTGCCTGCAAAAAAAGGGGAGACAACATTACTTTCCTTCGTCGGATTGTTCGCGGCGGCGCTGATGACAGTTATGGTATTGAGGTTGCCGCACTTGCGGGGATTCCCTCAAAAGTCATTAAACGTGCAAAAGAAATTTTGTCTGCGGTTGAAAAAAAAGAAGGTACACCCAAAGATACAGCGCAAATGATTGTCGCCAAACAGGAGCAGGAAGCGCAAATCGGTTTCGGCGACGTGCGTGCCGAAGAAATTATGGGCAGGCTTGAAGAGATTGATTTGTCAACTCTTACACCGATCGAAGCACTAAATCTGCTTTATGAATTTCAAAAAATTGCAAAAAACTGAATTGTTGTTCTAACTAAAAAAATGTGTTCATACAATATACCGTAACCATTCACGTGAAGGGAGAATACGGTATGTTGAACTGCGTAGAGGATAATGAAGCGCGGATTGTGGGGTATGTGGATAATTATCTTACCTACAGTCATGAAGTGCATGCGGAACGTTTTTATCATTTTAATATTCGCGTGCGGCGTTTAAGTGATAACGAAGATATTATTGTTGTAACGATATCGGAAAAATTACTTTCAGAAATAAAAATAGAACCGAACACAAAGGTAGAAATTATTGGTCAGTTTCGCTCGTATAATAACTATACTGACAGCGGTATCCGTCTAATTTTAACTTTATTTGCCAGGGATATTCACCTTGTTTCGCAAGAGGCGGAGCAAGAGAACGAGGTATATTTGAACGGTTATATCTGTAAACCTGTTATTTATCGTGTTACACCGTTCGGAAGAGAAATTGCGGATATTCTTCTTGCAGTAAACCGTGCATATAATAAGTCAGATTATATCCCGTGCATTGCCTGGGGTAGAAATGCACGTTTTGCAAGAAATCTCACGGTAGGACAAAACATACGTCTTTTTGGGAGAATGCAGTCGCGTGAATATCAAAAAAAACTCAGCGAAAATGAGACGGTAACCAAAACTGCTTACGAAGTATCCGTCAGTCGTCTGGAGGCAGTGCCGAGCGAGCGGGAGAACAGCATAAATTTGTAAAATAAGTTTTGTAATAGCTGAAAATCAGAGCAGAAAAACTATACTGCTCTGATTTTTTTATTATTTATCCTGAAAAAAATTTTTTCTTCTCTTTGCTATTGTGTTTTGTCCTAAATTGTAGTATGATAAAACTAATTAAAATACGGAGGTATTAATCATGCAAAAAAACAACAGTAAAACAGTGGAGATGGTGCAGCTTGCATTGTTTTCGGCTATCATTATCATTATGGCATTCGTACCGTTTCTGGGATATATTCCCCTTGGATTCATGAATGCAACTATTATTCATGTTCCGGTTATCATTGCATCGGTTGTTTTGGGATACAAAAAGGGGGCTTTTCTTGGCTTTTTATTTGGTTTGACCAGTTTGCTGAACAATACCTTTAAACCTAATTTAACGTCATTTGTTTTCACACCCTTTTATTCTATCGGTGCAGACGGCGGAAATTTATTAAGCCTTGTAATATGTTTTGTACCGCGCATTTTGGTTGGCGTGATTCCTTGTTTTGTTTACCGCGGTATTACGAAAGGTTTTGCTGCGAAAAAATGGGGTGAGGCAGTTGGGTTGGCTTCAGCGGGACTCGCCGGTGCACTTACCAACACACTTTTAGTTATGAACATGATATATCTGTTCTTTGGCAATTCCTATGCAGCGGCAAAAGGCTTGACTATAGATGCCCTTTACGGTGTTATTTTGGGTGTTATCGGTGCGCAGGGTGTTCCGGAAGCAATTGTTGCCGCCATTCTTACATTAACAATCGGTGGAGCATTGTTAAAATTTCGGGGGCAGAACAAGTAAGATGCAAAGGGATGTAAAATATTTTTGAGCTGAAATAATATGTACGGATAATAAAAAGACCCCTATGATGATTTTTATTCATAGGGGTCTTTTTGATATTGTCCTTTTTTACAGAACTTGTTCATTTTTATAACCCTCTTTGATGAATAATCGGCGAAGTTATAAAATCCAGTCCGGCTCTATTCTGAGATTGATTGGGATATAGCATTGCATAGATATCAGTTGCATGACAATCCAACGCAAACATTTTCTGTGCATCAGGAGCCAATTCAGAGCATTTAGTAGTCTTGGTAATAATCGGAACAGGAGATTTTTCTTTTATCATTTTTAAATAGTCAGCACCATTTCGATTCATCCCAAGGACACGCAGATAGGACGGAGATAAGTTAATGTCCTCCTTAGTGATACCCAGAAGGAGATGAGTCAACATTCTGTCAACTCTGGTTCTGGTATAGCGCTTTGATTTAATAAATTCCGCAACACTCTGCAAATCATGAAATTTACGCCCTGCCTCCCTAAAACGACTTTCTAATCCCTCGGTCATATCGGGAATGTTTAATAATTCATCTGTCGTTTTCGTTCGGAGCAAATAGGGAACCAGTACGTCAAGAGCCACATTGCTCACCGGCGTTTTTCCAAGACGCTCAGCTGTTTTATATACCCAATACGTCTCCGGTGACATTAATGAAGAAATGTCATGGTGCTGTTGCATTAAACTGCGCAAGTAACCCGCACTGCAAAACTGCTCATCAATTTTATTATGATGGTGTGCAATAGTTCTTTTTAATGTGATTGGTGTAATATTACTGTTTTGTTCGTCCAGCGCCTTTAAATATTCAATTGCCAAAATGTTATTTGGCTCTGATAGAATGTGACGGAAATCCTCGCCCAACATTTTACACAATATATCTGCGCACGCTGTCGGGTAGGGAATACCTGTTTTGGAATGATGGATTACTTCGGCAATGAAGGAAGGACGGCGCTTCGTTTGAGCAATTGTGCGCAAGGAAGCAATGTCTCCGCACTCACTGCCAAAAGAAAGATAATGGACGTGCGGCATTTGATGAATAAGCCGAACAGCGCCCTGGGCAAAACGTTCCGCTGATTGGACAGCATAAACAACCGGCAATTCAACTACCAAATCACAGCCGCCATAAAGTGCCATTTCAGCCCGTACCCATTTATCACAGATAGCCGGTGCGCCGCGTTGAACAAAATTTCCACTCATAACCGCGATCACACAATCAACGTTGTATTGCGAGCGATGCTGGCTGATTTGATATGCATGTCCATTATGAAAAGGATTATATTCACAAATAATAGCCATTGCTTCCATAGGTATTCCTCATTAACAAATAGTATAATTAAAAAAATTATTTTCTACGGCCCTCTAATTCACGGCATAAATCTTCCCAAGTCAAACCGCGTTGAACCATTACCACCATTAAGTGATACAGCAAATCTGCAGCTTCATAACGCAATTCACTGACATCGGGATTTTTCGAAGCGATAATAACCTCAGCCGACTCTTCGCCGATTTTTTTTAACTGTTTATCAATGCCCTTATCGAACAAATAGTTTGTATAAGATCCTTCTACAGGGTTGTCACGGCGATTGACTATTACATCATATACCTCTTTCAGAACCGAAAGAGATGAAGAATCGTGCTCATCCTCTACCAAGGCACCATTTTCCAGTTTGCGGTAAAAACAAGTTTTATGACCGGTATGACATGCGGGGCCTTGGGGATCAACTTTTAAAATAATAGTATCTTCATCACAATCTACTAATATTTCTTTTACAATTTGGAAATTACCAGAATGTTCGCCCTTTACCCAAAGTTTTTGCCTGGAACGGCTAAAATAAGTTGCCTTCCCGGTTTCCTGCGTGAGGCGAAGTGACTCTGCATTCATGTAAGCAACCATCAACACTTTGCCGGATATATAATCTTGTGCAACGGCAGGAACCAAACCTTTTTCATCATATTTTATATTCATAGCATTCATCCTTTCATGCATTTGCTTGATTATCTTTACATTCTGATCGGAATGTCCCGTTTTTTCAAATATTTTTTTAGTTCACTAATGGTTAATTCGTTATAGTGAAAGAGAGAAGCCGCAAGTACAGCATCAGCGCCTGCCTTTTCTAAAGCGTCATAAAAATGTTCGCATTTTCCGGCACCGCCGGAGGCTATTACAGGGATTTTTACAGCGTCGGTAATTTGTTTTGTTAATTCCAGGTCATAGCCGGCCTTTGTTCCATCTGCATCCATGCTTGTCAGAAGAATCTCTCCGGCACCAAGTTTTTCTGCATATCTTGCCCATTCTAACGCATCTAAGCCTGTATCAACACGTCCGCCGTTCAAATATACTGAAAATTGACCATTATTACTTCTTTTGGCATCAATAGCAACGACAACGCATTGAGAACCAAATTTATATGCTGCTTCAGAAATAAGCTGCGGTCGCTTGATTGCAGCAGAATTAATGGATATCTTATCTGCCCCGGCGCGCAATATATCTCGAAAGTCATCAATGCTTCGGATTCCGCCTCCGACGGTAAACGGAATAAAAACTTGCTGCGCCGTTTGTTCCACCAGATTTAAAATAATGCTACGCGCATCGGAGGAGGCAGTAATATCTAAAAAAACCAATTCATCTGCTCCGGCATTGTCATATGCTTTCGCTATTTCAACCGGATCACCTGCATCTTTTAAATCAACAAAATTAACACCCTTTACAACACGCCCATTATGAACATCAAGGCAGGGGATAATACGTTTTGTTAGCATGAGCAGTCACCTTCTAAACAGAGTAGTGCTTTTTCTAATTCAACATTACCGGTATATAATGCTTTACCCACAATAACACCTTCAACACCCGTTGACTTCAATGATAAGATATCTTCATAAGAGCCAACGCCACCGGAAGCAATTACTTTAACAGCAACACTGTCAGCCATTTGCCGCATAGCAGCTAAATTAGGTCCAGTCAACATGCCATCGGTTGAAATATCGGTGTAAACAATATATCGTACGCCCTTTTGCTGCATACTTTTAGCCAAATCCAAAGCCGGCAGAGAAGAGATCTCCTCCCAACCGGAGATGGCGGCCATGCCATCCTTAGCATCAATGCCAATTGCTATTTTCTCTCCGAATTTTGCTACTGCTTCATCTACCAGCTGCGGATTTTGCACCGCGGCTGTGCCGAGAATAATACGACTGATACCGCCTGCTATCAATTCGGAGATATCGTCCATGGTTCGAATGCCGCCTCCGGTCTGCACTGGAATATCTACAGATTGTGCTATCTTTATGATAATGTTTCTGTTAATCCCACTTCCGGCGAGCGCTCCGTCCAAATCAACCAAGTGCAAATAAGGCGCACCAAGAGATTCCCACTTTTTAGCCATAATCAACGGGTCATTGCCATATACCGCAACATCCGAAAATTTTCCTTGGGTGAGACGCACACATTTCCCGTCTTTAATATCAATAGCAGGGTAGATGATCATAAAATTCCTCCGTTTTTATCTAAAAATTTAGCCGAGAAACTTTCGTCTCCGGCTAAATTTTTACTTATATAAATTATTTTACCATCTTTGCGATTTCATCAGCGAAGTTTTCCTCTTTCTTTTCTAAACCCTCGCCCTTTTCAAATCTTACAAAGTTGATTAGCTTAACACCCTTCGATGCTAAGTAAGCTTCTACCTTAAAGTCTCCGTTTTTAACAAATTCCTGCTGGAGCAGACAATTTTGCTCGTAGAATTTGTTAATCTTACCGCCAACCATCTTTTCGATGATGTTATCCGGCTTATTTGCGTTTTTCGGATCTTCCTTAATCTGAGCAATAATAATGTGTTTTTCTTTTTCAACATCCTCAGCAGGAACAACATCCTTAGAGAGGTAGAGTGGGTTAATTGCTGCGATTTGCATTGCCGCATCTCTTGCTGCTTCGTATGCTTCCGCATCAGCAAGACTGCCTTCTGCCTCAACCAGAACACCAATTCTGCCGCCACCGTGAATATATGAGCAAACATTTCCGGCAATTCTTGCAAAACGGCGTATATTCATGTTTTCTCCAATTTTTGCAATTAAAGCGGTTAATGCTTCGCCAACTGTTTGAGCAGCATCATAGGACATTTCTTTTAATGCATCAACGTCGGCCGGATTGTTGTCAGCAATAATCTTGGCAACGTTAGCAACAAAGCTTTGAAATTCATCATTTTTTGCAACAAAGTCTGTTTCAGAATTTACCTCAAGCAATACGCCGACTTTTTTATCATCGCTGATGTAATCTTTAACAATGCCTTCAGATGCAATTCTTCCTGCCTTTTTAGCAGCAGTAGCCAATCCTTTTTCTCTTAAAAGTTCAATCGCGCTATCCATATCACCATTTGCTTCGGTTAATGCCTTTTTACAGTCCATCATACCACAGCCGGTGCGTTCTCTCAATGTTTTTACATCACTAGCAGTAAAAGCCATGATTTCTTCCTCCTATAAAGTTTTATAATCAGTCAAATTATTCAGCAGCAATTTCTTCTTCTGCGGTTTCAGCGGGAGCCTCTTCTGCTGCAACAACAGCATCGGTGCCTTGACGACCCTCAACAACTGCGTTTGCAATGGTGTTGGCGATCAGTTTTACAGCACGGATAGCATCATCGTTACCCGGGATAACATAATCAACTTCTTCCGGATCGCAGTTGGTATCAACGATAGCAACAACAGGAATACCCAGTTTCTTTGCTTCAGCAATTGCAATTTTTTCTTTTCTCGGGTCAACAACAAACAATGCCCCCGGCAGACGCTTCATATCTTTGATGCCGCCTAAAAACTTTTCCAGCTTTTCTCTTTCATTTTTCAGATTTAAAACTTCTTTTTTCGGAAGAAGGTCAAAGGTGCCGTCTTCTTCCATGCGTGTCAGCTGCTCTAAACGTTCGATTCTTTGCTTAATGGTTTTGAAATTCGTCAGCATACCGCCAAGCCATCTTGCGTTAACCCAATACATGCCGACTCTCTCTGCCTCTTCTTTAATAGAATCCTGAGCCTGCTTTTTCGTTCCTACAAAGAGGACATCTTTACCATCCGCAGCGATATCACGGATAAATGCATAAGCTTCCTCAATTTTTTTAACGGTCTTCTGCAAGTCGATAATGTAGATACCGTTTCTTTCTGTGAAGATGTATTCTGCCATTTTCGGGTTCCATCTTCTGGTTTGGTGGCCGAAATGAACACCGGCCTCCAGTAATTGTTTCATTGAAATAACTGACATTTAAGTCACCTCCGGTTTTATTTGCAATCCTCCACACAAGTCATATTCGAGAGAAACCGCCAAAGCGGCACCGTCTCTGCGAATCATTGCGTGTGCGTATTTTGCCACAACAGTATATCACAAAACATAAAAAAAATCAAGAGATTTTTACGGGTTTTTTCGGATTTATTTCTAAAAATTAAATTAACTTGCATTTTCTGCTAAATAAATGAGCTGAATGTTGACAATTGATGTAGAAAACTATATAATATTAAAATGAATCTTATGATACAAATGAGGAATTTGTCACTATGCTAAACGTAAAAAATGTATTTAAAACAGCAGGCTTTATGATTGCAGCAACTTTGCTTGCTAAAATTTTGGGGATGTACCGCGAGGTATTGTTTGCTTCTCTGTATGGAACCGGCTATATAGCACAGGCTTTTTCGACCGCCAGCCGAATTCCACTTTTATTTTTTGATATCACTTTAGGCGCGGCAATTTCTTCCGCATTCATTCCTGTGTTTAATGAATATCTGGAAAAAGGACAGAAAGAAGAAGCGTTGCGTTATTCTAATACTTTTTTAAACGGAATTTTATTAATCACTGGTATTATATGCGCACTTGGAATGATTTTTTCGGGACCTTTGGTTTCATTAATTGGCGGCGGCTTAGAGAGTAATGCGAAAAATCTTGCTGCGCAGCTTGTAATTATCTTGTTTCCTACGATGATTTTTACAGGGTTCGCGTATGCCATTGCCGGCATTTTGCAATCATTTGGCGAATTTAATATTCCTGCGGCAATCAGTTTGGTTTCCAATGGCATTATGGTTGTATATCTGCTTACGGTCGGAAAAAAATTGGGCATACACGGAGTTGCTGTTGCTATGCTTGTCGGCTGGGCTTTTCAGGTTATTATTCAGCTCCCTTCACTGAGAAAAAAAGACTACAAATATCGTCTTGTGCTTGATTTAAAAAATGAAGGGATTCGTAAATCTGCAAAACTCGCACTTCCTATTTTAATCAGTTCTTGGGTGCAACCGATTAATTCCATGATTAATATTAACCTTGCCTCAGGCTTAAGTGGGGGACAGGCCGTACCTGCATTAGATTATGCCAACAAACTGTATATTATTTTTGTGGGTGTCCTAACATACGCCATCTCTAATATGATATTTCCCTCCATATCCCGTATGGCTGCAAGTGATGACAAGTCGGAGTTTATTTCTGTTGTGTACAAGGCAGTACGCGTTGTCCTTGTTATTATTATGCCGGTTATGGCATTATTTTTAGTGCTACGCGTTCCATTGGTTCAATTTGTATTTGAACGCGGAGAATTTGGCGCTGAATCCACAGCGTTAACTTCACAGGCATTATTATTTTATTCACTTGGTATGTTAGGATTTGGAGTCCAAGAAATATTGAATAAGGCATTTTACTCCACGCAGGACGCGAAAACACCCATGATAATTGCCATGGGCGGAATATCCTTAAATATTTTACTTTGTTTTGTGTTGGTAAAAGGTCTTCACGTCGGCTTGGAAGGTTTGGCCTTATCCGCTTCCGTTGCAGCTACACTGATCGCTTTTGCTTTAATTATTGCTTTTGGAAAGAAATATAAACTCCCGGCAAAGCGATTGTTAATTTTACTGATTAAATTGTTGATATGCGGCTGTGTTACCGCCGCAGGGGTTCACGCAATATTGTCTGCACTGACTTTTGAGGCTAATGTTACCGGTAAAATTTTAAATTTGATTATTCCGGGTTTTGCGGGAGTTGTCATTTATCTTGTGATGACGCTTTTGCTGAAAGTTGAAGAAATATATGAAATCATTTCTCTTTTAAAGCAAAAAGGGAAACAAGGGAGGCTATAAAATGGACAGCAATATCTATCGCTTTTTCGCAAGAATTTTTCATGTTTTGGCAGTATGGTTTGATGAAAGTGTTTTCGGGCGTTTCTATAATAGGCTGTGTCGTTTTTTAGGAAAATGTTTTTCCTCCTCTTTTTTGGGTCACGGTTTTGCCAAGGGTTTGGAGACGCGTACACTTTGGGAGTCAAGTATACTATATAAAATTTTACATCTTCCGATCAGTTTCTGCAAATGGTTTGCAAAAACAACAGGCAGTTTTTGGGAAAATCTGTCGGAGAGCAGTAGGATTATCCGAGTTGTAGAGAATTGGGAACTTGTCAGTATCCGTGTATATGGTTTTGTGATCTTCTTTTTTGCGATATTCCATGCGTTGCTATCATTGCTGGTGAACGGTATACAAACACAGGTTCTTCTTATTGACCTAGGGCTGTTTATTCTTTCTTTGTTAATGGTCTGGATTAACCGCAGCCTAAAATCGCTGTTTAAAGGAAGTCTTTTTCTTCGTTTATTTGGAGGTTTATTTTGCGAAGTTAAAAAGGAATCCAGCCGTCTGTTTTTGCAGGACAAAGACATTGCGGTCAGCGGAACACTGTTTGGCGCTTTCGTAGGCATATGTGGAGCGGTGCTTGCTATTTTTCTTCCTACCAAGCTATTTATTATGGTTGCAGGCGGTTTGTTCGGCGCATTGCTCATTTTGAAATTTCCTGTTTTTGGCGTTTTTGTAACAGTCATTGGTTCCCCCGTTTTACCGACAACATCCCTTGCAGGTCTATGCCTTTTATGTACTGCATCGTTTATATTAAGGCTATTAACTGACCCTAGTTATAACTTTAAGACTTCTTCGCTGGATGTTTTTGTTATTTTCTTTATGGGTGCATTAATTTACGGAGCGGTAAATTCCTTTACTTTTGTGAAAAGTACGCAGATTTTGTTAATATATTTTTCTTATATATTATTTTATTTTGTTTTGGTAGCAACAATTGATGATGCAAAAAAATGGAAAGCGCTCATTACCTCATTTGTTTTAATGGGCTGTTTGGTCTCTCTTTATGGCATTGTGCAGAACTTTACCGGTGTCAGCTCAACACAATCATGGGTTGACAGTGATATGTTCCAGTCAATTAAGACCAGAGTATACTCAACATTTGACAATCCCAATGTTTTGGGAGAATTTTTGGTAATTATGATACCGACAACAGCAGCTTTGATTTGGGCCAATAAAAAACTGGGGCATAAGATGATTTATACGTTTGTTATCTTATGTATGTGCGCATGTATTGTATTTACATGGTCGCGTGGTGCATGGTTGGGTGTTATGTTCGCAGTGGCTTTGTTCCTGCTTATCATGGATAAACGATGGGCATTGGCCGGTATTGTGGCTCTTTTTGCAATTCCATTTGTATTGGGCAGTAACAATGCTATTTCTGAGCGGATTTTGTCTATCGGCAATACGGAAGATACCTCTACAGCATATCGTGTTTCCATCTGGCAGGCATCAATAAAATTGATCCGTGATTTCTGGCTTTCAGGTATCGGATTAGGTTCAGAAGCATTTTCTATGATTTACCCGAAATATGCACTTGCGGGAGCGAATTTTGCTCTGCACTCGCACAATTTATTCTTACAAATATGTGTAGAAATGGGCGTTATCGGAATTATTACATTTTTTGCTTTGGTTATAGCATTGATTCGCCAGTCCTTTTCATTAGCGATATACAGAAAACGCGGTGGATTGTGTGCAACAGTTATTTTGGCAGTGACCTGCGGTATTTTAGGATATCTGCTGCAAGGACTTACGGATAATGTTTGGTATAATTATAAAATGCTGTTAATCTTTTGGATTGTCGTAGGCTTAGTTGCCTCCGGGGCAAATATTTTAAAGGAAACAGAAGAAAAATAGAGGGAGGCAGTTTATGATAAATTTGGTGCAGGTTGTCTCTGATACAAATATCGGCGGCGCCGGACGCTATCTCTTGAATTATTTGAAATATTATGACAGGCAAAGGTATGAGGTTACCGTTATTGTACCGCAAGGTAGTATGTTGATTGAATTTATCCGTCAGTATAGTGAGGTGTGTTTGATTGAAGCACCTTATATGGCAGATAAATCTTATGACAAGAACTGTGTAAAATATCTTCGCACATTGTTTGAACAAATAAAGCCTGATGTTTTGCATACGCATGCCAGTTTATCAGCGCGCATTGCCGGCTGTAAAGCAAAAATACCTTGTATTATTGCAACAAGGCATTGTATAGAACCACATTCTTCTGCTATTAAAGCTATGGTAAAAGCGGTGCTTAATAATCGTTTGTGTAATTATTATATCGCAGTAGCAAATGCAGTGGCGAGCAATTTACTTGAGGAGGGAATTGCTCCGTCAAAAATAAAAGTTGTCTATAACGGAGTGGAACCCATAGAAAAATTTTCTGACGAGAAAATTTTGGAGGAAAAGAGACGTTTGGGGATAACCGAGAATGACTTTGTATTCGGCATCTTTGCACGGCTGGAAAAAGTAAAGGGGCACAGATATTTTTTAAAAGCCGCAAGAGAACTGAAGCGAGAAGGCTGCAAAGCAAAATTCTTAATTGTCGGTGATGGTTCTTTGCGCTCTGAGTTAGAAGATATGGCAAGAAGCTTCGGTGTAACGGAAAATGTAATTTTTACAGGGTATGTAAAAGATACCGCTTTGCTTTTAAATGTTGCAGATGTTAACGTAATATCATCCGATTCTGAAGCGATGAGTCTTGCAATTCTCGAAGCAATGAGTTTGGGCAAACCGAGTATAGCAACTGCTGCCGGCGGTAATCCGGAGCTGGTAAAAAATGATGAGAATGGGCTTTTGGTTGGTGTGGCAGACAGCACTTCTCTGGCGGAAGCTATGATGAAAATGATTAAAGATAAGGAACGCTATCAGATATATGCCTATAATGCAGAAGATTTATTCTGCCGAAAATTTCAGGCAGAAACAATGGTTCGCAATTTAGAGAAATTTTATGAGGAGGCATTGCAAAATGTTCATAGATGAAAAAGGAAAGATATTTGGAAAGGTTAATTTGTTAGACATTCTGATTATATTAATTGTCATTGCCGCTGTCTCGTTTGGAGCTTGGTATTTTATGCGCAACAAAGGTGGCGACGGTTCGAAACTGCCGGTTTCATACACGGTAGAGGTCATTCAAAAGGATGAAGCATATTTCGAACACATTATAGAAGGGGAAAGTGTTGTTGACGGTAAAACAAAACAACCGATGGGCACAATCGTCTCTCGCGAGAAACGGCCGGCCCGCATTTTGACTCAAAATAACGAAAACCTGACACTCGAATACAGCACCATTCCCGGAAAATATGATGGGTATATTGTCATTGAAGTAGACGCGGATATTGATTATCCTGATTTAAAATCCGGTGACGAAGCGGTTAAAATCGGCAAATCTGTTGCTTACCGTTCTGAAAGCGCGGCAATCCATGGTTACATTGTTGGGATTGACTACGACGGGGAAAAACTGAAGGAGATGAAATAATGTTTATTGATCAAAAAGGGAAGTTATTTGGAAAAATCAGCATTATTGATTTATTGGTAATCGTATTTATTCTTGCGGGAATTTTTGGTTCTTATGCAGTGGTTCAAAAAGTAAAGGGCGGCAAGGTACTGACCGAAAACAAAGCATTGATAAAACAGGATAATACTCTTGATATGCTGGAAGTAAAAATGCGGCTGAAGGAAGTGCGTTCTATGACACGCGATTCTGTTCATGTAGGCGATGAAGTATATGCAAAAGATACTAATAAATACTTAGGTGAAATTACAGATGTTATAGTCGAGCCTGCCAAACGAATTATTACCGGTTTCAACGGAAATGCTGCTGAGGCAGATGTCCCAGAAAGAATGGATGTTGTTTTAGTAGTGCAGGTTCCCGGAAAACGCACAGAGGGCGGATATTTTACCGGAAATAATATACATTTGGTTTATGATTCTGCTTTTGAAGTAAAAACACCGACTATTCAAACCACGCCTGTAATTGAAGAGATTAAAATTATAAAAAATACCGGCAATACTATTGCAGATTAAGAGAGGTTATTATTAACATGTCAGATAGACTGGAAGAGTTAAAAGATTCCAAGCGCATTGTAGTTAAAGTGGGAACTTCCACTTTAACTCATGATACCGGAAATATTAATTTGCGCAGAGTAGAAACATTGGTTCGCGTCCTTGCGGATATCAGACATCAGGGAAGGGAAGTTGTCTTGGTATCAAGCGGCGCTATTTCTGTAGGAGCAAGCAAAATCGGTATACCGAATGAACGTAAAGGAACCAAGGAAAAACAGGCCTATTCTGCAATTGGTCAAAGTGAATTAATGGGAATTTACGGCAGACTTTTTTCTGAATATGGTTGCAGTGTTGCTCAAATCTTGCTGACGAAAAATGTTTTAGAAGATGCGTTGCGCAAAGAAAATGCTGTTAATGCGTTTCAGACATTACTAGCTTGGGGAGTGGTGCCGATTGTCAATGAGAATGATGTTATTTCAACAGAGGAAATTGAGTTTGGTGATAATGATACACTATCGGCTGTTGTTGCATCTTTAATCGGCGCACAAACGCTTATTATTTTAAGTGATATCGACGGCCTTTACAGTGCTGATCCACGCACAGACAGTGATGCAAAGTTAGTAGCGCAAGTGGAGGAAGTCACTGACGAATTACTAAGAACAGCAGGCGGCGCAGGTTCAAAGCGCGGCACAGGCGGTATGGTAACAAAGCTTTTGGCTGCTCGCTATGCCACGGCACACGGAGTAAATATGGTTATCACCAATGGAAAAGACCCACGTACTATTTATGATGTATTAGATGGCAAACATATCGGAACTTTGTTCTGCGCGAAAGGATGATGTAAAGCATGAGTACATTACAGGATATCGGAAAAAGGGCAAAGCAAGCTAGTTATCTTCTAGCCAAATGCAGCACAGTACAAAAAAATGAGGCATTGGCTGCAATTGCTGACGCCTTAGAGAGTAATGCAACATATATTTTAGAAGAAAACAAAAGAGATGTTAATGCTTTTCAAGCAAAAGGTGGTTCGAAAGCTTTTATAGACCGCCTTACCTTAACAAAAAAACGGATTGTTGACATGGCAGAAGGGGTTCGAGCTGTTATGGCACTTGCCGATCCCATTGGAGAAGTGTTAGGGATGACAAAACGTCCGAATGGACTCGTTATCGGAACCAAGCGTGTTCCGCTCGGAGTTATCGGCATCATATATGAGGCGCGTCCGAACGTTACCGTTGACGCTGCTGCACTGTGTTTGAAAACCTCTAATGTGTGCATTTTACGCGGAGGAAGCGAGGCGTTCTATTCTAATTGCGCCATAATCAAAACAATGACGGATGCCTTGAACCAAATTAAATTTCCGCAAAACACTATCCAGTTTCTTACGGATACTTCTAGGGAAACGGCAGCGCAATTAATGAAAATGAACGAATATTTAGATGTATTAATCCCACGAGGCGGAAAGGGTCTAATACAAAATGTCGTGCAAAATGCAACCGTACCGGTAATTGAAACAGGAACAGGAAATTGTCATGTTTATATCGAAAAAAGCGCCGACATTACCATGGCTGCTGAAATTATTACAAACGCAAAGACTAGCCGTCCTTCCGTATGTAATGCTGCAGAAACATTATTGGTAGATGAATCAATTGCTGCAAAGGCTCTTCCTGCTGCTTATAATGCCATGAAGGAATTTGGTGTTCAGTGGCGCGGCTGCATGAAAACCAAAACAATTTTACCGGATATATCCGATGCTACGGAAGAAGATTATGCTACGGAATTTAATGATTATATTCTTGCTGTAAAGGTTGTGCAGAATATTGACGAGGCGATTGCCCATATCAATCGTTACGGAACGGGACACTCAGAAGCAATTGTTACCAGCGATTATTTCGCAGCTAATCGTTTCTTGGATGAAATCGATGCTGCGGCAGTATATGTTAATGCATCCACTCGTTTTACAGATGGATTTGAATTTGGTTTTGGCGCCGAAATCGGCATTTCTACCCAAAAGTTGCATGCCCGCGGTCCTATGGGACTAAAAGAACTGACTACGACAAAATATATTATTTACGGTAACGGACAGGTAAGGAGATAGCACCCCGATGATTAAAACGGAACATTTGCAATATGCCTATAATACAGAAAAGACACCGATTCAATTTGTTTTAGATGACGTTAATATTGAAATAAATGATGGTGAATTTGTAGCGATTCTGGGGCACAATGGCTGCGGAAAATCTACTTTGGCCAAGCATTTTAACGGTTTATTACTTCCGACCGGAGGAAATGTTTATGTTTGCGGAATGAATACCAAGGAAGAAGATACTTATTGGAAAATACGTCAGACAGTAGGCATGGTTTTTCAAAATCCGGATAACCAGTTGGTTGCAACGGTAGTAGAAGAGGATGTTGCATTTGCCCCGGAAAATCTCGGTGTTCCATCTGAGGAAATACGCAAACGGGTGGACAGTGCCTTGCGCGCTGTCGGTATGTTTGAATATCGCAAGCATGCACCCCATCTTTTGTCGGGCGGTCAAAAGCAACGCGTCGCAATTGCAGGCGCTATTGCAATGCAGCCGAAATGTATTGTGTTGGACGAGCCAACCGCAATGCTTGACCCACAAGGCAGGCGTGAGGTGCTCGCCACTATTCGCAGACTAAAAGAACAGGAAAACATTACGGTGGTTTTGATCACACACTATATGGATGAAGCGGCTCAGGCCGACAGGGTTGTTGTTTTAGATAAAGGCAAAATATTATTAGACTCTGTTCCTCGCAAAGTATTTTCAGAAGTAAAGCTGCTGAAAAAAATAGGGCTTGACGTTCCGCAGGTGACGGAATTATTGTATGAGTTGGAAAAAACGGGGCTCCCGCTTCGTCACGATATTTTGACGGTAGATGAGTGTGCTGAGGAACTGATGAAAATCTTAGCATAAGCCGATCCGAAAAGGAGCATAAAAACATGGGAATCATAATTAAAAATTTGGAATATATTTATATGCAAGGCAGCCCGTTTGAAAAAAAAGCTCTTGATAATATCAGCTTGGAAATACAAGAGGGAGAGTTCATTGGTTTGATCGGGCATACCGGTTCCGGAAAATCTACTCTCATTCAGCATTTGAACGGTTTGCTAAAGCCACACGCCGGAGAAATTATTGTGAATGGTATCAGTACCGCACAAAAAAACGTAGATTTAAAACAGCTGAGACAAACTGTTGGTTTAGTTTTTCAATACCCCGAGCACCAGCTTTTCGAAGAAACTGTATGGAAGGACATTTCTTACGGACCCAAAAATATGGGGCTTAGCGAGCAGGAAATTGAAGAAAGAGTTACCGAAGCAATGAATTACGTCGGTTTAGACGATTCATATTGCGAATTGTCCCCGTTTGAATTATCCGGGGGACAAAAAAGACGCGTTGCAATTGCCGGTGTGCTGGCAATGCGCCCAAGTGTGTTAGTGTTAGATGAACCTGCTGCCGGTCTTGACCCGGCAGGCAGAGAGGAGATACTAACACAAATACGAGCACTATATTTAAAAAGTAAAATGACTGTCATTTTGGTTTCCCATTCCATGGAAGATGTTGCACGCATTGCAAACCGCATTATTGTAATGAATCACGGACGTATTGCTATGGATGGTAAAGTTGCCGATATTTTTTCGCGGGCTGAAGAGTTAAAAGCAATAGGGCTTGGCGTACCGCAGATTAGTGAATTGGTAATGGAACTGCGCAGACGGGGTGTGAAAATCAGCAATAATATTTACACCGTTGAAAAAGCAAAAGCATCCATTTTGATGCTCGAAAAAGAAAAAAGGAAGGCTCAGAAATGTTAAAGGATATTACGCTTGGGCAATATTTTCCCATAGATTCTCCAATCCATAAGTTAGACCCTCGCACTAAAATCCTCATATTGATTTTTATGCTTGTTGCTATTTTTATGGCTAACAACCTCTACAGTTATTGCGCTGTGGTTCTGTTTACTTTGATGATTGTTTCTTTATCGCAGGTTCCTCTAAAAATGTATTTTCGCGGACTGAAGCCGCTGTGGTTTATTATCATTTTTACCGGTATTTTAAATCTCTTTTTAACTCCGGGGACACAAATTTATTTATGGAACCATGCAACGCATACGACCTGGGAGGGATTAATTTTAGCCGGAAAGATGGCACTTAGACTGGTACTTTTAATTATTTGCAGTTCTGCGCTGACATACACAACTTCGCCTATATCCTTAACGGACGGAATGGAAAAATTGTTATTTCCTTTTGCGAAAATGGGATTGCCGGCTCACGAGCTTGCCATGATGATGAGTATTGCTATTCGTTTTATTCCTACTTTAATAGAGGAAACCGATAAAATCTCTAAAGCACAACAAGCCAGAGGTGCGGATTTCGCTACGGGCGGGATTATAAAAAAAGCAAAAGGCTTAGTGCCGATGCTTGTACCACTGTTTATTAGTGCTTTTCGACGTGCCGATGAACTTGCCATCGCCATGGAAAGTCGCTGTTACCGCGGCGGAAACGGCAGAACCAGGTTAAACCCAATTCATTTTTGCAAAAATGACTTAGTTAGTGCAATATTCTTTTGTATATTTTTCGGTATCGTTACAGCGTGCCGTTTTATTTAACGGGGTAGGGTGAAATTATTTGCTAAAAAATTATAAATTACATATTATGTATGATGGTACAGATTTTGGCGGATGGCAAAGACAAAAAAATGCCATTACAGTTCAGGGAGAACTGGAAAAAGCAATCGGTATCATTACCAAAAATGATGTATCGTTAATTGGTGCAAGCCGCACGGATGCGGGTGTACACGCGCTTGATTATGTGGCAAATGTTTTCTTAGATACGGACAAAGATATGTATACATTGTGGGCAGGAATCAATGCCTTGCTTCCTGAAACAATTCGCCTCAAAACGATTGAACCCTGCGCTGACCAATTTCACGCACGTTATGATGCAAAGTGCAAAACATATGTATATAACATCGACAATACAGGTTATTGTGATGTATTTACACGAAAATATGTATGGAATTATCGTTATCCGTTAGATTATGATCGTATGGCCCGTGCAGCGTCCTATTTTGTTGGGCAGCATGATTTCTCAGCGTTTATGTCACAGGGCGGTTCTGCTAAAACATTTGTAAGAGAAATCTACGAAAATAAATTTGAAGTGTTTGACAGCAAACTACGAATGACAATAACCGGAAATGGTTTTTTGTATAATATGGTTCGTATTATTGCCGGTACACTCGTCAGTGTAGGCAGAGCAGATATTGCTCCGGAAATGATTCCGGATATTATTGCATCCAAGGAGCGTAAAAGAGCAGGAATTACAGCTCCTCCCGAAGGTTTGATTCTCAAAAAGATTACATATTAACGGAGGCTTTCTATGAGAAAAGCTATATATGAAAAAAAATCACACAAAGTGCTCCTCTTAATCTTGAGTATTTTTATAATTTTGGCAGTGGTGGCAGGCGCCTCCTATCTGGCAATTATATTACAAAACAAAAACGGACAGGAGATACCTTTAAATGACACGCCTGTTTCAGAGACAATGAATTTTGAACTTGATCCCGGAATTTCCTATTCACATGGTGTATCAGAAGAAAAACTTTTCTTTTACAGTGCTGAAAATACAAAAATAGCTGATCTTGACGGAAAAATGGCAAAAGACATCAGTCTGCCGGTATCACAGCCCTTCTTTGTCTCTGAAGGAAAATATGCTTTGATTGCTGATAAAAATGACAGAAAAGCTTTTTTATTTAAAGGCAGTGAGCAAAAATATGAATTTTCTCTTGATGAATCCATTATTACCGCAGATATCAATTCAAGCGGCAGCTGTGTTTTCGTAACAAAGGGTGAAACACATCAATGCTCCGTTTCCGTCTATAGCAACAAAGGCGAGGAATTGTTTAAATGGAATTCCGGTGGGCTTTATGTTTTGGACGCGGATATTTCAGATAATAATCGGGATATCGCTGTTTCTGCGCTTAATACTGACAGCGGAATCCTAAACAGTAATATTATTATGTTCAGTATTAATAAAGAGCGCCCGTTTACCAATGATAGTTATAGTGATGAAATATTTGCAGCTCTTGCCTTTAACGGGAATGTTTTATACTGTATTGGCGAGAAAAATGCGTATATTTATAATGGTTATGGCAAAGTAACCGGAACTGTTGATTATGCCGAGAGAGATCTTTTAACCTATAATACAAACGGCAATTTATTAACACTTGCATTTTCTGGTTCCGGTCTTAGTTTGGGTGCCGGCGATGTGGAGACTTATAATGTAAAAGGCGAGCGCATGGGGCAATTCCACAGCGAACAGGAAATTTCATATCTTGATTGCCGCGGCAATCGCATTGCACTTGGCAACGGACGGGTAATTTCCATACTGGACAGTAAATGCAATGAAAGTTTTCAGTTAAATCCCGGCATGGATTTGCTTGATTTTATGTTTCTGGGTTCTGAAGCACAGGCGGCAGGAATTTCTGCAGCCGGTGCTCAAATGATTCGGGTTACAGCGGGATAGAAAATGATTTCTATTTACTAAAAAGGGGGAATATCATGCTCAATATTGCTGATTTTGTTTTTATTGGATTTGTTGTATTGCTGGCGATTATCGGCTCTGCCCGCGGACTTGCCAGATCTCTCTTCGGACTCGGTTCCATTGTGTTGTCTCTTGTTTTAGCATTTACCCTATATCCAGTTGTTTCTGATTTCATGTCACAAAGTTCAATCGGGAACACCGTAACAGAAAAGGTTGAAATGATGTTTGGACAAACTAAAAATGAAGGGGAGTCCGAAAATGCCACAAAGGAAAAAATAGAAGCTTTTCCAAACGCTATCCAAGACGCGGCACAAGCGGCAGGAGAACAACTTCAAAAGAGTGTATCCGAAAGTGTAAGTTCTGCAGCAATGAATATTATAAGCATGTTGCTTGTTTTTATCATTGTTCGGTTTCTTTTATGGGGAACATCGAAAGTATTGGATATTGCAACAAAATTGCCTGTTATTCATAGCTGTAACAAGATTTTTGGCGCTGCGTTTGGCGCGCTCAGCGGCGTATTACTTGTTTACCTTTTGCTTGGACTATTAACCTTTACTACACTCTTAAACACAACGGAAAATTTCGGGAGAACGGTTCAAAGCTCTCTGTTGGTGTCGCAGATGTACGAAAATAACATATTATTATACTTTTTGCATAACCATTAAAGCAAAGAACAGGTTTACAAATGATATCAGAAGAGATATAATTTTAATAAAATAAATACTATTGACTATACATAAGGAGTGAAATAAAAATGGAAATTAGCATTACAAAGACAACTGCCCCAAAAGCAAAACCGCCGGTGAACGGTTTAGGCTTCGGAAAATATTTTACCGATCATATGTTTGTAATGGATTATAGTGAAGAAAAAGGATGGCATGACCCGCGAATTGTTCCATATGCACCGCTCAGTCTGGATCCGTCCTGTATGGTTTTGCATTATGGACAAACGGTCTTTGAAGGCATGAAAGCATATCACTGTGCAGACGGTGGTGCACTTTTGTTTCGACCGATAAACAATATGAAACGTATTAATATTTCTAATGAGCGTCTTTGCATTCCCCAGATTGATGAAGAGTTTGCTGTAGAGGCTATAAAAAAACTGGTAGCGACTGACATTGACTGGATTCCGGAAGGAGAAGGAACTTCTCTTTATATCCGTCCTTTTATTATTGCAACCGATAATGCATTGGGGGTTCATCCATCTCATACTTACAAATTTATTGTGATTATGTCGCCTGTTGGTTCATATTATTCGGGCGGCTTGGATCCGGTTAAAATTTATGTTGAGGATTCCTATGTACGCGCAGTGCGCGGCGGTATGGGTTTTGCCAAGACAGCCGGAAACTATGCTGCCAGTATGAAAGCACAGGAAATTGCCGAAACCAAAGGTTATGCTCAGGTTTTATGGCTTGATGGTGTAGAGCGCAAATACATTGAAGAAGTTGGTGCCATGAATATATTCTTTAAGATTGACGGTGAAGTAGTTACACCAGCTTTAAACGGAAGTATTTTAGCAGGTATTACGCGTGATTCTTCCATTCAAATCATGCGTTCTTGGGGTATGAAAGTCACAGAAAGACGCCTTGGTATCCAAGAAATATATGATGCACACGCCGCTGGAAAATTGGAAGAGGTATTTGGTACCGGTACAGCTGCTGTCATTTCTCCCGTCGGTGAATTGAATTGGGACGGAAATATTATTTCCATTAATAACGGAGCAATCGGCGAAGTTTCTGCTAAACTTTATGATACTATTACCGGAATTCAAAGCGGAAAAATTAATGACACATTTGGATTCACCACAAAAATAAAATAAAAATATATTAATAAATAATAAAAACCGAAATTTAGTTTCGGTTTTTATTTTTACACATTTTTTCTGTTTTTCTATTGCCATTTTAACGGAAAAATGGTACAATTAATATATTATGGTGTATTGTGCGCATGAGTAAAAGCGCATAGAACGTACAAATTTGATTGGTAGTTTAAAGGAGTATTTCATTCATGGACGAGAACACAATGGAATGGCTGCCCGAATCGGCATCATATTACGCCGGCGCTGTCGATGTCGCTGTAATCGGAGCAGGTCATGCCGGATGTGAAGCAGCGCTTGCCTGTGCGAGAATGGGGCTTTCCGTTGCACTTTTCACGATTAACCTTGATGCTGTGGCGAATATGCCATGCAATCCTTCTATCGGCGGAACCGCGAAGGGACATTTGGTGCGGGAGATTGACGCACTTGGCGGCGAGATGGGAAAGGCGGCAGATGCTACCTTCTTACAATCTCGTATTTTAAATAAAGGCAAAGGACCCGCTGTATACTCGCTTCGTGTGCAGTCAGATCGTCGTGCATATCAGGCGCTAATGAAAAAAACAATAGAGCAGACAGAAAATTTGTTGCTAAAACAGGCGGAAATTATTGAAATTATATGTCAAGATGGCGGTATTTACGGCGTTGTAACGCATATTGGTGCATTTTATCGTACAAAGGCGGTCATTGTCAGTACAGGTACATATCTCAAAGGAAAAATTATTATTGGCAATGTCTCTTACAACGGCGGTCCGGATGGTATGTTTCCGGCAAATAGACTGTCAGCCTCACTTTTATCATTAGGTGTAAAGCTTATGCGCTTTAAAACCGGAACACCTGCTAGAATTAACCGTCGCAGTGTTGACTTTTCAAAGATGGAAGAACAGCTAGGCGACGAGGAAATTACTCCGTTTTCGTTTGAGCATGATAATATCGGCGAAAATAAGATGTCATGTTTTTTAACTTATACAAACGAACAAACACATCAGATTATACGGGATAATCTGCATCGCTCACCTCTGTACAGCGGTATGATAGAAGGAATCGGCCCCAGATATTGCCCGTCAATAGAGGATAAAGTAGTGCGGTTTGCAGATAAATTAAGACATCAGATATTTATAGAGCCTATGGGCGAAAATACAGACGAAATGTATGTACAGGGAATGTCGTCAAGCCTTCCGGAGGATGTGCAAATTAAAATGCTTCATTCTGTAGAAGGTTTGGAGCATGCAGAAATGATGCGTACTGCATATGCGATTGAATATGATTGTGCAGATCCTACACAGCTTTATCCCACTTTGGAATTTAAAGAAATATCAGGTTTATATGGAGCCGGACAATTTAACGGCAGTTCCGGTTATGAGGAAGCCGCAGCGCAAGGGTTGATAGCCGGTATTAACGCGGCTCTTAAAATTAAAAATAAACCTCCTTTCATATTAGAGCGCTCAGAAAGCTATATTGGCACTTTGATTGATGATTTAGTAACAAAAGGTACGCATGAGCCATATCGCATGATGACCTCGCGTTCAGAATACCGTCTGTTACTACGTCAGGATAATGCTGACGAGCGTCTCACTCCCTACGGATATCAAATCGGACTGATTTCCCCAAAAAGATATCATCTTTTGCAGGAGAAGTTAAAAAGGATTTCTGACGAAAAAACACGTTTGGAAAAATTGGTTGTGCCGCCAATGGAATCAGTAAATAATTTCTTAATACAGCATCATTCTGCACCGATTCACACGGGCATCAAGATGGCAGAACTTTTACGCCGACCGGAACTAACTTATAAAGATTTAACAGTAATTGATACCGATAGACCTGCATTAAACCGTTTTGAAGCAGAGCAAGTAGAAATTCAAATAAAGTATGACGGGTATATCACCCGTCAAATGAAACAGGTAGAACAGTTTAAAAAGCTGGAAAATAAGAAACTGCCATCCGATATTAACTATCTTTCAATTGATGGACTGAGAATTGAAGCACGGCAGAAATTAAGCGATTTACGTCCGCTTTCGCTCGGACAGGCAAGCCGTATTTCCGGCGTGAGCCCTGCAGATGTATCAGTATTGATGATTTATCTGGAGCAACAAAAACTAAAACGTGCACAGGAGGAAGAAACAAATGCTTAACAGCATGACAGGCTATGGTCGTTATGAACAGATTGATGAAAAAAGAAAAATTGTAATAGATATTCGTTCAGTAAATCATCGCTATAGTGATGTAACAGTAAAATTGCCGCGATCTTACGGATATTTGGAGGATAAAATCCGTGAATATGTTTTAAGCCGCATTTCGCGCGGAAAAGTTGATGTGTTTATTTATATTGAAAATTATTGCAGCAATGACAAAGCTGTCATGCTTGATGAAACGCTTTGCATGAATTATTACCTTCTATTAAAGGAGATTAAAGAAAAATGCGGAATATCCGAGAATATTACTATTTCTGATATGACACGCTTTTCCGATATTTTTGTAACAAAGCACCAGGAAGAGGATAAAGAAGAAGCATGGAAACTGATAGAGTCCTGCCTTGAACCTGCAATGGAAGATTTTCTTGCCATGCGCCGCAGCGAGGGAGAACGCATGTTGCATGATTTGAAAGAAAAAGCAAAAAATATATGTGTGCTCACCGAAAAAATAGAGTTGTTGTCCCCAAAAATTACAGAAGAATATGCTGCAAAACTTAAGGAACGCATGAAGGAGCTTTTGGGGGAATTTAAAGCTGATGAAGGAAGAATCTTAACAGAAGTAGGTATCTTGGCGGACAGAGTTTGTATTAATGAGGAACTTGTTCGTTTAAAAAGCCATTTTGTTGAGTTGGATAAAATTTTGGCACAGAATGAACCGGTCGGACGAAAACTCGACTTTCTGGTGCAAGAATTGAACAGAGAAACGAATACCATCGGTTCTAAAGCCAATGATAAAGATATTACCAAACTGGTGGTAGAAATGAAGTCTGAAATAGAAAAACTGCGCGAGCAGATTCAAAATGTGGAATAGGGGAGCGTTTAATATGAAACTTATTAATATAGGGTTCGGTAATATTGTTTCTGCCTCACGCCTGATTGCAATTGTCAGTCCTGAATCGGCACCAATTAAGAGAATTATTCAGGATGCCCGTGATCGGGGAATGTTAATTGATGCGACCTACGGACGCAGAACACGCGCTGTAATTATTATGGACAGTGATCACATTATATTATCTGCCGTCCAGCCGATTACTGTGGCGCACAGAATGGATGATTCTGAATTGCTGGATGAGGAGGATACAGAAAATGAGGAATAAGGGCTTGTTATTGGTTGTATCAGGCCCTTCCGGCGTTGGCAAAGGAACGGTATGTACTGAAATGTTAAAAAAGCATGATGACATTTTTCTGTCTGTCTCTGCTACAACCAGATCGCCAAGAGAAGGGGAATTGGATGGTGTGCACTATTACTTCCTTTCCGAAGGTGATTTTAAAGAAAAAATTGAAAATAACGGTTTTATTGAATGGGCCTGTTTCTGTGAAAACTACTACGGAACCCCCAAGGATGCAGTAGAACAAATGCTTGATAACGGCAAAGATGTTATTTTGGAAATTGATGTACAGGGTGCCCTAAAAGTTCGAAGCGAGTACCCCGAGGCAGTCTTTGTATTTGTACTGCCGCCAAGCATAGAAGAGTTAGAAAAGCGTCTTTCCGGCCGCGGAACCGAAAGCAGGGAAGTCATTAACAAACGCTTGCAGGCTGCATTGTGGGAAATTAGTAATGCGCATAAATATAATTACATATTATTAAATGACGAAGTTGAACTTGCCGTACAGCGCTTTGAAGCCATTATCACAGCAGAAAAAGCGCGTGTTGCAAGAAATGCGGAAATAATAAAAAAATTTACAGAAAACTAAATGTGAAAGGATTGTTGCTATATGATGTTATACCCTTCGATTATTGATTTAATGGAGAAAGCAGGAAGCCGTTACAGCTTGGTGATTGCTGCCGCAAAACGGGCTCGGCAGATTTCCGAGGAAGTCTATAAAGAAACTGAGGTAAGTCTCGATGGTGCACGCAGTATTACTGAGGCTGTAAAAGAAATTGCTGAAGGTAAGGTTGAAATTATCAACTCTGATAACAATGAGACCATAGAGGAAGAAGAAGCAGAAAAAGCCCTGCGCAGGGAACAAGAGCAGACGCAGGAGGAAAATTGAGCTGCACAATCGGCTTCGTATCTTTAGGTTGCCCTAAAAACTTAGTGGATACGGAGGTTATGTTAGGAATTTTGGGTTCTGAAGGTTACAGCATAGTTTCAGACCCGTCCGAGGCTGATGTTATTGTTGTCAACACCTGTGGTTTTATCGAATCAGCAAAAGAAGAGTCAATTCAGACTATCTTAGAGATGGCTGAATACAAAAAAGATAGATGTAAGCTTTTGATTATGAGCGGGTGTTTGGCTGAACGTTACCATGATGATATTTTAAAAGAATTACCCGAAGTTGACGCCGTGGTGGGAACGGGTGATTATCCCAAAATTGCCGAGGTAGTAAAATCTGCTTTTAATGGTGAAAAGCCGGTAATATTTGGTCATATGGATCAATCTGACAAGGAAGGTCAGCCACGTCTCGTCAGCACAGGAAAAGCCAGTGCATACCTAAAAATTGCGGACGGATGCGATAATCATTGCACTTATTGCATTATACCAAAACTCCGCGGCAAATATCGCAGCCGAAAGATGGAAGATATTCTTTCTGAAGCAAGACATTTGGCTGAAAGCGGTGTACGTGAACTGATTGTGATTGCTCAGGATACGACCCGATACGGTATAGATTTATATGGCGAGTATCGTTTGGCGGTACTCTTAAGAGAACTGTGTAAAATTGACGGGATTCACTGGATCAGGGTGCACTATTTGTACCCGGAAGTTATCACAGACGAATTAATTGCAGCTTTTCGCGAAGAGGAAAAAATTGTTAACTATATGGATATCCCAATCCAGCATTGCAATGATACTGTATTGAAAAGAATGGGCAGGCATGGTAACAAAGAACAGCTCTACAGTCTCCTTTCAAAGCTTCGTAAGGAAATCCCTAATTTGGTTATTCGTACAACAGTAATAGCCGGATTTCCGGGTGAAACGCAGGAACAGTTTGCTGAACTCATACAGTTTGTAAAAGATATGAAATTTGAACGATTGGGTGCTTTCGCCTATTCTCAAGAAGAGGACACCCCAGCAGCAAAGTTACCGCAGCAGCTTTCACAGGAAATCAAGGATGAACGTACCGAACAAATTTTAGAAATACAATCTGAAATCTCTGAACAACATCAAAATAATATGATTGGAAAGCATATTGAAGTTCTGGTCGAAGGTTATGATATGAATAATTTAATGTATTTTGGCCGAAGCTATGCGGACTCTATTGATATTGACGGTATTGTTTATTTTGCAGCTGAAGATGAAGTTGAAACCGGCAGTTTTGTAATGGTTGAGATTTTAGATGCTGATGCATATGATTTGACAGGAAAAATGATATTGATTCCGGAAATGAGGGACAACATTGAACACACCGAATAAGTTAACCATTTTACGTGTTATATTAATTCCGATTTTTATGGTTTTTGAGCTTTATTTCGTAAACTATGTTGCGCTGATTGTCTTTATTCTTGCCTTTTTCACCGATACGCTTGATGGCTATCTGGCAAGAAAAAACAGCCAAATAACAAATTTTGGGAAAATTATGGATCCGTTAGCAGATAAACTTCTTGTTACTGCGGCATTGGTGTGCCTTACCTATAAAGGGTTGGTATCGCCATGGATTACTGTGATTATTTTAGCAAGAGAATTTATTGTTTCGGGTATCAGAATCGCAGCTGCCGCAGAAGGCAAAGTAATTGCTGCAAGTATATGGGGTAAAATTAAAACCATATGGCAATTTATAGCTTTATCTCTTGCCTTAATCTTTTTTGAACCAAACCTATATGTTAATATAGCTCTTTGGGTTGCAGCGGCATTAACGGTCGTTTCAGGCATTGATTATGTTGCTAAAAATGTAAAGTTGTTATCAATGAATTAAATAAATTAATAGAATCTCAAGGAATAGATACGTTATGCATAAAAAGATAAATGCGGAAACTCACTATGTATATATTCTAGAGTGTGTAGACCAAAGTTTATATACCGGTTGGACTACGTCACTTGAAAAAAGGGTACGTACCCATAATGAAGGAAAAGGTGCCAAATATACCAAAACGAGGCTGCCGGTTGTTTTGCTTTACTCTGAACAATTTTCTGATAAATCAGAAGCGCTTCGACGAGAGCACGAAATTAAAAAAATGCCGCGAAAGAAAAAGTTACAATTGATATTAGATCAAAAAAAGGAGAACATCTATGGCCGCAAGTAAGAAAACACATACAAGAAAACATATTCCGTCTGAAACAAAAAAGAATGTAGGCGGGGTTCCTTGTTTAGTACGGTGGATTGCCATTGTTGTCGCGGCGGTTATGCTTTTGGTAATGTTTTTGCCTTTGTTTATCGGCAGCCTGAACTAATGACAAGCACTTTACAAACATTACTTACTGTTAGAATTTTATAAAGGAGAGAATATTTTTTTCATGCAGCAGGAAATAATTACAAAAGAAAAAAATCCATTAGGATACGAGCCGGTAGGGAAGTTGCTTATAAAATTTGCTGTCCCGTCCATTGTTTCAATGCTGGTTAATTCTATTTACAATATTGTTGATCAAATTTTTATCGGTCAAGGTGTTGGTTACCTTGGAAATGCAGCAACGACCATAGCATTTCCAATCGTCACAATTATGTTAGCTATCTCTACACTTTTCGGCGCAGGTGGCAGTGCTTATGCAGCCATTATGCTCGGCGAAAAAAATAAGGAAGAAGCAAATAAAACATTGGGAAACGTATTTGTTTTGCTTACAGCATCAGGAATTATATTGATGATATTAGGATTTATGTTCATGGATCCGCTGCTCTATGCCTTTGGTGCACGAGAGGACACTTACGAATATGCACGCATCTATACTGCTATTATTTTAGTTGGCGCACCGTTTTCCATGGTCGGTGTTGGCCTGTCAAATCTGGTACGGACAGACGGAAGTCCAAACCTTGCAATGTACAGTATTTTGGCAGGAGCAATATTAAATACAATACTGGATCCAATTTATATTTTCGTTCTCCATTGGGGTGTAGCCGGGGCTGCAATTGCAACCATTACTTCTCAGCTTATCTCTGCTGTAATATTAGTTTACTACTTCGTCAAAAAAGGTAATATGCGATTTCGCAAGGCAGATATGAAGTTAAATATGCATCTATGTCGCCGTCTATCCGGAATCGGCATTTCCAGTTGTATTTTACAGATTGCTTCTACAATTCTACAGATAGTTATGAATAACTCACTAATTTATTATGGAAATTTAAATAATGCCGGTGAAGGTGACATTGCTTTAAGTGCCATGGGAATAGTTATGAAGGTTAACATGATTTTAATTTCTTTCTGCGTAGGAATCGGTGTTGGTGCACAGCCTATCTTAGGATTTAACAGGGGAGCACAGCAACCACACAGAATCAGAAAAACATACATTCTTGCCGCTACCAGTGCCACCATAATTTCAATTATAGGCTGGCTTATGTGTATGCTGTTCCCAGAGGCTGTGCTGAGTATTTTCGGAAAAGAAAATGCAACATTTACAAATTTTGCTGTAAAATGCATGCGTATTTTTCTACTGTGTATCTTTTGTGCCGGTTTTCAGATTGTCACTACCAACTATTTCCAGGCAACCGGTCAAGCCGTCAAAGCTTCGGTTTTGTCTTCTTTAAGACAGATTGTGTTTTTAATACCGCTTATCCTCATTCTGCCTATTTTCTTTGGATTGGATGGTATTTTGTATGCCGGGGCATGCGCAGACCTTTTGGCCGGCTTAGTTGTAACTGGATTTGCAGTCCATGAAATGAAAAGTCTTAATCACTTGATCCGTGAATTTGATCAGCAACATGAAGCAACCAGATAATCAACAAATTCTATAATAAAAAAGCACCTTACAAGTCATTTTTCTGTGTTTGTAAGGTGCTTTTGCATTTTATATTAATTAATATATTCTATAACTTTATCAACAAAAACAATGCCGTTTAAATGGTCGATTTCATGGCAAAAACATTTTGCCAAATCTCCCTCACCGGTCAAAATAATTTCATTGCCATTTTCGTCAAGTGCTTTTACCGTTACCTTTTCGGGACGAATAACTTTACCCCATACATTCGGAAAACTGAGACATCCCTCTACAACTTCGTGAGACCCAAAACTTTCCACAATCTCCGGATTAATAAGTTTTATCAGCCCTTGGCCCATATCAATAACAACAAGACGTTTTAGTATACCAACTTGGTTAGCTGCAAGTCCCGCTCCATTTCCATTGTGATACATGGTTTCTGCCATATCATTTAACAATTCACGTATTCTGTCATCAACCTTTTCCACTGTTCTGCATTTTTTCCGTAAAACGGGGTCTCCATTTGTGATAATTGTTCTGAGTGCCATAACGTAATTCCTCGTTTCTTTATATTTTATTGATTTCCGGCAAACTGGCTGTTATATAAGTCAGCGTAAAAGCCATTTTGTTCTAATAGCTCATCGTGTGTGCCTTGCTCTATAATATGACCTTGATTCATGACCAAAATCACATCCGCACCCTTAATAGTAGATAAGCGGTGTGCTACGATAAAGCTTGTACGGTCTTGCATCATTTGTTGAAATGTTTGCTGAATCCGCATTTCCGTTAAAGTATCAATGCTACTGGTCGCTTCGTCCAAAATTAGCATATCAGGCTTTGCAAGCAGAACACGTGCAATACACAAAAGCTGCTTTTGTCCTTGAGAAATGTTTCCTCCATCTTCTGATAAAACGGTGTCGTAACCTTGCGGCAAACGTTTGATAAAATTATGCGTATGTGCCGCCTTTGCAGCAGCAATAATTTCTTCCTCCGAAGCATTGGGTCGTCCGTACGCAATGTTTTCGCGCACAGTACCGGAAAATAGCCATGTCTCTTGAAGTACCATGCCATAATGCGAGCGCAGACTTTTCCGCGTGACAGAACGAATATCCTTACCATTTACAGAAATATAACCTTCATTTACATCATAAAACCGCATTAATAAATTAATTAAGGTCGTTTTTCCGCATCCTGTCGGACCGACAATTGCAACACGCTGACCCGGTTTTACTTTTAAATTAAAGTTTTCAATTAACGGTTTTTGCGGTACATAAGAAAAGCTGACATCTTGAATAGATACCTCTCCGGCGCTAAGTAATTTTGGCTTATCTGCATCAGATGTTTCAATCGGTGCATCCATTACCTCAAAAACTCGTGCTGCGGAAGCAAATGCGGACTGCAACTCAGTAAGCACACCGGTAATTTCATTAAACGGTTTTGTGTATTGATTTGCATAAGTCAAGAAACAGGAGAGTTGACCAACGCTAAGTCTCCCGGATATCGCCCCGATAGCACCGCTTATGCCCACCAATGCATAAACCAAACCATTGACAAAACGAGTTGATGGGTTCGTCAGAGAAGAGCAGAACTGTGATTTTACACCACTTTGGTATAGTCTCCGGTTAATCTCATCAAATTTTTCCTGTGCGCGTTCTTCATAGGAAAACGCTTTAATAATTTTCTGATTTCCTACCATCTCTTCCACAAATGCACCAAGTTCTCCCCGTTCTGCCGATTGTTTACGGAACATCCCCGAAGAAAGCCGGGCAATGAAGGAAGCTACGAATAAAGAAATTGGTGTAACCAAAACAACTACAGCGGTGATGGCAGCATTAACGGATAGCATGAATAACAAAGTTCCGATAATAGTAATTATACCTGTAAACAGTTGTGTAAAACCCTGCAGCAAGCCAACGGAAATCTGATCAATATCCATTGTCACACGGCTAATGATATCACCGTGTGGCTGCGAATCTATATAAGAAAGCGGAGTATTCAAAATTCTGCGGAATACAGCCGTTCTCATATCATTAACCGTTTTATATGCAGCCTTATTGGTCGCATACGCCAAAAGCCATTGAAACAATGCACCAATTGCTATAGAACTTGCTAAAATAATCATTATTCTGGCAACGGATGAAAAATCCACTTGTCCCTTCGCAACAATAAAGTCTATAGAATCACCTATTAAAACCGGCGCCCATAAAGACATACTGACACTGATGGCAGCGCTGATAAAAGCAAGAATCAGATAGGGAGTACTGTTTTTTGTATAGACAAGCAGACGTTTATATATTCGCTGTTTTTTCATTCACTTAACGCCTCCTCTTCCGAAAGCTGGGATAGACAAATCTCACGATAAATCTCACAATTTTTCATTAATTCCCTGTGAGTTCCCGTACCGACAATTTTGCCATCGTCAAGCACAACAATGCAGTCTGCGCCGCGAACAGTATTGACTCGCTGCGATACTAGAAATATCGTTTTGTCAGCACCGTTTTCCTTCAGTGCAGCACGTAAATGCGCATCTGTTGCAAAATCCAGGGCGCTGGCGCTATCATCAAGAATTAAAATATCCGGTTGCCCCACTAAAGCGCGGGCAATTGTTAACCGTTGTCTCTGGCCACCGGAAAGATTTTTTCCTCCCTGTAAAATTTGCGTCTCCAGGCCATCCGGCATTCTGCTGACAAACTCTGACGACTGGGATATTTCAAGAGCCTTGGAAATATCTTCCCTGGTTGCGTTTTCGCTACGCCATTTCATATTTTCCTCTAAAGTACCGGAAAACAATACTGCATGCTGCGGAACCATACCGATACGTCCGCGCAGCTGTGATAAAGAAAGCTGTCTTATATCAGTACCACCAATTAAAATCACGCCCTCATTTACATCATAGAAGCGCGGAATGAGGTTTACAAGCGTACTTTTTCCAGAACCCGTACCGCCAATAATGCCGATTGTAGAACCTGCTTTTGCTATAAAATTAATGTTCGTAAGCGCACTTTCTTCAGAGCCTTTATATGCAAAAGAAACATTTTTCCATTCAACGGAGAGCGCTCCATCAGGAAGTTTTAAATCGTTTCCGTGTGCTTCCGAAACGGAGGAGACAGTTTCAAAAACCTCCTGTACACGGGCACCGCTCGCAGCGGCTTTTGTAAAAATTACAATCAAATTGATTACTACAACAAGCGCAAGCAAAATTTGCGTCATATAATTGACAAATGCAATAATTTGCCCTTGGGATAGAGAACCAACATTAACGCGCATGGAGCCAAACCAGATGATGGCAACAATAGACCCGTTCATAATAATAGATGTTGCCGGATTGAGAAGTGCGGAAATTTTCCCAACATTAATGGAAGCTTTTAACAAGTCTTCATTTGCTGCATCAAAACGTTGTTGTTCCGTGTCTTGCTTGGAAAATGCGCGAATTACTCTTGCACCTATTAGGTTTTCTCGTGTAATTAAAGAAAGCTTGTCCAATTTTTTTTGAATAGACTGGTAAAATGGAACAGATTTTGCCATAACCCAGTACAGAGTCAACGCCAGGAGTGGTATGACAATTAAAAAGATAAGCGCCAACTTCCAATCTAATATTGCTGCCATTACCGCCGCGCCAATTACAAGAAAAGGAGCACGTACAACAAGACGAATTAACATAGCAACAGCAACCTGCAACTGGTTAATATCATTAATCAGTCGTGTAATCAGTGACGGTGTACCCAAACGGTCAATTTCGGCATGTGAAAGAGTATTGATATGTGCAAACATACTGCTGCGTACCTTCGTTCCAAATCCCTGAGAGGCACGTGCTGCCATATATTGGCATACCAGTGCACAGCACAAGCCAATTACTCCGAGTGATAGCATAAGTCCTCCCATTTTCAAAATGTATACTTTGTCTCCGTTGACAATACCTACATCTATAATTTTTGCCATGACCAACGGTACAATTAACTCAAAAACAGCTTCCGTCAGTTTGAAAAGGGGACCGACCAGTAATTCCTTTTTAAAGTCCTTCAAGTATTTAGTAAGGTAAAGCATATTCTTTCCTTTCTTTTTTGTAATCAAAATGATGACGATAATCTCTGGTATTATGTTTTCAAAATCATTGATTTTTATAATTATTTACAAAAAAACCTGTACCGTTTCGGTACAGGATTTATTTTTCTAAAAAGAAATACGGAATTAAAACGACCCCGAAGAACGACGATAACTGTTTCCGCGTTTCGACTCTAAACCTCGTTTTAAATCCTGCATTTTTTCATCACTGTCTTGTTTAAAACGACTCATCATTTCTTCAAAGGTTTGCGGAGCAGAAGAGGCACCTTTCTTTGAAAAATCGACCGTATCAAGGCGTTTCGGACGCGGAGGACGCGGAGCATTCTTTTTTTCTGCTAAAATGGCCTGCTTAATAGACAAGCTTATTTTGCCCTTCTCGTCAATCGACAAAATCTTAACCTTAACTTGGTCACCAATCTTTACGTGATCATTGATGTCCTTCACATACTCCAAAGCAATCTCTGAAATATGCACCAGACCAGTTTTTCCCTCATCCAAGAGCACAAACGCACCAAACGGTGTAATCCCGGTGATTTTTCCCTCAACAATGCTGCCTGCTTCCAAAAGCATACTAAAAGCTTCCTCCTTCTTAAACGTTAAACCATTTTTATAAAAATATTTTTATTGCGAAGAGTCAATAAAAACCTTTTCGCCCGGTTTCATGTAGCCCAATTTTTCACGGGCAACCCGTTCTAAATATTCATCTGTGCCTGCAGCCTCTTTCTGGGCTTCGAGCTCGGACTTTTCTTTTGCGGCGGAAGCTATCTTGCTGTCCAAATCATTTTCTTCAGCACGCAAACGCGAAATATTGACCTGCTGCGAAATAAGCAAAAAGGCAATATAAATCAAAAGACAACAAAACAAGCCTCTTTTTACAAAGACCTTCATGTGAATCTTTTTCTTCGGTTTTGCATTAGAATGATTCATAATAAATACCCTCTTGCAGCAGTTATTTTTTCATTAATGCAGCTTTTGTTCTTTTTGCTCCGCTTTTCAATCTGCGGAAAATTTGCCCTTTCCATTTTACAAATAATCTAAAAATGGGTACAAAAATAAACAATATACTTCTATATAATATATTAAACGTAAAAAGCAGCGGTGTCAAGAGTATTTTGCAAAAAAATATAAATATTTTCAAAAAAATTTCAATTATTTTTTGCACGCAGATACAAATAACACGGCTAAGGGTAAGAAAGTATAAAATACTGCCCAAAATTACTCCAAAAAATTGATACCAGCGCACCACGCCGTGATTGGTAAAAAATATACTGAAAAACATTACAGCTATTGAAATTGCCCAAAAAATAATGTCTTCAATATCAGTAATAACATCCGTAGATTTTGCGCATCGTCTAACGCATCTCAGCAAATCATAAATTAACCCCATGCCGGCACCGGATAGAACGCTGATAAGAAACACGTATGCTTCATGTGTCACTGAAAAATCCATATTTTCTCCCCCCTGTCTCATAAAAGAAAACACGTCGGAAAAATCCGACGCGCCGCTATTTTATTAATCTTTTGAAAAAACCTTTTCCTTTTGCATGATAAGTATCTCTTCCGCTATAAATCATACTGTTAATTTCACCCTCGATAATCATCTCGCCATCTGATACATTCAACTTTTGGATATGCAAATCGGCCCCTTCTACTTCTAAGGTGTCTTCATCTGTAAAAAGAACGATTTTCGCCTCGTCAAATGTATCAACATCCACAACGCCTGAAATGCTTAGTTTAGCTTTATCCTCCAAGACTAGACTGTGCGGAATTTTCCTTTCTTCCATTTTTGGCTTCCTCCCTGTAAAGAGTTTCGTTAAAATATATGATATTTGCAAAAGGAATATGACTAAAACGAAAAATTGATTGACGTAAACACATTTAAATGGTAAAATAAGTATGTTAGTTATGATAGAAAGGCATGGGTTTTATGTGGATATGTAAAGAATGGCAGGATTATAGAGTTTTGGATTTATGCAACGGCGAAAAACTGGAGGACTGGAACGGCTTTCGACTGGTGCGTCCTGACCCGCAGGTAATCTGGAATAATAAAGAATTTCCGGATAAATGGCAGCAATATCACGGCAGGTATTATCGTTCCAACAAAGGAGGCGGAAACTGGGACTTTGTCAGAAAAGTACCGGAACGTTGGAATGTACATTTTACACCGTTAAATCTAACCTTTAACATTAAGCCCATGGGTTTTAAACATACCGGCTTATTTCCGGAGCAGGCTGCAAATTGGCAATGGTTTTCAGAATTGATTCGAAACGCAGAACGAAAAATAAATGTACTTAACCTTTTCGCATATACCGGCGGCGCAACAGCAGCCGCAGCTGCAGCCGGAGCTGCCGTGGCACATATTGATTCTTCTAAAGGAATGGTCACTTGGGCAAAGGAAAACCTGGTCTCTTCCGGTCTTGCTGATTGTCCGGTGCGATATATTGTTGACGATGTTATAAAATTTGTCGAACGTGAAATCCGTCGCGGAAGAAAATATGACGCCATAATCATGGATCCTCCTTCATATGGGAGAGGACCAAACGGTGAGATTTGGAAAATTGAGGAGGAATTGTTTCCTTTGCTCGAAAGATGCATGCAAATATTATCCGATAAGCCTTTATTCTTTTTGATTAATTCTTATACAACAGGTCTTGCACCCTCAGTGCTATCTGACCTTTTAAAAATGACTGTTGTACAAAAGTACGGGGGAACAGCAGTTGCCGATGAAGTGGGGCTTCCTGTATACAACAGCTCACTAATACTGCCGTGCGGTGCATCGGGACGCTGGCAGTCCGAAAGATAAAAATTTGAGATACACATTGAGAAGGAGTGTTGATCATGTCAAATCAAAGAGTTTTAGTTGTCGATGACGACAAAAATATCTGCGAATTAATACGTTTATACTTAGAAAAAGAAGGTTTTTCTGTTGTTCTTGCCTATGACGGGCAAAGCGCGGTTGAATTATTTAAGGAAAATACACCGTCCGTAGTTCTGCTTGATGTAATGCTTCCAAAAATGGATGGTTTTCAGGTATGCCGTGAAATTCGCCGCATTAGCAATATACCGATTATTATGCTGACAGCCAAAGGGGAGACCTTTGATAAAGTCTTAGGATTGGAATTGGGCGCGGACGATTATATGGTAAAGCCTTTTGAAAATAAAGAACTCGTTGCCAGAATTAAAGCAGTTCTGCGTCGATATGATCCAAAGGACAATAAAGATAAAGAGGTTGTTTATCCAAATATTGTTATCAACTTATCTAATTATGAGTTAAAAATAAACGGCAACAGCATTGATATTCCGCCAAAAGAACTGGAACTTTTATACTTCCTTGCAACGAATCCAAATAAAGTTTTTACACGCGAACAGCTTTTGGAAACCGTTTGGGGATTCGACTATTTTGGAGATTCACGGACCGTTGATGTGCACGTAAAACGTCTGCGTGAAAAGTTGGAATTAGCGGGAGAGCAAAATTGGCAGTTAAAGACGGTCTGGGGTGTCGGATACAAGTTTGAGGTGAAATAAGTTGTTTAAAAAAAGTATATTCGGTCAACTATTTTCTTTTACTGTGTTGGTCTTTATCATCAGCTTTTGTGTAATCGGAACTTTGCTATACGGCTTTTTAGGTGAATATTTAACCAAGCGAAATGAAGAGGATTTGAGTTCTGTTGCAGATAAACTGATTGAAATTGCCGCAAATGATAAGGCCGAGGTATCTTATTTACAACGTCTTAATATTAACGTAATTGCCTCATCTACAGGAACGTTTATTATTATTTTAGATAAAAATGGCGAAACGGTGCTGACAAGCGGTGAAAATATCACCGTCAGTGTAAAGCAGGAATATGTGCAAAACGTTTTATCTGGTAACGCTGAAAAATTTATCGGGAACCTCGGCGGATTGTTTAATACAACCATGCTGACTGTAGCAAAACCCATGTTATCCGATAACAATGTAACAGGTGCCGTATTTGTAAATCTTCCGATTCCGGAAATTCACCAAATCAGAACCGATGTTATCCGTATCTTTTTGCTTTGTGTTTGTTTTGTTGTAATTGTAGCACTGGTATTTATTTACATTATGTCAAACCGTCTTACAAAGCCGATTAAAGAGATTAACCTTGCAGCAAAAAGCATTGCCGGAGGTGATTTTGCCCGTAGAGTTAATATTGACGCAGAGAATGAGGTAGGCGAACTGGGAGAAACCTTTAACAAAATGGCAGACTCCATCGAACAGCTGGAAAATGTGCGGCGCAGTTTTGTCGCCAATGTTTCGCACGAACTGCGAACACCGATGACAACAATTACCGGATTTGTCGAAGGTATTATGGATGGCACAATACCACCTGAGAAACATAAACAATATCTGTCAATTGTCTTGGATGAAAGTAAACGTTTGTCTCGTTTGGTTACAGATTTGCTGGATATCAGCAAAATGGAGCAGGGAAAATTTACGCTCGAAATCCGCGAATTTGATCTTAACGAAATGATCCGTCTAAATATCATAAAGTTAGAGAAACGTATTTCTGAAAAAAATATCCGCTTAACCGTATCCTTTCAAGCAGAAAATCAGAAAGTGCTCGCAGACAAAGACTCTATTCAACGCGTCTTAACCAACTTATTGGATAACGCAATTAAGTTTACGCCCAATGAGGGCTTTATGGATATCCGCACAGGAGTGGCAAACGGTAAAGTGTTTGTTTCTGTTCAAAACTCAGGAATGGGAATCGCCAAGAACGAACTGACGCATGTTTTTGATCGCTTTTATAAAACTGACAAATCGCGAAGTCAAGATAAAACGGGAGCAGGCTTAGGGCTTTATATTGTTAAAAACATTTTGCAGAGCCACGGCGAAAATATTTGGGCAGAAAGCGAACCGGGAGAATATACCCGCTTTAACTTTACTTTAAAACCGGCAAAATAGCATAGAATCAGGTGAAAATATGGCAGTAAAAATTATTCATTGTGCAGACATACATTTTGATACTCCTTTTACGGGACTCGACTCGACTCAAAAGGCAGAAATTCGCAGAGAAGAGTTGCGGCAAACCTTTGGTAAAATCGTATCTCTTGCAGCAGAAGAAAAAGCGGATGCTCTAATTATTTGCGGAGACATGTTTGACAGCCGCTCTGTCAGTGCACATACTTTGCGCTATGTTCGCGAAAAACTTGCATCAATTCCTAATATTCCTGTTTTTATTTCTGCCGGAAACCACGACCCAAATACGCCGGGTTCCTACTATCAGGTTTTTAATTGGAGTGCTAATGTACATATCTTTCCAAACCACATGGAAAGATTTGAGTGTGAATATTTCGATATTTATGGTCAGTCCTTTTCGTCTTTTACAGAAGAAAAATCCATGTTGACCGATTTTCAAATAAAAAATGCAGACAAGGTTAACATTATAGCTTTGCACGGAGATATCAACGGGGTCTACAATCCTATTACCGAACGCGAAATTGAACAAAGCGGCGCAGATTATCTTGCGCTTGGTCACATTCACAGCTACAGCGGTGCAATGCACTACGGTCAAACCTGTGCAGTATACCCCGGCTGTCCGGAGGGCAGGGGATATGACGAATTGGGAAAAAAGGGTGTTGTTATTGCCAAGATTGAGAAAGGGCAGTCTAAACTAACCTTTGTACCTTTGTGTCGAAGGCAATACCACGAGATTGTTGTTTCTGTTAACGAGATTCACGATTATGAAACACTTTGCGGAAGGATTTTACTGGCTATGAACGGAAGTGAAGAAGATTTATATAAAATTATTTTAACAGGAACGTCAGAATTTACAATCCAACCAGCAATCATCTTAGAAAACTTGAAATGTTTCTCCGCAAAAATTAAAAATCAGACTTCAACAAGGCTTGATTATGATAAAATTAAAAATGAACTTACACTAAAAGGCCTGTTTATAAAAAACGTATTTGAAAATAAAGAAATCACTTCCGATACTGCTGAACTCGTACTTTCTATTGGCCTTGATGTATTACGCGGAGAGAAGGTGAAACTTCCGTGATTCTCACAAAAGTTGAGATTGATTCCTTCGGAAAGCTTCATGACTTTACACTTGAATTTTCAAAGGGAATCAATCTGATTTCGGGTGAAAATGAAGCAGGAAAAAGTACGCTCTGTGCCTTTTTGTATGCCATGTTTTACGGTATGCCAAACGAAAGTAAAAAGCTCGGCATACGTGATGATTTGCGAAAACGTTACCGTCCGTGGGATGATAGCGTTATGTCCGGAACAATTTATTTTAACGACGATGGTAAAGACTATATTTTAAGTCGCAGGTTTGGAAAAACAAACCGCAGCGATAAGATATCATTAAAAGATGGGAATACCTGGGAAGAAGTTACAACTATAGCCCCGGAAGAGCTTGGATATAAGTTTTTAGGAGTTGGCGCCGATGCCTTCTTAAAAACAATGTTTATTACACAGGCAGCAGTTGTTGATTCAGTCAGCAAAGATGATGAAATATTAAAACGCCTTTCTAACCTTAAGCAAAGCGGCGATGAAGAAATTTCTTATCAAAATGTTGCTTCTGCGCTTGAAAAGGCAAAGTTTGAGATTGTTTCTAAAAGCGAAAAGGCCGGCATTCTTCCTCGTCTACAGCAAAAACAGGAAGAGTTGGAACATGAACTGATTCAAGTTAACCAACTATCCGAGCAGTTTAAAAAAGATCTCCTGGCACAAACAGCTCTTCAGGAGGAACTGCAAAAGTTAGAGATACAAGGAGCAAAACTGGCATCACAGAAACAGTTGGCAAGGAAACACGCTGCTTACATTGCCGTGCAACAGGAACAACAGAAAACAAGCTTACTCGTCAAGCGAAAAAAGGAACTTATCTCTAAAATCGAAACATCTAAAAAAAATATTGATCAGCTTTTAAATAAAGAAAAAGAGTTAGAAGCTTTACGGCCTTTTTCACAAGAAAAGCTGCTGCAACTGGCGCAAGACGAAAGACAGCTTGAGGAACTTGAACATACTTTGCAACAATTATCTGATAAAAAGGAAATATTATCTGCACTGAAAAGCGAGCAACAATCCACACAAAAAAAGAAACGCCTTGGCATAAATATTCCCATGGCCATTATCGCTTTAACGGTTGTTGCTGCCGGAGTTATATTTGGCTTTACAGCTTCCCCTATACTGTTTTTTCTGTTACCTGTCGGCCTGCTTCTGGCAGTAATTTCTTGTGTTGGTTACCCTGAACAACGAAATATAAAAACAGCCCTAAAAGAATGTGAACAAAAAATATCCGATATACAAAATGAAATAAATTCTTTTCACGAACAAGACAAAAGGGACGTATGCAGTGCTTTAAAAAGACAACTGGAAGATGCTTTTCTTAAAACCAATGTAAAAACCGTTCAGGAATTATCACAAAAGGCGGCTTGTTACCAACAAATTTTATCTGAAACAGAAGTGGCTAAAAAGGAGCAAAGTTTACTTTTAGAAGCATTATCACAAGCAGACGAGGACTTAAAAAAACAGTCTTTGCCGCAAAAAGAACAAGAGTTTGAAGAAGCAATTAAAAATTATACCGGAGATTCTGAAGAAAAAACGGACCTTCTCATTGCAGAAAACTATGAGCGACAAATGCAAAACCGCAGTCAACGAGACGGCGTTATGCATCGCTTGCAGTTTGCTTTCGCAGGCACACGAAGCGCAGACATAATTTTGAGTGAATTGGATGATGTGAAAAATAAAATCGCTGAATATCAACATTTTTATGATGCTTTATGCATAACCGAACAATCTATGCAAAGCAGTTATCAGCAGCTAAAGCAAGATTTTGCCCCTTTATTGAATAATTGTGTCGGTAAAATTTTGTCCGCTTTAACCGACGACAAATATAATGAAATCAGGCTGGCAGATGACTATAAAATTATGCTGCGGGATAAAGAGAGCGGTAACATTGTCAGCGCAGAATACCTAAGCGCAGGAACATATGATATTCTTTATCTTGCACTTCGCTTTGGTATTGTTTCTACTATATTGCCTCAACAGAAACCAATGCTGATATTAGACGATGCATTTTTACAGTTGGATGATAAACGAGCACAACTTGCAGCGGCATATTTGTCAAAAGAATATGCCGAAGGACAGGTGCTATACTTTACTTGTCACAAATCACAAACAAAACTTTTTCAGACAAACAACAATCAGATTGTAATATAAACAACCGGGAGGATAACTATGTCAAAGGAATATCACATTGAAACAAAATGTATTCAAGGGGGATATCAGCCCAAAAACGGAGAACCTCGCATTTTACCGATCTACCAAAGCACAACTTATAAATATGACTCCTCAGAACATTTAGGAGATTTATTTGATTTAAAGGCAGAAGGACATATGTATACACGTATTTCCAATCCGACAGTTGCGGCGGTAGAAGAGAAAATTGCCGATTTGGAAGGCGGGGTAGGGGCCATGTGTACCTCTTCCGGTCAGTCCGCTAATATGCTTGCAATTTTGAATATTGCTGACAGCGGCGATAATTTTATCAGCGTGTCTGAAATATATGGCGGTACTGTAAATTTATTTGCCGTTACATTAAAAAAAATGGGTATAGAGGTTCGTTTTATTAACCCATCAATGAGCGAAAATGAAATAGATGAATTATTTGACGAAAAAACCCGTGCAGTATTTGGAGAAACACTCGCAAATCCGGCTTTAGCTGTTTTGGATATTGAAAAATATGCTCAATTGGCTCACCGCCACGGCGTTCCGCTAATTGTCGACAATACATTTCCAACGCCGATTTTATGTCGTCCCTTTGAATTTGGAGCAGACATAATTACCCATTCTACAACAAAATATATGGATGGTCACGCGGCAGTTGTCGGTGGAGCAATAGTAGACAGTGGGAATTTTGATTGGAGTGCCGGCAATAAATTTCCCGAGTTGACAGAACCGGACGAATCTTATCACGGAGTTGTCTATACGCGTGATTTCGGAAAAGCGGCATATATCACTAAGGCGCGAGTGCAGCTATTACGTGACATTGGAGCAACACCAAGTCCCATTTCCGCCTTTTTGCTTAACCTTGGATTGGAGACACTTCATTTGCGCGTGCAACGGCATAGCGAAAATGCGCTAAGGGTTGCCGAATATCTTGAGAGGCATGAAAAAATTGCATGGGTCAACTATCCGGGGCTTGCCTCAAACAGTCAACATACCTTAGCACAAAAATATTTACCGAAAGGTGCCGGCGGCGTCATTTCGTTTGGGATAAAAGGCGGCAGAGAAGCAGCGGTCAAATTTATGGACAGTTTGAAGCTTGCTGCCATCGTCGTTCATGTTGCAGATGCACGCACTAGCATTCTTCACCCCGCCAGCACCACACACAGACAATTAACGGATGAACAGCTTATCGCTGCCGGAATTGGTTCTGACTTAGTTCGGATGTCTATTGGCATAGAAAATTCAGAAGATATTATTGCAGATATAGAACAAGCGCTAAAAAAATAAGACCATTTTTGCGAAAAATGCGGTTTGGCTTGCATTTTATCAGGAAATATGGTACAATGTTTCTGTTACAATTTATAATAAAAGCTTTAAAAGCCGAACATTATCGGCAAATATATTAACAAAGGAGCGAGTTTGTTGCCAAGTGTTTTCGACACACTCAAAGAGCGCGGATTAATTGCGCAAATGACACATGAAGAAGAAATAAAAAAACTGCTTGATGAGGAAAAAGTCACATTTTATATTGGCTTTGACCCAACCGCAGACAGTCTGCATGTAGGACACTTTCTGCAGCTGATTGTTATGGCACACATGCAAAGGGCCGGACATCGCCCAATTGCTATTTTAGGCGGAGGAACTGCCATGATCGGCGATCCGACCGGCAAATCGGATATGCGGCGCATGATGTCACGCGAAGAGCTCGATCACAATGTCGCATGTTTTAAAAAGCAAATGTCCCGTTTTATTGATTTTTCGGAAGGGAAAGCATTAATACTTGACAATGCTGAGTGGTTTTTAAATATTAATTATATGGAATTTTTACGGGATATAGCAGTCCATTTTTCCGTTAACCAAATGCTGACACGTGAATGTTTTAAATCGCGTCTGGAGAAGGGCTTATCCTTTTTAGAATTTAACTATATGCTTCTGCAGAGTTATGATTTTTACAAGTTAAACCAAGAATATAACTGTGTACTAGAACTTGGCGGTGACGACCAGTGGTCAAATATTATCGGTGGTATTGATTTAATCAGACGTAAAACAGGAAAACAGGCATATGGTATGACATTTACACTCCTGACCACCAGCGAAGGCAAAAAAATGGGCAAAACAGAGAAGGGCGCTTTATGGTTAGATCCAGAGAAATGTGCTCCTTATGATTTTTACCAATATTTCCGTAATGTTGATGATGCCGATGTTATTCGATGCATGAAATTGCTGACTTTTGTTCCTATGGACGAAATTCACGAAATGGAAAAGCTTCAGGGGCAGGAATTAAATGCCGTAAAGAAACGTTTGGCTTTTGAGGTGACTAAATTAGTACATGGCGAGGAAGAAGCTGCAAAGGCACAAAAAACAGCCGAGGGTCTATTTTCCGGCGGTAACGCTCAGGATATGCCATCTACCATTCTTGCCGGCTCTGATTTATCAGACGAAACACCATTATTAGATTTAATGCTTTCCGCAGGATTAATTCCTTCTAAGGCTGAAGGACGTCGTCTGGTTGTACAAGGCGGTGTTTCAGTAAACGATGATAAAATATCTGATCCAAATTATACTGTTTCCAAAGCTGCTTTAGCTAGTGATGGTATTATTGTAAAAAAAGGCAAAAAAGTTTATCATCGCATCTGTGCAGAATAAAAACTTCTCTACCATCCGCCGCATCTTGTGACGGGTGGGATTTTATCTACTGTAATTTTTAAAAGGAGGCTTTTGCTTTGCCAATTAAAATCCCCAACAAGTTACCAGCAACAAAAGTTTTAAATAATGAAAATATCTTTGTCATTACGGAAACGCGCGCACTTACGCAAGATATTCGGCCGCTTAAAATTTTGCTGCTGAACCTGATGCCAACCAAAATTGCAACCGAAACACAGCTTGCTCGTCTACTGGGCAACACGCCGCTTCAGGTAGAAATAGAGTTGTTGCAAACATCCTCTCATAAACCTAAAAATACCTCGAAAGAACACATGTTAACCTTTTATAAAACTTTTGATGAGGTCTGCGACCGCAAATTTGACGGCATGGTTATTACGGGAGCGCCGGTAGAACAACTGAATTTTGAGGAAGTTGAGTATTGGGATGAGCTGACAAAAATTATGGAATGGAGCAAAACAAATGTAACAAGCACTTTTCATATCTGTTGGGGAGCACAAGCCGGCCTTTACTATCACTATGGTATATCGAAATATATGTTAGATAAAAAGCTTTTTGGCGTTTTTGAACACCACGTAGAACATAAAACGTCTATTTTATTTCGTGGTTTTGATGACACTTTTATGGTGCCTCATTCACGATATACCGGTATCAGACGCGAAGACGTAGAGAAAACCCCTGAGCTTAAAATTTTGGCAAGCTCGGAAGAAGCAGGTCTCTATGTTACTATGACAGATCAAGGCAGGCAAATATTTGTTACCGGCCATTCGGAATATGATGCAGACACGTTAGCAAAAGAATATTTTCGCGATAAGGAACAAGGGCTGCCCACAGAGCTTCCAAAAAATTATTTTCCAAATAATGACGCGACAAAACAGCCTATGATGACATGGCGCTCGCATGCTAATTTGCTGTACTCCAATTGGCTGAATTATTTTGTATACCAAACCACGCCGTATGACCTTAATGAAATAAAGTAAAAAATTCATTTTATATTTAAAACGATGAAGGGAATGTATTATTATGGGTATCAGCCAGTTAGATAAAAATTTTGTACAATATTCGGTAAATGATGTTCCGTTTTGTTTATACGAAGTACCGGATTGGATGTTAGAAGGATTCCCGTGGGAAAAAGAAAATAAAAAAAAATTCTGTAGATTGCCTGAACGCATTTTACCGGAGCTTACTGACCGCGAGGAATTAATTACATTATCGAAAATGGCTGCCGGCGGCGTGCTTCGGTTTTGCACCGATAGCCAAGCAATTATGCTCAAAGTAATCTATCAAAATTGCTGGCTCATGCCCCATATGCCTTCGACCGGCTGCGCAGGCTTTGACATTGTCTTGGTCGAAAACGGCAGGGAACGTCTCCTCTGTAATGTAAAACCCGATCCTTATGAGGTTGCCAAAGGTAAATTGGATTTTGATTTCTCTTGTACGTTGCCGCAAGGTATGCATGAGTATAAAGTTTATTTCCCACTATATACAGGTGTGGATTCACTGCAGTTAGGCTTCTCACCGGATGCAAGGGTAGAGAAGCCATCGGTACATAAAACAAAAAAACCAATACTATTCTACGGTTCATCCATAACACAAGGCGGCTGCGCTTCAAGACCATCTAACTGTCATTGTGCATTAGTTGCCAAAGAAATAGACGCGGAACAGATTAATCTTGGTTTTGCTGGAAACGCACAAGGTGAACTTTGCATAGCAAAAGAAATTGCAAAACTATCTCTGTCTTGCCTTGTCATGGATTATGACTACAACGCACCAACAGAAGAACATTTACAGAAAACTCACGAACCATTTTTTAAAGCCGTTCGTGAAATGCAGCCTGATTTACCGGTTGTTTTCATTTCCCACCCATATGCAAATGTAAACGAATTTGAAACGACACTTTATCGCCGCAATATTATTTTATTGACTTATCTGCACGCATTAGAAAATGGCGATAGGCATGTTTATTTTATAGATGGAATGCGTTTTTTTGATGAAATCGACCACGAACACGCAACCGTGGATTTGTGTCACCCAAATGATTTGGGATTCTATTTTATGGCAAAACACATTACACCCGTTGTGAAAGAAGCACTTAACTTAAAAATATGATTTGCAGTGTAAAGGAGGACATATGAATTATTTAATTGTCGTGGATATGCAAAATGATTTTATTACAGGAAGTTTAGGCAGTGAAGCGGCACAGCAAATTGTCCCGCATGTCGTTGAAAAAGTAAAACATTTTGACGGAACAGTCATTTTTACCAGGGATACCCATTATGAAAACTACCTGAGCACTCAGGAGGGACAAAAACTGCCGGTTGCGCATTGTATAGAAAATACAAGCGGCTGGCAGATATGTGATTCGCTGAAAAAATATACTTCAATCATAGTTGATAAAATAACCTTTGGAAGTTACGAATTACCCAAAGTACTTCAAAACCACTCAAACAATAAAATAGAAAAAATAGAACTTTGTGGTTTATGTACAGATATTTGTGTCATTTCAAATGCAATTATTTTAAAATCAGCATTTCCCGAAGCCAACATCACAGTTGATGCGAGTTGCTGCGCCGGAGTATCAAAAGAAAGTCATATTAACGCGTTAAATGCTATGAAGTTAGTGCAGATTAATGTCATTAATGGATGAATTTTATGCTTTTGTAACTAAAAACGAACGGCAAAATTTAAAACTGCCGTTCGTTTTTTATGTTTTTATAGGTCGCTGTTGAACATTTTAATCTCGCCGCAGGCTATTTTGCTGCCCGAATTTCCACTTGGTTGAGTATGAAAATCATCTGGTAATACATGAATAATAAATGTTTTTCCAATAATTTCCGGAACACTAACATTTTCGGTGTAAAATGCTCCCCAAGCAAAGCCATCAACCGAAAAAATCGGTGGCAAATCCCCGGCATGCATTGGATGCATGCAATTATTTGGATTGTAATGCCCCCCTGCCAATGAAAATGGACCATCGCCATCATTACTGCCGCACTCTGAGCCTTCATGTATATGTACTGCATAAAAATGTACGGGGCAGTTACCGTCCGTGATTGGCAAACCTGCAATATCCACCAAGACTAAAGTACCTCCCAGCGCAGGATAAAACGATACATTTCCCTCGATCTCCTTATGAGCAGTATCACCTGACATATTGGCAATTGCCATCGGTGCTGTTGATAAAATGCGCTTCAGTACCATGGAATTATCCGAATCATACCAAAACATAAAATGCCTCCTATTTTCATGTTATATTTTATTATATGCAAATCAGAGGCAAAAGGAAATCTTTTTTAATAGAGTAGTGTAAAATTATTTCATTTATTACTGTTCATTACTGTTGTCAAAATCGGCCAAGGGATTGCTTTTTGCTGCATTACGAAGCTGCTCATCATCTAAATGCGTATAAATCTGTGTCGTGGAGAGGTTTGTATGCCCCAAAATTTCTTGTAAAATACGAACGTCAACATGTCCATATTTATACATTAAAGTTGCTGCTGTATGCCGCAATTTATGAACAGAATATTTCGTTTCATCCAAACCGGCAGCCTTTAAATGCATTTTTACAATATGCTGAATTGTCTTTACACTAATTCGACGGTTGTTACGACTAATAAACATTGCATTTTGATCCGGTGCCTTAATGCCGCTTTTGGGGCGCACATTTGCCAAATAATCCTCAATTGCCTCAATGCACGCTTGATTCAAATAGATTGTCCGTTCCTTATTACCTTTCCCAAGCACTGTCAAGGTGTCTCCCTTTACGTCGTTCAAGTTGATCCCTGCCAGCTCGGAGAGCCTCATTCCGCAATTTAAAAACAGCGTAATTATTGCATAATCACGAATCTTATTATTACCATCAATATGTTCCAATAATTGCTTGCTTTCATCCAGAGAAAGGTATTTTGGTAAGGTTTTTGGTATTTTGGGCGAATCCAGCTCATATGCCGGATTGCTATCAAGCAAATTTGCCTTGGAACTTAAATATTTAAAAAACGAACGCAATGAGGCGACCTTGCGTGCACGTGAGTTCGCATTGTTTAAACGTTCCCGTGAGGTATACGCCAGATATTCATATAAATCATGTAATGTAATGGCTCGAATAAAATCGATGTCAACATCTTGAATAGACAGATTTTCAATTTCATCATACGTAGCAAGACCTCTATGAACTTTCATAAACCGTAAAAAAGAACGAATATCTAAATAATATTCCTTTGCTGTATTTTTAGATTTTCCCTTAATGGCCTCAATATAAGTTATAAAGTCCTTTACATATGCCGGGGCGTCTGCATAAAAATTATTCATATTTTTCTCCTCTCAATTATACAAAATTCTTATTTTGTATAATTAAATATGTTTTAATTATACCACAAATTGATTAATAAAGTCAATCCCTTCTCTAAAAAAGTAAATGCACCTTGCATATACTTAATATACAAGGTGCATAGAAAACAACATTATTTCTTTTTCATGATGATAGAGACCCAGTCTCCCTTTTCGCGTATGTTTTTTATTTCAAAACAGCTATTTTCATACCGTTTAATGACATCTGACTTCCGATCCGTAATAATACCGGATGTTATATAAATTCCACCTGACTTTATCAACTGCGGCACAATATTTGCCAAACCGATAATAACATCTGCTACAATATTTGCAACTACAACGTCATATTGTTTGTCAGAAATGTTTTTAAGCAAATTCCCATCCGTAAGGACATTACCGGCATACACATGGTATTTATCTCTTGCTATACCATTTCTATCTGCATTTTGATAAGCAATCTCCACTGCATTGGGATCAATATCAACCGCTACTGCATCTTCTGCGCCTAAAAGCAAAGCTATAATAGATAAAATACCGCTACCGCATCCCAAATCCAGTACATGTGTATTTTTTGTAACACACTCCTCCAACTCTTCAATACACAATTGTGTTGTGTTATGTGAACCCGTTCCAAAACTCATCCCCGGATTCACCGTAAACACTGTACGGTCGGTTGGAACTTTTAAAGTTTCCCATTCCGGCAAAATTAAAATTTTCTCCCCAACATTAAGGGGTTTAAAGTATTGTTTCCAATTATTTGCCCAATCCTCTTCATTTAAATTATCAAAAGAAAGCTCTAAACGCCCATAAATATTGTCTGTATCCATTGCTTTTAATTCAGCAAGAGAACCTTTTACCGATCGTGACATATCATGACCTGCAGCATTATCACTTAAATAGATTTTAACTTTAGTTTCGCCATGCATACGTTCCACCAATTCATCATCGACATAATCCCAACTTTGGCGGTTTTCTTCTAAAAAATTCTGAAATTCCTGTTCATCTTCAATCTCTACTCCTGTAACGCCTAGCTGATATAGACGCCCGCTAATAGGCTCGATTCCTTCTGTGGTAGTATAAATTGTAACTTGTATCCAATCCATTTACAGCCCCCTAGGCAAGATTTAACATATGGCTTATCACATCATACATCTCTGATTTTTCACAGGTGGTGGTAAATATAACCGGCTTGTCTCTCAACCCCGCTAAACCGTCAGGAATCAGCAAACCTGTTTTATCGCTCAGTTCGTCCAACAGCTCAAACGGATCTTTATCTGCTATAGCCTCGTTTCCTGCAATGGCCGTGAGTACACTGTCACAGAATTTAAAAGGACTTGCAGTAGAAACAATTACTGTTTTCGTTTCATCTCCGGTTTCTTTTAAATATTTTTCATATACACCCTTGGCAACGGCTGTATGGGTGTCCATGACATAGCCATATTCCTGGTTGACCTTTTCTATCTCAGTAAAGGTTTCAGCATCGTTGCAAAAACCGCCCCAGAAAATTTCTTTAATCTTCTTCTTAGTCAAATCCGGCACTTCATAACGGCCGGTTTCTTTTAAATCATTCATCCACGAAGAAATCCTTGCATCATCTCCTCCTGTCGCATGGAAAAGAAAACGTTCCAAATTGCTGGAAATTAAAATATCCATAGAAGGCGAAGTTGTTGTTTTAAATTCCCTATTTTTATCATAAATACCTGTATTAATAAAATCTGTCAGCACATTGTTTTCATTGGAGGCACAAATGAGCTTGTTAATCGGTAAACCCATTTCCTTTGCATAATATGCCGCTAAGATATCCCCAAAGTTTCCGGTCGGAACAACAAAATTAACCTTTTCCCCCAACTCAATCTCCTCATTTTTCAGCATACTCGCATAAGATGAGAAGTAGTAAACAATCTGAGGCAATAGTCTTCCCCAGTTAATGGAATTTGCACTGGAAAGCATGAAGTTATTTCTTGCCAAAACATCGGCATATTCTTTATCAGAAAATATTTGCTTTACACCGCTTTGTGCATCATCAAAATTACCCAAGACAGCCGCCACATCAACATTATTGCCCTCTTGAGTCACCATCTGTCGTTTTTGAATATCACTAACTCCATCTGCCGGATAAAAAACAATAATTCTGGTACCTTCAACATCACGAAAACCTTCCAAAGCAGCTTTACCGGTATCGCCGGAGGTTGCAACCAAAATAACAACCTCTTTACTTTCTCCTGTTTTCTTGATAGAACGCAACAAAAGATGAGGCAAAATCTGCAATGCCATATCCTTAAAAGCACAAGTAGGCCCGTGCCATAACTCCAAAAAATATACGCTATGATCTAATTTGTAAAGAGGAGCTATTTCTACTGTTTCAAATTTTTCTTTATTGTATGCACTGTCCACGCAAGCGGTTATTTCTTCTGAAGAAAAATCACTTAAAAAATGGCTTAGAATACACACCGCGCGTTCGTTATAGCTAAGCGGTGCAAATGCTTTAATTTCATCAAGGGAAAGTTTTGGAATACTCTCCGGAACATATAACCCTCCATCGGCAGCGAGACCGGTCTTTATTGCATAAGCCGAATCCACATGAACACTCTTATCCCTTGTGCTTTGATATTGCATGAATATAACCTCCAAAATATAGTCGCATAAAATATGCGTTTCTTCCCTTTATTTTCCATTCTCCACTCAAGATTAAACCCATTATACCACACTGTGTCTGTACTTGCAAGCAAAATGCAACTTTTGTCAAATCATATTTGTAACAGCTGTTCAATCCACCGCTAAAACATAAATATCCTTCATTTCGGTCAAATCTGAACCTAATAAAGTATAAGCTGCATCATCAAAAGTGATGTTCTCTTCGTCAGCAAGCACCAAAAACACGCTGTCCGACGATGCATTAGGAAGTCTGCCCTTTAATTCGTAACAATATTGATATTGCAGAATATCGGCTTCGGTATCAATTTTTGCAAAAACCTTCCACTCATCCTCTATAAAGACTTCTATCGTATTTTCTTTCATTCCACTTTGATAAGAGTTTGCTCCATCAAAATTACTTTCATTATCCTTCCGCGGAATCTCGTACTTGCTGACTGTTTGCATGAAATTGCCGTCCATTACAGCGCAGCGGCCAACGGTATTGTTATTTTTACCTGTCTCGTAGTACAGGGTACCATTCAGCCGTATCATCTTAACCGAACTTTTTTCATAGCCGATTTTGTCCAAGTGCTCTGAAACAATAATGTTAGTCGGACCGTCTGCACCTCCAATGATCCCTATATTTCTATTCTGACACCCTGCGACCGCAAACAAACCGATACACATCACAAAAAGAATGAGCTTTTTCATATTGTCTCCTCTTCCGTACACTTCACCGGTGTAATATTTTGAGAATACGGTGCTTCTACCCCTCTATCAATTTACAGTCCCAAACGCTTTTCAAGGGATGCTTTCTCATTTTCATAACCCGGTTTTCCCAAAAGTGCAAACATATTTTTCTTATACGCTTCCACTCCCGGTTGATTGAACGGATTTACCCCAAGCATATATCCACTGATGCCACACGCACGTTCAAATAGATATATAAGATATCCAAGATAATACTCGTCTAGTTGAGGAATATTAAAAATTAAATTCGGTACCCCACCGTCATTGTGCGCAAGAACCGTCCCTTGGAATGCCTTGTGGTTAACAAAGTCCATTGTTTTACCAGAAAGGAAGTTTAATCCGTCAACGTTCTGAGGATCCGTTCCGATTGTAATATCGGCCTTCGGTGCCTCTACATTAAGCACAGTTTCAAAAAGATTCCGCAATCCTTCCTGGATATACTGTCCCATTGAATGTAAATCTGTAGAAAAATCAACCGCTGCAGGAAAAATACCTTTATTGTCCTTACCTTCACTCTCTCCATAGAGCTGTTTCCACCATTCCGCAAAGTAATGCAGTCTTGGCTCATAATTAACCATCATTTCTGTTGTTTTACCTTTGCGATACAAGGCATTTCTGATGGCAGCGTATTGATAGCAAATATTATTGGAAATATCACAGTTTGAGAAGTCTTCGCGCGCTTCTTGCGCACCTTTCATCAACATATCCAAGTCAGCTCCGCATGCAGCAATCGGAAGCAAGCCAACTGCAGTCAATACAGAATAACGTCCGCCGACATCATCCGGAATTACAAAAGTTTCATAACCTTCTGCATCTGCAAGTTGTTTCAACGCTCCGCGTTCTTTATCCGTAGTCGCATAAATCCGGGACTTGGCGCCCTCTTTACCATATTTTTCTTCCAGCAGCTCCTTAAAAATACGAAATGCAATAGCCGGCTCGGTTGTTGTACCTGATTTTGATATTACGTTAACAGAAATGTCTTTATCCTTTACCATTTCGTACAGTTCGTAAAGATAAGTGGAACTGATAGAGTTTCCGGCAAAGAAAATCTGTGGTGCATTTCTTTCTTCTTTCGGCAAAACGTTATAGAAAGAGTTAGTTAAAATTTCAATTGCTGCTCTCGCACCAAGATAAGATCCGCCGATTCCGATTACAATCAAAACGTCTGAATCATTTTTTATTTTTTCTGCCGCCTTTTTTATTCTGGCAAACTCTTCTTTGTTATATTGAACCGGCAGATCAACCCAACCTAAAAAATCACTTCCTGCACCGCTATGATTTAACAACTTATCGTGTGCATCGGCAACTTGTCCAATCAAATTTTCAATTTCATCCTGTTTTACAAACTCTAAGACATTAGAATAATCAAGCGTAATTTTTTTCATTGTGTACCTCTCCTCTACTTTATAATAACTTGATTTACCAATTGATTTACATCATTAATATTATATTTTTGCATATAATCAATCATGCCGTTTTTTATATCAATACAGGCATATGGATTCATAAAGTTAGCCGTGCCGACAGCAACAGCATTACTGCCTGCAAGCATAAATTCTACTGCATCATCTCCCGAAGTAATACCGCCCATACCAATAATGGGCAATTTTGTGCATTGCGCAACCTGATAAACCATGCGGACAGCTATCGGTTTTACTGCAGGTCCCGACAGACCGCCTGTAATATTTGCCAATATAGGTCGACGAGAGTGAATGTCAATTGCCATGCCAAGCAAAGTGTTTATCAACGAGAGTGCGTCTGCTCCGCCGGCTTCTGCTGCTTTTGCCATTTCTGTAATGTCTGTTACATTGGGAGAAAGCTTAACGATAAGCGGAACTTTTGCATATTTTTTAACCTCTTTCGTAATGTGCAGCACGGTATCGGCATTGGTTCCGAAAGCAACACCGCCCGCTTTTACATTAGGGCAGGAGATGTTCATCTCCAACATATCAACGCCGCTGTCCGACAACCGCTCCGCCATTGCACAATAATCCTCAATCGTATTGCCCGCCATGTTTGCAATAATTTTACAGGAATATTTTTTCAGCTCGGGAATTTCAAGCTGAATAAAAGTGTCAACCCCCGGGTTTTGCAATCCGACACTATTTAATATGCCACCATAAGTTTCTGTAATACGCGGCGGCGGATTACCCTCCCTTGGCTGCAGGGTTAAACCTTTCACGCAAATAGCGCCGATTTCATCTAAACTATAATATTCGCCATATTCCCTTCCAAAACCATAGGTTCCCGAGGCAGTTATGATTGGATTATTCAGCATAACACCAGCAATGTTTACTTTTAAATTTATCACAATATCACCTCTTTAGACCAAAAAACAGGACCATTTTTACACACACGTTTATATTTCCATGTTCCCTGTGAAGTCGTTTCACAGGAACACGTGAGACAAGCACCAATTCCGCATCCCATACGTTCCTCCAAAGAGATTTGACAAGGAATATGATTATCTTCTGCCATGACCTTTATCGCTTTCAACATAGGTTTTGGACCGCAGGCATAAATAATATCAATGCACTTTTCCTCTATTTTTCTTCGCAAAAGATCTGCTGCAAAACCGTGATAGCCATAACTGCCATCATCCGTTGCTATTTCCAAAACGGAAGCCGATGCACGAAAATCCTCTTCCAGCGTTACCTGTGACTTAGAACGAAAGCCGAGATATACCGTTGGTTTGTCTAAATTTTTTACAAGTTTCAGCAACGGATACGCGCCAATCCCCCCGCCAATGACTACGGGACAGGAATAAGTGTTATTATCAATTGTAAATGGATTTCCAAGAGGCCCCATAATATTAATTTCATTACAAACGGTATTTAACGCAGTTGTTCCTCTGCCCTTTACTTCAAAAATAAAGCGCACACACTCCCCATCCGTATCACAAATACTGATAGGCCGGCGCAACGGCATAGATATCTCATCACCGCATTTTATATGCAGAAACTGTCCCGCTTTTGCAATACCGGCAATTTCCGGACAGAGCACCGTAACATCTATAACAGAAGGTGCAATTTCTCTTTTTGATAGTACCTTACATTGATAAACTTTTCGCTCCATTATTTATCCCCATTTCCAAATACATTCACATAATCTCGTATATGCCAATTATACCAGAATCTACCGCTAGTTTCAAGTCATTCTTATTCTTTGATAAATTGATACTTCGTATTCCTATAAAAAATCTCAGGTTCGGGAAGTGCTGTATGTGAAACTTCATAATCAATTCCGTATTCCTCAAACAACTTGACATGAGATGGAAAATCATTTACCCGAACAATTATTTTTTTATCCTGCTCCTTTATCTCAGAAAGCTTATGGTTTAATTGTGCCGTCACCTCTATTCCCGTTTTCAACACACAAACAAGAAAAAGTGCAGCATTCAGCAAAAACAATGTATAGGCGGCTTTTCTCAAAACAACAATCGCCATTTTGTTATTATCCAATGCATAAAAACAGCAAAATACCGGGAGATAATATGTAAAACAAGAGTATCTTGCCCACCACGATTCAGGGAAAAACAACGCCAGTACAAATAAAAGTGACAAAACAAGTATCGTTGACGCTTTGATCTTTCGCTTATCAATCAACGCAATGATGCCAATAAAAATTGACATAAGCAATATGCCGCTGAACAATACGCCAAAACCACCAATTCGTATATCTGCATTGCTTAAATGAATCCATTCGGAAGAATAAATACAAAATGGTACTTTCAATTCAGGTTCATCCGTAATATTATTGTTTGTTTTAGAGAACAATGATATAAAAAGTTTCTCAGGATTTGATTTCTCCTCAAATCCCTTCGGCGGATTGGTATTCATAATGTCGTAACTGCCCTCTCCCATCACAGGGTAAATGACATGCTTTCCCTCCATAATATGAGTAACATACGGATGAAATCCTAAGATAAAACCGCCTATAATAAAGCCCGCTAAAACAACCGCTACCGGACGAAACAATTGTTTCAAGGTGTCGCGTTTTTTCCATGCATAATAAACGCCAAACGGAACCGCAGACAATGCGCATAAAATCGGCGCGGTAAACTTAACCGTACACGCAAACGCAAGCTCAGCAAATAGAATGAAATAGGTGCAGAAAGTTGCTTTTTCATTTACAATTTTAATACAAGCAAGGATGGTCAAAATCATAAAGGCACCGACAGGTAAATCATTGTAAGAAGTAAACAATTGACATACAAACACAGGATTAACTATCAACAAAACAGCCCACAGCAAGCTTTTTGCTTTGCCGGTGCCATACACCGTTTGTAAAACGTCAACACCAAGGGCATAAACCGGCATTAAATATAGCAGATTAACCGCTTTTGCCGTTTCCAAACGATTGGTTATACTATAAATGACAGCCGAAAGAATCCAACTTCCATTTGGATAATTATCCAACCACAAAGCCATATCGGGATATGATGCAAAAACCGTTGCCTCTTGAGACCCTTCGTAAAAAGGATTCCAACCTTCTTTCAGGGCTATAATTGCCTGTTTATGAAAATACATAGCATCATATGACCAGTCAAATATCAGCCCGCATATTATAACCCATCCTGCAAGCATAAGAAAAGTAATAAGCAGCATTTTAAAAAACTGCTTATTACAAAAATATGCGGGAACGAGGCAAAAAAGTAGTCCTAATATAAAAGTATAGACTCCAAGACCTATGCCGAAAGCAAGGCCTAAGAGTCCGAATGATAATACAGATATTAGCAGTAAAAGCGGAGCCGCTGCCGCCGTTTCCCATACCGATACTGTTAAATTTTTCATTATATAAACATCCTTATTATGAATTACTTTTAATAAACTGCTCAACGCGTGACAAACCTTCTTTTATGTTATCCAAACTAACGGCATAAGACCAGCGCACAAAATCATCTGCACCAAAGCCGCTGCACGGTACAACCGCTACTTTTGCCTGTTCCAGCAGCACTTCCGCGAAATCATCCGATGTATGAATTACCTTCCCGCCCATAGTGCGACCTTTCAGCTTGCTAATATTCATCAACACATAGAAGGCACCATGCGGTTTTAAACAAGAAACGCCTTCTATAGAGTTAATTCTTTCCACCATATAATCACGACGTTCGCGAAATGCTTCCTTCATCATTGCAATTTCCTCTTCACCGCCACTCAGAGCCGCCACAGTGGCAGCCTGTGCGATAGAATTTGGGTTGGAAGTCGCGTGCGACTGAATGTTTGACATAACTCGTGCAATTTCAGGCGTTGAAGCTGTATAGCCAATTCTCCATCCTGTCATCGCATAGGTTTTGGAAACACCGTTAATAATAATCGTCAGTGCCTTCATTTCAGGACTCATGCTTGCGATACTCACATGTTTGCCTTCATAAATCAAATGTTCATAAATCTCGTCTGATATAACATAAATATTATGTTCCACCGCAACAGCTGCTAATTCCGCTAATTCTTCAGCTGTGTAAACCATTCCGGTCGGATTGGAAGGGCTGTTTAAAACCAAAGCACGTGTTTTAGGTGTGATTGCCGCACGAAATTCATCAGCCGTGAACTTAAATTCGTCCTCTTCCCTCGTCTGTAAAATAACAGGTACTCCATCAGCAAGCTTTACCATTTCGGGATAACTGACCCAATATGGCGAAGGAATCAATACTTCATCACCCGGGTTTAAAATTGCCTGGAACGCATTGACTAAAGCATGTTTTGCACCATTGGAGACCACAATGCAGTCAAAAGAGTAAGATAGATTATTTTCTTCTTTCAGTTTCTTACAAATAGCCTTCCTTAGTTCTACAGTACCTGCAGCCGGGGTATATTTTGTTTTACCGTCACGAATGGCAACGATGGCGGCTTCTTTAATATATTCGGGAGTGTCAAAATCCGGTTCACCGGCGCCAAAACCAACAACGTCTACACCATCCGCTTTCATTTGCTTAAATTTCGCATCAATAGCAAGGGTTGAAGAGGGACTGATACTCTTTGCTTTTTCTGAAATGTACATGAACTACATCCTCCAAAATCATTATAATACGCTTAATATTGTAATATATTTCAAGTAAAAATGCAACAAATATTTTACTTTTTTTCATTTTTCAGCATTTTAAATAGAAAATTCTCGAAATTTCGGTAGCTTATGTCTGCAATTAACGAATCCTGATAACCCTTTTCTTTCATTTTTTCAAAAATATAATGCAAATCACCAGCACCCTCTATCCCCTTCGGCAATGTTGGGATGCCGTCAAAGTCTGTACCCAGTCCAATGCATTTTTCGCCGCCCAAATTTAAAATGTGTTCAATATGGCGTAAAATGTCATCAATATCACAACCATCGTCAGATAAAAATGCCGGATAAAAATTAATACCGATCATTCCGCCGGATTGAATAATCGCCTTTATCTGCTCATCATCTAAATTTCTCGGATGCTCAAAAACAGCACTGCTATTAGAGTGGGAAGCCATAACAGGTTCACTGCTCTGTCTTAGAACAGACCAAAATCCCTCTTTTGTCATATGAGAAACATCAATAATCATACCAATACGGTTCATCTCATTTACAACTTCTTTTCCAAAAGCAGTCAAGCCGATATTACGCTCTGAAAAGGTGCCATCCGATACATTATTATCACGATTCCAGGAAAGAGTCATAGCCCGCACACCCAAACGATATAACATGCGTAAATTGGCAAGGCTTCCACAAATTGCCCTCGCATCTTCCACTGCGAGGATTGCGCCGCACTTACCTTGTCGCAGAACTTCGCACAACACATCACGAGTTGTAATTAACTGTAATTCATTTTTGTTTTTTTCTAACTCAGTGTAAAATTTGTCAATAATTTCTAAAGTTCTTGCCAAAGAATTTTCTTTTTCTTCGTCAATCCATGCGGCAAAAAATTGAACATATCCCTTATATTTCTGCATCTCCTTTAAATTCAGATGCTTAGTATTTTCCAATAAATTTTCGTCCGAATCTAAAATTTCACTAATTGTATCACAGTGCGCATCTATTATTTTGTACGGGTATTGCATAAAATCACTCCACTTCAAAGGCATTTGGAATATGATGAATTGAAACTATTGTTCCGTTGCGATGAAACACTTCAATTACATCAAAACTATAATTTTCCTCCAGTTGATTTTCTTCTACGTATGCATAAGCCGTTTGTATCAGTTTCCGCTGCTTTGCCGGTGTTACAGCCTCACACGGTAAACCATATTCAGAATTTTTTCTTGTTTTTACTTCTACAAAAGAAACCGTTTCCTGTTTTCTTACGATAATGTCGATTTCACCACAAGCTTTTCGATAATTACGTGCCAATATTTTATATTTATGCTTTTTTAAGTAATTACATGCCGCAGTTTCACCAAGCTCACCAATATTCATTGTTGCGTCTCCGTATCCTTTTTCTGCAAAATCTTTGTTAGAAAACTCCTGCGATGCTCCGGGCACGGACCAAATTCAAGTAGTTTTTCCACATGAAGTTTTGTGCCGTAACCCTTGTGTTTTTCAAACAGATACTCGGGATAACGATTTGCAAGCTCATTTTTTAAAAAACGGTCTCTTGCTACCTTTGCCAAAATAGAGGCCGCAGCAATACTTTGACTTTTAGCATCTCCTTTTACAACACATTCATGAGGCAACTCTAATCCTTTAGAACGATTCCCGTCTACCAGAACAAAATCCGGCACTATATCAAGCCCGTCAACAGCTTGTTTCATCGCCAGAAAAGTGGCATTTAAAATGTTAATTTCATCAATTATCTGCGCGCTGACAAAGCTGATAGAATACGCCAAAGCCTTTTCGCAGATAATATCAAACAGTGCCTCCCGCTTTTTTTCCGACAACTTTTTAGAATCATTAATATCCTCCAGATAAAAATCTTCCGGGAAAATGACAGCAGCGGCATAAACCGGTCCCGCTAAGGGTCCGCGGCCTGCTTCATCCACACCGGCAACGTTTCGAATGTCACCTTTTCTGTACTGATTATCAAATTCATTTCTCTGCATATTTTTTCACCTCACATCACTTGATAGTTTAACAAAAAAGCACTGAGATAAATTCCCATAAATAAACCGGAAACGACAACTGCTGTTGTGTAACGCCACTCCTTTTCTGCCGTCCAGTCGGCCAGCAGGAAAAACAACGGAAAAGCAATAGATAGGTAGCGTCCGGCACTTAAAAGGGTGGAGGCGGCATACGAAATAGCTATATAGCAGCTCATAAAAATGCTATACATTGATGGTAAACGCCGCCAGCGCATGACCATCAGCAATGACGCTAAAGCAAATAATATTATTTCGGGAATCCATATGCAGCCCGCCAGTGTATTAAGCCCGGTAAATGTCCATCGAAACAGGTTCTGCAAAGTAACCGGAAAAAACTGCGTTGTATTGTGCCACACACTGTCCTGATAAACCAAAAATTGAAATGGATTACCCGAAATATAATAATTTATTCCGAGGTAAATGAAACCGCCGACAGAAATCATAGCTATAAATATAAATTTTGTCTCGATATCTTTCCAAAACACTTGAAAATCCCTGTCACGAAGTTTACGCAATGGACGATAAACCCGTAAATACTCCACGATTGCCGCCACAGCCACCAACGATCCCACCATCCGACACAAAGCTGACAGGATACCAAAGACGCAGACCAAATACCACTTTTTACGTCTAATGTAATAAAAAGAAGCCGCCATCATAAACAATGTTATACTTTCCGTATGAATACTGCCGAAAAAGAAGGAAAAAGGAAATACCGAAATCAAGACCAGTGTCCTCCATGCAGTTTGCTCGGAAAATTCTAATACAGCAAGCTTATAAACATATATCATAGCACCAACGTAAAACAATACAGAAACAGTCATTCCACTGATATAATAATTTTTAAGTACTGCAACTGTCAATCGCACGCATAACGAATACAACGGAAAAAATACCAGCAAAATATTCTCCCCATTTTCAAGATAGGAATAGCCAAATTTTGCCATATTAATATATCCCGTGCTATCCCATTTGTGCCACATTGTTGAAAACGCTTCATAATTAAAGTCAGTTTTTGATTGAAAAACGAGGCAGATAATGAAACCTGCACACATTATAAGCAAACGAAACGTAAAGGAAAATAAAATAATTTTTATATACGGTGTTTTTTGGTGTTCATATTCCAATATACTTTTATCTTCCTGAACATCAATATATTTTTCGTTCTTATTGCGTATCTCGCAGAAAAATTTTACAAAAGCCAAGCCTGTACCTGCAAAAAACAAACAGCTAAGCAAGACAGCACCTATGGTTGCAGCAAGGTTCACAGTGTCACCTCCGGACGTTCTAAACTGATTCTACCAACCTTACCGCCTCGAAATTCATCTAAAACAACGTTTGCAGTGCGCAGAGTATCAATCTCTCCGCCGGAGATAACAAAGCCTCGCTTTCTTCCAATCCACTCAAGCAACTCATAGCCGGCAACACCATTTGTGTCAGACAATTTATAACGGCTACATAATTTTTCTTGATAAGATTCGTTTAAAAATTCCAGAAGCTTGGCAGCAAGCATCTCAACATCAACAATTTCATCTTTAATAGAGCCTGCGAAAGCTAAACGCAAGCCCGTTTGTTCATCCTCAAACTTTGGCCATAAAATACCCGGTGTGTCCAGCAATTCCATACCATTTTTTAAACGAATCCATTGTTTGCCGCGTGTAACACCCGGTCTGTCTCCGGTAACTGCCCCGGCACGTCCGGCCAGACAATTAATAAAAGATGATTTTCCGACATTCGGTATCCCAACAACCATCATTTTAATTGTACGACCGCTCATCCCCTTTTGAGCTTGTTTTTCCAACTTTTCCTTTAAAACAAAACGTATTTTGTCAGTAATATAATTAATATTTTTTGTATGCAGACTGTCAAGCAATACTGACTCTATTCCCATGCTCTTAAAATATGCAAGCCATTCCTGATTAATTTTCTCATCAGCAAGATCCGCCTTATTCAAAATAATTAGTCTCGGTTTGTCGCCTATTATACCACTAATCTCCGGATTTTGAGATGAAAGAGGCAGTCTCGCATCTAAAAGTTCCGCTACAATATCAATTAAACTCAATTGTTCTGCCATCATACGCCTGGTTTTTGCCATGTGACCGGGAAACCACTGTAAATTCATTTGCTAACGCCCCCTTTTTACGCAATGCATTCTATTAAAAAAGGACAGGTAGTTTTCCTGTCCTCGCTATTCATTCAAAAATAAATACCTTTCATTATCTATTTTTCAACGTTATGATATAAGCCGCCAAACTTGCGGAACGGCATAATACGAAACGCCGCTTTGCCAACAATTTCTTTATATGGAATCACACCAATAGATCGGCTGTCTTGTGAATTATTTCGGTTATCACCCATGACAAAGACTGTGTTTTCAGGAACAACAAACGGATAATTATATTTTGTTCCAACTCTGGAAGGACTTATTTTATCCTTAATATAAGGTTCATTCTGCAAAACACCGTCAACATAAACATCACCTGTTTCAGCATCAATATTGACTTCCTGCCCCGGAAGGGCAATAACACGCTTTACAATATGCTTACCCAAAACAGAAGATTTCACAATTACAATATCCTTCTGTTTCGGTTTATAAAACAACTTTGTAACAATCAATCTCTCCTTATCATGCAAGGTCGGAACCATAGAGCTTCCCTCTACCTGAACAATCGCAAAAAGGAACTGATTAATCAAAAGCGCAAGAACAATTGCAAACGCAATCGCTTGTGTCCATTCATATAATTCTCTTAGCCATCCGCTGCTCTTTTTAACCACTTGTGCTGACTCATCTATCCCAAATGCATCCGCTTTTATAAAATCCTCTTCCTGATAAAAACTCTCATATTCCGATTCGGGTATATCTATCTCATGATTAGATTCAAAATCATCATTTTTCCAGTTTTCTGTTTCGTTCGACATAGTAAATAAACCCCTCCTAATACGAATTATGCAAATAAAATGAAAAAACACAGTATGTAAACACTATACTTTTTCTTTCTATTTCCCCTTATAGTTGTATTCTTGTCAAACGCATAAATGGCATAAATCGGGACGGAAAAACCGTCCCGATTTCTATTTGCACAAACATGCAAATTATAAGCGCTCTTTAACTTTTGCTGCCTTACCCACTCTGTCACGCAGATAGAACAGGCGAGCACGTCTGATTTTACCTTTTCTCACAAGCTCGATTTTATCGATTTTAGGAGAATTTACAGGGAATGTTCTTTCTACACCAATACCATAAGAAATACGTCTTACGGTAAATGTTTGCTGAATTCCGCCGTGCTGAATCTTAATAATTGTACCTTCAAACACCTGAATTCTTTCACGATTTCCCTCTTTGACTTTTACATGCACTTTAACAGTGCTGCCGACTTCCAGTTTCGGTAAATCAGTTCTGATCTGATCCTTTGTCAACTCTTTCAAAATATCCATAGAATATCCTCCTCTCCGTCCAAACGTTCATGCCAATAAAAATATAGCAGAGGACCGTCCGTATTGCACGCATGGAAATAAAACCACACAGATAAGTATTATACAATATTTTTTTTGAAATGGCAAGTGTTTTTCCAAAATTTTATAAAATATTTCGAATTAATTGATTAAAAATGATATATCGCTATATATCAAGCCGTTCTGCCACAATCTGCGTACTGTAGCCACGCTTTTTTACTTGCCTTGCAACTCTTTGGGCACTCTGGAGAGAAGTGTATCTTTTCGCTAATTCAGCATGTACGACAAACATTTTTGGTGTAAACAAGTACCTGTACCCATCAGCAGTGTAAATTTTAACAATGTAGGTAAATTCTTCCGGTTCTTCTAACACATAACTCATATCCTTTATTTGGTCTTCGTAAGTTAGTTTAACACTTATTTAAATTTTTGTCAATAGAATGTCACAAATCGTTGTAAAAAACCACAGAACGTGACAAAATGTCACAATTTTGTCACACTAGACTTAACATTTCGGTGGCATAGGACCATTTTTATGATAAGGGATAAAAAAAGAAAGTATTCCGCTGGAATACGGTGCAATATCATATTGTTGAAAAAAGATTTCCACTCCCTGCGGTGTTATATAATAATTTTCTGCCTGAAATGTGTCCTCAACATTTTGCTTAAAATCACTAAAATAAACTTCGTCAGCATTGCTTTGCTGTTCTATTTCAGCAACTATATCACTTATCACACTCTGTCTGACAGGATAATTAGGAGGAAAAAGTTCTTCCAAAGCAATTTTTGTTCCGCCCCCGCGCAGTTCCCATGTATCAGCGCTGCGTTCCGTTGTGCCATGAGCCCCGCCGGTAAAAAGATAACGGTCAAAATACAAACTTACTGCACAATTTTCATTATAGGTAATCTGAAGATTTTCTATTGCTTCAAATTTCATTACCGGATATTCTTTTGCAATGGCCTCTTCTGCAAGTTCTACTGCCATGCGATATAAAACAGTTCGGCAATATCTTTCAAAATGCTTTGCCCTATTGAGATAATATAAATTCAGTTTTTGCGTACTTCTAAAGAAATAACTGGACTGAAAATGAGGGTAAGTAATCTTATACTCCAAAATCGGATAATTTTTGAAATACTTTATCTGCTCCAAAGCCTTTGTTTCGTAATTAATGCTTAATACCATAAAAATCCGCCTCCTTCTTCTAAATTATATGCAGAAGAAGGAGGCAAAAAGACTTTATAACCGCTAAAAATAATTCTATTTCTCTATATATCTTCTTAAATTTTTACATTCCAAATATCCTTTGCGTAACCCGCTATCGTTCTGTCAGAAGAAAACTCACCTGCATTAGCAGTGTTTGCAAAACATTTGCGTGCAAAATCCATTGTATTTGCGTAGTCTTGATTTGCTGCCAGCTTCGCATCACAATACGGAATAAAATCATGCAGCAAAAAATAATGATCCGGCGCATGCCAATTTGCACCGTATAATAACGCATGATACAATTCTTCGAAGCAGCCGTTTCCGCCGTCGGAAAAAGTTCCGTCAACTAATGTATCCACAACTCTCCGAATTCGCTGATTGCCTCGATATAATTCCATTGGCGAATAATTTTTTTCCAATGCACGAATTTCCTCTACGCGCGCCCCGAAAATATAGTTGTTATCTTCACTAGCCTGCTCTACAATTTCAATGTTCGCACCGTCATAGGTTCCCAGGGTAACTGCACCGTTCAGCATAAATTTCATGTTACCGGTGCCTGAAGCTTCTGTACCGGCAGTAGAAATTTGTTCCGATATGTCTGCCGCAGGAATCAGTTTTTCTGCATATGAAACATCATAATTTTGCACAAAAACCACTTGCAATTTATCAGATACCCTTTTATCAGAACGAATTAAAGAAGCGATTTCATTGATAAATTTAATAATTGCTTTTGCTCTTTGGTACCCGGGAGCTGCCTTTGCACCAAAAAAGAAGGTCGTGGGCGTAAAACTTTGTATTCTCCCATCCAACAGTCCGTAGTAAATATCTAAAATAGAAAATGCATTCAACAGCTGACGCTTATATTCATGCATACGTTTTACCTGAATATCAAACAGAAATGTCGGATTCACCTCAATCTCTTCCCGCTTTAAAATAAACTCTGCTAATTGGCGTTTCTTTTTCTGCTTAACAGCGATAAATTGTTTCAAAGTTTCCTCATCATCCAAATAACGAGTTAACTCTTTTAAACAACTTAAATCAGTAATCCATCCATTTCCTATTTTTTCAGTAATTAACTCGGATAACTCTGGATTACACAAAGCAAGCCAACGCCTTTGAGTTATCCCATTGGTTTCATTTACAAAACGCTCCGGATACAAAGCATACCATGCAGTAAGTGCGTTTTTCTTCAATATTTCCGTGTGAATTCTTGCAACACCATTCGTAGAGTGTGAAGCAAAAACTGCCATACGTGCCATGTGCACCAAACCATTGTCTAAAATCATATACTTGCACAGTTCTTCTCCGTATATTCCTTTGCTCTGCAATTCATGCTTAAGTTTTAAGTTTACCATTATAACATAAGGATATACCTCCGGAAGAACAGAAGAAAACAGCGACACATCCCATTTTTCCAACGCTTCTGCCATAATGGTATGATTTGTATACGCTAAGCTGTGAAACACAATTGAAAATGCCTCGTCAAACAAAAGCCCCTCATCCTCCATTAAAAGACGCAGAAGTTCCGGAATCGCGACTGTCGGATGCGTATCATTCATCTGAATCGCAAAGCTCTGTGCAAACTTTGAAAAGTCATTTCCGTGTTTTTTCTTATATTGCTTTATGATGCTCTTCAGAGAGGCACAGACAAAGAAATATTGCTGCTTTAAGCGTAATCTCTTGCCCTCTGTCGTATCGTCATTCGGATATAATACACTGCTAATATCCTCAGCTCTATTTTTTTCCAAAACCGCATCATCATACTTTTGCGCATTAAATTTATCAAAGTCAAAAGCATGCATTGGTTCTGCCTGCCATAGCCTCAACGTGTTAACAACCGCCTTTTCATTGCCGCAGCCATAACCAATAACCGGCATATCATAAGGCACCGCATACACACTTTGGTCACCAAAGCGAACAATTTCTTTCTCTTCTTCTCTCCGGATACTCCACGGATCACCAAAACGCAGCCAGTTATCAGTTTCCTCATGTTGCCAACCGTTTTGAAAACTCTGACGGAATAAGCCATAACGATAACGAATTCCATATCCATTCATCGCAACGCCGTGCGTCGCTGCCGAATCTAAGAAACATGCTGCCAAACGTCCGAGACCGCCATTGCCCAATGCAGCATCATCTATACCTTCTATAAGGTTATGCAACGCTTCTTTGCTGCCTAAATATTCTTCCGTACGCCGCAATAGATCCATATTAAATAAATTAGAAGCAATCATTCTGCCAATTAAAAATTCAGCCGAAAAATAGCACACTTGTTTGCTTTCTGGTTCTTGTTTCCAATTTTCACCGATTTCCGCCAATGCCGCCCTTGAAATTGCCTGATACAATTCATTTTGCGTAGCATCTTTTCTGTTTTTATTAAATTCCAGTGTAAGATATGCCTCAATCCGTTCTTCAAACGGCATTTTTGTGATTGTATTATCCATTTTTGTTATCCTCCTGCAAACGTCCGTATATGCGGCACAATTCATACAAATTTTGTGCCATTTCATCTGTCAGTGCATTTCGCTTTACACGCCACTTCCAATTTCCTCCCACAGTAGATGGTCGGTTCATTCTGGCGCTGTTATCCAATTCCAAATAATCTTGCATCTGAAAAATTACAAGATTTGCAATACTTTTATATGCTTCTCTTATAATTGCTTTCGGAAAAGCACGTCTTGTTCTGACATTTAGATATAGTCTTGCATAGCGTCGTTCAGCTGCCTTTGCATGTTCAAAATATCCCACTATTGTTTCATTGTCATGCGTTCCTCCATATACCACACAATTGTTTTCAAAATGATGCGGTAAATTTCCATTAGAACTGTCGGAATCAAAGGCTTGTAACATTAGCTTCATACCGGGATATCCTGCCCGCAATCGCAATTTTGTCACTTCCGGAGTAACTGCGCCAAGATCTTCCGCTATTAATTTTGTATTGCCCACAACATCATCAATTGCATCAATCAGTTTGCCGCCCGGTCCAACACGCCACGATCCGTGTACCGCATTATTTTCCGTTGCCGCAATACTGTAATAATGTACTATTCCAATAAAGTGGTCGATTCGTATTACATCAAACAATTTAGCAGAATAAGCCATGCGCAGCTTCCACCACGTGAACCCGTTTTTTTCCATTTCATCCCAGCGATACAAGGGATTCCCCCACAACTGCCCCTCCGCAGAGAAATCATCCGGCGGAACTCCGGCTACATGTGTCGGTTTTCCCTCCGCATCAAGCTGGAACTCCTCCTTGCCCGACCATACATCGGCGCTGTCTGCAGATACATAAATCGGAATATCCCCGATAATTTTAATTCCGTTATCATTTGCATATTGTTTCAAATTTGTCCATTGCTTATAAAAATGATACTGACAAAAACGATAAAATTCTATCTCTTCCGCCAAATCATCACAAAGTTTTTCCAAGGCAGAACTTTCCCGCATACGAATAGGTTCCGGCCAACGGAACCAACTTTGTTGATCATAATAACCTTTAATTGCAACATAGCGGCTATAGTCCGTCAGCCAATAGTCATTATCTCGGCAAAATTGCTGATACTCCCTTGCTTCCAAATGCTGATAATTGCTCCTGCGAAATGCGATCCTCAAAGGTTTCATACGGAACTCATACAATTTTTGATAGTCGACCTCATTCTCACACTCACCCCAATCAAAAGCCTCCACATCTTCCTGTTGCAGCAAACCCTCTTTTATCAGCATCTGCAAGTCTATAAAATAGGGATTTCCCGCAAAGGCGGAATCACTCTGATAAGGACTGTCTCCATAACCGGTCGGCCCCAGCGGAAGCACTTGCCAATAACTATGCCCTGCTTTTTTTAAAAAATCTACAAACTGATACGCTGCCTCTCCAAAGGTTCCGATTCCATAATCGGACGGCAGACTGCTGATTGGAAGCAAAATACCTGCTCCACGCTGAAATGCTTTTTGTCTTTTCATTTATTTCACCTATCCTCACGCTTTGATAGCACCTTCCGATACGCCCTTTACGAAGTATCTTTGCAAACACAAAAATACAATTACCATCGGAATAACAGATATTAACACTGCCGGGAAAATTAATTCCCACGGATTTCCGAATTGCCCCGATGTCATTTTTGCATAAAACAGCTCTAAAACCAATGTTCTGCTTGATGAATTACCTAATGTTAAATACGGAAGTAAATAGTCATTCCATATCCACATTCCATTTAAAATTAATACCGTAACGGTGATTCCCTTTACAAGCGGGAATACAATCAAAAAGAATATCTGAAAAATATTTGCTCCGTCAATTAAAGCCGCCTCTTCAACACCACGGGGTACACTTTTAAAAAAACCGCTGTATAAAAACACGCTTAACGATAAACCAAACCCCGCATACATAATAATGAGTCCGGGGACGTTTTTTAATCCAACCGAATCCATCATGTTCATCAACGGGTACATTACCGACTGAAACGGTATTAACATCGCCGCAACAAAAAGAAGATATACCGTAGTTGACCAAGCTGATTTATACCTTGTAATAACCCATCCGCATAACGATGAAAACAACACAATTAATGCCAGCGAAATTACTGTAATTAAAATAGTATAGCCAATAGCACGTAAAAAGTGTATCTCCTGAAACGCATTAATAATATACTGAAATGTAAGTTGCTGCGGCAGCGCCAAAGGATTACGAACAATTTCCGCCTGACCCTTAAAAGAGTTTAGCAACAAAAAAAGCATAGGCATCAAAGTATATAAAGCTATTAAAGTTAAAATAACATATAAAACAGCATGCCCGATTTTCCGCTTTAAGAAAACATTATTATTCATTAATATTCCACCTCTTTTCTTCGTGTCAAGGACACCTGCAAGAGAGATATTGCTGCAATAATAACAAAGAAAACAACCGCCTGCGCTTGGGCAGTTCCGTAATCCGGCGGTGTATTGTCTTGAATCGTCCGCAAAATTTGCAGAGCTATTAATCTTGTATTAAAATCACCGTTTGTCAGTGCCACGTTTTGATCCAGCAGTTTAAAAGAATTTGCAAGCGTTAAAAACAATACTATAGTAACGGAAGGCATTAACAGAGGCAACGTAACGGTAAAGAATTTTCTGATCGGCCCTGCTCCATCAATCTCTGCCGCTTCATATAAATCACCCGGAATAGAATTTAATCCGCTGATATAAATCAGCATCATATAGCCGGCACTTTGCCAAACAGTCATAATTACCAAGGCAAATAAAGCTTTTGTCGTATCTTGCGTCATATAACGCAAAAATTCAACATGAAACAGTCCTTCGGGACTGAAAAGTAAATCCGTATATACTACCTGAAAAATAAACTGCCACACAAAACCCATTGCCAAACCGCCCAACATATTGGGCAGGAAAAATACGGTTCGGTAAAAGCCGACTCCCCTTCTTAGATTATTCAGCATTAGCGAAAAAGCCAATGCAACGACATTAATTGCAATAACTGCAACCAAAGTATACAAACATGTATATATCAACGAATGAACAAATTTTTCATTTGCAAACGCTTTTACATAGTTCTCCACACCGATGAAAGACTGCCAGAACGATCCACCGGCAAAATAAGTACCTCTCCATGATGTGAAGGAATAAATGGTACCTATTATAAAAGGAATGGCGATAATAAACAGAAAAAGCAAAATTGCAGGAAGTATCAAAAGCCAAAACCATTTTCGATAATATTTTTCCAATTGCATTTCCTCCCTTGTTTCGGATGTTTTACGAAAAGGGCGCCCGCAGCCGCATGGGCAGACCACGGACGCTCCTTTTGTGTATTTAGCCGTTGTTCTTCATTTGCTTCCATTTCTCAATTGCAAAATCAGCAATTGATTCATAATCTGCTTCTGTCCATTGTTCCTTTGTTAAATACTTCTCCATTAGTTCCTTACCGACAACCTCACTTGACCAAGTATTCGGCGCTCCATGATACGGAGCCGAAAGTGTATTGCCATCACCCATATATTCCAAAATAGAAAGGGACAGCGAATTGTCGATTTTCATACTCTCATCCGCATTAAAGGGAACTGCTTCGAAAGAGTCAATAATATATTTCTGAACATTTTCCGGTTTTTGCATCCATGTTAAAAATTCTATCGCCTCTTTTTGAGCAGTCTCAGAGGCCTTTGCATTAATTGCGTAATAGTTCGGAACGTAAACCGGAATAGATGCGTTCATCTCTTCTATACTCTTCTCCACCTTCAGCATGCTTTCGGTAAAAGGAAGTTTAATTGGTATAAAAAATGATCGCTTCAGTACTTCAGCATCCACCTTTTCTATATTCGCCGCAGCCCAGTTTCCCTGCTGCAAAAACAGTGCATTTCCGTCCGCATACATCTGAATGGATTGGTCATATCCAAAATTTGCCTGATTAATTAAGTCAGCACCACGGCTTGCATGCCCTTTTAAACCGCCGACATGCTCCGAAACAAATTCCAAACCCTTTGCATACGCAACAAACGGCGTTCTCAATTGATTCAATTCATCATCAGATGCACTCTCTGCGGAACGGGCGTCCGGAAAGACTGCATTAATGGCAATGTTAATTAAATGATCGCCATAAGTCCATTTCTCAGAACCGGCAAAAGCAAAAATTCCGTTTAGTTTGCTTGCCCTTCCGGTCTTTTGTGCTTGAAGGGTATAGGGATGACCGTTTAAGTTTACAGTTGCGGCAGACGGTGAAGCTATATATTCATCTACCCCCCTGCAAAAGGCAGCAAAATCATCATAGGAGCACATTTTTAAGTCTTTTTTTATTGCTTCCGTGCTATCTGTACCAAACAAGTCAGAGAGCATCTGAGTATCAACCATATAACCATAACCTTCCACGTTAAACGGAATGCCATAGCTTGCTTTGCCGTCCGGCGAAAGCTTCATGGAATCGGGAATAGAATCAACAATTGCCTTAAAATCTGCATCGTCCACCGTTGTTAAATCAAGTGCCCGTCCGCTCTGCTTCCACTCAGGCAATTCTTTCAGGCCCTGCATGGAGAAAACAGCAGGAGGATTTTTAGAATTCATTTGCGTGCGAAGCGGCTCGTTGGCATCCTGTCCTGACCCAACAGAAAACGGGCTTGTCGGGATACCTGTCTCCGCCGTAAAATCTTCACACATTTTTTTAAATTGTTCCGCATTTTCACCTTTAGAATTAAACAAGTACAAAGTTTCCTTTTTCTCCTGCGTTGCATTGTTGCCGGAGCATGCACTCAAGGTACTGCATATAAGCATAAAAGTCACCGCAGCTGTTAAAAACCGATATCGTTTTATCATTACTGACTCTCCTTTATTTTGTAAAATCAAAAATTTCATCTAGTAACAGTATTGCCGATATCATTCGCAATATTCCAAATATTATCTTATGTCAAAGTGCAATCTTTACCATAACAATTTACAAAACATCAGTCGGTCTTTTTTCATTTATCGTTTTAACAGCATAACGATAGCTATTCTATAAAGGCTGTATAATCTGGATGCCAGTCTTTTTAGACGGTGGTTCGTGTCAAGTCAGGAACAAAAAGATTAATCACTTACCAACAAACTTTTTCAACATTTAAAAGTTGTTTTTCCGTAAGAACAGGATATCTTCTTGACCACTCTAAAAAAAGAATTATATATTTTTTAAACTGCTCTTCATCTAAATTATTAAAAAATGTTTCCACCCAAACACCCTCAAGTCCATCAATGATTTTGAAGCAAAAATTGTATTTTTCATCAGTTGAAACAACGTCAACTATAAACAATCTTTTTTCTGTTTCAAAATGTAGTTTCTTTGTTTTATCTATTAATATTTGAGAAAGTCCTTTTGCTAATAATTCCAAATCTTTTGCTGTTACATATACATCGCTGACAGAACCCCATCCTATACCTTCACTATTAAAATAATAATGACATTCTAATTTATTTGTTTTTGTCAAATAGTCAACCTTATTTTCTGTATCGCAATATGTTAATTTTGTTTTATAGCCGATAACTTCAAATTCTATTAAAGTATTTTCTGTTTCTAATACTAATTTAACAGCGTTGTCCATATATTTCTCCTTTCAGCACTATTCAACATTCTTTATATGCTCATCGCAAATAAAAAATTTCGATTAAAACAAAAAAATTACATCTTGTGTTTATTATAACACTATTTAGGAAAATATCAATAAAGTATTTCATCATTCAGCAAAGCATGTAACAGAAATAACATAAAAAGAGACTATAGCATGCGCCACAGTCTCTCAATATTATTTATAAAACATCAATACAAAATATTAGTCAAACATTTCACTGACAGAAACATCGCCATAAATTCTCTTAATTGCCTCTGCAAAAATCGGAGCAACCGATAAAATTTTAATTTTTTCAAGCTTTTTATCTTCCGGCAACGGAATCGTATCCAAAATAACCAGCTCAGAAATGGGGCTATTTTCAATTCTTTCAATTGCAGGACCGGACAAAACACCATGTGTGCAGCATGCATATACATGATTAGCGCCTCGTTCTTTCAACGCAGCAGCGCCATGTGTAATAGTTCCGGCAGTATCAATCATGTCATCAACCAAAATGACATCCTTTCCTTTGATATCACCAATAATATTCATTACTTCAGCAACGTTTGGTTTCGGACGGCGCTTATCAATAATGGCAATCGGTACATTCAAACGTGAAGCAAAAGTTCTTGCTCTCGTAACGCTTCCAAGGTCAGGAGAAACAACAACAAGATTGTCTGTTTTTCCGTCAAACTTATCCGCATAATATGATGCCAGTGTTGTTCCACCCAACAAGTGGTCGAGGGGAATATCAAAAAATCCCTGAATCTGAGAAGCGTGCAAATCCATAGTTAATACTCGATCTGCACCTGCAGCGGTAATCAGATTTGCAACCAGTTTTGCCGAGATCGGATCTCGCGCCTTCGATTTTCTGTCCTGACGTGCATATCCGAAATAAGGCATAACCGCCGTTATTCTGCCTGCAGATGCGCGCTTAAAAGCATCTACCATAATCAAAAGTTCCATTAAATTATCATTTACCGGATTGCAGGTGGACTGAACAATAAATACATCAGAACCTCTGACCGTCTCATAAATATTGACAGAAATTTCCCCATCAGAAAACATGCAAACATTCGCATTTCCCACCTGCACACCTAATTGCTCCGCAATTTCCTGCGCCAGTTTCGGATGGGAATTGCAGCTGAAAATTTTGACGTCTTTTCCGTGACTAATCATTTGTTAAATCTCTCCCTTATTTATTTTCTTTATAATTTTAAAAATTATTTTTCAATCTTTTGCGGGCGTTTCCACCCCGTTTTTATTACCTGACGCGCTCTTGCAATTGCAAGTGCATCCTCCGGAACGTCCTCAGTAATAGTTGAACCTGCCGCTGTAAAAGCACCTTGTCCTACCGTAACAGGAGCCACCAAATTAGAATTGCAGCCGATGAAAGCATTGTCCTCAATGACTGTGCGGAACTTATTTTTTCCGTCATAATTTACAATAACGGTACCGCAGCCGAAATTAATATTTTTTCCCACATCAGCATCACCAATATAGGTAAGATGTGCAATTTTCGTGCCATCTCCAATGTTAGAGTTTTTCAATTCCACAAAATCGCCGACTTTTACATTCTTCCCAACGTGACAATTTGGACGAATATACGCAAACGGACCAACGTTTGTTCCCGAATCGACATAACTTTCTGTAATAACAGAATGATTAATCTTAACACCGTCCGCAATTTTTGCATCTGTAAGCTGGCTTCCGAAACCGATTACACAGTTCTCGCCAATTTCTGTTTTTCCCTTTAGGCACACGTTCGGCTCAATAACCGTACCGCTGCCGATACGAACCGTCTCGTCAATATACGCGTTTGATTCATCAACAAAGGAAACGCCGTTTTGCTTGTGCTGTTCAATGATTTCCATACGATTCATGACCATTCTCCTTATTAAAAAATAAACAAATTATTGATTGACTGATTTTTGTAACCGGATATCCTTACCGATAAACTGCAAAGCCTGATAATGTCCGATAATACGCGAAAATACACGGTCTGAATATTTTTTGGCCAGCTCTTCCAAATTCAAGTTGGTATTAATAATTGTCTTTTTATTAGCAATTAATCTGGTATTTAAAATATCAAACAATGCCGCGTTAGTATAATTAGTTGAAAACTCCGCTCCAAGATCATCCAAAATCAATAAATCACACTCGTAAAGTTTTTGTGTTTGACCGCGTAGTTTTTCAATATCCTCCGTACGTCGGAATTTAAAATCCTCCAACATAGAAAAAATTTTATATGCCGTCTCATAAATTACAGAATGACCGCTTTTAATTAACTCCTTTGCAACACAAGTGGACAAAAAAGTTTTGCCCAGGCCGGGTTCGCCCCAAAACAAGAGATTCTTATTTTCTGTATCAAAATGCTGCACAAAGTGTCTGCACGTCCCTACAATATTTACCATTGCATCATACGGCGACACACCAAAACGCCCGTCCACCGCTCGGGAATATAACTCCATATTAATGGTTTTAAAGCTTTGATCACGCAATTGAAGTGACAGATTTGAATGTTCAAACGCCTTGATGATTAACCTTCTTTTAAAACATTCACAGTTCTTGTCATGAAACACACCCGTATCCTCACATTTATCGCACAGATAACGCATGGAAAGCTCATCTTCTGCAAAGCCGTGTTCCAGAAGCATCGCTTTACGTTGAATCAAAAGTGATTTTTGGCGTTCACGCAGTGCTGCAATGTGCGAAGATAAATTACCACCGCCGGAGATTGCCAGCTTTACAATTTTAAGACCTGCGCCTCGAATTTCATCCTCAATCTTTTCTAATTCCGGAACAGCAGAAAACACATTTTGTCTGCGTTCCTCCAGGTCTTGCCTATCATGTCTGCGAATATCTTCATATTCCAACGCCACCTGACGATAGAGTTCTTTATCATACGCCATTTGTTTCGCCTCCCATCATCTTTCGGAACGCTGTTCTTTCCAATTCCTGAAAATCATAATCTGACTTTTTTCCATCTTTTTTAATACTTGATTTTGTGCTCTTTTTAATGTCTTCAAGTCTATGTATATTCTCTTCTGACCACGATTCTAAAATTTTGTTCATGTACGCAAAGGACAGCTTTCCGGTCTGATCCACCGTCAGTTCAAAAGCCGCCCTGACCATTTCCAAACCCATTTTGAATTTATTCTGCCAAGCGTTAATATATGCCAATTCCTTGGTCGTAAGCCGTCTTTCCATAACACCGACAATACGACGCACCTGTGAAGCATAACTTAAAAACTCTTCCCGTTTATTAATATAACATCTTGCTTTCTCTACGGTATCGACTCCGTTTGAAGCCCATTTTGCCGCTTCTTTTTCAATAGCGCGCATAGAACGCTTTCCCTTTGAGACATAATACTCAACCAAGACCAATATAACCTCTGCAGGGAGCGCATAATAATCATACAATGAGTATAAAAGTTCCGCATCGGCTGTGCTGAGCACCTTGCCAAGCAGCTGCCCCACCATATGATACATCTGACTTACCTTGGGATTATCCATCAACTGACGGCTGATTTCTGAAGATTTGTAATTCGGACGGAATTCAACTTTACTTGTTTTAATAGGCTCAAAACAAAATTCAATGTCAAAATCAATATCATCAACACTGGTAAAATTATGAATTTTTAAAAGCCCGCGTGAACTGTAAAATAGAAAAGCATTTACAACATCAATTTCACTTACATGCAACACCTCCGCAATTTGCGAATTGTGAACCGATGTATTACCCGCACAATATTGCCGCAGTGCATATAAATAAATCATAAGATAAACAGGACTACCCTCGCCAATCAGCTTATCCACTGCTGCGTTTGGTACCCAAAAGCACTGGTCGTGCATTTCCTCCTGCGGCTTGTTTATAATCATGATAACCCTCTCTGCTTTTTATAAATAATACTTATCTAATGCATTTAAAGTATCTGAAACATTTCCTCTTCAGCCCGGTAAACATTTACGGCATTCTATATCCGACGAAAATACCACACCATACTAAACCGATTTACTGTACCAGTATACCACACTTTCACTCATTTGCAAATAGCAAATTACAAAATACGACTTTTTTTTTGAAATTTTAACAAAAAAAGTACCACGTCAGCGGCAAGGCAGTAACGTGGCACCTTTGTGGTAAAAAAAGCAAAAAGCTTATTTTCTAAGATTTAATTTTTCAATAATTGCACGATATCTTTCAATATCAACTTTGGTCAGATAATTTAAAAGACCTCTTCTTTGACCAACCATCTTTAACAAACCACGACGAGAATGATGGTCTTTTTTATAAATCTTCAAATGCTCATTTAAATGATTGATTCTTTCTGTTAAAAGCGCAATCTGAACCTCCGGTGAACCGGTATCGCCTTCATGAATAGCATACTTTTTAATAATTTCCTGTTTTACTTCCGGTCTCATAAGAAACCCTCCTCTTAAAATAAAATATAAACCTGATGCCGAGCGTATGGTCACAAAACGAGGCGACGCCAAACACCCAGTCATTGGTACAAAGAATATTCTAGCACAATATTTCGTGTTTGTAAAGTATTTTTTAACAAAAAATTAACTTTTTTTGCAAAAAAATCTTTTCAATACTATTCTATGCATGTTTGTTCGCCCTTATACGCTTGTTTTGAAACACTTAACGTATATTGTATACAGTTTTTTAAATCACGGCTCTTTACTATTGCCGCAACACCGGACCGATTCAGCATAGAGGCTAGCTGCTCCAATGTATTAGGCACCAAGCGTTCATCATTAACCTTTTGCATTCCGTGCGATTCGTGTAATTTCCGCGATAAAAGTTTATCGACAAAAGCATCGGTTTGCGCTACATCAAATCCCCGGCTGATAATAATATCCATCATCTCTCGCTGCAGCTCTTTGTCGCCAAGTCTTAGAAGTGCATTCGCGTGAAATTCTGTTAAATTATGTCCGGCAAGCTTTTTTACTACATCACCCGGCAGCTTTAAAATTCGTATTTTATTTTCAATCTCAAACGGATTACGTCCAAGCTTTTCCGCAAGTTCTTTCGTTGTATAACCATAACGTTTCATATAATGGTCGTAGCTCTTTGCCTCTTCTACAAAATTTAAGTTGCTGCGTTGAGTGTTTTCTACCATATTAATAATCATCGCCGCATCATGGCTTGCCTCAAACAGCACCGCCGGTATATTCTTTTTGCCTGCCAGCTTACTTGCCCGCAAACGTCGCTCTCCGGCAACCAACTCATATACCCCAGATCCAAGCTTGCGTACTATGATAGGCTGCATCACCCCATACGTTTTAATGGAATAACTCAGCTGCCATAATTCGCTGTCATCAAAAACCTGTCGCAGCGAATCAGGGTTTGACAATATAGCATCAATCGGGATATTTATCACCTTGTTTGTATTATCAGCTGTCATTTGTTCTCTGTTTTCTTTTAATAGCGACATAAAATCCATAATTTTCCCTCCAAAATATTCTCAAATACTACATTATCCAATCTTTACCAATTCCAAGTATACCATATTTTGTAAAAAAAGAAAGAATTTTCGTACCCCATAATTCGTCAAAATATACGGGAAAATAAGAAAAAAATGCGATTTTGACATTTTTCCCAATCAAAAAACATGGTAATTTGTCAAAACCGCACTTTATATGTCGAACGATTTTATGTCGATTTGCACACAAATCAGCGAATAAACAGGAAATACAGCAAAACAATTAATCCCAGAACAATCCGATACCATCCAAAGGGCTTAAAGCTATGTTTCTTAATAAAATTCATTAAAAATTTAATGGCAAATACCGAAACAATAAAAGCTACCAATGTACCAACTATCAAAACTCCCATTTCATTTGCCGAGAAAGCTAGTCCGTATTCCTTTATGTATTTGAATATTCTTAAAAGGCTGGCTCCCGCCATAGCAGGAATTGCAAGAAAAAAGGAATATTCCGCCGCAATTTCACGAGAGGTTCCCAAAATAATGCCGCCCATAATGGTTGAACCGCTGCGCGATGTGCCGGGAATAATGGACAATGCCTGAAATACACCTATTCCCATAGACTTTGCAAAAGACATATCTGCAATAGAGTTTACCTTAGGTCTTTTTTGCATAGACTCAATCACAATAAACAGAACACCATAAATAATTAACGCCAGAGCAATAATGACGGGATGTTCAGGAATGTAGTCATTTAACAGCACTCCTGCAACAGCAACGGGAATAGAACCTACTATTACCTTTAACCATATTTTCCATGTATCTGCCTTTTCTACTGTTGTTTTACGAGGCGAAAAGGGATTTAGCTTATGAAAATACAACACTACCACAGCCAATATGGAACCTAGCTGAATAATTACTTCAAAGAGTTTCCAAAAATCCTCACTCACATTCAGCTGAAGCAGTTGGTTAAACAATATCATATGCCCTGTACTGCTTACGGGCAGCCATTCTGTAATTCCTTGAATAATTCCAATGATCGCAGCCTTCAGTATCTCCAAAATATCCATCGTCCTTCTCCCCATTCTCTTGTATTATTCTATGTAACGCAACGGCCAAACATGCCGTCCGTTTTCTAAATTGCCGCCGTGTTGAATATTCCTCCCGCATCACTGCAGCGAATACATTGTAACATATCATGCTTGCTGTGTCAATCGGTTCCCGCGATTGACATAGTCAAGTCAAAAGGCTGTATCCAGATATTTCATAGCGGAATATACGGCAACGGCACCGTCCGCTGCTGCCGTAATTACTTGCCGAAGCGGTTTCTTCCGAATATCTCCGGCAGCAAAAACTCCCGCCTCGCTCGTCTTAGTATCCTCTGCCGCATCAATATAACCGTTATCTAATTGTAACTGACCTTTGACCAGTCCGGTGTTTGGCTTTGTACCGACCGCAATAAATATTCCACTCACTGCTAATTCTGTCAGTTCACCAGTTTCCGCATTCCTCAGTGCCATTTTTTCTACTGCGTCTTCACCCTCAATCTTATCCACAACACTATTCAAAATCAGTTCAACATTCGGACATTCCAATACCTTATCCGCTAAAATTTTTGCACCGCGAAAGCTGTCACGGCGATGGATAAGATATACCCTTTCACAGTATCGCGCAAGAAAAAGCGCATCCTCCAGAGCTGTATCGCCGCCGCCAACCACCGCAACCGATTTATCTTTATAAAGCGCACCATCGCAAGTCGCGCAATAGGATACACCTTTGCCGCGCAAACGTTCTTCCCCATCAACACCGAGCATACGGGGCTGTGCACCCATGCAAAGAATAATCGTCTTTGCCTCATAGCTTTGTTTTGCAGTTATAACTCTCTTGATTTTTCCGTTCAACTGCATCTCAATAATTTCTTCATATATTATTGTTGCACCGACATTTTTTGCCTGCGTCTCCATATTCATTGCCAATTCAACTGCGCCGATTCCATCCGGAAATCCAATATAATTGTCCAGTTCCGAAGTGTTTACCATTTGCCCACCCGCAAACATCTTTTCAAACAAAATTGCATCAATTCCACCGCGTGCAGCATACAGCGCCGCATTTAAACCGGCAGGACCACCGCCAACAATGATTAAATCATGCATCTTCCTCTGCCTCCTTTTCCTCCTTTGTTGGAGTAAACAGCTGCAAAACTTTCGTATATAGACCAACGGGATCCGTTTTAAAGTGGCGTCTCATATCCATTGCTGTTTCTCTGCTGCCGGCAAAAAGTGACATAGCAAGCAATTCTGTTTTTCCCTCCTTTAACTCTACTTCAAGACTATAAGTATCTCTGCCGTTCGGAATGATATCACAGCGCACGCGCGCCTTCTCCTGTTCGCGCACAAAATATTCATCAATCGTATTGCGCAGACTTTCCCGAACACTAGACATAATCTTATCTTCAAACATTTCCAAAAGCTCTGTTCCCGTCTGCGTCAGCACATATTTTTCCATTTCGTCGCGCCATACTGTTTTCATGTGATTATCATCCAGCGTTTTGGTAATAATGCTGCATAAATCAATAAAATCAACAGACGTCGCCTGTAGCATGAAATGTTTTAACTCTATATCGCTGATTGGAATATCTGCATAGCGAACACTGTACAAAATAGCCAGCTGAATTTCCGCCGGATCTTTTAAGCGATAATATACGTTGTCCCATATATTTTTTTTCATAAACAAATTTCTCCTTTCCAATCCATTCCCTGAAAATAATCTCTCTGCTGCATTTCCGAAATAATCTCATTATATACGCTGCGCCAGCTTGCATTAAAATTTTCCACTACACTGATTTCTTCAGGTGCACGCCCTATCAAACGGTGTACCTTTATCTGCGGCGATAAATTCCGCAGAAATAAAATCACTCTTTCCACATATTCTTCCCGTTCAGGCACATTTATTTCACCAAAACGATACATTTTTTCCAATGCTGTATTTTTTAAAATGTTTAACGAATGAAGTTTAACCCCATCCACAGCCAGTGACGATAATATCCTGGCCGTTTCACTGACATCCTTTCTATCATCCCATGGAAGGTTTAAAATAACATGTACGCAAACATCAATGCCCCTTCGTTTACAGTTTAACACCGCACGAATGAATTCGGCCAGACCGTGCCCCCGATTAATCTTATCTAACGTATGCCAATTTGCTGTTTGCAAACCCAGTTCCACACTCATACGAATTCCTGTTTTTTGCCGAATCTCCTTCATAATATCTAAATATGGAGCTGCAAGGCAGTCCGGGCGGGTTGAAATAGCGATTTCAACAATGTTTTCCATAACTGCCTGTTCAAGATTTTCACGAAAAGTCTCCTGCTTTACATACGTCCCCGTGTAATTTTGAAAAAATGCAATAAACTTTCCCGCCTTATATTTTTGACCAATGTAGCTCATATTCTGCTGAAGTTGTTCATCAATCGGCATTCTATCAGAAAGCGCATCATAACCGGCACCAACCTGCGCACAGTAAATACATCCGCCGGTTGATATCTTTCCGTCACGATTGGGACATGTTCCGGGTACATTCACCGGAAGTTTATATACCTTTTCACCATATTTTTCTTTTAGATAATCGGAATAAAAATAAATTCTTCTTTTTTCTGTATCTTTCATCGTCACACATCCTTATAATATTTATACCATAAAACGGATATAAAAATCAATAAAAGAATCACTAATATATTGAAAATATATTTTTTGTGTGCTATAATCAACGTATGTTATTGTACGAGACATCGGTATGTGCACCGTAATTGCATGGTGATTTTGCGATACCGGAGGGGAGAAAGTTATGCAGGAATTTATTACACCCGCCAATCATGCCCATTTCAGAGCCAAAAAACTCTTTGGAGAAATGGGTAAAGTTATCGACGGAGCCATTGCCTACATTGATTTAAACGGTGGAGGTCCTGTTGAAAAACACACCCATATACACAGTCACTTATTTATCGTAGTACAGGGAGAAGCAAAAATATTATATGGAAACGATGAGATTATCTTAAAAAAGATCCATCGTTTCTGGTCGATGGTAAAAAGCCGCACTCTGTTTGGAATAATACAAACGAGGAAACCGTAATGGTCGGCATTTCCATAGAATAATATTGACTTTATATGCCATCTTATTATTAAAGATGCATATTATTAAATTGAGCAATTTATTTTGGGGGCATATTTTATGAAATCTTTTGTTGTTTTAGGTGTTGGCCGTTTCGGTGCAAGTGTGGCGCGTACCCTTTATAAGTTGGGACATGAAGTGCTTGCCGTGGACGAAGACGAAGACGTAATACAGGAAATAGCTGATGATGTAACTCACGCAGTCGTCGGTGATTGTGTGGATGAAAACACCCTGCGTTCACTTGGCGTTCGTAACTTTGATCTTGCTGTTGTTGCCATCGGCGGTAACTTGCAATCCAGCATCTTAGCTACTCTTATATTAAAAGATATGGGAGTCAAAAATGTAGTTGCAAAAGCGCAAAGTGAACTGCATGCTAAAGTTTTACGCCGGGTCGGCGCAGATAAAGTCGTGTTTCCGGAATATGACATGGGAGTACGCCTTGCAAATAATTTATCCTCTGAAAATATTCTGGATTATATCGAACTTTCTTCCGAATATTCCATTGCCGAAATTGTCGCGCCTCGCAACTGGATTGGGAAATCTTTAAAAGACTTGAACGTCCGCGCAAAATACGGGATTACCATTTTAGCATGCAAAAATGCAAGCGGTATTCATGTTGCGCCAACTTCCGACTATATTTTGGAAAAAGAAGATGACCTGGTGGTTCTGGGTTCTAATGACGACCTGACATCATTGCAAAATTAACCCGGAGGTAAATTAGCTTGAAAGAGATCAGCAGTGCAGAAAACCATGCCGTGAAGCTTATTAAAAAGCTGGCACAAAAAAAATATCGTGAAGAAACCGGTCTGTTTATTATTGAAGGGCTGCGCGCCTGTGAACTTGCTGCAACCTCGCCCTTTCAAATTGACAGTTTTTGGCTGTCAGAGTCTTTTTTGGCACAAAATCACCAATGTAACCCGTTTTGGCAATCCTTCCCCTGTACATGCATACCGGACAAAATTTTTGCTTCTTGCACCGATACGCAGTCCCCGCAAGGTATTTTATGCCTTGCAAAAATTCCGCATTCATTTACCAATCCAAGTGGCCATTGTTATCTTTATCTGGATAATGTACGTGATCCCGGAAATATTGGCACTATGATTCGCACTGCAGACGCTCTTGGCTTTGACGGTATTTTTTTGTCAGCAGGCTGCGCGGATTTATATTCACCAAAAGTAATTCGTTCAGCAATGGGCTCTTTATTTTCGATAGAAACTGTTACAGATTGCCCGCACTCTACGCTGATTGATTTGCAGCAAAAAGGATATCAGATTATAGCCAGCGCCTTGAGGGATGACAGTTTAAACCTGTACCATGCCCACTGGAATGAAAAAATAATTTTTGTACTGGGCAATGAGGCAAACGGTGTAAGCCATGAAATTATAGAAATGGCAGACATGACAGTAAAAATTCCAATGCACGGTTCTGCGGAATCTTTTAACGTAAGCGTCGCTGCTGCGCTGATGATGGGCGAAGTTACACGGAGGAAGTATGAAGAACATTAAAATGGAGATTGCTCTCAACGAGGCAAAGCTTGCGTACGCCGAAGGTGAAGTGCCTGTAGGGGCGGCTATTTTTAAAGATAACGAATTAATTGCCAAAGCACATAATATGACAATACAAAACAACACCGTCGATGCACATGCCGAACTGCTTGCTATTCGCCGTGCATGCGAAACTCTTGGAAATTGGCGGCTATCTGAGTGCGAACTTTATGTCACCCTGGAGCCGTGCGCTATGTGTGCCGGCGCAATATTACTCTCCAAAATGAAGCGGCTTTATTTTGGAGCATATGACACAGAAAGCGGAGTTTGCGGCGGAAAAACAGATATTATGCACGAGGGGTTATTCGGAAGCAAAACCGAGGTTTACGGCGGCATTTGCGAAAAGTCCTGTCAGGAATTAATGACATCTTTTTTTAACCAAATCAGAAATAAGAGAGGGGATTAATATGTTGAACATAGGTATGAGAGCACACGATATCGAAGCGGAAAACATTACCGATTTGGCACAAAAATTGGAACAGCTTGATATTCACAATATTCAGCTTGCGCTGCTGAAATCTATACATGACATTGATCTATCAGAGGGGCGTTTCAGTCCCGGGCTTGCTCGTTTTTTTCGCAAAGAACTGGAAAAGCGCGATATTCATGTCAGCGTACTTGGATGCTACATCAATCCGGTTCATCCGGATCCGGCAGAACGCGAACTGCAGCTGAACCGTTTTCGTGAACATATTAAATATGCACATTATATCGGCGCCGATATGATAGGCACCGAAACAGGTTCTGTCAATTTCGACTGGAGCTTTAATCCTAACAATCACAGTGAAGAAAATTACCGTGATTTTCTTTCTGTCATGCGCCCGCTTGCAGAATATGCTTCTTCCCTCGGTGTCATGCTCGGAATAGAAGGTGTTTACTATCACACCCTCTATTCTCCCGAACGTATGAAACGTTTTCTGGATGACATTAACATGCCAAACGTCAGCGTTATTTTTGATCCTATTAACTATCTATACGCAGGCAACTTTCATGATCAGCACAAAATTATAGAGCAAGCATTTGAATTATTCGGTGACCGCATTGCAGCAGTCCATATCAAAGATTTTGTGGTTAAGAATAATGAGCTGCATTTTGCCCTACCCTTTGAAGGAGAGTTTGACTTTCCTTTCCTGATAGACCGCATAAAAATGTATAAACCCTACATTAATTTGTTGATGGAAGGTGTGCCGCCGCAGGAAGTCACACGTATACGCGAGAAATTATTAACACTTTAAAAATCATTTATAATTAACTGCATTGCCGGCATAACAACATCGGCAATGCAGTTTTAATTTTAGCAAAAACTTATTTACATTACCTCGTAGCTCTTTTGGCCGTCAGCACCAATTATTTCTCGATAAACTTTTAAATATTTTAAACCGTATTCATCTGCTATCCTTCTTAGTTCAGCCAGCTCAGAAACTCTTACACGCACGGAATAGGTACAACCATTTACCGAGATTATTTTTGGGGTCTGAATGATATTAATATCACGCATCCCGTTACGAAGTGCCGTTCTTTTTAATCGGCTTGCGGTAGTTGATGAGGAAAAAACCATCAGGGCATATCCCATTTTTATACCTCCCTTCTCTCAATTAATGTTAAAATTACTCGGACAACGCCCTTTTTTTCATTTGTTTATAATATTATTATATGACAAAAAATTATTTTCGCTATAATCTATGAAAAAATTCATAAAATGGTTGAATTTTTGCGTGAAAATGTGTAAAATAATAGATAGCATATTTTGAACGAAAGGAAGGACATAATGATAACAAAAGAAAGAGTTTTGGAAATCTTAAAGGAAGCGGATGTTTTGCAGGAAGGACATTTTCTTTTAACCTCCGGCAGACACTCGGATAAATATTTGCAATGCGCAAAGATTTTCCAATATACCAAATACAGCGAGGAGCTTTGTGCAGCGCTTGCCGAAAAATTTGCTGACAAAGGAGTCGAGCTGGTAATCGGACCGGCCATTGGCGCGATCCAGATGAGTTATGAGGTTTCCCGGCATTTGGGCGTAAAAAATATTTTTGCAGAACGCGAAAACAGCGTAATGACTCTGCGCCGCAACTTTACCATTGAACCCGGACAAAAAGTTTTAGTGGTAGAGGATGTTGTAACAACCGGCGGTTCCGTACGCGAGGTAATTGACATTGTGCGCAGCCATGGCGGAGAGGTGGTTGGCTTAGGTGTAATCGTCGACCGCACCGGGGGAAAAATTGATTTTGGCGTCCCCTTAGAATCGGTTATTTCCATGGAGGTACTTTCTTACGAAGCCAGCGAGTGTCCCCTTTGCAAAAAAGGTCTGCCGCTAGTAAAACCGGGCAGCCGCAATCTTAAGGTGTGATAAAATCGGAGAGATGAACATGACAACACATGACGGACACCGAATGAGAATGAAAAAGCGTTATTTAAACGAAGGACTGGATAGCTTTGAGCCACATGAAATATTGGAGCTGTTGCTTTACTACAGCATACCCCGCAGAGATATTAATGAACTTTCTCACCGTTTAGTAGAACGGTTTGGTTCTGTCGCTAATGTGTTTGATGCTGACACCGAAGCGCTGATGCAGATAGAAGGAATCAGCGAAAACAGTGCTATACTGTTACATTTGATTCCGCAATTATCCCGTATATATAATCTTTCAAAATGGGACAGAAAAACCTTGCTTGCCAGCGTGGACACGGTTGGTCAATATGCTGTTTCCATGTATATCGGCAAGAAAAACGAAGAGTTTGGCATTATCTGCCTGGACTCTAACCGTCGTGTACACTACAGTGGCATTATCATCAAGGGAACAGTTAACCAGGCGGAAGCTTATCCGCGTACCGTAGTTGCCGCAGTATTGAAACACAATGCTGTTAATGTGATTTTAACCCACAATCATCCAAGCGGCAGTATTATGCCATCAGAAAGCGACAAAGAGGCTACTCACAATATTGTAAATGCTTTGGAAGCAATCGACGTCAATGTACTTGACCATATTATTGTTTCCGGCGATCGCTTTTTTTCTATGGCAGCGATGGGCATGATGGATTGAGCACATTATTTTTTTTCTTTTGGCTTGGCAATTAATGCAATTAAATAGCCAAAGGTAACCGCAGCCGCAATTCCGGCAGCTGCACCGGTTACCCCTCCGGAGAAAATGCCCCAGAAACCATACTGTGCAACACCCTTCATAGCTCCCTTTGCAAGACAGTATCCAAAACCGGTGAGCGGCACGGTGGCACCACATCCGGCAAGTTTAACCAGCGGTTCATATACACCGATAACTGTCAGCACAACACCCGCAGTTACATAAATAACCAGAATTCGCGCAGGCGTAAGCTTACATTTATCAATCAACAGCTGAGCAATCGCACAAAGCGCGCCCCCAACTAAAAAAACCCATACATACTGCATCATACGGTTCACTTCCCTATTAGGATTTATTTTTACAAAATGCTTTATGTGTGTAGTATGGTTCTTTTATTTTAAATTATACGTCAGGAGAGGATATGAATGTCAGGACATTCCAAATGGTCAAATATTAAGAGAAAAAAAGAAAAAACCGATGCTGCAAAAGGAAAAATTTTTACCAAACTCGGTCGTGAGATTACAGTAATCGTAAAATCAGGCGGGCCGGATCCGGAAGTTAACTCCAAACTGAAGGACGCTATTGCTAAAGCAAAATCAAATAATATGCCAAATGACAATATTATGCGCTGTATCAAAAAAGCTGCAGGCACTATGGACGGTGACAACTACGAGGAAATCACTTATGAAGGTTACGGTCCGAGCGGCGTTGCCGTTATTGTAGAGACCTTAACAGACAACCGCAACAGAACTGCCGGGGATATGCGTCATTACTTTGATAAATTTGGCGGCAACTTAGGTCAGTCCGGCTGTGTAGGATTTATGTTTGATTCCAAGGGAGTCATTATTATTGATAACGAAGAGGAAGAATTGGATGAAGATGCTGTTATGATGGATGCCTTGGATTCCGGTGCCGAGGATTTTTCGGCACAAGATGGGTGTTTTGAAATTTTAACAGCCCCGGACAGTCTTGGCATGGTACGTGATGCCTTAGAAGAAAAAGGTTATTCCTTTGCTTCGGCAGAAGTAGAAAAAATTCCTCAGACAACAGTTGCACTCACCGATGAAAAAGATATCTTGTTTATGAATAAACTGATTGAAGCCTTAGAAGATAACGATGATGTACAAAATGTTTACCACAACTGGGAAGAATAATTTTTGAGAAACAACAAAACCGAGAATTGTCGCGTCACGGTCAATTCTCGGTTTTAATTTATTTATTATCGCCGCACGAAAGTTCAGATACCCAGACCAATTCCACATTATTTTCCGCAAATACGTTTTTCATTTCCCGAATCGCCTGCACTGTTATCATGCCGCCTTCTGCACCGACATGGCCGATTGCAATACAACTCCCCTTGTCTATGGCAATTTTCATTGCTTTTGTTAATCTCTTTTTTACATACGCTTTTGATTTCTGTTCGTGCTCTAAAAATACTTGATTCTCGTAAAAATGAATTCCCGTCTGCCGTGCAACATCCGCACAAACGGATTTTGCACTGGTTTTAGAATCCACAAAATACATTCCACGCTCCTTCAGACAGTTTAAAATTGGCAACATCATCTCATTTTTCGTACTGGATATAGTCCCCATATGAATATTTGCACCAACTGCCTGCGGTATATCTTCCAGCATTTCTCCCAACAACTGACAGATTTCTTCCTCGCTCTGCCCCACCTTAAACGGGCGCGGACCAACATGGTTCCAATTATCGTGTGTGGTTGCTTGCATCGGAAGATGGAGGATCACTTCTTTGCCGTTTTCCGTTGCTAAAATGGCATCCTCTTCGCTGTACTCTAAAAATGGCATAATTGCCGCCGTCAATTTACAATCAAGCGTCAACATCTCTTTTACGCCTTTGCGCTGCATTCCAAAATCGTCGATAATAATTGCCAGCTTAGAAGGAAATTTTGTCCCATCCGTGCGGCAGCCCCGAGTAAAAGAAATAACAGCAAACGACAAAAAAAATGCACAAATTAAGGAAACTACAAACAGAACATGTACACCCTTAAGAGTTAAAAATACCGTCCTGTTCTTTGAAAACCTTCCCAGCCTTTTCCGCATAAACAAACACCTCTCTAGATTGTATGAGAGGTGTTTATCATTTATGCTATTCCAAATAATCCTTTAACTTTTTGCTTCTGCTGGGATGGCGTAGTTTGCGAAGTGCTTTCGCCTCAATTTGCCGAATACGTTCACGTGTTACATTAAATTCTTTGCCTACCTCCTCCAAGGTTCTCGCCCTGCCGTCCTCTAAGCCAAACCTCAGCTTTAATACCATAGCTTCCCTTGGAGTAAGCGTATCCAAAACATCTCCAAGCTGCTCCTTTAAAAGCAGAAAGGAAGCCGCTTCTGAAGGAGCCGGAGCATCATCATCCGGAATAAAATCACCGAGATGGCTGTCTTCCTCTTCACCAATCGGGGTTTCCAAGGACACAGGCTCCTGTGCAATTTTCATAATCTCACGCACTTTGTCAATGGACATATTCAATTCTTTTGCAATTTCATTGGGATGCGGATCTCTCCCCAACTCCTGCACTAACTGACGCGACACGCGAATAAGCTTATTAATTGTTTCTACCATATGAACCGGTATACGAATTGTGCGTGCTTGGTCCGCAATTGCACGCGTAATAGCCTGACGAATCCACCAAGTAGCATAGGTGCTGAATTTATATCCTTTTGTGTAATCAAATTTTTCAACGGCTTTAATCAGACCCAAATTCCCCTCCTGAATTAAGTCAAGAAAAAGCATGCCGCGACCTACATAACGTTTTGCAATGGAAACAACTAAACGCAGATTAGCTTCTGCCAAACGCCGACGCGCCATAGCGTTGCCCTGCGCCATTTGCTTGGCAAGTTCTAATTCTTCATCGGGATCTAACAACGGTACCTTACCGATCTCCTTCAAATACATCTTGACATGGTCGTCAATGGAAACACCTTCAACATTAGTAATTTCCATAACTTCAGCGCTTAAGTCCGTGTTTTCGTTTTGCTTTAAATCGCCGATTTCCTCTTCAATCTTTTCCATCTCTTTGTCGAGGTCGGCAACAACTTCAATGCCTTCTTTTTCTAAAGTTTCATATACCAACTCTATCTGTTCCGGATCCATTTCAAGTTCGGAAAGAGCATCCATGATTTCTTTATACGTCAAAATGCCGCTTTGTTTTCCTTTCTTCAGCAACTCTCTAATCGCATTTTTCTGCTTCTCAACATCAGCCATTTCAACTCCTCCTCCCTGTGTATTGCCGAATTAATTCGTTTACCTCTTCTACCTTGCCCTCACGTGAAAGCTGTTTTATCCTGTTGTTCATTAACTCACCCTTCAATTTTTTGATCATATCTCTCGCCGCCTGAACACTGTCACATTCATACTCACGATATAAAATAGACGCAGCACTTTTTTTCAGCGAAGAATCTATATATGAAAGAAATCCTGAAGCATCCGCTTCCGATGTCTCGTTTTTAAAATTTAGTATGGCCTCATAAATTTTGCGGTTATCCTCACCTGAGAATAAATTTGGGGAAAGTTCTTCTTTTGCCAGCTCAAAAGCCTTACGCTGAAAAAAGATAATATTTAGAAGCATGCGTTCGGCCTTATATGTAACATTGCTTTGTGCCGCAGCTCCTTCAATGATTGAGGATTTTTCCTCTTCCGCCCGCTCTGCGTACATTTCATTACGTACTACCTTTTTGCCCGCCCGATATATCAATTTATTAATCTCAGTTAAAATCGCGGATGCAGAAATATCTGTCTCTGCGGCGATCCTATTTACGTATGCTTCACGCTCAATCTGACTTTCTATATGTGCTAAAATTTTTGCCGCTTCTGTCACAAAAGCAACCTTGTCATCAACATTTGTTAAATCATAGCCGCTGCGCAGGCACATAATTTTATATTCTACTGCGCCAACGGCTTGCGCAATACACTGGCGAAAGCTTTCTACGCCTTTTTTTAAAATATACTCATCAGGATCTTTTGCTCCGGAAAAGTGAACCACTTTAACCTTATTACCCGCTTCCGTCAAAATATCAACAGCCTTAAAAGCCGCTTTCTGCCCGGCACTATCACTATCATAGCATACATATACCTGACTGGAATAACGTCGCAAAAGAGCTGCCTGTTCCGGTGTAAACGCGGTCCCCAAGCCGGCAACAGCATTACAAATGCCGCGCTGATAAAGAGAAGCAACGTCTATATTACCCTCTACTAAAAGCAAGCCTTCCTTTTGGCTGTATTGCTTTGCCAGGTTCAGGTTAAACACGTTATTGCCTTTATGAAAAACTGCTGTTTCCGGCGAATTCATATACTTAGCGGGATCATCACCAAGCGCGCGACCGCTGAATGCAACCACACTGCCGCGGACATTAATAATGGGAAACATTAAACGATTGCGAAATTTATCATAAACATGTCCCTTGTCGTTTTTTGCAACAAGGCCGGCATCGAACATTTCTTGATCGCTAAATCCTTTTTCAGACAAAAAATGATGTAAATCATTCCATTCATTTTTTGCATATCCCAAACCAAATTTAATAACGGTTTCTTTTGTCAATTCTCTTTTATGGACATATTGCCTAGCAATCACAGAATTTTTTTCAAAAAGATTTTCTACAAAATGCCGCGCTGCCAAAACATTCATTTCGTATATGCGCTGCTTTTTATCAACCTCTTCTTTACTCTGCCGGTAAGAACCTTTTTCTTCTTCCAAGGTTACACCGGCGCGCTGTGCTAAAAATTGCAGAGCATCTACAAAATCAAGATTTTCCATTTTCATCACAAAGTCAAATATATTACCTCCTGCGCCGCAGCCAAAGCAGTAATACAATTGTTTATCCTCGCTGACATGAAAAGAAGGGGTTTTTTCTTTATGGAACGGACAAAGACCTGTATAGTTATTCCCATTTCTTTTCAGCTTGACATAGGAAGAGACAACATCCACGATATTGTTTCTTCTGGATACCTCACTGATGGAACTTTGCGAATAACGTGCCAACTTTTTCGCTCCCTTGCTCTCATAAATTTAAAACCGCATAGTATACTCTTTCGACAAAATTGTATAAAATCCTTTTATAAACTGAAAAAAAATGACGCTAACATCTTTTCCATTTATTTACAAACTTATACATTACCGCATACTCCACGCTTTCGGAATAAATATTTCTTTAAACTGATACACCGCATAATTATCCGTCATACCTGCAATGTAATCTATCACCGCCTGCTCAGCTCCCATAGTCTCCATATTTTGACGTTCGTCCTCAGGAAGGCGCTCCGGTTCTTTCATGAAAACCTCAAATAGCATATTAATGATTTTCTTTGCTTTCTCCTCTTCGCCCTTAGCAATTTTACTGGTATAAACGTTTTGAAACATAAAATTGCGCAAAGACATCATTGCGTCTTGGATATCCTTAGACATTAATATTTCCGTTTTTCCATTGCTTTGTGTTATAATATCACAAATTAAAGTATTAATTCTTTCACCGTGTGTTTCGCCCAACAAATTCCGACATTCTTTCGGTATCTGATCTGCGCGGATTATTCCACCACGCAAAGCATCATCAATATCATGGTTAATATAAGCAATGCGATCCGCAAGTTTAATAATTTTTCCTTCCAGCGTTGATGCCTCATTCTCTCCCGCATGATTTAATATACCGTCGCGAACCTCGTAAGTCAGATTTAAACCGCATCCATTTTCCAAAACATCAACCACACGCAAACTTTGTTCATAATGGCGAAACCCTTTGGAAGAAATACTATTTAAAATTGCCTCCCCGGAATGTCCGAACGGCGTATGACCCAGGTCATGCCCCAACGCAATGGCTTCCGCCAAATCTTCGTTAAGACGTAATGCGCGTGTAATCGTTCTCGCTATCTGGGCAACCTCAAGTGTATGAGTCAAACGTGTCCGATAGTGATCTCCCTCAGGCGACAAAAAAACCTGTGTCTTATGTTTTAGCCGCCGAAACGATTTTGCGTGAATAATCCTGTCTCGGTCACGCTGAAATTCTGTCCTTACAGGACATTTTTGCATAGGGCGCAAGCGTCCGCGCGTATTCTTTGATTTTTGTGCATATGCAGATAGTGTAAGCTCTTCCAACTCTTCACTTTTTTCTCTAATTGTCAATTCGCGTCACCTGCCTCTCATTCTCCTCTTTTTATATACCCATTTTATATGCAATTTAAACAAATTATAACAATATTTTCACAAATAAAAATATCTATGATACGATATGAGCAAAAACAGAAGTTATAAAAGGCCGCTTATAATTCAATGGCATTCAGAAAATCTGAATGCCATTGAAAATATCACGCACAGTTCACCTATGATTTCGTGCACTATTTATTCTGAATATATTCATCAATCGCCTTTGCTGCCGTTTTACCGGCCCCCATTGCCAAAATTACAGTTGCCGCACCGGTTACAGCGTCACCACCGGCATAAACACCCGGTCTGCTCGTAGCCCCGTGCTCATCGGTAATAATTCCGCCCCAAGGCTGTGTTTCTAACCCATTGGTAGAATTCTTTATCAACGGATTTGGCGTTTGACCAATCGCAATAACCACCGTTTCTACATCAATTACGTGCTCCGAGCCCTTTTTGGCAATCGGTCTGCGTCTCCCGCCTGCATCCGGCTCACCGAGTTCCATATCAACGACTTCCATTCCGGTTACGTAACCGTCATCATTACCCAAAATACGCGTCGGATTTGTCAGCAAGCGAAATTCTATTCCTTCTTCCTTCGCATGATGAACTTCTTCTAACCGAGCAGGCATTTCTTCCTCAGAACGGCGATATACAATATATACATGTTCCGCTCCTAAGCGCTTTGCACAGCGAGCTGCGTCCATGGCAACATTACCACCGCCGACAACAGCAACCGATTTTCCAACAGAAATGGGAGTATCTGTTTCCGGGAACTGATACGCTTTCATCAGATTTATTCTGGTCAAAAATTCGTTTGCGGAATATACGCCGTTATAATTTTCTCCTTCAATTTTCATAAAGCTCGGCAGACCTGCACCGGTTCCAATATAGACAGCCTCATAACCGTTTTCAAAAAGCTCGTCTACAGAAAAAATCTTACCAACTACCATATTAGTTTCAATATCTACGCCCAGATCTTTTAAGTTATCAATTTCTTTCTGCACAATAGCCTTCGGCAAACGAAATTCCGGAATACCATACATCAAAACACCGCCCGCGGTGTGAAACGCTTCCATAACAGTAACATCATAGCCCAGCTTTGCTAAGTCTCCTGCACAAGTAAGACTTGACGGACCGGAACCCACAACTGCAACCTTGTGCCCATTCGGTTGTATCGAATCCCGAGTTGCTTTTCCATTTTGCATATACCAATCAGCAACAAATCGTTCCAATCGGCCGATGCCGACACTTTCACCCTTGATTGCACGTACACAGTGCTTTTCGCACTGATTCTCCTGCGGACAAACACGACCACATACTGCCGGCAAAGCATTGGTCTCTTTTATTTTGTGATAAGCGCCCTCAAAATCACCTTCTGCAACCAGTGCAATAAATTCCGGAATTTTAACATTCACAGGACAGCCCTGCATACATGGTCTGTGCTTGCAGTTCAAGCATCTCTGCGCTTCCTCCATTGCCATTTCCTTTGTATAGCCCTGAGCAACCTCTTTAAAATTACAATTTCGTACATTCGGCTCCTGCACAGGCATCTTTACCTTTTCTAATGACATATTAGGCATTTTGAGCACCTCCCATTAAACGGCAATCCGCTTCTCTTTCTTGCTTTTTAAACATCTGCTGACGACGCATAGCAAGGTCAAAGTCAACCAGATGACCATCAAAATCCGGACCATCTACACAGGCAAATTTGGTCTCTCCTCCAACCGTCACACGGCAGCCGCCGCACATACCTGTACCATCAATCATAACAGGATTCATGCTTACAATGGTTTTAATTCCATATGGGCGGGTCAATTCACAAACCATTTTCATCATAATTAATGGCCCAATTGCTATTACCATATCATAATTTTCACCGGAGTCTATCAATTCTTTCAAAGCATTGGTAACAAAGCCCTTGTTACCGTTAGAACCGTCATCCGTCATCACCATAGTTTTAGCACTGACGGCTTTTACCTTATCCTCCAATATGATTAAATCCTTATTTCTAAAGCCGATAATCGAATGAACTTCAGCTCCCAATCTGCTCAATTCCTTGGCCTGGGGATATGCAATGGCGGTACCCAAACCGCCGCCTATTACCGCAACCTTTTTTAATCCTTCCAGGCAGGATGCTGTCCCCAACGGTCCTACAAAATCTAAAATAAATTCCCCTTCTGCCATCATACCCAGTTCTTTTGTACTTTTACCAACCTTTTGAAAGATTATCGTCACAGTACCCTTATCGCGGTCATAGTCGGCAATGGTAAGCGGTATACGCTCGCCGCCTTCCTTTACACGGAAGATAATAAATTGTCCCGGCTGAGCCTTGCGCGCAATTAGCGGAGCCTCAATCTCCATTAAGGTAACCTGCTCGTTCAGCTCTTCTTTTTTTACGATTCGATACATGTGGAACCCCCTTATCCGATTATTGTTTTTTCATTCTTCCTGCCAATTTATCACGGTCGCTCTTACTCAATATCTTCTTTCTTAAACGAATGGAAGTAGGCGTTACCTCAACCAACTCGTCATCTGCTATAAATTCCAGGCACTGCTCTAAGCTCATATTAAGCGGCGGCGTCAATTTTACAGTATCATCGCTGCCGGCAGCACGCATATTAGTAACATGTTTTTTCTTACATACATTAACTGTCAAATCCTCATTTTTTGCATTCTCACCAACAATCATACCTTCATAAACATGCACGCCGGGGCCGATGAACAACCTGCCGCGCGTTTCCGCATTTGCCAATCCATAGGTTACAGCATCCCCTGTTTCCCAAGCTATCATCGAACCGCGTTCGCGCATTTCAATATCACCGCGATATGCTTCAAAGCCATCCAAGACAGAGTTCATAATGCCATTTCCTTTGGTGTCCGTTAGAAACTCGCTTCGATAACCAATTAAGCCACGGGAGGGAATTTTAAATTCCAGACGCATATACCCGCCGTCCGTCGGATGCATATTCGTCATTTCTGCTTTTCGCGAACCGAGTTTTTCAATCACGTTCCCTGCATACTCTTCCGGAACATCAATTACCAGTTCTTCGATTGGCTCCAATCTTTTGCCGTTTTTTTCTTTAAATATAACTTGCGGACGCGATACCTGAAATTCATATCCCTGCCGCCGCATAGTTTCAATTAAAATGGACAAATGGAGCTCACCGCGTCCCGAAACTTTAAAGCAGTCAGCACTGTCCGTTTCCTCAACCTTAAGGCTTACGTTTGTTTCTAACTCACGAAACAGTCGTTCGCGTAAATGTCTGCTGGTAACGAAGTCACCTTCCTGCCCGGCAAAAGGGCTGTTGTTTACCAGAAAATTCATGGAAATCGTCGGTTCATCAACTTCAATAACAGGCAACGGATCAACACAGTCCGGCGCACAAAGTGTTTCACCGATATTAACATCACCAAGACCGGCAATACTGCAAATATCTCCGGCGCAGACACTTTCTGTCTCCAAACGTTTCAAGCCATCAAAAGTATACAGGCGGCCAATCCGCGCATTTGAAGTGGTACCGTCTGCACGACAAATAACAATATTCTGGCCATATTGAACGGTACCTCTTCCAACCTTGCCGACAGCTATTCTGCCGATATATTCATCATAGTCAATGTTAGACACCAACATTTGCAGCGGTTCATCATCCTCGCCTTGCGGAGCCGGAACATATTTTAAAATAGTGTCAAACAAAGGAACCATACTGTTTAACTGCTCATCCACTTCATAACCGCTGGTTCCTTGTTTAGCCGATGCATAAATAATCGGAAAATCGGCCTGTTCGTCTGTTGCACCAAGCTCAATGAACAAATCTAAAACTTCATCGATAACCTCGGCAGGACGAGCCTGCGGTCTATCTATTTTATTGACGACAACAATCGGTTTTAAGTTCAGCTCCAATGCTTTTTTCAACACAAACCTCGTCTGAGGCATTGCTCCTTCAAAGGCATCAACGACCAAAAGAACCCCCTCAACCATGCCCAAAACACGTTCAACCTCGCCGCCAAAGTCAGCGTGTCCCGGTGTGTCAACAATATTTATTTTTACACCATTGTAATGAACAGATGTGTTTTTGGAAAGAATAGTAATGCCACGCTCACGCTCCAAATCGTTCGAGTCCATTACTCTTTCTTCTACCTGTTCATTATCGCGGTATATGCCGCTGTTTTTCAGCAACACATCAACCAAAGTAGTTTTTCCGTGGTCAACGTGTGCGATAATCGCAATATTGCGAATATTTTCTACCATGTCAAACTTTACCTCCAGTAACTTACCTAGTAGTAATAGATACCCAACTATTTATTTTAACACAAAATTCGCAAATGTCAAATAAAAAAATTGACATAAAAGTTTTTTTTTGATAAAATGTGATAATGTATGGTCAAAAAAAGGAGAAACGCTATGTTCATTTCAAAAAACCTGGAAATTAATTCTGAAAATCATTTGACAATCGGCGGCTGTGACTGCATTGCGCTAGCAAAAGAATATGGAACACCGCTTTATGTTATGGATGAAAATTTAATCCGTCAAAACTGTCGGTTATATACAGATTCTGTCAAACGATTTTATAACGGCAACGGTTTAGTACTCTATGCCAGTAAGGCATTTTCTTCTCTTGCAATCTATAAAATTGTTCATGAAGAAGGCTTAGGAGTTGACGTAGTATCGGGCGGCGAACTTTATACCGCTTTAAAAGCAGGTTTTCCTGCTGACAAAATCTATTTTCACGGAAACAACAAAACGATTGCCGAATTGGAAATGGCTCTTGAGCACAATGTCGGGCGCATTGTTGTAGATAATATAACCGAGCTTGAAAATTTAAATTCGCTTGCAAAACAGCAAAATAAAATTGCAGACGTTTTGTTTCGTATCAAACCCGGAATTGATGCGCACACGCATAGTTATATCATGACCGGGCAAATTGATTCCAAATTCGGTGTTGCGCTTGAAACCGGTGAAGCCTATGATATTATAAAAAGTGCTGCCACAATGGAAAATATACACGTAGTCGGCATACATTGTCACATTGGTTCTCAAATCTTTGATTTGAAGCCTTTTGAACAAGCTGCAGATGTAATGATGAAATTTATTTCCGATATTAAGACCGGACTGGGATTGACAATATCAGAATTAAATCTTGGCGGCGGCTTTGGCATCCGGTATATTCCTTCAGATTCACCTATTGCATATGATAAATACATGGAAGCCGTCAGCCGTATAGTCAAGGAAAGCGCAGAAAAATATGAACTTACCTTGCCAAAAATTTTAATGGAGCCGGGACGTTCCATTGTTGCGCCTGCAGGTATTACACTCTATACCATTGGTTCTGTAAAGAAAATACCGAACGTCCGTACCTACGTTGCTGTTGACGGTGGTATGGGAGATAATCCGCGCTATATTTTGTATCAGTCTGAATATGATTTTCAAATTGCAAACAAAGCGGGAGAGAAGAAAACGGATACTGTGACTATAGCAGGTCGCTGCTGTGAATCAGGTGATTTATTAGGTGAGAACATTTCCTTACAGGAAGCACAGCCGGGTGATATATTAGCTGTCCTTGCAACCGGTGCTTATAACTATTCTATGGCAAGTCACTACAATCGGTTGCCTAATCCAGCCGTTGTCATGATAAAAGACGGCAAACCGCGGATTATTGTAAAAAGGGAAAGTTATGATGATTTAGTAAAAAATGATTTGTTCTAAAAATAAAATAAAACGCACTGCCGAACCAATCGGCAGTGCGCTTTATTTTTATAGGCAATTAATAATTAACCTAACTCAGCAAAATATTTAATTGTTCTTACCATCTGACTGGTGTAAGAATTTTCATTATCATACCAAGAAACAACCTGAACCTGAGAATATCCGTTATCCATCTTAGCAACCATAGTCTGAGTGGAATCGAAGATAGAACCAAATCTGCTGCCAACGATATCAGAGGAAACGATCTCGTCCTCATTGTAGCCAAAGGATTCATTAGAAGCTGCCTTCATTGCAGTGTTGATACCCTCAACAGTAGCCTCACCCTTAACAACAGCAACCAAAATAGTGGTAGAACCGGTCGGTGTCGGAACTCTCTGTGCAGAACCGATCAGTTTGCCGTTCAATTCCGGAATAACAAGACCGATTGCCTTTGCAGCACCGGTGGAGTTCGGAACAATGTTAACAGCACCCGCTCTGGATCTTCTGAGGTCTCCCTTTCTCTGCGGACCATCCAAAATCATCTGGTCGCCCGTATATGCATGGATGGTAGACATGATACCGCTTTCAATCGGCATATAGTCATTCAATGCTTTCGCCATAGGAGCCAAGCAGTTTGTAGTACAGGAAGCAGCAGAAATAATTTTGTCTTCCTTTGTAAGAATGTCATGGTTTACATTATATACAACCGTCGGCAAATCATTACCGGCCGGAGCAGAAATAACAACCTTTTTAGCACCTGCCTTTAAGTGAGCGGATGCCTTTTCCTTGGAAGTGTAGAAACCTGTGCACTCCAATACAACATCAACGTCCAAAGCACCCCACGGAATGTTTACAGCGTCTTTCTCTGCATAAATTTTGATGGTTTTTCCGTCAACGGTGATCGAATCTTCGCCAGCGGATACGGTATCAGCCAAAGCATATTTTCCCTGTGCGGAATCATACTTTAAAAGATGAGCCAGCATCTTCGGGCTTGTCAAATCGTTGATTGCAACAACCTCATAACCCTCTGCGCCGAACATCTGTCTGAAAGCCAGACGACCAATACGGCCAAAACCATTAATCGCTACTTTTACTGCCATGTAAAAAACCTCCTAAAATTATTTGTTACCTTTTTGTCAATATATATTTTACAACATCTCTGTAAAATATTCAAGAGTAAAATTGAAAAATATTAATTTCTGTATAACTTTTGGCAAATTTAGCAAAATTTATACATATTAATCCTGTTTCGGTGTGGAAGTTGCCCCATTTTCCTGCGGCATAGCTGTTGCTGTTGGCATAGTATAATCCTTTATCACGCGAATAGATTTAATAACAGGCTTTTCGAGCAGTTCATCACCATTTGCGCCTCCAACCGGCATCTCTGCAATTTTATCAACAACATCCATACCCTCTACCACTTTTCCAAACGCTGCATAATTGCCATCCAAGTGCGGAGCGGAAGCATGCATAATAAAAAATTGACCGCTTGCAGAATCCGGATCATTGCTTCTTGCCATGGAAACAACACCGCGTGTATGTTTCAGATTATTTTCAATACCGTTTGCCTTAAACTCACCTTTTACTGTTCTGCCACTGCCGCCAACACCCTTTCCGTCAGCAGATCCTCCCTGAATCATAAAACCCTTTACAGCGCGATGAAACACCTTGCCATCATAATATTCGGACTTTACGTTTTCCAAAAAATGCTTTACTGTCATCGGCGCAGTCTCGGGAAACAATTGCAAAACCATAGAGTCTCCGTCTTCCATCTCAATACGCACAAATGTATCCTGTTGAGCATCTTTCTTGTCGGAGCAGGCAGAAAACAGCACCATGCAAAGCATCGCTCCCATTAATACAGCAACTATCTTTTTCATAAAAGCACCTCATTTTTATATTCTGATTTCTATATGATTGTACCACAATTTTGCAAAAATGCAAGCATTATTCTCCATAATATGGTTCACATTCCCGCACAATATAACCCGGAAACAGTTTATGTATTTCTGTCAAATCGCTGTTCTTGGAAAAAATACCAAAACAGGTTGCACCGCTGCCGCTCATCATCGCGTGCTGCGCACCTGCAGACATTAACGTATCGATAATTTCTGCTATCTGCGGACACAGTCCTATACTAACTTGTTCCATCGCATTTTTCATATACGAAAACGCATTTCCGTTGTCACCGTTTCTAAGTGCGTTGATTAATGCTTTATTTTGAGCCGGGGCAGTGTCAGCGCAAGAATCCATAGCTTCATATACCGTCTTGGTAGAAATCTCCACACAAGGATTGACAATAATAATTTTACAAGGTGCCAGTCCCTCAATCTCCGTCAGGCTCTCTCCGATTCCCTCCGCAAGTGCAGGTTTAGAAAAAATACAATATGGCACATCAGCCCCCAAACGCAACCCTAATTTCATCAATTGTATTCTCGATAACCCAAGACTGTATGCGGTGTTCATTAAACACAGGACTGCCGCCGCATCTGTGCTGCCTCCCGCCAATCCTCCTGCGACAGGAATGTCCTTTTTAATATGAATTTTTACCCCATCCGACAAATTAAATTCCTTCTGCATAATTTGTGCTGCTTGATATGCAATATTCCTTTCGTCCAACGGTATCTGTTCAGAGTCAGAGGTTAAAATGATGCCCGCCCCACTGCAACGCGAAAGTGATATTATGTCCGCCAGAGTAATTTGATGCATTACCATAGAAACTTCATGATAACCATCTCTTCTTTTTCCTAAAACATTTAAGGAAAGATTAATTTTTGCATACGCTTTTTGTGAATATTTTTGCATAATCCTTACCTCATATATTCAAACTCAATTTCATAAAGCTTTACAGTATCGCCTTCCTCAATTCCCTTTTCCTCCAAAGCATCTATCACACCGAGATTACGCAGCGCTCGCTGAAAAAACTGTAACGATTCGTAATCATCGAAATTGGTACTGTTCACTATTTTTTCTATCCTTGAACCGGTAATTTCATAAACGCTGTCCTGAACAGCAATTTCAAAATCATCGTCATTCACAGGCGTTTGATCCAGCCAGTCATCCTCTACCTTAAACTCCGGGATAGGAAGCTCCTGCAGCTTGCTGCTGACATATAACATCAGTTCACGTGTGCCGCGGTTTGTCGCTGCCGATATTTCAAACAGCGTAAGACCTCTTTGTTCTATCTCGTTCCGAAAGGCAAGATATGCACCCTCATCTGTAATAATATCTGTTTTATTTGCTACCACAATCTGAGGCCGTTTCGCTAAATCGGCATTAAATTTCTCCATTTCTTCACAAATAATATCAAAATCTTCAATCGGATTTCTGCCTTCTATTCCGGAAACATCAACCACATGCAGCAGCAGACGCGTGCGCTCCACATGCCGCAAAAATTCATGTCCCAGTCCAACACCCTCGTTGGCTCCCTCAATAATACCGGGAATATCTGCTAAAACAAAACTGCCGCCTTCGCCAAGCTCAACCACACCCAAATTAGGTTCCAGTGTGGTGAAGTGATAATTTGCAATTTTAGGACGCGCGCCGCTAACCGCCGCCAGCAAAGTGGATTTTCCAACGTTCGGAAAGCCGATCAATCCAACATCTGCCAACAGTTTTAATTCCAGAGCAACAGTTCGTTCTATACCCTTTTGGCCCGGTTTGGCAAACTTCGGAACCTGGCGCGTCGGAGTAGCAAAATGTACGTTGCCCCATCCGCCCTTTCCGCCCTTTGCTGCTACAAAACGTTCACCGTCATGTTTTAAATCTGCGATCAATTTTCCTGTCTCCGTATCACGTATAAGCGTGCCGACCGGAACTCTGATCAGCATATCCGCACCATCCTTACCTGTGCTCTTTTTACCGCGCCCATCTTCTCCATTGCCCGCTTTATACTGCTTTTTATATCGAAAATCCATCAACGTTGACAAAGAAGAATCGGCACAGAAGATAATATCACCGCCACGACCGCCATCGCCGCCATCCGGTCCTCCTGCAGCTACATATTTCTCACGGTGAAAAGATACCAGACCATTTCCGCCATTTCCGGACTTTATTTTTATTTCTGCAACATCTACAAACATATTTTTTCCCTTTCTATCTCTTCATATTTCTATTTCTGCATAATCAACTCGCCGGTACGTGCATCAAAATAATATTGTGTACCATCGCTTTTGGCGAATATGTAAACCGGCCCGGCCGTTATAACTTTATTATTCAAATATTCCGATGAAACATACGCAGCCAAAGAAATCTCCGTAATTTCACTACCTTCCTGCCCCGGTATATAAATTAAATTGGCTAGAACCGCCGTCACCTCCAGCAAGTTATTCTCTGCAAAGCTTTCCTTACCGCTGTATTGAAACCAATTTCCGGAAATTTTGATAATTTCATCTTTGTCCGCTGCTACATAAAGCTCTATCCCTACAAGCTTTATATTTTCCGCCTTGGGAGAAATGCGGGCGCAATATAAGCCATTTTCATACCACACAGAAGAAAAGTAATAGTTTTGATTTGAAAAGCCCATTCTTTTGAGTTTTGAAACAAGATAGCTTTCCATGTCCTTTTGCGATTTTTCCGAAAGCAGTACCGCATTTTTGCTGACAGAAAAATCGATGCCTGTTTTGTTGATCACAAGCTGCTTATTTTTATTTTGATAAACATACCGATGGGCTGCCGCATCTTCTTGCAATGTCTGATAGCCGCTGCCAATCCACTTCTCTGTTCTCTTGTTGTTTTTAAATAAAAGTGCAGTTAAATTATAATTGCGGTTTTTAAATTTTTTCCGAGGAATAACACTCTCCTTTACAGTAATTTGATGCTGCTGTAATAGTTTTACTGTCTGTTGAACAGCAGCCCTTGATACTCTGGTATTGCCTGTATTCGTTCGCATTAAAATTCCAAAAAGACATGCATCAATTATTATAAAAAAAACAATTAAAGTATTCTTTGCCTTTTCCCAGTTCACCCGTTTCACCTACCTTACGGTTAAAATTGAATTTATCCCTTCAACACCGATTTCCCATCGCGGTAACAAAACATTTTCCGCGCGTGTATCGAAATAGCACTTCTTAGCATCGACAATCGTCATATTTTGTTTAGCAGGCTTTAATTGATCCATCAGTCCATCCACTGCATTAATTACAGGAGTAATCTTTTCCTTTTTTTGCACAACACGATATTTACGTACAAATTGGCGGTATTGCTTTAAGCAACCGTTTTCAATTACCATGGTTATAGCATGAGATGGACTGTCGTCTGTTAACGCACTTTGCAAAACAGGCAGACCTCCAACATACAAATCAAATTCAATGGTATAATTTCCGGGTGTATCCCCCTCCGTCAGATTTGAACAAAAACGCAAATCCGAAGGATCAATCTCGGGAATTTCTTCGTTTAGCGTATATAAGAAACTGACCGCACCGGAAACAGCAGTATAAATATCTGTACTGTTTTTTTCCTTTACATCCACTAACGGTAATCCCTGACCGCCCTCTATCGTCTGGTATACAAGATATCCTTCAGGACTGATGGTTAGCGTCGCTTTATTTTCCACAAATATATTTGAATTGGTTAAATCCGTATACTTGTTCATTGTCATAGGATTGATTTGAAACGCTTTTAATATTCCGCTGACATGTGTGGAATCAACTCCCCATAACGCGTCCGGTTCCGTTTCTACAACATTACCCTCAGAGGCAACCAAATTGAATAAAATCAATGGCTGAAACACTAGCTTTGAAAGTGCGCCATCGCTGCCTTCCTGCTTATGAAAGTTCAGTTCAAAAGAATAATTAAAGATTGATTCTGTATCATTATTTTTAAAATAATTGCTTAACATTCCATCCAGTTCACCTTTGTTTTCCGATACGACATAGCGCAGCATATTACCAGATTTATAATCCTTAATATAAAGCACTGCGTTATTTAAAACGTTATCTTCAAGACTAATAATATATTCATGAACCGTTGTAAAGTCTCCACTTAATGCATTTTTTTCTTTACCGCATATATTAACAGAAAGTAAACGAAAATCAATGTCTATTCCATAGTCAAGGTATACAGAGTTTCCTTTTAAAACAGCGCAGTAGTCCTCCTGGCTAATGCTTTCCTTTGATTTAATTTCTGCCTGACCTGTCATCAGGCCCTCCAGCAGGTCATCCGCCGTCTGCAGTATGCGATAATAATTGTCATCGTTGCTGTATAAAACCGCTCGTTGATTAGATTGATTCAATACAATCTTTTTGGGGAGCATGAGTTCTCTTATGTTTTGCGAAAATGTACCGTTTCTTCCACGGCCAAACCACTGCATAATCGGTCTCAATACATACTCGTTCATCTGTTCGCCCACACCGATATATGAAAGCGAACTGCTTTGAAACCAAATTTGCAGCACTAAAACCAGGCTGAGAACAATAAGCGCAATCAATGAAAGATCCTTGATTTTCTTTTTCATTCTCATTCTCCCAAACCTCCCTCTGAATTGACAATAAAATAGAGTGCCATAACGACACTCTACTACAATGTACAGACACTGTGGATTCTAATTAAAAATAACGGAAATCACGCCTTTTACACGATCCATAAACCCTTCATTCAATAAATTAACATCAAAACGAGTAATACTATATGTATTTTCATCCCATGCGCCACGCACTAAAAACTGGTTCATGCCGGGCTGCAAATCAACCTGTGTTGCAAACAGCCACGAGGAACCGACAGAAGCTTCCAGAGCTTCTCCATTTACCCACATTTTGTGAAAACATAAGGTATTTGGATCATAGCGATATACTGTTACAATTGTTCCCGGGGAGGCCACGGCTGAAATTGCAAGTTTGCGGTTTGTAGTAGAGCTGTATACATTTTCCGGAGCGCACACCGTAACCAGACCATCACGAGTTGATATTGCATCTCTTGATAAAACCTCCGGGGTAGCAAATACTCCGACAGCGCTGAGACAAAAAATCATAAGCGACACTATACCGCAAACAATGAACCTTAATATTTTTCTTTTTGACATGAAACTACCTCCAACTGCTAAATTCTATTAAACGACCTATCTTTTAGTCTGTTTGTTGCATTCAAACTTTTTACAGCAAAATATTAATTTATTATCTTTATAGTTATTATATCATAGTTTTTTTACAGAACGGTTACAGAAATGTTATGTTATCTTTACAATATTGCAGAATTTTCCATAACAGGTAAGGTAATCAACACCTCTGTGCCTTTATCTATTTCGCTTGTTATTTTTATCGTTCCGCCGTGTGCTTCCACAATCCCTTTCGAAATCGCAAGTCCTAAACCGGTACCGCCTAACTCGCGGCTGCGCGCCTTATCTACACGGTAAAAACGTTCAAATATCTGCTGTAAATCCTTCTCCGGGATACCAATACCATTATCACAGATTTTAATATACACATCATCGTAAAGTTTACCTGCAAAAACTTCAATTTTTCCGCCATCGGGCGTATATTTAATAGAATTGGAAATAATATTATACATAAGCTGTTCCAATTTGTCTCTGTCTCCGTAAAAATCAGGCAATTCCGTTGTCGCAGAAAATGTAATGGTATGCCTCTGTTCCTTAGCAACTAACTGCATAGTGGTTACAACATCACAAAGCAATCTGCGTAAAGGAAACGCTGTTTTGTTCAGATGAACAGAATGATCAAGACTGGATAAGACCAGTAAATCTTTTACCAATCTTGTCATACGATCTGTTTCGTTTAAAATGGTATCAACAAAAGTGAGTGCCGTCTGATTATTCTCCAGCATATCACGAAGCGTTTCTGCATATGTTTTTAAAGTGGTTAGAGGGGTTCGCAATTCATGGGATACGTTTGCGACAAATTCTCTGCGTGACAAATCCAGTTTCTGCTGTTTTGTAATATCGTGCAAAACAATCAATACACCCCCGGTGTTATCCTGCTCATCTTCAAACGCTACAAAATTAGCCTTTAAATGCACTGACCGAAAATCAATATCACGTTCACATTTGCCGCTGTCATTTAAATATAATAAATCACCCATTTGAATATCTGCTCCGACAGAAGCAAAAAACTCATCAAAAAAGAGCGGCTCCCCGTCCCGAAGACAAAACATCTTTTTTGCCGTAGGGTTTACATGCATCAATGCTCCGGATGTATCAAACGCCATAATCCCATCTGTCATATTTAACAGCATTGCCTCGACTTTATTTTTTTCCCGCGAAATCTCAAGCAAGGTCTCCTGAAGTTTGGCAGACATATCGTTGAAGGTCATTGTCAGCCTGCCGATTTCATCATCTGATTTCACATCAATTTTATATTCAAACTCACCTTCCGATAAACGTTTCGCCTTTTTTGTTAAATTAGCAATTGGTGTAGTAATTGCCTTTGAAAGAAAATAGCCCAAAATAAATGCAATAACCAATCCAAGCAGTAGTGCCTGGATAATAATCATATAAATCTGCCGAATGATACCCATCAATTCATTTTTTGTATCATTAATATAAATAATATAATTTTTCTCTGCCATCTTTACCGGAACAGCGTAATCCATATAAGAAGCCTGACTGTCTATTTCGCGCCCTACGTTTCCGGATAAAGCAGTAATCATATTCGGAGTATTCATAGAAAGCAGACTGTCTGCCTCCGCAGAACTTCCGACTATTCTGCCATCAGAAACCGACAGCACATAATAGTTCCGGTAAGAGTCTATGCCCATGCGTGCTGTGTGCGCACTCAAAGTTGTCAGCAAATATTCTTCACTATCACTATTTTCAAATTGCTGCAAAAAAGAAGGAGCAAACACCGCATCCATTTCCTCAGCAAAGGTTTGGTTATAAAAATCCGTAACAGATAAAATCAAAAAGGTCCCTGCAATGGTAAGAATCACCAACACCAACAGCAAAAACATTGTAACCATTTTCCATTGTAAGCTTTTAAGCATATTATAAATCCTTTTTAAAGTAATAGCCAACGCCGCGTTTGGTCCGAATATAAACCGGACTGCTTGAATCATTCTCAATTTTTTCTCTCAAACGGCGCACTGTTACATCAACAGTACGTACATCTCCAAAATATTCGTATCCCCATACGCTGGAGAGCAACGCCTCCCTGGAAAAAATATGATTTGGCTGTGTTACCAAAAATTTTAAAAGTTCATATTCTCGCAAAGTAAGCTCCAAACTATTGCCGTCCTTAGTAACTTCATACCGCGTTGTATTAATAAAAAAGTTATCATCAATCTGAACAATACCGTCCGAATCTTCTTTTGCTTCCCCGGAAAAGCGGCGCATGTTTGCTTTTACCCGCGCCATCATCTCCCGCACAGAAAACGGTTTGGTAATATAATCATCAGCGCCAAGCTCCAAACCCTGCACCTTATCAACCTCTTCGTCTCTTGCTGTAATCATAATTATCGGTACATTAGAGGTCTCGCGAATATTTTTACAAACTTCAAAACCATCCATTTTCGGAAGCATAATATCTAACAGAATCAAATCAGGATTATTTTCAACAGCAAGCTTTAACGCACTTTCTCCATCGTTGGCAGTTAAAACTCCAAAACCTTCCTTTTCCAAATTAAATTTTAAGATATCAACTATAGGCTGTTCATCGTCAACGACCAAAACTACCCTTTCTGTTTTGCTTTCCATTTTATGAAACCTCCTTCACGCTGATGTGTATTATTGTATCAGAAAAGAGAAAAAATAACAAGTAGTTTATTCAATTTATTTCCGCATACACCAAAAAATCTCCTTTTTATCATACATTTGGGAACTTATGTCTTGACAAAGCAATAATATTGCGTGATAATAACAATGTTATTTGATATAGAAAGGATGGCTAAAATGGTTCCGTTTGTATATTATGCTCCAACAAAAATTGTATTTGGAAAAAAAGCCGAAGAAAAAGTCGGCGAGCTAGTCCGCGAACAGGGTTGCAAGAAGATTTTGCTGCACTATGGCGGTAAAAGTGCCGAAAAATCAGGCTTGCTGAACCGTATATGTGATTCATTAAAGGCCGAAAAAATAGATTTTGTAACGCTGGGCGGCGTTGTACCTAACCCCCGTCTTTCCAAGGTACATGAGGGGATTCGCCTGTGTCGTGCCGAACAGGTTGATTTTATTCTTGCCGTCGGCGGCGGCAGTGTGATTGATTCTGCCAAAGCCATTGGCTATGGTGTTCCGTATGCCGGCGAGGTTTGGGATTTCTATAGCAAAAAAGCCCAACCAAAAACCTCTCTGCCGGTCGGGGCGGTACTTACTATATCCGCAGCCGGAAGTGAAATGAGTGATTCTTCCGTTATCACCAACGAAGACGGCTGGCTCAAGCGCGGCTGCAATTCCAACCTGTGCCGCTGCCGTTTTGCTGTACTGAACCCGGAATTGACTTATACTCTTCCAGCCTATCAAACAGCCTGCGGCTGCGTTGATATTTTAATGCACACTATGGAACGCTATTTTACACATGAACACCATACAGAATTAACAGATGAGCTGGCAGAAGGCCTAATGCGTACCGTAATTCACAACGCAAAAATTTTAAATTCTGAACCGGAAAATTATGATGCACGCGCGGAAATTATGTGGGCCAGCAGCCTTTCTCATAACGGACTTACCGGCTGCGGCACCATCGGCGACTGGGCGTGCCACCAGCTGGAACATGAGTTAGGCGGTATGTTTGATGTGGCACATGGAGCAGGTCTCGCCGCTCTTTGGCCTCACTGGGCACGCTATGTATATCTTGAAGAATCTCCTCGCTTTGCAAGGTTTGCTGTCAAAGTTTTAGGGGTGAAACAAGCCGCCACCCCGGAAGACACTGCACTAGCCGGAATCGCAGCCATGGAAAATTTTTATCACAGCATAGACATGCCAATTAATCTTCACGAACTCGGAATCCACTTAACCGAAGAGCAACTGCAAGAACTGGCACATAAATGCAGTTTTAGCGGCACAAGAACCATTGGCACTTTTCGTAAACTCACCAAAGAAGATATGAAAAATATTTATAATCTTGCCCGTTAACATCATAAGCCGCAATACTTTTAAAGGGACCGCTCACGCTTTACAAGAGCAGTCCCTTTTGGTTATTTATTCTTTTGCATCAAATTTTAAAACTGCCTTAAACATGTCTCCGTCTGTAACAATATGAAGATCTCCGCCGCACGCTTCTGTATACCCCTTTGCAATTGCAAGACCTAAACCATTTCCTTCCTCAGAGCGCGACTTATCACCGCGAACAAAACGCTCCGTAATTTCCTCAGCGGAAAAATCAAGCGGATATGCAGAGATATTTTTTAACTCAATCACCGCCTTCCCTTCCGCTTTATGAGAGCTCACAAAAACACGCGTTTTTGGCATAGCATATTTCAATATATTTTCAAGCAAATTTCCAACCACCCGTGACATTTTCTTTCCATCAGCCTCAATAAACAGTTCTTCTGTCAAATCGACACAAAATATTAGTCCCGAAGCCTGAATTTCACTGTCATATTCACCTAAGCTTTGCTGAATCAACAACGTAGTATCTAACTTTTCTTTTATAAAAGTTTCATCTCCGCTCTGCACACGTGAGATTTCAAATAAGTCTGCCGTTAGCTTCTTTAAGCGTTCACTTTTTTTAGAAATAATCGCTGCATAATCCGCAGCCTCCTGCGGCGAAAGTTCCATATCAACCAATAGTTTCGAATAATTTATAATGGAAGTCAATGGCGTCTTCAGATCGTGGGAAACGTTAGTGATCAACTCAGTTTTCATACGTTCCGAGCGGATTTTTTCTTCTACTGCAGCAGAGATGCCCTCCCCGATATCATTAATATCCTGTGCGAGTCTTTGATAATCCTCACACCTGATATTTTCAAGTCTGTAAGACACATCTCCTTCCTTTATCGCCGCCACGCCTGTTATAATGTTCTCCAAATCCTTAGCGCGAGTTCCCAAAAAAGCACAGCCAGCAGCATAAGCTATGAATGCAACAAATAATGCAGACACTCCCCTATTCAGTCTTACACCGCAGGCACCAATAAAAGCTGTGTAAAATAGTAATATAAATGATAAGATCATTCCTGTTTTGTCTGAAAAAACCTTTTTAATATTTGTAAATTCTACGGATATTTGATGCAGCACTCTTTTAAATATCTGAAACAAAAACAAAATACAACGCAAAATAACACTTCTACGCAGAAAGCTTCTTGCCTTTACACTTCGAATCACAGAGAGCGCAGAAATTTCAAGAAAAATTTTCTCTGTAAAGCACACAAGCATTACAAAGCTACACGCAAAATATGCCGGCAATTCTGAGCATAAATACCTACCGAACAATGCAGCCAACGCGAAACATGAAAGAAAAATTGAAATTCCGATGAGCAAAATTAATATCTCACTCCAAACAGAGTCAATTCTCATCAGCACTACGGCCGATTCGTAATTTTTTCTGCCGCAAACTGCTGCTAAATAAACAAAAATAGCTATTGACAAAAGCTCAAAAAACATTAATTTATAAAATGCCATTTTCACATACTCTGCCTGATTTTCCCAGTTTGTTTTATTATAATATTCATTTTCTTCAAGCGATCCATTTTTATAGTAGTCACTGCTTTGATAATCTTTTTCAAAATGATAGATTAACTCTCCCCGCTCTTCAAGTCTTTCCAGATATTCCAATGTATCAAATGCCGTCATGGCAGCAACGGCTGTCAAAACAGCGGCTATAATTGCCGCCGCAACTTTAGTATATTTGGAATAAAAAAATCTATCCACAGCAAAAACCTCCTAAACTACTTTATAACCGATTCCCCATACAACTTTTAAATATCTCGGTTCCTTTGGATTAATTTCAATTTTTTCACGAATATGCCGGATATGTACCGCTATCGTATTATCGCCAACTATGGCATTCTCGTTCCATACCTTTTGATATATCTCTTCAGAGGAAAATACCCTTCCGCGATTTTTGCACAAAAGCTCCAAAATTTTATATTCAATCGGTGTAAGACGTACCTCCTCGCCATCCACACTGGCTGTCTTGCTTTCCGTGTTCAGCGTCAGACCATCAATTTTGATTTGACCGCTGCGGACCTCCATCGCGCCAAACTGTGTATATCTGCGCAGCTGAGACTTAACTCTTGCAACAAGCTCTGACGGATTAAAAGGCTTTGTTACATAGTCATCCGCGCCTGCTGTTAATCCCAAAATTTTGTCCGCATCTTCCGATTTCGCAGAAATTAAAATAACCGGTATGTTTTTTGATTCTCTCAGTTTCATAAGAGTTTTAATTCCGTCCATACGCGGCATCATGATATCCAGCAGCAACAAATGAATTTCCCGCTCTGACAGCAAATCCAATGCGTCAATACCATTATATGCCTTAAAAACCGAATATCCTTCGCCAGACAAAAAGATAGAAATGCTGTCAACTATCTCTTTGTCATCATCTACAACAAGTATGTTCAATCCTCTCACCTCAATACTTATTTTAGCAAATTATTATTAAGATTTAATATAATAAATTATTAAGAAAGCTTAATAATTTTTTTACTTTTCGTACCAAGCCTTCATTTATTGTATCATACTTTTTACTTTTTCGCCAGAATAAAAAAGCACAGCAATAATGCCGTGCTTTGTAATAGTATAAATGTAGATTTATATTTATTTCTTTTCCTTAAGACAGCTGTTCTAAAATATACCTGCAAGAAATAATTTTTTCTTTTATCATGCTTTGATTATAATAATAATGATTTGCTGCCTCATAACCGATTGACGGATTTCGCTGCATCACGCTATAAAGTCTCTGCGCTGCCCGAATTTCACTTTCCAGCAATGTACACATTGCTTTTTTTGTATCGTTGGAATAAGGTTGTTCCGATTCATCACGCAGGCGAATAAATTGAATTTGATTACAGCACGAGGTAAAAATACAATCACAGGCCTGTGCCATATCCAAAAGCTCACATTCTCCTATTTCCTCCAGTTTCTTCATACCTTCCTGCCATTTATCACGCAGCAGCTGCCATTGCTTTTCAAAGATTTCCAACGGATAGATACCGCGCCATGCCTGCAAATCATCATAACAATAGCACGTCATAGTTGCTTGAAAACCGGTTGGCTGCATGTACAAAAGATTGGAAACCCCTGCATTATGTGGTCCAACATAAGCAACACCAACATCAAACGGAAATTCTGCAAACGCTTCACTGAAACATTCCGCAGACTCCTTCACCTGCTGCGCATGGTTTTCATATTTCATCTCCAAAAGTTCTTCATATGGATCATTTATTCGCTCTTCATCAGTTTTAAAAAAATAATCAGAAATCATTTCGAGGTTGTCTGAGGGATAACCACCCAACGTCCAGCTAAGCATTAAGTGTTCAATGCCAATTTTCGCCAGGTTTTTCATATGCTTTCGAATTAAATCAAAAGCTGGAATAAATGGAACGGTAGAACACTCCCATGTATTATTAAACTGTACCTTTGCTGCAATCTCGTGACCAGCTTCCTTGGCTAATTTCCAATTCTTCAAACTGAGTTCGCTAGGCCCCACCTTGGAAATGGAATAATCCTCAACTGCATTTTTTACACCGCCACATACGAAATCAAGACTTTCCTCACTGATGCATAAAATCGGTATGTCCGAATCAAGCAAGTGCATACATTCTGCTGTTTCCTCCTGTGAAAACAGAGTCATCCATTGCCATGTATTAGCAAATGTAATAATGCCGTGGTTCACACGCTTTGCCGCACGATTTATGACATTATGCACCTCCGCTATAACCTCCGTACTTTTCCTTTTTGCACATCGCGGACATGTCTGCACATCACTGCTCAGACCTATATGCGAATAACAGTTAGTGGGATTTTCAGACCGTGTAATCACAAAAAATCCGCCCAAATCAGGCGCGGCGCTGCACAATGTAACTACTGCATTGCTAAGATACTCCCTAACCTCCGGTACTGTGGTGCACAAGTCGGCATAGCCGTTTTGCTCGAAACCCTTTAACTCCGGAAATTTTTCAAAAAAAACAAGTGCCATGGAACGCGGTTCATTTAAATATAAATAAAGCTTAATGCCATATTTTTTCAAATGCGCGACCGTACGTTTCAAGTTTTCCAATCGTTCTCTCCAACCATCAGACATTGACGGATCAAATGGGAACGGCGTCATTTTATACAGCACCGCCTGCGTAAACACGCCATTAACCCCTAACCTTGCATAAGCCCGAAGCAGTTCATCCGGGTAAGATACTGTTGGTTCATTATCAAACGCATTCGTATATAAGCCGCAGAAAGAATAAATATATCGCGTTTTTACCGCCGGCACACACCGTTGCGTCCCCCGCCGCACATACGCTCCTCCAAAAGTACGCCCTTCCCGAAGCAGATGCATTAATCCCCGTAGAATGCCAACCGCTTGTGCCGCTGTAACAACAATCTCATTATCTTCTGCACTGACTTCATAATATTCCTCCTCGTCGGACAGAGTTCCGTCAAGCCGCAATATAATATTCCTTATTGATTCGGTCACCTGGCAATTGAAACCAAAATAATCTTTTAAATCTTTTTGAAACAATTTAACAAAAGAAGGCACGTTCTCCGCTCCTGTTAAATCGCAAATGCCCCACTCCTCCGTAATTTCAACCGCATACTCCGGTTTTTCTCTTTTAAGAACAGCGGCTGTTCTCTGACATGCAAATAAATCAAACGGCTCTTTTGCCGACCTGCTTTGATACGGATCAACAAATCGCTGCATATTTTGTATCAGAAGTTTTGTCTGTGCTTTTTCCTCTGCCGTAAGTTCCCGATAGATAACCTCATCGCAATCGGGCTTGTTACCCAGCTTAATCCCTAAAAAGTCATCCTCACGCATAACGTAAGCAAGCTTTTCTTCACTCCAGTCCAAAAGCTCTAAAAGCTGATTATATGGCAGTACATGCCATGCACTTCGAATAATGGTAATATACCCTCTCGTCAGCCAAATATTAGATATTTTTTGCGGTGCAAGCCCCATATCATATGCCACTTTTTCTATCTTATCCGTTGTGGTTTTCAGCACTTTTGCAATTCTCGCACAAGGAATCATGTCCCACATACGAAAGATAAATGCCTGCATTTGTGTTGGAAAGTGAGGCAGTATAATATTTTTACCTCTCTCTATTTCCGGAAGCATAAATTCTGCCATATAAAAATCTCCCTTTACTTCAATAATTCTGTGATAAAATATTCTTGACAGATTGATTTTAACTGTGCTATATTTGTTATATCATTACGTTTAGAATATTCAAATTTAAAACATTACGAGGGATTGCCATGGAGTATAAATTAAAAGGTTTCGAGTTACCTCTGGTCGTTTCACGCCTGGCTAACATACATTATTTTGAGTTTACCGGCAAATATCACACGGTTGGCGACTCACATAACTTCTGTGAGCTGCTTTATATTGACAAAGGTAAAATTACGGTCCATTCCGAAAACTACTCCGGTGAACTTTCAGACAATCAACTTCTCATTCACAGGCCAAATGAAGTACACTCGCTTACCTGCAGCACCGAAATTGCTCCAAACGTCATCATTATCGGCTTTGAGTGTTTCTCCGAAGCTTTAGCCCCTTTTGCAACCACGCCCTATACTTTAACCACCGAACACAAAAAACTTTTGGCCGAAATCATGAAAGAGGGCATGAATGTATACGCTCCGCCTTATGATATGCCAAATCTTTTAGATATGCAAAAAAGAGATGAGTTTCCATTCGGAGCAGATCAAATGATAAAACTGAAACTGGAAGCCTTTCTCATTACATTGGTGCGTGACATCCAAAAGCCGGTTGTTTCCATCCATGATAAAATTTCTACGGATAGCAGACTGTCAGAAATAGAACAATATCTCAATGAACATTATACCGAAAAGATATTACTGGATAATATCTGCTTTCTGTTTGGCACTAACAAAACCACCTTATGCCGAAATTTTAAGCGTGAATATGGCTCAACTTTGCTCGACTATTGCAATAACTTAAAAATTCGCGAAGCAAAGGCGCTGCTGCGCGAAGCAAAACTTTCGGTCACAGAAATTTCTGAACAGCTCGGTTTTAATTCTATACACTATTTTTGCCGGCTTTTCAAAATAAAAACCGGACAATCCCCTAAGGATTATGCAAAATCCATCCGTTCCAGGCTAAATCTATAAGCGGTATACGGCACGGTGCTGACAGCACCGTGCCGATATTATTATTTTTTCTTAATCATTTCTATTTTTTTCTTCATTTCGTCTGCACGTGCTTTTTCCAGATAACCCGCCTCAATCATAAAACAAACCTTACCATTCGGCGGCAGAAGCTTAATTTCCCCTCTTCGTTTTGTGTTTTGATAACCCAGATGTTCGCCTGTTGCCGGTAAAACCATACCCATTGAATCCTCATCGCCGGTACGTGAAATCCAGCGGATACCGGTAGATAAAATATCAGTCGGATGGCTTACATAGCACGCGCCGTCGCCGGTATATTGCATGGTATATGCCCTGCCATGCTCGTCCCCTTTATATTGTACAGAAAAGCAAATTTCCGGATCGTACAACTGACCCTTTTCGCCCACCTTATGATGCAGCGCCGGATTCTCCTGCACCGCATCCATATAGGCCCGTAGTGCCTTTGCCTTTTCCTGCGGCACATTGTCAGCAATAATTTTAAATACTTTCACGTGCTCCTTGTCATAATCAGCTGTATACATCAGTTCTGCCCCGTCCATCGGCCGAAAATTAATGTGGCATAAATACATATATTCCATAGGAGTCATGCGTCTGTTTTCCAACTCAACACTTACCTTCAGTACAGTATCGTCTTCATACAGCCTGCACTCCGGCGAAAAAGTATAATTTCGAGTGAAAGATACATCATAATCCACACTGCCGCCAACCGCAATATAATTCTCACCACATTCTATGTATGCCTTGCGATATACCGCATTTGGCGTTTCTCCATGCAGCGGATGATTATCGTCCGCTTGCGGCACACCAAACGCACATACGCCGCAATGCAGCAAAAAGCCGCCATAAGTTTTTAAATATTCCGTTGTTGGAACAGGCTCATCAAATTTTGTTTTCATTACCAAATCGCGTCCGTCAAAATGTATTCTCCAAACCTGCTGACCCTGAAACGGCAGAATGATAAAATAACCTCGGCTGTTTTCCACTTTCAGCGCCTCTACGCCTGTAGAATACCGAAAGGCCGTGACGCGCATAGAACCGTTGGATACCAACACATATTCTTTTTCTTTAAAAAATTCTTTCTGCAGAGTAATTCTCATAACTATCACTCCCCTATATCATTTGATGCACCGCTCTGCGTAACAACCTACTGAATGGCTTTATCCAAATATTCCAGCGAAAGCTTCACCATCTTATCACCCATCTCTTTGTTGGCCTTCGCCGCACTCTTGGTAAACCAGTGTTCTATATCGCCGAGTCTGTCCAACTTTACCGCGTCAGGATATAACGACATTAAAATGGAGCTTTCAAATTCACCGGCATGGTCGTAACCTGTTGCATTTTGCACTTCTGTGCTCATGGTAGGAATCACCTTAATCCAGCTAAACGGATTATCATCATTTTCCAAATTTTCATAATAATCTTTATAGCTTTCGCTACCCCACCAGCCCTGACCTTTGGTTTTCTCCAAATATTGCATGGTAGCACGTTTTGCAGTCTTCATATAAGAAAGTGTCATCGGCATGAGAGACTCCTGTTCAAACTGATGGTGTATCACAACATAAATGTTATGCAAACCGGAGCAAAGCATGCTCATAAAAATGTAATAGAGATAATTCTCAAACGCATTTTCTTCTACATGAACCGTTCCGCTGGTTTCATCAGCAACCGCATAACTTGACGGGCTATAACTGATTGCCGGAGCGATAATTAAATCTTTTTTCTCTGCCAGTTTTTCTATCAACCCCTGTGCAACAAGCGTATCACAGCCATAAGCACAATGCGGTCCGTGATATTCTACTGTTCCGCCCACAATGACCACCGGAGTTTTCTTCCTTTTCGCTTCTTCTATTTCCCGCGGAAAACACATATCAAGATACATACAAAATCCATCCCTTCACTATAAATAAAATATATTTGCAGGAAACGCTCCCCGGAGAATCTCTTCGGGAAGCGTTTAATTCATCATTCAGAATAAGCCATGGTTGTATAATAGGCAAGATTGGTCTGACGATTGTCCAGTCTGCCATACTGCACAACAATATTGCAATTGGAAACCAGTTTCATTGCATACTGTGTCTCATACGGCACCTCAAAACCGCACATATCTTCCTTATTATTCATGCGGAAGCAGCGCACTCTACCCTTGCCGACAAACCACTCTATTTCATCATAACTATCCTTGTCGGTAAAGAAAACCTTTACTTTAATTTTTGCATCAACATCACTGTCGTTTACCACAATAACAGACTCATGTCCCTTCAAAACGCCTTCGCCCTCATGCGGAAGTTCACAATCAGGAATGAGCCATTGTTTTTTTCCGATTCCTTCATTACACATCGATTTCTATAATTCCTTTCTTCAGATAGTCGGTCATAGAACGGCAGCCGTCCTCTGTTACTACGATACCTTTTTCCCATCTGGTACCAAAAGTCGGACCGGAAATAAAGGTATCCACCTGGAAAGTCATGTTTGGCTCCAGCGGATAATCACTGATGGTTTCCATCCAAGGAGCTTCTACTTCAATCATACCGGTACCGTGGCACGGTCCGTATACAAAGTTTTCCAACATTCCGTTTTCTTCATATAATTTATAAAAATCTTTTGCAATATCGCTTGCCATTACCCCTGATTTAATGCGATCAACTGTCCAGTTATGTGCCTGCAAACAAAATTCTACAATTTTTCTACGCTCACCCTCCAGTTTACCCATGATAACCGGCAAACCGATTGCAGGAGAATAACCGTCAATTTTTGCGGACAAGTTCAGCTGAACAATATCACCTTTATTAATTTTTTTGTAACTTGAGCGGCTGATTGCGTGACGGGTCGAAGCCTCGCTGAATACATACATCGGCAATCCCTCATATTCCGCGCCGTGCTCATAGATAACTTTTTGAGCAACACCGACCATTTCAAGCTCGGTTACGCCCGGTTTTAAAGCTTTAATAACCTCATCAGTTGCAATTTCAATAATGCGGAAACCTTCCTGAATACAAGCAAGCTCATTTTCGCTCTTAATTTTTCTCAGCTCTACCATAATATCATTGCACTTTACAATTTCCGCCTCCGGGAAACTATCTTTTAAACCTTCGAAAATCGGCAGAGTGCATTCTACGTAGCTGCCCAAACCAATTTTAATCTTTTTGCCGCTTACACCAATGCTTTTAAATACATCAGCAAAAGTATCTGCATGCAGCTCCGGATAAGCCGGGTCCGCAGACTCTCTGAATTCTTTCAGAACAAAAATCTTATCAATTTTACCAAAATCCTTTGCGAAAATAGCTGACTCGGGACCAACCAGAAGCGCAGCGTCTCCCGTTGCGGAGATAGCAACACCAGCGCGCTCAAACAACGGCCAAAATCCACTGAAATATCTGGCATTTGCATAGTCAGACTCCGTGCTGGAAACCACCATTACATCCAAGCCCCTGTCGCGAATTAATTTCGCTGCCTTTGCAATTCTTTCCTTGTATTCATAATCAGGAATACAAATTCTTTCGCTCATTCTAAGCGACCCCCTTTATTATTATGTAATAATACAGACATAAGCGTCTGTTTTTGTTTGCATTTTGATTATATCACTCTAATTTCATTTTGTATTTATACAATAGTATTTCTTTTTTGCACAATATAAAATCTGCGTATTTTTGTTTCAAAAAGGCACTGCGGTAAAACACGCCAATTATTTGCATAATTTATGAACTTTTTTTAAATTACTACAAAATTATTAAAAAAGTTTTAAGAAAAGGTTGACAAAGTTTGCAGTTTCTTGTATAATAATTTTTGTAACAAATTCGTAATACTTAACACTCAGCACATTTCCATTTCGAAAATACGCTTTATGAATGTATACGGAGGTTATTTTTAATGAAAAAATTTACAAAGTCCTGCATTGCTTTATTATTTTCTTTTCTTTTTGTTATGCAGGCAGCAGTTTTCTCAGCAAGTGCAGAGTCATTTCCATGCGTCGGCATTGTAGTTGCTGATACGGTAAATGTTCGCACCGGTCCCAGTACTGACTATGATGTTATTGCCACCGTCTGGTATGGTGTAACATTGGATGTTTATGCACGCGAAGGAAATTGGTTTAAAATCGGAACCGGGAACGGTACCGCATACATTAGCGCAGATTATGTAAGTGTTCGCCCTGAAGATATTTCGGCAAGAGGTAATTACTCCGCAGGTCAGCGTGTGGTAGCTATGGCAAAACGCTATCTCGGTGTTCCTTATGTATATGGAGGCTCTTCTCCCAGCGGTTTTGATTGCTCCGGTTTCACCTCGTTTGTATACCGTCAGTTAGGCTACAGTATCAACCGCACAGCCGATGCCCAGTTAGCAAACGGGATTGCAGTTTCCAGAAACGAATTACAGCCCGGTGATTTAGTTATGTTTAAGCGTGCCGGAAATTCCACAGTACATCACGTTGGAATTTACGTTGGTGACGGAATGATGATTCATTCCCCGCAAACCGGTGATGTTGTAAAATATACTAACATTAATACCGGTTATTATAACAACGTATATTACGCAGCACGTCGTATCGTGCGTTAAGCAGTGTTGTTTGAATATTTGTCCCTCTGCTACCCGGCGGAGGGGCTTTTCTTGTTTTTAACACCGTCACATCAATGCGTACGGCACCAAAGTTTGCAGCTGATAAAGAATTTTTCCATATTAATTTGTATATGCTATAATAAAACTACGTTACGAAAGGCGGAAAAAAATGATACGTTTTCGACAAAAGGGATTATCTTTGCTCCGTTTTCTGCCCTTTTTTGCTATTTTAATCGCCTTGCTGTTTTATGTCTATCTTTCCAAAAATATATCTGCGCAGGATATTGTAAATTATACACCGGAAAATTTATATCTTGCTGCCTTTGTCATAATTTGTCTATACGCTTTAAAATCCATCACGCTGGTATTTCCATTAACCGCGCTTTATCTCGCTGCAGGTATCATTTTTCCTGCAATGACCGCGATTTTAGTCAGCAGTTTAGGTCTGCTCGTTTCATTGTCTCTGCCCTATTGCGTCGGTCTACTGCTCGGCAAAAAAACAGTGGACAGACTCTTGACTAAGTATGAAAAAACCAAAGAATTAAAAAACTTTCGAACGAATAACGAGTGCTTGTTCGCCTACATTTTACGCGCCATAAAAATCATTCCTGCAGATTTGGTGAGCATGTTTTTAGGGGCAGAAAAAATGCACTTTGGCAAATATCTTCTCGGTTCCTTTGCCGGGCTTTTGCCAACGCTTATTTCTACTATTATATTAGGCTCTGCGGCGTCAGACCCGGATTCTGCAGCTTTTGTTATTTCCGCGATAACAACTGCACTTTTTACTTTTTTGCCATTACTCGCATATCCGGCAATTATGCATAGACATACTAAAAAAACAGAAAAAGATACTTCTGAACCTTCTCCGGAAAATGTTGTTACGGAACAAATTGTTAAAGAATAAATTAGCATTTTGGCTCTTGACTCGAATTAATTTCTATGCTATAATATCATTATTATTTATTAATCAATATGTGGGGGTGTAGCTCAGTTGGGAGAGCGCATGCTTCGCATGTATGAGGTCAGGGGTTCGACTCCCCTCATCTCCACCAAAAGTCTCAGAGACCGCATAAACAGCGGTCTCTGATTTTTTATACACGTTTTTTACACGTTTCCTTTATTTTTCCCCTGTTTCACAATCCGATTAACATACATGCCCGTGCCCGACTACCGCCCTTCCGGCCTCCTCATAGGCAAGCTTGCGCAGCTGCTGCGACTGCTCCCCCCTTCTGAATTTTCTTTTTCATCCCCGGTATTGACAATATTATCGCTCTGATGTATAGCAGTATCAAACCCTAAGCTGTTTAAACTTTCGGGCAATTCTAGCCCGATATCAGAAAACAGCTTCAGAGTTTTACCTTTATTCGCATATAAAACTGCGCCGCAGTTTAAAATTTCACCAATATGCTAACGAAATCCCTCTCTGCCATATGCGCTTTTGATAAAATTGCTTATGTCTGCTTTAATGATTTTCCTGTTTATGTCTAAGTATTTGTTGCTTTCATCGCTGTTGGCCTTAACCGCTATGATAACCGGCATATCTCCGTCAATCAAAGAGGTAAGAACGCAAACGGAATTTTTCTTGTAAATGTAAATTTATCCGTGAAAAAACCGCCCGCCCTTTCGGGTAAACGGTTTTAACATTCCTTCTAAATTCTGGATAACAATTCTGTTTTTTTCGTTTGAAACTCTTCTTCGGTGATAATCCCTTCGTCACGCAGCGAGGCAAGCTCTTTTATCTGCCCCGACACGCTCCCGGCGTTCTCCTGCCGTTCCTGCCCCACCGATACGCTTTGGGCATAAACATTACTTTGCTCCTTTTGCGGTATCAATCGCATAAACGCGTCAAAATCATTATGGCAAAACTCATATTCCTCTTCTTTTGCGGTCAGAAGCACTTTGCGGCTGTCATGCGTAACGATTTCGCTTTTTATCTCCTGTGTCCCTTTCCTGCTGCCGATTAGCGCTCCCGTCTGTCCGGCAATCACCCCGCCGATGAGAGCCCCCGCAACGGAAGAACCGCCGCCTCCGCCTCCTGTTATCTTTGTCTCGCGGTACAACTCGCCGTCCCGGCGAAACATGCGTATCTCATCAATATCAATCTCAAAATATCCCGGAAAATCATTCAGCTCCGCCGCGTGAAAGCATAATTTATTATCGCTGACAAACATCAGATATTTACAAGAACCGTAATGCCCGCCGCCATGATACTTACGGGTAACCGTCGGTGCGTCCTCCGGCGCTCCGAACAGTTCTCTTTCCGCCCTGCTCTCCTCTTCCGCCAAACAGACATATTCGTTAAGCTCTGCCTGATCCTCCTCTGTCGGATCTCCCGCAGAGGTTAAAGCCTTCGCTCCGACGATAATAATGAACGCCCCGCCGCCCATCGCACCAGTAACGAGTCCGTCTACTCCCGCCACTATGCCTATCAAAAAAAGGATAACACAGCCCACCAGCAACAAGAAAGTGACAATAAGGACAGGGTCCATTCTTTCCGACCTTTCGGCCTCCTGTTCCTTCTTCAGCTCTGACAGCTTTTCTCTGTATTCCCCCACACCTACCGCCTCCAATGCGATTTTCTTTAATCATATCACGAAAAGGAAAAAATTGCAATTATTTTCTTGACCTTCAGTGTAGAAAAATCACATTTCAAGATGCTTATGCGTTACATACGCTCCTTTTAATTTATCGCTTAAATCCGAATCCGGGAACAGCCTGTTTTCTGTACCATAGCACCGCCAAATTTCGCCCTTTTTTGTGATCACAATCGCATTAAGCGACAATCTCATGTTCATAACCTTTCAGCCTTTTCACAGCCATATTGTAATCTACTTTATCCAATTTTCAAGCAATTTCAGCCTTTTATGTTTTGGAATCTCAAGCCCTGCTTCTTTCGCTTCCAAGTCAGGCACGCCAGACTTTTTCCATTTCTCTACCCACACACCTGAATAAATAAATCTATTCTGCCTATAAGCTCCGCAAGAATAATACATAATTAAGCTTTTGCGTATATTATGGTTTTTATTATCAGAAAAGCAAATACAAATAATGCCGGATAAGGCTGCAAGCTTAATGTAAAAATGATAACTGCCGCTATATTTACAGATAATGAAAACTTCATAACAAACTTTTTACACATATGCTTCGAACTGTTTTTTAATACCAAACCGGCTATTCCGCATAAAATAAGTACAATAACCAGCATATAATATCCTAAGCTGATGGGCGATAATTTGTATTCAAGCAATTCAATCATAGATAGTTCCGTCACTGCGCCATCGGTTCTCAATGCAAAGACAGGAATTACAAAAAACAGCATTAAACTAATATCAAGCAAAGCATAAACCATTGAGCCAAGAGACGATAACTGTAGTTTACGGTCTGCTTCTGCGGCCGACAACAATTCTTTTCCCGATAGCAATTCATCAATTGATATATCAAAATAGCCTGATATTGCCTTAAGCGAGTCTATACCGGGATATCCTCTCCCCGATTCCCATTTTGATATAGCCGTCCTTGATACATATAACGACTCTGCAAGTTCCTCCTGAGTAAGACCTCTGTTTTTTCTTAGTTCTTGTAACTTTTCATTAAATTCCAATACTTTTCCCACCCTTAGCTTATTTTACTCCTTACATAGTAATAATACCGCTGATTTATAAAATAAAAGCAATGCAAAACTGAAAAACATTCCGCCCACAATATCAGTGAACCAATGAACGCCCGCACACAATCTCCCTATAACCATAAACGAAGAAAATAATACCGTTGCGGTATTCAAAATTCTCTTCAACGGATTATTAATCATTCTCTTCCCAAGCTGAAATCTAAGAGTCGGCATAACACTTAACACAAGAAGTGCTGTAGAGGAAGGATATGACGTTTCTAATATTCCATTGATTAAGATAGGGCGGTAATTAATCGGTATCATTTCAAAAATTAAATATGCCGCAATTACAACAATGTAATACATTCCCAGAAGAAGAATATCCAAATCAACCTTTAACAAACTTTTTCGTTTTACCAATTGGCAAAATCCCATTATTCCAAACACCATACATACAAAGACCGGCAACAGTCCAAGCCAGTCAGTTATTGTATAAACTGTCATATGAACACCCGTGAATTGATGAAAGCTTACATTCCATGTTGAAAACCCCACTTTTGAGCCCTCCGGTCCAACAGCTCTGACGTCGACCGCTTGAACCAATATCGTCCATAAAATAAAAGCAATAAGCAATACGATCCCCATACAAAATAATTTCTTTCCTCTTTTTTCCATTTTCTCATATCCTTTCTATTTTCATTTTCGACAAAAATAGAATACCATAAAATATGAATATCAGAAAAGAATCTTAGCGTCACATCGCTGACACGAATCGTAGCATAGGCTTGTTGACAGACTTTTCAACGCCTCTTCCATACTTGACAAATCCCTAAAAGTCAGTGCGGCAATAAGAATAATTAATGGTCAAAACAAAAACCCTGCTTTGCTATACAGCAAAACAAGGTTTTTAAATTAGCTGTAAACAGCCGCTTATTAACTGCATATGTACGCTCATACATAAACAATTAAAACAATTATTCTGCGTTCGGAGCGCCAACCGGACAGACATTAGCGCAATTACCGCACTCAATGCAGGAATCTGCATCAATTACATACTTGCTGTCTCCGGCATTAATGCAGGAAACCGGGCACTCAGATGCGCAAGCTCCGCAGCTGATGCACTCGTCGTTGATAACATATGCCATTTTAAAACACCTCCCCATGTTTTTTAAAGAAGGAGTCCTTCTTTTAAGGTCTATAATATTCTAACACAGTTCTTGTAAAAAAGAAATACCTTTCTTGCAAATATTTTAAAAAAATCAAAGAAAATTCTATTTTTTAATAAGCATGTTAAAAAAAAGTCAAAAACATTCAAAATTTATTGACGAAATCGGAACGTTGGTATATAATATTAGGTATCATAATATTATACTATATTTATTTGTGTGGAGGTTTTTATAATGGGAAGAGTGTATAACTTTTCTGCAGGTCCTTCCATGCTGCCCGAGGCAGTGTTGGAAAAAGCTGCAAAGCAAATGACAAACTACGAAGGCTGTGGCATGTCTGTTATGGAGATGAGCCATCGTTCCGCTGATTATCAGGCCATTATTGACCGTGCGGAATCTCTGCTTCGTGAATTAATGAACATTCCCGACAACTATAAAGTATTGTTTCTGCAGGGCGGTGCTTCCAGTCAGTTTGCCATGATTCCGATGAATCTGATGAAAAAATCTAAGAAAGCGGATTATGTTATTACGGGACAATGGTCCAAAAAAGCAGCCTCCGAAGCATCAAAATATGGTTCTGTAAATAAAGTAGCAAGTTCCGATGATAAAATATTTACTTATATTCCAAAACTTGACAGCTCCAAGTTTGATAAAGATGCCGATTATTTCCATATCACTCTGAACAATACCATTTACGGCACACGTTATACAAAGCTGCCCGAAACCGGTGATGTTCCGCTGGTGGCTGATATTTCTTCCATTGCTCTGTCCGAGCCGATTGACGTAAGTAAATTCGGGCTCTTATATGCAGGTGCGCAAAAGAATATGGGGCCTGCGGGCGTTACGGTTGTTATCATTCGTGACGATTTAATTACGGGCGCTATTGAAGGCACACCGACAATGTTTGACTACAAGATTCATGCTGATAACGGCTCTATGTATAATACCCCGCCAACGTATGCCATCTACATTTGTATGCTTGTTTTCGAATGGTTAAAGGAACTGGGTGGTATTGATGCGATGTATAAAATCAACCTGGAAAAAGCAAAAATTTTATACGACTATCTTGACAGTTCCGAAATGTTCCGCGGTACCGTTGTAAAAGAGGATCGCTCTTTGATGAATGTTCCGTTTGTGACAGATTCCGATGAACTGAATGCAAAATTTATTAAAGAAGCAAAAGAGCGCGGCTTTGTTAACCTGAAAGGACACCGTACTGTCGGCGGAATGCGTGCAAGCATTTACAACGCAATGCCGGTAGAGGGCGTAAAGGCCTTGGTTCAATTTATGAAGGAATTTGAAAAGAATAATAAATAATTGAGGTGTTTATCATGTTTGATATTCTCACATTAAATAAAATTGCTGCCTGCGGCTTAGAGAAATTTTCCGCAGACAATTATAAGGTATCTGATTCGTGCGAAAACCCGGACGGCATTATTTTGCGCAGTTTTTCCATGCACGAAATGGAACTTGGCTCCAATTTAAAAGCAGTCGCTCGTGCAGGTGCGGGCGTAAATAATATTCCGATTGATAAATGTACGGAAAAAGGAATTGTTGTCTTTAACAGCCCCGGCGCTAATGCTAATGCTGTAAAAGAACTGGTCATTGCCGGTCTTCTGCTCTCCTCCCGTAACATCGTCGGCGGTATTGAATGGGCAAAAACTTTACATGGCAAAGGCGCTGAGGTTGGCAAATTGGTTGAAAAAGGAAAGAGCCAGTTTGTTGGCCCTGAGATTAAAGGCAAGACACTTGGTGTCATTGGTTTGGGTGCTATCGGTGTTATGGTTGCAAACGCTGCTCATAATCTTGGCATGGAAGTCATCGGTTACGACCCATATATGACGATTGATTCTGCATGGCATTTGTCTCGCAGCATAAAAAAAGCAACAGACGTTAACGAAATTTACGCAAACAGTGATTATATTACACTGCACGTACCCGCTAACGACTCCACCATAGGCATGATCAATTCAGAAACACTCGCACTCATGAAAGACGGCGTTCGCATTTTAAATTTTGCACGCGGTACCTTGGTGAATGAAGCGCATATGGCAGTTGCGCTGGAGGAAAAGAAAGTTGCCTGCTACGTTGTTGATTTCCCGTCTGACGCAGCGCTCTCCATGGAAAATGTAATCGCAATTCCTCATTTAGGCGCTTCCACACCGGAGTCAGAAGACAATTGTGCTATGATGGCTGCAGATGAGTTGAAGGACTACCTTGAAAATGGAAATATCAAGAATTCTGTTAACTTTCCAAACTGTGATATGGCCCGCGATGGAAATGTTCGTGTAACCATTACTCATAAAAATGTTCCGAATATGCTGAGCCAATTTTCTTCTGTCATGGCAGAAAAACATTTGAATATTGTAAATATGATTAATAAGAGCAAAAAAGAAAATGCCTACACCATTATGGATATTGAAGGCGAAGTTACCGGAGATATGGTAGCTGCTATTTCCGGAATGGATGGAGTTCTCGGAGTAAGAATTATACCGTAAAATACAAATCAAAAGCCTGTGTTTCGTTGTTTAGAACTGAAACACAGGCTTTTTAAATTTAAAGATCAATCATCCCAGACAACGTCCATCAATTTTTTGATTTCTTTTGCTGTACTTTCTGTCTTGCCTCGATTTATTTTTATTTCAATGACATTTCCCTCCGTTGCCTCAGGAAGCAGAATGCGCTCAATCTCTGCAAAGCTTTTGTCCGGCAGCTCTACAATTGCATATTTTCCTTCAAAACGGTCAATAATTACCTCCATTACTTCTCTACCTCCATACTATCTCCATCAGAATTAAAAATAACGGTACCATCCAAATCAGAACGATATACCATCACTCCAGCCCTTTTAAGCTTTTGCAGGGTCTCTTTATGCGGATGACCGTAAGAATTGTCTTTCCCACATGAAATATAGGCATACTTAGGTGATACGCGCTGTAAAAAACTGTCTGAGGTTGAAGTTTTACTCCCATGATGCCCCACCTTTAATACATCAGCATGAACCTCCTGGGTGATTTCGCTTTCCGATAACTGTTCCGCATCGCCCATAAACAAGAAAACATTATTTTCAAATTGCAGCCGTACTACTGCCGAATAATTATTTAAATCTTCATAATTTTCTTGATTTGGCGCCAGAATATCAATATTTAAACTGTCTTGATTCAATATCTTTACACCTGCTTTGGCAGTTTTAATCTTCAAACCCTTTTTCTGCGCCGCTTCTAAAACATCGCGGAAAGTTTTCGTGTTGCTCTGTACCTTTGGCATATAAAATGTGCCGATATCAAACGCTGAAATCACATCATCTAAGCCTCCGATATGATCTGCATGCGGATGTGTTCCGATTAAATAATCAATCATATCTATTCCCTGTTGCTTTATATATGCTACAATTTCTTCTCCGTTATCATTGTTCCCGGCATCAATCAACATACATTTTCCGTCCGGCAGTTGTATCAAGGTGCTGTCTGCCTGACCAACATTAATAAAATGTACTTTAAGCTTGGCCTCAAAGCCTCCGAGAGGCACATCATCCATTCCATTGTAAAATCTTACAACAACACCGCTCAAAAAACAAAGCACTATAACGACCCACAGAGAATAATGTCTCTTTTTTCCCTTCAAAACTTGCTCTCCTCCCCCTTATTCACATCAATAATATTCAATTTAACAGTGCTATTTTCCTCAGTTTAACATATTTTAATTAATTTTGTCAACAAAACTTACTTTTTACGAATAAAATGAACAAAAAAATTTTGCTTCTTTTGCACTTTTTATATAAAATAACACTAGACATTTTCATAGAATGTGGTATAATAATCATTACAGAACAATATATTTGTCATGTAAATCATTATAAAACAAAGATAAATACTACATAATGACAGGGGGGCTTTTTCAATGCGTCTGACTGAACGCATGGATACACTGTACCACAAGGTATCATTATTCAAAAAAGCAAAAAAACCTAAAAAAGAACACAAACATTCGGCTGTTAACTTCATTATTAATCGACGAACCTTGATTGAAAAGATATTTATCGTTGCTATTATTATCAGCATTATATGTATTCCGTTTGTCGGCGTTAACTATGACCTGAGCAAATATTTGCCGCAAAGCGCCAAATCCAAGCAAGGGCTTGACCTGATGGAAGATGAGTTTGGTTATCCGGGCACAGCCCGCGTCATGGTTGGTGAAGTATCGCTTTACGAAGCAAAGCTTTACAAGGATCGTATTGAAAAGGTTGACGGCGTGTCTATGGTTCTCTGGTGTGATACTCTAACAGACGTATACCAATCCAGCCTTTTTATCAATTACAATGATATAAAAGATTACTACAAGGATGGCTATGCCGTAATGGATGTTACCTTTGACGAAGGCGACTCTTCCTCTAAAACGCATAAAGCTATCAGCGAAATTGAAAAAATCACAGGCGAAAAGGGCTATTTAAGCGGCAGTGCCGTGCAGGATAAATCCCTTAGCGAAACCTTGATCCGCGAGATTTCCATTGCCATGGTAATGGGCGTTATCATGATCGCTATTATTCTGTGTCTCACCACCAACTCATGGTTTGAACCGGTATTGTTTCTAATGATTATGGGTATTGCCATTGTCATTAATATGGGAACGAATATTTTCCTTGGAACAATTTCATTTTTAACTTTCAGCGTGGCGGCTATTTTGCAGCTTGCAATCGCTATGGATTACTCCATATTCCTCCTGCATACCTTCACACGAGAACGTGAAGCAGGTCTGGAGCCAACACAAGCAATCGCAAACGCGATTCGCAGCTCGGTATCCTCCATTCTCTCCAGCGGAGCGACAACCATTGTAGGCTTTATCGTACTGACATTGATGAAATTTTCCATTGGCCGTGATATGGGTATCGTTTTGGCAAAAGGTATCGTTATTAGTCTTCTGGTTGTTTTACTGCTTATGCCGGCGCTGATACTACGTTGGAGCGACAAAATTGAGAAGACTGCACACCGTTCACTCATGCCGTCCTTTACACCATTTGCACGCGGCATTTACAAATCACGTAAAATTGTCTTTGCCGTCGTACTGATTTTAGTGATTCCTGCCTATGTTGCACAGGGAATGAACATGTTCAGTTACGGCAACAGTGCACTCGGTTCCAGCCCGGGAACAAAGGTGTATGATGATAATAATGAAATCGTTTCACGCTTTGGTCGCAGCAATCTGATGCTTGCCATTATTCCAAATGACTCTATGGTAACTGAGAAACTTTTGTCAGACGAAATTGATGAACTGCCATATGTAAAATCTGTTACCTCGCTTGCCGGCGTATTGCCTGAAGGAATTCCAACCAGTATACTCCCGGAAAGTATTACAGGCATTTTACACACAGATAATTACGCAAGAATGTTGATCTACGTTCGTTCTGAGGATGAAAGTAATCTCGCATTCCAAAGTTCTAACGAAATTCAATCACTGATCAAAAAATATTATCCTGAACAGTCTTACTTGGTTGGGGTTACCCCCTCTACTCAGGACATAAAAGAATATATCACAACGGATTATAATTTTGTAAACATATTGTCGTTGCTCGGCGTTGCGATTGTTGTAATGATTACATTCCGTTCGCTGATTGTTCCCGTTATTGTTATGATACCAATTGAAGTGGCTATCTTCTTTAATATGGCCATACCATATCTCTTTGGGGATCAAATGATTTATATGGGATATATTATTGTCAGCTGCTTGCAGCTGGGAGCAACAGTTGATTACTCCATACTGCTGACTAACAATTATCTCGATTACCGCACCACGCGCGACAAAAAAGAGGCAGCTATTGATGCTGTTTCCAAAAGTGCTCTGTCTGTTCTCACATCAGGCACAATTTTAACAACCGTTGGTTATGAGTTGTTCTTTACCTCATCCGTTGCTGCGATCGCGGATCTGGGCCGTTTGGTAGGCCGCGGAGCCTTATTCAGCATGATATTGGTTTTGGGCATGCTTCCTGCACTTTTGGTTGCCTGTGACAGAATTATTTTTAACCAGCAAAAACGCTTAGAAAAGCTAGACAAAATGCGCAGACTCAGAAACAAAAAAGTAAAACTCAGCCTGGAATACATCCGGCGTCAACGCCGCAAAAAACGCCGTCATGACCGCCGCAGACTTAAAAGAAGATTGTCTTTACGACGTCTGCATTTGAAAAGGGCAATAAAACGAACATTTAAAAAAAGACAAAAAGAACAGAAATATAAAGCAAAACATCTCCAATCGCAAGAGATAAATCAGGAAAGGAATGATAAAGCATGAAAAAAATATACCATTCATTATGTGCCTCTCTGCTGTGTTCAATGTTTATTCTCAGTGTTCTTTTGCCCGTCAGCGCTGCAGAGCCTACTGTAGCAACAGATGAATCTGTTTATGTAAATCTTGACTATTACGGAGTGGAAACCGGTACCACCGTTGTAAAAGGATGTAACTTAAACGGCAATACCGAATTTACAGACCTTGGCGCATATGATAAAGTTACAAACATGACCGGCTATGATAAACCGGAACTTGGTTCAGACGGCGTGCACTGGAAGCTAAGTTCCCCTTCCGGCCGTTTCTATTATGAATGTACGCCAAAACAAGGTACGGTTACACTCCCTTGGACCTTTGATGTGTCCTATAAACTGAACGGCGTTCCGAAACGCGCTGAAGAATTGCTGGAAGCCAACGGCTTAATTGAAATTAACATTGAATGTATTCCAAACGAAAATGCTGCTGAATATTACCGCAATAATATGATTTTGCAGGCAGCAACTGTAATTGATTTGCAAGATACCTTAAGCATTGACGCACCGGGAGCACAAATTCAGTCCATGGGTACTTATAAAGCGGTTGTTTTTGCCGCTTTACCGGGAGAACACACAACCTTTACCCTGAGAATCGGGACCGAAAGCTTTGAATTTCCGGGCGTAACCATGATGATGATCCCAGGGACATTAGAACAGCTTAAGGACATTAAAGAAATCAAAGAAGCCAAAGATACAGTTAAAGATTCTGCCGATGCCATTTATGATGGCATGAGTCAGATTTTAAGTTTGCTGAACGGTATGAATGGAGGGCTTTCCTCCACGAAGTCCGGACTTGCCAGTTTAAACAGTGCGCGCAGTATGATTTCTTCCTCAAAAAATGCAGTCTATGACAATGCGGACGCCGCACTGGATGATTTGTCAGCTCTATCGAATGAATTGACCGCTCTGCTTCCGCACTTTGAGACAGCAAACCAATTGGTGAATAGTCTAAATTCTAATGCAAACCAGTTAAATGCAGATATTACGGAATTAAAATCCGTCAGCGATGACATTGGCAAATCTACCAAAGCCCTAGAAAAAGATATGAATGCTTTTCGTCGGGCACTTTCTGATGTGAACGCAACCAAAGAACAGCGCAAAGATGTTCACGAATCATTGGTAAATGACATAGAAAATCTGCAATCAGATTTTGAACTGCTCGGTAAACGTCTTCCGCAACTCAGCCGCGGACTTCTGAGAGTTTCTGACTCTACTGATGATCTGTCAAAACTGCTGGAGCAGCTTTCAAAAAGCCAAATGGGTGCTGCATTGGCCGGAAATTTATTAAAAGCCCTTGCTGCACTGGGCGGCGGAGATGAAAATTTTAACGCACTTGTCGGTCAGATTCAGACACAGGCAAAAGCCATTAACAGTGCGCTTAATGCTCTCTCCTCAAAAACTACAGAAATTACGGATGATGTCTCTTACTTGTCAAAGGCGACTGCCTCCAGCGTTGGCGCATTATCCAATCTGTCTAACACAGGAAAAGAAATGTGCGATACTTTGAATGAAGCTTTAGAACTTGCCAATACCTATTTTGAAATTGCCGACAGTACATACGCTTCCGCTGATGATGCTTTGGCTCAGGCAGAAAAGGTATCGGCAGCTCTCACAAAGGCTTCTGCTGTCACGGGAAAAGTAATTGATGATGCAAACGCTTTTAACAAAACCATTAACAACCACCACGAAGGAACAAAAGCGTTGATTAACAATCTTTCCGGTACAACTTCAGCTCTTGCCAAAGGCACCACAAGTACCCGTTCCTTCCTCAGTTCATTCCAAAATCTTTTGCGTGAAAGCGGAAAAGAGCTTGACCGCGGTACACAATCTACCTTGGATGGTTTAATCAGCGTGCTGCAGAACGCATTAGATTCCATGGGAGTAAACAATACGCTGCAAAGGACAAATGATACCATTAAAGATACAACAGACCGCGAATTGGATAAATTTGAGGATGAAAATAAATTTCTAAATCTGGATGCGGATTTAAAACCTGTATCATTTACATCCACGGAAAATCCGACTCCCGCAAGCCTGCAGGTTATTCTGCGTACACAGGAAATCACAAAGGATGCTTTAGACGATGATTCAGATTTGGAAACAACAGAAAACAGTAGTTTTTGGAGTCGTTTAGCAAATGTATTTATTTCCATCGGAGAAGGAATTGTTTCCATATTTGTTCACGACTAATAGTAAATCGTTAATATAAAAGAGACAGCTGCAAATATCAAATGTGCGGCTGTCTCTTTTTTGCTATTTAAATGTCACAACTGTAACTCCTGTTTCACCCTCTCCGTAACGTCCGGCACGATATTCTGCAACTAGCGGATGTCTCTTTAAATACTCCCCTATCCCTGTACGCAAAACACCGGTTCCCTTACCATGTATAATAGTAACTGTATGCAAAGATGACATGAGCGCTTCATCCAGATATTTGTCTACTGCCGCCAATGCCTCTTCTAACATCATGCCACGCACATCAATCTCCGCTTTTGCTGTCTTACTGCGCCCGCCCGACATACCAACATAACTCTTTGATGTCTGTTTTTCTTTTTTTTGAGCAACTTCTGCCAAATCATCAAGCGAAACTTTTGTTTTTACTATACCAATTTGCAGCTGCACTCTTCCATTTTTATCAGGCGCAGAAAGTACCTGTCCCTGCTGACCAAGCGAAAGCACTTCTACGATATCGCCCGGTTTCACATTTTTCAATGGTTTAGCACTTTTTTTCAGCGTACCTTGCCCATTTCCACGCAATTTTTCCGACTGTCTCCGAAGCTCAGCCCGTGCTGCTTCTACCCTCTCCATCGCTTCGCGCATCGGCGCACTGTTAGAAATAGTACGCAATTCCTTAACAACCTTTTGCGACTCATCCTTTGCCACTTCGACAATGCGCTGCGCTTCTGTCCTCGCCTCTTGCAAAATTTTGCTTCGGCGTTGTTCCGCCTCTTGTGCCTCTCTATCTGTCCGTTCTTTTAATTGACGTGCCGAACGAGCCATTTTCTCTGCATTTTCACGTTCTGCTTCTGCTTGCCGGCGACTTAATTCCAAACCGGAAATCACGTCTTCAAGCTTTAAGCTGTCATCACTAACCAGTTCCTTCGCCCTGTCAATGATTTCTTCCGGAATGCCCAACCTTCTGGATATAGCAAAAGCATTACTTTTCCCCGGGACACCAATCAGCAATTTATAAGTAGGAGATAACGTCTTCAAATCAAATTCGCAAGAGGCATTCTCCACACCCTGTGTAGAAAGTGCATACAATTTCAGTTCACTGTAGTGCGTTGTTGCCGCCGCCTTTGCCCCGCGATGACGAATATATTCCAAAACAGAAATAGCGAGCGCTGCTCCCTCTGTCGGGTCGGTACCCGCGCCAAGCTCATCCGTTAAAACCAAGCTCCTGTCTGTCACTTTTCTCAAAATATCGACAAGATTAACAATGTGAGAGGAAAATGTTGAAAGGCTCTGTTCAATGCTTTGTTCGTCTCCAATATCAGCAAAAACTTCATCAAATATAGAAATTTTGGTCTGATCCATAGCGCTGATGTGCAATCCGCTCTGTGCCATTAAAGTAAATAAACCTAGTGTTTTCAGCGATACGGTTTTACCACCTGTATTCGGTCCGGTAATTACAAGAGTGTCAAATTCTTCTCCCAGCCAAATATCTACCGGAACTACCTTATCCGGGTCCAACAGAGGATGCCTTCCCTTGCGAATCGAGATAATTCCATTCTCATTCAGCTGCGGTTCCATTGCATTTTGGCTAATGGATAGTTTTGCCTTGCAAAAGATAAAATCAAGTTCAAAAATTGCCGCAATATTTGCGGTCAGCTGCTCACTGTATTCACAGGTATAAGCCGTCAATTCAATTAATATCCGCTCGATTTCCTCTTTTTCCTTACCACCCAAATCTGCTAATTCATTAGAAAGCGATACCACCGCCATAGGCTCAACAAAAAGCGTTGCACCGGAGGAAGAGGAATCGTGTACAATACCCTTAATTTCAGCTCTGCATTCCGCCTTAACAGGAACAACAAACCTATCGCCTCTCATTGTAATAATAGCATCCTGGAGAGCCTTTTGATGCTGCGCGGAGGAAATGATACCATTCATCGTTTCTCTGATTCTGCTTTGCAAAGTTTTCATCTTTCTGCGAATCTGATATAATTCCGGAGAAGCCCCGTCTGCAATTTCATCTTCACTCAAAATCACATCATCTATACGTGTTTCCAAAGGACGCAAAGGTTCTAAAGCCGCAGACAAACGAAAGACTGTTCCTTCAACTAAGGATTTATCATCCGAAATGTAACTCTTTACCCTGCGCACCGTCTTAAGTAATCGGCTAATGCCCAATAATTCTTTCTGGTTCATGACTCCGCCCCGCCCGGCGCGCATAATCCCCGGCGTCACATCCACAATTCTTAATCCCGGTGGATTGCCGCGCCTGAGAATAACCCCCACCGCCTCGCTGGTTTCTCCTAGCAGGGTCTTTGCTGTCTCTATTTCTGCTGCAGGTTCTAAAGTCAAAATTCTTTCCTTTACTTTTTCGTTCTCTGTAAATTCTGCCAGTTTGCTTAATATCTTATCAAATTCTAAAGTTTGATATACTTTCCGGTTCATGTTATCCGCTCCGTAATTTCATTTTTCTTTCAGAAAAAGGCAGCGCCGCAATCGGTGCCACCTTTTCTGTTAACACAGAAGATAAGACGAGTTTTTACAGAAAGATACCTTCTCCGTCCTCATCTGTTTCTGTTTCATCTTCTAATATATATTCTTTCTCTGTCTCTTCCGGGTCTGTGTGCGCAGCTTGAGAAAAGGAAATCGGATCATCTGATTCATACGGCTGATCCCCACTGTGCCACTTCGGAATATTCTGCGGTCGAACCCGCAGTGTTGGTGTATCGGGAAGAGACGCCGATTTCACCTCTAAAAATACCATCTCGCTGCCGCTTGGTTCTTTTCCCTCTTGAATACGTTCCTGCATACGATGCACAACGTCATCTCCCACTGTGGTTAAAAAGCTGACCGGAATGGTAAGCGCATGCTCCAAACGCTGCAGTGCATCTTCTGTTTTGCCTAATTGATATTCAATTACCGCAGTATCATAATATGCCTCACGGAAACCCGGCTTTTTTTCCATCAACGCCTGTGACAATTCATATGCCTTTTCAAAGTCCCCCGATTTCGCATATGTTTGCATTAAGTTATCCAAAATAATTGCATCATCACTGTTATAATCATAAGCTTTCTGATTAAAATCCAAGGCTTTCTTAAGATTCCCTTGTACCAAATAGCAATAACCCAGACTTGCATACATGGTTGTATTTTTATAATTTGGAAAAATTTCCTCCAGTTCCTCCACCGCTTCATACAATCTGCCTGTTTTCATTAACAGCATTGCATGGTTTGACTTTGCCTGACAACGCTCCTGAGGTTTCAGAGAACGAAATGCAAGCATACTGTTTAAAACTTCTTCACATTTGCCTATTCTGCCTTCACGCAAAAGATAATAGGCATATGTCAACTTTTCATTTGTTTTCATTCCACGTTTATAACCGCGTTCAAACCAATCCATTGCTTTATTCTTCTTGCCGTTTGTGTAACAACGCATTGCAACCGCCATACATAGCGACGTAAAGCGACGGTAAAGCAAAATGCCCAGCACTAAAACAGAAATAAACAAACCCGGTATCAATCCAACCGCATACGCCTGTGCGGCAATAAACCCGCCGGCAAGCAAAATTATTAAATCAATCATCAGCAAATCCTCTCCTACTCTGTATTTAAATGCCTATGAAATTACACGGTACAATTCTGATGCCGCATCTTTTCCAACGTGCTCGGCAACATTGAGCACTTCCATTTTTGTAACCTTTTCACCAAATCGCAGCTCTAAAACATCACCGACCTTAACATCATAAGAAGCACGTGCAACCTTTCCGTTCACCGTTACACGCCCTTGGTCGCATGCCTCATTTGCGACCGTGCGGCGCTTAATAATCCTAGAAACTTTTAAATATTTATCCAATCTCATCTATATTTCCTCCTATGCATTTTCTGTCCGCGCCCGTTTAGAAGCTATGTATTTGCACGCAGCATCATAAATCAGCTTAATCGCCACAACACAAGCGATCTCTGCAACACACAGCAAAAGACTGTTAATCGGCCTCCACGCAGTAATCACCAGCTTTAATTTCAATTCAAAAAGCTGAATAAATAACGAGTGTAAACCCAACACCCACAGCGTATTTCTGCCGATATAGCCTAAAATTCTCGAATGTTCGAACAGTCTTGCAAGATAAATAATTGCTATACAGCCGCTCACTGCACAGATGTAAAATAAAAAATAATTACCGAAAACCATGCTGTTGATATCCACATTGGGATAAGCTGACTTGTTCAGCATATTAAACCCAATATTACATGCCATCATTGCGACAAATCCAAGTATTGACGGAAGCTTAAACAACGCCTGTTCCGCTTGCTCCTTCCGAAAAAAACTGCCCAAAGCAAAAAATACCAGGCCTGTAAAAGCTACGTCAATCCCCCATGGCAAACGGTTCCCGATAACATTGTATACAAAATAACCGACAATCGAAGAGAGCACCACCCAAAATAGTTTTGTTTTCTTTCCATAGCGGTCAATACAATACCAAAAGCACTGCACTACAAAAATACAGGGCAGAAACCACAATGGTATGTTAAATCGCAGAGAGCCGTTATCTCCGACACCATAAATCATACCCCAAAACAGTTGCCGCGCTCCTGCCAAATCCGGCGCAAGATCCCGCGTCCAGTAAAACACACCAAAGGCAGCAAAATTCATAAAAATATATGGAAGCAGTACCCGCTTTGCCAAAACATTAATTAACTGCCGCAAAGACGAATATTTTTCTGTCCGAAAAGTATAACCCGACATCAAAAAAAATATTGGAACATTTAAGCAATAGACTATTCGCACCGCAGCAGGCGGAAGCGGATTATGGCCTAAAACCACCAAAAACATAGCAATACCTTTTGCAACATCGACCCAAGCAATTCTCTTTTTTTCCATATTTCATCTCCAATTGCTGTTTTGTAAAATTACTTTACTCACCAACGTCCTCAAACGACAAAGCCCACCTTTTTATAGACTTTATATAACACTTTATTTGCAATACAATTTGCCTGTTCAGCACCATTTTTATAAACCTGCTCCACATATGCCTTATCTGCTTTTAACTCATCAAACCGAGTACGAATCGGCTCTAAAGTGTCTGCCACAGTTTCTCCGACCGCAAGCTTAAAATCACCATATCCCTTACCTGCAAATTCTGCCTCTGCTTCCTGCGTGGTTTTCCCCGAAACAGAGCAATAAATATCCAACAGATTAGAAATACCCGGCTTATCCGGACTTTTTCTGATCTCATTATCCGAATCCGTTACCGCACGCTTAAACTTACGAATAATATCATCCTTTGATTCTAGCAAACCAATATAGCCGTTTGGGTTCGGGTCGGACTTTGACATTTTGCTCTCCGGCGTTTGCAAACTCATAATACGCGCCCCAGCTTTCGGAATATAAGCCTCGGGAACCGTTAATACATCACCATAATAGAAATTAAAACGATTTGCAATATCACGTGCCAGCTCCAAATGCTGCAACTGGTCATTGCCAACCGGTACCAAATCTGCCTTATAAACTAAAATATCCGCAGCCATTAAAACAGGATAGGTAAACAGCCCCGCATTTACATTATCTGCATGTTTCTTTGACTTATCCTTAAACTGCGTCATACGCGAAAGTTCGCCCATCTGTGTATTGCAGGAAAGAACCCAGGAAAGCTGTGCATGCGCCGGAACGTGCGACTGGATAAACAATACAGCCTTTTCCGGATCAATGCCGCACGCCATATATTTCATCAAGAGTTCAACACTTCTTCTGCGCAGCTGCGCCGGCTCCTGTCTCACCGTAATTGCATGCATGTCCACAATAGAATAAATGCAGTTATATTCTTCCTGAAGCGCAACCCAATTCTTAATAGCACCCAGATAATTACCTAATGTAATTTCTCCCGACGGCTGTACCGCGGAGAAAATTGTCTTTTTGGTTTTGTCCATAGTTCTTCCTCCTAGCCCAGTTTGCTGTTCAGCAATTCGCCTAAAATCTGAATTCCGCGTTCTATTTTTTCATCCGGCATAGTAGAATAATTTAACCGAAGAGAGCTTGTCACCTTATCTGCATCCGTCATAAACGCCGCTCCAGGAACAAATGCAACCTTCTTCTCCACCGCCTCTTGGAACAGCTTTTGCGTATCAATGCCCTCCGGCAGTGTAACCCAAATGAAAATACCGCCATCCGGATGCGTCCATGTTACATTTTTGGGGAAATACTTATCCATACACGCAAGCATCCATTCACAGCGATGCTTATACAATAAACGGCTTTTCTCAATCTGTGCGTCAATATCATAATGATCTAAGTAGTAACTCGCAATCATCTGCGAAAGAATATTAGTATGTACGTCCGTTGCCTGCTTTCCAACCACAATTTTTTCACGGATCCCCTCGTCGAAAATCAAATATGCAAGGCGTAGTCCAGGTGAAAAAATCTTAGAGAAGGAACCAATGTAAATAACGTGACCCGTAGTATCCATTGATTTAATGGTCGGAACATCTTCGCCGCGAAACCGAAGCTCACCGTAAGGATTATCTTCTAAAATGATAACATTATATTTTATTGCAAGTTCCAGCATCTTTTTACGTACAGCAAGGCTGGTTGTAATACCCGATGGATTTTGGAAAGTCGGTATTGTATAAATCATTTTAATATTTTTATGTGTGGCAAGCGTTTCCTCCAACTGTTCCATATCCATACCATCGTCATTCATTTTTACACCGTAAAGTTTCGCATTGTAGGTGCGAAAAGTATTTAAACATCCAATAAAACTCGGTTCCTCACAAACAACGCCGTCACCCTCGTTGATAAGTGCCTTTGTTGTAATATCCGCTCCTTGCTGCGAACCGCTTACAATAATTAAATCATCGGTTTCTCTGCCAATATTAAATTTATTTGCCATACACTCTCTAATCTGCTCACGAAAACGCGGATAGCCCTCTGAAATACTATATTGCAGCGCCGCCGTCGGATTATTAGTTAAAATATCTATCGCTGCAGCCTTTATTTCCTCTGCCGGAAAACTTTCCGGAGCAGGGTTTCCGCCTGCAAGCGTAATAATGTCAGGCTGTGCCGCTACCTTAAAAATCTCACGCACCGCTGATGCTTTAACACCCTTCATTTTCTCAGAAATTAAATTAGAAAAATCCATTTTTATCGCTCCTATCGTTATTTCTACTGTATCATTTCACGTACCCGAAAGACAACACCCAAACTTTCTGCTGTTTTGCGGCACTCCTCAATATCTGCCTTAGGAATCACATCTACAACAGAAAGTATTACGTGCGGTATTACTTTTTTACACTTTTTTGTAAATTCTATCATTTCGTCATAGCCCTCTGCGCCAAAATCACAGTGGCACAGCTTTCGGTACTGCTCTCTGTCCTTTGCATTTAAGCTAATAGAAACCGTGTCAATCAATCCCTTGAGTTCCGGCGTCACATCTCTGCCGTGAATACGATTTGCATGCCCATTGGTATTGATGCGAATGGGAATATTATAATTTTCTTTAATAAACTTCGCAGCAGCAAGCAGCTCGTCAATACGAATCATCGGCTCGCCATAACCGCAAAAAACAACTTCCCTATACTTAGACGGATCAAATTTCTTAATATCTGCAATGACCTCCTCAGCTGTCGGCTCCCTGTCAATCCATAAATCCACATCATCAGAAATCCCGCAATCAGTATCGCGTACACAAAAGCTACAGCGATTGGTGCAACGGTTTGTCAGATTAATGTAGAGTTCATCTCCCAAAACATAACATATCGTCATTCTTATCATCTCCAAATCTCTATCACACAATGTGAAAGAATCTTTTTCCGTTTTCCATTGTAATATGCGCCGCTTCCTCCAAGCTAATTCCATGCAGCCGTGCAATTTCCTCTGCTACAAACCTCACGCGCGAAGAATCATTTCTTTTGCCACGATACGGCTCCGGCGAAAGATAAGGCGAATCTGTCTCTACCATAAGCCGTTCCAAAGGCACAGCTTTCGCCGCCTCTTTTGTTTTCGGTGCATTTTTAAATGTTACCGGCCCGGCAAAAGAAACCATCATTCCGAGCTTTACTACTTCCTTCGCCATTTCTGCACTACCTGAAAAACAGTGCAAAACCCCGTTAAAATAACCGGTTTCCTTTAAAATAGCAAGCGTATCGCCGTGTGCATCCCGGTCATGAATGATATAAGGCATATTCAATTCCCGCGCCAAAGAAAGCTGGCGCTGAAACCATCGCTTCTGCACCTCTTTCGGTGCCCCATTATTGTGATAATCCAAACCGATTTCTCCAATCGCAACCACCTTGTCCCATCGGCTCAGCGCTTTCAGCTCATCCATATCCTTTTCCGTTAAAACCCCCGTTTCGTCAGGATGCACCCCAACTGCCGCATAAATAAAGCTATATTTTTTCGCAAGATCAACACTTGAACGGCTTGATTCCATATCTGCCCCAACATTTACAACCAGCGATATACCTTCCTCCTGCAAACGAGCAATTACGCTGTCCCTGTCTTCATCAAACCGCGCATCATCCAAATGTGCATGCGTATCAAACAACATTCTACCATCCTCTTCCGTATGTAACCCTCTTATTCGTTATACTGCTAGCCATTATACTCTTCATCTTCTGATAACTGTTCTCCCGCCGCCGCTGTAACTGCCAAATGGTCACAACGTTCATTTTCCGGGTGCCCGTTATGTCCCTTTACCCAGTTAAATTCTACATTATGCTCCTCTAAAAGCACTAGAAGCCGTTCCCATAAGTCAACATTTAGCGCCGGCTCCTTCGGCGTACGCATCCAACCCTTTGCCTCCCATTTATAAACCCATCCCTGATTGATGGCATCAACGACATATTTGCTGTCAGAAAAAACCGAAACATTACACGGCTCATTAAGCGCTTCCAAACCAACAATTACTGCCAAAATCTCCATGCGATTGTTTGTTGTCCTACGAAATCCCTCTGAAAATTCCTTGGATTTTCCCTTATAGCGTAAAATGGCACCGTATCCGCCCTTTCCCGGGTTTCCACTGCATGCGCCGTCCGTAAACAGCTCCACCGTTTTCAAACCGCTGTCAAACATCTGCAAACTCCTCTTCTGCTAAACGCACCAATTCTTTAATTACTTCATCGCAATCCGACTGAGAAACAAACGCTGCCGCATTTTTATGTCCGCCGCCGCCAAAACGCTCAGCAAGCTTCGATAAGTCTAAAACTTCTCTGCCGCGCAGACTGTATTTTAAACCACTCTCTATGTTATCCTTTACCAAAACACTCAGCAAAACACCCGCAAATCCGCACGCCATATTCGGCAACTCTTCTACATCTTCATGTTTTACGCCATATTCCTTCAAAAAGGAATCCGGACAGCGCAAAACAGCAACCCTTCCATCGGCATAAAACTCCACACGCTTTGCTGCCTCACCCATAAAAAGATATTTTTCACGTTTTACGGTATCGTAAAGTCTCATTGTGATGCTTCGAGCATCCAAGCCCTCCTTCATTAATGCAGCCGCAACCAAAAATGTATTTTCAGTCACATTGGAATATTTAAAATGTCCCGTGTCCGTAGACAAACCGGTATAGATCGCAACTCTTGCTGCCATCGGCAAAACATCTATCATCTTTTTTGCCATCTCATAAATTAATTCCGCATTTGCAGCAGCCTCCGGTTTGCGATACACAATATCAGCAAATGAATCATTTGACAGGTGATGATCTATACACAGCTTATTGGGAACAGAAAGGTAAAGCGACGCAAGTTTTCCCAAACGTGCTTCTGCACCGCAGTCTACGCAAAGTGATGTATCTGCAGTTGTTGCAGCGTTTTCACTCCACACACGATATCCCGAATCCAGATAAGAAAATTTCTCAGGAATCTCCTCCAAAAGCCAAACCTCTGCCGCAATTCCAACATCCTCTAAAACAGCCTTGGACGCAAAGGCAGAACCCAGAGCATCTCCATCCGGGTTCAGGTGGGTAAAAATAGCCACCTGCTTTGCGTCCAATAATTTTTGTACAATTTGATTCAATTCATTCATCACGATTCCCCCTTGCCGCCATGCTGTGCGCGCGCCAGCAATTCGTTGATATAAGCGCCGTGCTCAATAGAATGATCCAGCGCAAACTGAATTTCGGGAGTAATACGTAAATTTAGTCTCTTTCCAACCTCACGGCGTACAAAACCGGACGCTTTTTTTAATCCCATCAAAGCTTCCTTTTGCACCTCTTCATTACCAAGAACACTAACATATATTTTTGCATATCGCAAATCCTGCGTAACCTCCGCCGCGACAACGCTGGTCATAAGCGGAATCCGCGGATCCTTTAATTCGCGTAAAATCGCACCCATTTCTCTTTTCATTTCCTCGTTGATACGATTGATTCTGTTTGCTGCCACAACGGTCTCCTCCTTCAAAATATACGCGTTAGGGGCAAAACTTCTTACTAATTTTTAAGACTGCCGCAGCAAACTCAAAATGCAAGCTGTTTTTGCCCCTTTTTATAGTATTCTCAATTGTTGCGTTATCATGCGGCTTATTTCGGAGCTACCTCCACCATATTAAAGCCCTCGACAACATCGCCCTCTTTGATATCATTATAATTCTCAATACTCAGACCACATTCGTAACCTGAATTTACTTCCTTTACATCATCCTTAAAGCGTTTTAAAGATGCCAGCATTCCCTCGTAAACTACAATACCGTCACGCACAATACGTACCTGAGAATTTCTCTGAATATTGCCGTCTGTTACATAGCAGCCGGCAATCGTTCCTACGCTGGACACTTTAAAGGTTTGACGAATTTCCGCGTGCCCGGTTACCACTTCCTTGAAAGTAGGCTCAAGCATACCCTTCATTGCCGCTTCAATTTCTTCAATAGCAGTGTAAATAACGCGATACAAACGAATGTCAACACCCTGCCGTTCTGCTGAAGCCGCAGCGCCCGCATCCGGACGAACATTAAAGCCAACTACAATCGCGCCTGATGCCGATGCAAGCATAACATCTGATTCATTAATCGCACCAACACCACCATGGATAACCTTTACACGAACTTCTTCATTAGAAAGCTTTTCAAGAGACTGGCGGACTGCTTCCACCGAGCCCTGTACATCCGCTTTCACAATGATGTCAAGCTCCTTCATCTCGCCTTCTTTAATACGATCAAACAAATCGTCTAAGGTAACGGCAGTCCTCAGATTCAGACGCTCATCCTTAAGTTGTTGCTTCCTCTTTTCAATTACATTTTTTGCCATTTTCTCATCTTCAACAACATAAAACAAATCGCCGCCATCAGGCACTTCGTTTAAGCCCAAGATCTCAACAGGGACAGACGGTCCTGCTTTTTTAATCCGCTTACCTTTATCATCAAGCATTGCACGGATATGGCCCATAGCCGTACCTGCGACAATTGTATCTCCGACACGCAGTGTACCGTTTTGTACCAAAACAGTAGCAACCGGTCCGCGTCCCTTATCAAGTTTCGCCTCTATAACAGTACCTTTTGCTTTTCGGTTCGGGTTTGCCTTTAAATCGCGCATTTCAGCTACCAAAAGAACCATTTCAAGCAAGCCGTCAATGTTCTGCTTTTTCTTTGCAGAAACCTCAACACAAATGGTGTCGCCGCCCCAATCTTCAGGAATTAATTCATATTCTGTCAATTCCTGTTTAATTTTATCGGGGTTTGCTCCTTCTTTATCAATTTTATTAATTGCTACAATAATACTAACATTTGCCGCTTTCGCATGGTTAATTGCTTCAACAGTCTGAGGCATAATACCGTCATCTGCCGCAACTACCAGAATAGCAATGTCCGTAACTTGCGCACCGCGTGCGCGCATTGCAGTGAAAGCTTCGTGACCCGGTGTATCCAGGAATGTAATCTTTTTATCTCGTACACGAACCCTATGTGCACCTATGTGCTGCGTGATGCCGCCAGCTTCTGTATCAGTTACATTAGTAGAACGAATTGCATCCAAAAGTGAAGTTTTACCATGGTCAACGTGTCCCATAACAACCACAACCGGCGAACGGGTTTCCAAAGATTCTTCCGAATCTTCGAAGTCATCAAACAAAATATCCTCATCAGAGAGAATAATCTCTTTTTCTACGTCCGCTCCCAAATCCTCTGCAATTAAAGATGCAATATCAAAATCTATCGTCTGACTGATTGCAGCCATAATGCCAAGCGTCATCAGCTTTTTAATTACTTCTGTTGCCGGAACCTCCAACCGCTCAGCAAGCTCCCCAACAGAAATTTCATCCGGAATAAGCACCTTTTTCTTCTCCTGTTTCACTTTCTGCTCTTTCACAGGAGCATTTTTGCTGATTTTTGCATTATCTTTCAAACGTCCGCTACCTTTTTTCAGTTTCTGCTTTTTAATGGAGTCATCCTTTACATTGGTAGGAACAAGTTCCTCTATTTTCTCATCTTCTAATTTATTTAAATCAACAATTGACTGACGAGTATCAACATGGCGCACATTACGCTGTACAGGTTCTGTAGTAATGATTTCCGAATCATCCACTTCCTTGCGCTCCAAGGTTTTCATTTTCGGACGCTCTGCTTTGGGCTGATGCATCTTTTTCTGCTTTTCTTTTTTAGGTGCAGATACCTGTGGTTTATTTTCCTCTTTTGATTCGGACTTTTCTTCCTTCGGTGCGGCAGGTTTTACTTCCTCCGGCTTTTTCTGTTCGGCCTTCTGCTCTTTTTGCTCTTTCTCTGAGTCAGAAGCTTTCTCAACTTCTTTCTTGCCGGAAGCAGCCTTTTTCATTGGCATATCTACCTTTTTTCCTTCTGCAAACAGAGGGATATCAATTTTTTTGTCATAACGCTGCGTAAGCGTTTCAAAAATAATATCCAATTCCTCCTGCTCCAACATACTCATATGATTTTTTATCGGGAAACCATACCCGTCGAGCAATGCAATTAATTCCTTTGAATTAAAATCCAGTTCCTTCGCAAGCTCGTGTACTCTCATCTTTGACATATAGTCGCCACCTCCGAAAATTTAACCTGTCTCTATGTAATGCGGCATCACACCGCTCATCTTCCCATCAGCTCACCGTCTCCGGATATTTTACTCTGTAAACGGCACTATCTGAAGCTGTAACAGCAACTCTGCAGTTCTCTTTGCAAATCCTTCATCCGTTATCGCCAACACGCTGCGGTTATCTCCACCTCCGGTAACTGCCCCGAGCATTTTTTTGCTTTCTGCCTCAAAGCATTTCACCCCGTAGTATTTACATTGGCTGATAAATTTATCCTTCGTGCTCTCCGAAGTATCTCCTGCCAAAAGTACCAAAAGCGCAGAACCATCTTTTATTGCCTTTTCGGTCAGAAATGCACCCTTTTTGACCTTGCCTGCCCGATAGGCAATACCAATAAAATGCAGTAAATGATTCATCGCATTTCCTCCGCAATCCGTTGATATTCTTCCCAGGTTATGTTTTGTCGAAATGCCCGGTTCAGACGCTTATGTTTTATCAGCAATTGCCGGCAATCGTCACCGGTACATAAATATGCGCCACGCCCCGACTGCTTTCCTTCCGAGTCAAAGAAAATTTTTCCGTCTTTTCTTACAAATCGCAACATTTCCCGCTTAGGTGCCTTTTTCCCACAGCAAACACATTCACGCATCGGGATATGTGACTTCATAAAAAAATCCGCTCCTTTTGACTATTCTTTAAAAAATATTATACCTCTGGTTTAATGTCAATCTTCCATCCGGTTAATTTAGCAGCAAGACGCGCATTTTGACCCTCTTTACCTATTGCAAGCGAAAGCTGATGCGCAGGAACAACAACTCTGGCGCTGTGCGCCTCTTCATCAATATCAACGCTAACAACATCCGATGGCGAAAGTGCCGCAGAAATGAATTCTGCCGGGTCGTCTGAATATTTTACAATATCAATTTTCTCTCCCGCCAATTCGTCACAAATTAACTGTACCCGCGCGCCTTTTGGTCCTACACAGGATCCGAGTGCATCTACATTAGAATCGGAGGAACAGACGGAAATTTTTGTCCTGGAACCCGCCTCTCTCGCAATCGTTTTAATTTCTACCACGCCATCAGCAATCTCAGGAACCTCCTGCTCAAACAAACGGCGCACCAATCCAGGATGTGAACGGGAAAGTATAATCTGCGGGCTTTGTCCCATCATTTTTACTTCAGCAACATAAAATTTCATTCTTGCACCCGGTAAATATTGTTCCGTTGGAAGCTGCTCATTTAATGGCAAATATGCTTCCATATCACCGTAAACCTGAACAGTTACTGTTCTGCGATCATATTTAGTAACTACACCGGTAATCATAGAATTTTCTCTGTTATGATAAGCATCATATAAATTATCCCGCTCCGCTTCTTTGATTCGCTGCACCACTACCTGTTTAGCCGTCTGCGCTGCAATTCTTCCAAAATTTCTCGGCGTCACCTCAATGCTGACAACATCGCCAATCTCATAACGTTTGTCCATCGACTGTGCCTCTGCCAAGCCAATTTCGAGATTAGCGTCAAGCACCTCTTCTGAAACCGTTTTCTGCTGGCAAACCTTAATATCTCCATTTTCACGATCAATAGTCACAGTTACATTTTGTGCATGCCCATAATTTTTCTTATATGCCGCAATTAAGGCAAGCTCTATTGTTTCCAAAAGGTCTTCCTTTTTCATGTTCTTCTGATGTGCCAGTTCGCCCAATGCGGAGATAAATTCCTGATTCATTTTGCTGCTCCCTCCAAATTTTCTGCGCCACGCTGCGCTTTTTCTTAAAATATCACTGCAAGACGCACACTAACCGTTTTTACTAGGTCAATAGTTAGCTCCTGCCCATTATAATCCACTGTAATAATACCATTTGTATAACCCAATAACTTTGCCGTCATTTCTTTCGTACCACAAAGAGGGGCATACAATTTAATATCTATCATTTCACCGATATAACGAGTAAAATGCGATTCATACTTTAAAAGACGATCCATACCGGCAGATGAAATTTCTAAAACATACGCCTGCTCAATCAAGTCAACACGATCAAGTTCGTCTGATAACGCACGGCTGACCATTTCGCAATCATCGATTCCCACGCCGCCTTCCTTGTCAATATAGACACGCAAAAAATAGTCGGGTCCTTCTTTCACAAATTCTATGTCCCAAATAGAAAGACCGTAATTTTCTACAATCGGAGATAGCAATTTTTCTACTTCATCAACTGTTTTTTGATTCGCCATAGTTCCTCCAATAAATGTTCATAAGATTTCGGGAAAAGTCTAAACAAAAGGATACGGCTCACGCCGTATCCTTCACGAGAAGACACTCTTTTGTACACAATCTAATCCAAGCCTCAAAAAGTAAGGGGATTATCTGTGATTCGCAAAGCACTCGCTGCAGTAAACAGGTCTGTCGCCCTTCGGTTCAAACGGAACCTGGCACTCTTTCCCGCATTCTGCACAAACAGCGGTATGCATCTCTCTGTTTGCTCTCAGGCTGGCTTTTCTAGCGGCTCTGCAATCTTTGCAGCGAGTCGGCTCGTTTTCAAAGCCTTTCTCCGCATAGAATTCCTGCTCTCCGGCTGTGAATACAAATTCTGCACCACAATCCTTACAAACTAATGTTTTGTCCTCGTACATCTTTTTCCCCTCACTTTGACATTAAAAAAATTATTTATAGTGATAATGAAAGCAAGCTTTCAAATCGCTACACCACAAACAACAAACAAACTGCTATTACTTCCGTTCCCGCAAGAATCTTTCCACCTTGCGTTTAATCCGCTGGAGCGCATTATCCACTGATTTCGCATCTCTACCGATAACTTCCGCAATACGGCTGTAACTGATCCCGTTTAAGTGATATGCTAAAACCTTTGCTTCAAATTTACTAAGCACTGCACCCACACAATTTTCAACATTTCGCTTATTTTCCTCATCAATGACAAGATCCTCCGGATTACGCTCTTTTCCAATAGTAAAATCGTAATTTTTCGAATCACCAACGTCACCAATCGGCTTATTCAGCGATATATAATTGTTAAGCGGTAAATGCTTTTGTCGCATAGATGCTTTCACAGCAGTAATAATATGCCGCGTGATGCATAATTCAGCAAAAGTCTTAAATGTAACTTTCTTTTCGGGATCAAAACCCTGAATTGCTTTATACAGACCAATCATACCTTCTTGGACAACGTCTTCCCTTTCCGCGCCAATCAGGTAAAATGATTTTGAACGGGTTCGAACAAAATTCTTATATTTGCGAACGATATAATCACACGCAAATGAATCGCCGCCTTTTGCCTGCATTACAAGCTCTTCATCCGATTGTTCGGAATATATGGATGCCTGCATCTTTACAGTCGAATCAAGCATCACCATAATTCCTCCCATTAGACTGCTCCAGTCTGTTTGACTTCATTATATGTCAACTGCGCCGCAATGTCAAGCAAAATCTACATTTTTTTCATATTTTTTTGCTTCTTTGTGAAATTTTTATGGATGAAACCCGCTTTTTATATGAAAATCTTCCAATACTTTTTGGAAAATATCCGGGAGCGGCGCACAAAATTCCATATATTCTCCCGTACGCGGATGTACAAATCCTAAAAGACGTGCATGAAGCAACTGGCCTTTCACACCATATTTTTCAGCAATTTTATCTTTTTGCAATCCATACACCGGATCCCCAATGATATGACAACCACGATGTGCCAAATGCACCCTTATCTGATGCGTTCTTCCGGTTTCCAGGCGGCAGGCAAGATAGGTTGCTCCCGAAAAACGCTCTAACACACGAAAATGTGTCACTGCATTTCTGCCGTCAGGCACTACAGACATTTTTTTTCTGTCCTTTTTACTGCGCCCAATCGGTTGATTTACCGTAAAAGAATCTTCATGAATCCCCTCGTGAATTAAACACACATATTCTCTGCAAACCGTATGCTCTTTAATCTGTTCTGCAAGCGAAAGATGTGCCTCATTATTTTTCGCAACCACCAAAATACCGCTGGTATCCTTATCAATTCGATGCACAATTCCGGGGCGGATAACACCGTTAATCGCCGACAAACTGTCACCGGCATGATACATCAGCGCATTCACTAACGTACCGCTGTAATTTCCGACCGCCGGGTGTACAACCATCCCCTGAGGCTTGTTTACCACCAAAACATCAGAATCCTCATATAATATATCAAGGGGAATCTTTTCCGCCGCTACCTCTAACAACTGCGGTTCCGGAAGCTGCAAGTGAATAACATCTCCTATGCGCAGCCTATAATTTTTAGGAGCCGCCGCATTGTTTACCGAAACATTGCCGCTTTCAATCAGTTTCTGCGCTGCACTGCGAGTAATATCGGCCCTGGCTGATATAAAACTATCTAACCTTTCACCGCCCGTCTCCGCAACAAAATTCATTTTCTATTCTCCTTCTGATATTCTGAAAAGATCAAGTAAACAGCAAGCGTAACTGCACCAACAACCACAAAGCAATCCGCAACATTAAAAATAGGAAAATTAATTAAGCAGAAATCAAAAAAATCTACCACATAGCCGCGGTATATACGGTCAATAAAATTTCCCAGCGCACCGCCTACGAGCAACATTAAAGAGATATTCAGCCACTTATTTTTCGGCCGCACGCGAAGCATATAATAAATCACAGCTGTAAGTACTGCGATTGTAATGGCGACAAACACCCACACCTGATTTTGCAAAATGCCAAAAGCTGCGCCTCGGTTTTCACAATACGTTAAGTGAAACACTCCATTAATCAAAGGAAACGATTCAACCCCCGTCAATGTATGCAGCACCACCCACTTACTGAGCTGATCCACTGCCAATAACAGAATCACTCCAACAAAAAATACTACTAACAAACAAGCTCCTCCTCAAACCACAACCTAGATCATCATTTTTACCAGTAAACACTATGCGGCAGCCGCAAATTTTTGCGGCTGCCCAAAAATTCTTTTATTGAATCTGGGATGCGCAACGCTTACAAAGCGTTTCATGTCCCTCTACAGTTCCAACCGACTCACTGACCATCCAGCAACGGTCACATTTTTCACCCGGCGCAGCCACTACTGACACCTTTACACCGGAATCTCCGTCTAATGCCGCAGAATCCGCTTCGGATTTTTCCTTCACCTCTACAGCTGATACAATGAAATAAGTAACCAAATCCTCTTCCAGATCTTTAAGCAACTCCAGATTTTTACCATCTGCAAAAACCGTTACCTTAGCGCCCAAGGAATGGCCTATTATCTTTTCTGTACGTGCAAGTTCCAACGCCTTGGAAACATCTGCCTTAACAGCAATGAGCTGTTCCCATTTTGCTGCCAGAGCGTCGTCATTATATTCTGCTTTCACTGTCGGCATTGGGTTAAACATCACGCTTTCTTTATCACACGCCGAATCGTGCGGCATAAATTGCCAGATTTCCTCTGCTGTAAACGCCAAAGTAGGCGCAAGCAACCGCACCAATGCGTCCAAAATTTCAAACATAGCCGTCTGCGCCGCACGCCGTGCAACACTGTTTGCCTTCTGAGTATACAGTCTATCCTTAATAATATCAAGATATAGGTTAGACAAATCAACAACGCAGAAATTATGCAATGTATGGTAAATGATATGGTAATCATAGCTTCTATATGCTGCAATACACTTTTCTATCACATCATTTAAGCGCATTAAAATATATTTGTCAATCTCCTGCAGCTCCGCGTAAGCAACTTTATCCTTTTCAGGGTCAAAATCATGAATATTACCTAAAATAAAGCGTGCAGTATTACGGATTTTACGGTACGATTCCGACATCTGTTTTAAAATTTCCTTGGAAATTCTGATATCACTTTTATAATCTGCCGAGACAACCCACAAACGCAAAACATCTGCACCATATTCCTGTACCAGTTTCATCGGGTCAACGCCGTTGCCCTTGGATTTACTCATTTTTCTGCCTTCTGCATCTACAACAAAGCCGTGAGTTACCACCGCCTTATAAGGAGCAACTCCGCGTGCAGCTACCGATGTCAGCAGCGATGACTGGAACCATCCTCTGTACTGGTCACTTCCCTCCGAATACAAATCCGCAGGCCAGCTTAATTCATCCCAGTTTTCCAAAACAGCTGCATGAGATGAACCGGAATCAAACCATACATCCATGATATCTTTTTCCTTAGTAAACTCAGAACAGCCGCAAGAACATTTTGTTCCCTCAGGAAGAATTTCATTTGCATCGTATTTCCACCATGCATCCGAACCTTCTTTTGCAAATAAATCAGACACGGCATGAATGGTCGCATCATTAATTAGCTCCTTGCCGCATTCTTTACAATAGAAAATCGGAATCGGCACTCCCCATATTCTCTGACGCGAAATGCACCAGTCGTTACGGTCTTTTACCATGTTGGTAATCTTTTCTTCGCCCCACTTCGGTATCCAATTAACAGTCTTAATCTGCTCTAACGCTTCATCACGAAATCCCTCAATAGAGGCAAACCATTGTTCCGTGGCACGGTATACAATCGGATCGTTGCACCGCCAGCAATGCGGATATTGATGGATAATTTCCTTAATCGCCAGAAGTGCATTCACTTCTTTCAGCTTTTCAATAATTTTTGCATTGGATTCTTCATAATACAGCCCCGCAAACTCTCCGGCTTCCTCATTTAAATATCCCCTCGCATCTACCGGTACAATAGTCGGAACGTCGTAATTTTGACAAGCAACAAAGTCCTCCATACCATGTCCCGGAGCGGTGTGTACGCAGCCGGTACCAGCTTCCAATGTTACATGGTCGCCTAAAATAACCAAAGAATCTCTCTCAATAAACGGATGGCGAGCACGCATCATTTCCAAATCGCGTCCCTTAAAACTTCTAACAATTTCATAATTTTCAATTCCTGCCGACTGGCATACACTGTCAACCAGCTCAGTGGCCAAAACATAAGTTTCATCTTCAGCAACCCTTACCAAACTATACTCAAAATCAGGATTCAAGCAAATAGCCACATTGCCGGGCAGCGTCCATGTAGTCGTTGTCCAAATGACAAAATAAACCTTACCCAAGCCATCAAATTTTCCAAAATCTTCAGTTGTCAGGAACTTTACAAAAATAGAATTGGTTTTATCTTCAGCATATTCAATTTCTGCCTCCGCCAATGCCGTTTCACATTTTGGGCACCAATAAACCGGCTTTAAACCTTTGTAAATATATCCTTTTTTTGCCATTTCACCAAAAATTTTAATCTGCGCTGCTTCAAATTCCGGAAGCATGGTCATATAAGGATGATCCCAATTAGCAATGCCGCCCAGCCGTTTAAATTGTTCTTTCTGATTTGCCACATATTTCAAGGCAAAATCACGGCATGCCTCACGAAATTTAATCGGACCCGCCTCATGACGGTTAATGCCGAGTTTTTTGATTGCCTGCTGTTCAATCGGCAAACCATGTGTATCCCAACCCGGTACATATGGTGCGCGGTAACCATCCATATTTTTAAAACGGATTACAATATCCTTTAAAATTTTATCCAGCATATGTCCTGCATGGATATCTCCATTCGCATACGGAGGACCATCATGCAAAATAAAAGATGGTTTATCTGCATTTTTTTCCATCAACTTTCCGTACAGATCTTCCTCCTGCCATTTTTTCAAAAGCTCCGGTTCACGCGCCGGAAGGTTGGCACGCATGGGAAAATCTGTTTTCGGCAAATTCAACGTGCTTGAGTAATCTACTGACATCTATTGTTCTCTCCTTTTTTCAATGTCAGATATATGTCCTGACATTTGTTTCCTTTTTTATTGACTGCATACAAATTAAAGCGTATCGTCCGAAAAAACATCGTAATATGTTCCATCCGCTCCGCCCGATTTGTCATGTTTGCCATGCTTTTTTTTCTTATCAACATTAATGTAAAATTCCTGTTCGGCGCCTGAAAATTCATCCGATGTGACCGTTTCTTTTTTTACGTCAAACTCTTTCTGTGTTTCAAATTCGGCAGCCGACTCTTCTTTTCCCAGTTCCTCTAAACTCTTTTCTGATTGAAGCGTCTTATTCTCCTTCATCAGCTGATCTACCAAAGGATTGATATGTGTTCCCCGCGTTCCCTGGGCGACCGGTATCTTTTCCGACAGTGGAACCCTTTGTTTGTTAATAGGCGAAGCAGTCTCGTTTTTAGACATGGAAACACTACCCGCTTCCGGCATCTGAACCGCAGAGCCAAAATCAAAAGTCGCAGTATCCGACATAATTTCCGCTGCATTCTCTTGTTTTTCTACACTCGGCACCGGCGCAGTGTGCTCAACCGACTCAATTGTCACCGGATCTAATTTTACTCTTTCTATCGTTTTGATCTCCACCCGCGGCATGTCATCCAATAGTTTCAAATTTGTTTCTAACAACGAACGCATCCGCGCACGGTATGCATCCACTTCTCCTTGAAGTGCAAGATAAGAATTTTCCAACTCTTGTATCGTTTTATCCGCACTCGCAATAGATTCGTTTGCACGTGTCTGCGCTTCCCGTGTAATATTTTCTGCTCGGTGATATGCATTTCGCTTAATATCCTCTGCCGTTCTCTGTGCAGCGATAATTGCATTTTGCATTGTTTCCTCCATGCCGCGGTAATTTCCTATGGTTTCCTGCAACATGGCATTTTTTTCTTTTAAAGAAGCATTTTCACGATACAACTTTTCATAATCCGTAACCAAAGTCTGCAAAAATTCTTCTACTTCATCAATATCATATCCGCGAAACGATTTATTAAATTCTTTATTTTCAATATCTACCGGTGTCAGCATTGCCGGTCCCCCTTTCAAATATATTGCTCAATCACTACCCATATTCTCCCTTTTTTACTGATTCCCTGCACTTCAGACAACTTCATTCGTCCCATGCCCCGCACAGAAAGGATGTCTCCTTCCGCAACCATGCAAGACGGATTTTCCTCCGTCAACCAGTTTTTTTGCACCAGACCCGCCGCAATAAAATCGTGTGCCTTCGTTCTCGATTTTCCCATGGCAAGTCCGAGTACACTGTCAAGCCGAAGCGAGGCAACCGTTCCGCTGATTTCTTTCATTTGCTTTGGAGCAAGAGTTATTTCTGACAAATTTATCGTCTGAACAGATACCTTTTGCCTGCCGACATGCGTCAGATTCATTTGGATAAAATCGGCAATCGAATCCAAACAAAGCAACACCGCTTCCTTCTCCTGCGGCAATATATCCCCTATCAAAAAACGTTCAATTCCCAAGCCCAAAACTGAGCCTAAAATCTCACGATGACCTATTTCCTGCATTGCTGTTATACGCAATGCACATATAGGAAAATGTTCTTCTGCCGGGTCTGCAAAATCAGGAAAAAAACCGATGATACAGCGCTCCGCCTGCTCCCAACCGCCCCAAACCAAGGGCAAAACGAACGGCGAAATATCAGCAAATTGTCGAAAAACCGCACATTCATGAGGACTGACAAACTTCGTAAACTGTGCTGTTTTATATTTTTCTGTTGCCTTAGCGCAGTCTTCAATCCGCCGCAAAAACAGGCGATCATCTCCAGATAAATTCTGTAATTTCATATTTTACCTTTTAATAGGACCATGGAAAACCCTTTTTCAGTTCATCCTGAAAATCGCCCATAATCCCAACGTTATACGGTGCAATTAAAAAGATACCGTTTGCAACTTTTTGAATGTTTCCATCAACGCCGTAAACAGCACCTGACAAGAAGTCAACTACGCGACGTGAAACATCCCTTTCCAATTTTTCCAGATTAATCACAACCGGCTTTTTACTCTTTAAGTGGTCTGCAATATCTTTTGCATCTTCAAAGCTTTGAAGCTGAATCACCACAACCTTCATTTGTGTAGTTGCATGAATGTTAACGACCTTGCCTCTTTTTCCTGCCGGGATAATCGGCTCTTCCGGCTCTGCGGAAGTATCCGTTAAAAATTCATTTTCATCATCATACTCATCCTCAGAAATTCCAATCCATTTCAGCATCTTGTTCATAGCTCCCATCTTATTTCCTCCTCTTATCCTCTTTATTGCATATATTTTAAATTTATATTATTCCGCAAATAACGCCGTACCAACCCTTACGACTGTAGCACCTTCTTTTACCGCATCAAGATAGTCACGGCTCATTCCCATAGATAAAACATCCATCTTACAGTTGTCATATTTTTTTGTGGAAACCCGTTCAAATAGTTCTCTCAGCTGAGCAAAGTATTGCCGGTTGGCCCCCTCTTTTTCCGGTATTGGTGCAATTGTCATGAGACCTCGCACACAAAGAGCCGAAAACGGCGCCAACTTTTCCAAAAGCACTTCGGTCTCTGAAGGAGCAATACCATATTTGCTTGCCTCTCCCGATACGTTTACTTCAATCAAAATATTAGTTATTTTTCCCAACGCTGCACTGCGACGCTGTATTTCCTCTGCCAAATGTAAACTGTCAACAGAATGGATCAGTGAAACCTTATCCATAACATACTTTACCTTATTCGTCTGCAAATGTCCAATCAAATGCCATTCTGCTGCTGAACCCAACACATTATATTTATCAGTAAGGGACTGCACCCTATTTTCACCAAGCACATGTACGCCGCAGTTTAAAACCTCCTGTGCCTTTTGCGCATCAACTGTTTTTGTCACAGCACATAACGTTATCTCTTCCGGCTTTCGCCCTGCATGAACGGCGGCGTCAGAAATACCTGCCAAAATTCGTCTCACATTGTCCTCTATCATGGTATCACCTCTCAATTCACAAAAGCTCCTTCTTCAAAATGCTCTGCCTGAACGATTACCTCATCATACAATTTTAAAGGTTTCTTTTCATCCGCTGAGGATACAATAGCAATATCCTGAGTATTGTACAAGACATTCACCGGCAGGAAGCGCATTACACCATCCCGCTTCACAAATACCCCCACAACACCGTCTTGCGTGCGAAGTGCCTCAACACTGACACGGTAACCCTTATAACGATGACGAATAAAATCCATTGTGACCGCTCTCTTTTCTAAAAGCGAATCCAAAAATCTGTTACATTCACAGATAACAGCTATCTGACCGTTTTCCTCGGCACTGACCGCATATACTTCTGCACTAACGGTATCTGCGGATAGTTCACTAAAGCGAAGCAACACACTGTCACCCTTTTTCAAATCCGCTGCTTTAGAAGTAGCAATATTTAGAGCTACAAAATAGCGGAAATTATCTACCACTTTACAAGCAAAAACAGACGTACTATCTCTTTTTGTAGAACTCATCTTTCGCTCCGTATCTAAAAGCTCATTAAGCTTTTCCGGCGAGAGAGCATCCATATTATATGGTGTAATCAAAGCCTCCAGACCATCAGTATAAGGCACAAAAATACCTGCGCTGCTGCTCGTTATTTTTTTTTCTACAGTACCAATCTGCCCCAAAAGGCTCTGACGCATTTGCTCCAATTCTTCCAAAGTATTCGCACCGGCACTTTGTTGGCCACTGACGGCAGCTCTTCGCTCTGCCAAAGTGGAAAGGGATGTTTTCAATTCTGAAACCTTGCTCATGCGTTTCTTTTGTCCGTTTTCTATAATGGCATTAACCTTAGAAGATATCTCGCTGTCCAGCTTAGAAACATCACCGGAAAAACTGAGTCCCTCTTCCCTGCTCGCTTTCACTGTCTCTATTTTTTTATTTACACGATCAAGCTTCGCCATCACTTCTGAATCTACCGTACCACTGTACACATTGGCAAGCGTCATACCTTTTGACACCCTTGCGCCACCGGCAACTTTGGCTTCCACAGTTCCGCCCGACCCCGTTTCATACAATGTTTCATATTTAATCACAAGCGCCTTTGTTGAAACCATTTCTTCCATTGTGCCCTCACGAAGCACTTCATATTGCACTCTGCCGCCAAAAATGCCGCGAAAAAAATATGCCAAAACGAGAAGCAGAAAAATCATTACGGGAACATACCATTTATTTTTCACGTTTCCATCTCCCGCAGTCAATTTTATTGTATAAATATTGCTTTAAAGACACAATATCTCCATAATATTGTTTATTGTATCACAATTCTTTGTATTTTGCAATGAAAAGATGTGAAGAAAGAAAAAAAAATTGTCAATTTTCTATTTTCACAATTATCAATAACGACGCATATAAAAACAGTGTGGTATGTTCTTTGTAAGAACATACCACACTGTCATCAGAAAACCCGAACTTATAGAACCGGAAAACCGGATGCTGCATGCGCTTCTATTAATTCATCGCACATAGCCACTATATCATCAAGAGATAAAACTGCAGCCGTATGCGGATCCATCATAGCCGCATGATAAATATTTTCTCTTTTTTTGCTCACTGCTGCCTCAATGGTTAAAAGCTGCACATTTATGTTGCTCATATTCATTGCCGCAAGCTGCAGAGGCAGCTCCCCAATATAGGTAGGATTAATTCCCGTTGCGTCAACCATACACGGAACTTCAACGCATGCCTTATCTGGAAGGTTGGCAATTGCGCCGTTATTAATGATATTACCGCCAATTTTATACGGTACATTCGTTGTCATCGCCTCAATAATACGTGAAGCGTATTCACGGGAACGCTCATGCTTAATCTCACCGCCTGCAAACAGTTCTTCTTTCTGTTTTTCCCATTTTTGTATCTGGTCAACACACCGGCGCGGATATTCATCTAAAGGAATGTTATACTTCTCTATTAATTCCGGATAATTTGGCTTAATAAAAAACGGATTATATTCCGCATTGTGCTCACTGCTCTCGGTGCAGTAATAACCCAAACGCCGAATATATTCAAAACGAACCATATCATCATGTTTCTCAGACGCATTCTTCTCAGCTGCCTTTTGGCGAATCAGCGGGTATAAATCGTTTCCTTCTGCATCACGAATTTCCAACAACCACGCCATATGGTTGATTCCTGCAATTTTATCTACAACACCTTCTTTTTCAATCCCCAAAGCTTTCAGCAAGCCAGACGAACAAACCTGCACACTATGACACAAGCCTACCGTTTTTATCCCCGTATATCTTTGCATATAGCCGCTGAGCATCGCCATTGGATTTGTATAATTTAAAAACCACGCATTCGGGCAAACCTCTTCCATTTCATCTGCAAATTCTTTCATAACGGGAATCGTTCGAAGGGCACGGAAAATGCCGCCGATACCTAACGTATCCGCAATTGTCTGACGAAGACCGTACTTTTTAGGTATTTCAAAATCAATTACCGTGCTCGGTTCATAACCGCCTACCTGAATTGCATTAATGACAAAATCTGCACCGGCGAGTGCCTTTTTCCTGTTTTCTACCCCCAGATATGTCTCTACCTTTGCTCTTCCATCATTACAGTTCTTATTCAAAGCATCAATCAGCAACTTTGATTCTTCCAAACGCACTTTATCAATGTCATAAAGTGCAATATCTACCTGATGCAAGCTATCCGCAAGCATAACATCACCTAAAACATTTTTTGCAAACACGGTACTTCCGGCACCCATAAAAGTAATCTTAATCACTGCAAACTCCCCTTTCTAATTTTTACAGTTTAAGCATAGCATAGCATATTAAAAATAAGAATTGATTTATGTGACTAATATATGTTATAATGTGACATATACAGGAGGTGTTACCCATGTTGCAGATTAAGAACTATCCATTGATTAACCGGCATTTTTCCGACTTGAACCCCTTAGTCGCCGGCTGGGAAAAATGTAAGAGCGGTCATTCTTTCGGACCATATGTTCGTGAATATTATCTAATTCACTATATCGTTTCGGGGAAAGGCACTTATTATACCGCCGATAATCATTACTGTGTACAGGAAAAACAAATTTTTCTGATACGGCCGCACGAGGTGACCACCTATACCGCCGATAAGCAAGACCCATGGCATTATATCTGGATTGGCTTTGACGGCACACTTGCATCATGTTTAGATACGTTTCCTCCTGTTATGTCTTATAGCGGAAATACTTTTTCAGAGCTTTTACAATGCGAAGATTACCCAACACAACAAGAACTCTTTATTACAGCAAAGTTATTTGAAATTTTTTCAGAACTTCTTGGTACTTCTGAAACGAAGAAGACGCCAAAGTATGAAAGACTGGCAGCAGATTATATTCGTGCAAATTACATGCGCCCGCTCCGTATTGAAGAAATCGCCGCACTAATCGGTGTAAACCGCCAATATCTTTCCCGTCTTTTTAAATCGGCCTACGGAATCAGCATGCAACAATTTTTAGTTCGTACACGCCTGCACCACGCGGTACATTTTTTACAAAATGGCAGCAGTGTCACGGAATCTGCATACTTATGCGGTTATGAGGATGTTTTTAATTTTTCTAAGATGTTTAAAAAAGAATATGGCGTCAGTCCTTCATACTATCAACAGTCAGCAAACAAACTAAAATTGGAATAAATATGATAAAATGTAAATTTTTGCCTTTTTTTGTATAAACCTGTAAAAATATGTCCAAATATTGCTTTTCTGTTAAATTTAACACAAAATCATTGACGAAATATGTTCTCTATGCTATGATGTTACCAAGTAATTACGATTCACAAATATAAATAAGGATGGAGGTATGCAACATGAAATCTACAGGTATTGTACGGAAAATGGATGAACTTGGACGTATTGTTCTACCCATCGAATTGAGACGCACTTTTGGTATCTCTGAAAAAGACGCACTGGAAATTTTCGTTGATGGAAACAACATTGTTTTAAGAAAATATGAGCCTTCCTGTATTTTTTGCGGAAATTCAAAAGATGTTTTTATTTTTAAAGGAAAAAGCATCTGCCCTGCTTGTATGGAGGAATTACAAAAATAGGTGCTGATATGAATATAAAATACACGGCTGCAGAAACAGCCGTGTATTTTATTATTGTCTTTATTTTTCTCTGTTTTTAATCTCATCATACGGGAGCACGATAGTAAACTTGCTGCCCACTCCTTCTTCGCTATTAACCTCAATAAAACCGCCATGCAGTTTAACGGCATCCAGTGCAATTGCAAGGCCAAGACCTGTTCCTCCTGTTTCACGCGCGCGTGCTTTATCTACACGATAGAATCGATCAAAAATTTTCTGCACCTCATCCTTAGGGATACCGATTCCCGTATCGCTTACCGATACAAAAACACTGCCAAGGTCACGTGTAAGCTCAATCAAAACACTGCCGCCGACCTCTGTATATTTAATACTGTTATCAGCAATATTGTAAATGGCTTCTGTCAGGCTGTCACGTTCGATTGGCAAAATAACATCATTATCTATCATATTAAGTGAAAAAAAGATATCTTTATTATCCGCCAGCGGTCTCAATTTTTTATATATATCTTCTAAAACCTCTTTCATATCTGTATGAACAAACTGTGTATTCAACTGCTTAGAATCCATTTGCGTCAAATTCAGCAAACGTTCAATAATGCGCGTCAAACGCTCTACCTCTTTGTTCATATCATTTAAAAACTCGCGGATAAACTCCGGATTTGGATTTTCTGTCTGAATCAGCGAATCAGACAACAGTTTAATAATAGAAAGGGGTGTTTTCAACTCGTGCGATGCATCAGAGACAAAAGCACGCCTCTTCTCCTCCAGTTCTGCCATTCGGTCTATCAGCGCATTAAAAGCAAGCGCCAGCTGCCCTATTTCATCCTGTGTTGTTACCTCTACTTTTTGCAGACTGTCTTTTGGCATATTATTAATAAACTTTGTCAGTTTTTCTACCGGAAGTGTTAAAATGCTTGCCATAGAAGTACTGAAAATGCCTACAAAAATTAAAATCAATGTACCGAGCACCAGAATAGAATTTCTAATATGAGTCAGCACCTGTTCCGTAGAATCGCCCGATACAATCAGCAATACAGCTCCTACCGGTCTGGAGTTTTTAATCACGGGAACCGCCGCATCAATAAACCAGCTGCCATTATCTTTGTAATAATGTGCCGAATCCTTACCGTTTTTCATCAACGCGCTCGTGAGGGAGCCGTTAATGAACGTTTTCCCCTTCAGACTCGTTTCCTGATAAGAATCATAAATCACCGTACTGGCAGTGTCCACTACAATCGCCCTCGAATTTTTCTCAAGCGGCATCTGCGGCAACTTTTTGGTTATGTAATCCTCGCTGAAAGATTCTGACAAAATGCTGGCTATCATATTCGCACTTGTTAATATATCTACCTTTTTCTGGTCAAACAGATAAGTATAGAGCGTATTCAAAAGGAAAGAACCAAGCACCGCTAATACCACAATAATAATAATGAGATAAGTAGATACAATTTTCCAGCGAATATTGGTAAAGTGCCAATTATGCTTCTTTAAAATAATAACCTACCCCCCATTTTGTGTGAATATAGGTCGGCTCCGCAGGGTTTGGTTCAATTTTTTCACGCAAACGGCGCACATGCACATCCACTGTGCGTACGTCGCCCGGATAATCATAGCCCCAAACAATATCCAACAGATTTTCCCGCGAATAAACTTTGCCGCTGTTACAGACAAACAAATCAATTAAGTCAAATTCCTTTGCTGTTAAATCAATGGTCTTATCGCCAATGGTAACGCGCCGTAAATTATAATCAAGTTTAATATTGCCGACAGAAATAACAGATTCCTTTGTCTGCGACGAAGTCGGTGTCATGCGGCGCAAAACTGCTTTGACTCGCGCCTTTAATTCCAAAATATTAAAAGGTTTCGTCAAGTAATCGTCTGCACCATACTCCAAGCCCAAGATTTTATCCATGTCCTCATTTTTTGCTGTCAGCATTACAATCGGAACATTGGAAAACTCACGCACCTTCTGACAAACAGAAAGGCCATCAATTTTCGGGAGCATGAGGTCTAAAATAATTAAATCAATACTTTTGTCATACGCCATTTTAATAGCCTCTTCCCCGTCATATGCCGCCAAAACGGTAAAGCCGTCCTGCTCAAAGTTATATTTAATACCCTTGACCAGCAGCTTTTCATCATCCACAATTAAAATTTTCATGACCTCTGCTCCTTTTTCTCAGTATAAATTAGCAAACTGCCTTTTTTAATTCTTCAACCTTATCCAAACGTTCCCATGGCAAGTCTAAATCTGTTCTGCCAAAATGTCCATATGCCGCCGTTTGTTTATAAATCGGACGCCTCAAATCCAAAGCTTTAATGATACCGGCCGGACGTAAATCAAAATGTTTCTCAACCAGTGCTTCAATCTCGTTTTCCGGGATCTTTGAAGTACCAAAAGTATCAACACGTACAGATACCGGTTTCGCTACGCCGATTGCGTATGCTACCTGCACCTCACACCGCTCTGCAAGTCCCGCAGCAACAATATTTTTCGCTACATACCGACCCGCATACGCCGCGCTGCGGTCTACCTTAGTGGGATCTTTACCGGAAAAGGCTCCGCCGCCATGACGAGCATAACCGCCGTATGTATCAACAATAATCTTTCTCCCCGTGTGCCCGGAATCGCCCTGCGGACCACCAACAACAAAACGCCCGGTCGGATTAATAAAATATTTTGTTTCGTCTGTTAAATATTCTTTTGGCAGCACAGGCAGAATAACATGCTCCATAATATCTTTATGAATCTGCTCTTGTGTTGCTTCCTCACCATGCTGCGTGGAAACTACTACAGCATCAATTGAAAGCGGCTTTCCGTTTTCATCATATGCAACCGTTACCTGCGATTTGCCATCCGGACGAATATAGGGAATTATTCCATTCTTCCTTACTTCAGTCAGCCGTTTTGTCAGTTTATGCGCCAGACTAATTGCAAGCGGCATATATTCTTCCGTTTCATTGCACGCGTAACCGAACATCATCCCCTGGTCGCCCGCACCGATAGAATCTATTTCCTCCTCGCCCATCTTTGCTTCCATAGAATGATTCACACCAAGCGCGATATCCGGAGATTGCTCGTCAATCGCTGTCAGCACAGCGCAGGTATCACAGTCAAAACCATATTTTGCCCGGTCGTAACCAATAGCACGAATATTTTCTCTAACAAGCTTCGGTATATCCACATAGGTTTTGGTAGAAATCTCACCAACAACCAAAACCAATCCCGTCGTAACTGTTACCTCGCACGCAACTCTTCCCATTGGATCGTTCGCCATAATTTCATCTAAAATGGCATCGGAAATGACATCAGCTATTTTATCCGGATGTCCCTCCGTAACCGATTCTGAAGTAAATAATCTTTTTATCATTTGTATCAAACCTCTCTGACTCTGCAACTGCAGATATATTCAAGTAAATATTATATTTCCATAATAACCGGAAGCACCATCGGTTTCCGCTTCGTTTTTGTATAGAGGAAATCACCCATACTGGATTTTAAACTGCTCTTCAGGCTTGCCCAGTCAGTCTGCTTTTTCTTCGCACATTTCTCAAGTGTTGCCCTTGCAACAGCCTTAGCCTCCTCCATTAAATCTTCGGATTCGCGTACATAAACAAACCCACGGGAAATTACATCAGGTCCGCCGAGGATCTTGCCATCCTTTTTGCTCATAGTCACAAAAACGATAATAATTCCATCCTCTGCAAGATGCTTTCTGTCACGCAAAACAATATTACCAACATCTCCTACACCAAGACCATCCACCAGCACGACGCCTGATGGAACACTGCCGTTCAGCTTACAGCTGTTAGGTCCCAGTTCTATCACCTTGCCGACATCACCAATAATAACATTTTTCATTGGCATACCCATTTTTCCGGCCAGTAATGCATGTTGCTGAAGATGACGATATTCACCATGAACCGGAATAAAATATTTTGGACGCACTAGTGAAAGAATCAATTTCAATTCCTCCTGGCAGGCATGACCTGAAACGTGGATATTCTCCAACGATTTGTAGATAACCTCCGCGCCCTTTTTAAATAACTCATTGATAACATTGGAAACAGGCTTTTCATTACCCGGAATCGGCGTTGCAGAGATAATGACCAAATCCCCGCGATTAATCTCCACCTTTCTATGATCAGAAAATGCCATGCGAGTCAGCGCCGACATTGGCTCTCCCTGACTTCCCGTAGTAATGATAACCAATTGATTTGGGCGATATTTTTTAATCTCATCAATGCTGATTAGAACATTTTCCGGAACTTTCATATAGCCTAACTGCATGGCTACCTCTGCAATGTTCTCCATGCTTCTTCCCGAAAACGCCACCCGTCTGCCAAAACGGTAAGCCGAATTAATAATTTGCTGCACACGGTGAACGTTAGAAGCAAAGGTTGCTACCAAAATTCTTTGATCCGTATGGTTACGGAATAATTCATCAAAAGTGTCGCCAATTGTACTTTCTGACATCGTATAGCCGGGACGCTCCACATTAGTACTGTCTGACATCAGTGCAAGCACTCCGCTCTTTCCGAGTTCTCCCAAACGCGCAATATCCAACATCTGTCCCTCGACAGGCGTGCAGTCCACCTTAAAGTCTCCTGTATGAACAATAGTACCGATCGGTGTGTGAAAAGCCAGCGCCATAGCATCCGGTATAGAATGGTTCGTACGGATAAACTCCACGCGAAAAGCTCCTAGTTTAATAATATCACCTGCCCGCACCCGATGCAGCTTGGTCTTCGAAAGCAAATTGTGCTCCTTTAGTTTAATTTCCACCAACCCGAGTGTAAGCCGCGAACCGTAAATCGGAACATTCAGTTCCTTCAAAAAGTAAGGGATTGCTCCGATATGATCCTCGTGACCGTGCGTTAATACAATCGCACGTATTTTGGTTTGATTCTTCCGTAAATAGGTAATATCCGGAATGACCATATCGATTCCCGGCATATCATCATCCGGGAACGCCATACCGCAATCCAGCACAACAATATCCCCGCCAAATTCGAGAGCTGTCATGTTTTTTCCGATCTCATTCAGACCCCCGAGCGGGATAATTTTTAATTTTTGATTTTTTGCCACAATACATCCTCCGTCAATTCATTTATTTTCCGTTCATATACACAGCAAAATGCTGTTATTAAAGCCAAAGATTAAACTTAACCGTTCCGCGCCACAAAACAGACGCCGCTTCCAGCGACCATTTTATCAAGCTTATATCCTTATTATACCAAAGTTCCGTGAAATAATAAAGCACTTTTTTAAAATATTTTTCTTTTATTTCATTTTTTAAAGCTGTGTCGTAGTAAAATAAAATATTTTTCATTTTATTTATTTTTTTCTTGACAAGTAATACTTTTTGTAGTATAATTCTTTATCGAGCGAGTGTGCTGGAACTGGCAGACAGGCACGTTTGAGGGGCGTGTGTCTACGACGTACGGGTTCAAGTCCCGTCACTCGCACCACAACGGAGTAAAGCTCGCTTTGCTCCGTTTTTTCTTTGCACGGAAACATCCGCTCGCTTTCTTGTTCCTTCTTTTCGCAAAAAGGCACACTCCATTTGCCCGTTCGCTTATAAACCTATTTCTGTATCTCTACCTTAGAAAAACAACCCATACGGATTGTCTTAAAAACTGCTTGATCATTGATATCATTTTTTTAGAAATAATTATTAAATCACCTGAAACTGCGTCCACTTTTTCGACTTAAATCTCCAAACAAAAATCATGCCTCGGAACACAAGATCAATGCTCATGCCAATAGCAATACCAATCACACCCCAACCGAGCCATAATCCAAACAAAGCCGAGAATAAAAGACGTGCGGCAATAGTCAGCGTGACAGAAATAATCATCGTAAATTTGATATCCCCGGCGGCACGGAGTCCATTGCCCAAAGGTCCTGCAAAAGGATAGGCCAACCCATTAAAAATATTGTTAATAAGCACTAGCCACACCACCAGTTCCTTGGCTTCTGTAGAAATAGCAGAATAGTGAACAATTAGCGGGGTAATAGCGAAAATTATAGCATTCCATAGGATAGATAGCGCCAATGTGATTTTATTAAGTTTTTTAAAGTAAAAGGTGGCGGCATCAATATCCTGCGCCCCCATACACTGCCCAATTACAGTAGTATAAACCGGTGCCATAGCAAGCCCCATAATAGCAGCAAGCGACCATATACTTTGGGCAACACCATTAGCTGCAATCTGATATGTACCGAACAGCGCTATCATACCAGAAAGCGCCACCTTTACGAGCTGATGTACGCCATTCTCTATGCCGTTAGGAAAAGCTATTCCCATAATCTTTTTTAACAGCGCGCCGTCCCAGCAAAAAATATCTGATATTTTATATTGCACCAGATTTTGTTTTTGAAAACAGAACACTGTAACCGCCACAGCAGAAAGAATGCGCGAAATGAGCGAAGGATAAGCCACACCCGCTGCGCCAAGGTGCAGCCAAAACACTCCCATACAATTGCCGATGACATTGATAATATTGGCTACAAAAGAAATGTACATCGTTACATTTGTTTTCCCAACACTGCGACACAGTGCCGCCCCTGTATCATAAATGGCAAGTGCCGGCAACGAAAGGGTTGTGATCAAAAGATACACTTCACAAGCTGCCATTACATCCGCCTCAATTTTACCAAACAAAAGATGCAGGAGCGAGGAACGGAACAACACAATAAAAACTGTCATTATTACAGAAACAGCAGTAGAAATCATTAAAAGCTGCCCTGACGAACGGGACGCGCTGTCATATTTTTTATTACCTATATATTGACTTATAATGACCGCACCGCCCGACGAGAGCGCCGTAAACAAGAAAATTAAGACGGTATTAAATGATGTAACCAGCGAAACGCCCGAAACATCTGCCTCACTTGAAAAGCCGACAACAAATGTATCCGCAATACCTACGAACATCAAAAGAAATTGTTCTATAAACAGCGGAATAATTAAACACCGCAAGTCTTTGTTAGAAAACATATTTTATTACCTCGGTTTGTCCGCAAATTTATATAAAGTTTATAATAATTATATCATAAAATCTGCAAGAAATCAACCGATACACCCTCGCTCCTGCAATAACGTTATCACCTTAACCCCATCAGCGTTGCTATTAATCCAATTATATTTCAAGCTCTAAATGAACACTTTTTTGTAATATTACTATAGAATAAACAAATTTATTTTAAAAAAAGCGAGGGCAGACTTCTCGCCTTATTTTTTGGTACACAATTCCACTTTATATCATATTTAAGGCAAAAAAAATTGCAGACACATCCTCAGACTTTCTAAAAGGCCATCTGAAAATAGTTCCGCAATCTTTTTCTTAATCTTACAATTATTTAAAAACTATTACTTAATAGACTGATTGTCTTTTAACACAACATCGTGTGAACCGCCTTCCACAATACTGGTCGAAGATACAACCGTAATTTTTGCATTTTTTTGCAAATCCGGAATATTCAACACTCCACAGTTGCACATGGTAGAACGCACTTTATTGAGCGAAAGCGTTACGTTGTCCTTTAAGCTTCCGGCATAAGCAACATAAGAATCAACGCCCTCTTCAAAGGAAAGCTTCTTATCTCCGCCCATATCATAGCGCTGCCAATTACGAGCACGATTCGAACCTTCACCCCAATATTCCTTCATATAGCTTCCGTTAATATTAACTTTATTGGTCGGGCTTTCATCAAAGCGCGCAAAATAGCGTCCAAGCATCAAGAAATCGGCACCCATAGCCAAAGCAAGTGTCATATGATAATCATGAACAATACCGCCGTCAGAACAAACAGGCACATAAATACCGGTCTCTTCAAAATATTCATCGCGAGCACGCACCACATCAATCAAGGCTGTTGCCTGACCGCGACCAATACCCTTTTGCTCACGGGTGATACAAATGGAACCGCCGCCTATACCGACTTTAACGAAGTCTGCGCCTGCCTTTGCCAAGAACAAAAAGCCTTCTCTGTCAACAACATTTCCCGCGCCTACCTTAACCTTGTCACCATAGGTCGCACGAATATATTCAATCGTAATCTTCTGCCATTCGGTAAAACCTTCGGAAGAATCTATACAAAGCACATCCGCACCGGCTTCTACCAGCGCCGGAACTCTCTGCTCATAATCACGTGTATTAATGCCGGCGCCAACTACAAAACGTTTATGCGCATCCAATAATTCGTTCGTATTTTCTTTGTGGCTTGCATAATCCTTACGGAATACCATATATTTTAAATGCTGATTTTCATCAATCAACGGAAGAGTATTCAGTTTATTCTCCCAAATAATATCGTTGGCTTCTTTTAAGGTAGTATGTTCCGAGGCACATATCAAATCCTTAAAAGGGGTCATAAATTCAGAAACTTTGGTATCAGGCGACATGCGGCTTACACGATAATCGCGGCTGGTAACAATACCCAAAAGCTTTCCGCGCGCAGTACCGTCCTCAGTAACGGCAACTGTGGAATGGCCCGTTTTTTCCTTAAGTTTAATAACATCTGCCAAAGTGCAATCCGACTTAATATTCGAATCACTAATCACAAAACCCGCTTTATAATTTTTTACCCGGGCAACCATTGCCGCCTCATCCTCAATAGACTGCGAACCATAAATGAATGATACTCCGCCTTCTTTTGCCAGAGCAACCGCCATATTATCATCTGATACAGACTGCATAATTGCCGATACCAGCGGAATATTCATAATGATTGAGGACTCTTCCCCTTTTTTAAACTTCACTAAAGGTGTTTTTAATGAAACATTAGACGGAATACATTCCTTGGATGAATAGCCCGGTACCAACAAATATTCACCAAAGGTACGGGAGGGTTCTGTGAAATAGTGCGCCATAACTCATACTCCTTTATCTGATTTGTTTATTTAATAACAAAATATCATCGAAAACTTTCGCTGAACAAAAACTATCATAACGCTACTGCAATCCCGCGGCAAAAATTAATGACAAAAAACAGCTAATAAACACGATATACTAAAGAAAAACAATCCCGCCAAGACTGAACAGCAAAAAGATTACATTAATTTATAATGTTATCACAAATGTCGAATCCTGTCAAGAAAAATCCTCATTTGTCAAATTTTTTCTCTGTAAACTCATCCGATGTTCCACGGGTTGACATTTTTTTGCGAAACAAAAAAATCAACTCTGTCTGTAAAATGTTTTTTCAGGCGCTCACAAATGTAACGGCAAAAAATGATTTCCGCTTCATAATGCGGAATCTCAATCAATCCCATACCGTTTTCATATGCAAAACGTGCGTGATGGTATTTCAAATCACCCGTAACAAAGACATCCGCCTCTGCCTTCGCTGCGGAATAAATCAAATCCGCACCGCCGCCATTACACACAGCAATTCTTTTTACTGCAAGGTTTTCATTGCCGACAAACCGCAGCTGACCCACGTTCATATTTTGCTTAATACGCTGCAGAAGTCCGGCCAAACTCACATGTTCCGGCAATACAGCAATTCGTCCGATACCATTCGGATACTCACCTTCCAAACTTGCAACAGCTTTCTGTGAACATATTTGCTGAAGAAAATAATCGCACAAGCCGCCGGAAACCGAATCAAAGTTTGTATGCATTGCATAAAGGCTAATATTATTTTGAATTAATGCATACGCTGTTCTGCCAAAACTTGAAGACTTCAAAATATTTTTAACCGGATGGAAAATTAACGGGTGATGAGAAAGAATCAACTGTACGCCAAGTTCAGATGCTTCTTTCGCCACCTGTTCATCTGTGTCAAGCGTAATCAACACTTTATTAATTTTTGCATTTTCGTCACCAATCAGCAAACCAACGTTATCATAGCTTTCCGCAAGCGCAGATGGTGCAATCAGCTCCAAATATTCAGTCAATTCTTTCAGTGTTACCATTGTGCACACTCCTCTTTCAGCATATAAAGCTCCTTTAGCAGCAAAGATATATAATCACGTTTTTCCCTTGCCTCTGCCCGTTCGCATTTAGAAAGACCTGTAAGCATTTTTTCAAATTCCCTTATTTTGCATTCAATCAGTTTGTCCGTCAGGGGAATTTTATTTCTTCGCAAATACGGGCTGATGTAATAATCAACCTCACATTTTGTTTTCATTATACCACGCACGGCACAAATAATCTGATATATTTTATTTTCTTCCTCTGCCAATGCTTCTTTTTCAATGTAAAAGCCATTGATTTCTAAAAATTTTCGCAGCTCCTCTGCCGCGGTCATCGGCTGGAAGATAAATCGAATATTATCATCCCACAATCTTCGAGCAGCATTTAAAATTTCCGCAATCAAAATGCCGCCCATACCGGCAATAACAATTTCATCTGCCTCATTCGGTTTCAAATTTTCCAAACCATTCGATAGGCGCGTCTCAATTTTGTCCTCAAGACGATATTTTCTGATATTTGCCTCTGCCCTTTGTATCGGCCCGACATTAATGTCCATCGCCAACGCTGAAGAAATTATATTCTTTTGTACAAGATAAACCGAAATGTACGCATGGTCTGTCCCAATATCCGCCAGACGGCTGCCCTTCGTTGCACAATCAGCAATAGCAAGCAGCCGCGGTGACATACACGATTCTATTTTCATGATTGTGTCTCGTGATTCTTTCTGCGAATTTCCGCACGTTTTATTTTTCCGCCCAATGTTTTCGGCAGTTCCTCTACAAATTCGATAATACGCGGATATTTATAAGGGGCTGTAACGTGCTTTACATGATCCTGCAATTCTTTTTTCAGTTCCTCGCTGGGCGAATAGCCTTTCGCCAAAACAATTGTCGCTTTTACCACCTGACCGCGAATCGGGTCGGGCGCCGCGGTAATAGCACACTCCACTACGGACGGATGCTCAATTAACGCACTTTCCACTTCAAAGGGACCAACACGATAGCCGGAACATTTAATAACGTCATCACTGCGTCCAACAAACCAATAATATCCATCGCTGTCACGCCACGCCACATCTCCCGTATCATAATATGTTCCGCCAAGATTAGCTTTTGTCAGTGCATCATCAAGGTAATACCCACGGAACAGACCTGTCGGAAATTTTTTGTCAATATCCATAACCACAATTCTGCCTTCTTCTCCGTCCTCACAACAATTGCCGTCATCGTTAATTAACTGAATGTTATAAAGTGGCGAAGGCTTACCCATAGAACCCGGTTTTGGCACAAACCACTCAAAATTAGCAAGCATAACAGACGATTCCGACTGACCAAAGCCTTCGCGGATGTTATGCCCCGTCAGCCGTTTCCATTGGTTATAAACCTCCGGATTAAGCGGTTCACCTGCAAGGCACCATTCCTGCACGCAAGATAAATCATACTTGGAAACATCTTCCTGCAGCATAAAACGATACATTGTTGTAGGTGCGCAAAAGGTTGTCACGCGATATTTCGTGATGACATCAAGTAATCTGGTAGGGATAAATTTATCCATATCATAGGCAAAAATAGTTGCCCCGCAAATCCACTGACCGTATATTTTCCCCCAACCAAATTTTGCCCAGCCGGAATCGGAAACACTCATATGAAGTTTATTTTCCTGTACTTTCTGCCAATACTTTGCTGTAACAATATGTCCCAAAGGATAAGAAAAATTGTGTCTCACCATTTTGGGCATACCGGTTGTACCCGATGTAAAATAGACCAACATGGTGTCATCTTTTGTTGTCGCCCGCTCTCCGTCCGGACGTTCATACGTTTCGGGAAATTTAGCGATTTCTTCTTCAAAGTACAGCCAGCCCTCTCTTTTCTCCGCGACCATTATCTTATGCTTTACGGTCGGCGTATCAGGCATAGACTGTTCCACCTGAGTCATTACAAAATCATCATTCACACAAACAAATGCGCTGATTTTAGCAGCATTGGCACGGTAAACAATGTCTTTTTTCGTCAGCTGAAGGGTTCCCGGAATTAAAACGGCCCCAATTTTATGCAGTGCCGCTGCACAAACCCAATATTCCCATCTCCGGCGCAAAATCAGCATAACCACTGAACCTTTTGTAATGCCCAAGCTTTCAAAAAAGTTTGCCGCACGGTTTGACATTTTACTGATATCCGTAAAGGTAAATTTATGTTCCTCGCCGTGATCATCACACCATACGAGCGCCATTTTTTCCGGCTCCTGTTTTGCCCATTCGTCTACAATATCGAATCCAAAATTAAAATTTTCCGGCACATTTACCTGATAATTTTGCTTAAAATCTTCATACGAATCAAAATCAATCCTTGGCAGGTATTTATCCAACAACATCTTGTAAAATCACTCTTTTCCGTTTGATTATTCTGCAATCACAGTTACAAATTTTGCTTTTTTATCACCCACGCATCGCTGACCATGCGGATGCATCGGGTTGAAATAAACGGAGTCCCCTTCGTTTAAAATCAGCTCTTTATCATCAAAAACAACACAAACACTGCCCTCCAAAACAAAATTAAACTCCTGTCCCGGATGAGAAACCAATTCTGCCGGAGCGTCTGACGGATCAAGAGTAACCAACAGAGGCTGCATTACCTTTCTGCTGTAACGAAAAGCCAAATCCTCAAAGCGATAACCCGGATACCTGCTGCAGCTCTTTCCCATGCCGTTTCTGACCACATGGTAAGTATCCAGTTTAGCCGCCACGCCCGTTATAATCTCCGTAAAATCGACCTTAAACTTATTGGCGATTTCATAAATCACGCTAATCGGGATATTTTCTCCGTTTTCCTCATAATCAATCAACGTTTCCGTATCTATGTTCAGCTCCCTTGCAAGCTGTTCCCGCGAATAGCCGCAAGCCTCACGCAGACCTTTGATGCGCTCCGCTATTTCATTGATTGCCGTTGCCATAATCCCAATCCTTTCTGTAAACAAAATATTAATTATTATTATTATACACGAAAAGACAAAATTTGTCTATGTATTACTTTAAAAATAATTTATAAAAATAAACAAAAATAAAACAAAAAACGGGATGCCAAACGGCACCCCGCATAAAATACATACATTATTCACTGAAGTTCGATTCAACAAGATTTTCCAGCGCATCAATCGCATCCTTTTCGTCCGAACCATCCGCAATAATTGTAATCTCGGTTCCTTTCGTAATGCCTAAAGAAAGTACCCCAAGCAGGCTTTTTGCGTTCACACGGCGTTCGTCCTTCTCTACCCAGATACTTGACTTAAATTCATTCGACTTCTGAATGAAAAATGTAGCAGGTCTGGCATGAAGTCCTACTTGATTCTGAACTACAATAGCTTTTGATACCATCAATACCGCTCCTTCTCGATTTGTCTCCGAATCCGTTTCTTATATACTAGAATACTAAACTTTTGCCATTCTGTCAATACAAAAATTAAATATTTGTAAATTTTTCATGTACTGTTTCTAAAAAAAGCAAAATTTAAAACTCAAATTTACCGTCAAAATATTGCATAAGTTCATCAATCTTAACGGTGTCTTGCTGCATGGTATCACGGTTTCTTACCGTAACCATTCCGTTTTCCACACTGTCAAAATCGTAGGTAAGACAGTACGGAGTACCGATTTCATCCTGCCGACGGTAGCGTTTACCAATGCTGCCGGCATCATCATATTCACAAACATATTTTTTTGATAAAGTTTCATATACCTTCAACGCACCATCGTTCAATTTCTTGGAAAGCGGCAATACCGCAATTTTAACAGGCGCCAGCGCAGGATGAAGTCGCAAAACAACACGCGAATCAGACTCGCCTACCTGCTCCTCGTCATATGCATCTACCAAAAATGCAAGAGTTACACGATCCGCTCCTAAAGACGGCTCTATGCAATATGGAATATACTTTTCATTTGTTGTCGGATCCATATATTCAAAATTCTCGCCGGAATGTTTTGCATGCTGCGTAAGGTCAAAATCCGTACGATCGGCAATGCCCCAAAGCTCTCCCCAGCCAAACGGAAACATAAATTCCACATCGGTAGTTGCATTGGAATAGTGCGAAAGCTCCTCTTGAGAATGATCGCGAAACTTCAGATTTTCTTCTTTTAAACCAAGCGCCAACAACCATTTTTTGCAAAAATCTTTCCAATATGCAAACCATTTCAAATCTTCACCGGGTGCACAGAAAAATTCGAGTTCCATCTGCTCAAATTCACGAGTACGGAAAGTAAAATTACCGGGAGTAATTTCGTTACGGAAAGATTTTCCAATCTGCCCAATACCAAACGGAATCTTTTTACGCGTAGTACGCTGTACATTTTTAAAGTTAACAAAAATGCCTTGTGCTGTTTCTGGGCGCAGGAACAACTCGGAAGAACTGTCCTCTGTAACTCCCTGGAACGTTTTAAACATCAAATTAAATTTACGAATGTCAGTGAAATTATGCTTTCCGCATTTTGGGCACGGAATATTGTTTTCCGCAATAAAACCAAGCATTTTCTGGTCGCTCCAACCATCAACAACAATGGTTTCGCCTTTTTCATCGTGCATATAGTCCTCTATCAGTTTATCCGCACGATAGCGCGCCTTACATTCTTTACAATCCATCAGCGGGTCAGAAAAGCCGCCAACATGCCCTGAAGCTACCCATGTCTGCGGATTCATTAAAATTGCCGCATCAAGCCCGACATTATACGGACTCTCCTGCACAAATTTTTTCCACCATGCACGTTTTACATTATTTTTCAATTCTACTCCCAAAGGACCATAATCCCATGTATTAGCCAAACCGCCGTAAATTTCAGAACCGGAATACACGAAACCGCGGCCTTTGCAAAGAGCAACAATCTTCTCCATGGTTTTCTCTGTATTATTCATAAGTACACCCCTAAAAATTAGTTGTCATAGTCATATTAATATAATATATAATTTTTCGCGAAATTTGTCAAGTTTTTTTCTGCAAATTTCGCGCAATTGTTTTTCTTCCGCACCAAACAAACGGATAATCACGATACACTTTCCGAAATTCCCGATTACTCATGGTCAATATTTCCTTTGGCAGCGACTCCAGTGTTTTCTCAGCAAACTCTTTCATAATACTCTCATCAATCCCTTGATTGTGCGGACAAACTTCTTGACATACATCGCAGCCATATGCTGTTTCTCTACTATTCAGTAATTCCTTTTGTTCCTCTGTCAAATCCTTCGCCTGTGTCAGATAGGAAATGCAGCGCTTATAATTAAACCCATTCACAGACAGCGCACCGCCCGGACAAAAACGCAAACATTGTCCGCAATCCATACAGCTTTGACGGCATGGCTTATCCGTTTCCAGCTCCACTGTGGTAATTAATGAACCAATAAAAAAATAAGAACCAAAACGCTCATTAATCAGCATATGATTTTTCCCGTAAAAGCCCAAGCCCGAACGCTGTGCCAAATAACGATCGCACAGAGGTCCGTTATCTGTAAAGCACACACTCTTTTCGCCGCATTGCCGGCTGATATATTCGGCTATGGCATGCAATTTTTCTCTCGCCACATGATGGTAATCCTTAATACAAGCGTAGCGGGACAGGTTAACAGGATGAAGCTTCGGGCTGTAATAAGGAAACAAGCAAGTAATAATACTTTTCGCACCTTCAAGAAGCTGCACCGGATTGCAGCGCCGTTCCACACTCTCTTCCTCAAAAGGACAAGCGCCGTAGATTTCTCTCTGATCTGTTAATATTGTATACAGTTCTGTCAAAAACTCTGCCTTGCTCACACCTATCTCAGATATGCCCAGTGTTGCGGCAAAAGTTTTGATCTCTTTTTTATCCATTGTTCGCCTCCGCATGGACAAAAAGCCGAAAAACCTAAAAGGTCTTCCGACTTTTTCTTAATCTATCGGCAAAACAACATCAGTCCTGCACATAGCTTTTTACAAGCACTTCCAAAAGTTCATCGCGCTCTACTTTGCGGATCAGCGCACGCGCATTATTATGGCTGGTGATATAAGTCGGATCACCCGACAGAATGTAACCGACCATCTGACTGACCGGATTATATCCCTTTTCTTCCAGCGAAGCATAGACTGACTTTATCACAGTTTTAATATATTCATCCCTGTTGATGCCGAATTGAAATTTTTGTGTTTCATTACTTTCCATATTGCTTCGCCCGCCTTTCTTTTGTTTTCTCTTATATTATACAATATCAAAACGTCTTATGCAAGGGAAAAATGTTAAAAAAAGATTACATTTTTAAAAATATTGTATGAATCTTGCCAAGCAGGTCGTTAAAAAACAAACCGTCAACCCACAAACTGTGGGAAGTGCAAATGCCAGCAATGTCCACTTTATACTGCCCGTTTCTTTTTTTATAGTAAGCAAAGTGGTAGCGCAGGGAAAATGCATTAGCATAAACAAGATAACATTTACTGCTGTAAGCACAGTCCATCCATTATCTGTCAGCACCGCTCTGATCGCCTCCAAGTTCCCGGCATCCATTAATGTTCCCTGTGATAAATAACACATTAACATTAATGGTACAACAATTTCATTCGCCGGTATGCCAAGCAAGAAGGCAAGCAATATACAGCCATCTAAGCCAAAAAACTGCGCAAACGGATCTAAAAATGCTACGCAATGTTGTAAAATACTAACATCGGCAATTTTAAAATTTGCAAATATCCAAATAACAATCCCGGCCGGAGCGGCAACACAAACCGCACGCCCTAAGACAAAAACAGTTCGATCCAACACCGACCGTACAATAATGCTTAATACCTTTGGCTTGCGATAAGGCGGAAGTTCCAAAGTAAATCTCGACGGCATCCCCTTTAATACTGTCATACTCAACAATCTGGAACATAAAAATGTCATGCAGACACCCAAAACAATAACCGCAAAAACCGCTAGCGCTGACAAAGTTGGCCTGAGCCATGCTGCACAACCGCTCCCAATGAAAACGGATGACATCATAATAATTGCCGGAAAGCGTCCGTTGCAAGGAACAAAATTATTTGTCAAAATTGCAATTAACCTCTCCCTGGGTGAATCTATAATATTACATCCTGATACTCCCACGGCATTACATCCAAAACCCATGCAAGTTGTTAACGCCTGCTTTCCATGTGCACAAGCCCTGCAAAAACTTCGATCCAGATTAAAAGCAATTCGCGGTAAATAACCAACATCCTCCAGCAGAGTAAAAAGAGGAAAAAAAATTGCCATCGGCGGCAGCATAACTGACACAACCCACGCAAGCGTCCGATACATGCCGCTAATCAGCATTTCCCTCACCCACTGCGGCACACCAATTGTCACGGCACCGTACATCAGTTTCTCCTCCAGTCCAAACAATATGCCGGATAAAAATTCCGAAGGATAATTAGCACCTACAATTGTAATCCATAAGATGAAGCATAAAAAAGCCAGCATAATTGGAATACCCGTCTTCTTTGAGGTTAATATGCGATCAATTTTCCGATCGCGATCTGAAATTTCATTTGATGTTTTATGCACGACTTCCGATACAAGCTTTTCACTGAAACTGTAATAAGCCTCTAACTCCATCTCACGAAATCGTGATTCATTAATCCCTGCAGCCGTAAGCTGTTCTTTCACCCGAGCTACAATTGACTTTATTTTACTTTCTTCCAGAGTAACTTTATTTTCAGAAAAAATTTGTTCCAGTACATCAGCATCATTTTCTAACAACTTCAATGCTGTCCAACGAGAATTGACATACGGCATCAACTGTTCAATCGCCTGTTCGATCTCTTCTTTTTGAGGAATATACAAATTTTCACAAGTACTCTCTACTGCTCTTTCTGCCTCTGTTAATAATTGTTCGATTCCTTCGCCGCTTTTTGCATTAGTTGCCACTACCGGCACACACAAACGCTCCTGCATTTTATTAATATCAACCCATATTCCCTTACGGGCTGCTTCATCTATTAAATTGACACAAATTACCACACGGTTTGTAACCTCTAAAATCTGCAAAACCAAATTCAGGTTTCGTTCCAATGCAGTCGCGTCTGTCACAACAATAACAGCTTCAGGATTTTCGAAACAAACAAAATTGCGTGCCGCCTCCTCGTCCTTTGATTGAGCAATTAGGGAATATGTACCTGGCAGATCTACCAAAACAAAGTCCCTACCATTATGTCGATAGTTGCCAAAGGCATTGCTTACCGTTTTGCCCGTCCAGTTCCCGGTGTGTTGTTTCAGCCCGGTAATATAATTAAAAACCGTACTTTTTCCTACATTAGGGTTTCCTGCTAAAGCAACAACAGCTGCCCGCCGTTCCTTAAAGCTGCTGTCGGAGCCTGCAATTTTATTATTCATGTGCTCTCCACCTCTTTTACAACAATCAAAGACGAAATTTGCTTTCTCAATGCAACAGTTGCCCCTCTAACTTCATATGCAACCGGATCCCCTGCCGGACTGACAAGCACTGATTTGACTAACGTTCCATATATCATACCCAAATCCATTAACCTGCGTTTTATATCTTCATCTGTTTCTATTGCGACAATTTCCGCAGACTGTTCAAGCGGAAGCTGATCTAAGCGTTTTAATTGATTCATTTTCTCGCCTCCCTAAAAAATGCTGTCATAAATACTATATGCCAATGAAACAAGAAAGTGAGTCCTGCGACAGCAACAGTCAAAAATAAATGACAATGCCTGTCATAAAAAGATATCATAAAAAAAGAATAAAAATCGGAAAAATGTAAATAATTCCGAAAAAGGAAAAAAAGTTATTTTTTTTCAAAAAAACTCTTGACTTCATACAAGAAACCTGCTATAATACTAAAAGTCGGCTCGGGGTGTTGTCTCAGATAAACGTGGTACAGTTTCGGCATGCGGGTGTAGTTCAATGGTAGAATCTCAGCCTTCCAAGCTGATTGTGTGGGTTCGATTCCCATCACCCGCTCCATTTAGTATATGCGCCTGTAGCTCAGTTGGATAGAGCAACTGCCTTCTAAGCAGTGGGTCAGGAGTTCGAATCTCTTCAGGCGCGCCAATATGGTGGGTATAGCTCAGTTGGTTAGAGCGCTAGATTGTGGCTCTAGAGGCCGTCGGTTCGAATCCGATTACCCACCCCACTAATTTACTGCAAGGCGACCTTGATTATACTGTCAAAATTTAGCGACATAAAAAGTAGCAAAAGAAGAAAGAATAAATTTAGTAGTAATATTGGGCTGTCGCCAAGTTGGTAAGGCACCGGATTCTGATTCCGGCATTTCGTAGGTTCGAGTCCTGCCAGCCCAGCCATATTTTTCTTGATAGTATATATTGGGCTGTAGCCAAGTCGGTAAGGCACCAGACTTTGACTCTGGCATTTCGTAGGTTCGAGTCCTGCCAGCCCAGCCAATGTCTATTCTGTCTTTCAAGACTTTTATAAAAATTTTATATGACCCATTAGCTCAGTTGGCAGAGCACTTGACTTTTAATCAAGGTGTCCGGAGTTCGAATCTCCGATGGGTCACCACATCGGAACAAGTTATGCTTGTTCCGATTTTTTATTGCAAAAAAAATCGGCCACCTGCTACACAGTTCCTCCTTTTTCTCAAAAGACCACCTTCACGTCGTTCATTTATCACAAGCACCCTCATATCAACCTTTTTGATCTTCGCGTTAAAAAATCTTTTCATAAAAAATACAACCTGACAAAACGGTATAGCACCGCATATTCAACAGGTTGTATATTTTATTATTTGGTGGAGATGAGGAGAATCGAACTCCTGTCCGAAAACACCTCCGGTTCAGGCTCTCCGAGCGCAGCCTATGATTAACATTCCCTCCGCTGCAAGCTCACAGGCAAGCTAACAGCTTTAGTAGCTTCATGGTTCATGGCCGGGGCAAAGCTTACCCGGCGCACGTTCACTGCGATAATAATGCCCTAACTTCAGCTGCAGTAATCCAAAGCAGGACAGCTGCCATTAATTAGGCAGCAGCTAATTGAGTATTGTCGTTTATTTTTAAAAAATACGGCTTTTAAAGTGGCTCCGCACCACTGCTCGCTCCCAAACGTTCGCTGTCCCCGTCGAAACCATTGCATCCCCATAAATACAGATATCGACACGTATATATTATACGATAAATGAAGCTGTTTGTCAAAGGATTTATAAAACAATATTGGTAATTCTTATACTTTTACAAACAATATCACTCTCCTCTCAGCGCATGTTTTGCCTCCTGCCACCACTCCACTAATAAAAAAGCCGGCTTTAATTCTATCTTTTCTTCTGAAGTTTGTATCATTTCAAAATTTTCACTGCTCATTGCATCAGCAAGTTTGCTCATCTCTTCAGCACTCAGCCTGCCCTTTGTCTCTTTCGTAAAACAAAGCGGCGGATACATTACACACCACCAGTTCTTTCCTGCTCCGTCTCCTATAACAATTCGCACAGCATCATAATTTCCCGCCGGAAGCATAATTTGCTCATAACGTTTGGTGGGAAAATAAAAATTACCGACTTCAGCCTGTACGGGATAAGCATAACCCTGCCGTTTCACTTCTTCACGGCAAACTGAAAGTATTTCTTCCAAATGTGATGTTATGTATATTTTTTCACATACACCATTCTGCTGTTTTACATAATCCAACACCCGGTCACGCACTGCGAGTTTCAATTGTTGGTCATCGCTGCTGTCGCTGTTCGCAATAATATGCAGGCGAACAATTCCTGAAGAAATATCTGATACTGCTGCTTCCGAAAGCATAACCCACGCACCGATTAAAATGATAACAAAGACAACACCTGTTAAAATTTTTTTCATTTTTGTCACTCCTTTGTTTAATAGTAACATTATAGACAAAAAGTTTGTATTTCAAACATAAATATTCTAACAAATTGCTATTGCATTTTTATGCAATATTGTTGTATAATAATACAAAGGCATAAAATGAAAGGATTTGTTGAAAATGATTCGTGCAGGAATTTTGGGAGCTACAGGGTATGCAGGTGTCGAGCTGGTACGCCTTCTGTCCGCTCATTGCAAGGTTACACTGACCATGTTGGTTTCGCAAAGCTACAAAGGAATGAAAATCTCAGAGGTCTACCCCTCTCTACGCGGCGTGTGTGATTTAGTTTGCGAGGAATTAAACGCAGCTAAAGCCGCCAATGAATGCGATGTTGTTTTCACAGCATTGCCGCATGGAGCCTCCAAGGAAGTCATACCCGAATTATACGAAAAAGGCTTGACAGTCATTGATTTATCCGGCGATTTTCGATATAACAATAAAGACGTATATGCACAATGGTATGGTCAAGAGCACAGCAGTCCCGAGCTTCTGGACGTTTCCGTATATGGTCTGCCGGAACTGCATCGTGATGAGATAAAAAAAGCAAAATTAATTGGGAACCCCGGTTGCTACACCACCTGTTCCATCATGGGACTGGCTCCGCTGCTTGCTGCTAAAGCGGTAGAAACCAAAAACATTATTGTCGATGCCAAATCAGGCGTATCCGGTGCTGGACGCGGTTTAGGGTTGGACTATCATTTCTGTGAATGTACAGAAAATATGAAGGCATATAAACTTTGCACACACCGTCACACTTCAGAAATAGAGCAAGAGCTTTCCCTCATTGCCGGCGAAAATATCACTCTTTCCTTCTCTCCGCACTTAGTGCCCATGAAACGCGGGATTCTTGCAACCATTTACGCCAATCTTGTGAAACCTTATAGCAAGGAAGAATTAATTGAAATTGTAAAAAATTTCTACAAAGACGAATTCTTTGTGCGCATATATGACAAGGGTCTGCCGGAAACCAATCACGTTGCCGGTTCTAACTTTGTTGACATTGGTTTAGAAGTGGATAAACGTTTAAACCGTGTCATAGTAATATCTGCCATTGATAACCTGATAAAAGGAGCCGCCGGACAAGCAATACAGAACATGAATCTGATTTTCGGTTTTGCTGAAACAGAAGGTTTAACGGGCGCGGGACTTTATCTGTAATCACAAGAACATTTGCAGGCAAAACAATTTTATAGTAAAAATTGATTAACCGCATATAAAAATCACAGAAAGGAACCGGAAAAAATGCAAACTATAAAAGAACGAATTGAACGTGCAGAAATTTTAATTGAAGCACTGCCTTATATTCAAAAACTATATAGCAAAACCGTAGTTGTTAAATACGGAGGCAATGCCATGATTAATGAAGAATTGAAAAATTCTGTCATGGAAGATGTTACTCTTTTAAAATACGTAGGAATGAACCCGATTATTGTACACGGAGGCGGTCCCGATATCAGTGCCGCACTAAAAACCTATCACATAGAAAGCCGCTTCCAGAACGGGCTGCGAGTAACAGATGAAGAAACTATGCGTGTTGCGCAAATGGTTTTGGTTGGAAAAACCAATAAAGAAATTGTTTCATATGTCAACAAAAAAGGCGGCAAGGCTATCGGATTATGCGGCATTGATGGCAGTCTGATAGAATGTGAGCCCCTTACACAAGACAGCGACGGCAATCCTATTGACATTGGTTTTGTCGGCAAAATTGTAAGCATTAACAAAAAAATGCTGCAATCCCTTGCAAATGATGAATACATTCCCATCATTGCTCCCATTGGAACAGATCACAATGGTCAAAGTTACAATATTAATGCGGATACAGTCGCCAGCGCAGTTGCCACTGCAATTCAGGCGGAAAAATTAATTTATCTGACTGATGTAGAAGGTGTAAAAGATAATGATGGCAACATTATTTATGAGATCACTACCGACGCTGCCGAAACACTGATTGAAAACGGCACCGTAAGCGGCGGCATGATTCCGAAGGTTCGTGCCTGCACCGATGCCGTAAAAAAAGGTGTTAACCGTGTACATATTATTGACGGTCGTGTACTCCATTCCATCTTGTTGGAAATCTTTACCGATACCGGTATTGGAACAATGTTTAAACAACCTGTAAAAAAATATTAAGCCGTAAATAATACAAGACATAAACTGTATTTGGATGCAAGAAAAAACTCTTCTTGCAAATAATAACAGGTGCTCTGATAAGATCAATGCTTTCCACATTGTCGGGCGTGTGAAGTTTTTTCTGTAAATTAGATTTTTCTATGACAAAATATCGGTTTTTAGTGGGCAGGAAGCCGAGT
>CAKSBF010000001.1 GCA_934438075.1 uncultured Clostridia bacterium | reverse complement strand
GTTACGGCTATAAAGCCGTCTGAACTTTTGGAACGCCTATGAAAGCTAAGTGAACCAATGAAGAGGTGGGTGTTATGCTCGCCTCTTTTTTATATGTATTTTAACGAAAATACGCATTTAAGTTGTAAATACGCATTTGGTTTCGTGTAATAGTATATAAAATAAATTTGGAGGTTTTATTATGTTAATAGCTATTGATCACGGCAATTACGCCGTTAAAACACCGTCTTTTTCATTTGTGTCAGGTCTATCCGAACACACGGTTAAGCCGCCGCTTACAGATGAAATTATTGAATACGAAGGTCGGTATTGGACTCTTTCCGGCAAAAGGTTAAATTATATGCGGGATAAAACACGGGATGAGCGTTATTTTATTCTGTCTTTATTTGCGATTGCAAAAGAGCTTGAGGCACACGGCAGTGGAACCGGAATACAGAAGATAGATTTAAGTATCGGTCTGCCGCCTGAGCATTACGGTGCTTTGAAAGAAAAATTTGCCGATTACTTTAAGAATCGGGATTTGATAAAGTTTGTATATAAGGACAAACCGTATAATATCATAATAGATCATGTAATGGTATTTCCGCAGGCTTTTGCGGCAGTTGTTCCCAACAGCAGCAAGATTGTAAATACACTGAGAGTATTTGTAATAGACATCGGTGGTTATACGACAGATGTTTTGCTTCTTAAAAACGGTAAACCGGACTTGCAATTCTGCCGCAGTCTTGAAACCGGTATTATCACGATGAACAACGAAATTATGCGTAAAGTAAGTGCATTGCATGATATGCTTATAGAAGATGAACACATCAGTGCGGTTCTTACCGGTGCGGATACCATTCTGCCTGATGATGTAAAACAGACAATTTGCGGCGCTACAAAGTTGCATGCCGATAATATTTTGAATCAACTGCGAGAGCTTCAGGTTGACCTGCGTTCAAATCCTGCTATATTTATCGGCGGCGGAAGTATACTGCTGCGACCGTTTTTAGAGCAGTCCCCGTTGGTAGCGAAAGCAGATTTTGTTGAAAATCCAAACGCAAATGCCTTGGGATATGAAATGCTCGGTAATCAGAAATTACATATCTTAACGCAAGCACCCGGTTCGGAGGGGTTAGCATGAAAAAAGATGGCAAATACCGATTTTCCCTGCAATTCAGCTCAGATACTCCTGAAAATATGCAAATCGGAGAACTGCTTGAAAGACTGGGAAACAAAAAAAGCCGCGTGATCATCAGTGCTTTGACGGAATATTTGCAAAAACATCCTCAGTTATCGGAAGAAAGCTGTAAAATAGAAATCAGAGCAACAGGCTATGATTGGGAAAAGGTTGAAGAATTTATTCGTAAGTTAATAGATGAAAAGCTATCTTCCGCATATATTTCTAATGAAATCGGAACGGAGAGTGAGAAAATAGATAAGGAAAGCTTGGAGGAAGATGTTGCAAAAATGCTTGAAAATATAAATTTGTTTTAGAGCTTAACAGATAAGCCTACTGCACTGTCGGTGGGCTTGTCTGTCTTTTTGAGCAATTTATATGTTGAGTGCAGCTTAAATTCTACTGACAGAGCATAAATCCGCTTTGTACTTTCTTCAAAATTACGGTCTGTTATAGTAAAATATATTATGAGGAGACGAACAAAATGGATTACGTAGTTTTTGGTGAAAATGTTAGAAAGTATAGAAAGATTGCAAATATGACTCAAGAGAGCCTTGCCGAAATGTGTGATTGCAGTATAGGTCATATTGGTCACATAGAAAATGGAAATAATAAACCGAGTTTAGATGTTGCAGTTAAAATTGCAAATTCATTAGGTGTTACGATAGATCAGTTGATGGCTGAGAATTATTTGTACCCGGAAAAAGTGTATCTGAACGAGGTTGCAGATATTATAAATACTTTTCCTGTCAAAGAGCGGGTTATTGTGTGTGAAAGTATCAAAAATGTTGTTGAATCAATGAATTATATTATACAGAGCAAAAAAAGATAAGGGGAATTAACTATGTTTAGGAGATGTTGCTAACAGAAAAATAACATTATGCTTGTTATTATATAAAGGTACTACATATGTTACCTTGGCTTTTTATTGCCTTTTGCGACTATGTTGCGTTCATACGCAATATGGTCGTTTTTTATTTTACCCGAAAGGGGGTGATTCCGATGTTCTGATCCCTGTGATTACAAGCGGTACTTATGAAATTAAAAATCACAGCATACCATCGTGGTATGTTGTATCCCTGCTATGGTGGTATGCCAAACGGAGGTATAGCAATGCACCATACAGAGGAATACAAAAATCACGATGAACTGAAAGGCAGATTTACGGTTTGGCTTGAAAAGGTTGTCAGAAACGCAAAAATCAATTACATAAAAAGACTCAAAAGGCAACCTCCTACTCTATATCTGGAAGAAATACCGGAATCAGCATTGCCGGCACAGAATATAGCCGCCGATGTATATACGAAATCAGAATTTGAGTTTGAGGAAGAAAGACTTGCAGAGGCTTTTTCAAAGCTGCCGCTTATGCGTAAACGCATCCTGACTATGTTATTTGTAGAAAACATAGGTCCTGATGAAATATCAAAAAATCTAAACTGTTCACCGCAATATGTCTATAACCAGAGATATAAGGCATTGAAAGCTTTGAGGAATGAGCTTGATAAGGACGGTGAGCAGTCATGACCAATATCGAATTTAGAAATATACTGACGGCAGCAGTTGCCGGAGAACATTATGCGCTTGAAATAATACTGGAACAGTATTCTCCGCTTATCAACCGGTATTCTGTCATTGACGGAAAGCTTGATGAGGATCTGAGACAGTACATTTTAATGCATATAGCTTTAAACATCGGTAAGTTTTCTATTTAACGCAGAGCAGCTCTCGAAAGAGGGCTGCTCAAACTTTTGAAAAATTTTTCTAATACCGATTAGATTATATAAAAAGCCGTTGTTCTTATAGGTGAAGACATCTCCTGATCTTTGAAAACAGAATATTGTCCGAACCGATACATTCTTCTGTTGATAGCGGCTATCCGTCTGCCCGGCAAGCAGAACCAAGAGTAATAATATACGGGTTGCAACCGTATTTCGCCATGACACAACAGGAGGTATAATGATACTTCTGTAAAACGCAGCTCGGCCACAGTGAAGGCGGAGAGATGAAATTTCTATGGACTCGCAAGCTACGAGCGTCGGGGAAGAAAAAAATACATATAACAAAACAGCGAATAAGGAGGCGAATTCGTTTGAAAACAAATATTATGAGATATAGCATGCAACTTGCAATGTTAAAACAGTTATTAGTGAAAAAATTGATTACAGAAAAAGAATATAGAATTATACAGCAAAAATTAATGAATGACTATAATATTTCAAATAATATTATGTCCGAGCGTTGACTTTTGCATACCCTTGTGTTATAATATACAATATAAAAGGAATACAAATTATAAAAGGAGGGTATTAAATTGAGTCAGGTCGAGATAATCAAAGCAAATACCATGTTGTCCGAACGAGGAAACCGTGCTCATATTGAAAGACTAAGAGTTGCACCATATTGTCGTGTGAGTACAGATAGTGAGGATCAGTTGAATAGTTATAAGTCTCAGGTACAACACTATACAGATTTTATAAACAATCGAAAGGATTGGGTACTTGTAGATATTTATGCTGATGAAGCAATAACCGGTACTCAGACGAAAAAACGAAATGATTTTCAGCGTCTTATAAATGATTGTATGAATGGCGAAATTGATATGGTTATTACAAAATCAATATCAAGATTTGCAAGGAATACGCTTGATACATTAAATTATGTAAGAATGTTAAAAGAAAAAAATGTAGCCGTATTCTTTGAAGAAGAAAACATAAACACACTTACAATGGATGGCGAATTATTATTAACAATTTTAAGTTCTGTAGCACAGCAAGAAGTTGAAAATATTTCTGCCAATGTAAAAAAAGGATTAAAAATGAAAATGCAGCGCGGAGAGCTTGTTGGCTTTCAAGGCTGTTTAGGGTATGATTACGATAAGGCTACAAAAACAATTTCAATTAATGAAGAAGAGGCTAAAACAGTAAAATACATCTTTGAGAGATACAACGAAGGAATCGGGTGCTATGTAATTTCACAGGAGCTGGAGCATTTAGGATATAAAACAAAAAGAGGTAACTCCACCTGGGCTGAAAGTACAGTTATGGGCATTTTGAAAAATGAGAAATATAAAGGTGATATCAGACAAGGAAAAACTTTTACGGTAGATTCGATTTCAAAAAGAAGACTTGATAATTTTGGTGAAGAAGATCAGTTTTATATACGCAATCATCATGAAGGAATAATTAGCAATGAATTGTTTGAGAGTGTGCAAAAAATCATCAATAGACGTAGAAAGAGTCGAAACACATATGATGGAAAGCGAGAAACATTTACAAGAAAGTATTCGTTTAGCTGTATGTTGGAATGCGGCTTTTGTGGAAGTCATTTATCCAGACGCAGTTGGCATTCCGGAACTGAATACTATAAGGTAATCTGGCAATGCGTCACAAACACAAAAAAAGGGAAAAAATACTGTCCGGATGCAAAAGGTATTCCGGAATCAATTATTGAGGAAGCATTTCTTGAAAGTTATAAGCTTTTGTGCTATAATAATACTGATGTTGTGGATGAAATGCTTAATCGTATTGAAATATCATTGTGTTCAAATAACCCTGAAAAGGAAATATCAAATATAGAGAGACTCATTTCAAAAAACGCAGCTAAAAAGCAAAAACTGTTAGATATGCGTCTGGACGACACTTTGGATAAAGACTCATTTGATATAAAATTTAATGAATTAAATGAACAATTAGATGAGTTAAGTGATAGATTGGCTGCATGCAAAAATACTGAAAACAGAGAAAAAAACATAAAAAAACGCTTAGATGATTTCAGAAAAGTTCTTGAAAAAAATGAGGTGCTGGTAGAATTCGACAGACAAGTATTTGAAAGCATAATAGATAAAGTTATTGTTGGCGGATACGATGATGATGGGAATAAAGATCCATCAATGTTGACATTTGTATATAAAACAGGCTTTACCAATAGTGTTGATGCTAACAATCATAAACCGCCAAGGAAGAAACGTAAAAAGAACAAGGAGAAAAATGAAAATAAATTGTCTTCCTATTCCCCTAACGAGGATGAAAAAATGTGTTCACTTAATAGTGACAACACATGTGGAGACTATAGCATTGCTGCAGCGCCAAGCTATGTAGAAATTCTTTATTTGAAAGTATATGTTTTTTCATTCATCCACGGTAAACAATGAAACAATTAGATTATACTTTATAAAAACGCATATAAATCAGATTATTCTGACAAACGGAAGTCCTCATACGTTTCATAATGGTACGAAGAAATGGCATGAAAAGCAGATATATTTATATATATTTGCCCTTTAATACTTATTAAATCCGCCATTTCACCAATAGAAAACAATTTTAAGCTTATTACTTGCATCAATCGTGATGTTTGCAATGATTGTCATGCCTGTTTTCGCCGCAGGTATTAAAAACAACTAATAAAAATTAATTAATCGCCCTGTATAAAGCTTATATGCTTTTATATGGGGCGGTTAGTTTTTTATAGTTTATACTACACACTGCTCTTTTTTGCTCAGTTTTATAGACTTTAAATATATAACTATCTCTTTATCAATCAATTATCTTTTCCATAATATAGTCATCCATCACATATCCCTCACCTATTTCTGCAACCTGTGTACGTGCCATAACAAAACCAAGGTGTTCATAAGCATGAACAGAACCTATATTATTTCTATTTACAGTAAGCCATATTTTTTTCATAGAATCTCTTTTACATATCTTGCTCAAGAAATTTATTCCATATTTTGCAATTCCTTTTTTACGATATTCTTTATCAACATATAACTTACTCAAGAACATACTTTCTTTTTCTTTTTTCATTCCGCAATAACCGGCATTTTCACCATCATATTCCATAATAAAATATTGATAAGACTCTGCCTCTATTTGATTTTTAATTGCTTTTTTTGATTGATATTTATTCACCATATATTCTATTTGACCTTCATCAATAATACTGCTGTAGTGGTCAAACCATATTTTTTTAGCGAGACGTGCAACCTCATCAATTAACATATCATTATTTACCGGTACCATTTTTATATTATTCATATCAGCTGCTCTCCTCTCATATTAAAAAGCGGGGATATCTTATGTAAGATATCCCCGTAAAATTATCTGATTACCTTTTTTCCTCCCATGTAAGGAATAAGAACTTCAGGGACATTAACAGAACCGTCAGCATTTTGATAATTTTCCAAAATAGCTGCAACTGTTCTTCCTACCGCAACACCGGAACCATTTAATGTGTGTACAAATTTTGGCTTATCTTTCGGATCCTTACGATATTTAATTCCTGCACGGCGTGCCTGAAAATCTTCAAAATTACTGCAGGAAGAAATTTCAACATAACGGTTGTAACTCGGCATCCATACTTCAATGTCATACTTCATGGCTGCTGTAAATCCTAAATCTCCAATACAAATTTTAACCACACGATATGGCAGTTTTAATAATTGAAGCACATGTTCCGCATCATGTGTAAGTTTTTCCAGTTCTTCATAAGAATTTTCCGGCTCCGTAAACTTTACAAGCTCAACTTTATTAAATTGATGCTGACGTATCAATCCTCTGGTATCTCTTCCGGCAGAACCTGCCTCCGCACGGAAACATGCAGAATATGCAACATGTTTAATCGGCAAATCTTCCGCAGATAAAATCTGATCTCTATACATATTTGTAACAGGAACTTCTGCCGTCGGAATTAAAAAATATTCTGTTCCCGTAACTTTAAAAGCATCTTCTTCAAACTTAGGAAGCTGTCCTGTTCCTACCATGGAGTTTCTATGCACCATATAAGGCGGGAATATTTCCGTATAACCGTGTTCTTCGGTGTGTGTATTTAAATAAAAATTAATAATCGCTCTTTCCAATCTTGCACCGGCATCTTTATAAATAGTAAATCTCGTTCCGGTAATCTTAGCAGCACGTCCAAAATCTAAAATATCCAAATCTTCACCAATATCCCAATGTGCTTTTGGTTCAAAATCAAATTTTGTCGGCTCCATAAAATGTCTTATTTCTACATTATCTTCATCAGTATCACCGTCAGGAACCGTTTCATTTGCAATATTCGGAATAGTAAGCATTATTTTTTCAATCTGCTGCTCTGTTTCACGAACTTGATTATCTAAATTTTTGACCTCTTCCGACAACTTTTTCATTTCAGCAAATACCGGTGCAACATCCTTTCCTTCCTTTTTCATAACAGGAATCTCTTTTGACACCATATTTTGTTGATTTTTTAATTGTTCTGCCTGATAGAGCAAATCTCTTCTTTTTTTATCAAGCTCTATCACCTCATCAACACGATCCTCCGCTTTGCGCCGCTTTAAAGAATCCTTTATTTTCTGAGGATTTTCACGAAATAATTTAATGTCTAACATAACAAATAGCTCCTTTATTGTAACTTATTTTTCATCATATTGTTTTAAATTCATTTGCATTTTCTTTTCATAATTATATTGTGCTGTTTTAATTGCTTCCATCTCTTCTTCAGACAACTCCACAGCTGATTTACCATTTTGAATTGGTTTTAAATATGTTGCCGTTTGCCCGCGGGAATACACACCATTTAAAACAAAACCACTGTCACTATCATCTAATATAGCTGCCGCAAAAGAAAGTTTTGCGCTGCTGTTATCAAATGCACTGTAACGAATAGCTCCTATTTTTTTTACGCAGCTGCCCATATTTCTTTCCACTTCTTCTAATCTGCTTTCTGCTTCATGGTAGCGATTCATAATATCTGTACATTTTTTATAATAATTTACCACAGCATCAGTAATATCATTTCCCGCAGCATCCTTCAACACTTTTTTCATTTTATTATTTGCTTTCATTGCTATAACCAATCCACTGATTGAGATAATCAATAATACAAGTAATGCAATTGCTGCATAAAATAAAATCAGTTCTGCCGGAAAAACAATCCCTAAAATGTTCATTTTTCTCACCCAAATTTCGTTTATAAAAATTTGTTTCACGTGAAACATCGTAATTTTACTCTTATTTTTATTTTACAGTCATTTATATTTTAGGAATGAAATTATATTACCCGTTATCTAAAAATTCAACAGAATGTAATTTTCAAATCCTAATTTTTGGAAATTTATAAAAATTATCGCTTAATCATACTCATAATTCTTTCAAAATCTTCATTAGAATAATATTGTATTTCAATTTTTCCTTTATTTTTGTTATTATGTATTTTTACCTTTGTTCCAAAGACAGAAGATAAACTGTTTTCCAATGATACAATATATCTTTTAATCTCTTCTTCCTGTGCAACTTTTGGTTTATTTTTTGGTTTTTTTTGCAGCTGTGCAATATATGCTTCCGTTTGCCGGACACTCATTTCTTCATCAATAATTTTTTTTGCAGCCGCAAGTTGAATTTCTTTATTTTCCGCAGCGAGCAATGCTCGTGCATGACCGGAAGAAAGTTTTCCTTCTATTAAATATTGTCTTATTTCTGAAGGAAGATTTAGCAAACGCAAACTATTTGCAATGGCTGGCCGGCTTTTACCCAGTTTTTGAGATAATTGCTCTTGGGTTAGCTTAAAATTATCTATCAACTCTTGAAAACCTTCAGCTTCTTCAATCGGATTCAGATCCTCACGCTGTAAATTTTCTATTAAAGCAATCTCCATTGTTTCCCTGTCGTCTAGTTCTTTAATAACTACAGGAATTTTCTTTAACTTTGCCATCCTTGCTGCACGCCATCTGCGCTCTCCGGCAATAATCTGATAAAACCCGGTATCCAGTTTTTTTACCACAATAGGCTGTAGTACACCATATTCGCTTACCGATTCTGCCAAAGCGGCTAACTTTTCCTCATCAAATTTCCGTCGGGGTTGGCTTTTATTCGGCTCTATCTCTGTTAATTTTAATTCTACTACATTTTGATTATCCAAAACATTTTCTATAACATCATCAGTATGAAAAAGTGCACCAACACCTTTTCCTACTCTTCCCTCTCTTTTTCTCGGCATATGTTAATTCCCCCTGTTATTTTTGATGACTTCTTTTGCCAAATCGGTATAACTTTCCGCACCTTTTGAGTATTTATCATAAATAATAATAGGTTCTCCAAAGCTTGGTGCCTCACTCAAACGTACATTACGCGGAATAACACTCTTAAAAACCTTATTAGGAAAGAATTTTTTTACTTCATCTGCAACTTCAATAGATAGATTGGTTCTTGCATCAAACATTGTTAATAAAATACCTTCAAACTGTATCTTTTCATTCCATGTATGTTTGATTATTTTAATCGTTTTCGTTAGTTGACTAAGCCCCTCTAAGGCATAATATTCACATTGTACCGGTACAAGTACACTATCTGCCGCTACAAATGCATTTAATGTAATAAGACCGAGAGACGGTGGGCAATCAACAATAATAAAATGATATTTATCTTTTATTTTATCTACAGCCTCACGAAATAACGTTTCCCTGTTTTCCATTTCCACCATTTCCACCTCAGCGCCTGCCAAATTAACATTAGACGGGCAAAGAGATAAGTTTTTATATTCTGTTTTTATGATAGCATCCTCAATATCATCTCCGCCTATTACTACATCATAAACAGAATTTTCTACTTCATCCTTCTCCACACCCAGGCCGCTTGTGGTATTCCCCTGCGGATCTAAGTCAATTACTAAAACTTTTTTTCCGGCAGCGCCAAGACAAGCGCTCAAATTAACAGCAGTAGTGGTCTTGCCCACTCCTCCTTTTTGATTTGCAATTACAATTATTTTTCCCATCTCTGCGCAGCCTTTCTTTGCTTAAATTAACAATAAATTGCTATGTTTATATTATACCACCTTGTACTATAAAATTCAATTACTAATATAAAAAATATTTAATGTTTCACGTGAAACATTAAAAAAAGCTGCGCCAAAATCAGCGCAGCTTTTTTTATTTAAATAATTTATCTGTTAATCTCCAAAACCTTCATCTGAAATTCTCCGTTCGGCGCCTCTACCGTCACTGTTTCTCCTTGTTTTGCACCAATTAACGCTTTTCCAACCGGTGATTCATCCGAAAGCTTATTTTTATTAGGATCTGCTTCTGTAGAACCTACAATATAATATTCGGCTTCCTCTTCAAAATCCATATCATAAACTTTTACTTTACATCCTAAGGTAACACGATCAGTCGGAATTGCGTCATCATCAATAATCTTAGCGCTTTTCAGCATCTTTTCCAACTTAATTATGCGCATTTCCACTTCTGCCTGCTCATTTTTAGCTTCATCATATTCGGCATTTTCCGACAAATCTCCAAAACCTAATGCAACTTTTATCTTTTCGGATATTTCCTTACGTTTTTGTGTTTTTAAATATTCTAATTCCTCTTCACGAGCTTTTAAACCCTCATATGTCAATACTATCTCTTTTTCAGCCACTATAATCACCTTTCTTTATTTCCTTATTAAATAGGAAGAAATTCGTCATAATAGACATTATTTTTACAAAGTTAATAATGTTACTTAACCTCAAATGTATATTATATTATTTATTATATAAAAAGTCAATTGTTTTTTAATAATTTTATACACTTTATCTCATATTTTTTTATAAATTCCATCCATTTTTTTCTTTCCTTTATACAGCCAAAACTTTCCGCTAAAAATTTAAGAAATTCACTGTTAAAAATTTTATACTTTTTAGCTAACTGGTTAATTTCTTTATTTCCCACAAAAACTGCATCCTCGTAAACATTTGAAAAACCAAACCTCAATTCTGACGCATTTAAAACAGGCAAATATTTTTCCGATAAATAATGTCTAAGTAGTTTTTCATCTTTTGAAATTGATATAACCAACGTGTCATTTTTTTCTCTGCCGCCTATTTTATCCATAGTTTTTAAAAATATGCCGTAATTATCTGAAAAATATTGTACTGTCTCTTCAAATTGAGAAATATTGCTGCAGTATAATTCTATTTGATAAATATCTTTACAAATTTTCTTTATAAAATTTTCTGCCTGAGCAGGATTATCGCAAATTAATATAACTGTTCCTTGTTTAAATTTCACTTGGTTTAGTTTTGCATATTTTTTTATAAAGCTAATAGGATTATATTGTATTGCGTAAGATATATAATTTTCATTTTTTTTACATTTTAAGCTATTCCCATTATATATAACATTATTATAATGAAACTGTTTTTCTATATATTGCGCAAGATATAATTTTTGTCTTTTATTTTTTACTTTTGGTACGTTTAATAAAATAAAATCAACATTACTTATAGAAACAATCTCTGAAACAGCTATATTTTTCATTTTAAAAAAATAAAAACGAATTCTTTCCGTATTACTGCAATTTTCTTTTTCATTAATAATAAGAGCACTGTTTTTTTTCATTTTCGCAACCGCCGCATCATTTAAGAATATGCTTTCAATATATGAAAAACAATGCGGCAATATGCTGCCGCATTGTTTCTTATAAAATATCTTCTTCTGTTATTATTCCGTTAATAAGCATTGTATTCAATACATCTAAAAAAGTATTAGCGGACATCTGAGACGGAAGCTGCAGCCGCCGGAGTAACATACTCCTCTTTTCTTTGCTGTTTTTTCCTCCGCTCAACCCCAAATGAAATAAATCTGCCTTTGTCAATCTTGTAAATAATATATCTTCATTTTTTTCCTTAACTGTAGCGCCGCACCTTAAAAGAGATTCTTCAATCACTTCATCCGGAACCCCTTCAACGCCGAGCAACCCTTGTTTTGAAGGTTTTGATTTTCTTTTTTCCTTCCCGTAAAAATCCGGAATATATGCATGCTTAATATTACAGCCTGCTAATTTATTTTTTATATAATTTCTAATCCGAAAACCTGCGCTGTCAGAATCGGTAAAAATGATAACTCCACATTCTTCAGATAATTTTTTTAATAAAGAAATCATTTCTTCGTTCCTATAAATCTGAAAACCGTCCGTACAGATAATAGATGCATCGGTAATTTGTGAAAGCTTTATTTTATCATATTTTCCTTCCACAACAATAACTTCTTTTATGTTCAGCATTATCTCATTCTGACCGGCAAAACAATGTATAAAAAGCTGTCACCCTCCGCGGGCTCAATGGTAGTTGGATTTACCGGTGTAGAAAAGCTGAATTTTATTTCGGAGCAGTCGCAGTTTTTAAATGCATCCATCAAATAGCGCGGATTAAAAGCTATTTCAATCGGTTCACCGCTCATATCAACACTAAACTTGTCTTTTACTTTTCCCATAACGGTTTCGCAGTTAATAAAAACATTATCATCTTCAATTTTTAGAACAACATGTGCTTTTGTTGTTTCATTTACAATTAATGAAGCACGATCTATGGAATCTAAAATTTTCTTTGTTTCTGTTGTAATTACCAGTGTATTTTTATGTTTGCACACAGAATTATAGTCTAAATATTCCCCTTCAATCAACCGTGTTACCATCATACATTTTTTCAGTTTTAAAAGTGCATTTTTAGCAGAAAGTAAAATTTCTACCTCATAATCATCTTCACCAATAATAGATAGCAGTTCTTTTGCCGTTTTTCCCGGTAAAATAAAGCTTAAGTCTTCCGTTCCTTCTATTTTTTCTTTTCTGATAGCGAGACGATAGCCGTCACATCCTACCATATGAAATATACCGTCTTTTATTTCAAAATAAATACCGGAAAGCTGCGGTTTTATATCGGTTTGAGCAATAGCGTAAATGGTTTGGCGAATCATACTTTTTAAAAGAGATTCTTTTATTTTAAACGACTTTTCGCTTTCCACGGAAGCCAGACGGGGAAATTCATCTGCTTTAGCAGTGGAAAAATCAAATTTTGCATTTCCGCAGGAAAGAATAATAGTATCGTTTTCATTTACTTCTATCTGTGCATATTCTTCAAAATCAGGCAGTTTTTTAACAGCAGTAGAGAAAAGATTAGCCTTTACAACAACAGCGCCTTCCTGCTCAATTTCGGCGTCAATTTTGCAATCGAGACCTAATTCCAGATTATTGCTTAAAAACTGAAGCTGACCGTTGCGTGCTTCAATGTAAATTCCTTCCAATATATTCATAGTAGATTTTACAGCAACCGCCCGTTCTACAATACCGATAGCTTCCGCCAGATCTTTTCTTTTACATTTAGCTTTCATAATATTATTTCCTCCGACAGTATAAGAGTATTTTAGTCAATTATATCATATAAATTAATTGTATCATAAAATAAAAGTTAGTTCAATTGCTTTTGTTAAAATTTTTCAAATTTTGCCGAAATTGTGTGTTTTATAATATAATATATATAAATTAGCAGTAGTAGCAGTAGTATTTGTGGAAAGTGTTAACAAGTATCTGAACATGCCTTGCGGTAAGGAATATTGGGTTGTTAATTATCTGTTGACAGTTGTGCTTTGTTTTAACAGAATTAACAGTCAAAATATAATAAATTTTTAATTTAAATGACAAAATGAACTATAAACAGAAAAATAACAGATATTTTTACAAATATAAACAAAAAGCTGTGGATAATATGTATAATCGGCATAAAAGTGGGAAAAATAAAAAGATATCTCTTGTTAATAAATAAAAAAAGCGCGGTTTTATGCGGAAAAGTTATCAACAAGTTATTAACATTCTGTTGATAACTTAAAAACATAAAAAAAGAGCAAGCTTTATATTGCTTGCTCTGATATGGTGCCGCTGGCCGGAGTCGAACCGGCACGGTATCACTACCGGCGGATTTTGAGTCCGCTACGTCTGCCAATTCCATCACAGCGGCGACTTTATGTATTTTATCATTTTTTTTTAATTTTGTCAAGTAGTTTTATAATAATTTATAAAATAAAATTATTATAAAAAGTTCAAGTTTTTTGAATATTTTGGTTGAAATTTTAAATATTTATTGATATAATATATCAGAAAGTACAAATTTTTTGAACTTTTCGAGGAGTGATTGACATTGAACATAAACAAGGAAGAAATTTTCAAAGTAAAATTAAAAATGCTTCGTTTGGAAAAAGGGATGACGCAGGGTGATTTTGCAGATGTTTTGGGAATCAGCCGTGGATGTCTGGCAAATTATGAAACCGGAAAACGTTACCCTGATAGTGATATGATGAAAAAAATGGCAGATTGTCTTGATGTCAGCGTTGATTTTATGATGACAAAGACAAATGTACGTAATGTTACCCTCAATGAAGAGGAGCTTAAGGTATATACCAAGGCAAATAAAAAATTAAAAGAATATGGAGATATTATTAATTTAAATGAAGTTAATGTTATATCAAGGATTCAATTAGTCGATTATTTTAATTATTTAAAGGAAAAAGAAAAACAAGAAAATAATTTATAAATTTCATATTACTTCAGAGTCGTCAAAGGACGGCTTTTTTTATTTGGTTTTAAAAGTGAGTAATAAAAGAAAGAAAAGGCGCATAGCTTAAAAAAGGGCTTGTACAAAGATAAAAAAATCTTATTTTGTCGAAAATAATTGCAAAATTAAATTTTTTATGATAAAATAAACAAGGATGTGCGTAGATTTTTTACAGTTTATGATGTTACAAATTTGAAAGGCAGCGGCGCTTAGGCGCCGTTTTTCGATTTTGAGAGATCTGTGAAAAGATTAACGCAGTTTAATTTCCAGGTTGAAAGGACGGTCTTTATGCAGAAATTGACCTTTAAAGGCGGAATCCATCCGAATGATAGTAAATCTGCTACAAATCAGATTCCCATTCGGGCCATAGCTCCGCCGAAAACGCTGTATTTTCCTATGCAGCAGCATATTGGTGCGCCGCTCACTGCATTGGTGAAGGTCGGTGATACCGTAAAAATGGGACAAAAGCTGGCAGACAGTGAAGCTTTTATGTGTGCTCCTATGCATGCAAGTGTTTCGGGAAAGGTAAAGGATATTGGGCTTTATCTTTATCCGACAGGATTGAAAATGCCAACTATTGTAATTGAAAATGACGGTCTTGATACACCGGCAGAGCCTCTGAACACAAAATCCCTTTCCGAACTTACGCCGAAGGAAATAGTTGCTTTAGTGCGTGAGGCAGGCATTGTAGGTATGGGAGGAGCAGGTTTTCCAACACATGTAAAACTTTCACCGCCGCCGGAAAAAAAGATAACTCATATCATTGTAAATGGTGCGGAGTGTGAACCCTACCTAACATCCGATCATCGTGTGATGCTGGAAGAGCCGGAAGAAATTATATCAGGGCTTGAAGCAGTGATGAAAATTTTCTCGTTGGATAAAGCTTATGTCGGTATTGAAGAAAACAAACCGGATGCCATTGAGTCTATGAAAAAGGCAGCAAAAAGCTTGCCGGGAGTTGAAATTTTAACTTTGGCAAAAAAATATCCGCAGGGTGCGGAAAAACAGTTGATTTATGCCATTACCGGCAGAGAAGTTCCATCCGGCGGATTGCCGGCAGATGTGGGCTGCATTGTAATGAATGTGGACACTGTTGCGGAGGTATCCCGTGCGGTACATAAAGGAAAGCCTTTAATGAGCCGTGTGGTTACTGTAGCAGGCGGTGCGGTAAAAAATCCGGCAAACTTTTTGGTCCGTGTAGGGACTCCGTTCCGTTATGTCATTGAACAGGCAGGCGGATTTAAAGAAGAGCCGAAAAAAATTGTTATGGGCGGACCGATGATGGGAATTGCCGGCTATTCACTGGATGTTCCGGTAGTAAAGGGAACTTCCGGCATTTTAGCCTTTACCGAAGCAGAGGCTACCTTCCGCAGCGCTTCCAATTGTATACGTTGTGGAAAGTGTGTGAATGTCTGTCCGATGAATCTTCTGCCGACGATGCTGAATGCATATGCTTTGCGTAAAGATTTGGATAAATGTGCCGAATATAACATATTAGATTGTATTGAGTGCGGCAGCTGTTCATATACTTGCCCTGCTCAGCGTCATTTAGTACAGTCCATTCGCTGGGGAAAACAGCAGCTCCAGATTAAACGAGCAAAAGAAAGGGCAAAAGAAAAGAAAACCAGCTAAAAAATTTGCAAAATAAACAAGCAAAGTTACAGCAAAATTTTGGAATATTGATAGTTTACTTTTCAGTATTACAAAAAATAAGGTTTGTGAAAAGAACAGTATTTGTAAATTTTTTGCTGTAAAAAGGATTCTTTGAATAATCCAATAAAGTATAAATTTAAAATTATGTTCATGATGTATTTTGCATATTTTTTAAAGTTTCAAATAGAAAGGAATGATTTGTAATATGGCAGAACAGTTACCTGTCGTGTCCTCCTCTCCTCATATCAGAACGAATGAGACAACGGGGACTATTATGCGTGATGTGTTAATCGCGCTTGCTCCGGCGCTGTTGTGCGGAGTGGTATATTTCGGGATTCGGGCGATTTATCTTACCGCTGTTTCAGTACTTGCATGTGTGGGTTTTGAATATTTATGGCAAAAAGTAACGAAAAAGACAGTTACCGTTTCAGACGGAACAGCAGTAGTTACGGGTGTGTTGTTAGCAATGAATGTGCCTGTAACAGTTCCGTGGTGGATGATTGTGGTTGGTGCTTTTGTGGCTGTAATAATAGCAAAGCAGCTTTTTGGAGGTACAGGTCACAACTTTGTAAACCCGGCACTTGCCGGCAGAGCCTTTATGTTGGCTTCCTGGCCGGTGTTAATGACACGCTGGGTACTTCCGTTTACAACCGGATTTGTAATTCCTTCCGATTTGGTAAGCAGTGCAACACCGCTTGCAATTTTAAAAGGAACAGAAGCCGGTCAACTTCCGCCGCTTACCGATATGTTAATCGGAAATATTGGAGGATGTATAGGAGAAACTTCGGCAATTGCTTTATTAATCGGCGCGGTTTATCTGTTTATCCGAAGAGTGATTAGTCCGCGGATTCCGCTTTGCTTTGTCGGTACGGTTGCTGTACTTTCTTTCATTTTCTCTTCCGGTGATTTGAGTGCGATTGACAGTGTTGCTTATAACGTATTGTCCGGCGGTTTGCTTTTGGGTGCAATCTTTATGGCGACAGATTATGTAACTTCGCCGATAACAGCAAAAGGTCAGGTTATTATGGGGATCGGCTGCGGAATTATTACTTTTGTAATCCGTCGTTTGGGCGGCTATCCGGAGGGTGTTTCTTATGCAATTTTATTGATGAATATTGTAACACCGCTTATAGATAAATATTGCCGTCCGAAAAAATTTGGTATGGTGAAAAAAGGAGGCGCGGCTCATGCAAAATAATGAAAAACCTTTTGTGCTGGCTGCAATTCTGTTTGGTATTACCGCGGTCGTTGCTTTGCTTTTGGCGTGCACAAACAGCATTACGGCAGATATGATTGCGGAAAATGAAACAAAAGAACAGGATGAGGCACGCCGTGCAGTGATGGCGGAGGCAACGTCTTTTGAAAAGGTAGAGGCAGCAGCTTCTGAAGATGGAGTGGTAAAAGAAATTTACCGTGCGGAAAATGAATCGGGAGAAACGGTCGGATATTGTGTAAGCGTTGCGCCAAACGGTTTCGGCGGCGCCATTGAAATGATTGTCGGTGTAAAAACAGATGAAACGCTTACCGGTATAAAGATAGTATCTCTTTCGGAAACACCGGGTCTTGGTTCAAAGGCACAGGAGCCGGATTTTAAAGATCAATTTGATGATAAGAGCGTGAAGGAACCGCTTACTGTTATCAAAAGCGGCACGGCAAAGAATAATGAAGTGATGGCTATATCAGGAGCAACCATTTCCTCCAATGCTGTTACGAAGGGTGTTAATGCTGCGGCAGAAGCCGTAAAAAATTTGAAATAGGAGGTCGGACAACATGCAAATGAAAGAGTTTACAAAAGGTCTGATAAAAGAAAATCCAACGTTTGTGCAGCTTCTCGGTATGTGCCCGACTCTGGCAGTCACAACAAGTGTTTCAAACGGCGTGGGGATGGGTCTTTCCGCAACAGCCGTTTTGGTTGCATCAAATGTGGTTATTTCTTTGTGCAGAAAATTTATTCCAAACAAAATAAGAATAGCATCTTATATTGTTATTATTGCGGGTTTCGTCAGTGCGATTGAAATGCTTTTAAAGGCATATTTGCCCGAAATTTCAAAATCATTGGGACTGTATATTCCGTTGATTGTTGTAAACTGTATTATACTGGCGCGCGCAGAAGCTTTTGCTTCTAAAAATACAGTAGGAAATTCCGCCTTGGACGGCTTGGGTATCGGACTTGGATTTACCTGTGCGCTGACTATTATCGGAGCCATCCGTGAAATTTTAGGAAACGGTACCTTTTTGGGAATTTCATTGTTTGGCAGCGGCTTTCTGCCGGCAACCATGCTGATATTGCCTCCGGGTGCATTTATCGTGCTGGGGCTTTTAATCGGTGCGATTAATCTGATTCGCTCCCGAAAAGAGAAAGGGGGCGCTGACGAATGAGTTTATTTGTAGAATTGGTATTGCTTTCTTTAAGTACAATATTGGTTAATAACTTTGTTTTGGTAAAATTTCTTGGAATCTGTCCTTTTCTTGGTGTTTCCAAAAAAGTGGAAACAGCGGTTGGCATGAGCCTTGCTGTTACTTTTGTTATGACAGTTGCCTCGGCCTGTACATATCTGGTTCAGGAACTTTTGCTGAAAAAGCTCGGCATAGAATATATGCAGACAGTTGCATTTATCTTGGTAATTGCCGTGTTGGTGCAGTTTGTGGAAATGGTAATTCAAAAATTCAGTCCCTCGCTTTATAATGCGCTTGGGATATATCTTCCGCTTATTACCACTAACTGTGCGGTTTTGGGCGTAGCGCTTTTAAATGTACAGGAAAATTATGATTTTATCCATTCGGTGGTATACGGCTGCTCAGGAGGCCTTTCCTTCATGTTTGGTATCGTTTTGTTTGCCGGCGTGCGCGAACGGCTGGAAACGGCAGATATTCCGAAACCTTTGCAGGGATTTCCGATTGCGCTGATTACGGCGGGGTTAATCGCTATGGCGTTTTTGGGTTTCCAAGGTTTAAAATTTTAAAGCGGATCGCTTGGCTTGAGGAGGAAAATAAATGGAAATATTAACACCGGTTTTAATGCTCGGCATCATGGGAATCGTGTTTGGCGCGCTTTTAGGTGTGGCGGCGAAAGCTTTTCGTGTGGATAAAGACGAGCGTATTGAAAAAGTGCAGGAGCTTTTAGCAGGCGCAAACTGCGGAGGCTGCGGCTATGCAGGATGTTCGGCATTTGCGGAAGCAATTGTAACAAAGGGAGCCAATCCTGCCGGTTGTCCCAGCACCAAAAAAGAAAATATGGAAAAAATTGCAGAGATTATGGGCATAACGGTAGAAGAAGGCGAAAAAATGGTTGCTAAGGTGCTGTGCAGCGGTACCTGCGAAAAGGCGAGCAATAAATATCGTTATGACGGAATCACCGACTGTGTGGCGGTTTACCGTTTCGGAGGCGGTGAAAAAACCTGTCTGTACGGTTGTACCGGCTACGGCAGCTGTGTGCGTGCCTGTCCGTTTGACGCGATTCATGTTGTAGACGGCGTTGCGCAGGTAGACGCAGAGAAATGTAAAGGCTGCGGCGTTTGTGTTGCCACTTGTCCGAAAAGGATTATCGAGCTGATTCCTGCAAAACAGCGCACCTTTGTTATGTGCCGTTCCAAGGAAAAAGGAGCCGTAATTAAGGATATTTGTCAGGCAGGCTGTATTGGCTGCAAACTGTGCGAAAAAAATTGTCCTAAGGATGCGGTTCATGTTGTAGATAATATTGCAAAAATTGATTACAGTAAATGCGTGAACTGCGGCATATGTGCTTCAAAATGTCCGAAGCAGGTAATCGAATTTCATAAGCGCGGCGAATAAAAAATTTTTAAAAATAAAAAGAATAAAAACCTTCTGAAAGGGACAAAATAGTTTTGTACCGACAAGGAGGTATAAAAAATGAGTTGTAATAGTAAAGTAAATGAAAGTATTAAATGTACTGTAGAGCAGTGTGCACATCATTGCAACAGCAAAGATTACTGTTCTTTAGACTGCATTACCGTCGGAACACATGAACTTGACCCAACCATGAATCAGTGCACCGACTGTAAGTCTTTTCAGCTGAAAGGCTAAATAAGCAATAATCTCCAAAAACACGCAGACCGCATAAAGCCATGCTTTATGCGGTCTGTATTTTTATATCATGCAAAATATTATTGTTGTTCGGTATTCAGACAAGCTTCTTTGATGTTGTAGTAAAAATTAACGCTTGTCATGCTCATGTAAGGCAGAAGCCAGAACATACCGATTCCGAGACTTAAGCAAGCCAGAAGAATCCAGCCGAGAAAGCTCAGGTTTAATACAAAAAATCTCCAGCAATGTCCGCGCATAATATACCAGCTTTGTTTCAAAGATGTCCACGCGGTGGTATAAGGGTTTTCCAAAAGGATATACACACTCATGGAAAGTCTCAGAGCAATGTAAATATATGCCAGCATCATAAAAAATGACAAAATGTTAACTACAGTGCCCGGGAAAAAACTGCTAAGCAACTCTACAGCAATGTAAGGAAGACATATCAATACCACAAGAAGTGTGTACATTAAAATCCTTGGAAGCATGTTAAACCTGCCGAAAATAGCTCCTGCGCCCGTAACTTCACCGCTTCGCAGTTTAATACACGCATCGTTAAAACCAAAGTCAAGAGCCAATTTTACAATAAGTACGCACAGATAGGCAATAATCAAAAGAACAATTCCGACTGCTGCCAAACCGTTGATACCGGTTGCATATAAATCAAACGAACCAAACCCAAATTGCGCTCCGGGCAAAATCGTGTTAACAGCAAAACATGTACCGAAAACAAGCATTGCCGCCCAAAGAATACCGGAAGGAATAATAGATACCAAAAAACTCTTCAGAGCCATGTTCCCCCATTTGCCGCGCAATTGTTCCTTTGCAGACTGCTTAAGCTGCCATCTTTGCATAAGAACCATAGTAATATCCTCCTTTAAACATAAAATAGTTTAAATTATTATATCCTTGCTTACGCCAGTTCAAATTTATCGTGAATCGCCTTCACGGCTTTTGCCTCATAACCTTCGTCAATTAATACGGAAACTTTAATTTCTGAGGTTGCAATCATATGGATGTTAATCTGCGCCTCATAAAGAGCTTCAAACATTTTTGCGGCAACACCTGCATTGGTTACCATGCCGGCGCCGACAATTGATACCTTTGATACCTTCGTGTTGTAGCTCATGGATTCATAACCGATAGCATCTTTGTTTTCTTCAATAATTTTAAGAGCTTCGTCAATGTGACTTTCTGCTACCGTAAAGCTGATATCCTTTTTGTCCGCACGTCCGATGGACTGTAAAATAATGTCTACGTTAATATTTTTTTTCGCTAAAAGAGCAAACACGCGAAATGCTTTGCCCGGTGTATCCTCTATTCCGCACAGTGAAATTCTTGCCACATCGTTGTCCTTTGTAACACCTCTAACCAACATACCTTCCAATTTAACGGCCTCCTTTACTACAGTACCCTCCGCACGGGTCAAACTCGAACGGACACAAAGATTTACATTATACTTTTTTGCCATTTCTACGGAGCGGTTGTGCAAAACGTTTGCACCAAGACTTGCCAGCTCCAGCATTTCATCAAAAGAGATTTCATCCAATTTTTTTGCGTTGGGAACAATGCGCGGATCGGTTGTATAAACACCATCCACGTCTGTATAGATTTCACACAAATCCGCATGACAGGCTGCTGCCAAAGCCACAGCTGACGTATCGGAACCTCCGCGTCCGAGTGTGGTTATGTCGTCGTAGCGGTTAATGCCCTGAAAGCCTGCCACGACTACAATGTTTTTCTTATCCAGCTCTATCATCAGCCGCTCAGTGTCTATTTTGCGGATACGGCTGTTAGAATAGTTAGAATCAGTTTTCATACCTGCCTGCCAGCCTGTGAGCGAAACTACCGGAAAACCCAGCTTTTCAATTGCCATAGCAAGCAGCGAAATGGAAATCTGCTCACCGGTTGACAAAAGCATATCCATCTCACGCTTGGAAGCGTGCGGATTGATTTCCTTTGCTTTTTCAATCAAATCATCGGTAGTATCACCTTGTGCCGACACTACAACGATAACGTTGTTGCCCTTTTTATACGTACTCGTAACGATGTCCGCTACATTAAATACGCGTTCGGCATTGGCAACAGATGAGCCTCCGAATTTTTGTACTATTAAACCCAATGTTAACCCTCCGTTTCTAAATCAAGAAGCTTTGCGCCTTCGTTGTCCGCATCCAAAAGCATAACGCTCCAATTTGGATGTGATTTTTCCATATATTCCTGCATATCCGAAAGAAAGCTCTCGGCGTCATCTCCCTCCACCAATGAAATCATGGTCGGACCGGAACCGCTGATATAAGTGCCCAGCGCGCCGTAGCTTTTTAAACGGTTATGGATTTTTTGATAACCATCAATAAAGGTTTTGCGGTATGGCTCATGGATTCTGTCCTCTACCGCGCATAAAAGATTTTCATATTCGCCGGAAAGAATCGCCGCAACGGTCAGCGCCGCATGTGATATGTTAAAACTGACGTCGCGCAGCGGATAAAACCGCGGAAGTGTGCTTCGTGCCTTTTTTGTCATTACGGCAAAATCAGGAACAAGCAGAACAAATTTTAAATCATTCTTAATGGGATGGGAATAATAAAAGATATCCTCATCATTGTAAACCGAAATGGTAAATCCACCCGCCAGAGCAGCGGTCGAATTGTCAGAATGACCTTCCAGCTTTGCCGCCATGCACATCAGTTCGCGCTTTGAAAAAGGCTCGCCGCAAAGAGTGTTTGCGGCAAGAAGTCCGCCGACAATGCAGGCAGAGCTTGAACCTAAACCCCGCGTAACGGGGATATGATTTTCCAGACGTAAAGAAAGCCCCTTTGCAGTATATTCAGCTTTCTCAAACAAATATGCCATAGTTTTATAAACCAGATTTTTTTCATCGGTCGGCAGGAAACCACCCGTGCCGCCGAGAATTTCTATTGAGAGACCCGATTCGGTCTCTTCTGCCTCAATGTAGTTATAAAGTTTCAGCGCCGCACCGAGAGAATCAAAGCCCGCGCCCAGGTTTGCGGTGGTTGCCGGAACTCTTACCTTTACCTTTTTCATGATTTTGCTCCCTTAGACTATGCAAGCATACGGATGTATGTGCCGCGTGCCTGTAAGTGTTCTGCCAGCTCTTTTTCCGTCATGCGGTCTGTTACAAAAGCATATTCTTTTCCGTGTTCGCCGATATGCTCGCCGACAATCTGCGCATTGTCAAAGTTTTTAAACAGCTCTGCATCCGGTGTGCGAATCATATAACGGGCCGTAACCTCCTCCGGATCCATAAAAATATCATTTTCCGGCTGTTTCCATGACAGGCGGATGTGTGTGTGCACATGCTTTGCCGCGTCAATTACATCTGCTACGACAGCGCTTGCTGTAGGCAGTTTGCCTGCACCGCGGCCATAAAACATGACATCATCAATCGCGTCACCGTGTACCAAAATAGCGTTAAACACATCATTAACGTCTGCCAGCTTGTGCTCTTTGGAAATAACCATCGGGCAGACGCATGCGTATACCTTTTCATTTTTATCAATTTTTGCATAGCCAATTAATTTTATCACACAGCCGAGTTTTTCCGCAAAGACAACATCACTTTTGGTAATGCCTGTAATGCCGATGGTCGGAATACGGCTGTAATCTACAAAGTTGCCGGATGCCAGCGAAGCTAAAATGGCAATTTTTCTGCAAGCGTCATGTCCCTCCACGTCTGCTGCCGGGTTGCGTTCCGCATATCCCAAACGCTGTGCCTCGGACAGTGCGTCATCAAAGCTTGCTCCTTCAGCAAACATTTTGGTTAAAATAAAGTTTGTCGTTCCGTTTAAAATACCGTATATTTCTTCAATCTCATTTGCAGCCAGACAGAGATTTAACGGGCGGATAATCGGAATACCGCCGCCGACAGAAGCTTCAAACATGTAGTTTACGTTTTGCTCCTCGGCAATTTTCAAAAGCTCGGTTCCGTGTGTTGCAACCAATTCTTTGTTGGAGGTAATAACGTTTTTACCGGCTAAAAGCGCCGCCTTGGAAAAATCATATGCCGGATGAAGTCCGCCCATAACCTCCACGACAATTTTAACTTCGTCATCATTTAAAATATCGTCAAAATTTTTGGTAAACAGATGTTTCTCCGGATGATTATCAAAATCTCTGATATCCAAAATATATTTAATATCAAGTGCTTGTCCGACCTTGCGCTCAATCGTCCGTGCGTTTTTGCGGATAATTTCATACACGCCCGAGCCGACTGTGCCGTATCCCAGTATTGCCGCTTTTATCATAATTAACCTCCCAATATATGGATAACGTCTTTACAACCGTATAATATTCCCTATTTTACGGATATTAACATTATAGCGAATATTTTCTTCAAAATCAATAGATTTATGAAATTTTTCGGGAATTTTGCCGAATTTTAGCGAAAAAAACGAATTTATAAAACGGTTTCCTTCCTATATTTATAGAATATTATATTTTTGTTTTTTTTACCAAAAAAGATTCATAATAAGTAAAAACAAATAAAGGAGAGGTTTTATGCAGTGGATCATAGAAAGTCTGGATATTGTATTGCGCGCTTTTATGGCAGTGGTTGTTTTATTTATTTTAACAAGAATTTTAGGAGCGAAACAAATCTCCCAGTTGTCATTTTTTGATTATGCCATCGGTATTTCCATTGGTTCGGTGGCGGCGGAGATGACAGTTGACCGTGATATTCCGTATCATTATGCGGTGATTGCAATGATTGTGTTCACGCTGGTTGCCATCGGTATGTCCGTCTGGTCAGATAAAAGCATATGGGCCCGGCGAATCTTTATAGGAACACCTGAGGTGTTGATTCAAAACGGAAGGCTAATAGAAAAAAATCTGAAAAGTTCAAAACTTGATGTAAACGAACTGCTTTCCGAACTGCGTGCACAGGGCTATTTTAACATAGCCGATATCAAATATGCCGTAATGGAAACCAACGGAAAGATAAGTTTAATGCCTAAGGAAACCAAGAAAAATGTGACCTGTGAGGATTTGCAGCTGTCACCGAAAAGTGAGGGATTAATTGCAAATGTAGTTATCGACGGAAAGGTAATGGAGCGCAACCTGAAAGCGGCAGGACGGGACGAAAGCTGGCTGAAACAGGAGCTTGCCAAGCAAAAATGCGGACAAATTTCGCAAATTTTTTTGGCGACGCTTGACGAAAGCGGCGCGCTGTCTGTATACAAAAAGAATGAAAATGCAGCTGAAACCACCGTGCTTAATTAAGTCGTTTTTATGAACAAATTGTTGATTTTGAGCAAATCACAATCAATTTTAATTGACAAATTGGGGAATATGTTATATAATCAATGCAATATCAGTTGAGTAATTTTTTCCATTTTCGGCATAGCGCGGACAAAGAGCGCATGCCGCAGGAAGATAACTTCCTTATCAAGAAAGAGGAGTGAAGGTTGTTATGCCGAATCAAGGCGGACTTAACATAACATTTGCTTTCATTGTTGCATTGATCATCTCCTTTGCTGCAACACCGCTGGTAAAACGTCTGGCGTTTCGTATCGGCGCGGTGGATGTCCCGAAGGACAACCGCAGAATGCATAAGAAGCCAATGGCTCTTTTGGGTGGTCTTGCAATATTTTACGGTTTTTTTGTGAGCGTGCTGTGCTTTTCGGATTTTCGGCTGCCATCCGGCGGTATTAACTGGAGTTTGCTCGGTATTTTGGCAGGCAGTGTGATTATCACGGTATTGGGCATATTTGATGACAGGAAACCGCTTCCGGCACACTTTAAGTTTGTGGTGCAGATTGTGGCGGCGGCCATACCTGTGCTGCTGCATGTGCGTGTTTTTGCAATATCAAATCCGTTTTCTGCGGAGGAGCTTTTGCGTCTGCCGACATGGCTTTCCATCGGCGGAAGTATCTTGTGGATTGTCGGTGTAACCAATGCCGTAAATCTGATTGACGGTCTGGACGGTCTCGCAGTGGGCGTTTCCTCCATTGCGGCGGTGGCTTTGCTGTCCATTTTGCTGATACAGCACAACACCAGCGTAACCCTTTTGGTTATGGCGGCGGCGCTTGCCGGTGCATGCTTTGGATTTTTACCGTATAATTTTAATCCGGCCAAGATTTTTATGGGAGATACCGGGTCTACTTTTTTGGGATATATTTTGGCATGTATTTCCATACAAGGACCATTTAAAACCTATGTGGCATTTGTGGTGCCGCTTTTGATATTGGGGTTGCCTATCTTTGATACAACGTTTGCGATTATCCGCCGCCTGGCAAAGGGGCAGGGTATTATGACGCCGGATCGGGGGCATCTGCACCACAAGCTGGTGGACAAAGGTTTTTCACACCGCACAACGGTAATCATCCTTTACGGCTTGTCAGCGATACTCGCCATCAGCGGTATTGTTATGCTGTTTTCGGGATTTTCGCGCGCGGTGCTGCTGATTATTTCTGTATTGCTGTTCTTGCTGTTTGCGTTTAATTTTGTGGGTCATTCCCCGGAGGATGAGGACAAAACCGCGCAAAATCCGGAAGAACATATGGAAAAGGAAAATGCGGCAGATTCTGTCCCGGAGGACGAATCTGTTCAAAATAAAAAGTAAACAATAAGAGAAGATATGCGGTTTTGTATATCTTCTCTTTGCTATTCAACATACAATTACGGAGGAACATTATGAATCGTTTGAAGGTTATGACAGTATTCGGGACAAGACCCGAAGCAATAAAAATGGCGCCGCTGGTGAAAGAACTCGAGTCGCGCGAAGAAATAGAATCCATTGTCTGTGTTACGGCGCAGCATCGGCAAATGCTGGATCAGGTGCTTAGCCGCTTTGACATCAAGCCGGACTATGACTTAAATATCATGCAGCAGGCACAGACTTTATCCGGCATTACGTCCAAATCGCTGGTCGGTTTGGAGGAGGTTATTAAAAAGGCGGAACCGGATATTGTTTTGGTACACGGCGATACCTCCACCACGTTTGCCGGAGCTTTGGCGGCTTTTTACTGCAAGACAAAAGTAGGACATGTAGAGGCAGGTCTGAGGACTTATGATAAATATTCTCCGTTTCCGGAAGAAATGAACCGCAAGCTGACCACAGCGCTGACAGATATTTATTTTGCGCCGACCCAAAATAACAAGGAGAACCTTTTGAAAGAGCTGGTTGATGAAAAAAATATTTACATTACGGGCAATACGGTAATTGACGCGATTCATGCAACCGTAGAAAAAGACTATCATTTTGCGGATGAGCTGCTTCGAGGACTGGATTATCAAAACAAGCGTATCATTTTGGTAACAGCTCACCGCCGTGAAAATCTCGGTGAACCGCTTGCGAATATCTGCCGCGCCATTCGCCGTGCCGTGGACGCGCATGACGATGTTGAAGCAGTATATCCCGTACATTTAAATCCGGCTGTGCGTGAAACTGTTTTCGATATTTTGGGCGGACATGAAAGAATCCATTTAATTGATCCGCTTGATGTAGAGGAACTGCACAATCTTATGGCGCGCAGTTATATGGTCATGACGGATTCCGGCGGTCTGCAGGAGGAGGCGCCATCTCTCGGCAAGCCGGTTTTGGTGCTCCGTAATGAAACGGAACGTCCTGAAGCGGTTTATGCCGGAACGGTAAAAATAGCAGGTGTGTGTGAGGAAAACATTCTCGGTCTTTGCAATGAGCTTTTGGATCACAAAGAAGAATATGAAAAAATGTCGAAGGCAGTCAATCCATATGGCGACGGCTGTGCTTCGCGCAGAACAGTAGATGCAATTTTATATTATTTCGGAAAAACCGATGAAAGACCCGAAGATTTTTCCTATTAAACTGTATGAAAAATTATTTTATATCATAAAATAACATTCTGAGGACAGCTTAAAAAAGGAGGATGAAGATGGCTCTTGAAATGATTCATTCGATTAAAGAAACCGAGGCGGAGGCAGAACAGCTGGTAAAGGACGCACAGACAAAGGCAAGACAGATTCTAAAGGATGCAACCACGCTGGCGTACCGCACTGTCAGCAGTCAGGAGGAAATTTCACGGCAGGAGATACAGAAGGCGGCTGCCGAAGGACGGGAGAGCGCCGAAGGGGAATGTAAAGAGATTCTTGCGCTTGCCGAACGTGAAATATCCGCCATGCAGCAGCTTTCTGCTGCAAAAAAGGAAAAAGCGGTGCAGTTGATTATTAACCGTATAGGAGAATAAGCGGGACTGTAAAAAGTGTTTTCTATGCGCAGGAGGCAGCCTGTTCATTTTTACAGCTCCTTTTGGAAAGGATTGATTAGCTTATGGCAATTGTTCCTATGAACAAAATTTTCCTCGCAGGCATGAAATCGGAGCAAAAAACGGTTATGGAACAGCTTCTGCGTGCGGGCGTCGTTCAGATTGAAGAATTTTCACCGGAGGAAACGGAACAATATCGTTCTTTGGCATCTCCGGCAGAGATTTTAAACGACTTGAACCGTACGGAGGACAAGCTGTTTCGCACAAAAACTGCCATTGACAGTCTTGCACCTTATGACAAGCGTAAGAAGGGACTGTTTGAGGCAAAGAAAGCCGTTTCCCGCAACGAATATACAAAAACATTGGAGGAAAAGAAAAAAATTGAGCAGTTGATTTCCACCCTTTGTTCTTATGAAAAAACCAAGGAGGAAATGCAATCGGAAAAAAACCACCTGGAACATAAAATAGAGCAGTTGAAACTTTATGAAAAGCTGGATGTGCCCCTTTCCTTCACGGGTACCAGGCGAACAGAAACGGCAATCGGCACACTGCCGGCTTTGTTTGATATCTCCGAAATCCGAAAGAGGATAGAGGATGAAAATATGGCGACGGAGCTCTTGGAGGTGTCCTCGGATGAGGTCAGCCATTATGTGTTTGCGCTGTATCTGGATAATGAAACAGAACGTTTCGGTGCCTTGCTGGAGGAGTATGGATTTTCTAAAAACAGCTTCGATACGGCAGGAACCGCTGCAGACAATATCCGCAGCGCCAGAAAGAAACAAGCGGATATAGATGCGCGAGCGGAGCATATAGAAGCAGACTTGCTTACAATGGTCGAATATCTGCCGCAGCTGGAAATGTATTATGACTATCTGAGCGCAGAGCGAGATAAAATAAAGGCAGGGGCTTCGCTTCTCGAAACAGACAGCACCTTTTATCTGCACGGTTGGCTTCCTGCCGAGTCGGGCGAAAAGCTGCAAAAGTTTCTGGAAGAACAGCATCCGCAGCTGGTGGTGGAAATTACGAAACCGCAAAAGGACGAGGAATATCCCATTCTTTTGCACAACAATAAATTTGTACAACCCTTTGAGATGATTACCGAACTGTATAGTTTGCCTAATTCGCATGAGATTGACCCGAATCCGTCCATGTCAATTTTTTATATGATGTTTTTTGGTCTAATGCTTTCCGATGCAGGCTATGGTATTGTTTTAACGCTTTTAACCGGTTTTGTTTTGCTAAAGTTTAAGCCGGAGGGGATGCTCGACAAAATGATGCGTCTGCTGTGTTTGGGCGGTATGGCGACTATATTCTGGGGCGTGTTGTTTGGCAGCTGGTTCGGTGACCTGTTTTCCGGCATACCGGCATTTTCGCCGATATGGTTCAGTCCGCTGAATGATCCGATGACCTTGCTTTTGTGGTCGTTTGTGTTTGGCGCGGTGCATTTGTTTACCGGTATGGCGGTAAAAGCATATATGCTGATAAAAGACGGGCATGTGCTCGATGCGGTGTTTGATGTTGGCTTATGGTATGTTTTTCTGATAGGACTGACGCTCCTGCTGTTTGCTCCGGCGGTCGGAAAAATTATGGCAATCGTCGGTGCAGTTGGACTGGTGCTTACCCAAGGGCGCAGCGAAAAAAATATTTTCATGCGCTTTGGCAAAGGCATACTCAGTCTGTATGATGTAACGGGATATTTAAGCGATGTGCTTTCCTATTCACGTCTTCTCGCGCTGGGGCTTGCAACCGGCGTTATCGCACAGGTGGTAAATACCATGGGAAAGCTGACAGGGACAAGCATTATCGGCATCATCTTCTTTATTATCATCTTGCTGGTGGGGCACACATTTAACCTCGCGATTAATACGCTGGGTGCCTATGTGCATGCAAGCCGTCTGCAATATGTGGAATTTTTCGGCAAGTTTTATACGGGAGGCGGACAGGAATTTCGGCCGCTTGCCCGCAAAACCAAATATATTACAATAAAATAGCAATTAATAGGAGGAATTGAAATGGTAGCAACGCAGGCTTGGTATGAGGTATTGTTTAACGGAACATCAATTGCGCTTTTGGGCGCAGCGCTTTCGGCGCTTATGGCGGGAATCGGATCAGCAAAGGGCGTACAGCTGGTCGGTGAAGCGGCATCGGGACTCATTTCGGAAAATCCGGATCGCTTCGGTCAGGCATTGCTTTTGCAGGCTCTTCCGGGTACGCAGGGTATTTACGGACTTTTGATTGCATTTATGATTTTGTTTAAGCTTGGCTTGTTTGGCGGCGAATATGTTGCCATCCCTCTGACAACGGGTTTTTCCTACTTCTTTGCGGCGCTGCCGATGGCATTTGTCGGCTATTTCTCGGCAATTGCTCAGGGTCGTACCGCTGCTTCTGCCGTAGGGATTATAGCAAAACATCCGGAGGATTTGGCAAAGGGTATTACTTTTGCGGCAATGGTTGAAACTTATGCCGTTCTGGCGCTTTTGACATCCATTTTGATGATTTTCTTTGGTATCAAATAAGTAAACAATCATGAAAATCAACAAAAATGAGGTGATGTAATGGCAGGACTGGATAGGATGAAAGAAAAAATAAAATCGGACGCTCTTTCGCGTGCAGATGAAATTATTTCTGCAGCGGAAAAGGAAGCGGATGAGATTCGCAGGAATGCCGAAAAGGAAGCACAGGCCTTTCATGAAAAGTGCATGGAAAGCGGAAAGGCAGAGGCAAAAAGGGCACATGAGCGTACTGTTTCCGCGGCAAAAATGGAAGCAAAAAAACGATTGCTTGCTGCAAAGCAGGAAATTGTGGACGAGTGCTTTCGTCGTGCAAGGGAAGAAATTTTAGCTATGCCGACCGGCAGTTATGAGGATTTTCTGATTGACCAGATTGTTTCCGCAGCCGGTGACGGAACAGAACAGCTGATATTATCCTATCGCGACAGAGAAAAGCTTTCGCTTTTGCGTTTTGTCGCGCGGGTCAATACTCGTTTGACAGAGGCCGGTGAAAAGGGCGCGCTTGTGCTTTCGGAGGAAACTGTGGATGCGCCGGCGGGATTTTTGCTGAAAAAGGGCGATGTGGTAACCAACTGCACACTGGACGCGCTGCTTGCCTCCAAAAAGGAAGAACTTGAGGTAGAGCTTGCGGCAATCCTGTTTTAAAGCGAAAGGAGTGCGGTGCATTGAGCAAAATAAAGGATACGGAGTATGCCTATTCGGTTGCGAAGGTACGTGCTGTGGAAAACAAACTGCTGGATAAGCTGAAACTTTCACGTATGGCAGAGGCGCAAAGTCTTGACGAAGCAATGAAAATTTTGCGTGAAAGCGGTTATGAAGGCAGCAGCGCCGAGCAAATGCTCTCCGACGAATCGGCAAAAACTTATGCATTTTTAAAAGAGATTTCCCCTTCAAAAGAAACCTTTGATATCTTTTTGGTAAAAAATGATTATCACAATATTAAAGTTCTTTTAAAGGCAGAATTTTTAGGAAAAAATTATGATTTTCTGCTGACGCAAAGCGGCAGATACAGTGCGCGGCTAATGAAAAATCTGATAGAAAACCGTGCTATGAAGGATTTTTCGCCGATTATGCGCGAAGCGGTGGAGCAAGCGGTGGCGATTTTAGAAAAGACAGGCGACCCGCAGCTGTGCGACATATTGCTGGACCGTGCGGCATACCGGGAAATGCATGAGCTGGCAAAACAATCGGGCAGCGCTTATGTATGCGATATTGTCGCGGTAATGTGCGATTTGGCAAATATTCGCATTTTTGCACGTGTGCACAAAATGGAAAAAAATGCAGATTTTCTGCTGCACGCGTTGCTTGACGGCGGCACAATCGGGAAAGAAGATTTTGTACGTTCGCAAAATCTTTCCGAACTTTTATCCGGCACAAAATATGCGGAACTTTCCGATTTTGAGGCCGATATTTCCGAATTGGAGAAGCAGGCGGATAATTTTATGATTCGCTATATTAAAAAGGCAAAATACGTTGCCTTTGGCATTGAACCGCTGGTGGCTTATCTTCTGGCGAAAGAAAATGAGATTAAGCTGGCGCGGATTATTCTGACCGGCAAAAAGAATGGTTTGCCGTCGGAAATGATTAAAGAAAGGCTGCGTGAGTCGTATGTATAAAATCGGCGTTCTGGGTGATAAAGACAGCGTGATGGGTTTCGGCGCACTCGGACTTTCTGTAAGCTTTGCCGAAACGGCAGAGGAGGCCCGCGAGGCATTTGTTAAAATGACGGAGGAGGATTACGCCATTATTTATATTACGGAACGGCTGGCGGTGCAGCTTGCGGACGAAATCTCCGCATGCCGTGACAGGCTGATTCCGGCGGTGATTCCGATTCCGGATAATCAGGGAACGTTGGGCATTGGTATGGATAACGTGAAGAAAAATATAGAACGCGCAGTCGGCTCAGATATTATAGGCGGCTGAGCGCGGGCAGAAAAGAAAAGCAAGAGCAGATAGAAAAATGAGGTGATCGTTTGAGTAAAGGAACGGTTGTTAAGGTATCGGGCCCTTTGGTTGTGGCAGAGGGCATGCGTGACGCGAACATGTTTGACGTGGTGCGCGTCGGCGAGGACAGACTGATTGGTGAAATTATTGAGATGCACGGTGACCGTGCTTCCATACAGGTTTATGAAGAAACTGCCGGCTTAGGTCCCGGTGTGCCGGTTATTTCAACAGGAGCGCCGCTCTCTGTGGAACTGGCGCCCGGTATGATTGAGCACATGTATGACGGAATCCAGCGTCCGCTGGAGGAGATGATGAAGGTTTCCGGCACCAACATCCGCCGCGGCATTGATTTGCCGGCGGTCTCGCATGAAAAGAAATGGGAGTTTGTTCCGAAAAAGGCAGTCGGCGACCGCGTAACGTATGGGGATGTTATCGGCGTTGTACAGGAAACCGTTGTCGTGGAACATCGCATTATGGTGCCGCAGGGTGCAGAGGGTGTTATTTCGGACATTAAGCAGGGCGAATTTAACATAACGGAAACAGTTTGTACGGTAAAAACCGACAGCGGTGAGGAAAAAGACATCTGCATGCTGCAAAAATGGCCTGTGCGGCGTGCGCGTCCTTACAAAACCAAGCTTCCGCTCGATGAACCGCTGGTAACGGGTCAAAGAACCATGGATACGTTCTTCCCCATTGCACGCGGAGGTGTTGCGGCGATTCCGGGGCCTTTCGGCAGCGGAAAAACAGTTGTGCAGCACCAGCTTGCAAAGTGGGCAGACGCGGATATTGTTATTTATATCGGCTGCGGCGAACGCGGCAACGAAATGACGGACGTTTTGATGGAATTTCCTGAAATTACCGACCCAAAAACGGGACAGTCACTGATGAAACGTACGGTGTTAATTGCCAATACCTCCGATATGCCGGTTGCCGCGCGTGAATCCTGTATCTATACCGGTATTACAATTGCAGAATATTTTCGTGATATGGGCTATTCGGTGGTACTTTTGGCTGATTCGACTTCGCGTTGGGCAGAGGCGCTGCGTGAAATGAGCGGACGTTTGGAAGAGATGCCCGGTGAAGAGGGCTATCCTGCATATCTTGGTTCTCGTCTGGCACAGTTTTATGAGCGTGCAGGAAAGGTAACCTGTGCAGGCAGTGAGGATAAAATGGGTTCCATTACAGCAGTCGGAGCGGTTTCACCTCCGGGAGGAGATATTTCGGAACCTGTTTCACAGGCAACGCTTCGAATCGTTAAAGTTTTCTGGGGATTGGATGCAAATTTAGCTTACCGACGCCATTTCCCGGCAATTAACTGGCTTAACAGCTATTCTTTATATGTTGACCGTCTGACCGATTGGTATGAAGATAACATTTCAAAGAAATGGCCTGCGCTCAGAACTTATGCAATGCAGATTTTGCAGAAGGAGTCGGAGCTGGATGAGATTGTAAAGCTGGTCGGCATTGATGCCCTTTCGCCGGGCGACCGTCTGACGCTGGAGGCGGCGCGTTCCATTCGTGAGGACTACTTGCAGCAGAATGCGTTTGAAGAAAACGACACCTACACCTCCATGCAGAAGCAGTGCGGGTTGTTGGAATTGATTTTGCATTATTATGATAAAGCAAAGGAAACTCTTTCGGCAGGCGCTTCCATTGATGCGCTGACCGGTGCGGCTGTGCGTGTGCAGATTGGTAAGGCAAAGCAGATTCATGAGCAGGACGCCAAGGAGACTTTTGCAAAGATTATGCAGGAGATTGACGATGAACTTGCAGGCTTGACAGGGGAGGCGATATAATGCCGAAGGAGTATAAAACAATACAGGAGGTTGCCGGCCCGCTGATGATGGTAAATCAGGTTGAGGGCGCAACCTATAATGAATTGGGAGAGATAGAACTGGCAAACGGTGAGGTGCGCCGTTGCCGTGTGCTGGAGGTAGACGGTGATAAAGCGGTTGTTCAGCTTTTTGATAATGCCGCCGGTATTAACCTTGCCGACAGTAAAGTGCGCTTTTTAGGGCATGGTTTGGAGCTGGGAGTTTCCGCCGATATGCTCGGACGCGTATTTGATGGTATGGGAAAGCCGATTGACGGCGGTCCGGCTATTATACCGGAGGAGCGCATTGATATTAACGGCGAACCGATGAACCCTGCGGCGCGTGATTACCCGTCTGAGTTTATTCAGACAGGCATTTCTGCCATTGATGGTTTGAATACTCTGGTTCGCGGTCAAAAGCTGCCGATTTTCTCCGGTTCCGGTTTGCCGCATGCAAATCTTGCAGCGCAGATTGCGCGGCAGGCAAAGGTAAGAGGAACGGACTCTAACTTTGCCGTGGTATTTGCAGCGCTGGGTATCACTTTTGAAGAAGCGGATTATTTTATTACCGATTTTAAAAAGACGGGTGCTATCGATCGTGCCGTTATGTTTATGAACCTGGCAAACGACCCGGCAATTGAGCGTATTTCCACACCGCGTATGGCGCTCACCGCTGCAGAATATCTGGCATTTCATGAGCATATGCATGTTTTGGTTATCATTACGGATATTACGAACTATGCAGAAGCTCTGCGTGAGGTTTCCGCTGCGCGTAAGGAGGTTCCGGGCCGCCGCGGCTATCCCGGTTATCTGTATACGGATCTGGCTACACTGTATGAGCGTGCAGGCAGGAAGAAGGGCTGTGAAGGAAGTATTACCATGATACCGATTCTCACAATGCCGGAGGATGACAAAACGCACCCGATTCCGGACTTAACGGGTTATATTACCGAAGGACAGATCATTTTGAGCCGTGAGCTTTACCGTAAGAATATTATGCCGCCAATTGACGTTTTGCCGTCGCTGTCACGTTTAAAGGATAAGGGTATCGGTGAAGGAAAAACGCGTGAAGATCATGCGAACACCATGAATCAGCTGTTCGCGGCATATGCGCGGGGCAAAGAGGCCAAGGAACTGATGGTGGTACTGGGCGAATCGGCGCTGACCGAGGTGGACCGTCTGTATGCAAAATTTGCCGATGAGTTTGAAAACCGCTATGTTTCGCAGGGCTATAATACAGATCGCGATATTGAAGAAACGCTTGACATCGGCTGGGAGCTGCTTTCCATTTTACCAAAGAGCGAGCTAAAACGTATTAAAGATGAATATATTGAAAAATATATGAAAACTCCAAATGGGGAGGGGTGAGCATGGCAAGACTGAATGTAAACCCCACACGTATGGAGATGACCAAGCTGAAAAAACGTTTGGTCACGGCACGCCGCGGTCACAAGCTGCTCAAAGACAAACGCGACGAGCTGATGAAACAATTTCTTGATATGGCGCGCAAAAACCGTGCCCTGCGCCGCGAGGTGGAGGCTGCCCTTGCACAGGCATATGACAATTTTGTAATTGCCCGCGCCGTTATGAGCTCTGAAAATTTGGAAGAGGCTTTGATGTTTCCGAAGCAGCGTGTTTCGGTAGAAGTAAACATGAGGAATATTATGAGCGTTGACGTGCCGGAATATGATTTCCGTACGGAGGGCTCGGAGGGTAATATTTACGCTTATGGTTTGGCAGAAAGTTCCGGCGAGCTGGACAGTGCGATATGTACTCTTTCGGATATTTTTCCAAAGCTTTTGGAGCTTGCACAAATGGAAAAGGCAACCAATCTTCTGGCACAGGAGATTGAAAAGACACGCCGGCGCGTGAATGCGCTTGAGCATGTTATGATTCCGCAGTTTGAGGAAACGATTAAATTTATTTCTATGAAACTGGAGGAAAATGAGCGCGGCAACATCACACGCCTGATGAAAGTTAAGGATATGATGATTGCAGAAACAGTGGAGACGGCACGCGCTGAAAACTGAAAATACTATTCTGCGTCCCTTTTGCATATACTATAGTATCATGCGGAAAGGGGCGTTTTTTATGCCAAGACAGGAAATACCATATTTTATCGGCACATTAGGTTCCGGAGGATATACCGATTTTTACGACTCCAATTTTTCACATCTTGCAAATCGGAGAAAATTATATGGATATCCGACACAATGTGTAGAAAATCTGATTCATACATTGCTTGAGAGGGCGGCGCAGCATAATTTATCCTGCGATATTATTTATAATTTTTTAGATGCAAAACCGGAAGGCGTCATCATTCCTGAAAAGGGTACGGGCTTTGTCAATGTTCCGCTTTATCTTCTGACGCGCGAAAACATTCTCGGAATGATTGACGATGAGCATGTTTCCATCTGTAAGCGTTCTCTTTCTGAGGCGGAAAAATGTTTCCGGGAGGCAAAAAAGATACATGATGAATGGGAAAAAATATATGTTGCAAATATGGATTTCGGTGCGGCAGATTCTTTAGCGGACGAAAGCTGCCGCAGAATTATCGGTGATCGCAAAGGAAAAGAGGACGGGCGCATTATTGATCGCTTTTTGGGCGCGGCGACGGCAGAAGGGTCTGTGGATAAAATTGAAAGCATTACCGCAAACGTGACAAAGCGATATTTTATCAAGGGCCGACCGGGAACCGGAAAGTCTACTTTTTTGCGCAAAATTGTGCGTGCAGCACAGAAAAACGGCTTTGACGCGGAGCAATATCACTGTTCTTTTGACCCATCAAGCCTTGATATGGCAGTCATTCGCGGACTGGATGTTTGCTTGTTTGATTCCACGGCACCGCACGAATATTTTCCATCGCGTCCAAACGATGAAATTATAGATATTTACGCAACTGCGGTGACGCCCGGAACGGATGAAAAGTACGAAAAGGAGCTTTTTACCTTCCAAACCGAATATAAATTTAAGGTGCTGGAGGCAAGAAAAACACTTTCGCATGCGCGGTCTGCCTATGAAAAGACAGAAGCTTATTACATGGCAAAGATTGATATGCAGGCATGGAAGCAAGCAGAGGAGGAGCTTTGCAGCATCATGCTGCAGGAGCTGTGAGATACGCGGGTTTTCTGCGGACGCATAAGCAGAGGGTATACTGAATCAAGAAGTGATAACATATTGGCGGAACAGCATGGATTTTCCGGGCTGTTCCTTTTTTTGCAAGCATTGAGCGGTCGGAGAATCGGGAACAGGGACTTGACAGAAAAGAAAATTTATAATAAAATAATAGTGGAAATATTTATCAAAGGGATGTAAAAATATAAGGCTTGAGAAAATGGGGTTAAAATATTTTTTCATATACTGTCTTGCTTGAGCGGTCGGAGAGGGTATAGATTTTAGTGAATCAACTATACGCTTTACACCGTTTTTACAGTCCCACCAGCGGAAATCTGCTTGTTGACTCTGACGAAGGCTTTGGGCTTTTTGCTCGCTTTTGCCGCAGCACGACACAGCGGTCTCATGGGTAGATTTACAGGAGGTTTTACAGAACATGAAGTACGGCATAGGGGATAAAATTGTATATCCGATGCACGGCGCCGGCGTCATTGAGGCAATTGAAGAACGGGAAATAATGGGCGTTATACAGTTGTATTACATTTTAAGAATTCCGATCGGCGACATGAAGGTAATGATACCGATGGAGCATGCAGACGACATTGGGCTGCGTGATGTCATTGATGAAAGCGAGGCGGATCGGGTTTTACAGGAATTTCGTGATTGCCGGACGGAGATGAATCCAAACTGGAACAAGCGCTGCCGTGAAAATATGCTGAAAATAAAAAGTGGCAATATTTATGAGGTGGTACATGTAGTGAAAAACCTGATGTATCGGGATAAAAGCCGCGGACTCTCTACAGGTGAACGCAAAATGTTAAACAGTGCAAAGCAGATTCTTGTCAGTGAGCTTGTGGTTGCAAAGTCGCTCAGCCAGGGCGATGTGGAAAATATTATGGATGAAATAGTGGACGCAGAGCTTGCATAGACACAAAATGTAATTGCGCAGGCTGGTTAGAACAGATAAAAACCGGGCAGAATAAAAAATATTTCGCAACAAAGTGTTTTGTTGCGGGAAAAAGCAGGGAGGCGCACCATGGCGGAACGTAATAAGCTTACGGTTCAGATTGCAAACAAAGACTATACGCTGATCTCGGAGGAAACCAGGGAATATATGCTTGAGGTGTCCGATTACGTAGATCGGCAAATGAAAAAGATTAAGGAGTTAAACGCTTGTATGAGCGCAAATATGGTTGCGGTTTTAACTGCTGTTAATCTTGCGGACGAGCTTTTCAAAACGAAGAAAAAGCTTGCGGAGGCAGAAGCGAAGGTATCGGAAGAGCAAAAAAGGGCGGATAACCCTTCTGCTGCAGCCGATAATCGGCAGCACAATCACTCTGCATCGAAACACGGAAAAAATTAATAGACATATTATGAATTTGAAAAGCGTTCAAGACCATGGAAACCTCCCTTTATAACTTGTCTTGACGCTTTTCTGTTCGTCCTTTCTTTCAAAAGAATTCTGAGGGGCGAAAAAGGAGGTATCTTATATGAGAAACAGAAAATGTTCTTATTCCATGGCGGCACTCTTTTTGCTTATCGTTATGTTGCTGAGCGCCGGCTGTGTTCGGGGGAATAATGATAAAGATGCGAAGGAGACGCAAAAAACCGTTAGTCTTTACTTTGGCAACGCTGACGGAACCGACCTTGCTGAGGAACAGCTTTCCGTAAAGGATATTGCGCCGGACAAAGTGCCGGGATATGTCATGGAACAGCTGCTTGCGGGACCGAAAAAGCAGGAAAACAGCCGTGTTATTCGTGCCGGAACCAGTCTTTTGGGCTTGGATGTTGACAAAGGAAGCGCCACGGTAAATCTTTCCAGAGAATTTTATAACGAAGAAGGCATTATGGATGTGCTTGCCTCTGCTTCGATTGTGAAATCGCTTTGCTCCGTACGCGGAATCGGAATGGTAAAGATTTTAATTGAAGGTGCGGAACTTTCGCTGGACGATGGGCGCACCATAAGCGAGATGAAAGACAATGATCTTGTGTTTGATGCGGACGCACTGATGCAGGATGAATCAAATATTACTCTTTATTTCAGCGATGCTGAGGCGAGCGGTCTTATGCGTGAAATCCGCCGTGTGAAAGTGCCGAAAGGCGAATCTATGGAAAAAATAATTGTTTCGGAGCTGATTCGCGGACCGCAGAAGGAAAAGATGTACAGAACGATACCGCAGGATACAAAAATCCGTTCCGTGGAAACAAAGGATGGGGTATGTTTTGTAAATCTGTCGTCAGAGTTTATCAGCAAGCACAGCGGAGGAACGGCGGCGGAGGAGCTTACCGTATATTCTATTGTAAACTCGCTGACAGAGCTTTCCAACGTGGAAAGGGTTCAGTTTTTGATAGAGGGCGAAAAAAAGGATGTGTTTATTCATATGGTTTTTAATGAACCGATTGCACGCGATGTCAGTCTGGTTCTGAAATCATAATTATTATGACAAAAGAGGAAAGGGTGTAGGAGATGAAAAAAGTAATTGCATTGCTTCTGTCGTGCGCGCTTTTGCTGCCATGCTTTGGCGCAGCAGTGTTTGCGGAGGAAGGTTCGCAGGGGATTTTAGAGGTTGAAGTGGACAAGCAGCTGATCACGTTTGCGGATGCAAGACCGTTTATTGAAAATGACCGCACTTTGGTGCCGATTCGTGCGCTTTGTGTTGCACTGGGAATCGCAGATGAGAACATTACCTTTGCGGACGGCGTGGTTTCCATTCGGGGAATGGCAGACGGGAAGGATTGCACAATCAGCCTCACAATTGGTTCACCGGTTGCGGAGGTCAATGGTGAGAAAAAGGAGCTGGATGTTGCGGCGAAAATTGTGGATGACCGCACCTTTGTTCCGCTGCGCTTTGTCAGCGAGACCTTTCGCTGCAGCGTGCTGTTTTATCAGGCAACGCCGCTATATGGCAACCGTTCTTTAATTTCCATTGAAACGCCGTCTTTTACCAGATTTAGAGTATATATGCCGCAGGCGCTTGTGGATGATAACGTTGGCAAGCTGTTTGATGTTGCAGCGGCAATCACCGGAGTGAATGAAGTACTTCCGATAGTCGGCGAGAACGATACGGCTGTGGAGGAGATAGATTTTGCGGTTGCTTCCGGAAACTGGGAGTTGATTGTGGATAACGGTTATATTACGGATGAAAAAATGCAGAGCCTGGCTAGCGAAGGATTGCTTGCCAAACTGGACCAGCTGATAGAAAAATATGCGCCGGAAACCTATCAAAAGATACAGGAAAGTGACGAGTTGAAAAAACTGGTATGCGCCGAGGATGGCAGCATTGTGGCATTTCCGGTAGAGCGCAACGGTAAAACAGAGAGAGTTATGGTTGCTTCCGGAACCAATACCGAGAAAGCAGTTGCTTTAATCCATGGCTATAACGAAGTGATAAAAAGCCTGAAAGAGTAGGATCGTAAAACGATTAAAATATTAATAAATTTTTATCGGCCGGATGTGTCGGAAAGGGGTTGCTTTTGACAGCCCCTTTCGTTGACTTTTTTTGGCTGTCGGAGCTGTAGCGAAATGAAATCATTTTACTACAGCTCTTTTTTGTCTATTTATAAACAATTTCTTAAATCGGCAAAATGAATTGTATTTAAGAGGAAGATATGGTATAATAAACACAACATCAAAGAAGAAAAGCGTAATCGCTTTTCCGATTATGTGTTTATTGAACCGGTGTGAAGCAAGCCGACTGCGGCTTGCACTTGAGGTATTATATTTCCATGACTAAATAAATCTGCGGTTAACCGGGAGGCAATTAATACTCGTCTGTTTCACATGCAGTTATGCTGTGATGGAAAAAAATAGAGCGTATGTATCATCATAAAAGCGGAGGTTTTAAAAGCGGTGAATATATTGCAGAAACATAAAATATCATTATTTGATCAATATGTTTTTTTGATTTTAATTGCTTTTGAGATTATAATGTCGTTTACATTTCTGGGCTATATACATATAGCGCCGATATCGGTTACCTTCGCGTACATTCCGATTTTAATTGCGGCTTGTATTCTTGGACCTGTGCAGTCAACGGTGATGGGGACGATTTTCGGACTGGCAAGCTTATGTAAATCTACAGCGCACTATGCTCTTCCGGCAGATATGCTGTTTTCTCCATTTTTGAGCGGTAACGCTGTCGGCAGCCTCGTTCTTTCCGTAGGGAGCAGAACGCTGTTTGGTTTGTTGGCGGGTTTTGCTTTTAAAGCGGCGAAAGGGAAGAAGCATGACAGGGTTTGGATAGGTGTTGTTTCGCTGCTTTCTCCTGCTGTGCATGCACTTCTTGTCCTTTTTGCGGTAAAAATGTTTTTCCCGGATGCTGTGCACCGCTATTTCTATTCTCCTTACCTCATGGTCAGCAACATTCTCTCGGCTGTGGTTTGCGTTGCGGTTATGGAGTTTGTATGGAGACAGTATAACAAAAAAGCTTTACAAACCGTAAAATCCGCGGTTGACCGCTCGAAGCATATTCCTTATATTGATTCCGGAAAAAAGCGCATTCTTGTTTCGATGTTTACGGTCTTTGTTTTTGGCATGACATTTGCTGCGGCGCTATATTTTTCCGAACGGATGTCTTATATGCTGAAAATGCATGACGTGGCAGTTTCTTCTGCTATCAACAGCGACTTGATTCACCTGCAGGTGCAGTTTATGGCGGCAATGTTTTCTTTAAACGTTATCAGCATTGTGGTTTTAGTTATGGGATACCAATATGCGTCTTATAAAAAATTTTTGGGCGAACTTGATGTGGTTACGGGCGTGATGGGACGAAGAATATTTTTAAACTGCTGCGAAAGAACAATGAAAAGATATGATTCGCAGACGTGTACGCGAGGCTGGTTTTTGTTTCTGGACGTAGACAATTTTAAAACGATAAATGATACGCTGGGGCATACGGCTGGCGATAATGTACTCAGAGAGATTGCTCTATGCTTGAAAAGTATGTTCTATGACTATGGAATAGTCGGCAGAATGGGCGGCGATGAGTTTGCGGTTATGCTTGACAAAAAAGCCTTATCCGAAGATGAGCTTACAAAGCTGCTTAACCGATTTTTAAGCGAAATAGCCGAGGTGCTGCCGGCTCCTCATAAGGTAAGCTGCAGCATCGGCGTCTGTTGCTTTTCTTTTCCGGCGGACATATCATCGCTAATGAACAAAACAGATGCTTTTTTGTATAAGGCAAAGCAAAACGGGCGTGCCTGCTATGCTTTGGGTGATTATAACAACATCAGTTAAGAATATAAAAAATTTGAGCAAATTTTTATATGCAACAGGTCATTTTTTTAATTTTACAAGATAACCGCACAATTGAAGGAGGTCTTCGCAAACGTGAAGGACATTAATAATCTGGGCAGTGAAAAGCTTTCCCGTTTAATATTTCGCCTGTCGGTTCCTGCCATTTTGGGCATGACTGTTAATCTTTTGTATAACATTGTAGACCGTATTTTTGTAGGCGAGCTTGCCAGTGAGGCGCTCAGCGCTATTACCATGGTTTCGCCGTACATGACAATATTAAGCGGTTTTTCGGTTTTGGTCGGAGCGGGTGCGGCCGCGCTGATTTCCATTAAGCTCGGAGAAAAGAAACCGCATATGGCAAACCGTATTTTGTCAACAGCGTTTGTGCTGCTTTTGCTGTTATCGGCGCTCATCATGCTGCCGTCCTTTTTTCTGCAAAAGCAGATTTTGCTGCTTTCCGGCTCGGGAGAAACTTCGGAAATTACACTTCGCTATGCGATTGATTATCTTTTTGTAATTATTTTGGGAGTCCCTTTTCAGTTAATCAGTTTAGGTATGGATCAAACGCTGCGTGCGGAAGGAAACGCAAAAGCAGCGATGTATGCCATGATTTTGGGTGCGGTAACAAACATTGTTTTGGATCCGATTTTTATATTTGCACTCTCGCTCGGCACGCGCGGTGCGGCGATTGCTACCGTAATTGGGCAGGCGGCGGCTTCCGCTTTTATTTTAATCTACTATTTCGGAAAGCGCAGCCATTTGATATTAAAACCGCAGCTGTGCCGTCTGCGCTACAGTATGAAAATTATAACGTTGGGTATGCCTCAGTTCTTAATCCAGCTGGCAAGCGGTGCCATTATGCTTATCTATAACAACAGCCTGGTGCGCTATGGAAAGATTTTGGATCCCGAGCGCGGTGCAGACGTTGCGCTGGCGGCGTTTGGCATTATTACGAGCGTGTCCATGGTGCTTATTATGCCGCTCAACGGCTTAAGTCAGGGAGTGCAGCCGATTGTCGGCTATAACTATGGTGCGAAATCATATCTGCGTGTAAAGAAAACATTTTTAACTGCGATTTTATATGCTACCATATGGATGACAGCGGGCTTTTTAGTGGCAGAACTGGTGCCAAAGTATATTATGATGGTGTTTAACCGCAGGGACGCAGACTTAATTTCATTTGGCTCTCAAACGCTGCGTATTATTGCGCTCTTTTTGCCTCTGGTCGGTTTCCAGACGCTCAGTTCCAACTATTTCCTTGCTGTTGGAAAGCCGGGCGCGTCTATCTTTTTAAGCGTATCGCGGCAGGTGGTGTTATTTATTCCTCTGCTGCTGCTTTTGCCGGTATTTTTGCCGGAGCAGCTAAAAATATACGGCGTTATCTGGGCTTCGCCGGTTGCGGATGTTTTGTCTGCCATGATTGCGGGCGTTTATATTTTCTTTGAGATGAAACGGCTTACACGGTTGGAGACAGCAAAACTGCAAAAGGAAAAGAAGGCGGAGGCGGCAAGATGCTGAAAAAGACATTAGCAGTCTATATCCTTATTATTGCCGCGGTATTGTATTTTAACGTGGATATATCTACTCTGACGGATCAGGCGATTGCATTTGTCCGGCAGGAGGAACAGCAGGAACAAGCGCCGCCGCCATCGGGTACGATTACACCGACCACGCTTGCCGAATCGGGAAGAACATTAAACATCTACGACCGTGCGGAAACGGTATCACAGAATTTTGGTGAGGCAGCAGATTCTTTTCCGAGCGAGTACGGTTTTTTGTGGTACGCCTTTCATCAGGACTGGAGACACTATATTCAAATCGGCGTTGACAAGGAGGATAAGGTCTGCGCGGCGTATACCAATTCGCCGTCCTTTGAGTTTTGCGGTCTGCATGCGGGCAGCACGATGGATGAGGTGCGCATGACGCTGGGAGATCCGCTGGAGAGTATTCAAAAGGGTGACGTTGTCTATCAGCTGAATTGCGGGACGGCGGAAAAGCGCGAAACCGATGTTTTTTTGTTTCATCATATGTATGTTCGTTTTTTTTATGATTGTTTTAAGAATAATACGGTTACTGCCATCCATATAATAGAAGAGGGTACGGAGCTTGCGTTTAACCGTCAGTATGCTTTGGGAACGGAGGAGCTGGCGCGTTCCATGGAAAAAGAAAACTTTTATGTGACAAATGCGCTGCGTGTACGCGAAGGGGCAGACCCCGTGCAGTGGAGCGAAAAAGCGCATGAGTCAGCGCTGGCACATTCGCAGGATATGGCGCAAAACAACTATTTCAGCCATACGGACCGAAACGGCGGAAGCGTTGCGGAGAGGATTCGTGCAACGGGGCTGATGGTGTCCTATGTGGCGGAAAACCTGGCGGCGGGTGGCCAAAACGGAACGATTATGCATGAGCTTTTGATGAATTCGGAGGGGCATCGCAGAAATATTTTGGGACATTATCAATATCTCGGCGTCGGTGTTGCTTTTGGCGAAGGAAATCGCCCGTATCTGACACAAAATTATTACAATCCCCGGATTGTAGTGGTACGATGAGAGGAAGGGTGGCGCGATGAAACTATGAAGTTAAAGAAAAACATTGTTTTAATTGGTTTTATGGGCTCCGGCAAAACAACCGTCGGCAGGCGCCTGGCGGCTCGGCTGGGATTTGATTTTTACGATACGGATGAATATTTGAAGAAAAGTGAAAAGATGCCTGTCGCACAAATTGCTGCCAAAAAGGGTGCAAAATATTTTGAGGGTGCGCAGCGTTTTGCAGTGATGAATCTTTGTGAAAATACGGATTGTGTAATTTCTACCGGCGGCAGTACAATGGTGGATGAACAGAACCGAAAGCTGCTGAGTCAAAACGGAGTTGTCATCTGGCTGCGGGCAGAGGCGCAGACAGTTTATCAGAATACAATCTCCTCGCATAACAAAAGACCGGAGCTTTCCGGTGCGGGGGTTGAGGAAATTGCGGCAATGCTTGCGGAACGGGAACCGTATTACAGCCAGTGCGATTTTGTGGTGGATGTGGACGGGCGTGACATGGAAGAGGTCGTTGTAACGATTTTGGAAAAGCTGAAAATGGAGTAATTTTTTAATACATAAGAAAACAAAATGTACAAAGGAGAGTAAGCAACATGGAGAACTGTATTTTTTGTAAAATTTTAAAAGGGGAGATTCCTTCTCAAAAGGTTTATGAGGATGATAAGGTATATGCCTTCCGCGATATTAACCCGGCGGCTCCCGTGCATATTTTAATTATTCCGAAGGAACACATTGCTTCGGCAAATGCTTTGGAAGAAAAACATGAAGCTTTAGTGGGTCATATCCTTGCTACTGCGGCAAAAATTGCAAAGCAGGAAGGTTTTGCGGAAGAAGGATATCGTATTGTAAATAACTGCGGCGAAAATGCCGGTCAGACAGTGTTCCATCTGCATTTTCACGTGCTTTCAGGCGGAAAGTTTGATAAAATGGTGTGATGAAAAACCATCAAGTAAAAGCGCGAAATCAGCAAACATTGGTTTAGCTTGCGATTCCGCGCTTTTTTGTTTTTATAGAAGAAATCAGAATGCAATGAATTAATTTGTTTCGGACGGCTCGTTAATATCTTCGATGATCAGAATCATGTCCCTCTGCGTGAGACCTTCTCTGCTGTACAGCGAATAGGACGATTCACCGTCATTCCATATGGCGGTGTAACAAAGGTCGCCGCTGCTCTTTAATGTTACATCCGTGCCGTTAATCTGTTTTGTCTCAACCTTTTCATAAATGTTGTAGTCGCCGCTGATATCTCCGCTTGTTTTTTGGGTGCGGTATAAAATGGTGTTGTCCTCTTTTGTATAGGAAATTTGCAGCAGTTCTCCGAAAAGAAGGGAAACGGAGTCAGCTTGATAGCCCTGCGGCAATTTTTGAGGAAGTTTCACTTCGTAGCCCAACTGTTCCCGTATTTCTGAAAAATCTTTTAAATCCAGTGACGGGGCGGGCTGCAGCACAGAGAATTCGCCTCCGCTCGGCGGCTCAGGCTCTGGGGAAGAGGGGGAGACAGATGAAAGAGGGGGGATATCTGTCGGGGTGCCTGTCGCCGCGGCGGAGGAATCCTGTTCGTTTGCAGAAGGCGCAGCCTCGCCGGTTTTTATTATGCCTTCTTCCAAACGGCTGCCTTCCGATGGTTCTCTTTCGGAGGGCGTCTGATTTTTTAGAATTATATTATTTATCTTCTGTTCTCCGGAAGCTTGATTTTCTTCCGGAGACTGCGAAGCTGCGGGCTTTTCTGTTTTTGCCGGCTCGCTGCTGCCCGAGGGAGCCGCGGTTGCGGAAGGGGTGCTGCTTGCAGACGGCAAAACATCTGTTGAAATCATATATTTATGTACGGAGACTGCGGCAGCGCATATCAACAGACAGGCAGCGCAGGCCGCGGCATATCGTAAGCAAAAAAGTTTGCTGCGGTTTGATTTTGAGACTGTTTTTTCTTTTAAGGCAGCTTTTGCCATAATGCTTCTCTTCAAATCATCCGAAACAACAATTTTATCCATTGCCTCTTTATATTTCCGGCTCAAAATCATACTCCTCCTTTAAGCTATCCTTCAGCATGCCTCTGGCTCTGTGCAGAAGCGAACGTATACATGAGTCGCTTTTGCCGAGCAGTTTGGCAATTTCGGGCGTAGTGTATTGCTCGTAGTAATACATATATACGGCAATCCGATATTTTTCGGCCAAAGCCATCACTGCCTTCATCACATTGCTGTCGGTATGGTATGTATCAAAGCTAGCTGTTTCGGCGATATCATCAACGGAACACTTGTTTTTGTTCCAGAAAAGATTTCGTTTATTTTTACATATGTTTATGGCCGTTCGGATCAACCAAAATTTTTCGTGTACCTCATCGCAGAAGGTGGGGGCTTTGTCCATGGTCTTTAAAAAGACATCTTGTACGGCATCTTCGGCGTCTGCCCGGTTTTTCAAATAAGTATAAGCAATTCGCAATATCATATCGCCATATTTGTCAACCAGATTCCCAATATATTCCTGCGTCATATCGGGTCACGCACCTCCGATGCTGCTTATTTTATTACTTTATAAGGAGAAAATTGTTTGCTGTTTTCAGGAGCGCAAAGGGCTGATGCTGCTGATAATTTTCGTAATCTCCGCCTCTGTCAGCTCTTTGTTCGCATAGATGGAATAGGCGATATCGCCGTCAGCCCAAGTTGCGTTTGCGACATTTTCGTTTCCGCGCAAACTTACTTCATAACCGTTAATTTTTGCGGTTTTTTTGTTTTGATAAACGTTATAGTCACCGCTGATATCTCCGGTTTCTTTTGCGGTTCGGTAATTAATTTCATCGTTGCCGTTTTTATAAACTACCTGCAGGAAGTTGTCGGATAGGACAGCGATATAATCCGGTTGGTAGTTTTGCGGCAGTGTCTGCGGCAGCTTTGCACGGAAAGAAAGTGCTGCCTCTGCTTCTGCAATGGAGCTGTATTCTGTCCATGGGTTCGGTATCTGTGTATTTTCATCTTTGCCATTTTCGGGATTTGGCTGAATGGTGATGGTACCGTCTTTAAAAGAAACAGCATTGCTGTTGCAATATAAAACACCAAACATTTCCGCCGGAACATAGGTGACGGAATCTTTTATTTCCGGTGCTGCGCCCAGTGCTGTTGGCGCGCTCATTCCAATGGCTTTTGAACTGGCCATATAATAGCTGTCCGTGCCGATGTGAATGGTTGTGTTTACCTCTCCGTTGTCTAAAAAGATTCCTCGGTCAGTCTCGTTCCATTCTACCTTAAAACCAAGCTTTTCCGCAACCTTGCGTACCGGAATCATGTAATGTTTGCCCGACTGGTAAACAGAAGTGTTTTCTAAATCTAAGGTGTCGTTTCCAACAACGACCGAATATGTATTTTTTGCCGTAAGCGGTGCTGTAAGAAGCTCGTCTTCTGCTGCATATGCCTGACATACGGAAGCAACCAGCGCTCCGCAAACAAAAAGTGAGGTAAGTAATTTTTTCATAATATAAGACTCCTTTTTCGTTTAATTTGTTCCCTTTTTTGGAAAATTTATTTTTCTCTTTTTGAGGTCCTCATTAATAAAACAAATGAACAAAAGAAAACGTTGCATTATTTTAAAAATTTTTTTATTTTTCCTGCGCAGAATGTTGAGCGCAGGCGTTTATGCGGGTCTGATGGGCTGATATGAGATTTTGAGGGTAAATAAAAGATACTGCCGCTTGTGTGCTTCTGGGGGCTGTGGTTTAATATAAAGTAAGAACAAAAGGAGAAAGGGGCTGCGGCAAATAAGCGCATTTTGCCGCAGGTCCGTGGGAGAGCACGATAACGCGGCTGCGATGTAAACCGTTTTGCTTTGCGTGAGAGCTGCTCTGCTATATTAAGAAAATAGTAAAAATATAAGGAGGACACTATGAAAAAATTATTGAAGTTAACGGCGATAATTACTGCCTTCGGATTGCTTGCGGCTTCTGTTTCGGGCTGCAACGGCGCCGGAGGAGGCGCATCAAAAGAGGACGAAACGCTGAAAAATGCAAGCTATCCGCTTAAAACGGATGTGACGCTTCGCTATTGGCTGCCGCTTCATGCTAATGTATCGGCATCAGCGGTTGACTTGGGAGATACGCCATATGCAGAGATGATGGAAAAGCGTACAGGCGTGAAAGTAAAGTACATATCTCCGGTTGCAGGACAGGAACAGGAGCAGCTGAATCTGCTTTTGGTCAGCGATGATGTCCCCGATATGATTGAGTATAACTGGTATGAGTTTACGGGCGGACCGAACAAAGCAATCAGTGACGGTTATATAATTGCGCTTAACGACTATATGGACTATGCGCCTAATCTCTCTAAGGTGCTAAAGGAGCACCCCGATTATGATAAGATGATTAAAACGGACGAGGGGAAATATTATGTATTTCCGTTTATCCGCGGCGGAGACCTTCTTTTGGCAACGCAGGGTCTTTCCATCCGCAAGGATTGGCTGGACGAACTGGGGCTTGCCATTCCGGAGACTTATGATGAAATTTATGAAGCGCTGAAGAAGATGAAGGAAGCGAAAAACCTTTCCGCACCGCTCACCGTAGCAGGCGGCTCTTCGCAGAGCTATATTGACATGCTGCTGGGCGTTTTTGGCGCAAATACAAAATTTTATCAGGAGGACGGCAAAATAAAATACGGTCCGTTGGAGCCGGAGTTTAAAGAAACCCTCAGCTATCTGCAAAAGCTTTATGCAGAAGGACTGCTGGACAAAAATTTCCTCACCATTGATACAAAAATTGTGGAAACGAATATGTTAACCGATAAGTCGGCCATGACCTTTACCAGTGCGGGCGGTCAGCTCGGCAAATGGATCAACGCGAAAAAGTCGGACGGAAAGGGATTTAACCTGACCGGTATTGCATATCCGGTGAAAGAAAAAGGTCAGGAACCGAAATTCGGCGGCTCCTCTGTGGTATATTCGGGAGCAAACAGCGTAGCGATTACCGAGCAGAGCGATAATAAGGCGCTTGCTGCAAAGTATCTTGACTATGGCTACGGCGAAGAGGGTCATATGGCGATCAACTTCGGCGAAGAAGGCGTGACTTACAACATGGTAAACGGCGAGCCGGTTTACACCGATTTAATTATGAAGAACCCGGATGGTTTGGCGGTAAATCAGGCGATGGGCCGTTATTTCCGCTCGAGCTATTCCGGACCGTTCATCCAGGACGAGGGTTACATCAAGCAGTATTATTCTATGGATGCGCAGAAAGAAGCACAAGCACAATGGGTCAAGGCGATTCCGAGTACCAGAAAATATGATTTGCCGCAGATTTTGCCTACAGAAGAGGAAAGCGGCAAGGTTTCCAAGATTATGACCAATGTGGAAACTTATCAATATTCCATGATTTATAAATATATTATGGGCACGGAGGATTTGTCAAATATTTCCGCTTTTGAAGAGCAGCTGAAGGCGTTTGGCATTGAAGACGCGCTTGCTATCGAACAGGCAGCGTTGGAACGCTATGAAAAACGGTAATTTTTAGGGAGAATAAAAATGGGAGAACAAGAAATAAAATCAATTGCAATTCAAGGCAAACGTTCACCGCTGCAAAAGATTGTGAACGATGTGGCAAAAAACAAGTATATCTACTTAATGTTGCTGCCGGTATTTATTTATTATCTGATGTTTCACTACAGACCCATGTTCGGCGTGCTGATTGCCTTTCAGGACTATGTGCCGAAAAAGGGAATTTTGGGAAGCAAGTGGATCGGACTGGAAAATTTCAAGGAGTTTTTCCAAAGCCCCTATTTTTGGACATTGCTGCGCAATACCATAAAAATTAGCTTATCCAGCATTGTGTTTGGGTTTCCGGCACCGATTATTCTTGCTCTTTTAATTAATGAGCTGAAAAATCGTGTTTACAGCCGTGTTGTACAGACAATTACTTATTTACCGCATTTTATCTCGCTGGTTGTTGTCTGCGGATTGCTGAAAGAATTTACGCTTGACACCGGTGTGGTAAACGACATTATCGCCTTTTTCGGCGGAACACGTACGACCATGCTTGCCAATCCCAAAATGTTTGTGCCGCTGTATGTCATTTCGGACATTTGGCAGCAAGTGGGTTGGAACTCTATCATCTATCTTGCCGCTTTAACCTCGATTGATATGCAGCTGTATGAGGCGGCGAAGATAGACGGGGCAGGCCGTTTCAAACAGCTTTTGCACATCACGCTGCCGGGTATTTCGTCCACGATTGTGATTATGCTGATTTTGCGGATCGGAAATATATTAAATGTCGGTTTTGAAAAAATTATTTTGCTTTATAACCCTGCTATTTACGATACGGCAGATGTCATTTCCACCTACGTGTACCGCGTGGGTTTGCAGGAGTTTAAGTGGGGATTTTCAACGGCAGTCGGCTTGTTTAACTCCGTTGTTAATTTTGGATTTTTAATATTGTCAAACCAAATCAGCAAGCGTTTTAATGATGTATCGCTGTGGTAGAAGGGGGAGCCGGAATGAAAAGAGAAGAAAGTTTTTTAGGTCGTGTGTTTAATATTTTTAATGTAATTTTTCTGGCGCTTCTGGCGGTGGTTTGCCTATACCCGATGGTACATGTTATTTTTGCCTCCGTCAGCCGCTCGGGACAGCTTATGCAGCACGAGGGTTTGCTGCTGCATCCGCTTGGCTTTACGCTGGAGTCCTACAAGCTGGTGTTTCGCCATCCGCTGATATTAAAAAGCTATTTAAATACTTTTATCGTGGTGGGCGGAAGCCTTATTGTAAACATGCTGCTCACGTTGTTTGCGGCATATGCGCTGTCAAGAAAAAATATAAAAATTTCGGCGCTGTTTATGAAGTTTGTCATTGTAACCATGTATTTTTCGGGCGGTCTGGTTCCGCTGTATTTAACGGTGAAAAGTTATGGCTTGCTAAACAACTATCTGGCATTGATTTTGCCGACGGCGGTGAATACTTTTAACTTAATTATTATGCGAACCAGTTTTCTTGCCATTCCCGACAGTATGGAGGAGTCGGCAAGGCTGGACGGCGCAAATGATTTTCGCATTTTGTTTCAGATTATGGTGCCGCTTGCAACCTCAACTATAGCGGTTATCGTGCTTTATTACACGGTACAGCACTGGAATTCTTGGTTTAATGCAATGATTTTCATCAGCGAAAGAAGCATGCATCCGCTTCAGGTTATTTTGCGTGAGATTTTAATTCAAAACGACACACAGAGCATGACGATGGACACGGCGCTTGACGGAGAGAGCTTTGCAGATGCGGTAAAATATGCCGTTATTGTGGTGGCAACGTTGCCTGTACTTTGCTTGTACCCGTTTTTGCAAAGATTCTTTACCAAGGGTGTCTTGGTCGGTGCGGTAAAAGGCTGAAAGCGGAGATTGCCTTTTGCGGCAGCTAATTTACAAAAACAGGAAAGGGGTTATTTTATCATGAAAGGTTTGCTGAAAAAATATCTTGCAGCGGCAATGAGCACAGCGGTGCTCCTTAGCTCTGCGGTATCTCTTGTGGCAGGCGCGGATTCGGAATCAACCTATCAATATTATATTGCTAAACACGATGATTTTAATGCAAGCAGCGACGGCGCTGCCTGGGATAGTTCCTCGCTGAATACGGATATAATGGGAATCCGTACCATAACCGGTACAAAGAATGGAGCCAATGTTACCGGTACGGTGAATATCGGCGAAAAGGAATATATTTACTATGAGGATTTTGAGAATAAAACAACGGGAGACACGCCGCCGAGATCAGCAAATGACCAGATTGTTCTTACTGCAAACGCTGATCAAACCAACGGACTGATTACATATCAAAATTTCGGAACTGACAACAAGGCACTGCAAATTGCCCTGTTAAAAGATTCTGCCGGCAATGAACAGCGGTCGAGTTATGTTAACTATAAATCGCAATCCTTGAAGTCGGGACAATATTCATTTGCGTTTGATTTTGCTGTACCGGAAAACTTGAGCAGTGCAAATGATGATAATACCTATTATAACGGCTGTATCATTGATGCAGCCAATGACAAGATCAGATTGTTTCAAATACTGTTGCGTTATAAAGTGGCCGCACAGCAATTTCAGTATAGGCTAATGAAGTATGATGGCAGTACTTCGCCGCAAACAGATGGCGGCTGGACAGTAATGGATCATGTTAGGGACAATGATGTGGCGCTGGAGTTTGTTTTGGATACCAACGCTAAAACATGGGATCTTTATGCGGATGGCAAGGCGTTGATTACCGGTAAGACGCTGATAAACAGCGGTTATCCGCAGGGCAGTTTATCCGACGACGAATATGCAAACTATACTGCGAGTTCGTTTCGGACCTTTGGGTTCCGACCTGTCGGAATGTATAGAGATGCCGCGAACGGTTCCGCTGCATATCATTATATTGACAATTTCAGAGTATCAGACCTTTCCTCGGATAAGATCCTTTATTATAAGGTGCCGGGCAAGACTTCCTACGATTTTGATCTAAACAGCGGAGCGCAGGTTCTCGCGCTTGATACAAAACTGCCGCTTGTTTATCAGGACGGTACGGCGAGCGGTTACAGTATGCGTGTGAAGGGCGGCAAGACGCACAGTGTTGATACCTCTTATCCGGGGGTATACAGTTTTTCCGATACTGCGGATGGATTTGACGAACCGATAGTGACAGAAACGACTGTTTGGGAGGATGTACCGGGATGGTCGGAAAATTTCCAGGGTTACACGCAGGAACAGCTTGGCAAGGCTCCGCAGTATGAGCCTTATGTAAGCGGCTGCAAGGCAACCGGGGCAACGGTGGAACTCGATCCTGCCGACAGCAGCAATCAGGTGTTAAAATATACTGCTGATTCTGAATTTGCGCAGTTTTCCTCCGGGACATTAGCACGCCGTGCGAAGGTCAGCTATCGGATTAAGCTGGGCGCAGTTCCGACTGATGCCGCCGGTAATTTAAGTATGCCGCTGTATGGTTATGTTGGGGAGACAACGGCGCTGGCGATTGAAACCAATCTGGCAACAAAGCCCAACGGAACGGCAAGACTGCAGTTTACGCAATATAGCACGCCCTATGATACTGCAACCAAGACAACAGCATACATGACTTCACAGAATTATGATGACGGCCTGGACGCTACCGACTGGATAACCATTTCCTATGTTATGGACTTTGAAAAGGACGCATTTCAATACAAAGTTACACAGGGAGAGAAAACATGGAGCAACGATACATGGTATCCCTTCCTGTACCGTTCGGACAGCTTCTACCGTCTTGATTTTGCGGACAGAACAAAGTCCGGCAGTAACTTTGTGAAAAATGTGACCCTGTACGTGGATGACATTAATGTAATACAACCGGTAACGGTAAAAGAGGCAAAGACAATTTCCATGACGGTTTATCAAGGTGACAGCGTAACACTTCCGGCAAGGGCGGATGTTTTGCTGACGGATGACAAAACGATTGCCGAACTTCCGGTTACATGGAGCGGCAATCTTGATACGCAAACGCTTGGCATGAAGCAAATCAGCGGTACGGCTGCCGGCTGCCCTACACCGGTAGTGCTGACGGCGAAAGTTACCGATAAGGCGTATCAAATCGGCGAAGCGGTTTTGAAAAACGGGGAAGCAGACGTGTTCGGCCTGGTCAGCGGAGGAAAGCTGACGGGTGCCGAGGTGCTGAAAATCTCCGATGAAACAAAGCCGGCGCAGATATATGCTGCACTATATGATGCAGAGGATGTACTCATTACAGTATCAACAGGAACCATCAGCGGAAGTGAAACATGGGAACAGGGAACAAAATATATTGTGCCGGTTGAGCTGAACATACCGGCGAGGACCGATATTGACGGCTGCAAACTGAAGATTTTCCTTTGGGATAACACGCAAAGACCGCTGGCAGAGAAAAAAGTAGTAACGAACGGCGCTGTGTCAGGCAGCGCACCAACGTTGTGGGTTGCGGGCGATTCGCTCGCGGCCTGCTATCGGGACGCCTATAAGCCGGAAACCGGCTGGGGCGAGATGATGCCATCCGTCTTAAAGAGCAGTGTGTATGTACAAAACGGGTCGGCGCAGGGAGGTCTGTCAGGGACAGGCGGAATCGGCGGTCAGAGTTCTAAGTCTTATGTGGACGAGGGCAGATTGGACAAAATTGTTTCGAATGCAAAAGCCGGAGATTATCTTTTTATTTCTTTCGGACATAACGACTCTCACCCGGAGACCTACCGTCACACGGAGCCGGGAGATAACGGTACGTATAAAACTTATCTGGAAACTTTTGTAAGCGAGGCGCGCGCAAACGGTATGATACCGGTGCTGGTTACGCCCGTTTGCCGCCGGAAATTTGACAGTGCGGGCAATCTGACGGGAAATACCAATTCGCAATTGGACGAATATGCCGCAACCATGCGCAAGGTCGCAGCGGAAAACCGTGTGGCACTGATTGATATTTTTGCAAAAACTGAGACATGGCTGACGGAGCTGGGAGAAGAAGGCAGCCGTGCTTATTATTTATATTTGAAAGGCTGCACCGGAACGAGCGACGATGATTGTGTAAATATCATCGGCGGAGTGAAAAAACATGCGTTGTGGTGCAGTAATTATCCGGACGGAAAAGACGATACAACACACATGAACATGGAGGGTGCCCGGCAAGTTGCAGACTGGATGGCAGAGGCGATTCGGGCAATGAAGCTGCCGCTGGCAAATTATCTCCAATAATTTTAATATTATTTTTCGGTTTTGTTTGAGTCTTAAAGGAGGATATCATGAAAATCAGGCACAAATTTACCGCAGCAGCTTTGGCTCTGCTGCTGTTGCTGCCGTCTGTACATATGACATGGGCGGACACAGAGGACGTCATTATCTTTGACGACCTGGAGAGCTATGACGACGGCTATGTTCCAAACGGCATTAAGGGTTGGGGCAGCAATGCCGACAAGCCCGTGAAGGTCAAAGATTTAAACGGCAATAAAGTTATTGCCTATACCGGTACAGGAAATTTCGGTCAGTTTATGTATGAAGAATATACAGGAAAATTGTGGGCGAGCGTGGATGTGCTTTTGCCGGAGAAATTTACGGATTTTCGCCTGCAATGCACCAATCCCTACGGCGGCATACCGATTGCTTATATATACATTTATGAAAACGGAACCATTAAAGCGGAAAATTATCGGGAAAACGGTTCCAAACAATATATTACTTTATGCACAGACGCACCTGTGCATAGCGGTTGGATGAGGCTGCGCTTTTATCTGGATACCGACGCGCAAACCATGCGCTTGTATCTGGGGGACAAACCGCAGGGCGATGCAGTTGATTTTTACTACAAAAACTTTAAGAAAGCAGTGGGAAATTATACCGCGGAGCAGGCTTCGGCGCCGATATTAAAACGCTTACAGTTCGGAACAAGCGCTGCGGGTGCCTCCGATAGCTTTTATCTGGATAATTTTGAAATTTCTTATGCCCGCGCTGTCACAACGCCCGACCCGATTTTGGATATTGTGGATGTGGGAGAGGAATATACTTTCCGTGAAACGGTAGAATGCAGCGTGGATGACGGTACAGTGCGCAGTTTTCCGGTTACCTGGGAGGCGGCGGGAACGCCGCTGGATGTTAACGTCTTGGGCGATTACGGTTATGTCGGAACATCCGATTTTATTAATGATACGGTATCGCTTACGGTTTCTGTACGTGAGCGCACAATTGTCAGCATTGAAGATACTTACGAAACGACTTATCAGCTTTCAAATTATAAAATGCCGAAAACCGTAAAGGCGTTGATGAGTGATGGAAACTATAAGGATGTTCCGGTTACGTGGGACAGCAGCATTAGTACGGACACGCTGGGAATGAAGTCTGCGGAGGGAACGGTTGATGGCTTTGGAAGAGTTAAGCTGTTTGTCATGGTAACGGTGTATGAAATCCTTTATGTTGATGATATTTATGATGGCGCAGCATTGGGAGAAACATACGAGTTTCCGAAGAGCGTAACGGCAAAGGTATCCGGGAATGAAAAACGTCAGGTTGGTGTAGAATGGAAAGATCCGGTTCTGGATACGAGCAAAAAAGGCAGATATACCTTTACCGGCTATGTGGAGGGATATGCAAAAAATATTACACTGACCGTAACGGTTTATGAAGAAGCGGAGGATGACGAGCTCATTCTGGACACGCTGCTCGAATATTATGAAAACTGTCTGACCGAAGGGCGCGATGTTACGCGTTACGGCCGCAGTGCAGAGGAGGGAGTTCTGTTTGCCTCGGGTATCAACCGCGCAACGGGAGAACATGCGGTCTGGCAGTTTGAAAACGAGGATATACCGACAACGGACTTGGCGAGTGAAACCGCGCTGGTGCGCGGACTGGTCGGCATGAGTGAGCTGACGGGCGATGAGAAATATGAACAGGCAGTGCGTGACGCATATCAATATTATTTTGACCACTATGTGGATGAAAAAAATTCCATGTTCAAATGGGGCGGACATATGGCGGTTGATATGCGTGATTATTCTGTAATAGAGGATGTGAACGTGCATGAGCTGAAGGATCATTATCCTTACTTTGAGATGATGTATGAGATTGATCCGGAACGTACGCGGAATTATATCCGCGGAATCTGGGCGGGACACATTCATAATTTTCAAACGCTGGAATTTTCCCGTCACTTCAGTATGAACAATTCTATGAGCAAAGAAATGCTGGCGAAGGTGTGGGATCAGGAATTTAATTATCCGGATCCGTATTTTGAAGCCACAGAAGGGCTGCTTACCTTTATGATTGCGGCAAATGACTATATTTATTCGGCAGGACTGCTCAGCGAACTGGACGGTGATACCGACGCCTTAAAGTGGGCGGTTCGTCTGGAGGACATGTATAACAAGGGCAGAAACCCCGAAACGGGTCTGGTGCCGAATCTGTTTACACGGACAGGCAAGGGCAGGGAAGAAATTCACGACGTATGGGATCCGGAATACACTTACAGCGGTTATGGTGACCGCGCGCATCTTAACCTGATTGACCTTAAGGTGAAAGACGATTTTTATTTTCAGGATGCGTGTTTTGTTTATGCCTATTCCAACGATCTGTCAAGCTTTTGTTACAATCCGATGACTTGTTTCCGTATTGCAAAGCATGCGGATGAAGAGACGGCACGGTATCTGATTGATGAGAGCATTAAAACACTGGAGGGTTTTATCCGTTATAAATATGATTTTTCAACCGGGAAAATAAAGCCTTATGTCATTGACGGAACCGATTTGACCGGTTATGTTCTGAAAAAGACGGGCTATTACGGCGATTATGGCACTATATTGGAGCCGTGGGAAATGGAAGCGGATTATCTTCTGGCATTTGCACAGGGCTACAGCTATTCGCAGAGCGAAATCATCTGGAGTGCATTGCGCAATCTTTACAGCTATTATGGAGTGGGCGATGTGGGAACGGCTCCGGGAAAAGAAATGGAACTGAACCTGATGACTGACTGTGCGGAACCTTATGTTTTAATGGGTCTGTGTGAAATGTATGAAACCTATAACTGTGAGGAATATCTGGATTTGGCACGCATTGTGGCAAATAATATTGTTTCGCAGCGGTTCATAGAAGGATATTTTTATGAAGATGATAAACGCCTTTATGCAAATTTAAATGCCTCCGAGCCATATGCTTTGGTACGTTTTTTGGCAACCGTGAAAGGAATCGGCAAGAACATACCGGAATATTTCGGTTCGCGCGGACTTTATTCTTTCGACTGGTATGACAGAAGCACTCAGACGCATACGAAAATTATGTCCAATAAAATGTGGTCGCTTACGCTGGCAGGCGAGATTTTAGCCGAAAGCATTGATGTTGCGGAAACGGAGATTACGCTCAGGGTCGGAGAAAAATATATATTCGATGCAATGGTAGAGCCGGAGACCACGGAGGATAAGACGGTAGAATGGGAAAGCAGCGACAGAAATGTTTGTACGATTGACAGCGACGGCGTGCTTACTGCTTTGGCACAGGGCGAGGCTGTTGTTACCGCAACGGCAGTTTCCGGCGGTTGCAGCGATACTGTGCGGATTCGCGTGGAGGAGTAGGAGGATATATGAAAAAAGCAATCAGTAAGAAAATATCAGGACTTTTGTTGGCGTTTGTTTTAACGGCGGTGTGCATAAACGGCGCATTTGCCTATACGGACACTGCGGACGCCGCATATGCTAAGGAGATAGATTATGCCTCTTCTTTCGGCGTTCTGAATGGATATGAGGACGGAACGTTTCAGCCGGAAAGAAAGGTAACGCGCGCAGAGTTTGCCGCAATTGCCATACGGCTGCGCAATCAGGCGAGCGCTGCTGCCGGCACAGTTTACGGCGGCGAATTTTCAGACGTTACGGCACAACACTGGGCAAGCGGGGTCATTGAGCTTGCCTATGCAACGGGCTTGATTAACGGTTACGATACGGGAGAATTTATGCCGGACAAGACGGTGTCCTACCAGGAGGCGGCAACCGTTATCGTGAATCTTTTGGGATATAAAAATCAGGCGGAGCGCCGCGGCGGCTACCCGGCAGGTTATATATCCCTGGCAACACAGTTTGGCTTGTTTCATTTTTCCGGTATACAGCTGACGGCGGCTATGAATCGTGCCGAGGTGGCTTATATGGCGGCGAAAGCGCTGGATACAAAAATAATGATTACTACTGCGCTGACAGGAGACGGCTTTGAGCTGGAGGAGGGCGGCACACTGGCAGAGGTCTTTTTCGAAGCGGAGCGGCGCAGGGGTGTTGTAACGGGCACGCCCGTTGATTCTTTTAACGGCAATGCCGTTAAGGATGGCATGGTGGAGATTGACAATGTGCGTTACCAAACGGAGCTTGACTGCAGTGCGTTTCTGGGAGAAAGAGTGGAGTATACCGTAACGGGCGATGAGGGTGACGAGCAGGTTGTTTATATGGCGCCTGTCTCACGGCGTGAGAGTCTGACGATTGATGCAAAGGATTTCATTGATGTTGAAAACCTGTTTACTTCAAACGCGCGGCTGCGTTATTGGGATGAAAAACAGCGTGTGTGTACAGCGGATTTTAGCGGTGCTGCACGGATTATTTACAATCGCAAGCTGCTCTCCTATGAAGAGGCGGGACTGATAAATCTGAAGGCGGATTCGGGCAGCTACGAATGTATTGACCAAGACGGTGACGGGATTTATGAGCTGCTGAAAATTACTTCTTATGACAGTCACTATGTCAAAAGGGTTTATAGCGGAACTGATGACACGATTACATTGGCATTTGATAATTCGGAAACCTTTGTCTATGACAAAGACGATGCCAAACAGCACGTATCCGTCTATTTTGAAAATGCGGGTACGGATATTTCCGAGATTCGGGAAACGGATGTGGTGTCGGCGGCTGTCAGTGCAGACGGCAAAGCGGCGGAGCTGGTTATTTGCCGTGATAAGGCAGAGGGAACCGTGGAGGAAACCGAAAGACAAAATGACGAGGCGTATATTGTAATTGGCGGTGTACGCTACCTGCTTGCCGGAAAATTAAAAAATTTGCAAAGCGGCACCAATGCAGGCGACAGCGGAATTTATTATTTAAGCTTTTTGGGAGAAGCGGTCTATTTTGAGGAAGGTGAGTCGGGCAGTGCGGCGGCGCAGTATGCATATCTTACTGCTTTTAATGTACCGTCCGGAGGAATTAAAACCGACGTGGAGGTAAAGCTTTTGGAAACGGACAATACCTTTGCGGTGTATCCGCTCGCGGAGCGCGTGCGTTTTCAGCAATATGGAACAGAAAAGACTGTGAAGGCTCAGGAGGTCTATAATGCGCTGTATCATGAGCCGCAGTTTTACGATTTGCGAAATGTATACACGCAGGTGGTAAAATATAAAACCAATGCAAACGGAGAGATTTCTTATCTGGCGGTAGCAAAAGATGACGCCGACACAGAAAGCGTTTCCGTTGCAGCACCGGAACGTAAGCGATTTTACAGCAACTCGCTGTTTGACCAGCAATGGAAAATAACGCCAAAAACGGTGCTGTTTAAAATTCCCTGTACTGCGCAGGGTGAAGAGATGACGCGTTACCAATCGGGCGCTGCATCTAAATTCTTTAAAAACGGAACAACGTACCAGGTGATTTTATATGATGTGGATGAAAACGGAGAGGTTGGCGCCGTGATGTATCGGGTGCCGCGCCAGACCCGCTATTTAACCTACCCAATAGACCTTGCCTCCAGTAAGGTTTTAACCATTGATAAGGTGTCAACCAAGCTGGATAGTGAGGGCGACGCGAAAACTGTGGTGAGCGGTGTTTGTAATAATGTGTACACTTCATATTTTGTAAATGAGGAACTGATGGCAACAAAGGCGGAACGTGACAAGCTTGCGTTCGGTAATGTCATTCAGTTTCAGACCAATGCGGTGAAAGTAGACGCAGCTTATTATGACGGTGAGGCGGAGGAAATCATGACGGTTTCGCTGCTGTGTAATCCGAAAAAGACAGCTCAGCGCATGCTCTGGAATCAAACGGAAATTCAGCAGAATTCTCCGAAGATAACAGAGGTGTTCGGCACGGTCACGGTGATTAATGAAACACAGGTTACGGTGAGTGTTCCCGACGGCAAGGACAAGAAGGAAGCGGAGATATTTTTGGGAGATACACAAAAGGTAATCCGTGTCGAACAAGGCAGTGAAAAGGTTAACATGGGTACGTTTTATGACATTAAGCCCGGACAGAAAATATTCGTGCGTTTGCGTTATAACAGAGTTCGCGACGTTGTTTTGTATGAATAGGAGGGAAGGAAGAATGAAAAAAACAATTTCTCTTCTGATATCGGTTTTATTGCTGCTGACGGTGCGTGTTCCGGTCGGCGCTGAGAAGACCTATGAGATAAAGAATGAAACGCTTGACCAATTTAAAGACTATGTCGGGGTAAAAACCGATTTGAAAAAGAAATACCCGTTCCGTCCCTATGGGGGTGCCGAACAAAACTGGTTTCAATATGAAAACGGCGATGAGGCCGCCGCAAATGTGGTATTTGCTTATCCTGATTTTGGAACATTTAACGATCAGATATTTTTGTTTAAGCAAAGCGGCGGCTTGAACGGGCGTGTTATCGGTACGATGCGCGTCAAATTTTTGCACCGATTTAATAACTTTAACGTATATTTTATTACGAGCAACGGAGCAGGACAGGGTGAGATTAATATTTATCCTGATTGGGAAAAAGGAACAAGCAAATATTCTTACCGCACTACGGCGGACGGTACAGCAGGAAAGAGCCTGACACTTACGGCGGAGAAAAATGTTTTGCCGCTTGACAAATGGATGACTCTGAAAATGGTGCTGAACACCGAAACGAGGACCTATTCTTTCTATATTGATTATGAGGATGGAAATGGCGATACCGTGCTGTTTGAAGATGTCAATGTGCGGGACACGTCTCTTGCGGATGGGGTTAACAATGTACAGCGTTTCGGTTTTGCGTTTAACCGCAGCGTGGGCAGCGGCAGACTGTCCGGCACGGCATATTTGGACGATTTTAACCTTTACACGGAATATCGTGTAAAGTCAGTCGCGAAAATAACGGAGAGTGTTGCTGTCGGAGAAGAATATAGCCTTCCTGCCACGGTTTCAGCGGTGATGGAGGATGATGAAGTTAAGGAGCAGCCGGTTACATGGTCTCCTGCCAAAGCAGATACTTCTGCTGAGGGGGTATATACTTTCAGCGGAGTAGTGGAGGATTACGCCGGCAGTGTGGAGCTGGAACTGACGGTAAAAAATCTGAAAATTAAAAAGATAAACGATATAGAAAACAGTGTAGAGCACGGCGCTGATTTTGTATTGCCGGAGAAAATACCGGCGGTAATGGAGGACGATTCCGGGCGCGATGTGGAGGTTGTATGGGATACGGCGGCAGAAACGGATAAGACAGGAGATTTTATCTTTTACGGAACCGTAAAGGATTATGCAGAAAAGGTTAAATACACACTGCATGTCCTGCCGAGAAAAATCGCGGAGCTGAATGAACGTCCAAAGATTTTTCTGGGACAAAATACGGAGGACAGTATGCCGGAAATGGTGCAGGTAAAATATCTGTCGGGTGAATATGGTTTTGAACCGGTTAGCTGGAATCCATTAGTGACAAACAGCAACTCCGGAAACTTTACGAGTACGGGTACGGTTGCAGGATATGACGGGGCAATCCAAGCAGAGATCACCGTATATGAGACACCGCAGCCGATTATTCACGAAACGATGGAGGGAAAGCCGGCGGGTTACATTTTACGCACAAATCCGTGGGTGGTTAATACACCGATGACGGTAACGGTTCAGCCTGATCCGAAACGTGAAGGAAACATGACGGCAATATACCGTGACACAAACGATTATATCCGCATTACACCGCGTGATCCGGAAAGCCGTGAGATGGTGTCGAAGGGCGGCACGGTTGTCATTTCTTATGAGCTGCTTTTGCCGAAAAAATACAGTGATTTTCGCATGATGCTGCAGCGAAAGGATAATACAGCCTGCACGGAGATTTATTTTGACTGTGCAACCCGTTCTGTCCGTGTGGCCGGCAAAGCGGTGGAGGTTGGAAATTGTCAGTTTTCCCATGTGTTTCCGCTGGAGGAATGGTTTTGTGTAAAGATGATATTAAACACGGATACTATGAAATATGATTTGTTTATCAACAATGTAAAAATAGCGGAGGACGTTTGGTTTTCAAAGGGAACGGAGGACAATGAGGACGACTGGAGCATTTATTCCATCCGTTTCGCAAACCGAAGCTCGGACGAGGGTTTTGAAGCTTATTTGGATAATATCTCCATGTATGCCATGGAGGAATTGATTTTGCCTGTTTATAACACAGTGAAATTTGAGGAAACGGAAATTGCGGCAGATAAAGTGGAGCTTTCATCCGGCAGCAAGGAAACTTCTGTGACTTGGAGCAGCAAGCCATCTTTGATTGCCGCTGACGGCAGTGTAACACATCCGGCCTGGGGAGAAGGAAACGCAGAGGTTGTTTTAACAGCGATTGTTTCAAAAAATGTGGGCGGTTATGCCGTGAGCAAAAAGAAGAGTTTTAATGTGTTGGTAATGCAGCAAGAGGCAACGGCGGCACAAAAGGTGCAAGCGGCGCTGGATAAGCTGAACTTCAGCGATTTGACAGAGGAGGATGCGGCGGCTGTAACAAAGGATTTGCAGCTTCCGACCGCAGCGGCAGACGGGGTTTCCATTAGTTGGAGCAGCAGTTTGCCGACGGTTGTTGATGAGCGGGGAAGGATCTACATTCCGGAGAGTGCGCAGACGGTGACGCTGAAGGCCACGGCAAGTTTGGATGGTATACAGCTGGAAAAAACTTTTTCATTTACTGTCGTGCCGTCGAGCGGAAATGCGGACTTGACAGCTGTACGCAGGGCCATGCAAAATCTGACGGTACCGACGATTATATCCGGTAATATAGATTTAATAAAAAGTGCAGAAAATGGTGTGTCTGTAGCATGGCAGTCTAATAATCTGTCCGCTTTAGACAATGATGGAACTTATAAAAAACCGTCAAAGGATATAACTGTGATATTGACCGCAATTTTATCCAAGGGGGAGGCACGCGAAGAAAAGAAATTTACGGTAACGGTAAAGGCATACCGTCAAAGCGGAGGCGGAGGAGGTTCCGGCTCAGGCAATAACAAAGGCGGTGCCGGTTCAGCGTATACGCCTGCTGTGACGGAGGAAACCAAAACAGACACGCCGCAGGAAGTGAAAAAATTCCGCGATTTACAGCATTATGCTTGGGCAGAAAAGGCAATTGACGCGTTGGCGGAACAAGGCATTGTGAACGGTACGGGTGAGGAAACATTTGAGCCGGCTCGATCGGTTTTGCGGGAAGAATTTCTTGCAATGGCTGTCCGTGGTTTTGAAATTGCAGCAAGCCGTGAGGAAGAAAATTTTGCGGACGTTCCGTCCGACGCATGGTATTACGGTGTATGCCTTGCGGCAAAGACGCAGGGTGTTACCAAGGGAATCGGTGAAAATTGCTTTGGCGTCGGTTTGGAAATCACCCGTGAGGATTTGGCGGTTATGCTGTATCAGCTGCTGACACAAAAGGGCGCGGATTTCCCGTCTGCAAAAGATAGTTTTTCTGACGAACCGGAGATTGCAGCATATGCAAGGGAAGCAATCAATGCCTTATCGGCGGCGAACATTATCAGCGGGGCTGACGGAAGCTTTTTACCAAAGAAAACGGCGACCAGAGCAGAAGCGGCAAAGCTTTTGTACGGTGCGCTCGAATATTTGAAAAAATAATAAAATCATAAAGAACAACAAACGGGACTGTATAAAGTCAGTGAAGGAGAAAACTGCGCTCTGTGCTTTATACAGTCCCATTTTTTATATGAATGGTTTTGGGTTCCTGGCCGGGCTTGATTTCTCGCGGTCGGCTTGTTATAATATAACGGTAGGCCGGAATTTAGCTTCCGTTTAAAACCGCGGCAATGGCTTCGCCGATATATCCGCCGGAGCGTATGGCTTCCTCCAGAGTATTTGCGCTGGATCCCACCTCAATAATCATAGATCCCTTTGTCATGTGCTGGTTAAAACGTTCGATTCGTACGTTAATCGGCCGGCAGAGATTGGGGTGCAGCTGATTCATTACGTTTTGGATTTTTACGGCGAAACTGAGATTGTGACGCCAATCGGGGTGGTATAGGTCCATCGCGTCAGTACCCATTACAAACATGATTTGCGCGGCATCTTTTCCGTTTTGTGTTTGCGTTGGTTTTAAATACAGCTCGGATGGTGTTCCGGAGTCGCGTACGGTGTAGTCGCGATGGATATCCAACACGATTTCAAGAGAAGGGTTTTTCAGCAGATTTTGCTGAATTACACCGAGTGCTTTTTTGTAAGAACCGTTGTAGTCGGGCTCGTCATTTTTAGTTTTATCGTGTATGGTGATGACGCCTGCCTTGCGCAGTGTTTCGGCAATCTCTTCGCCCACGCGGACGACATTTTCCTGCGGGTCTGTACTCCGGCCGTTCGGACTGTCAAAATATGCCTCAGAGGTGTGCGTGTGTACGATTAACACGCGCGGTTCGTTTTTGCGCGAACCAAAGGACAGCGGCGCAGCGAGGAGCGAATCTGCATCGAGCGCGTATTCGGTGGCGTTATTAAAACTAATCCCCTTTGCCGCCATGCTGAGTGTCTGCACTTTTTTGTTTTGTACAAGCTCTGTTTTTTCTTTGGTGGTCTTTGCCTTGCTTTCCGTGCGCCGCGCGCGAATGCTGCTGTTGTATTTTGCAGCGTATTTTTTCGCCATGACGGCATTGGCGGGAATCATGGGGTAAGTGCTGCCGACGATGTCATAATGGCTTGGGGGCGAAATTTGACCGGTATTACTTGCGAAAACAGGAGTGACAGCATGAACACAGTGCAGTAAAAAATCTGTAGCGGAAACAGACCCGAAGAGGTTTTTTTGCTGACCGGCAGAGATATATAGAAGAAATAGAATAAGCAGTGGCGGCAACAGACGCAGCAGAGGAATCAAATTGCTGCGGCTGAGGATGATGGTGCGTGCCGAAAAGTGTTTTCGGCGGCGTGAAGCAATGCGAAACATGATACAGGCTTCCTTTCTTTTGCACGGAATATACTTTCGTATGTTTATGTTTATTCGGCTTGTCTTGTGATTATAACAAATTTTTGCATTAAATTTTTGTATGGTATATATAAGGTGAGAGGTGAAACGTTTGTGAAAAACAAAATATTAACCATGCTGGAGACACGCCGCGGCGAGTGCGTTTCCGGAGCAATGATGGCGACAGAGCTTGGGGTGAGCCGTGAGGCGGTGAACAAGGCGGTTGCATCTTTAAAGGAACAGGGATTTCAGATTAGTGCTGCTGCCGGAAAAGGTTATTGTCTGTCTGCGGACTGTGACAAACTTTCCGAGCCGGGAATCCGCTGTTTTCTTCGGTCGGAGATGCCGCGCGATATTTTTATCTATGAGGAAACGGCCTCTACCAATGCTGTCGCCAAGCGTGAAATGCGTTCAGGCAGAGATAATATTTTGGTAGCGGCGGAAAGGCAGAGCGAGGGGCGCGGGCGATTGGGGAAAAGCTTTTATTCTCCGGGCGAAAGCGGTGTTTATATGACAATAGGGCTTCGTCCGAGAGAAAGTGCGGAAAAAACAGTTTTTCTCACAGTGGCGGCAGCTGTGGCGGCGGCGAGGGCGATAGACAGTCTTTTTGATATTCGCACACAGATTAAATGGGTCAACGATATCTACTATCAGGGAAAGAAGCTTTGTGGCATTCTGACGGAGGCAGAATTTGAAGTGGAAAGCGGAGGTATCAGTTATGCGGTTGTCGGTATTGGTGTAAATATGCAGGTCCCGGAAGGCGGTTTTCCGGAGGATATTCGGCAAAAAGCAGGCGCGCTTTCGCAGTTTAGTGAAAAAAAGGTGCTTCGCAATCAATTTATTGCAGAGTTGGTTAATCAATTTGATGAAACCTGTGCACAGTTGGATAGCTTGGAATTTTTGCAGGAATATCGGGAACGTTCCTGTCTGATAGGGAAGAGAGTGAAGGTGTTGCAGGCAGGTGCCGAACCGAGAGAGGCGAAGGTGCTTGCGATTGATGAGCGTGCGCGTTTGGTAGTATATACGGCGGATGGTGAAACGATTGCCATGTCAAGCGGTGATGTGAGTATTGTCATGGAATGATGGTCGGCATATTTTTCGTCCTTGACGATTAAAAAAGAAAGAGGTATAATAAAAGAAAAGGTTTTTAGAGGAGGTGAAACGGATGCTGCCCATAGAAGAAAAGAACTGGATTTCTGTTACTCCGATGCGCCGGGAAGATATTTTTGCACACGAACACCATTCCTTTGAAATGGTTTATGTTACCAAGGGGCGCGGCTGTCATGTAGTGAACGGTGACAGTGCGATAATAAAAAAAGGCGATTATTTTATTGTGGATATTGATGCGGTACATAAGTATATTATGCTTCCGGACGAAGAATTGGAATTGGTCAGCTGTATGTTTTACCCTGCCTTTGTTGATAAGAGCCTGAAAGATTGTCAAAGTTTTAAGGAATTGATTAATACCTATCTTTTGCGTCTTGATTACAGTACGCTGCCGGCTGATCCGGCGAAACAGATCTTTCATGATGACGGCTGTGTGCTGCCCGTTGTTAAGCGCATGGTGGAGGAATATCAGGAGAAAAAGTCGGGTTATCAGGAGCTTTTGCGTTGTTGCATGGTGGAAATTTTAATTTTGACCATGCGCCGTTTGACAGAAAACAATGTACCGGAGGAAATGGACGACAGCATCCGATATATTACAGAATATATTCATGAGCATTATGCGGAAAACGTCACATTGGACGAACTGGGAAAAGTGCTCGGCTATAGTCCCGCATATCTGAGCAATAAGTTTAAAAAGATAATGAAGGTACCGTTTGGCGACTATTTGCAGCGCGTCCGCGTGGAGGAGAGCTGCCGGCTGATTACCTATACCAATAAAAAGATTATTGAAATCGCTAAAATGGTGGGTTACCGCGATGTACAGTTTTTTAATCGTGTTTTTAAAAAAAAGCTGAAAATAACGCCGCGGCAGTTCCGCAGTATGCGCAAGGACTGATTTACGAAAATAAAAAGGCTGTCTCATTTTTTAATGAGACAGCCTTTTTTGACCGGAATGTCCGGCAATCGTTAAGATAATAATTTCTTTGCGATTTCATTCACTTGTTTTCCGTCGGCCACGCCCTTGGTTTTTGGACGAACCGCGGCCATTACCTTGCCAATATCACGCATGGACTGCGCGCCGGTTTCAGCAATCGCTTCCTTTACAAGTGTTTCAATTTCTTCGGCGGAGAGCTGTCTGGGCAGATATCCCAGCAGAACTTCAAGCTCACGGTTGGTTGCGTCAACCAAATCCTGACGACCGCCTTTTTCAAATTCGATCAATGAATCGCGTCGGCTTTTTACCTCTTTTGCAATGACATCTAATATATCGCTGTCATTTAAGGTAACCTGCTGATCTTTTTCTTTTTGCAGAATAGCCGCACGGACAAGCTGCACCGTATTTTTGCGCAGCACATCTTTTTCCTTCATTGCTGTTTTCATATCGTTTAGCAATGTTTCTTTGAGGGACATAACCCGTTCACCCTCCCTTAAACAGTAGTGCGCAGAATGTTTTATTTAAACTTGCGTTTTCTTGCCGCCTCAGATTTTTTCTTTCTTTTTACACTGGGTTTTTCATAGTGCTCTCTTTTTCTGAGCTCGGACAGAACACCATCCTTGGCACAAGAACGCTTAAAGCGTCTGAGCGCGCTGTCTAAAGATTCGTGATCTTTCAGCCGGATTTCTGACATGTAAGTTCCCTCCCTCCACTGCGTTGGGTTCTGTGGCGTTATCATTATAAAAAGATAAAGTCACAAAATTTATTATACCCTATTTTACGTGTCTGTGTCAACTAATTTTTCAATTTATTTTGTAAAGAATCAAATTTTTTTGAAAAAAATCAAAAAATTGCTTGCATTTAGCGTTTGTTTGTGTTAAAATATTCTAAGTCAGTTAGTACGAAAGTGGAGGTGAACGATTTGCCAAACATTAAATCTGCAAAAAAGAGAGTTAAAGTTATCGAAACAAAAACGCTCAGAAATCAGATGATTAAGTCTGCTTTGAAAACATATATTAAGAAGTTTGAAGCGGCTGCAAAGAGCGGAAGCAAGGCAGACGCTGAATCTGCTTTCCGTACAGCGGTGAAGAAGATAGACCAGGCTGTCAGCAAGGGTATTGTAAAGAAAAATACCGCTTCCAGAAAAAAAGCGCAGCTTGCGATTAAGTTAAATAAAGTCGGTGCGTAATTTTTGTTTTGTGAGCTTGAGACATCTCAACGGATGTCTCTTTTTTCTTACTTTGCCATGCTTTTGCGATTTTGTGATAATTTTTAAAATTAACTCTTGCATTGTATGGCGTTTTGTGCTATAATATGAAATCGTGACATCGCAAATTGAATATGGTGCTATGGAGAGGTGGCTGAGCTGGCCTAAGGCGCACGATTGGAAATCGTGTAACGGCTAATACCCGTTCGAGGGTTCGAATCCCTCCCTCTCCGCCACGTCGGAACGGACTTTGCTCCGTTCCGATTTTTCTTTGCAGAAAAATCAGTCACACGCGCCGCCGTTCCTCCTCTTTCGCAAAAAGGCACGCTCGGCTCGCCTGTTCGCTTGTAAACGCGCTCACAACGGCTCACTTTCGCTACCACCTTTTTGCGAGTGTGCCTGCGGCGCAAATATCTCAATGGTTCGGCATTGCCACGTCGGAGCAAAGTTCGCTTTGCTCCGTTTTTCTATGCAAAAAAACATCCGCCCGCTTTCGTGCGCCTCCTCCTTCGCAAAAAGCCACGTTTGCGTCGGCCATTCGCTTTGCAAGTGCGTTCACGATGACCCGCTATCGCCATCACCTTTTTACGAGTGCATTTGCGGCGCGGAGAAGTCTGTGATCTTTAACCATGGCATTATTATTTTCATTAAGGCAGCATGCGGTAGGCTCTCATTCGTCCGCTAACGAGCAGCGGGCGAAAGGCTTCGGCATATTTTACACCGCATTGCTTGCCCCAAAATGCCCCGCGGTTATACATTTCTGCGATGGCGTCGCAGTTATGGTGCTCCGTCAGCCATGCTAGCTGGCTTTCGTGACAGCGCATCATTTCCGCTTTTTGTTCGATGCAGTCTGTAATGTCGACATATTCGGTGGGTATAAAGCGAAGTCCGTCATCAGTATCGGCGTAATAAATGGCTGCCAGCGGCGAAGCTTTTCCGAGCTGTGGATGAAAGTGAGGGCAGGTTGCGGAAAATGAGGCGTTAAAGACCAGTTTTGAAACCTCGGTATGATCGCTGCAATAGTCATCAGGGTCATGGGTAAGGATAATATCGGGTTGTGCGTAGCGGATAATGCGCATTATTTCTTTCAATTGAGTTTCGTCTGCGGCGTTAATTGTCAGGTCGTCAAGATCTGCCGAAACACATTCAATTCCTGCAATTGCAGCGGCATTTTGCGCTTCTTTGCGGCGAATTTTACGCAATTCGTCCGGAGCAATTACCATGTGCCCCATATTGCCGTTGGCAACGTGGCACGAAATGACATCATGTCCTTTCTGCTTATAGCGGATTAATGTTCCGCTGCATTTTAATTCCATGTCGTCGGGATGACACATAATAGATAATACACGCATGGTTATGATTCCTCCTGTTAAAACTATTTTGTTAATTTATTGAGTTTTTGCAGTGCCATTTGTATGCATAAGGCTTGGAAAAACTTGCTAATATGCGATAAATATGGTATAATAAACACAACATCAAAGAAGAAAAGCATAACCGCTTTTTCTATTATGTGTTTATTGAACCGGTGTGAAGCAAGCCGACTGCGACTTGCACTTGTGGTATAATATAAAAGCAAAAAACAGGAAATGAGTGATGTTTTGTGAAAACAGAAAAAGGGCAGCGTTCGCAGTCGATGATGTGTATTTTTATTGCGGCTATAATATGGGGAACGATAGGTATTTTTGTGGATCGGCTGTCAGATTTTGGACTCAGTTCCATGGAAATTGTTTTTCTGCGCACTTTAACGGCAGCTATTGCTTTAGTCTTATATGTTGTCTTTGCAGACAGAAAAAGTCTGCGGTTTCATCTGCGCGATGTATGGATTGTTATCGGCACGGGTGTTGTGAGTTTTGTATTTTTTAATTTTTGCTATTTTACCTGCATTAAATTAGCCTCTCTTCCTGTAGCGGCTGCGCTTATGTATAGCGCTCCTGTGTTTGTGGTGTTGTTGTCGGCCGTGCTTTTTCGGGAAAAAATTACGTTACAGAAAGGTGCTGCTGTTTTGGTGACAGTCAGCGGATGCCTGGTTTTGTCAGGTATCTTTTCTCAGCAGGGAGGTGTGTCGGTCGCCGGTATGCTGATTGGGCTGGCGACAGGATTTCTTTACGGACTGTACGGCATATTCGGCCAGTTGGGTATTCGCAGGGGTTACAGCAGTTTGACCATCACTACCTATACTTTTATTTTTGCGGCTGCAGCGTCTGCATTCTTTGTTAATCCGGTTCATGTTTTTCAAACAGCGGCGCATGGAGAGATTATTTTGTGGGCGGTTGCCTTTGGCGTTTTCGAGACTGTTTTGCCATATCTTATCTACATGCTTGGGTTGCGGCATACACCTGCGTCTGCGGCTGTTATAATTGCTACCATAGAACCGGTGGTGGCAGCGGTTATTGGCTTTGGTTTTTTTCATGCGGAACTGACGGTTTCTAAGCTGATCGGCATCCTGCTGATTTTATCGGCTGTGCTGTTGCTTAATATTAATTTTAAAAATAAATAAACTTAATAGAATGGCGGAAAATATGATATACACCAAGAATATTTGCCTTTTGGTGTGTACATATTTTCCGCCTTTTTGTTGTTTGGCTGTTACTGGTTCTGCCGCTGCTGTTTACGGTATTGCCCCGGGGTGATTCCTTCGTGCTTTTTAAAAACACGGGTAAAGGAATCGGTATTGGTAAAGCCGACTTCTATGCTGATGTCCTTTAGACCGCGGTTGCTGTCTCTTAAAAGTTCCTTTGCCATTTGAATTCTGACGGACTGGATATAGTCTAAAAGGGACTGTCCGGTTTGCTTTTTGAAAACGGTAGAGAGATAATTGGGTACCAGCTCAACCATATCGCCAATCATGCCGACAGACAGGTTACTGTTGCTGTAGTGGGCGTTTACAATGGCCTTTACGCGGTTGGAAACATTGTTATGCATGTAGTCTTGATCTTCGTTTACCGACAGGCATAGCGCATCTATGGCTTCGTAGAGAATGTCAAGCATTTCACTGGAATTTTTGCAGCGGTCGAGCGCTTCGAAAATGTCTTCATCTGTTGTTGTTTTTTCGATGCCCGCAACACTGTAGAGGTCATAATATGTTTTAGAAAGTGTTGTAGCAACTAAAAATACATAGCCTTTTACCTGGGGCAATGAGGTAATATTTTTACAATTGTTTTCTATAAACTCACTAATAGCGCGCTTTGCCATTTGAGCGTTGCCTGCCTTCAGCCAGTTTTCAAGCTGTTTGGCGCTGTCGAAGGAATAAAAACCGGTGTTTTCGTGGTTTTGGCGAATGGCTTCATAATGCACAATGGAGGTATCGCTCAGATATACGCCGGCAAGCGCCAGGGCTTTTTCCGCCTCAAGGTAACAAGAGGGCAGGTTATCTATGGTTTGGTGCAGATTGCTGACTGCGCAAAGCAGATGCAGTTTAAACTCCGCCGAGGCGACTTCACACAGCTGGTGCAGGGCGATATTTACATCTGTAGTTACAGTGTTTGGGTCTGTGTTGTCCGTATTTAAAATAATGACCGTTTTTTCATCTATTTCTGCAGAAACAGCAATGTATTTTTCTTTTAAAAGCTCTAAAGCAATATTGGATAAGATTAAATCTGTTAAAATTACCTTTTCGGAAAGCGCTAATTCCCGATCATTGTCATCGGCAAAAAGCTCTTCCAGATTGCTTGCGCGAATAATTAATACCAAATAATTTTGATAAGGAAAAGCTATGTCATACTTTTGCAGCTCGCTGAAAACTGATTTTGATGTATCTAATTCATTGCGCAGAAGCCGCCCCAAAAAGATACCGGTCAGCGCCCTTTTCTGGGACTTTAGATAATCTGAAAGGTCGTTATATTGTGAGACGATTTGTTTCACGGTGTCTTCTATGATCTGAAATTCGTTTTCGCTTTTATGAGGCGTACCGATTTTTTTCATTTCATCTGTCAGCTTTTTTATGGGGTTATAGCTTTTGCGTGTTAAAACTATGACTAGTGTGAGACCGATCAGCAGACAGGAAAGCAGAGTAAACAGCCATACCGTTCGGATATAATAGCTTCGCTGCCAAAATTCGCGCTCCGGCTTGGTGGAAATATATTTCCAGTCGGCAATATCGGAGGAAATGTAGCTCTGTACCATGGCGGTGCCGTCAATGTCGCTGATGATCATGCCGCGGTCCGCAGGGTAGTTGCGATAGTCGGTAGTTACCGTATCTTGCGTACCGGCAAATATTTTTTCGTTTCGTTTATTTAAGACCATCACAGAGGTGTTCAGCTTTTTCTCCATGCTGCGGATGACAGAGGTGTAACGTTCGGCAGAAAGAGAGGTGATAACACAAACACTGCGAAGCTCGGGGTCAAAACCGGAGGGAAGCACATATTGAATACTTTCTACACCGGTCTGTATGTTGCGTATCGGCACAAAACGGGAGGAGCTGCTGCAGAGCATGGTGTTATAAAAATCATCATAGGAAATATTGGTATTATAAAAATAACTGTCGTAATAATTTCGGGGATCGGTATAGTAGCCTGTGGAGGATACGATGAGGTTTTCCTCTTTGAAATATACAGCAAAATCTTCCGAATTGTAAGAAACCATTCTCTGCTTTTTAATAAAAGCCGTGTAGTCGCTGCGGCCTTCGGGTGTGTTTTCAAACAGGTTGGTCTCCGTGCTGATAATAAGCGAATAACCGGATTTTTTCAAGCTGTTGAACAGCGTGTCCATTTCTGTTTGCAAAAGACTAAGCATATAAAAGGTTTCGTCCTCGGTTGCTTTTTTTATGCTTGAGCTGACAGTGGTAAGCGTGACGGTGGTAAAGATTATCGGCACGCACAAAATGAGAAGATAGGAAAAAATAAACTTTTTCAAAGCACTGCCGTTGTTTGGCTTCAGCGTTTTATGTTTCATGTCAGAAAGACTCCTTGCCCGGACAGAAAAACAGAAATGTCCGTGTTATCGGTATTGCATATAAAAGTGGCAGATTGCCGGTTTTAGCTTTTCGCATCGAGTGTTATTGCCGCCTGCGTGCACATCAGGATAAATGCTCCGGCACCATGGAGGTCATTCTGTCTTCTGGGACGGTTGCAGTAATATTCATAATTTCCGACGCTTGTACCCTGGCAAATGTCATCTAAAATAATATCGTCTCCGCTGTATTTCAGGGAACGAAGCACTGCGTCGAAACCTTTTTCGGCGTAACGGAGATATTCTTTGCTCAATATGTTTTTGCTGATTGCCTTTAACAGACAGTAGACAAACAGGCAGGAGCAGGAGTTTTCATGCCAGTTGCCCTTGCAGCCGCCCTTGTCGAGAACTTGAAACCAACGGCCGTCTTCGGGATCTTGAACACGAACCAAAGCGCGGAGCAAGTCGGCGGCAGTAGCTGCAAATTTCTGATAAACAGGGTTTGTCTCCGGAATAAAATCGAGCATATCGAGTAAAGCGGTGCAATACCAGCCATCGGCACGACCCCAAAATTCCGGTGCTGTACCTGTGACGGGGTTTGCCCAATCTTCTGCCTTGTCTTCGTCCCAGGCATGGTAATACAAACCTGTTTTTTCGTCTTTCATATGCTTTTTCATCAGCATTGCCTGTTTACACATGATGGAAAGATATTCATCATCTCCGGTTTGCGCACCATAGCGGACCGCGAGAGGTCCCGCCATGTAAAGTCCGTCCAGCCACATTTGATTTACGCGAAAATCTTTATGCCAAAAGCCGCCTTCCGCATTTTTGCGCCAGCTTTTCAGCAGCGGAGGCAGGGAATCAAGCGCTTTGCGGTAACGTATATCTTTTGTTTTATCGTATAACAAAAACAAGAGATTTCCCGCCTGCAAATCATCAAGATGTTCTTTGTTTTGGGAGGGAATTTCTCCGTTTTCATCTATGTTGGAGTCCGCCCATGCTTTTATATAATTAAAATATTTTTCGTTTCCGGTGAGCAGGTAGCAGCGGAGCATTCCTGAAAGAAATACACCGGCATGATAGTGAAAAGAGGCTTCCGGAGGCAGAATGGCATGGGGGAATTTTCTCATAATCGTATCGCACATGTTGCATGCTGCTTGTAAAGCTGTATTTTTGTCCATACTACACACTCCTATATTTAAATATAGTATTTGCAGTATATATTATAATATGGCTGTTTCGCGAAAACAACCTGTAAAATCTCTTTTTTACATGCAAATTCTTTCATGATGACAGGAGATTAAAAGAAAAAGCGGAGAAAATGGATATGAAATCAATAGATCTGTAAGAAAATAAAGGATAAAGAGGGGCTGCAAATAAAACCGGAGCATATAAGAGAGTGTTTAGGAAAATGTTTTTGAATTAACAAACCTGTTCCAAAGAGCGATGAAACGGCACTTTAGAACGTCTGGTGGCGTATGTGGGTACACCGGGAGCTTGTTTGTTAAGGCAGTTTGTCTACGTACAAAATAATAGAAATCCGGTTTAAAACCAATTTTTCTCAGGCTGGTCGCATTGCTGCAATAAGCCGGAGAAGCGAATTTTTATCATGTACTTTTGTGAGTGAATTGTGCTCTGATTTTTTTGCAGCCCCTTTCGTAAGGATTAGTTCCAAATGATAAGACCATTCGGAACAAAAGAGGTTGCTTTTGTATCTTAAGCAGTAAAAGCTGCTTTTACGAAATTTACGGTATGCATAGGGCGATACCATTGGACATTCATTTTTATTATTGGTTAGAAAAGACTAACTGGTGTGCAAAAAATTAATTTGCTTTCGCGAAATACTCTGTTAAAACACCATTTAATGCACAGGCTCCGGAAGAATGGCAATGCATGATGCACGCGCCGGATTTTTCTGCCTGCTCTGTTGCTGCACTTACCATTTTGTGTGCAACGGTTTTTGTAAAAATAACAACCATGTCAGGATTGCCGATTTGGTTTTTAAAATTTGCAGGGCACTGTGTAAATACCTTGCATTTACAGCCAAATTTTTTACAAATTTCTTTGTAACGGCAGTGCATACGATCATGACCGCCAACAATGACTACACTCATTTTCGCCTCCTGTTTTATATTAAAATTGATAAACGAGCGGTAAAAATGGGGCTGCAGCAAAATGATTTCATTTTACTGCAGCGCCACCCTACAACACGGATTTACTTTTTGCTGTGGCATGCGCCCTTCATGGCGCAGCTTGCACAACCGCAGCCGCAGGAGGATTTCCCTCTTTTTTTGTTACGAATCAAATAAATGATGATTCCTGCAACTGCAACGGCGAGCACCGCGCAGATAATGATGGTTGCAATGTTTTCCGATAACCATTGAAGCATGGGTGATTCCTCCTTTAGCCTTTTTTATTTTGATTTTATGCAGAAATTTTTACATTTGCATTCAGCTTGTTAGCCTCTTTGTAAGGTTTAAAGAGCATGTAGACAATGAACGCAAGTACGATAATTGATGCGATAACACCGATTATGTTTGCATTACCTGTAAACAGCATACCAAACTGGTTAATCATCAGCGCAACAGCATATGCAAAGCCACACTGATAGCCGATAGCAAACCAGGTCCATTTTGCATTGTTCATTTCGCGCTTGATAGCACCGATTGCCGCAAAACAAGGAGCGCACAGCAGGTTAAATACGAGGAAGGAATAACCGCTGATTCCGGTGAATGCCTCCGCAAGGTTTGCATATACCGTTCCCGTGCCGCCGTAAAGAATACCCATTGTACCAACAATGTTTTCTTTTGCGATAAGACCGGTAATGGATGCAACTGCCGATTGCCAGTTACCCCAGCCAAGAGGAGCAAACAGCCATGCAATGGCGTTGCCGACAGCTGCTAAGATGCTGGCGTCGATTTGATCTTCGGAAAGCATGGTAAACTTACCGTCAACAAATCCGAAATAGGTGGTAAACCAAACAATAATGGTAGAAAGCAGAATGATGGTTCCTGCTTTTTTAATAAATGACCAGCCGCGTTCCCACATAGAACGGAGAACGTTGGAAACAGTCGGTAAATGGTATGCCGGAAGCTCCATAACAAACGGAGCCGGGTCGCCGGAAAACATTTTTGTCTTTTTCAGCATGATACCGGAAATGATGATAGCTGCCATTCCAACGAAATATGCCGAAGTTGCAATCCATGCCGAACCGCCGAAAATTGCGCCGGCAATCATTGAGATAAACGGAACCTTTGCACCACAGGGGATGAAGGTGGTAGTCATAATGGTCATTTTTCTGTCACGGTCATTTTCAATGGTTCTGGAAGCCATGATACCCGGAACGCCGCAGCCCGTACCAATCAGCATCGGGATGAAGGATTTTCCGGACAGACCGAACTTGCGGAAGATTCTGTCCAGTACAAATGCGATACGAGCCATGTAGCCGCAAGCCTCTAAGAAAGCAAGCAACAAGAACAGAACCAACATCTGCGGTACGAAACCGAGAACGGCACCAACACCGGCAACTACACCGTCGAGCAACAAGCCTTGCAGCCAGTCTGCGCAATGGATTGCGGTCAAACCGTTTTCGACTAACACCGGAATACCCGGAACCCATACGCCATAGTCTGCCGGATCAGGCTCTGTGCAGTCATATTTGTCATATACTTCAATTGCAGAAAGTAAATCGCTGTAAGAAGAAGTAACTTCTTCATCAGCCATGGTTTCGTCATCTACAACCGTATAACTTGCCTCTTTGATGTCTTTTGCGCTTTCAGCAAAATCATTTAAAGCAGTTTTTGCTTTGTCGGCGTCAAAATCTTCTGATTCGCTGTCAAGAGCAGCTTCCACTTCTTCCGTATCTACATCGTGGTCAGCAGCATATTCAATATATCCGTTTACAACCTGAGAAGCCTCGCCGTATTCATCGGCGACCTCGCTGTATGCTGAGGAACCAATGCCGAACAGATGCCATCCATCGCCGAACAGACCGTCATTTGCCCAGTCTGTTGCCATGGAACCAACGGTTACCATGGAGATATAATAAACTAAAAACATGATAACAGCAAAGATGGGGAGACCCAGCCAGCGGTTTGTTACGACCTTGTCAATTTTGTCTGAGGTAGAAAGCTTGCCGGCATTTCTCTTTTTATAACAGCCCTTCATCAGTTGGGCAATGTATATGTAGCGCTCGTTGGTGATAATACTCTCAGCATCATCGTCCAGCTCATCCTCAGCTGCCTTGATGTCCTCTTCGATATGGGTAAGCACACCTTTATCAATATTTAACTGAGCAATGATTTTCTCGTCACGCTCAAAAACCTTGATAGCATACCATCTTTGCTGCTCTTCCGGCATGTCGTGTAAAACGGCTTCCTCTATATGAGCAATGGCGTGTTCAACTGCACCGGAGAAGGTATGCATAGGAACGGTTTTTCCGTTTTGTGCAGCAAAAATTGCCGCCTCTGCTGCATCCATGATGCCGGTACCTTTTAATGCAGAGATTTCAACTATCTTACATCCCAACTCTCTGGAAAGCTCGGCAACGTTAATTTTATCACCGTTTTTACGGACAATGTCCATCATGTTAATAGCGATAACCACCGGGATGCCAAGTTCAGTCAGCTGTGTGGTAAGATACAGGTTTCTTTCCAGGTTTGTTCCGTCCACAATGTTTAAAATGGCATCCGGACGTTCGCCAATTAAGTAATTTCTGGCAACAACCTCTTCCAGGGTGTACGGGGAAAGGGAATAAATACCCGGAAGGTCGGTAATGGTAACGCCATCATGTTTTTTCAGTTTTCCTTCTTTTTTCTCTACTGTAACACCGGGCCAGTTTCCGACAAACTGGTTGGAACCCGTCAATGCGTTAAACAAAGTAGTTTTACCGCAGTTCGGGTTACCGGCAAGAGCGATTCTTACATTCATGATAATTCCTCTCTTTCTGTGGATTGTAAAAAATATACAGACCGCGGCCGATGTACAATAAGATGACAAGACCGCCAACGCAATATGGATGGGAATGGAATATCTTGCTTAATGTCATTTCCGAAGTCTGCTTTATTTTATTTTACATCCTTGTTTTTAATTCGTGCTATTTTACTTCAATCATTTCCGCATCTGCTTTGCGCAGACTGAGCTCGTAACCGCGTACGGTTACCTCAACGGGATCGCCGAGCGGTGCAACCTTGCGCACGTGCACCTCAACACCTTTGGTAATGCCCATATCCATGATACGGCGCTTGACGGCACCTTCACCGTGGAGTTTTACAACTGTAACGGTTTGACCGATTTTGGCCTCTTTCAGTGTTTGCATTTTACGTCCTCCTTACTATGTAATATCCTTTTGTTTAAATCATGATTTTTTGCGCCATTTCCTGGCTGATGGCGATTCTTGCTTCCTTTACGTTTACAATAACATTGCCGCCGAGCTGGTTAATAATCTTTACATTGCCGCCGACGACAAAACCGAGATTTTCGAGATGCTTTTTAACCTCCGGCTTGCCACCGATTTTTTTAATGATGTTGTCCTCGCCGATGGACGCGAGTGTTAGTGGCATCATATTTATCCCCCATTTCGATTGTTATAAGCTGCGGTTAACGTTTCATAAGAGTTAGCAGATACTAACTTCCCAATGGTTAGTTTAGCATAACTAACCGCGGGTTGTCAAGCCTTTCTTTTAATTTTTTTATTGTTTTTTTATACAAAAGAGTTTGACAAGGCTAACTTATTGTAGTATAATTAATACAATAATGAAAATGGTTATTTTTGACGGGCGTGTAATTATTTTGGCTGCTAGAAAAACATGATCGTGATTTAAGGAAGGAAACAGAAATGAGAATACAGGAATCGGCAGAAAATTACTTGGAAACCATTCTTATGCTGCACAAAAAACATGGACTGGTTCGCGGAATTGATATTGCAAATCATCTGGGTTTTACAAAACCGAGCGTATCGGTGGCGATGAAATCTTTTCGTGAGGAAGGATATATTACTGTAGATGGAGAAGGAGATATCTCACTGACAGAAAAGGGAATGAAAATTGCGGCAAAGGTTTATGAAAGACATCAGGTGATTGCCAATGCATTGATGGCGCTTGGTGTGGATGAAGAAACGGCGTACAGCGACAGCTGCAAGATTGAGCACGATATCAGCGATGTTACGTTTCAAAAGATCAAAGAACACTTACACGCTCATAAAAACAAAGCGGAGTAAATTATTTTTATTAAAATGACGGATAGAAGTGGCTGCAGCATTTGCTGCAGCCATTTTGAATTAGTCTTTATATTCTATAAACATGCGTTTATTTTCTGTGATTTCTATCTCATATTTTTTACCGCGGAACACGCGGGTTACCTTAGCCGGCAGCATTTCCTTCGGCAGACATGGGTCAATTTCCAGTCCGTTCCATTTTGGTTTAATACCGAGCATATACTGTGTTACCGCAACATACATCCAGGCGGCGGTTCCGGTGAGCCAGGAGACGTTTGCCAAGCCGAATTTATCGCTTTCCGGTCCGAAAATATTTGAGGCATATACATACGGTTCGGCTTTGTAGCGCCATTCTCCCGCTTTTTCCTGCGCGATCATCGGGAGAAGCTGATGGTAATATTTATATGCATTTTCGGGGCGTTTGAGTATGCATTCTGCAATAATTGCCCATGTGTTTGCGTGGCAGAACACACTGCCGTTTTCGCCGCAGCCTTTGTTATAGCAGGTGAGCGTGCCTTCCTTGCTGGGGTAGTCGGTTGTCATAGACGGGTCAATTTTCTTTACGCCGAGCGGTGTATCCAGATATTTTTTTACGCTGTCCATGGCAGAGATTTGTTTTTCTTTATCGCCCATGCCGGAGATGACAGACCAGCTTTGTGCATTCAGCCAAATTTTTGCCTGCGGCTCGGAGGCGGAGCCGATGAACCTTCCTTCGTCAGTGATGCACCTTCTGAACCATTCTCCGTCCCATGCGGTGGAGTTGATCAGTTTTTTCTGTTCTTCGTAAATTGCCAGATATTTTTGTTTGTCCTCACCTTTTAATTCTGCCAGTTCGGCTATTTGACGCAGTACGGTTCCAAATTGCATCCCGGTCCATATACTTTCGCCACGGCCCCTTTGGCACACGCGGTAGAGCATGTCGTTCCAGTCGGAGGATAGCATTAGTGGGAAACCATATTCGCCGCGGTTTGCCATGCAGAAATCGATGGACTTTTGTATGTGCTCCCAAACGCTTGCTTTGCCGCCGTCATAATATTCCACGGTTTCATCCAGATAGTCCAGTTTGCCTTCTTCCATTATAATATGATAGCATGCCATAACCAGCCATAGATGATTGTCCGAGTGGATTCGTGTGACAGGCTCCCAGCCCTCTGTCGGAAAACAATAGTGATTGCAGTGACCGTCCTGATATTGCTGCGTGAACAGCAGATTCAGTTTGTCTTTGGCTCTGCGTAAATCAAAGGGTATCATTGCTAAAATATCCTGCGCGGTGTCGCGCACGCCAACGCCGCGGAAGGTTCCCGTTGCGTAATAGCTGATGTTTCTGGAAAATTGGAAATTGCGTTCTGCTTGATAGGGATTCCAGATATTAATCATGGTTTGTGCATCCTTGTCGGGAATTTCACATTGTAACTTTGCAAGATATTCGTTCCATTGTTCTGACAATGCCCGGTAGGATTTTTCCACGAAATCACTTTCCCGGCAATGAGATACACACTTTTCGATTTCCTCTTCGGTCATAGCGGTGCCAAGGAAAATATTAATTTCTTTTTCTTCGCCTGCTTTTAAATCAATATCCAGCTGCAGGGCAAAACAAGGATCACCGCCGTAAAGTTCCGAACCGGTGCAGAAACCTTTTTCTACATTTTGCGGATTTTCTTCGCTGCGGTAGCTGCCGACAAATTCGTCGCGGTCGCAGTCGAAGGCGGTGACGGGTGCATTTGCTGCAAAATAAACCAAAGGAGTTTCGTCCGGTTTCGGCTGATTTTCCACGCCGTATTTGTATATCAAAATATCGTCTTTGTGATAGCAGCTTAGCTGGTGTTTGTTGTAGCATTGCCATTGCAGTTCGCGCATAAACTCCATCATGCCCAGTTCAACGTAAGGGAAAATGGTAATCTTTTTGTCCGTATCGGAAACAAGCTTTAGGTTCCAGATAAGCGCATTTTCATATTTCCCGACAAAGTAGGTTGCAACAGCGCTGATACTGTTTTTTGAGGCCTCAAAGCGTGTGTAGCCCATGCCGTGTGTGGAGCGCCAGTGCTCCGGCTTGGATTTGCACGGTTCATTGGTCGGACACCATATGTCTGAACCGTCTTTTATGTAGGTGTAAAAGCCGCTGCGGTCGGTTGGCAGATGAAAAAAACGATAGTGGTTGATTCTCCATATCTGCGGGCTTTTGTAAAAAGCCACGCCGCCTCCGGCTTGACTCATCATGGTGTGAAATGTACCGTTTGACAGATAATTCATCCATGGCGTGGGGGTATTGTGTTTATCAAAAGTTATTTCGCGCTTGTCGTTATTGAATTGATACATATCGTTTTCCTTTCCTTTTTTATAATACAGTGCATGATAAATTTATACAATCTTTTACAATAGTTAATTATATCATGCTCTATTTTAAAAAACAATAACGATATTGCTCTAAAATGAGCGGGCGTGTGGCCTTATCATGTACGCATGGAAAGGAATGTCAGTTTCGGTCAGCTCTCTTCAGAAGTAACATGCCGAGCAACATAAGAATGGGAAAAATAATCGCGGAAAGAATCCCGATTCGCAAGTTGTTTTGAAAAGCGCCGGCTACCAGGCCCGCCAGAGTCGGTCCGCCGGAGCAGCCCATGTCGCCTGCCAAGGCAAGCAGCGCAAACATTGCCGTTCCGCCTCCCTTAATGGAGGCAGCTGCTTTGCTGTAGGTGCCGGGCCAGAAAATACCGACGGAAAAACCGCAAAGGGCGCAGCCTAGCAAGCCAATAAGCGGTATTGGCACAAGTGAGATACATAGGTAAGACGCGATGCACAACATGCAGCTGAAAACAATAAATTTATCCAAGTGAAGCTTTGCGCCATATTTTCCATAGATAAGTCTTGCGATTCCCATCATCAGTGCGAATGTCATCGGGCCGGCCAGATCGCCGACTGCCTTGCTGATTCCGAGACCCTTCTCGGCAAATGCGGACGCCCACTGACCGACTGCCTGTTCGCTTGCGCCGGAGCACAGCATCATCAGCATTAAAATCCAAAAAATATTTTTAGAAAAAAGTTCTTTTATGGATAGGCCGCTTTCTCCGCTTTCATTTAAGGAATATATCGGTGCCCGGAAAAATAAAATGGTATTCGCAATTGGTACGAGCGTCCATAACACTGCGAGGAGCTTCCAGTTTCCGGTGCCGAAGAGAGCAAAAAATGCACAGGAAATGAGCACCACGCCGACGTGACCCCAGCAATAAAAGGAATGGGAGAGACTCATGGCTTCTTCTTTGTTGTCAGTGGGGCAGGCTTCAATAATCGGGCTGATTAAAACCTCAATCAGACCGCCGCCGATAGCGTATATGATTACGGAAAAAAGAATCCCGTAGAATGCATTGGAAAATAGTTCGGGCAGCACCGTCAGTAAAAGCAAGCCTGAGGCGGCAAAAATATGGGCGCAGACAGCAGAGGCTCGGTAACCGATTTTATCAATAAAACCGGCAGAGAGCAGGTCAACCAGCAGTTGTATCATAAAATTGACTGTAATAATTGCTGTGATTTCGGACAGCGGTATTTGATAGCTGTTTTGAAAGGTGACAAACAGCAGCGGTACAAAATTATTAACAATTGCCTGCACGATATAGCCGATGAAGCAAGCATACATGGTTTTTTTGTAATCGGGTTTCGCATGGTTAGGTTTCATAATTATCAGCCTTTCTGCATGTCAATCCTTATTATTATATGACGGAGAGTGCAATTTTGTCAATCAATTGTTGCAGGGTTTTATTTTTTGGTTTTTCTTTGCCTTGACGGACAAAGCGGGTTTGTGATACAATGGGCTTGCAGAGCGAATCTGCGGAGCGGCTTCGGGAGGCTGAAGGCAGTCCGGAGCATGAATCGTGCTTTATATAAATGGAAACAGGGAGGAGCATGTGCATGCCAAAAATTGTTTTCAGTGATGTTGACGGTACGCTGTTAAACAGTGAGCTTAAGATCAGTCCGCGGACGGAAGAAGCGGTGAAAACCCTGCAATCACGCGGGATTCCGTTTGTTATTATATCCGCGAGAAGCCCATCGGGAATTTATCCGATTACAGAGGAATATGGTCTGTGCTGCCCGATTATATCTTATAGCGGCGCGCTGATTTTGGACGAGGACCGGCGGGTATTATTTCACAGGGGACTTTCAAAGGACAGAGCCCGGGAGATTATTGACTATATTGAAGAGGGTCGGTTTGGCGTGAGCTGGTGCATTTATTCTCTGGACGAATGGATTGTAAAGGACAAGACTGATCCGAGGATCGTGAAGGAAGAGTGGATTGTAAACGCACAGGCGCGGCAGGGAACAGTCGCTTCGGCATCAGATGACATTATAAGTAAAATTTTGTGTATCGGTGAGCCTGATGAGATTTTAAAACTGGAAAAGATTTTGAAAAAAGCGTTTCCGCAATACTCCATTGTGAAGTCTTTTGATTCACTTTTAGAGATTATGGAAAGCGGTATCACGAAGGAGACAGCAGTACGTACTTTGTGCAAACTGTGGGACATCCCTGTTGCGGAGGCAGTCGCCTTCGGTGATAACTACAACGACGAGGAAATGCTCACTGCGGTGGGATATGGCTTTTTGATGGGCAATGCACCGGAGCCGTTAAAAAAGAAAATTAAGATGCATACGAAGGATAATGATCACGATGGAATTTACAGCGCCCTTGCAAAACTGAAGCTGATATAAATTGATATATAATAAGGAAGAAAAACGGATTGTTTTGGGGAAAATGGATATTTTTACGGAAAAAAGTTATTCATACTAAACAATTCCTCATGAAAATTGTGTGAAAGTTGAAAAAAAACTTGACAACTCGCTAATTTAAGATTAAAATATCTAGGTAGGTATTTTTGTGCAGGGGGTATGCGATATGGCAAAGTATATTTTTGTAACGGGCGGAGTGGTCTCCGGTCTTGGCAAAGGTATCACTGCCGCTTCTCTCGGCCGGCTGTTAAAGGCGAGAGATTATCGCGTGACCATTCAGAAATTTGATCCTTACATAAACATTGATCCCGGCACCATGAGTCCTACACAGCACGGAGAGGTTTTCGTCACGGAGGACGGGACGGAAACAGACCTTGATTTGGGACATTATGAACGCTTCATTGACGAAAACTTAAACGAAAACAGCAATGTCACCACAGGCAAGGTTTACTGGAGAGTTTTGAATAAGGAACGCACGGGCGATTTTCTGGGAGGTACGGTGCAGGTCATCCCGCACATTACCAATGAAATAAAAGAACGGATTTATCGCGCGGGCGGCAGCGACGGCGCTGATGTTGTAATTACGGAAATCGGCGGTACGGTGGGCGATATTGAGAGTCTGCCGTTTTTGGAGGCAATTCGCCAGGTTGCAACGGAGGTCGGCAGAGAAAATGTGATGTATATTCATGTTGCGCTCATACCGTACCTATCTAAAGCAGGCGAGTTGAAATCCAAACCGGCACAGCACAGCGTGAAGGAGCTTTTAGGAATCGGTATTCAGCCTGACGTGGTAGTTTGCCGTACGGAATATCCGCTGACGGCGGACATTGTAAACAAGCTTGCGCTGTTTTGCAATATTTCACCGGAATGTGTCATTGAAAATATTGACGCGGACAACTTGTACGCGCTTCCGCTTATGCTGGAGGATGAAGGCTTGGCGCGCGTGACGGTGAAACGGTTGGGTCTTGAGGACAGAAAGCCGGAACTTACCGAGTGGAAAGAGATGGTAGAACGTTCCGAGCGCCTTAGTAAAAAAGTAACCATTGCCCTGGTGGGGAAATATGTTGTGTTGCATGATGCATACATCAGTGTGGTTGAATCGTTGAAACATGGCGGTATTGCAAACGATGCCGAAGTGGAGATAAAGTGGATTAATTCCGAGTTTATTACAGAAGAGACTGTAGAGGAAGATTTGCGCGGGGTCGACGGCATTTTGGTGCCGGGCGGTTTTGGCGACCGCGGCGTGGAGGGTAAGATTTTGGCTTGCCGCTACGCAAGAGAGCACGACATTCCTTATTTTGGAATTTGTTTGGGTATGCAGGTTGCTGTCATTGAGTATGCGCGCGACGCACTGCATTTGCGCACGGCAAATACAACAGAGATTGATCCGGGGACAACTTATCCCGTTATTGATATTATGCCCGACCAAAAAGATTTGGAACAGATGGGCGGAACCATGCGGCTTGGAAAATATCCCTGCCGTCTGGAAAAAGGAAGCAAGGCATATGAGGCATATGACGCGGAGATTATTTCCGAGCGCCATCGGCATCGTTATGAAGTGAACAATACCTACTGCGAGCGCCTTGAAGAGGCGGGCATGCATTTTGTCGGCAGGTCGCCGAACGGTAAGCTTTGTGAGATTGTAGAGATTCCGTCGAAAAAATGGTTTGTTGGCGTGCAGTTTCACCCCGAGTTTAAATCGCGTCCCAACAGACCGCATCCGCTGTTTCGGGAGTTTATCCGTTACAGCCTGATGGAAAGGGAAGAAAAGGAAGGCAAAAAGTAGGTTTTTTGGGGAACATTTTTTAAACGGCACCGTCTAAACAGTATAATACATATTATTAAGGAAAAAATAACGGCAATTACGCACAAACCAATGTGCGTTTGCATATAATCTGCAGGTGGTAAAAGCGGAAAAAGACTGGAAGAAAGCAAAAAAATTACAGTTTTTTTTACATTTTTATTACAACTGCAAAACAGGCATTGACGAACGCTGTTTTTAGTGGTATAATCAATGCAGAATCATGATAGGGCTAGTCTCTGTCGAAGCGCGGCTTCTGTTTTTGAAAGAGGAACAGATTTCGCGCCACTACATACTCTTTCGGTAAAACTTTAAAATTATTATAAGGGAGGATTTGAGAGACTATGAAAAATCTCAAAAAACTGGTTTCCGTTGTTTTGTCTCTTGCTATGGTTATCTCCGCGATGACCTTTACCGCAAGCGCTAAAAGCTACGGAGACGTGGAAAAATCCAACAAGTATTTTGAAGCGATTGATGTTCTTTCTTCGCTCAAAATCTTGCAGGGTGACGAAAACGGCAACTTCAATGGCGAAGCCGAGATCAAAAGATCTGAATTCGCTGCTGTAGTTTGCAGAGCAATGGGACAGGAAAACGCTGCTAAAGGTTCTGCTTCCGAGCAGAGATTTACCGACGTTGCTTCCAACCACTGGGCTGCCGGCTACATCAACTGGGCTGCTGGCCAGAAAATCGTAAACGGCAAAGGTGACGGCATCTTCGATCCGGACGCTCCGGTAAAATATGAAGAAGCTGTTAAGATGCTCGTTTCCGCTTTGGGCTATGAGCCGCTGGCTACCCGTAAGGGCGGTTACCCGACAGGTTACATGGTAGTTGCTGCTTCTAACGGCATCAACAGCGGTGTTAGCCTGGCAGGAAGCGCAAACGCTCCGAGAAACATTGTTGCTCAGTTGACCTACAACGCACTGGATGTTCCGCTGATGGATTCCAGCTACGTTACCAAAAACGGTCAGGACGAGTACAACATCTATGATGGTAAAGACTACGCTAGAAGAACTCTTCTGAGCTACTACCTCGACATTGCTAAGCTGAAGGCTACTGTTGACGCTACTGCTGTCAGCGATGACAAACTGCTTGACAAAGATGGTACTCAGAAAGTTAAGCTGACTCTGACCAACGCTTACAAATTTGATTGGGAAGATGTTTTAGACGGCGAGTATGAAAAAGGCGATACCGACAATTTCTATGTTGGTGACACCAATGCAGCTGATTACTTCGGCTACACCGTTATCGCTTACATTGGCGAGAACGAAGATGGAGATTATGAAATCTTTGCGATTACTCCGGACAACAAGTCTGCTGAAACCTTAGAAGTTACCGATGGTTTTGACAAGGTTGACTATGCAACAGCTACTTTTGAGTATTATGAAAATGACGATGACCTGAGAACTCAGGAAGTTGACTTGGCAGCTGGTTTTAAAGTATATATGAATGGATATGCTTTGACTGGTACTGATGCAGAGGATGCATTTAATGACATCAAAGATCATGCAAGCAAAGTAGTATTCATGGGCGACAAGGGTGCTGACTATGATAAAGTATTCATCACTCAGTATGCTTATGGTTTGGTTGATGAAGTAATTGCTGAAGATGGCATCATCAAGTTTAAAGAGTGCACCAGCGACAATGAACTGACATTGGATGCTGATGACAGAAACAACAGCAAATTTACTTACAGCATTACTGATGAAAACGGTACTGCAATTGATATGAAAGACATCGAAGAAAACGATGTATTGAACATTCTGTGTGCATATCCGTCTTCTATTGAAGCAAAAGAAATTAACACCATGGACATCATCGTTACCAAAGGCTCTGTAGAGGGTACTGTTGACGAAGAAGTTGAAAAGGGTGAGACCTACGGTATCGACGGCAAAGAGTATGATATCGTTAAGGGCAGCGGTGTAACTCTTGAAGTTGGCGACGCTAGCCGTTACTTCCTGACCATCGACGGCAAAATCTTTGCTGAAGATGAGGATTATGAAGCAGATGCTACCACCGGTAAGAACTACGGCTTTATCACCAAGATTGGTGCTGAGTCCAAGTTCGGTGAGAACTACTATCAGATTAAGATGTTCACCAAAGATGGTTCTTTGACTACCTTTGATGTTGCAGATAGCCTGTACATTTATGAGAACGGCGTTAAGACTTCTGCTTTGAAGAGAAGCGCTAAGGCTCAGGATAAGTACTTCAATGACACTGACGGTACTTTCTATGTACTTACTTTGGATCAGAATGATAAAGATGACGCTATTGCAAATATCTCAGATCGTGTTATCTCCTACAAGCTGAACAGCAGCGGAGAGATCAAAGAGATTAAAGATGCTGCTACCTTAGGCTTTACAAAAGATTCTGCTTCTTACAGAGCAAACAGTGAGAAGTTTATGAGCAAGACCTTTACAAGCAAGAGCGTATTGTTCAACGCTCCGGTTGAAGCATCTACTGTTGATGTAAGCGGTGTATCAAAAACTGTTTACAACGTAGACGAGGATGACATTGAGGTTCTGCCGTTCTCTTCTTTGGATGAAGACATTACTTATAACAACTCCTTCGTATTTGACCTGAACAGCAAGAAAGAAATCGGTCTGGCAGTTATCACTGAGGGTGTTACTGCAAGCAAATCTTCTGCTTTGGCAGTTGTAACCGGTATCTCCACTGTTAGAGATGACATGAAGATGGTTAAGTTCTTCCAGAGTGGCGAAGCTAAATCTTATGTAATCAGCGACAATTGCAATGATCTGGATGATCTGGATGTTGGTGACGTATTCCAGTACACCCTGACCGGTGAAGAAATCACCAAGGGTACTTTGGTATATGACTACGATAAAGTTGTAAATGGAAGCGATCCTGATGGAGATCCTGCTACTAAGGATGCTATCAGTGATAGCGCAAGCCTCGGTGATATTGTTGCTACCGGCAGCGGTAAGATCGAGTACAAGATGGCTGTAGTTGAGTCTGTTGAGAACAAGTACGTAACAACTGACAAAGGCGATTTTGACTACGCTAACAGCAATGATGTTGGAACTGTTGCATTGTACAACACCGACAGAGCTGCTAAGAGCGCTGTTACCAAGCTTTCCGGTCTGAGCTCCATGAAGGACAGCAGCAAAAATGTATATGTTGTTGTTGTAAGAATGGATGACAAGGAAGTTGTTGACGCTATCGAATATCAGTATGACAGTGCTGTTTATGCTAAGTTGAAAAAGGCAGCAACTTCGGCTCCGACTACAACTCCGGCTCCGTGATAATCTCTCAAATCATCTGATAAGATAATTTTGAGTTTGAAGAGGATGCTTTATGCATCCTCTTCTTTTTTGTATCAAAAAGATTTTATTTGCAGAAAGTCTTGTTATATTAAAAAAGCCGTACCATACGGTGCGGCTTTTGGTTAATTTAAAACTTTCGGTTTTTGAAATGCTGTAAAGCTTGGGCAAGACAAGCATTATTTTTCATGGTATGATGTTAAAATTACTTTTCCGCTCTCCAGTGAACGCGGAACGTCAATAATTCGCTGGTTTTCCGAGCCGCGGAAAGCAAGAGAAATATTTTTTTGTTCTTCTATAAATTTGCCGTCAACCAAAACGTCTATACAGGAAAGCAGTTTTCGCACGGTTTCCGGATTGCCCACGGTACCTGCCAGCAATTCGCTGTCATATAAAAAGCCGGTATAACACCAGATTGTTTTTTGAGGAAAACGTCTTTTAAACTCCTCAGCAAATGTAAGAAGGGGCTGCTGGTTTTCCGGTTCAAACGGTTCTCCGCCGAGCAGGGAAAGCCCTTCAATGTAGTCGGCCGACAGAGCGGTGAACAATTCCTCCATTACCTCTTCTGTAAAGGGCTTGCCATAGGAAAAGCTCCATGCTTGCTGGTTAAAGCAATTTTTGCAATGGTGACGGCAGCCGGAGACAAAGAGTGACACGCGTACACCGGGGCCGTTTGCAATATCAAATTTTTTAATTGCCGCGTAGTTCATAATATCCTCCGTTATCACAAAAAGTGTTTCTTTTATAAAAAAGACGGGGCGGCTTTGCTGACCGCCTCCGTCCGTAATTTATTACCTCAGTATGTTTTATAGATGCAGGACACGTTCTTTAATTTCTTGCGTTCTGCCTTGATTCCAAAATTGCGTACCTATGTAGCCGCAGGTTCTCCTTGCTACATTCATTTTGCTTTGGTCGGTATTGCCGCAGTTGGGACATTTCCATATTAATTTGCCGTTTTCATCCTCTTCGATTACAATCTCCCCGTCGTAGCCGCATACCTGACAATAGTCACTCTTGGTATTCAGCTCGGCATACATAATATTGTCGTAGATGAAACGCATAACGGAAAGCACAGCTTCAATATTATGCTGCATATTGGGAACCTCGACATAGGAGATAGCCCCGCCGGGAGACAACGCTTGAAACTTTGATTCTAAGGCTAGCTTGTCAAATGCGTCTATTTCTTCTGCTACGTGGACGTGATAACTATTGGTAATATAGTTACGGTCCGTCACGCCGGGGATGATTCCAAAGCGTTTTTGCAGGCATTTTGAAAACTTGTATGTCGTGCTTTCAAGAGGTGTACCGTATAGGGAGTAATCAATATTTTCTTCCGCTTTCCATTTTGCGGTGTATTCATTCAGCTTTTTCATAATATCCAGACCAAGCTTTTCACCCTCCGGCTCGGTAAGCTTTTTGCCGATCAGACTGTAAACACACTCCCAAAGACCGGCATAGCCGAGGGAAAGAGTGGAATAGCCGCCGTGAAGATATTTGTCAATTGTTTCGCCTTTTTTCAAGCGAAGCAACGCGCCGTGCTGCCAGAGAATCGGTGCCGCATCAGAGACGGTTCCGCTCAAACGCTCGTGGCGGCATTGCAGTGCGCGATGACACAAGTCCATGCGTTCGTCAAAAATCTGCCAGAACTTGTCCATGTTACCATCGGCAGAAAGACCGATATCTACCAGGTTAACCGTGACAACACCTTGATTAAAACGACCGTAGTATTTTGGTTTGCCGTTTTCATCAACATAGGGTGTGAGGAAGCTGCGGCAGCCCATGCAGGTATAGCAGTGCCCTTCCCCATTTTTATCAATTTTATTTTGAAGCATTATCTTTTCGGAAATATAGTCGGGAACCATGCGTTTTGCCGTGCACTTTGCCGCAAATTCCGTTAAATACCAATATTTACTGTCTTTTGTAATGTTATCTTCTTCCAAAACATAAATTAATTTCGGAAATGCCGGTGTAATCCATACTCCGTCCTCGTTTTTCACGCCCTGGTAGCGCTGCAGCAGGGTTTGTTCAATAATCAGCGCAAGATCGTGCTTTTCCTGTTCGTTTTTTGCTTCGCCCAGATACATAAATACGGTAACAAACGGAGCTTGTCCGTTTGTTGTCATTAATGTTACCACTTGGTATTGGATAGTCTGGACACCGCGGCGGATTTCTTCTAAAATGCGATCCTCCACAATTTTATGAGCTTGCTCCTCGGTGGGGGTTACGCCAAGTGCAGCTGCTTCTTCCAACAGATTTTTCCGGATTTTTTCCCGGGAAACCTGTACAAAGGGGGCAAGATGAGCAAGACTAATGCTTTGTCCGCCGTATTGAGAACTTGCTACCTGCGCAATAATCTGCGTGGCAATGTTGCAGGCGGTGGAAAAGCTGTGTGGTTTCTCTATTTTCGTTCCGCTGATTACTGTGCCGTTTTGCAGCATATCCTCCAGATTGACCAAATCACAGTTGTGCATACGCTGTGCGAAATAGTCGGTATCATGAAAATGAATAATACCTTCTTTGTGTGCTTCTACAATATCTTGAGGCAAGAGCACACGGTCGGTAATGTCGCGGCTGACTTCGCCCGCCATGTAGTCGCGCTGAACGCTGTTCACAGTCGGGTTTTTATTAGAATTTTCCTGCATGACTTCCTCATTATTACAGTCAATCAGGGAAAGAATACGGTCGTCCGTAGTGTTTGCTTTTCTTGCAAGGGAACGAATATAGCGATATTTAATGTAATTTCTTGCAACATTAAACGCGCCATGATTCATAATTTCGCGCTCCACAATATCTTGTATTTCTTCGACACCAAGCGCGCGGGTCATGGCATCACCCGTCTTTTTCACATGTGCTTCAATTTCTACAATTGCATCATGAGAAAGTCGTTCCTGTTCGGGAACGGAGTTATTTGCCTTGACAAGCACATTTTTAATCTTCTCACCGTCGTAAAGGACCTGTGCGCCGCTTCTTTTTATGATATTCACTTTCATCACTCCAACGTCAATTTTGCTGTAAGATTATTCTATCACATTTTTTTTTTTTTGGCAATCATAATTATTGCTTTTATACACCAGATATAGTGCCAATAATTTACATTACAACAAAATGTAATGTTTTTTTGTGGTACAAAATTGCGTTGCTGTGCGGAAAAATATTGTTTTTTTTAATAAAATCAATGTAATGTGATAAAAAATATTATCGCAAAAAAGATGAAAATTCCAAATTTTTTAGAAAAATTTGGAATGAAAAGAAAAAAATCTATCTTTATCCCTTGACAGAATGAACGAACTATGCTATACTTGAAAAAACAAAAAGTGAGAGGAGAAGGCATAATGAAAAAAACCGTAACGTCTGCCATGTATATGTCGGAAATGTGCATGTCTCACATGTGCATGCGTTGTTGTGCTGTTTTTTCCAGTGTGCTTTCTGTCATATAAAGAAAACCAAGGCGGGCAAACGGTTATTTGCTTTGTATTATGAGGGAGGCTTCATTGGAGGCTTCCCTTTTTTAATAGACTTGCAGATTGCCGAGAGGAGAGAAAGTTATGCTTCGTTTGCTTTGGACGATAATCAGGACAAATATTAAAAACGGACGAATGTGCAGGGGCTAAAGACAACAGCTCCTGAGTACGGGGGCTTTTTATAAATTTTATATTATGATATATTGATATTAAGGAGTGTTGATAGTATGAAAAAGGTAATTTCTTTGGTTTTAAGTACGGTTTTGGTGATTGCAGCGGCGATATCGCTTGCAGCCTGCGGAAAGAACGGCGGAATTACGATTGCGGTTCCCAATGACACCACCAATGAAGCAAGGGCATTTTTGCTGTTGGAAAATGAGGGCATCATTAAACTGAAGGATGGAGCCGGCATTAAGGCAACGGTAAGAGATATTGCAGAAAATACAAAAAACATTACATTTAAGGAGGTAGAAGCGGCACAGCTGCCAAATGTTTTGCGTGACGTTGATTATGCGGTAATTAATTCGAATTATGCGATTTCAGCAAAGCTGAATCCTGTTTCCGACTCTCTTGCCATTGAGGGATCTTCCTCAGCGTACAGCAATATTTTAGCGGTAAAAGAGGGAACTGAAACAACCGATAAGATTAAGGCTTTGGTAGCAGCGCTGGAAAGCAAAAAGGTTGCAGATTTTATTACGGAAGAATATAAGGGTGCGGTTGTCAGCGTAGTAGAAAATCCGGGCGATGGTTTTGATGCAACGGTGGATTATGCGGCATTGGCAGGTCAGACCATTACGGTTGCAGCTTCTCCGACACCTCATGCAGAAATTTTAAAAGTTGCAAAAGAAATTTTGGCTGAGAAAAATGTTGAACTGAAGGTAATTGAATATACAGATTATGTTCAGCCTAATAATGTTGTAGAGAGCGGTGAGGTGGATGCAAACTACTTCCAGCATAAGCCGTATCTGGATGATTTTAATGAAGAGAACAAAACGCATATTGTATCGGCAGCAGCAATTCATGTAGAGCCGATCGGTCTTTATGGCGGCAAGCAGACAACGCTTGATGCGCTGAAAAAATAAGAATTTCATGTAAAAAACAAGGAGCACCGGTTGCCGCAGAGCAGTCGGTGCATTGTCCTGTTCGGAGGGTTTCTATGATTGAGATAAAAAATCTTTCCAAGTCTTTTCAGACGGCAGACGGAACGGTGCACGCGTTGGAAAATGTGTCTCTAACAATCGAAAAGGGTGACATTTACGGCGTAATTGGCATGAGCGGTGCAGGAAAAAGCACATTAGTACGCTGCATTAACATGCTGGAGCGTCCGACGGAGGGCAGTGTGGTAATTGACGGTTGTGACATTGGTGCCCTTTCTGATAAGGAGCTGCGCAAGGTTCGCAGAGAAATTACTATGATTTTTCAGGGCTTTAATTTGCTGATGCAAAGGACATGTCTGAAGAATGTTTGTTTTCCGTTAGAACTGGCAGGCGTGAAAAAGGCAGATGCCAAAAAACGAGCGATGGAGCTTTTAGATATTGTTGGTTTGCCGGACAAGGCAAATGCATATCCGGCTCAGCTCTCCGGCGGTCAGCAGCAGAGAATTGCCATTGCGCGTGCGTTGGCAACCGATCCGAAGGTGCTGTTGTGCGATGAGGCAACGAGCGCTCTTGACCCCAACACGACTCATTCTATTTTGGAACTGATTCGCAGCATTAATAAACGTCTGGGCATTACAGTCATTATTATTACGCATCAAATGAGTGTTGTAGAAGAGATTTGCAAGCACGTTGCCATTTTAGATAAGGGCAGAGTGGTTGAGGAAGGTGCTGTAGGCGATGTCTTTTCTAATCCGCAGTCTGCAGCGGCCAGAAGGCTGGTCTTTCCAAACGGTGCAAGTGATATTTTGGGAGTATCGGAAGGGGAACGGCGGATTCGTGTTGTGTTTAACGGGGCCTTGGCAACCGGTACGCCGATGATTACACAGATGGCGATAGATTGCGGCATAGCCGCCAATATTTTAGGCGCATCAACGAGATGCATCGGAGATAAGGTGTATGGGAACATGCTGCTTGGTATTTCCGGCGGTGAAGATAATGTGCGGCGCGCTGAGGAATATTTACAGAAAACACAAGATGTTATTGCGGAGGAGGTGACGGAGAATGATTGAAAAACTGTTGGCTTCGGAGGAGGTCGCGGAGGCACTGAATATTTTACAGAACGAATTTCCGATGGCGTTATGGGAAACCTTTTATGTTACAGTGGCGGCAACGGCTTTGGCGATTATAATTGGTCTGCCGCTGGGTGTTTTATTGGTAGCGGGAGAGAAAAATGGTGTTTTACCGCTTCCCAAGGGCGTTATGCACGTGCTGAATGTTGTTATTAATCTTCTTCGTTCGGTCCCTTTTTTGATTTTGATGATTATGGTGATTCCGCTGACAAGATTAATTGTCGGAACCTCAGTCGGAACGCTTGCATCGCTGGTGCCGCTTGTCATTGCGGCTTTTCCGTTTGTTGCACGATTGGCAGAGAGTTGTTTCCGGGAGGTCAATCCCAACATTATTGAGGCGGCGCAGAGCATGGGAGCTTCTCCGTTTCAGACGATTGTAAAGGTGATGATTCCGGAAAGTGTGCCTTCTCTGATTACCAATGCAACCACGGCGATTAATACAATCTTGGGTTATTCTGCTATGAGCGGCATTATCGGCGGAGGCGGATTGGGTACTATTGCCATTAATTACGGATATTATCGTTATAAGTACATTGTTATGCTGTTCGCTGTTATCTTGCTGATTTTGCTGGTTCAGCTGTTTCAGACTGTTGGTACACGTTTGGCTGTGAAGGCGGATAAGAGGTTGAAGAGATAAGGCAAGCGATAATTTATCATCGTATCTTGGGCCTGCTCAAAATGCTTTTTATCAAGTGAGCGCAAAGTGTTCGCTTGACAATTAAAACCGAGCTACGCGCAACAAAAACATATGTTAAATTATATGAAAGGAGTATCAACATGGATCAACACACATCATCTCGCCGGGTTCGCCAATCTATGAGCCGTCACGGTTTACACTTTCAGAAATCACTTGGGCAAAATTTTTTAACGGACGCTGATATTTTAGAACAGATTGTATCTGCGGCAGAGATTGATGATAATACCTGTGTGCTGGAAATTGGTCCGGGTGCCGGTGCACTGACTTGCAGGCTGGCAGCGTGTGCGCATAAGGTGGTTGCTGTGGAGATTGATACCGGTTTGATACCGCTCTTGCGCGAAAATACAGCGGAGTTTGATAATGTAAAAATAATTAACTGTGATATTTTAAAAATAGATTTGAAACGATTAATAGCCGAGGAATGCGAAGGAAAAAATGTAAAGGTTGTTGCAAATCTTCCTTATTATATAACGACACCAATTATTATGAAACTGTTGGAGGAAAAGCCCGGGCTTTCCGGTATCGTGATTATGATTCAGAGGGAGGTTGCCGAACGTCTGACGGCAGAGGCGGGGACCAAGGAATACGGAGCGATAACGCTTGCTGTTAATTATTATGCTTGTCCGTCCATGGTTTGTTTGGTACCGCCGCAGGCTTTTGTGCCGCCGCCAAAGGTATGGTCGGCAGTTTTAAAGTTGGACATTTTAAATCAGCCGCTGGTCTCGGTTTGTGATGAAAAGAAATTATTTCAATTAATAAAAGCGGCATTTGGTCAGAGACGAAAAACACTCTTAAACAGTATCAGCAATGCTGCCTATTTAGGGATTTGTAAAGAAGATATTAAAAAAGTGTTAAATAAATTTGGCATTTCCGCGAATATACGGGGCGAGGCATTAAATTTAGTGCAGTTTGCACAAATTACAGACGAGTTGTTTGGCAAAAATCATGCAAAAGAATGATATTTTTTTGTTTTAAAAGTCTTTGAATTTTCATAAGAATGGAGTATAATAAGTAGCGAATCAAAAAAGCGATGTTTTTTATGAAAACTGTAATTTTTACTTTATACGCTTGGATAAGAAAAATGCATGAAAAGGTTATATTCCTTGCGATAGGGACATAAACTATCATTGATGGAGCGGTTAAGGTAAGATGGAAAACAGTTTTTCAATGAATTATGCAAAGCGGACGCAAAAACGTCTGTTAATATTAAATGGCATTTATATTATGAGGAGGAAATTTACAATGAAAAACAAACTTTTACTTGGCGTATTATCTTTGATGGTAGTTGCCGGCGCTTTCGCAGGCTGCTCCGGAAACAAGGATGCTAAATCTTCTGCTGCACCGAGCGCATCTGCTGCTGCTTCCGCTGCTGCATCTGCTGCACCGAGCGCATCTGCTGCTGCTTCTGCTGCTGCATCTGACAAGGCTGACGCATCTGCTGCACCGAGTGCTGCTGCTTCTGCTGCACCGAGCGCATCTGCTGCTGCAAAAGCTAACTAATTTAACTGATAATGTAGTTAAACATACAGGCTGTCCGATGGGCAGCTTGTTTTTGTTTATTTTGTTTAAAAAAAGAAAGTATGGTCTTGTCTTATTTTGCCATTATTCACCAAAAATCGGAAATTGCTTGACATAATATTGCTATTATGGTAATATATAGTTAAAGTACTATCGAAAGGCTTGGTGCAGCCGATGATCGAGAGGGCAGATATTGAGCGTGTGAAGGCGCTTTTAACAGACAATATCGGAAAAAGGATGAAATTGACGGCAAAAAAGGGACGAAAACGTGTTATCGTTCGTCAGGGCATTATCAGCGCTACATATCCGTCTATTTTTATTGTGGTTTTAGACAGTATTTCAGAGTTTGCTGAGACCGGTCGCACCGTTTCTTTTAATTATGCCGATATTTTAACAAAAAGTATTGAGATAACGATTTCAGAATCGAAACAGGAGATTCGATAAGCAATAAAATAGAGTTTAACAACCACAGCGCAAGCTGTGGTATACTTTTGATTTCAGACAAAAAGGGGAGCGATTTATGATTTATGAAAAAATTCGTTTATATGAAAAGAAATCACATCCTTATGTAGAGACATATGTTTTGAGTGAAGTGTTGGATAGTGCCGGTCATGGAAGCAGCGAACCGCGCGGAGCGGTAGTGATTGCGCCGGGCGGCGGTTATGTGGGAACGTCCAAGCGTGAGGCGGAGCCGGTTGCCATGAAGTTTGCGGCGGCAGGGTATCATACTTTTGTTGTGTGGTATCGCACTGTGCCGGAGAAGGCAACCGACCCATTGGAGGACTTGGCGCGTGCGGTGGCGTTGGTTCGCTCCCGTGCTGCAGAGTGGAATATTGATCCAAATGACATTACCACCTGTGGATTCAGTGCGGGCGGTCATTTGGCGGCGTCGCTGGGGGTATTTTGGGACAAGCCGTTTTTGTCGGAGCTTTTGGGAATGGACAAAGAGATGTTCCGTCCAAACAGACAGATTCTCGGTTATCCTGTCATTACTTCCGGTGAATTTGCACATAGGGGTTCGTTTGAAAATTTGTGCAGCAAAGATTCTTCACTATATGAATTTTATTCTTTGGAAAACCAGGTCAGTGAAACCACACCGCCAACATTTTTATGGCATACGGCTTCAGACAATGCTGTTCCGGTGGAAAATAGCTTGCTGTTTGCAAAATCACTGTCTTCCAGCAAGGTATCTTTTGAATTGCATATTTTCCCGGAGGGACTGCATGGTTTGGCAACGGCGGAGGACATTACAGCTAATGGCGTTCCGGAATACATTAACCCGGTTTGTGCACAATGGGTTAATTTAGCGACACAATGGCTGCGTAGATAAGAAAAATAAAGGGGGGTTGTAAAAATGGGTGCATTTTTTCAGTCCCTTTTTGGTTATTATAAAAGTAGATTAAAAAAAGTACAAACGGAGGATATTTAATGGGAGCGCGGGAGATTGTACACAAAAACTTTATTCTGCCCTTTGCGGCAGAAAACAGGAATAATATTGGCACGGAACTGGAGTTTCCGCTTGTTCGCCTTGACAAAAAACCGGTGGAGAAAGCGGAAGCGCTTGGGCTGTTAGAGCATATGCTCTGTTATGGTTTTCGTGTGGAAGAGTGTGATACAGAGGGAAAGCCCGCTTTCATTTTAAATTCTGACGGAGACTGTTTGTCTTTTGATAATTCGTACAATAACTTTGAATTTTCTATGGAAAAAGGAGAATCGCTGTTGGCACAGAAACAGCGGTTTGATCTGTTGTTTGGTGAAGTGCAGAATTATTTGCTGCCGCGCGGCTATTTGCTTTGCGGTATGGGTACACATCCTTATTATCCATATCTTGATAAGGCACCGGTTAGTTTTCCTGTTTACAATGTGATTCGAAAGTTTTTGGGACAGTTTCGCGGCAATGCGTATCATGGGATGGAGGACTTTCCAGCATATCTTTCCTCGGTGCAAACTCATCTCGATGTGCCGCTTTCATTGTTGCCGCGTGCGCTGACTCTTTTTGCAGCAATGGACTTTATTCGTGCATTATTGTTTTCCAATTCACCTGCTTTGGAGGGTCTGAACGGATTTGAAGAAACGGTTTGTTTTCGGGATTATTTATGGGAGAAAAGTGGATTTGGCAGTTTAAACGCTAACGTAGGTAAAGTAGAGAGCGTGTTTTCAGACGAAAGTGACTTGGAAAATTTAATCTTAAACCGTTCCATGTTCTATCGGGAAAGAAAAGGTTTATGTGAACTGATTCCGCCCGTGACAGTAAATGAATATTTTGAGTTGGCAGACAGCTGTGAGGAGGATATCCGTTACTATTTGTCCTTTCAGAATGTGGAGATTACACGGCGCGGTACGCTTGAGATACGAAGTGATTGTCAGCAGCCGATTGGCGAGGGTTTTTGTCCGCCCGCGTTTCACTTGGGTATTTTGCAAAAGCTGGCTGAGGCAGAAGATATAGTTTATGAATTTTTTAGGCGTTCCCTGCCGAAAGAACTTGCGGAGCATCCGCACAGAAACCGTATTTTGCGTGACGAAATAATCTATCATTATCATATGCCGGCAGCAGAGGATGAAATGCGTTCGCTTTTGTGCGGTTTGGTGGATTTGGCACATCGGGGATTATCAGAGCGAGGAAAGGGAGAAGAGGTTTTGACTCTGCCGCTGTTTGAGCGTGCGGAAAGGCTGACGTGTCCGGCGAGGGAACAGCTTCGGTTGAAGGAACGGGGTATGAGCAGAGAGAACATTGTAAAACAATATGCGGGAAATTTATAATAAAACAAATGCGCAGACAGGATTGTCTGCGCATTTAATTTTATCTATTTTGTCAGTAATTCGATTCCTTTTTTAATTCTTGCAAGAGTTTCTTCCTTGCCCAAGATTTCCGCAAGCTCTACACCGCCGCCCGGGGTAAAAGCTTTTCCTGATACGGCACAGCGGAGCGGCCACAGAATAATTCCGTTCTTTACGCCAAGTTTTGCAATTAAATCAAACAGGGCGTTGTGAATGTTTTCATGCGTCCAATCATTGACTGCCTCCAGAACGGGGAGAGTTTCTTTTAAGCTTTCCAGAGAATTTTCCTCATTGGTTTTCATCTTTTTATGACAATACATTTCAGCGCTGTATTCCGGAAGCTTGTCGAAAAAGTCTACCTGTTCCGGGATATCAGACAGTTTTTCGCAGCGCGGCTGTAATAATTCGCTGACCTTTACAAGATCAATATTTGGGTTTGTAATTGCGCCCTTATAGTATGGCAAAGCCATTTTGTGAAATTCTTCCGCAGATAGCTTGCGGATATATTCGCCGTTCAGCCAGTCTAGTTTTTTAGGGTCAAAAATGGCCGGGGACTTGCTGATACCCTTTAAATCAAAGGCTTCTATCAATTCCTGCAGGGAGAATACTTCCTGCTCGCCTCCCGGACTCCAGCCCAGCAGCGCAATATAGTTCACGATTGCATCTTTTAAGTATCCTTTGTTGATAAAATCTTCGTAAGAAGCATCGCCTTCGCGCTTGGACAGCTTTTTATGCGCGTCCTTCATAACGGGTGAAACATGAATATATTTCGGGATTTCCCATCCGAATGCCTCATACAGCAGGTTATATTTCGGTGCAGAAGAAAGATATTCACTGCCGCGAATTACATGTGTAATATGCATTAAATGGTCGTCAATAACATTTGCGAAATTGTAGGTCGGCAGACCGTCAGACTTAAGCAGAACGTTATCGTCAAGTGTAGCGTTGTCCACGGTAATTTTACCGTAAATTTCATCATAGAAGGTAGTTGTTCCGCGTTTCGGAATTTTTTGGCGGATAACATATGGAATACCGCTGGCAAGTTTTTCTTCAATTTCCTCTTTGGAAAGACGAGCGCAGTGACCGTCATATTTTGGCATAAGTTTTGCTGCCTCCTGCTGTTCACGCAGGGCATCGAGACGTTCTTTATCGCAGAAGCAGTAATATGCGCCGCCAAGCTCTACCAGCTTTTTGGCATATTCCTGATAAATGCTGCGGCGTTCGCTTTGAATATAGGGGCCGTAAGGACCGCCGATATCGGGACCTTCATCGTGAATTAAACCTGTTTCCTTCATGGTTCTGTAAATTAGGTCGACGGCACCTTCTACATAACGCTCCTGGTCAGTATCTTCAATGCGGAGAATGAAATCTCCGCCGCTGTGTTTGGTTAAAAGATAAGCATACAGCGCTGTGCGGAGGTTGCCGATGTGCATATATCCGGTCGGGCTGGGTGCAAATCTGGTTCTGATTTTATCCATGTTGTACATTCCTTTCTATGTGGTGCACAAAATTTTGTGCGTAAATTCGTACTTTTTATTATAGCGTTTTTACTGCACGGTGTCAAGCAGAGAGCGTGCGGCAATCACATTTTCCGTTATTTTTTAATGCCCTGCCGGAAGGCGCTGAGTGTTTCGTCTGTTTCATCTAACATATACGGACGACTGACGGTACCTTCGTGACCCGGCCGCATGTCAATATCGGGTGCGGAAAACCAAACGGCAGCTTTGATATTCGGATAACGGTGCAAATTTTTGAACATATTGGAAATCCAGAGCGGTTTGTTGCCGCCAATGGAGCTTGAGGCAAATTCGGTAATAATCCACGGAAAATCTGAAAAAAATGGTTTATATGCCTTTTGCACTTCATCATATATCTCAGTAAAGCTGCGCCACTCCTCACCGGTTACGTCCTTATAATAAGTACCGGTATTATAGCCTGTAACACCAATCATTTGCACGTAATCGTCTCCGGGATAGTATGCGAGAAAGTTATTCCAGTTGCAAGGCGGATAGTTGCGATCGTTCGGGTTGAACACCCAGATAGCGTTGTCGACGCCTTCCTCTTCAAAAATTTTATATACACGCTGCCAACAGCCGATGTAGATTTCAGGGTCTGATAGGTTAACGATACCCGAATAGTTTGCCCAGTCGGTGTTCATTTCATTGTTTAGGCGAAAGAAAAATGGGGTTTTTATCTGTTCCTTCAGCTGGCGTGCAAGCGCACGGATTTTATCATCATATTTTCCCTTATAAGTTTCAATCAGCGGACTTTTGCAGTACAAATCCTCATTGTTGGTTTCTGTCATTTGCAGCGTCAGCTCAATCATGCGTCCATCGCGTGCACAGATATCAGTAAAATCTTGTGCTATCGGCTGTCCGATATGGTTATAAATCAGCACAATAGGAAAGGTAAAATCAAGCTTTTGTTCCATTTTGGGAATGGTATTTTTTATGCCGTCCTCTTGCACCTGCGAGGCAAAAATCCCCCACATAACATCACTGCGATTTTGCAAAGAACGATAAGTTTTTTTGGTTTCTTTTGACCAAAAGCTCGGGGTTTTCAGCTGATAATGCAAATCATAAACGGCGGTTCCGAGCGGGTCGCGCCGTGCAAAAGAAGAAAGTATCGTTTCGGTTGCCTTTTCTATTTCACCGTCAATATTAGTGCGAAAGCGCAGCATGAGGCGAAAAAATTCCCTGCCGCCCGTCTTAATCGTGGCATAGGTATAAACATTTTTTCTGTCCTGCGGCATATCGGCAATTTTTACAGAAATAATACGCACGTTGTTTGTGCCGCAGCTGCGCGTAGTGTCAGCCATGAGTTCGATGCCGTTGTTTACCTGATAATCTTCATTTGTAATAAAGCGATTAAGATAATGCGCGATATACTCATCAATGTCCTCGTAAGGAGAGCGTTCCCGGGAGATGGTGATGTCACAGAAATCGCTTGTCAGCTTTATATAGTTCGGGCTGTGCGTAAAGTCAGGTTCCATTTTTCCGGGTAAATTAATGGAGAAACCGGTGGTAAAGTCAGTCAGACGCGTGACACCGTCTGCATATTCCATCAATTTATTATCCTTCTGTGTTTGCACTTTATCCGCATTTTTTTTCGGTTCGTTGTTGGTATAAAGAATGGTTTCTGTGCAGCCGTCAAGCGGCTCCTGTATAAGCGAAGAAATGGAAACAGGGCGCAGGCGCACACTGCGCAGACGGGTCGCTGCTCGGGAGAGATATGGCTCAGCGTAGGGATATATGAGCCGAATCGCGCAAACGGTGGCAATGATAAAAATGAGCAGCGCAGTGAGCAATATGCAGATGCGTTTCGGACGGATATGGTTTCTCTTCACAGAGTTTCTCCTTTCCAAATCGGTAAATAATATTTATCATTTATTTTTGAGGGGTGAATTTTGTCTTTTAACGGGAAAAGGTTTTATAAATATTTTTCTGCATATTCGGCAGCGGCGCGGATTACCCGTTTATCCTGCGCAAAGGTAACTTTCGTCTCGGCCTCGGAGAGCGGAACCCAGCAGATAGCGTCAATTTCTTCGACCTGCCGCTGTACCTCCGCGGAATTGACTACTGTCAGGAAGTAAACGACATCCTTCATGACTTCTGGTGCCGGTGAATATTGAATGGCAAAACGGAAATCGGTGTTAATGCAGATGTCAAGGCCGGTTTCTTCGCGAACCTCACGAACAGCAGTCTCCTTTTCCGTTTCATTGTTTTCTACATGTCCTTTTGGAAACGCCCAGTGCCCTCCGTTTTTATTTTGAATTAAAAGCGTCAGAAAAATTTCGTTTTCGCGGCGCAGGATGACAGATCCGCAGGATTTCTCCAGTTTCATAACAAAGCACCTCCCGATATAATATGCATCAGCGTAAAAAAACAGCGGGAAAACAGCAGCTTTCCCGCAAAAAAGTTTTTATTTTGCATAATCAATTGCTCTAGTTTCCCGAATTACATTGACTTTAATCTGACCGGGATATTCAAGCTCACTTTCGATTTTCTTTACAATGTCGCGCGCAATCAAATTGATTGCGTCATCCTTGACATCCTCTGGGCGAACCATAATACGGATTTCACGGCCTGCCTGGATGGCAAAGGATTTTTCAACGCCTTCAAAGGAATTTGCAATTTCTTCCAATTTTTCCAGACGTTTAATATAGTTTTCAATGTTTTCGCGTCTTGCCCCCGGGCGTGCGGCGGAAATAGCATCGGCTGCCTGTACGATTGCCGCAACCAGGGTATTTGCTTCCACATCGCCGTGGTGCGCCATGATGGCGTGCACAACCTCTTTGCCCTCTTTGTATTTCTTAGCAAGATCTGCGCCAATCATAACATGAGAGCCTTCCATTTCGTGGTCGGCAGCTTTGCCGAGGTCGTGCAGGAGACCTGCGCGCTTTGCCAGTGTAATGTCAGCGCCTAGCTCACCGGCAATGAGACCGGAAAGATGTGACACTTCAATGGAATGTTTCAGTACGTTTTGACCGTAGCTGGTTCTGAATTTCAGTTTGCCGAGCAGTTTGATAATTTCGGGATGTAATCCGTGTACGCCGGTTTCGAAGGTGGCGTTTTCGCCTTCCTGTTTGATTTCGGCCTCTACCTCTTTTTTCGCTTTTTCATACATCTCTTCAATGCGGGCGGGATGAATACGTCCGTCCACGATTAACTTTTCAAGCGCTACACGCGCGATTTCGCGGCGAACCGGATCAAAACCGGACAGGATAACAGCTTCCGGTGTATCGTCAATGATTAAATCAATACCGGTCAAGGTTTCAAGTGTACGAATGTTTCTTCCTTCTCTGCCGATAATTCGTCCTTTCATTTCATCGCTCGGCAGGTTAACCACAGAAACGGTGGTTTCCGCAACGTGGTCTGCAGCGCACTTCTGAATAGCGCCTGCAATAATGTTTTTCGCTCTTCTGTCAGCTTCATCCTTTGCTTGTGTTTCTATGTCTTTTACCATCAGAGCGGCTTCGTGCCGCACTTCGCTTTCTATGCTTTTCAATAAATATTCTTTTGCGTCTTCCACGCTCAAACCGGAAAGCTTTTGTAAAACTTCCAGTTCTTTTACTTTGATTTCTTCAATTTCACTTTTTGCTTCCTCAAGCTCTTTTTCTTTCTTGTTTAAACGCTCGTCTTTCTTTTCGATGGCGTCGGTTTTCTTATCCAGAGTTTCTTCTTTTTGCTGGATACGACGTTCCTGACGGGAAATTTCGCTGCGTCTGTCTTTAATTTCTTTATCAAATTCCTGACGTTGTTTATGATTTTCTTCTTTTGCTTCGAGCATAAGCTCGCGCTTTTTACTTTCTCCTTCTTTTTTCGCACGTTCTACTATTTCCTTAGCTTCTGCTTCTGCGCTGCCAAACTCCGCTTCTGCAATTTTCTTTCTATAGGAAACGCCCATGCGGAATGCGATAAACGCCGCAAGAGCAATTAATATCACTGCGACAACTATGTAGATAATAAATGCAACAGGATCTCCTATGGGAAAGCACCTCCTTATAAATTTTAACACATTTTATCGTATATTCACCAAAAAGACCAAAGCGTCCCGAACATTGCGCCGTATACACTTTACATGCGGGAGCGGTCTGACGAATATTTGCATAGAAAAACACAATATAATTTTACTCTTTTTTTGTCTCTGTGTCAATGCTTTTTGTACATAATTTACGAAAAATTATCGTAAATAAGAGCACGAAACAAACATTTCTTTAGGATAGTTTTAATGGCATGGGAATGTAGGGATAATACCAGATTAGGAATGCGATTTGTGCAATTAGAAGGAGAGGGATTGTAATGGTAAATTTTTTATGCCTTGTTTTGTGATGAAACAGTTTCATCGCAACCAGCGCACCAAGTGAACCGCCGAGTGCTGCTGACAGAATCAGGGCCGTTTCGCGGATGCGCCAAGTATTTTTAATGGCCTTATATTTGTCAATGCCAAACAAGGCGAAGGCGAGCAAATTGATAAAAGCAAAGTAACCCAAGATGAGCTGCATGAAGGACACCTCCATATTTTATGACAATAAAAGACCCGCGGCGCGAAATGCGCGGCGAGTCTCTTGCAATGCCGTTACGGCACTATTTATCCATTTTTTTCAACGTAATCACAATTCTGCGGTTCGGCTCTTCGCCGACGCTGTAAGTATCAATCTCAGGATTGTTCTGCAGGGTGGAGTGAATAATTCTCCGCTCGTTGGAACTCATTGGCTCCAGTGTGACCTTGCGGCGATTTTTCACAACAGTGCGTGCAAGATTGTTTGCAAGCTTTACCAAAGTTTGGTAACGTTTTTCACGGTAATTTTCTGTGTCAAGAACGACTTTGACATATTCGCCGTCACCACGGTTTACACACAGGCTTGTTAAGTGCTCTAAGGCATCGAGTGTGTCGCCGCGCTTGCCGATAATAATGCCCATATTGTCGCCGGAAAGGACAATATTCATCATTTTTTCTGTGCGCGTGATATCAATATCGACTTTTAAGCCCATGGTAAAGAATATATCATTTAAAAAGTCGCGGGCGCGTCCTTCCAGATCTAACTTGGGAGTAACGCAAACAACGGCATCCTTTGAACCAAGACCGAATAATCCGCGGCTTCCCTCTTCTAACACCTCGATGGTTACTTTATCTTCAGAAAGCCCAAGCTCCTGCAAAGCAAGCTCAACGGCTGCCTGAACGGTTTTTGCCGATTTTGTAATACTCTTGCTCATTTTTTTCTCCTCCTGCTTTCTCTCTCTCTGTAGTGAGTTTTTTCCGGTGTTGAGTCTTCAATATTTGCCTTAAAATATTTTGTAAGAATGATTTGCTGAATCAGCTGGACAACGTTGGAAACGATCCAGTAAAGTCCCAGACCTGCAGGCAGGGTAAAAGCAAAAAACGCGGTCATAAACGGGAAAATGTAGTTCATCATCTGCATGGTGGAGGCAGTAGAATTTTCTCCGTTTGCCGATGGCTGCGGTGTACCGCTCATTTTCTGCGTCAGCCAGGAAGTAAGAAATGTCGTCAGTCCTGCTATAACAGGAATAATAAGCAGCAGGGGCATTGCACTCCAGGCACTTTGCGGTGTGGCGGATAAATCAAGCCCTAAAAAGTCAAAATTTATCATTTTCACGTTGGCAAACACCGGGAATTTTTCCACAAGTTCTGAAAAGTGCTCTGACATAAATTTTGCAACCGGAATCTGGTTCATAATGCTGTTCCCTGTAAGCGACAGGCCCAGCGGCGTCAGTGCGTCAATGACCTCCTGCAACACGGGAAGGCCATGCTTGCCCAGCTGAATTACATATGTCAGCGGGCTGCGGATAATGTTATACAAGCCTATCAAGAGCGGAAACTGAATTAAAAGTGGCAGACAGCCGCCCATTGGATTAATTTTGTTCGTCTGATAGAGCTTCATTGTTTCCTGATTTAATTTTTCTTTGTCATACTGATATTTTTTTTGCAGTTCGGCAAGTTTTGGTTGAATTGCCTGCATTTTTGACATGGACTTTTGCTGTTTGACAGAAAGCGGCAGCAAAATTGCCTTGGTGATAATGGTAAACAACACGAGAGCCCAGCCGTAATTTTGTACCACTAAAAAGATGTAGCGAAATAAATATCCCAATGGTACGTTAATAATGTCCAGTATATTGCCCAATCGGTTTTCCTCCTTCAGCTGCTATTTCACAGGATCGTATCCGCCTTTGGAAAACGGATGGCAACGCAAGATACGCTTGACAGCCATAAAGCTTCCAACGAGTGCGCCCTTTTTTTCGATTGCCTCCGCGGCATAAGCCGAACAGGTCGGATAGAACCGACAGCACGGACGCTTTAAGGGCGATATGAATTTTTGGTAGAAGCGGATACAGAAAAGCAGCAGTCTCTTCATAAAATAAGACCTCAAATCATGGTTTTTTCGGATCAAGCAGCCCTGCTTTCGTCATAAGGTTGCGCAGAGCGTCCGAAACCTCCTTATAAGTATCGGCAGATAAACAGTCCGGTCGGGCAACGATCACGATATCGTATCCAACCGCGAGCTCCGTTTCCATTAAACGGTAGCTTTCTTTCAGCAGTCGTCTGATGCGGTTTCTCTGAACCGCCTTAGCAAGCTTTTTCCCAACTTTAAGGCCCAATCGGTTTTCGCTGCGCTTATTGGGCAAAACGTAGAGGACAAAGTGCCTGTGGTATGATTTTTTGCCTTTTTGGTACACCTTTAAAAACAAATAATTTCGATTTAAACTGACGGTATTTCTCATCTGAAATCCCTTTCAATAGTTTCAATGCTTGATTATGAATAAAGTCGCTGAAGAAAACCCCAGCGACCGTATTTTCATAAATCAAACTATGCGGACAAAACCTTTCTGCCCTTCAGTCTTCTTCTGGCCAAAACTTTGCGGCCGGAACGGCTACTCATACGATTTCTGAAACCGTGGTCTTTTTTTCTTTTTCTTCTATTCGGCTGATATGTTCTAAGCAAATGCTCCACCTCCCATTACTAACTTGACAAAAATGAAAGCATACCACTTCACTGTTTATCATATACTTTACATATTATATCCTTTCCGGGGGCGCTTGTCAATAGTTTTTTTGTTTTGTAATATGAATAAAATATAAATTTCTTAAAAAATACTGTTCTATTTTATATTTTTATGATATAATAAATGCGATTAAGACATTTTTAGGATTTACCAAAAAATGGTGCATTTATTCTGAAAAATATTTACTTTATATATTTAGGAGGCAATTTATGCGTATTGATTTATCATGTCCGGTGGAAAACAGAGGTGTGACTGTGAAAACAAACAGCACAACAAATGAGCCTTATGCTCTGTTCCGTTTGTTCAACCTGAGTGAAAAAGTGGTGGACAGCGTAAAATTTGTGGCGAGGGCTTATGACGCTTACGGCAAAGAGCTGGGTGCGGTGCCTGTGGAGCTTACGGGCTTGGAGGGACAGCCCAAAAGTCCTTTTGCGGTGAATAAAGGAGTTTCGCTGGCAGATTTTGCAGAAGCAAAGCATGTGACGGCTGATATCCGAGAGGTTAGTTTTTCAGACGGTGAGATTTATACCGTGTCTGACGAAAATATGACGGAAGTTAATTACATACAGCCGGAGTATGATGAGGTAACTCGTTTAAAGAGTGTGGCGGGCAGCGATGCTGTGTGCTATGCGCAGGACCCCGGGCCGTACTGGCTTTGTGTGTGCGGCCGGCCGAACAAACAGGAGGACGCGGCTTGTATTCGCTGCGGAAGAGAGAAACAGGTTTGCCTTGCGAAATATTCTTCTCACGATACCATTAATAAGTCGCTGGAGGAGAAAAGACAGGCAGAGGCGCTTGCGGAACAGGAGCGTTTGGAGGAAGAAGCGCGCCAGAAGGAATTAAAAAAGAAAAAAACCATGAAAACACTTGCTGTCACCGCCTGTTGTGTGCTCTGTGCGGCATTGCTTGCGTTGGTCGGTTTCCAGTCCTACCGCTTGATTGTTACCAAAATAGCGGACGGGAAGGCTGCAAAGGGAGAGTATATAGAAGCGTATGATATGTATCGCCGTGTTGGAAGCTCACACATAGGCAATGCGTCGGAAAAGGCAAAGGGAAACTCTTTTGCAAATCTGATTCAGTCCGGTATTTTAACGGCAGATGAGAAAAACATTTATTATGTCAATAATAAACTTAATATAATGATGCAAAACAAAGAATCCGGCGCAAGCATGCAGCTGGGAGAGGATAAGGGTGTGAGCCTTTGTATTTCGGGCGAGTGGCTGTATTATCTGGATCCTACGAGCGGTGCACTCAACCGGATTAAGACTGACGGTTCTTTGACGGAAAGTGTAACGGACGAGCAGGTCTCCTTTTATATTACAATAGGCAACGATCTTTATTATCTGGGAGAGGACAAGGACAAGAGCCAAGATCAAAGTACGACTGATTCTCAGTATTCGATTGCGCTGTACTGTATGAATATGAATTCCAAGAAAACCAGTAAAGTATCTGCCGCTCAGTTCTATGCCTTGGATTTTTATAAAGGAAAGATTTACTATGTGGACGGCGCAGATGATCACAAACTCTATGTGATGGATGCGAACGGGAAAAATGCACATTTGTTGATTGACCAGCCGGTTTACGGTTTTGCCATAGCAAATGATGTGATTTATTTCTCTGACGGCAACATGAAGGACGGTGCAAGTATGCCGAAATTGTCACTGGAGTCAGTTAAATTGGACGGCTCCGATAGAGAGACGTTGGTGGGCGATAAGACCGTTGGCTTGATTACTGCACAGCCCGGCAAAATATATTTTACGAGCTATGATGATGAAAGTCTGCATATTTACGATACAGAGAGCAAACAAACGGAAACCTGTCCGGTTGATGAGTTTAATATGTGCAATATTGCGGATGGATATATTTCTTATCTGAGCGTTGCAGGAGAAATGGTTTTGGTAGCTCCGGACGGCAATAAAACGAATATGGGTCAGCTCGACATCAGCGGTTCTGCAGCAGAATAAGAATATTTTTAAAAAAGATGTATAACGAAAACGATGCCGGGGCATAATGATATTGACCTCACAAAATACATTGAACACCGGTTTATCAAACCGGGAACCCCTTTACTGAACAGGCTGCCGTTTTCGGCAACCTGTTTTTTATTGTGCGGAGGAGAGGAGTTGTTTGATTGATACGTTTAATTGCAGCGGATTTGGACGGGAGCCTTCTTCCTGATGACAAGAAGGTTCCGAATGATTTTTTTGCATTGCTTCCTGAATTGAAGAAACGGGGAATATATTTTTTTACAGCGAGCGGCAGGACTTATGATACGCTTTGGCGTAATTTCAGACCGGTATCGGATGAAATCGGCTACATTTGCGAAAATGGCGCTTTTGTGGTATACGAGGGCAAGACGCTGTTTTCTGCCGTGATGCAGCCGGGAGAGGTTTCGGAGATGATTGACACGGTGCTTTCGCTTCCTGATGTACACTTGGTACTGTGCGGGCAAAAATCGGCATACATGACCGCCTTTTCATCTGCCTACCAGCCGTATATGGATAGCTATCACGCTGTGCATAAGGTGATCAGTGATTATCATTCGGTGACGGATGATTCCTTTTTTAAGCTTGCGATTTGCGACTTGCGAGGACCGGAAAATAATTCTTATCCTGTGCTTTCGAAGAAATATGGCAATCGGTTTGGTATGTTTATTTCCGGTAAAAAGTGGATGGATGTAATGGTAAAAGGCGTGAATAAGGGTCGGGCTTTGGAAAAAGTGCAGCAGGCGCTTCATATTTCGCGTGAAGAAACTATGGCTTTTGGTGATTATTATAATGATATTGAACTTCTTGAGCAGGCAGAGTATGGGTTTGTAATGAAAAATGCTGCGCCGGACATGCTGCTAGGCGTCAGGCACGTTACGCCGCGGACAAATAATGAAAATGGTGTGATGGAGGTAGTGAAGGAGCTGGTTTTAGGAGGGTAAATAAAATAAAAACGATTGCAGCACACCAAAATTGTTAGAGTAAAAATTTTTACAACAAGGAGAATAAACATGTCACAAGCGATTATTAATTTCTTTCAGGGATTGCATTTATCTGACGAGTTGCTGGTATTTATCGTTTCGCTGTTTCCGATTGTAGAACTGCGCGGGGCGATTCCTGTAGGGTTTGTTTTGAATATGAATCCATGGATAATATACATATTAGCAGTGCTGGGAAACCTGCTGCCGATACCGTTTATCTTGGTTCTGATTCGTCCTTTGGTGCAGTGGTTTTTGAGAACAAAATATTTTCGCGGTTTCGGTTTGTGGCTGGAGGCTAAGGTAAACAAGCATAAGCATAAAGTGGAAAAATATGAATTTTGGGGATTATGTCTGTTTGTGGCTATTCCTCTGCCGGGAACGGGTGCGTGGACGGGCGCGCTGATTGCAGCATTTTTGGGAATGAGATTGAAAAGAGCCTTGCCCTCCATTATTCTAGGCGTTTTAATTGCCGGTTTAATTATGACGTTTGGCAGCAGTATTGTTGCATTTATTGTAGGATTATTTTAATAAGTTTGTTAAGATGGGCGAAAAAGAAGCTGCAAGAAAGTGTAGTTTTTACATTTTCTTACAGCTTTTTATTGTCTGAATAAAAGTATGCATGCCGGGTAAATTTTGCAGGCAGTGTCATGATGCGGCGCGGAGCATAGCTCCTATGAGAATTTATACCTTAAGGTATTTTCTGACCGATATTAAACTGCCGATGCCGCCCAACACAACGCCCATTCCCAGAAATGCACCGATAAACATAAGGATTAATTCATGGTACGGTTTAAATTTTACAAAAGAAATATCCAGGGAACTAAGCAAGTGAATGATACCGCTATAGCCATAAGACAGAACAACAAATGAGACAACGGCGCCGATTAAACCGATGATGATTCCTTCGATAATAAACGGCCAGCGGATAAACCAATCGGTTGCACCGACAAATTTCATGATGTTAATTTCTTTGCGCCGAGCAAAAACTGTCAGTTTTATGGTATTGGATATAATAAAAATGGAGATGAGGGTTAGTGCGATCATCGCCCAAATGCTGATTCGTCCCATGTAATTGGTCATAGAAACAAGCTTATCAATAGCATCTTGGTTGCGCACCACTTTTACAATTCCGTCAATCTGCTCGAGTTCTGCAACGGTTTCATCTGAAAGCGACAAATCCTTTAAAGTAACCATATACCAGTCGCGGAGAGGGTTATCTGTTTCGTAACCGTCGAGGACAGAGGCATCTTCGCCGAACTGATCCTTCAAACTGTTTAAGCGGCTTTCTTTAGAATTCATTTCAGCTTCCTTGATATTTTCAACAGCACGGATTTTATCACCGAGTTGTTCAACTTGCTGCGGATTATAGGTTTCATCCACAATTAAAATGATTTCATAATCGCTCTCCAACTGTTTGGCAATATAGTTTAAATTCAGTGTGAGTGCAAGGAACAAGCCAAACACCAAGAGACTTGCCAACACGGTAAAAACAGAGGCGAGGCTCATCCAGCCATTGGAGAATACATTTTTAGAGGCTTCGCGCAAAAAATATTGAAATCTGTTAATCTTCATAGCCGTAACCACCTCTGACTTCGTCTCTTGCAATTATGCCGTCCTCAATGGCGATAACACGCTTTTTCATTGCGTTTACAATATCTTTTGCATGCGTTGCCATGATTACGGTTGTGCCGCGTTTGTTAATATCGTCTAACAGCTCCATGATTTCCATTGCTGTTTTCGGGTTTAAGTTACCGGTAGGCTCATCGGCGATTAAGAAAGAAGGATTATTCACCAGTGCGCGGGCAAGCGCTACTCTTTGCTGCTCGCCGCCCGAGAGCTGACTCGGAAGCATTTTTGCTTTGGAGGAAAGCCCCACCATGCTGAGCACATTCGGTACCTGGCGGCGGATTGCACGCTTGGAAGCACCGACGATTTCCATTGCAAAAGAAACGTTTTCATAAACTGTTTTTTTCGGCAAAAGCCGGAAATCCTGAAACACTACGCCCATGCTGCGGCGCAGGTATGGAATTTGATTTTGTTTCAAAGCCCCTACGTTAACATTGTTGATAATAACATCGCCGCTTGTTGCGGTTTCTTCGTGCATGAGCAGTTTTATCAAAGTTGATTTTCCTGCTCCGCTCGGACCGACGATAAACACAAACTCACCGCGCTCAATGAAAAAACTGATGTTATCAAGCGCTTTGGTTCCGTTTTCGTAAACCTTTGAAACATTGCTGAACAAAATCAAAGCTTACACTCCTTAGTACGGAAATTCTATCCATATGCCTCCGTTAGAATTTAGAAGGGTTGGCATTTAGATATTTATTTACCAAAATAGCGACTTTAAAGACCACCGCGTCGTCAAATTTGCGGAGATCAAGACCTGTCAGACGTTCAATTTTATCCAGGCGGTATACCAATGTGTTGCGGTGGACAAACAGCTGACGGGAGGTTTCGCTGACATTTAAGTTATTTTCAAAAAATTTATAAATGGTTTGGAGCGTTTCTTCGTCTAACACATCAATACTTTCCTTTTTAAAAATCTCATCCAGAAACAGCTCGCACAATTTACTCGGCAGCTGGTAAATCAGACGGCCGATACCCATGGTGTCGTAGCTTAAAATGTAGCGGTCATTTTCAAAAACACGGCCGATTTCGAGAGCAAGCTGTGCCTCGGAGTAGGAACGTGCAATATCATTTAACGAGTCGGTCGGTGTACCGATGCCGACATAGACCTGCAGCATTAGTTCGGAACTGATGGTTTCTACGATACTCTGAGCGGTTTTTCTTGCATTGTCACGGTTAAATGGCTGTGCAATAGCTTTTATCAGTACGATATTGGTATTATCAATATTAATTACAAAATCCTGTTCCGGGAACATGTTCTGCAAAATGTGCTGCACGGCAAGCTCGTGTTCCTTCGGAAGCTGGATGATATAAACCAAACGCGGTATTTCCGTGTCTATCTGCAGCTCACCTGAGCGCAGAAAAACATCGCCTGGCAAAATGTTGCCAAGCAGGACATTTTTTAAATAACTGCTTTTGTCATAGCGGTCTCCGCAGTGCAATTGCAGGTTGGAAAGACTGACGGAAAGCAGAATGATAAACTTTTGCTCTTCCGGCTCGGTGCCGCGGATATAAATCACATATTCCAGCATGTTGCGCGCGCCGATAGCGACAAAGGTGTAGCCGTCTATAGTATAAGGCTTGCCGTTGCTTGCGGCGTTTGTCAATGCTTCAAAAGCAAGATCCTCGCCGATGGGTTCGTCAATGCCGGCAATTACGCTGCCGGAGCTGTTTAATACGCCCATTTCCCGATGGATTACACTTCTCATTTGCTCCAGTACCGGTTGAAAAATCTGCCCTAACATAATTTCCTCCATTCTGCCGGATGGCAAAAGAATCTTAACTCATAAATACTCTATCTTATATAATATACTTTTTTGTCAGATTTTGCAAGATAAATTTAAAAAATTCACAAAAAATCTTATATTTTATTTGATATTTTAGATAAAATTTTATTTTCTTTTTATAAAAAAATTATTGCATAATTATGCAGTATAATGTATAATTATAAATACGGAAATGAAAAAATATGCATTTAAAAAAGTAAATAACTTTATAGAGTTGCTGTTTTGCGGCAGTTTTTTAGAAAGGGAGAGAATAAATATAATGAATTTGGAAATAATTATGCAAACCGATAATGAATATTATATGAATACTTTTGGAAAAAGAGTGCCGGTTGCCTTTGAACGCGGCGAAGGGCTGAAACTTTATGATACCAAAGGGGAAGCGTATACAGATTTTATGGCGGGGATTGCAGTGACGGCGCTCGGCCATAGTCATCCTTTGTTTACGGCTGCGCTAAAGGAGCAGATTGATAAAGTGATTCATACTTCCAGTTTATATTATATTGAAAACCAAGCAATGTTAGCGAAGAAACTTGTAATGAAATCCTGTGCGGATCGTGTGTTTTTTGCAAACTCGGGAGCAGAAGCCAACGAAGGCGCTATGAAACTGGCAAAAATATACCATTATAAAAAAGGCAATCCGCAGAAAAATGAAATTATTACTTTAAAGGATTCTTTTCATGGCAGAACTCTTTCTACGGTTGCGGCAACGGGTCAGGAAAAATATCAGAAACCTTACCGGCCGCTGACACCGGGATTTCATCATGTGCCGTTGAATGATTTTCATGCGTTGCAAAATGCGGTGAGTGAAAATACAGCAGCGATTATGGTAGAGCTGATTCAGGGTGAAAGCGGCGTCCATCCTGCTTCAAAGGAATTTATTCAAAAGGTGAGAACTCTTTGTGATGAAAAAGATATTTTGCTGATTGCAGACGAAGTTCAAACAGGAATGGGCAGGACGGGTAAACTTTTTGCTTATGAGCATTTTGGTGTGGAACCGGATATATTTACTTTGGCGAAAGCCTTAGGCAACGGAGTGCCGATTGGTGCAGTGTGTGCAAAGGAGTTTGCGGCAAGCGCTTTTGAGCCGGGAGACCATGGGACCACATTTGGCGGCAATCCGCTTGCTACCTGTGCAGGGAACGCGGTGCTGGATATTTTTGAAAAAGAAAAGATTGTACAAAATGCAGCAGAAGTCGGGAGTTATTTTAAAGAAAAGCTGACAGAGCTGCAGACGACAAACGATAAGATAAAAGAAGTGCGCGGTGAGGGGCTGATGCTTGGAGTGGAATTTGCGGAGCCGATTGCAAAAGAGATACAACAAAAACTTTTTCAGAAAAAATATTTGGTCGGAGCGGTTGGCACGGGCGTGCTGAGATTGCTGCCGCCGCTGATTTTAAAGAAAGAAGACGTAAATCAATTTATTACCGTATTAAAGGAGTGTTTAGCATGAAGCATTTATTAACTCTGCATGATTGGAGCACAGAGGAAATTTTAAATACATTGGATTTGGCAAAACAGCTAAAGAAGGAGCAGAAAGAGGGAGTTGCACATCCGCATTTGAAAGGAAAAACTCTGGGCATGATTTTTTCAAAATCTTCCACACGTACCCGTGTTTCTTTTGAGGTGGGTATGTACCAGCTTGGCGGAAGCGCTTTGTTTTTAAGCTCAAACGATATTCAGCTTGGGCGCGGCGAGAGCATTTATGATACGGCAAATGTACTTTCACGATTTTTGGACGGCATTATGATTCGTACTTTTAAACAATCGGATGTTGAAGATTTGGCAAAGTACGGTTCCATTCCGATTATTAACGGTTTGACAGATTTGGTACACCCGTGCCAAATTTTAGCGGATTTTCAGACGGTTCTGGAGTATAAGGGCAAGCTAAAGGGCTTAAAAATGGCTTTTATCGGCGATGGAAACAATATTGCACATTCGCTTTTATACGGCTGCGCGAAGGTAGGCATGAATCTCAGTATAGCAACGCCAAAGGGATATGAGTGTGACGAAACGGTTGTAAAAAACGCACTTTCAGATGCGGAGAAAACGGGTGCGAAAATTGTATTGACTCATTCACCGGAGGAGGCGATTGCGGACGCGGACGCAGTTTATGCGGATACTTGGGTCAGCATGGGTCAGGAGAGTGAAAAAGAGGAAAAAGTTAAGATATTTATGCCGTATCAGATTAATTCAAAACTGTTTTCCAACGCAAAAAAGGACGCTATTTTCCTGCATTGTTTGCCGGCTTACCGTGGTTATGAGGTAACGGAAGAAGTAATTGACGGGCCTAATTCTGTCATTTTTGATGAAGCGGAAAATCGCTTGCATGCACAGAAGGCGGTTATGGTAGAGCTGATGAAATAGGAGGGGTTAACATGTTTGAGGTAAAAAGGGCACAGGCTGAAGATGCAGAAAGTATCTTAGGCATTACCGGTCAGGCCTTTGAAAAATATATTGAACTGGCGGGGATTTCCGATACGGCCGCTCTGCATGAGACAAAAGAGGATGTTTTGAAGGATATTCAGAACAAGCTGGTTTATGTGGCCTACATGAACAAAACTGCTGTCGGCAGTGTGCGGGTGGAGATTAAACCGGACAAGACGGCATATTTGTCGCGGTTTGGCGTTAGTGATCAGTTTCAGAATATTGGGATTGGTAAGGCGATCATGAACGCTTTTGACATGGATATGCGCGCGCTGGGAGTGAAAAAAGTGTGCTTGCATACGGCCTCGAAAGTAATGCCTTTGGTTCGTTTTTATTACGGGAGGGGCTTTTATGTGGATTCGACCACAAAGGACAAAGGTTATATCAGAGCTTTGATGTGCAAGGAATATCAGCAATAACTCATTTTATATATTTTTGGGAAAATCGTTATAGTGCCGGGGATTTCTGCAACAGAACGGCATATCGTTTTTGCAGGGAAAATATTTCCCGGTGCGCGGATTGCCTGTGTTTGAAAAATGTATTTTTTTTCAAGCGCAGGCAATATCTATATCACATAGTTTCTCCAAAAAATCGGAAACTAATCACAGAAACGGTTTATTGATGAATTTGGAGGAAAATGATATGAAAAAAACAAAAATTTCTGTCTTTTTAATTATGACAATGGCTTTGCAGCTGTTGCTTTATCCGTTTGCCGCCTATGCAGCGGATTATATTGCAAACGATTTTACAAAAACAACGCCGAAGAATACAACGCTGAATTTTACAGCGCAAGATTTTTACGGTGCAGTGAATCCACCTGCAGGGAAAAGTCTGACGGCAGTGCAATTTACACAGCTGGTAAACACATCGGTGGGCGTTCTGCGTCTCGGGACGGAGGCAATTGCGCAGAATACAACCGTAAAGGCGGAGGACTTGGATCGGCTTAATTTTGTACCGGTAAAGGATTATGAAGGAGAGGCCATTTTTACGTGGAGCGCGGATTTTAACGGAACAAAATCACCGTATCCCGGCGCGGTTATTATTACAATTGGGGATTCGTCGGCTGTTCCTCCGCAGGCAAGCAGCTCACCAAATCCGGGAGAAGCTTCGGCAACACCGGCGCCGACGGCAACTCCTGCGCCGGAACCGACGCTGAAGCCTTTAAAATATGACGACATGGATGATCACTGGGGAGCTTATTCCGCCGGACTTTTGGCGGCAAAGGGTTATATTGTGGGTGAAGAGATACAGGACAGATTTTTCTTCTATCCTGATAAGATTTTAAGCCGCATTGATTTCATAATTATGGTAAATTCCATTTTTGGCGTGAAACCGAAAGACAGCACGGCTGACAATCCTTTTGCGGACAGCGGCCTTCCTTCTTATATTTTACGCTATGCAATTGCATCTTATGAGGCGAAGATTATTCATGGCTCTGCAGAAAATGGTATTCTTTATTTGCATCCGTATGAAAAAATTACACGTATGGAGGCGGTAAAGATTTTGGACAATGCCCTAAAACTGGAGCATCCGAACAATAAGGACGCGGAATTTACGGACAGTGCTTTGATTCCTGAGTGGGGGATGCAGGCGGTAAAAAATATGGAGGGTTACGGTATTATCCGAGGATATGAAGATAATACGTTTCGGCCGAATGAAAACATTACAAAGGCACAGGCTGCAGAAATGTTGTATCAGACACTGAAGTATGTGGAAAAAACGAGGAAAACACACAGCGTATTTCATGTTGTGCAATATTAAAATGGAATTGTAAAGCTTTGTTTGATGTGAGCGGTTTTTGCGGAGACGTGCTGTAAAAACCGCTCATATTTAGTTTTTACAAGTGCGAAAGAGGAGAAACGATGGAGAGTATGACTGATTTTTTATGCAATAAAAAATCGGAACAAGCATAACTTGTTCCGATGTGGTGACCCGTAGGGGACTCGAACCCCTGTTTTCGCCGTGAGAGGGCGACGTCTTAACCGCTTGACCAACAGGCCGTATTCAGTTTTATGCAATGCATAACCCGGCTCGCGTGAAAACCGAAACGTAATATGCAAAGCGCAACTTACTTTGATTATTATACCATATTTTTTTTAAAATGCAAGCTTTTTTTTAATTTTTATATAGTTTTTTCTTTCTAATGATAAATACTATAACCAATAGCAGAACTAAAGCACCCGTACCAACAACCAACCAAACATTAACATTAGATTTAACTGCTATATCTGTTGGTTCGTTTGCACCATCGATTACAGAAGTGCTTGAGTTATCAGGTTGTGTTGATTGTTCAGTTTTAGCCAATCTTTCTTGTTCTGCTTTTTCAAATGAACCATCGTTCAAATAGTTTTCTAAACGCAGCGCCATATCATACTTTTTTGCATCTGCAAGGTTAATCATTTTTTTATCTTTTGACAATATCTCATATATATAGAAATTGTTTTCATCAATATATCCGAATAAATACTCTTTTCCTTTTTGTAAATCCAAAACACTATCGCATCTTGTATAGGTTTCCTTTGCACCGATCTCCACTTCGCCTTTTATTTTTTCAGTAGGTATAACATCTACAGTTTCAATATACACTTGCGAAGAACCCGCTATTGTTTTTTCGGTGAAGTTTTCAACAGTACCAATAAAGACTTTTGCAGTATCGGTATTCAACAACTCTTCCGGTACATCTCCGGCAAAAACTGATACTGACATTGTAAACAAAATCGCTATAACACCTATTAAACTAATTATCTTTTTCATTGTCTGAATCTCCTAAAGTGACTAAAGTAAATAACCATGAACTTTTTTGTATTTATAAATTTTTTACACTAAAAAAATCAAAAACTGCTTGTTATTTCAAGGTTTTACTCAAAGCAACATTATTTTGGACTATATAATTAATTTTTTGCGGTTTTTCTCGAATGGCAAAAACCTTGCCGGCATAATTATGGCGGCAGAGTTTTTGGTATGTGTGGTTTAACGCAGAATTTTAATTCCGCCAATCAATGGAAGCGGTTTCATTTGTCCCCTTCCTGCGTTAATCATGCCGATAATCATATAAACGAGTACGAGTGCGGAGACAAGAGAGCTAATCAGCAGAAAGACGAGGCGTATCAGGGGAATAAAGGAAAACATGCGTGTAACCAGCGAAACGCCGCAGATAATAATAAAGAGAATCAGGCTCTGATTTGCGTGGTAGCGTGCAAAACGGGACTGCGGGCAGACAATGAGAGGCAGGAAAAAAATAAGGTAAGAAAGAACTGCCATCAGTTTGTTGTCCTTAATATCCTGGGGGTCGCCATATTCAACAGTGGCTTTATAAAATTGGTTCATGAGTGTTCGCTCCTTTCTGAAATACCGGAGGGGTTTGTGTTATTGATACAATAAGCAGTGTCCGGCCGGCGGGGTTTCTACAAGATAATATATTGTTATAATTTGTGCGAAACGCAAAAACAAAGTTTAAACTTTTGCGCGGCAAGCCGCAGTCGGCTAGCTTCACAGCCGTTTCATAAACACACAGCAAAAAGCAATTATACTTTTCTTTTTTAGTGTTGAGTTTATTATACCTCATAAACGGCATTTCGACAACAGTTTTTTTATTTTTCTCATGAAATTTTATAGACATTGGCGTTTTTTTTCGGTATAATAAAATAAGATAAGTTTGCGGATGGGCGGTGAAAGTGTGAAGAGCATAAAAACAGGGCAAAAAACAGCTCTTGTTTTTTTTGCGGCGATAATTATGAAATATCTGCTGTTTGGATTTCATTATTACCCCATATTGGATGATTTTATTCAATATGGCGGGTATCCGCTTTATCATGACTTGCCGCATGTTTATTTTGACATTGGAACTATGGCAACAAGACCTTTTGCAAGCCTGCTCGACCCTATACTGTGGGGAAAAATGTGGGGCTTTTTAGGTGTGGGGCTTGCCGTAATTACGCTTTTGCATTTTGGCGCAGTTTGGCTGACGGAACGAACGCTCGCGCTGTGCGGCTATCAAATGAGTCCGTTGTTTTGGCTGATTGTTGTGTTTTTGCCGATTGGCGCAGAGGGAGCTTACTGGATTTCAGCTTCGTCGCGTTTGGTTGTCGGGTGGTTTTTTGCGGCGTCCGGTCTATATTTTTTAGCAAGATATTTAAAAGAAAAAAAGGGCCTTTTTTTATGTTTGTTTTTACTGTTTCATTTGATTTCTTATGGTTTTTATGAAGCGGTTTCCATTTTTAGTTTTTTGGGTGCTTATCTGGTTATACTGAAAAAGCGAAGAGATGCAGCAAAAGCAAAGTGGCTGATTGTTGTACCGTTGGTTTGTCTGTTTTTAATGTTGTGTTATTACGTTTTAGCTTCGCATATCGGCGCCATAGGCAGCAGAGTCGGTGGTTTTGCATTTGCCGGTTTGTTTGGAAAGTTATGGGATGCAGTTTATCAATTGGGGTGGATTTTTACAAAGGGATTGGCAGAATCGACAGTTAAGGGATTTTACAGCGGTTTGCGCGTGCTGAGGCAAGGCGGAGGCTTCGGTGCGGTTTGGTTAACTGCGGTGGTCCTTATTTGTGCGCTGGTGTATCGGAGCGGTTCCGTGAAAGAAACGGACGGAGGGCCAAAGTGGGAATTATTTTTCTGCGGTGCCCTGCTGTTTGCTGCGCCGCTTGCGCCGAACGTGCTTGTGGAAACGGTGTGGCTGCCGTATCGAAATATATTGATTTCGCTGGTTGGGCTTGCCTTAATGGCTGAACCTGTTTTTCGGCGGCTAGTTCGCGGCAATAGGCTGAAGGGTGTAGTTTACGCGGCGGTATTGTTGGTTTGTCTTGTTTCCTGGGTTAATGAATATGATACGTATCGGCGTGTAAGTGAACAGGATGTGCGCTTAGCGGAAAATATTGCTGAACAGCTGAGCGAAGAGGTGCTGTTGGGAGAAAAGGACGCAGTGGTGGTTTTACAGCAGCCGGTGGGGACTGATCAGGTTAATTTTTATAAAGATCATGTAAAAAGCGTTTTTGATGCGGACTGGTCACTAACCGGTGCGATACGTGCTGTTACAAGAAATGTGAAAATTCATCGGGTGACGCCCGTGATTGGAGAAGAAACGGAAACAGGGGCAGCTCAGATACTTTATATGGACGCGGACGGTCATGTGACGTGTGCGGAATAAAAATGATGGGGATGTGTGTGAATGATTTCGGAGAATAATAAAATTGATATTTTGGGTGTTTGGGTGGACAAGCTTACAATGGACAGTGCGCTGGCGCGGCTGACCGAGTTTTTAAAGGAGGATGCGCCACATGCGGTTTATACACCTAATTCGGAGATTATTATGCGTGCTTATCGGGACGAGAAATTTTTGTCGGTATTAAATACGGCGGACATGGTAACACCGGATGGCATTGGTGTGGTATATGCATCGCGGATTTTGAAGGATCCGATTGCGGAACGCGTGGGTGGATTTGATTTATCGGTGCGGTTGATTGAAACGGTTTCGGACGGCAGCTACAGCTTGTATTTTTTTGGCGGAAAGCCCGGTGTGGCAGAACAAGCAAAGGCAAAGCTGCGTGAAAAATATCCGAAATTGCGTGTGGTTGGCTGCAGCGACGGATATTTCGATGCGGAAAAGGAAAAGGAGATTATTCGCGATATTCAAGAGAAGAAACCGGATATTTTGTTTGTTTGTCTTGGCGCACCGAAGCAGGAGGAATGGATTTTAAAACATAAAAATGAGCTGGGAGCAAGAGTACTGATGGGCATTGGCGGCAGTCTGGATGTTTATGCAGGTGTTGCAGAGCGGGCACCGGTCGGATTTCAAAAACTTGGCTTAGAATGGCTGTATCGCCTGCTGAAGCAGCCGAGCCGTATCGGCCGGATGATGGATTTGCCGAAGTTTGGTTTTACCGTGCTGTTTCACGGAAAAAGAGTGAAAAAAGTTGATGAAATTTAGGAAATGATTTGAAAAATGAGAGACAGAAGGAGAAACAGATGGAACATTTTAAATCGGGTTTCGTGAGTTTGATAGGCAGACCAAATGTTGGAAAATCAACTCTTTTGAATCGTCTGGTTGGCGAAAAGATTGCAATTATCTCCAGCAAACCGCAGACAACCAGAAATAACGTTTTGGGGATATTGACGGAGGAGAATATTCAGATTGTATTTACCGATACGCCGGGGATTCATGCACCGTCGACTAAACTGGGCGAATTTATGGTGAAATCTGCTCAGACGGCGATGCGTGATGTGGATGCTGTGTTGTTTTTGGTAGAACCGATTGATAATGTGGGACGAACTGAAGAAAAGATTTTAAAAGATTTGGAAAAGTGTTCCTGTCCCGTGATTTTAGTCATTAATAAAATTGATAAGGTGAAGCGGGAACAACTGCTTTCCATTATTACAAAATATACGGAAAAATTTTCATTTCAGGCGGTTGTACCGATTTCCGCAATGAAAAATGACGGTGTGGATTTGCTGCGCAAGGAGCTGTTTGCGCTGATACCGGAGGGACCGATGTTTTATCCGGAGGATATGGTAACAGACCAGCCAGAACGGCAGCTTGCCGCTGAAATTATTCGCGAGAAGATTTTGCGTAACTTAGACAAGGAGATTCCGCACGGGATTGCCATTGAGATTTCGCAGATGAAGGATAGCGGAAGTGTGTGTGAAATCAGAGCAACTATTTTTTGTGAAAAAGCAAGCCACAAGGGTATATTAATCGGGAAAAATGGTGAGATGCTGAAGAAAATAGGGCGGCTGGCCCGAGAGGATATGGAAAAAATGCTTGGCAAAAAAGTCTTTCTGGAAACCTGGGTCAAGGTGAAAGAGGACTGGAGAAACCGTGACAGTTTGATTCGTAATTTTGGCTATGACACGAGAGAATAAATTTGTAAAATATGCCAGAAGCTAGAGAAATTTTCCGGGTATATTCTAAAGGAAATCCTGCAAACTAAGATTAACAGAGGGAATAATTTTGTGAAGGCGGGATGAAGATGCCGGAGGAACTGGCTTGGAAAATGTTTATGATGACAGGTGAAATTGGCGAGTATTTGCTGTATAAGAACGCAGAACCGCCGCAGGATGCGGCAGCGGTTGCCGCAGAGGATTTGCAGTAAGCAGGCGAGGAAGTGGCTTATGGAATTTTTGAAGACCGACGGCGTGGTGCTCAGGCGTACGAGTGTTGGCGACAACGATGTGATATTAACGATTTTTACTGCTGAAAAGGGTGTGCTGCAGGCTTCGGCGCATGGGGTGAAGAGCCTGAAAAGCCGGCTGGCTGCCGGCTGCGCCCTGTTTACATATGGTGAATTTGTATTGGCATCGGGAAAAAGCATGTATCGTGTACGCTCGTGCGAGCCAAAGGAATGTTTTTACAATTTGGCAACGAATATTGAAAGGCTCGCTTTTGCAACCTATATTGCAGATTTGACAGGGTACTCCGTAAAAGAAAATTTGGCTGACAGACGCCTTTTATCACTGCTGCTGAATACCTTTTATCTTTTGGCAAATTCGCAGAGGGAATTACGGACAGTAAAGTGTGTATATGAATTGAAACTTTTGAGCTACATTGGTTTTGCGCCGGATTTGTCGGGTTGTGTGCGCTGTGGTGATGTGGTGCATGTGGATTATCTTTCTCCAACGGCGGGCGGTCTCCTATGCGGTGACTGCCGGTCGGTACAAGACAGGGCGAAACCGCTGAGCGAGGCGTGTTTGATTGCTATGCGCTACATTTTATACAGTGAGGATAAACGTGCTTTTGCGTTTCGGACAGGAGCTGCGGTGACAGAGGAGTTGGAAAATCATATTGAAACCTTTGTTCGGGAGTATGTTGACCGTGATTTTTATTCGCTGACGTATTTGAATATGATTATCGGGAAGAAGTAAAGCAGGCAGAGAGCGTCTGCCTGCGATGATGTACCATTCATTGAATAAAAAGGAGTTTATTATGAATTTAGACCGTATTTTAAAACGCGTGCAAAAACCGACGAGATATATTGGAACGGAATATAACAGCGTACATAAAAATTTGGACGAAGTTGCGATTCGTTTTGCTTTTTGTTTTCCTGATGTGTATGAGGTAGGAATGTCACATTTGGGCATTAAGATATTATATCATTTACTGAATGAGCAAAAGGATATTTACTGTGAACGCGTGTTTGCTCCATGGGTGGATATGGAGGAGGAGATGCGCAAGGAGAATATACCGCTGTTTTCGCTGGAAACCAAGTCGCCGGTTGGTGATTTTAATTTTATTGGCTTTACATTGCAATATGAGATGTGTTATTCAAACATTATTAATATGTTGGATTTGGCAAATATTCCTTTAAATTCGGCAGAGCGCGGAGAGGGTGTTCCCTTTGTGTGCTGCGGCGGTCCTTGTGCGTATAATCCCGAACCCTTGGCAGACTTTGTGGATTTCTTCATGCTGGGCGCCGGCGAAGAGGTTATGCTTGAAGTGATGGAGGAATATCGCCTGTGGAAAAAGGCAAAAGAACCGAGAATGCGTTTCTTGGAGCGATTACTTGAAATTGAGGGTGTGTATGTTCCTTGTTTTTATGATGTTTCCTATCACGAAGATGGAACCATTGCCGAGATGAAGCCTAATCGTGAGGATGCGCCGAAAGTCATTAAAAAAAGAATTATTGAGGATTTGGATGCGGTAAGTTATCCCGATAAATTTATTGTACCTTTTATGGAGATTGTGCATGACAGGATTATGCTGGAGATTTTTCGCGGCTGTATCCGTGGCTGCCGCTTTTGTCAGGCAGGCATGGTTTACCGTCCGATTCGGGAAAAGTCACCGGAAACTCTGCTTGCGCAGGCAAAGCAACTGATTGAGAGCACAGGTTATGAGGAGATTTCCATTTCCAGTTTGAGCACCAGTGATTACACGAGACTGAAGGAACTGACCGATGGACTTTTGGAGATGACGGAAGAGAAGAAAATAAGCCTTAGTTTGCCGTCGCTTCGCCTGGATAATTTTTCCATGGAACTGATGCAGAAAGTACAGAAGGTGCGTAAGAGCGGCTTGACTTTTGCGCCCGAAGCGGGAACGCAGCGGCTGCGTGATGTTATCAACAAGGGTGTGACGGAGGAGGATTTGCTGCATGCTGCTGAGATTGCCTTTAACGGCGGCTACGGCGGTGTGAAACTTTATTTTATGATGGGACTTCCGACTGAAACGAAGGAGGATTTGGCAGGCATTGCACGACTGGCAGAAAGTGTGGTGGAAACTTTCTTCAAGGTTCCGAAGGAGAAGCGGAACAAAAATTTGAAAGTAACGGTGAGTACCTCTTCTTTTGTGCCAAAACCATTTACGCCGTTTCAGTGGTTTCGGCAAAATGATGTGCCGGAACTTTTAGAAAAACAGGCATATTTAAAGAGTGAAATAAAGAGCAAACGGGTGAATTATAACTGGCATGAAGCGAAACTGTCTGTGATGGAAGGGGTGTTTGCGCGCGGCGACCGCAGGTTGGGGAGAGTGTTGCGCGAAGCACAGCGTTTGGGTGCAAAGTTTGACGGCTGGCATGAATTTTTTGACTGGGATTTGTGGATGCGTGCCTTTGAAAACACCGGTGTTGACCCATATTTTTATAATATGAGAGAGCGCTCGTATGACGAGATTTTACCATGGGATCACATTGATGTTGGTGTGAAAAAAGAGTTTCTTATTGCGGAGAACGAGCGGGCAAAACGTGCGGAGGTAACGCCGAACTGCCGGCAAAAATGCAGCGCCTGCGGGATGTCGCAGGCTTTTGGAGGTGGCTGTCATGTTTAAGTACCGACTGGAATTTTCTAAAACGGGTGAGACGAAATTTGTTTCACATTTGGATTTGGTACGTTTGTTTTCGCGTGTGTTTAAGCGTGCGGATTTGCCGTTGGCGTACTCGGAGGGGTTTAACCCGCATCCGAAAATGTCTATTGGGATTCCGCTCTCGGTTGGAGTGACCAGCGAATGTGAGCTTTTGGATGTGGAATTGTATCAAGAAGTAGATTCAGAGGAAATGAAACGGCGGCTGAACGAAAAAATGCCGATGGGTATTGCCATTTGTAAGGCCAGACCGGTGGCTGCCGGAGATAAAAAGCTGTCTGCGGTATGCCGTGCCCGGTATTGTATAACACTCTGTGATGCGGAATTGACAGAGGAGCAGGTGGATGGATTTTTAGCTCGTGAAACGGTGGAGATTGAAAAAAAGACGAAACGTTCGCTGAAGGTAACAGATATTTTACCGGATATTTTTGGTATAGACCGGGTAGATGCCCGCACCTTGCGCATGGAATTGGCAACGGGGAGCAATGCAAATCTGAAGCCGGAAGTAGTTTTGGCGGCAATGCAGTTATATATCCCGGGATTTGCGACGGAGGATTTTGAGGTACATAGAGAGCGTATGTATGACGAAACCGGTGCGGATTTGATTTAAGACATTCAAGTTGTGAAATTTTTGTGGAATGAAAGCCAAAATTTTGTAACATTTTTTTATTGCAAAATATACTCGTTTACAGTTATAATAATACTGGGTGAATAGGGCTGAAAAAATAAAAGGCGGGAAAACATTCCTTTATAGCAGCAATGTTCAAGATTATGCCCAATGGGCGGAAGGGTGGATGTTATGTCAACGGTTGGCGATTGCTTGGATCATTTAGATTTGCGTGAGGTTTTCGGATGTCATGTTTTTAACGACAGTGTAATGAAAGAAAAGCTTCCGCGTGAAACCTACAAAGCATTACATAAAACAATCCGGGAAGGGACGCGCTTGGAGACGGAGGTTGCCGCTGTTGTGGCGCATGCCATGAAGGAGTGGGCGATTGAACACGGTGCGACACACTATACGCATTGGTTTCAGCCGCTGAATGGATTTACGGCAGAAAAACACGATTCTTTTTTAAATGTTCCGTTTGGTGAAGATAGGGCTATAGCGGAATTTTCCGGAAAAGAGCTGATTAAGGGTGAGTCAGATGCTTCCAGTTTCCCCTCAGGCGGTCTGCGGGCGACATTTGAGGCACGGGGCTATACAGCATGGGACTGCACTTCACCTGCCTTTTTAAAGCAGGATTCGAGCGGTGTGACGCTCTGCATTCCTACGGCATTTTGCTCTTACAACGGAGAAGCTCTGGACAAAAAAACGCCGCTTTTACGCTCGGTTGAGGCAGTTTCTAAGCAGGCAGTTCGTGTGCTGAGGCTTTTTGGTGACAATGATACAAACCGTGTTATGGTAAGCTGCGGCCCGGAACAGGAATATTTTTTGGTTGATAAGGAGATGTTTAAAAAACGTCCGGATTTGGTATTTACCGGACGGACGCTGTTTGGATGCAAACCGCCGAAAACACAGGAGATGGATGATCACTATTTCGGCACGCTGAAGGAACGAGTGTCTGCCTTTATGAAGGAGCTTGATTATGAGCTGTGGAAGGTTGGTGTGATGGCGAAAACCAAACACAATGAGGTTGCGCCGGCACAACATGAGCTTGCACCGATTTTCTGCACTGTGAATATAGCGACCGACCATAATCAGATAATGATGGAAATGATGAAAAAGATTGCTGATCGTCATGGAATGGCTTGCTTGCTGCATGAAAAGCCGTTTGCGGGCATTAATGGTTCGGGAAAACATAATAACTGGTCGCTTTGTAAATCGGACGGTGAGAATTTATTTAAACCGGGCAAAACCCCGAGAGAAAATGCACAGTTTTTAGTGTTTCTCTGTGCGGTGATAAAAGCGATTGATGAAAATGCGGAATTGATCCGTGCATCTGCGGCAAATGCCGGAAATGATTATCGTTTGGGTGCGCAGGAGGCTCCGCCGGCGATTATATCCGTATTCTTGGGTGATGAGCTTGCCGAGGTTTTGGATGAAGTGGAAAAGGGCATTAAACGTGATGTGAATTTCGGCGGGAAAATGGATTTTGGTGTGCCGACGTTGCCGGAGTTTTCTTTAGATACGACGGACAGGAACCGTACCTCGCCTTTCGCGTTTACGGGGAATAAGTTTGAATTTCGTATGGTTCCGTCTTCTGCGTCGGTGGCCGGTCCGAATACGGTGCTGAATACGGTTGTTGCGGAAGCGCTGTGCCAGATTGCTGACGAGCTGGAAAAGGCAAAAGACTTTAAGACGGCGCTTAGTGAAGTTTTGAGCAGAATCATTAAAGAACACAAGAAAGTAATTTTTGACGGGAACGGTTACGGTGAGGAATGGATTCGCGAGGCAGCGAGCCGTGGGTTACCCAATATTAACAATTCGGTGGATTCTTACCGTGCATTTATTTATGACAAGTCGGTTGAGATTTTTGAAAAACATCATGTTTATTCCAAAACGGAGCTTCAGGCACGCTATGAAATAAAAATGGAAAAATATATTAAGATTAACATTATTGAAGCGCACACAATGCTTGAAATGTGCAGGAAACAGATTATTCCCGCCTGCATGCGTTATGCAGATGTGGTGGCGCAGACGGTTATGAATTTGAAAGCGACCGGTTTAACTCTTGATACACAGACAAATGAGGAGATTCTTTGCAGTGTAACTTCAAATCTCTCTAAACTGAACAAAAGCGTGAAAAAGTTGGAAAAGGCAACTGTGAAGGCAGAGAGCATGGAGAACGATTTTGTATCTCAGGCAGAGTTTGTAAGGGATGGCGTTGTTTCGGCGATGCGTGAGGTCAGAAAATATGCGGATATTTTAGAAATGTTGGTAGAGAAGCAATATTGGCCGATACCTACATACAGCGATTTGATATACAGCGTTTGACTTGCAATCTGATTTTGGAGGGACAAAAGAATGGATATTACACAAAGTGTTGGAATGCTTGTGTCTTTAATTGGCGGTTTGGGACTGTTTCTGTTTGGCATGAATTTGATGGGAGATGGACTAGAAAAGGCTGCCGGAAACAGGCTGAGCCATATTATTGAAAGAATGACGGACCGATTAGGCAAAGGTATTTTGGCAGGTCTGTTGGTTACGGCTCTGATTCAGTCATCCAGTGCGACAACGGTTATGGTTGTCGGTTTTGTAAATGCCGGTATTATGAAACTGTCTCAGGCAGTGGGCGTTATTATGGGAGCCAATGTCGGTACGACAGTGACGGCGCAGCTTTTGAGTCTTTCGGATATCAGCGGCAATGCGTGGTATTTGGCAATGCTGAAGCCTGCAAATTTCGCTCCGATTTTGATTGGTTTGGGCGTCATTTTCGTTATGTTTTCCAAAAATAAAACTTATAATCATATCGGTAGTATTTTATGCGGTTTTGCCATGATTTTTATTGGTATGAGCACGATGGAGGGTGCAGTTGCGCCGCTTCGTGATTTGCCGCAGTTTCAGCGTTTGTTTCAGACGCTGACCAATCCGATTTTGGGATTGCTGACCGGTATGGCGGTAACGGCGATTATCCAGTCGTCGAGTGCTTCTATCGGTATTTTGCAGGCGGCGACTTCAACGGGAACGATTACCTTTGCGGCGGCGGCGCCAATTATTTTGGGGCAAAATATCGGTACTTGTATTACGGCGATGTTGTCTGCAGTGGGGGCCAACAGAAATGCGAAGCGCGCGGCGGTTATCCATTTATTTTACAATATCATTGCAGTAGTTGTGTTTATGATTGTGCTGTATGCCGTTAAGGGCATGCTGCCGTTTTGGAATGATGTAATCGGTAAGAGCGGTGTGGCAAACTTTCATCTGGTGTTTAATCTGGTTGAAGTGTTGGCATGGCTGCCGTTTACCAAGTTTTTGGTTAAACTGGCAAATCGTTTGATTAAAGATGAGAAAAAAGAGGAAGAGGAAGACAACATTTTAGACAGCCGTTTTCTCCAGAATCCTCCGATTGCTGTTGAACAGGCAAGGAAGGCAACCATTGATATGGCACTTTTAGCGTGTGAAAACTATTCACTTTGCCGCAATGCCATTGTGGATCATGATTTTTCCGTGGAGGAGGCTCTGCGTGCTAATGAAGAAAAGATTGATGCTTATGAATCAAATATCGGGCGTTATCTGATGAGCATTGTTGATGAAGAACTTAATACGGCGGACAGCAAAAAGACTTCTAATTTATTTCATGTTCTGATTGACATTGAAAGGATCGGAGATCGTTGTCTGAATTTATTTAATATTGCAAAGGATATGCATAAAGACGGTGTTGTGTTGTCTGACAGAGCGAGTCAAGGGCTTTGCGCTATGGTTGATGCTGTAAAGGAGATGCTTTCGCTTGCGGTAACTTGTTATGATGAGATGGACATTAACATATCGCATAAAATTACAACCTATGAGCATGTAGTGGATGAGATGAGACAATATTTGAGAATGGGACATTTGAGCCGTATGGCACGGCAGGAATGCGGCTTTGACGCTGCTATTGTTTATCTGGATATGGCGAGTAATTTGGAGCGTATTTCCGATCACTGCGCCAACATTGCAACCAGTGTGGAGCAATTGATGAGCGACAAGCCGAATTTTGACCCGCATAAGGATCCAAAGGCTTTTCAGAAGGAAAATCCGCAGGAATATACAGAACTGTACCGGGCGTTTGAAGAAAAGTACAGAGTGCGGACGGCAGAATAAATCTGCTGTTTCGCACTTTTTCCTTTAATTTTTGTATGTTTTTTAAATGAAATGATGGGGGCGGCACATTGGTTATTGATTTTCATGTACATATGTTTCCTGACAGGCTCGCGAAACGCGCGGTGGCAGAACTTGCGCAGCGTGCCGGCATAGCGCCGAATGGCGAGGCAGATACAAACTCCGTTTTGCAGCGGATGCGGCAGGCTGGTGTTTGTACAGCAGTGATTCAAAATATTGCGACGAATGCAAAGCAGACAAAAAATGTAAATTTATTTGCGGTTGAGACGAATAAAAGAGAAGAGTTTGTTGCTTTTGGCAGCGTACATCCCGATTGCGATTGGGAATATGAGCTTGATTTTTTAAGTGATAACGGGATTCGCGGAATAAAGCTGCATCCTGATTATCAGAGTTTTTATGTGGATGACCCGAAGATGCAGAAAATTTATGAGGGCATTTTAAAACGCGGTTTTGTTTTGCTGTTTCATTCCGGAATAGATGCAGGTTTGCCGGAGCCGGTGCATTGCACACCGATGCGTGCAGCAAAAACATTGGGGCTTTTTCGAGGGGAAAAAGTGGTGTTTGCACATTCGGGAGGTTTTGAGATGTGGAAGGAAGCCGAGCAATATTTGATTGGCGAGGATATTTACATTGACACTTCTGTAACGTATGGTTATTTGCCGAAGGAGGAACGCGAACGTTTATATAGACTGCATGACAGCCGAAAGATATTGTTTGCAACAGATTTTCCATGGGGCGATTTTGAACAGGAAGCAAATGCGATTCGTGCGCTGGATATGGATGAGGAATGGAAGGAAATGGTTTTGCATAAGGATGCGGAAGAATTGTTGGGGATAAAATAGAAGATACCGTTCTGCCTGTGAGCTTGTTTTGCTTCTATTGCGGAAGCTCAGTACAGGCACGGATCCTCAATTTATCACGCTTTGCCGCGGACTCCGCGTCGTCCGGCGTGTGAATGAAGAAGCCTTTTAAGATTGTTCAAAGGCGATGATAAATTAGATTTATATTTATTATGCACTTACTATAAATTGCAGAAGGGGGCGGCTATGTTATCTGCACGGGAGACAGCTTTAAAGATTTTATATGAAACGCATGATAAGGACGGATATTTAAATATTATTTTTCAAAATTACATGCGGGACAGCAAGTTACGGCGGGAAGATAGGGCTTTGGTAAAAGAGCTGGTCTCGGGTGTGCAGCAGCATTTAATTTTACTGGATTTTGTGATTCGTTCCTATTCAAAGATACGTTTGAAAAAAATATCGTTATATATTTTGGAGATTTTACGTCTGGGGATTTATCAACTGTATTTTATGGAAAAAATACCGGCGAGTGCGGCGGTGAATGAAAGTGTGAAGTTGGCAAAGAAATATGGTCATAACTCTTCTGCGGGTTTTGTCAATGCAATTTTGCACCGTGCAGCGAGGGAGGAAAAGATAGCGCTGCCGGAACGCGGCGAGTCGGAAATAAAGTATTTGTCAGTGAAATATTCTCATCCGGAGGAATTGGTCAGTTGGTATATTGATACTTTTGGAGCGGAGAGAGCGGAAAAGCTGCTTGCTGCGAACAACAGTCGACCGCCTTTGTCAATTCGGGTCAATTGTTTAAAAACGGACCGGGAGGAATTGGCGGAAAGATTACGAGCAAAGGGATTTGAGACACACCCTTCAGAGGTGACGGACTGCGGTCTGTTGGTGGAGCGCGGCGGAAATTTGGAAAAGCTTTCGGAATATCAAAAGGGGTACTTTAGTATTCAGGGGCAATCCTCACAGCTTGCGGCAATAGTGTTGTCCCCTAAGCCCGGTGATGTTGTTTTGGATTTGTGCTGCGCGCCGGGGGGCAAGACCGCTCATATGGCAGAACTGATGCATAACGAAGGTAAAATTTTTGCCTCTGATCTGTATGAACACAGGCTGTCGGCGGTGAAAGAGAATGCGGCAAGACTGGGGATTTCTATTATTGATGCTCGGCAGATGGATGCACAGCAGGAAAATGCGGAATATTTAGGGATTGCCGATAAAATTTTGCTGGATGTCCCTTGTTCCGGCTTGGGAATTATTCGGCGGAAACCGGACATAAAATATAAAAAAGGGTTAACGGATGTAAAAGAATTATGTGAAATTCAAAAAAATATATTGAATATTTGTTCGAAATATCTTAAAATAGAAGGTGAACTGGTTTACAGCACATGTACGATTGATCCGAAAGAAAATGAGGAAATGGTTCGAGAATTTTTAAGAGAGCATCCGGATTTTCGTTTCGTGTCGGGTGCGAATGTGCATATGAACGAGCGGTTGCAACGAGAGCTTGAGAAGGGATACTATACGTTGATGCCGGATGTGGATGGCTGCGATGGTTTTTTTATTTGCAAGATGAAAAGAGGTAGCTGATGGGCAAGCTGGATTTAAAAGATATGAGTTTTGAGGAATTGTCTGATTGGCTTTCGGATTTAGGTGAGAAGCCGTTTCGCGCGAAACAGATTTTTCGCTGGGTGTATCGCGGTGTTCCATCTGTTTTTGAGATGACGGATTTGTCTAAGGACTTGCGAGAAAAGCTGGATGGCCTTTGTGAGATTGGACATCTGGGGATTGAACGCAAGTTGGTTTCCAAAATTGACGGTACGATAAAATATTTGTTTCGGTTGAAGGACGGAAATTTAATTGAGAGTGTGCTGATGAGTTATAAGCACGGAAACACGATTTGCGTTTCCTCGCAGGTTGGGTGCCGCATGGGATGTCGGTTTTGTGCTTCAACTATAGGCGGTTTGCTGAGAAACCTGACTCCGTCAGAGATTATTGATCAGATTATGACTGCGCAGGCAGACTCCGGCCGCAAAATTTCCAATATTGTAATGATGGGAATCGGCGAGCCTTTAGATAATTACGATAATGTGTTGAAGTTTTTGAAAAATGTGAATCATGCGGAGGGGCTGAACATAGGCTATCGGCATATTTCACTTTCTACCTGCGGCGTGGCGGAAAGGATTTATGATTTGGCGAAAGAGAACCTGCCGATCACACTTTCGATTTCGCTTCATTCGCCGTTTGATGAGGAACGAAAAAAAATTATGCCGGTAGATGCGCGTTATCCTTTGCCGGTGCTGTTAAAGGCACTAAAGAATTATCTGGCGGTGACCGGCCGCAGAATCAGTGTGGAATATGCGATGATCCGGGGGCAAAATGATACCAGAGAATGTGCAGAAGAACTGGCAAGATTATTTAAAAATATGTTGGTGCATATTAATTTAATACCGATTAATAATGTGGAGGAACGTGATTTTGTAAAGAGCAGTCCGAAACGGATTCGTGAATTTCAAAATGAATTGGAGCGATTTGGTTTTTCTGTTACGGTGCGGCGCGAGTTGGGCAGTGATATTCAAGCAGCGTGTGGTCAACTGCGCAAGGCGGTGACAGAGGAGAAAACAAGAATGAGCAGAGGTGATATGAAGTGAGAATTGGCACTTGCAGCGATGTCGGCAAAACGAGGCCGATTAATGAGGACAATTTTTATGTTTCGGAGTATGTCAGAAAGCTGGAGGCCCTTTATGCCATGGTAGCGGACGGCATGGGAGGGCATAATGCAGGGGAGACAGCCAGCGGGATTGCGATTGAAACAGTGAGTGGTTTTATTAATGAATATTTTAATGACCAGGTTTCTCCGGAACATGTCCGTGATCTTTTGATTGCGGCGATTGATCATGCAAATCAATTAATTTACACGAATAGCAGAGATAATGTGAAGTTTTCGGGCATGGGGACTACCTTAACGGCATGCTTTTTATATGGAATGCAGGCAACGATTGCGCATGTGGGAGACTCGCGGGCCTATATTATTCGCGATGATGTGATTCACAAAGTTACTTCAGATCATTCTTTGGTTGCTGAATTGTTGAAAAATGGGCAGATTACACCGGAGCAGGCAAGAAATCATCCGCAGAAAAATGTGATTACGCGTGCTGTGGGGACGGACCCGAAGGTAGAAATTGATATCTATGAATTTGAAATACAGGCAAACGACATCATTTTATTGTGCACGGACGGGCTTTCGAATCAGCTGTCAGACAGAGAAATGTATCATTTGATTCGTGAAGCTCAATCCATGGAAGAGGCTGCTGCTGCGCTGGTCGACGCAGCGAATGAAAAAGGCGGTCTGGACAACATTACGGCTGTTTTGCTTGCGATTTGACAGACGATGTTTACAACAAATAATGATGCGGAGATGATGAAGATGATGACCGGAAAATTGATTGGAAACCGTTATGAGATTATAGAAGAAATTGGAAAAGGCGGAATGGCCGTTGTTTATAAAGCAAAATGTATGGTGCTGAATCGCTATGTTGCGCTGAAAGTGCTTCGTCCCGAGTTTCGCGAGGACAAGGATTTTATTCACCGTTTTAAAGTGGAGGCACAGTCTGCAGGCGCACTTTCACATCCGAACATTGTATCCATTTATGATGTCGGACAGGACGGCGATTTGGATTATATTGTAATGGAATATGTGGAAGGTGTAACGCTGAAACAGTATATTGACGCGAAAGGCATTATTCCGTGGAAGGAAGCGGTGGATTACGCGGCGCAGATTTGCTCCGGCCTTGAGCATGCGCATAAAAAAGGCATTGTCCATAAAGATATTAAACCGCATAATATTATCATTACCCGGGAAGGAACGCTGAAGATTACGGACTTTGGTATTGCGAAGGTGATGAGCACCAGTACGATCAGCACGGGCGGCGCGGCTGCGATGGGTTCGGTTCATTATTTTTCACCGGAGCAGGCGAGGGGCGGATATATTGATGCCAAAACAGATATTTATTCTTTGGGTGTGCTGATGTATGAAATGGTGACAGGAAAGCTGCCTTTTGACGGTGACTCGGCGGTTGCCATTGCCATGCAGCATATTGAAAAGGAACCGATTCCGCCGAAAACATTGAATCCTGATATTCCTCAGTCGTTAGAAAATGTGATTTTGCGTGCTATGAGTAAGGAGCAATTATCTCGCTATGAGTCGGCGACGAAGATGATGATTGATTTAAAAAAGGTATATCTGGGGACGCCGGTCTCTTATGATTCGCGTGTAAGTGACGGCGAGACAATGTATGTGCCGAAGGTAGAGCCGCGGGAGCATGTGATGCCGGATGAACTTTTGGGATATGAGGGAAAGCACAAGCCTGTGGAGCCGGTACAAAAAAAGAGCAAAGAAAAGAGTGAACAACAGAAGAAAAAGGACAAGGTTGGCATTATTGCCGGTATTGGTACAGGTCTTGGTCTTGTGGTTGTTTTAGGGGTGTTGTTTTATTTCTTTATTCTTTCGCCGTCCGGTGCGGATGTGGAACTGCCCGATTTTAAAAATAAGACAGTAGCGGAAGCGGAAGAGATGGTGAAAAATACAAATATAAAGATTGTTGTAGAAAAAGAAGAAAAAAGTGATGAGATCGACGAAGGAAAGATTATTTCCCAGAATCCGACGGCCAACAAGAAGGTAAAGGATAATGCAAAAATCAAGGTAGTTGTCAGTCTCGGAGGAGACGGCGGAACGATTCCTGATTTGGTAAACCGCAAGGATACGGATGCACAGGAGCGGATTCGTGCATTGGATTTGGTGCCGAATGTGGTGAGTGAAACGAGTGATTCTATTCCGAAGGGATATGTTGTAAGGCAATCGCCGGCGGAGGGAACAAAATATAAAAAGGGTGACACGGTTACAATTTATGTCAGTGCCGGTAAGGATGAGAAGATGGTTCCTGTTCCGAATCTGCTTGGAAAGACGGAAGAGGAAGCTAAGGCGGCTCTTTTGGATGCAGGTTTGACATGGGGCAGCATTGGTACTGTGGAGAGCACGCGTAAAAAAGGAACTGTTGCGGCACAGTCTATTCGTGCTGATGTGGAAGTGAAGGAAAAAACAAGTATTGATATTAAACTGAGCTCCGGTCCGAAGCAAACAGAACCGCCGGCAACAGCAGAGCCGGAGCCGCCGAAGCAGACACAGGCTCCTTCTGCAAGTGAACCGGAGGAGACAAAGGCTCCCATTAAACCGGTGTCGCCGAATGCATAAATTTGGAAATTAATTTAGACAGCGCTTTTTGATAAACCGTCAAAAGGCGCTGCTTTTTTGTATGTGAAAATATATTTACCAATTAATAACAAAAAAAGCTTGACAAAACACGAAATGTGTGATATAATAGCAGGAAAATAGAACAAATGTTCTATTTTGTTTATAATACAGTAGAACAAATCTCTCAATCTTTTGGAAATTGCGGCGTAAATATGCATGTATTCTTTTGTAATTATTTTTTTAAGCGCAAACTACACATAACGTGTGATTTATGCCGCATATTTCAAAAAATACCCGGGGCAAGTTGCCGGAAAAATTTTTAATGTGGGAAACAGGCGGGATTATGAAAGAGGAGGCGAAAACATTCGGCATATGGCGGAAAACGTAATTAGTGATACAAGCACACGGAAAAGGACAGATAAAAGAATAATTGTAGGCGGAGATAATGGAGAAAAAAAGAAAATGTCCATGGCGGCAAATGCTGTTGAATCTGCATCAATTCCTTTGAAAGGGAAAAGGGGCAGGGCGCGAGAAAAGCAAAGTATGTGTGTCAACGGTGATGTTTTAGAAAAAAACGCATCTTTATCAAGATGTATGTTAAGACTTTTAGAATCGCCTGCATCGGATTGTGAGGAAAAAAATCAACTGTTAGCAAGCGGTTTTTGTGAGAAGGAAATGAATCAGACCATGCTGCTTGCACAGGCGATGTTAAGAAAAGCCGTAGAAAAGGGTGACGTATCCGCCTATCGTGAGGTAAAGGCATTAATTGATACCGAAACGGAAGGAAGTGGACAGCTGGATAAACTGCTTGCCGGAATTCGGGAGGCGATAGCATTTGAACAATCAAAAGAACAGGAGAAAGGACCTGACTGAAATAAAGTGTTTTGTCCCAAGCAATGGGAATTGCTTTGTCGTTTTTTTACCGGAAAGCTGGCTCGGATTAATATTTTAGAGGGATCGGTTCGCTCCGGGAAAACATGGATTAGCTTGGTTTTGTGGGCGTTTTGGGTAGCGCAGATGCCAAAAGACGGTTGTTATTTAATGTGTGCGAGGACACTGGATTCTCTGAAAAGAAATTGTCTTTCCTTATTGGAAGGACTGGTGGGGAGTCGATGCTTTAGCTATAGCATGTACAATAAAGAAGGTTCGCTTTTTGGAAGGAAAATTTATTTGGAGAGTGCAGGTGATGTAACAGCGGAGGAGAAAATTCGCGGAATCACATTGCATGGTGCATATTGCGATGAAATTACGTTGCTGTCGCAGGATTTTTTTTCTATGTTATTATCTAGACTATCAGTATCTGATGCAAAATTGATTGGTACGACCAATCCGGATGCTCCGACACACTGGCTCAAAACAAAATATTTGGACAGAAAGACGGAGTTGGATTTGTTATCATGGAAGTTTTTAATTGATGATAATATTTTTTTGGAGCCTGACTTTGTGGAAAATTTGAAAAAGGAATATAGCGGTGTTTTTTATGAAAGATTTATTGAAGGTGAGTGGGTCAACGCGGAAGGTTTGGTTTATTCTTGTTTTTGTGAAGACCGGCATATTGTGAACGCAGAGGACGTGGCGTGTGATGGGGAATATTATATTTCTGTTGATTATGGAACGCAAAACCCTTGCTCTATGGGCTTGTGGGTTGTTGACAGAATGGCGAAAAGAGCGGTACGGCTGCGGGAATTTTACTATGACGGAAGAAAAGAGCGAAGGCAAATGACAGATGAAGAATATTATGAACAGATGGAGAACCTGGCAGGTAATTTTCCGATTCGGCAGGTTGTCGTCGATCCATCGGCGGCCAGCTTTATTACTTGTATTCGCAGGCACGGCAGATTTTCTGTAAAAAAGGCAAATAATCAGGTGCTTGACGGGATTCGGTTGGTGGCATCTTATCTTGTTGGTGGAAATCTTCTATTTGATAAAGGTTGCAGGGATACTTTCAGGGAATTTCGGTCTTATGTGTGGGATGAAGATGCAAAAACAGATGCGGTGGTGAAAGCAAATGACCATGCGATGGATGATATTCGGTATTTTTGTAATACCGTGCTGAGGCGTGAATTTCGGTAAGGCGAGAATGGAGGAGAAAGCATTTGGAATTTAAAAAATGGATGAAAAGGGCGGTGCAGCATTTGACAGGGCAGGAATTGGAGAGAATTTGGGAGGAAAAAAGCAGCATTTCCGAGAGAATGAAGGAGGGATTGAAGCTTTGGTGTGCGATGTATGACAATACTCCTCCGTGGACAAACGAAAGAGTGAAAAGTTTAAATTTGCCGGCGGCGATTGCAGCGGAGACGGCAAGACTGGCAACTATCGAATTGCGGTCGGAGATAACAGGAAGTGAGAGGGCGGCATATTTGAATAAGATGTATCAGCCGGTGCTGGCGCAGCTTCGCAGATATGTGGAATATGGCTGCGCAAAGGGCGGCTTGGTGATGAAACCGTATGTATCGGGTGGAAGGATTTTAATTGATTTTATTCAGGCTGATGATTTTTATCCGATGGCGTTTGATAGTTCAGGGAGAATCACTGCGGCGGTCTTTACGGATAGGTTTTTGTTGAACGGAAAGATTTATACCCGTTTAGAGTGCCACGAAATGAAAGAAGATGGTTACTGCGTCAGAAATCGTGCATTTGTCAGCAGAGTGCGCGGAAACCTGGGGCGAGAGGTTCCTTTGAATGAGGTGGCAGAATGGGAAAATGTTGTGCAAGAAGTAACGATTCAAAATATAAAAAGCCCGTTATTTGCTTATTTTAAAGTGCCGTATGCGAATGCGGTGGATACGGATTCGCCGCTGGGAGTTTCGGTATTTGCGCGGGCGGTGGATTTGATTCGGGAGGCTGATAGGCAGTACTCCAGGCTTTTGTGGGAATTTGAAAGCGGTGAACGTGCACTTTATGTTTCGGATATGGCGTTTCGGCTGGATGAAAAGGGGCGCGCTCAGATTCCGGATAAACGTTTGTATCGACTGCTCGGAATAGACCAGGGCGGTGATGATTTGTTTTCTGATTGGACACCGAATTTACGGGAAGAGAATATTTTACGCGGGTTGAATGCAATATTGCGCAAGATAGAATTTAATTGCGGGCTTGCGTACGGTACACTTTCTGATGTGGATAATGTTGACAAAACAGCGGAGGAAATACGTGCATCTAAACAAAGAAGCTATTCTATGATTTGTGATGTCCAAAAATCATTACGGCTTGCTCTTTGCGAGTTAATTGACGCAATGAATGTTTTGTGCAGTCTATATCATTTGGCGCCGGAAGGAATTTGTGATAAGACGTTTGATTTTGATGACAGCATTGTGGCGGACAGGGCAACGGAATTTTCGGAAAAGCAGCAGTTATTGCAGGAGGGAATTTTGCAGCCGTGGGAATTTCGTATGTGGTATTTCGGCGAAAGTGAGCAGCGGGCGAAGGAAGCGGTTGGGGAGAGAGTTTTTAAGATGGGAGATAAATGATAATTTATTACTGTCTTTTGAGCAGACTCAAAAGCTCATTCGGAAACAGGGTTTTCGCGTGTGGGGAGGAAACAACCCCGGCCTGCCGGCTAACTTATTTACGCACTTGTGCACATATAAGATTGCTTATAAATATTAAATAGATTTGGTTTTCGCAGACCTATAATTGCGGTCGGTTGGTGAGGAAAACACCTAAAAATTGTAGCCGAAAACAGATTTTACAAAGGGGAGGAATGATTAAAGTCATGAAAACTGAGGAGTTGATGGAGTTAGGATTGAGCAAGGAACAGGCGAGTAAAATTCTTGCCATGAACGGCAGGGACATTGAGCGTGTAAAAGAGGCTCAATTACAGCAGAGGATGGAGTTTGCAGAGGTTAAAAAAACTTTGGAGGAACGCAACAGGGAGCTGGGAGAATATCGTGGCCTTGATGTTGACGGTTTAAAAAGTGAGGCAAAGGACTGGCGGGAAAAGGCAGAAAGAGCAGCGAAGGAAGGCAAGGAAAAACTTGACAGACTTCGTATGCAAGAGGAGATGCAGAGAATTTGTAAAGAAAATGGTGCAAAGGACGCAAAAGTTTTGGAGCATTTAATTGACTTTAACTCTGTTTCCGTTTGCGATGAGAAAGTTATGGGGTTGGAGGAACAAGTAAAAGCTTTAAAAGAAAACTACAGTTTTCTCTTTGAACCGAAAGAGGCATTACCATGTTTTTCACAAAAGATAAACGGTATTGCAAAAGATGACAATGGTGATTTGCGTAGGGCAATGGGACTTTAAACAAAAAGAAAGGATGATGTAGAAATGGCAAATTCGATTTCATTATTTAAAAATTATGCGGGCTTATTGGACGAGGCATATAAACAGGCGGCGAAAACGGCAGTTTTGGAAAGTGATAATCTATTGATTCAGCAGGGAGCAAATGCGAATGAAGTTGTGATTCCTAAAATGTCGTTATCCGGTCTTGCTAATTACAGCAGAAGTGACGGTTTTGTAAACGGCGATGTGAGCCTGACAAATGAGACAGTTCAGTTTAATTATGAACGCGGACGAATGTTTAGTGTGGATAATATGGATAACGAGGAAACTGCCGGTGTGGCTTTTGGAAAACTTTCCGGTGAGTTTATCCGTTCTTATGTTGTGCCGGAGCTGGATGCGGTTCGGTTTGCAACCTATGCATCGGCGAGCAATATTTTAAGTGCAACGGAGACAACTTATACAAAAGGTACGGATGTTTTGGATGCTTTGCGCACTGCAAAGTCGGCCATGGATGATGCAGAAGTGCCGGAAGAGGAAAGATATCTTTTTATTACTCCGACCTTGCTTGACTTGATTGATGGTGTAGATATGACAAAGTCAAAGGAAATTTTAAACCGGTTTGCAGGAGTCATTAGTGTTCCACAGGGTAGATTTTATACCGCTGTCAGTTTAAAAAGCGGTAAGGTTGTTGGGAACACGGATGAAACAGCAGGCGGATATGAAAAGGGTACTTCTGCGAAGGATATTAATTTTATGATTATCCATAAACCGGCGGTGTTACAGATTACAAAGCATCAGGCTCCGAAGGTAATTTTGCCGGAAGCAAATCCGGATGCTGATGCCTATAAATTCGGATATCGTATTTATGGCTTAAATGATGTTTTTGAAAATAAGACATCCGGTATTTATTTGAGCAGCAAAGAGTAAAAAATAGGGGGGCGATAGGATGCCTTATGCGGACTTTACGTTTTATCAGGAAAAGTTTCATGGAAAAAAGATTGATTCTGAAGAGGAATATTTGTCTGCTGCTGCAAAAGCAAGCTGTTATCTGGATTGGCTGACAAATGGAAAAACAAATCATCTTGCGCAGGTTTCGGACGGTGTAAAAATGGCAGAATGTGCGGTAAGTGAGCTATATCGGGAAAACAGCGCAAGACGAGGTATCCATTCGGAGTCTAATGACGGTTATCAGGTTGAATATACAGAACCGAATGAGATAGACATGTACCGGGAAGCGGTTCGGTATTTGCCGAGTGGACTTGCCTACAGGGGGATTGGAATATGATTGCAAGCTGTGGTGTTACCCTGTATCATGTATGCGTAGACAAGGAGAGCCGAACGGAGTGTTATCAAAAGAAATATTTTCCGAAGGCGCTTATATATCAGCAGGTTTGTATGGACAGCAAAAGGAGTAAAAACGGACCGTGGACGGAGTGGGAAACGATTATTCGGATTCCTATGTCAGATGAGATAGAGGTTGCAGTTGGCGACAGAATTGTGCTGGGCAGCGGTTCGGAGACGGTACCTCCGGAAACGAGCATGCAGGTATGCGGTTTTGCAGATAACCGGCGCGGCAGCCGTTGTGTGCAGCACTGGAAGGTGGTGTGCCGATGAGCGACAGCGTGATCGGCGGCGTAAGAGATTTTCTCTGCGCCTGCCCGCTTTTAGCGGAGGGTAAGTTAAACGTAGATTATCTGGGCTCTGAACCGACGGAATATACGATTGAGCGTGTGGCAGAAAATGAAGTATTAAAGGAATATAGCGATGGCGGAAAACTAAAACAATTTGTGTTTTTGTTTAGTTCACGTGAATGGATTGGCAGGCGGGTTGAGGAACATATGAAGACAGCCAAGTTTTACGAGAACTTTGCTGACTGGCTGGAGAAAAAAAGCCAAAGAGATGAACTTCCGCAGCTGGAAAGCGGCAAGACGGCGCAGGCGATCGGCGTTATGTCGGGCGGTGTTTTATACGATCAATCGGGAGAGTGTGCGAAATATCAGATTCGTTGTCGGTTGATTTATTTTGAAGAGGGTTAAAGCGGCAGATATATGTTGAGAAACAGAAGGGAGATTGACTATGGCAGAAGAGAAATTAATGAGAAGATGTCAAAAACTGGCTTTTTACGGGGTGTTAAGCGGTGATACCGTGGTATATCACAGAATGACCGGATTTACGGAATTTGCAAAGACGGCAAATGCAAAAGAGTATAAGCGTCAGTATGTAGATGAGGAGTTTGAACGCAGTGATATTGTAGGATACAGTCCTGCCTTTTCCTATGAATTTGACCGTTTTATCGGAAACGCAGTTCATACGGATATTGCATCAATTACTGACGGGGAACTGACAGGAGCGGAGGCGATTCGCTCTATTGTGGTGGTAGACTTATCTGCAAGTACGCAAAATGGTGTGTGCAGTGCGGTAAAAAGGGACTTTGCATTGATTCCTGACAGTGAGGGCAGCTCAATGGAAGCCTATACCTATTCCGGAAGCATGAAAGCTGCCGGGGACAGGATATCCGGCACAGCGCAAAGCAGCGACAGCTGGAAAACTATTACGTTTACAGAGGCAGTTTAAGAAGAAACTGTAAAGCAGGGTGATGTTTGTGAATTTAGTGAACCGTTTGCCGGACTTTGTGGAGTTAAACGGTGAACATTATAAGATTAATACAGATTTTCGAGTTTGGATTTATATGGAGAAACTTTTAATTTCCGGGGGAGTGTCACCGGCGGCAAAAGCTGCGAAGATGTTAGAGTTATGTTATCAAAAGCGATTGCCGCCGGATATTTCGGCGGCGGTTCGGCTGCTTCTACAGTTTTATTGCGGCGGGACATACCATGCAGCGGCAACCAAAGGCTTTGGATCGGCAAAACGCATTTATGATTTTGAACAGGATGCCGGTTTATTTTATGCAGCTTTTTTGCAAGTATATGGAATGGATTTGACGCAGGTTCAACTGCATTGGTGGAAATTTTTAGAATTGTTTCATGCTTTGGATGGAGATTGTAAACTGTGCAAGGTAATGCATTGGAGAGCGGTAGATCTATCCAAGATTTCCGATAAGGGACAAAAGGATTTTTACAGAAAAATGAAACGTTGTTACCGGATATGTAATGACAGAGACGGTAAGGAATCGGATCAATTTTTGGCAGAAGTCTTATCAGAAGCGGTGAAGTGAGAGAGGGATGGGAATGAGGAAAGACAGACAGAGCGGCAGGGAACAGCTGCGTAATGCAAAAAACAGCGGCGCAGAGCTTGGTCGGCACATGACAGATGGCGTTACGGAGGGTGTAAAGCAAAAAAGCAATGATTTGCAAAAAGGTTTGCGTTTGGTAATGGGCAATGCTGTATCAGCGGCAAAGAAAGCTTTGGGGATTCATTCTCCCTCCAAAGTTTTCAGTGATGAGGTCGGCAAACAAATTGTTGCAGGCGTGACGGAAGGAATTAGTGAAAACGGAGAGCTGGCAAGGAGGGCATTGGAAGAACTCAATGGCGGCATGCTGGAGACAGAAAAAACATATTTGCGGGAGATGGAGCGTCTCGACAATGAGAATGCCTTGCTGGAAGAGGAAAAACAGCAGAGAGAATATAGAAAACGTTTGGCGTCAGCGAAAGATGCTGCGAGTGCGGAAAGTATAAAGCAGAATGAGATATTGCGGCGGAAAAAGGCAGCAGACGCCGAATATCTTGCACAGCTGAAAGCGAGTGCAGAGGCAGAAAAGGCAGTGCTTGCGCAGTTGGAAAAGGACGTTAAGGAAATATATGGTGATATTGTTTCTGAAGCGGAGAATAATTTCGCGGAGGTAATGGAAGCGCAGGAGAGTCTGCAGGAAAAGCTGAAAGATTATGGAAGCATGACGCGGAAAGTTATTTTTCATGGCCTGGGTGAGGATGGAACCGATTTGGTTTTTACCGAACTTGCAGATATGGAAGGACAGATTCACGCACTGGAAGCATATGCGCAGGCGATTGAGCAAGTGAAGGAGCGCATGCGCTCAGGAGGATTTGCGGAAGGGGAAGTTCAGGATTTCTTTTCGGAGATTACCGGTATGTCTTTTGAGCAGGGTAAAGAATTTGTCAATATTTTGCTAAGTGCAAATGATGAGGATTTTGCAGGTTATATAGGGCAATGGATGAAGAAACAGCAATTGGCAGAACAGGTTTCTAAAACCCTTTTTAAAGAACCGTTTTTTTGATGCGGTGGATGAGACGAAACAGTATATGGAGAATCGGTTGAAAGAGGCCGGGCTTGAGATACCGGAGGGTTTTTTTATAAGCGGAAGTTTGTCGGCAGAAAACTTTGGTCATGCATTTATTGAAGAAATACAGAAACAGATGGAGCAGATAAGAGAAGTGATAGATTCTTTTTCCGTTTCCATATTACCTTCCCTGGCGACCGAAGCTACCGCAATACAAGATTCGAGGACTTACCATAATTCGACTACATATGTGCTGAACAGCAGCGGAGAGACTGTTGCCGAGCAGTTAATGAGTGCGCGCAGTCACAGCGAATTGGAAAGGATGAGGAACGGTTGAGTCAGTTAATATTTCAAAACGAGGAGGGAACGCTGCGGATTGGCGGTGGTTCAGCTGAGGCATGGCGAATGACAGAGCTTTCCGGTTTAGGACTGCCCACCAGAAATCTTCAAACTGCGGCGTTGTCAGCAGAGGCAGGGCAAAGAGTGTTTGGTGAACGAAAAAATGCAAGGCTTATTACGTTAGCCGGTGATGTTTACCCAAAGGGAATGGCTTTAGAAGCCCGTCTTTCCGGTGCCATACGGATCTTGGACAAACCGGGTTGGCTTATAGTGAAAACAAAGATGAAAAATAGAAAGATATGGGCACGATGCAGTTCGCTTGAGTTTGGAAAGAGGATAGGTGTATATCGGGAATTTCAAATGCAATTTTATTGCGAGTCACCTTATTTTGAGGAAAGCAAAAGTATTTCCGCTGCGCTGTATAAAAGGGAAAGAAAATTAAAGAAAAGTTTTACTTTGCCGTGTGTGATGAGTGAGCGCGTGTCTAAAGGAACAGTGATAAACAGCGGCGATGTAGTGACGGAACCAATATTTGAAATTTATTTTGCGGCGGACGGTACGGAAAATGAAACAGGAAACATAGAACTGAAGAATCACAGGAACGGCATTTCGCTGAAACTCTCTTATGTCGGTGGTGCAAATGAAACTGTGACCGTGGATATTCCAAAACGAAGGATTTACAACAATAACGGGGACAGTTTGCTTTATGCTCTTTCGGATGATAGCTTTTTAAGTGAGTTTGTATTGGAAAAGGGTGAAAATGAATTAGAGGTAGTCAATCATGCATCGCGCGGGGTTTGTGTGTCGTGCCGTTTTGAGCAAAAATATTTGGAGGCGGCGTATTGATGGAAGATATTCGCTTTTATAACTACGAGTTTGAGCTTCTAGACATTGAGGCAGATTTTATTAGCAGTAACTGGCAGGTAAAATTTAATGCGATTGGGCAGTTTGAGGCACACTTTCCTCTGGATTCGGATATTGTAAAAATTGCGATGGAACATCCATTTTTAGTAGCATTGCAGGGGAAAAATGCGGCGATTGTTACAGGGAAAAGGGCGGCGGAAGATTTTACGGTATTTGGGCGAACCTGTAATTGGCTGTTAATGCAGCGGATTGTTCCTGCATTTGAGGCAAAGACAGGGACAGCCGGGGCAATCGCTTGTGAGTTGGTATCAAAGGCCTTTGAGGATGTCGAGAATTTTGCTTGTGAGATTGATGGAAATTTTTCTGATACTGTTTCTATGGCAAAGGAGGATTATTTATCACTTTTTGATGTGGTTCAGGAATGGCTGGAATTAGGAAAAGCCGGTCATGAAGTAGTTTTTGATGTCAAGCAGAAAAAATGGATTTTCAGGGTATTGTGCGGCAGAGAGCGGGATTTAATGATTTCAGAGGATAATAGGAATGCATTAAACAGCGAGTTTTGCGAAGACATTTTAGAGGAAAAAAATGCCGGTTGGTATCAACAGGAGCAGGAGCAAGAAAACGAAAAAGTACTTGTATGGACATTTCTTAATGATACAGGAGCAGAAGGTCTCTACCGCCGGGAGTGTGTATTATCTGCAAAGACGCAGGAAGCAGCGGCACAAGAACTGGGCAGAAAAAAGAAAATTTCTTCTTTGACGGCGGAGAGCTGCGGTCCTGTGTGGCGAAAGGATTACGAACTGGGGGATGTTATTCGTGTTCAGGTAAAAAAAGGGAATTGTGCACAAACTGTTAAACAAAAAATAACAGGCGTACATTTATGGTATGAGACGGGAGAGAGAGGCGAACAGCCGATAATGGAGGAATTAGATGTATAAATACAGATTTTCGGACAATAGCGAGTATGGAGCGGAGGACCTAAACAGTCTGGTGAGCAGTTTGGTATCGTCGGGCGTGTCGGATCCGTTTGAAGACGGGAAGCCGTACAATGCAAGCATATTAAACAGTATTGTCAGTTCGTTGTACACATCGGGAGTGGTGCCGAGCGATGTAACCACCCTGCAGGTGAGCAAGAAGTCATCGGGAGTGGTGCAGATAGCGCCGGGGATGGCATTTTTTGCGGACGGGAGCACGCTGACTGTGACATCGGCAGAGGAATTGAGCTACACGGCGGGCAGCAAGCATTATGTGTATTTAAAGCAGGATTTGACAGCGCAGAACCGGAGCTACCCTGCGTGCACGACGACTGCGCCGACGGGTGATTTTGTTCTTTTGGCAGAGATAGGCGCGGACGAGAGCGTGACGGACAAGCGCAGCTATGCAAAGGGCAAGGTGCCGGGCTATCAGAGCAACGCGAACGTGAGCCTTGCGGTCAGCCGGAGTATCTATTTTGAGAAGGGCAGCAGCACACCGCAGAGCTTTACGGTGGATTTGGGTACAAATAATTACAGCCGTGTTTTTGTAATCGCCAAAGACGGGAGCAAGGGCAGTATAGGAATGTACAATTTCAGCGACGGGAGCTATTTTTCGACGTATAACATTGGTGTGAGCGCGGTTTATTACGCCTCGAGCGAGAAAATTGTTTTAGTGCCGAGTTATGCGTATTATGCCGGGGAGATTTTGGGGAGTTTGCTGTTTAGCAAAAGCGGAAATACGGTGACCGGATCGCTGAGCTATCAGAAACAAGGACAGGCACGCTTTGAGTTTACAATGATATTCTGTTAGGGGGCGGCAGTTTGATTACATATAAACTAAGAATAGATTTACAGTCCGAACGGGAACTGTATTCGGACATTGTCTTTACGACGGGCGACAAGAGCGGCTATGTGCTGGAGCTTTCATTTTTCGACAATGGCGCGAGAATGGATTTGACGGACTGTGCGCTGACGGTAAAAACCAGGCGTGCGGACGGTGCGGTGGTGATTGACGGCGGCACGATAGCAGACGGAGCCGCGCACTATACGGTAGCGGACAATGCGTATGAGACCGCCGGTGAAGTTGCAATGGAGGCAGCGCTGGTGCGTACTGACGGGTCTTACGTAACCACCAAGGTGATTTATGCGCTGGTGCGCGAGGGGTTTGGCGAATCCGGGCTTACATCGTCTGACAATGAACCGATTTTGGCGCAGCTGACGGCACAGACGCTGGCGATCCGGGGTGAGGTGAATGAGCTGCAGACAGACCTGAGCGCACACAAAACGAATGAGAAAGTACATGAAGAGGCGTTTAAATCAGAGCGTGCCCGTTTCAATCCTCTGTATACAAACGCATTGAAGGGGACGGCGGAGGGCAGCAACATCACGATAAATGACGCGGTGGATGGGACGCCGCTTTCTCTTACGCTGTACGGCAGATGTACGGAAACGCTAGCTGATTCTTCCGCGGAGAAAAGCCCGGACAATCCGGCGGACATAACGGGAGTCGGCGAGGTTGGTGACGTGACTGTGACGGTAACGGGGGCGGATGGAAATGCACAAATAATTACCATACCTTTGGAGAATCCGTTATACGGAATCAAGCACCCGACAACAGGTAAGAGATTGGTAAGTGATGAAATAAAGGCTGAGAATGGTCGTGTGACTATTGTAAGAAATATAAGTATCCATACAATCACCGGGTCGGAGGAATATATATTTGCATTTCGGGCGGCTGGTGCCAAAACATACATATATGTTAGCGGGTTTAAGAATACACCCGGAGCCGCAGACCCCCTCAGACTTGCTGTATTGTCGCCGCAATTTAAAACAGGCATAAGTTCCAATTTGAATGCACAAGATTTACTATTGGGTTATCCCGGCGGATATGGCGGGTATATCCAAATATTGTTTGATAACACAATTTTAGGGGTAGAAAGTGCGGCGACAGATGATGAAAGGAAAGCTGCGTTTGTTGCATGGGTACAAGAATACAATCAGACAAGTAGTATCCCGTTGACGGTATATGCTATCCAAAACAGAGCGGAAACCGACATCACCGACACGGCGGCAGGGCAGGCGCTGCTTGCGCTGATCGCGCAGAACGGCGTAACAATAACCAACAGTGAGGGTGCGGAGATGAAAGCGGAATACAACCGTGATATTAACAAGGCGTTTGAGGAAATACAAAATTCAATAGTTGCTTTAGGAGGTACAATATGATGTTTGATTTACGGGAATTTGTTATGAAAACACTACGCGGCATGGCGGAGAATGAACCTGCGTACAAAGTGAACCGTTATGCTTTGGGCTGGTTTGAAAAGGATGTGCTGACTACGGAGGATTTGGCAGAGGTTGACGCGCTGACTAATGAGCCTGAGGCTGCGGAAGAAACAGAACTCCCACAAGAGGAGCAGCAGGAAGGCACGGAAATGCCGGCGGGAGGGGAAACGGCAGAAGAGTCTGCCGAAGAAGCTTAAAAAATGAATACGGAAGTTCTTGACAAAGAAAAGGTTTTGCGGTAAAATAAAAGCAGATGAAAGGTTGACCGTTATAAAGACGGTTGACAGGTAGTAGCTTAATTAGCCGTGTACCTTGCCAGGGGGACGGCTAATTTGCTTTTATGGCAAATCTCACGAGAAGAACACATACGATGGCTATTATTAAAATAGTTTTTCTTATGTATTTTTTCATGGGCAACACCCCCTTTACAGGGAATTTGCCAACCGTCCCGGAACAACCTAATCATCTGCTGCGGAATAAACCGCGGGATTATGATATCAAATATTGCAGATTTTGTCAAGAACTTCCGTGAATGGGAGTTCTTTTTTATTATGTCAAAATATGCAGGAGGGAAAACAGATGAAGATATTCATAGACCCGGGGCACAACTACAGCGGCGGCGATACGGGAGCGAGCGGTTTCGGGCTGCGTGAGGAGGTTGTTTCCTTCGGGATAGCGCAGCGGCTGAAGGAGATGTTTGCGGGCGGCGGAGATGAAGTGAAGATGAGCCGGAACGCGGTGACGGATAACGTAGGAAATGGTGCGTTGTCCGATTCGATATGCACGCGGGCGGAGCAGGCGAACAGGTGGGGTGCGGACCTGTTTATTTCCATTCATTGCAATGCGGGCGGCGGAACAGGCACAGAAACGTTGGTTTATGCAAAGAAGGGAGAGGCAGCGGGAGTTGCGCAAGGGATACAAAAGGCGATATGCGCAAGGCTTGGACTGGTGGAACGGGGCGTGAAAGAACGGCCCGACCTTGGCGTGCTGCGGCGCACGAAATGTGCGGCGGTTTTGGTGGAAACAGCTTTTATCGACACGGAGTCGGATGCGTGGTTATTGAAAACGCGGCAGGAGGATTTTGCAGCGGCGATTTATGAGGGAACAACGGGACAGAGCGCGAAGGAGGCGAACACAGTGTCAAAAACAGTGATGACTTTGCAGGGTGAAATATATGTGCAGGAGATGTCGGCGAAAGATTTTGAGATTATGCCCTGCGATTGCGGAAAGAAAGAAATATCGCTTGACAATTATTTTAACTGCGGATATTTTGCGGTAGAGAAGGGCGGGAAAACGGTTCCTGTGGGGAATCTTGCAAACGGCGGCGAGATTTACACGCAGGCGAAGGACAACGCAAGCTGGCTGAATCTGGCAGGACACAAACTGACAACGGTTTACACTCTGGCAGACGGGGGCTGCGGAATCTGCAAAACGGATGATTTGAGTGCGATTCGCGGTCTAAAGACAGCGGTCAGCGGAATACCTATTATTATAGGCGGCAAATATGTGAGCATGGAGGAAATCAAGTCGGAGGGATATTTCGGGAACGAGCTTTACGACACGTGGCACGGATTTCTTGGGATTCGTCACGGAAAACTCGTGTATGTCGGGATGAAGTGCGGATTTGAAGAGATGTGCTGGACTTTGGTTGCGCTGGGGATTTATGACGCGGTGAAGCTGGACGGCGGCGGCTCGTTCATTCTTAAAAACGGCGAAATCATCAGAGCAACGGCAGAGAACAGAAGAATAAACAACGTGGGAGTGTGGAAGGGATGAGGAATACACAAGAAGCCGGCGGAAAAACAAGGGTTCCCGCAAAGCCGCAGGCTTGGCGGGAGAGAGGAGGAACAGCCCGAAACGCGGACTTTTGCCGCGAGGTAAAAGGAGCAAAAAGGGCGAGTTTCGACGATGTGGGGGTGTGGAAGGGATGAACAGCGCGGTGATTGTAGGAATGCTTTCTTTTGCGGCGACGCTTATCGGGACGTTTGGCGGAATTATCGCTTCCTCAAAACTGACGACATATCGCATTGAACAGCTGGAGAAGAGGGTTTCGGAACATAACAACCTGAAGGTGCGCGCGGCGGAGCTGGAGCGTGATCTTGCGGTGCTGAATAACAGGGAAAAGGTGTCAGAACACAGAATTGACGATTTGGAAGGAGAGATCAAGCATGTATGATGTATTAAAAGAGTTTATCAAACCGGAGCTTTTGGTATTGGTGCCGGTGCTGTATCTGGTGGGGATTGCGCTGAAAAAGTCAGCGGTGCAGGACAAACACATTCCGTGGATTTTGGGGTTGGCAGGAGTGGTGCTTGCTGCGCTTTGGATTTTATCGAGCAGCACCATTAACGGGCTGCAAAGTGCCACCGCTGCGGTATTTTCCGCGCTGGTGCAGGGTGTGTTGGTCGCCGGTGCGAGCGTGTATGTCAATCAGATTGTGAAACAGGGGAAGGAGTGAAAAACGGCATCAACACCATTTTAATGAATGGGTTAATGCCGTTTTCTTAATCAGCCGCCGTAAGCCTGAAGCATGCTGATAACATATGCTTTATCGCTATCGTTTGCCATGGAATATTCTGTTAATACTGTTCCGTTGCAGCTGGCAATCAGCCGATAGCCGCTGCCGGTGCGGTAGATAACGCAGCTGATAGGTTTGCCGAGATATTGCGCATAGCCATAACGCTCGGCGTACGGGTCAACAACAACCTTTTGGCCGGTACGCGGATGTGTGACTAACATACCGTGCGGAATGGTGACTGTGGTAGAATACACAACCTCACCGACTACGCCGCTTGTTGCGGATGATTCCTCCTGTTTGCTGTCTGACGGGGGCATATTTTGTACATCTTCTACATAACGCCGGAATTCTTTTGGCTCTTTTGCGTAATTACGGACATCTGTCTCAAAAAAACGGTCCGTTTTTTCGCGTGTATAACGAAAAGTTTCTTTTTGATTTTCATAAGTTACATTGATTGTAATGTTATCCACGTTGTCTACCAGACTAAAAATAACGGCTGCATTTTTTTCAAAAGGGGCATGATTCAGCTTGCCATCAGAAAATGCCGTTTCATAATCTGAAACTGAGTATTCAATAGTAATGCCGTATGGTTCCTTGTCTGTTTGAAGTGAAAAGGTATCTCGTACAAGGCCGGGTGTCGGCAATGCATCGATAATGGCGCTGACGGTAGAATTATCGCCGACAGAGGTGGAGCCCATTGCGTAGAGGGTGTCCTTTTCTTCTTCATAGGGGTTGACAGGATATTCAAACAACAGACAAATTTCATTATTTGCAAGTGTGCCTTGGAATACGGTAGTATTTTGCTCCTCATTTTTGGTCTGCTGTATGCTTAGGATTTGTTTTGGATTGTTATTATAACTATAGGTGCCGTTATCAGTTTGATAATATTGGTATAGTAAAATCTTTTCGCCGTCAAAATCTAAATGCATCCAGCTGTCAAGCGCCAAAACACCGTTTTGGTTCGTATAGGATAGAATGGGAAGAGCGGTTTGCGTTTGGTTTTCTGTTTTTAATGCGGCCATAAAATCTTCTAAAAGGGAAGTGTTACGTACCCTGGTTTGCTCTTCGGCAATAATTTTATACACTGCGGTTTCTGCAATTTCTTCTTCGGTTGGCGCTTCTAGATTCTTTGGCGGAGGGTTTTTTCCTGCGTCGGGAATAAAAAAGCTTTTTAAGATGCGCCGCACGGTTTTTGGTTTGACACTGTTTTCTTCAAAATAGATAGCAAAATGATATGGCTGTGGATTGGGCAGGGAGGAGAAGACATACAGGCCATATTGAAAGTCGCCTTCGGTATAATGTTGTTCGGATAGCGGACAGATAGCATTATCGTGTTGTTTTGTCTTTGTTGGCTGCGTTTCAAAGTAAAACCATTTGCCAAAATCCTCTTCAGCGGTTTGCTGATTAATCAGGCGCGCTTTGCCAAGAGGTTCTTCACTTTCGGGATTTGCATAAAAAACAGCAACTTCGTTTTCTAGGCGAATGGACCATTCTGCTGGTACATCAACAGCATAACCTGCTAAATTGAGTCGCTGTGTATTTGAGTGCAAGTGGTTGTTATATAGAAAAAAAGCAGAGACCAAGACAATGGCAATCAGTAAAATGATATACGGCATGGGTTTTTTCCATATGTTTTTTTTGGCAGTTTCATTCATGTTGACGCCTTCTTTCCTTCAGAAATTAATTCTCCGTATAAAATTCCATTTTTTTCTTTTCTTAAGTAAACCTTGCGAATTTTCCCCTCTAAAGAGTCATCACCAATTACTGCAACAGTAATATAATTTCCGGTTTTTCCCTCATAAAGTCCTTTTTCGTGATGATGGTATTGTTCGAATAAGACCTCACAGGTAGCGCCGATATACTGTTGTAAGAATTCATTATGCGTGTGGCTGCAAATATTAATTAGCCGTCGGCTGCGTTCTTCTTTTGTCTTAGGGTCAATCTGTCCGTCCATCTCCGCTGCGCGAGTGCCTTTTCGAATCGAATATTTAAAAATGTGCGCATCGGCGAGGCGGATTTCCTCTGCAAACTTACAAGTGCTGTTAAATTCGTCTTCGCTTTCCTGAGGAAAACCAACCATTATATCTGTTGCAATTGCAGAATCAGGCATATAACTGCGGATTCGTGAGAGAACTTCAGCATATTCCGCTGTGGTATATTTTCGGTTCATACGCCGCAGCGTCGCATCGCAGCCGCTTTGCAGGGATAGATGAAAATGGTGACAAAGTTTGGGAAGCTGTGCTATGGCAGAGGTAAATTCGTCTGTAAAAACAGTCGGTTCCAGTGAACCGAGGCGGATTCGTTTAATGCCGTCAACCTCACAAAGTGCACGGATCAGTTCCAGGAGAGAAGCTTTGCCGTTTTCTTTTCCGTAAGCGGAAAGATTAATGCCCACCAAAACAATTTCGCAAAATCCGTGTGCGGCAAGACGTTTTGCTTCCTGCACAGCGCTGTCAATGCTCCGTGAACGAATCCGTCCGCGGGCATAGGGAATGATACAGTAGGAGCAAAACTGATTGCAGCCTTCCTGTACCTTCATAAAAGCACGGGTACGATTTTCGTAGTGTGTAATGGATAAATCCTCAAATTCCTTTACGGCGCCGATATCACCAACCAGTGCACGGCGTGTACGGTTTTGTAGAAACTCTTCCGTTAATGTAAATATCTGCGAACGTCTGTCGCCGCCAATTACAAGATCAACTTCCGGAATGGCGAGGACCTCATCGGGTGAGGTCTGCGCATAACAGCCGGTTACGACCAGTACAGCATTTGGATTAACACTTTTGGCACGACGCATCATTTGACGTGATTTTCGGTCGCCGAGGTTGGTAACGGTGCATGTGTTAACCAAATAAACGTCAGCGTGTTCCGAAAAGTCAGCTGTTTGCCAGCCGTGCGCGAGAAACTGCTCTAAAATGGCTTCTGTTTCATATTGATTTACTTTGCAGCCGAGCGTATAGGCGGCAACGGTATTTATAGTCATAGCTTTGCTCCTTCTTTTAATGGAAATGCCTATCTTTATCATAGCACATTTTTCAGTGGATTGCAACAGCAGGAGATGGGAATCGGAATTTGGTTTCCCCGTATGTTTTCACAATGGTCACAAGATATTCATTTATAAAAAAGAGACCGCTTCTGATGTAATTGCATTCAGAGACGGTCTCTTTAGAAATTTAGAAGAGCATATTACATATCTAAGTCTTTTTGATGTCCTTTTTGGAAGACAAATCGAGACAATTTTTTATATAAGATAAAGGTGACTGCGGCATTTACACCGCTTTTAATTAAGTTAAACGGTAAAATAGCGGTGGGAAGCATGGCGATTACGGCAGAACGCGGCATGCCGCTGAATATAGGGGTAAAAATGATATTCCATATCGCCATGGAAGCGGTCATAATAACAACTCCGACAACAAGCGCTAAAATGGCAGATTTTTTATTGCGGTGGTACTTGTAGATCAAACCTGCACTGAGTGTAAATGCGCCGGTTGCAAAAATGTGCATTAAAATTCCAATAATACCGCTTTGAGAGCTGACAGTCAGCCCCTGTACAATGCTTACTGCTACAGTGAGCAGAAAACCGCTTGCCGGACCGAATAAAAAGGTACACAAAAAAATAGGAATATCGGCCGGATCATATTCCAAAAAACTGGCGGCAGGTAATATGGGGAAATGGATGAGGTAAACCAAGATGACGGAAACTGCCGCCAAAATCCCCATGGTTGTTAGTTTTCTTATGGTTCGTATTTCTTTCATCAGAAACCCTCCGTTTCACCGCTTTGTACGGTGTAATATATTTCGGCGTTTTGGGGTTAAAAACAAAGAAAAACCCTCTGTTTTGCACAGAGGGTTTGATAACTGATTTGTATATCGTTTCTTCATCCGGACTGTACCGTCGGTTCAGGAATCGCACCTGATCAACCCCGGAGGGCTCTCGGACTTATAGCACACAGGCTCATTACCGCCGGTGGGGAATTGCACCCCGCCCTAAAACAAAACCATATTTATTATAACAGGCTTGCGTTAATACGTCAATACATTTTCACAGAAAAAGCAAGGTTTTTTATCGGAAACGATTGACAAACATCAGCATTTTGTGTATAATAAAGAAAGTATCTGGGTGTGGCGCAGTTTGGTAGCGCGCTTGAATGGGGTTCAAGAGGCCGGGAGTTCAACTCTCCCCACTCAGACCACCTGGGAGCATACGAAAGACGTATGCTCCGTTTTCAGTTTTAATATTTGTGTATGTGGGGCATTAGCGCAGTTGGGAGCGCACAACACTGGCAGTGTTGGGGTCAGGGGTTCAAGTCCCCTATGCTCCACCACGTCGGAACAAGTTGCGCTTGTTCCGATTTTTTTTATTTAAAAAAATCAGTCACCCGCTTCACTGTTCCTCCTTTATCGCAAAAAGGCACGCTCGGCTCAACTGCTCACTTGTAAACGCGTTCGCGACGTTTCGCTGTCGCTATCACCTTTTTGCGAGTTGTGCCTGCGGCACGAATATCTCTATGGTTAGGATTTCCCACATCACGGCAACTTTTTGGGTTCGCCATGTTTCATTACGGCAAATACTAAAAGCGCCATCCCGTTTGGGATGACGCTTTTTATTATCCTTCAGTTTTTACAGAGAATCAATCTTTTGCCATTCTCTTATAGGTCTCATAACGATCAAGCAAGTCTTTTTCAGCTTTATCGAACAACTGCTCTGCAATAGCAGGGAATGCACGCTGCAGGAGCAGGTAACGGTTTTCACCCTGCATGAAGTCACGAATCTTACCGGTCGGTTCTTTCGAATCGAGCGAGAACGGATTCTTGCCTTCTGCCTTCAGCTGCGGATTAAATCTCCACAAATGCCAGTAGCCGGTCTCAACAGCTTTCTTTTCCTCGTTGATGGTGTTAGCCATACCAACTTTGATACCATGGTTGATACATGGAGCGTAGGCAATGATAAGAGACGGACCCGGATAAGCTTCTGCTTCTTTGATTGCTTTAATAGCTTGTGCCATGTTTGCACCCAGAGCAATCTGAGCAACGTATACATAACCATAGGTGGTAGCAATCATGCCGAGGTCTTTTTTCTTAGTTCTCTTACCGGACGCTGCAAATTTTGCAACAGCAGCAGTCGGGGTAGACTTAGAGGACTGACCGCCGGTATTGGAATAAACCTCAGTATCTACAACGAAGATGTTAATGTCTTCGCCGGAAGCAATAACGTGGTCTAAACCGCCGTAGCCGATGTCATATGCCCAGCCGTCACCGCCGAACGCCCACTGAGAACGTTTAATCAGGAAGTCCTTGCGGTCGTTGATTTCTTTCAAAGCCGGAGAAGACAGATCTGCGTTTGCAAGCAGAGCAGTAATGTCAGCAGCAGCCTTCTTGGATGCTTCCGCATCGTCCATGCCTTCCATCCAAGCCTTAAATGCATCGGCCAATTTAGCGTCGATACCTGCTTCGATTGCTTCTTCCATACGAGCTTTTAAGGTCTTTCTAACTTTCTTAACAGCCAAAACCATACCCAAACCAAATTCAGCATTGTCCTCAAACAGGGAGTTTGCCCAAGCCGGGCCTTTGCCTTCTTTGTTCTTGCAATACGGCATGCTCGGTGCGCTGCCGCCCCAGATAGAAGTACATCCGGTAGCATTTGCAACCATCATTCTGTCACCGAACAGCTGAGTGATTAACTTAATATAAGGAGTTTCTCCGCAACCTGCGCATGCGCCGGAGAACTCAAGCATCGGCTGTGCAAACTGTGAACCCTTAACGGAAGTCTTATCCATCAGGTTGTCGCGAATCGGAAGCTCAACAGCATAATCCCAGTTAGCAGCTTCTTTATCAACCATTTCGTCAACCAGCTTCATAACGAGAGCCTTTTCCTTAGCCGGACAGGTCTGAACGCAAACACCGCAGCCGGCGCAGTCACGCGGGCTAACCTGCATGCGGAACTTAAGGCCCTTCAGCTGAGGACCTGCTGCGTCTTTTACAACAAAGCCTTCCGGAGCTGCAGCAGCTTCTTCGTCAGTCAAGAGGTACGGACGAATGGTAGCGTGCGGACATACCAAAGAGCACTGGTTACACTGGATACAGTTTTCCGGAATCCACTCCGGAACTTTAACTGCGATAGTACGTTTTTCATAACGAGCTGTACCTTGTTCAAAAGTACCGTCTTCAATACCGGCAAAGGTGCTTACCGGGAGCTTGTTGCCCTGCTGAGCATTTACCGGATCGGCAATTTTCTTTACAAATTCCGGACGGGCTGCATCGTCAGACTTTGCCTCATCCTTTGCATCTTTCCAGCTTGCCGGAACATCAATCTTAACCAAAGCATCGATAGCGCCGTCAACTGCGTTGCAGTTCATGTTAACAATCTCGTCACCCTTCTTACCGTAGGTTCTCTTGATTGCGTCTTTGATCAGAACAACAGCTTCGTCAAACGGGATAACCTCAGACAGCTTAAAGAATGCGCCCTGAGTAACCATGTTAATACGGTTTGAACCAAGACCAACTTTCACTGCAACATCAACCGCATTGATGATATAGAAGTTAATATTATTTTCTGCGAGATATCTCTTCACATGACCCGGGAGTTTTTCCTCAAGCTCTTCCGGAGTCCATACGCAGTTCAGAAGGAAAGTACCGCCCTTCTTTAAGCCTTCCAATACGTCATACTGGTAAATGTATGCCGGTTTATGACAAGCAATATAATCCGCTTCATCAAGCAAATAAGTGGATTTAATCGGTTTTTTACCAAAACGCAGGTGGGACATGGTTACGCCGCCGGATTTCTTGGAGTCGTAATCAAAATATGCCTGTGCGTAGAGATCAGTATTGTCACCGATGATTTTGATAGCGTCTTTGTTTGCACCAACTGTACCGTCAGAACCAAATCCCCAGAACTTACATCTGGTTGTTCCTTCCGGAGCGGCGTTAATCTTTTCACCCAGCGGCAGAGAGAGGTTGGTAACATCGTCTACAATGCCGATAGTAAAACCATTCTTCGGAGTATCGGAAGCCAGGTTTGCAAAAACAGCTGCCAACTGAGTCGGAGTGGTGTCCTTAGAACCCAGACCGAAACGGCCGCCAACGATAACCGGGGCGTCAGCCTTTCCGTAGAACAGGTTACAAACATCAAGGTAAAGCGGTTCGCCTAAGGAACCGGGTTCTTTGGTTCTGTCTAAAACAGCAATTTTCTTCACAGTTTTCGGCAGTACATCAAAGAAATATTTTGCAGAGAACGGACGATACAGATGAACCTTAACAACACCGACCTTTTCGCCTCTTGCATTCAGATAGTCAACAGTCTCTTCCAAAGCTTCGCAAACGGAACCAATCGCGATAATAACGCGTTCAGCGTCCGGTGCGCCGTAGTAGTTAAACGGCTTATATTCGCGGCCGGTAATCTTGCTGATTTCTTTCATGTAGTCAGCAACAATATCCGGGATAGCTTCATAATATTTGTTTGCAGCTTCTCTGCCCTGGAAATAAATATCCGGGTTCTGAGCAGTTCCGCGCAGTACCGGGTGCTCCGGATTCAGCGCTCTGTCTTTAAATTCGCGGATAGCATCGTAATCTACGAGCTTAGCCAAATCAGCGTAGTCCATAACTTCAACCTTCTGAATTTCGTGTGAAGTACGGAATCCGTCGAAGAAGTGAAGGAACGGTACGCGGCCCTTAATGGCAGCCAAGTGAGCAATACCGCCCAAATCCATGGTTTCCTGAACAGAACCGGAGGCAAGCATTGCAAAACCGGTCTGACGACAAGCCATAACGTCCTGGTGGTCGCCGAAAATGGACAGTGCGTGTGCGGCAATGGCACGTGCGCTGACATGGAATACAGCAGGGAGAAGTTCACCTGCCATCTTGTACATATTCGGGATCATCAAAAGAAGACCCTGGGAAGCTGTAAAAGTTGTGGTCAGTGCGCCGGCCTGAAGTGAGCCGTGAACTGCACCGGATGCGCCTGCCTCAGACTGCATTTCACAGACATCAACAGTTTGACCAAAAATGTTTTTCTGGCCTTTTGCGCTCCACTCGTCCACATATTCAGCCATTGTAGACGAAGGAGTGATCGGATAGATTGATGCAACTTCCGTAAACGCATAGGCGTTATGGGCAGCGGCAAAGTTTCCATCCATGGTTTTCATCTTTTTTGCCATTTCATTATCCTCCTCTGTTTCTCTGGCATAGGAAAGCTTTGCATTGGCTTTATACCGGGCTTTGCTTTCTTATGCTATGCATAATTATCACAAATGATAAATATTTAACAGTTGCAGACGTTTCCGCCTGCACGCATATCATTCATATTATAACATATTTTAGCAGAAAATTCAAATAATATTTAAAAAAAACTAATTTCGTTAGAATCACACAAAAGGAAAGTAAATTACACTGAAAACTTATGAAAAACAAATAAGACAAAAGTTTTTTCAGGAAAAAACAATACCGACATTGCTGTCGCAACGCCGGCACGGTTTACGGTACTATATGAAAGGGGGGGTAGGCAAACTTATATACATAAGTTCATCTATTATTCTACTATAAAACTTCCCGTTTGTAAATAGTTTCTTTCATATTTTTTTAAAATTTTTATTTTTCAGTAAAAATAACCAACTGCAAGACCCCAAAATGCCAAAATCAATCTTATTTTACAACGATATTTACCAGTTTTCCCGGAACGCAAATTACTTTTACAATGTTTTTTCCTTCTGTCAGCGCTTTTACTTTCTCGTTTTCCAACACGGCCTGTTCCATTTCTTCTTTGGAAAGGCTGGCTGCAATCATAATACGGTCCTTAACCTTACCGTTAATCTGCGCAACGATTTCAACAGTGCTGTCAACGGTTTTTGCTTCATCATATTTCGGCCATGCAGCTTCGTGCAGAAAACCGCCAAAGCCTGCCAGCTGCCACATCTCCTCGGTGATGTGCGGAGCGGTCGGGTTCAGCAGCAGCAGGAAGGTGCGCAGCTCGCCGCGTGTAATGCTGCCTTTTTTATAAAATTCGTTTGTCAGGGACATCAATGAAGCAATAGCAGTGTTAAATTTCATGCGTTCAATATCATCGGAAACCTTTTTAACGGTTTTGTGCATAGCGGTTTCCAAATCAGCGCTGTAGCCTTCTTCATCGTTTAAAAGTTCCTGTAGATTCCATACCCGCTCGATAAAGCGATAGCAGCCGCGTACGCCGTTAATCGACCATGGTGTGGATTGGTCAAAAGCACCAATAAACATCTCGTAGGTGCGGAAGGTATCTGCGCCAAAGGTCTCTACCATGTCGTCCGGATTTACAACATTGCCGCGCGATTTGGACATTTTTTCGTTGTTTTCACCGAGAATCATACCATGGGAAGTACGCTTCTGATATGGTTCCGGTGTGTTTACTACGCCGAGATCAAACAATACCTTATGCCAGAAACGGGAGTAAAGCAAATGCAGCGTGGTATGCTCCATACCGCCGTTGTACCAGTCTACCGGCATCCAGTAATTAATATTTTCTTTTGATGCAAGCGCATCGGAATTGTGCGGATCCAGATAACGCAGATAATACCAGGAAGAGCCTGCCCATTGCGGCATGGTATCGGTTTCGCGCTTTGCAGGTGCGCCGCACTTCGGACATGTGGTGTTTACCCAGTCGGTCATTTTGGCCAGAGGAGATTCGCCGTTATCTGTTGGCTCGTAATTATCCGTTTCGGGCAGTGTGAGCGGCAAGTCTTTCTCGTCCAGCGGAACCCAGCCGCAATGTTCGCACCAAACCAGCGGAATCGGTTCGCCCCAGTAACGTTGGCGGGAGAACACCCAGTCACGCAGTTTATAGTTTACCTTTTTGGTTCCGATGTGGTTCTTTTCCAGATATTCAATCATAGCAGAGATGGCTTCTTTTACTTCCATACCGTCTAAGAATCCGGAGTTTACCATTTTGCCGCTTGCTGTATCGGTGTAAGCTTCTTCCTGTACGTTTTCGCCCCCTGCGACCACTTCAATAATTGGCATGCCAAATTTCTTGGCAAATTCCCAGTCGCGGTCGTCATGTGCAGGAACGGCCATAATGGCTCCTGTTCCGTAACTCATCAATACATAATCCGACAGCCAAATCGGAATCTCCTTGCCGTTGACAGGATTTACAGCCGTCAGACCATCAAGCATAACGCCCGTCTTGTCCTTAGCCATTTCCGTACGTTCAAACTCAGACTTGCGCGCAGCGGCAGCACGGTATTGCAGTGCCTCATCATAATTTTTAATTTTATCTTTATATTTTTCCACAAAGGGATGTTCCGGGCTTAGTACCATGTAGGTTGCGCCAAACAGCGTGTCAGGGCGTGTCGTGTAAATGCGTACGGAGTCGTCAGTTCCGGCAATTTTAAAGTCCACCTCAGCGCCTTCGGAACGGCCAATCCAGTTTTTTTGCTGTGTTTTGACCTTTTCTATGTAGTCAAGGCCGTCCAGATCATCAATAAGGCGCTGAGCATATTCCGTAATTTTCAGCATCCATTGGCTTTTGTTGCGCTGAACCACCTCACCGCCGCAGCGTTCGCAAACGCCATTTACGACTTCCTCATTGGCAAGACCGACTTTGCAGGAGGTGCACCAGTTTACAGGCATTTCCTGCTTGTAAGCAAGGCCTTTTTTAAACAATTGCAGAAAAATCCATTGCGTCCATTTATAGTAGCTTTCATCTGTAGTGTTAATTTCGCGTGACCAGTCAAAGGAAAAGCCTATGCTTTTTAATTGACGCTTAAAGTTGGCAATATTATCCGCGGTAACCTTTTTCGGATGTACTTTATTTTTTATGGCAAAATTTTCTGTCGGCAGACCAAAAGCGTCCCAGCCGATGGGGTATAACACATTATATCCCTCCAGACGGCGTTTGCGCGAAACGATGTCAAGAGCCGTGTAGCTGCGCGGATGTCCTACGTGCAAGCCGTGACCCGATGGATAAGGAAACTCTACCAATGCGTAAAATTTTGGTAAGGTTTTATCCTCCTTGGTTTTAAAGGTCTCCTCCGAGTACCATTTATCCTGCCATTTTTTTTCAATTTTATGAAAATTGTAATCCATGCGTAAAGCTCCTTTGTGTATAGCAAAATTTTAATTCTGTATATTCTCTGTTAATTATTCCTGCGGTTTTAATACGGTATCCACTTCAATTTCGTTTGCATCTGCCCACAGTTTTTCCAGACCATAAAAATCACGGGTTTCCTGATAAAAAATGTGAACAATGACATCGCCGTAATCCATTAAAATCCAGTTCAGCCCCTGCTTGCCCTCTTTTTTCAGCAAGGTTTGTCCGACCTTGTCCATTTCCTCCTCTACGGTGTCGCCCAGGGCTTTAACCTGCGTAGTGGAAGGGGCGGAACAAATAATAAAATAATCGGCTAAAATTGTTAGGTCAGAAACGCTTAAAATGCGGATATCCTCCGCCTTTTTGCGGTCCAATACGTTTGCAATTAATTCCATCTTTTCACGTGCTGTCATGTTGTCACCTTCTCCTTTTCCGACACAAACCGTTTTTGCGGATCTTTGTCCTGAGACGGCTTGTGTTACTGTTTGCGCAGAACAGGTATGCTCCGGCGATATGATAAATATAACGATTGTAAATCTTTGGCGGCGCAGCGTGCCTTAGATGCAAGTTTCTGATAATATGCCTGCGTCTTCACCGATTGCTCATGCAGTACCTTGTTTTGGCTCTTTACATAACGGATAGAGGCATTTACAGCCGTCAGCATGGCAATATCGAGATCAAGCTCAGCAAGCTCGCGGATGTCGGCAAGCCCCGGGAAATCCTTTCGATTCGGCTCGATAAAATCAGCTATGTACAGTATTTTTTCCAGCGCGGTCATATTCGGTCTGCCAAGCGTATGGTAACGGATAGCACTGATAATGTCAGGATCGCTCACGCCAAATTCTGTCTGGACGAGCTTTGCGCCCAGGTCAGCGTGAATCAGCGAGCGCTGCTCCCGTTTTACAGCATCAAGCTCTACGCCCAGCTCATCACACATAGAGGGCATAAGTTCCTTGTTGATATCTTTCGCGCAGTCGTGCAAAAGTCCTGCAATGCGCGCTTTTTCCTCCGATTCTCCAAAAATCTTAGCGAGGTGTACCGCCGAATCCATTACGCCCAGTGAATGTTGGAAGCGTTTTTCTGTCAGCATACCTTTCAGTTTTTCCTGCATTTGTGAGAGTTCCATTTGATTTCTCCTTAGTATGAGTTTATTTCATCGGCTTTGCTTTCGTATAAGTGATTTTCTTTAATATATTGCCGTACGTTTTCGGGTACTAGCTCCGAAACATCCTTGTTTGCATAAATCAATGCGCGGATTTGCGTAGAAGATATATCCATATGCACATTGTCCAGAAAGAATACGCGCGGAGGCGTCTCGTTTCCTTCAAACTTTTGCAGCAATTCTGCTTTTTCCGTATCGGGTCGTGATACGACAATCATGCGGCACAGGGTGAGCAGTTCGCGATAGTGCCACCAAGTCGGGAGGTCGGCAAAGGAATCGGCGCCGATAATAAAGTAAAGCTCACAGTCCGGAAGTTTCTGCCGGAAATGCTTGACCAAATCTACCGAGTAGCTTGGCGTCTGCTTTCTTATTTCGTACTCAGAAATGCGGCAGTCCGGCAGTCCTGAGAAAGCAAGCTCAGCCATGTGCAGTCTGTGACTTCTATCTGTCACTCTTTTATTCGCTTTGTGCGGCGGACCGCCTGCCGGTATTAAAATAAGGCTGTCCAATCCGAGACGTTTCTGCGCCTCGGTTAACACTTTGATATGTCCGATATGCGGCGGATCAAAGGTGCCGCCGAACAGACCGACCTTTCGCATGAACGACAGCCCCTTCAAATTTCAATGGTTTTATTTTCCTTTGATTCCCGGTAAAGCACAATGCGTGAACCAATTGCCTGAACAGGCTCGGCGTTCAGTGCCGCTGCCAGTTCGCTGAGCAATGCGCGCGGTTCGGCAAATGCCGTTTCGAGTACGTGAATTTTAATCAACTCCCGCGCCTCCAATGCGTCATCAAGCTGCTTGATTAAGTTATCGTTTATGCCGCTCTTTCCAATCTGAAAAATGGAGGGAACGGGGTTTGCCAGTGCGCGCAGCCGGGCGCGCTGTTTGCTTGTGATCATAGCGATGTTTTCTGTCCTTTCAGTTTCAGTCTAAGCTCTTTCAGCTGTTTTTTTTGTTCTTTATTTTTTTCGCGCAAACGGTTGATTTCCTCATCTTTTTCAGCAAGCTCTTCTGCATAGTGCGCCGAAAGCTTTGCAATATAATCCAGCACCTCTTGCTTATGAAAGCCCATCAAGCTGTTTTTAAATCCTTCTGCCAAAAGAAATCCTCCTCTTATGCTGATGCATTTTTACAGTGCGCGGTTTAACATTTCTTCAAAATGTGCCTTCGGATACGCACCGGTGACTTGTTCTTTCATTTCTCCGCCGGAAAAAACAAAAACGGTCGGTATGGTCATTACGCCATATTGTGCGGCGAGAGCACCTTCATCATCCACATTTAATTTGCAGATTTTTGCTTTGCCGTCATATTCCTCGGAAAGCTGCTCCATGATAGGAACAACCATACGGCACGGACCGCACCAAGGCGCCCAAAAATCAACCATAACGGGAATATCGGAATGCAGAACTTCTTTTTCAAAGGTTTCTGCTGTCAGCTCAATTAATTTTTCGTGTGCCATAACACTGTTTCCTCCATCCTATATGAAATATATTTTATTAATAGTATCCGCCGATTTTTACAATAATATTATAAAAGTATAACTATCCATATTTATTATACCTTTCCGGGGAAAAAAAGTCAAACAGATTCCTGTCACAACATGTAGAAAAATATTGATTTTTTTTGTGCAACAATGTACAATATGAATAGAAGAGATTTTGAAGGAGAGGTTTCGTCATGGGTTTTGCGCATCTGCATGTTCATACAGAATTCAGTTTTTTAGACGGCGCATGCCGCATTGGTCCGCTGATTGAGCGTGCAAAGGGGCTGGGCATGAAGGCGATCGCCATTACTGACCACGGCGGCATGTACGGCGTGATTGATTTTTATAAAAAAGCGAAAGAAGCAGGCATAAAGCCTATTATTGGCTGTGAGGTATACACGGCAGGGCGCGATATGACCGATCACAGCTTTGAGCGCGGCAACCGCACGGGTCACCTGGTGCTGCTGGCAAAAAACATGGACGGTTACCGCAATTTAATTAAAATTGTGTCGCGCGGATATCTGGAGGGTTTTTATTATAAGCCGCGTGTTGATTTTGAGGAGATCAAAAAACACAGCGAAGGGCTGATCTGTCTTTCCGCCTGCCTTGCCGGAGACATTCCGAATGCGATTTTAGAGGATGATTTGCCTCGCGCCAAAAAGAAAATAGAGGATTATATCAGCATTTTTGGCAAGGATGATTTTTATCTGGAAATTCAGGACCATGGGATTGCGGAACAAAAAAAGGTTAATCCCATACTGATTGAACTGGCGAAAGAATACGGGTTGGGATTGGTTGCAACCAACGATATTCATTATATTCGCCGCGAGGATGCAAAATATCAGGACTTGATGATGTGCATCCAAACGAACAGCAAGGTTGCAGATGATGACCGCATGCGTTTCGGCAGTGATGATTTTTATCTGAAAAGCGAGGAGGAAATGCGCAGTATTTTTGCCCGGGTACCGGAAAGTCTTGACAATACTGTGAAGATAGCGGAAAAGTGTAATGTAGAGTTTGAATTTGGAAAGCTTTTATTGCCATCGTTTCCCGTGCCGAACGGTGAGGACTCCTATGAATATCTGAAAAGATTGGCGCAAAATGGCCTTTTTGAGCGTTACGGGCCGGACAATGAAGAAGCGCAGAAGCGTTTGGACTATGAGCTGGATGTAATCCGTTCCATGGGCTATGTGGACTACTTTCTGATTGTGTGGGACTTTATCAAATATGCGAAGGATCATGATATACCCGTAGGGCCCGGCAGGGGCAGTGCGGCGGGCAGTATTGTTGCCTATGCGCTGCGAATTACAGATATTGATCCGCTGCGGTTTGTGCTTTTGTTTGAGCGGTTTTTAAACCCCGAACGCATCAGTATGCCCGATATTGACGTGGATATCTGCAACGAAAACCGTCAGAAGGTGATTGATTATGTGGTGGAAAAATATGGCCGCGACCGCGTAACGCAGATTATTACCTATAATACGATGAAGGCAAAAGCGGCTGTGCGTGATGTCGGGCGTGTGTTGGACATTCCGTATGCGGAGACGGATGCGATTGCCAAAATGATTCCTTTTGATCCGAAAATGACGATTGATAAGGCGCTGACGGTTAATCCGGAACTTGCCGAGCGCTATGAGCATGATATGCAGGTAAAGGAATTGATTGACGATGCAAAGGCATTGGAAGGCTTGGTGCGAAATGCCGGAACGCATGCGGCAGGTGTTGTTATTGCTAAAAACCCTCTGACGGACTATATACCGCTGCAAAAAAATGATGATGTGGTCACTACTCAGTTTCCGATGGGAACCGTGGAGGAGCTGGGGCTGTTAAAAATGGACTTTCTGGGTTTGCGAAATTTATCCATTATTCATGAGGCGGTTCAGATTATCGAACAATCCTCCGGTGAAAAAATAAATCTTGCAGAGATTAACTTAAACGAGCCGGGTGTTTATCAAATGCTTTCACAGGGGGATACCGAGGGTGTATTTCAGTTGGAAAGTGCCGGGATGAAATCCTTTATGAAGGAATTGAGACCGCAGAATATAGAAGATGTTATCGCAGGAATATCACTTTACCGTCCCGGACCGATGGAACAGATACCGCGTTATTTGGAGAATAAGAATCATCCGGATTCGGTGGAATATAAACATCCGCTCTTAGAGCCTATTTTGAATGTTACCTACGGCTGTATGGTTTATCAGGAGCAGGTTATGCAGATTGTGCGTGATTTGGGCGGATATTCTGTGGGACGGGCGGATTTGGTGCGCCGTGCCATGGCAAAGAAAAAGCATGATGTAATGACGCAGGAACGGCAGAATTTTATCTATGGGCAGGTTGATGAGAAGGGAAATGTTGTAATCGACGGCGCTGTGCGCCGTGGGGTGCCGGAAAATGTGGCAAATGCTATTTTCGACGAAATGATGGATTTTGCAAGCTATGCTTTCAATAAATCTCACGCGGCTGCATATGCTTTGGTTGCGTATCAGACGGCATATCTGAAATATTTTTATTCGGCGCAGTATATGGCTGCGCTGCTCTCCAGCGTGCTGGATTCACCGGAAAAAGTAGCACGATATACGATAGAGTGTAACCGCATGGGAATCCGTATTTTGCCGCCGGACATTAATTATAGCTGCAGCGGGTTTACTGTTTCGGGAAAAGATGTGCGCTTTGGGCTCGCCGTGATTAAAAATATTGGCGTTGCCTGCATTGACTCAATTGTATCGGAACGCGAAAAATATGGTAAATTTAAAAGCTATGAGGATTTTGTAAAGCGGACGACTTCGCTTGCTGTGTCAAAACGGGTGCATGAAAATCTGATTCGTTCGGGTGCTTTTGATGCGCTGGGGGAAAAGCGTTCGCAGCTTCTTGCGGCATATGAAGCAATGATTGATGCGGAAGCGGATGACAGGAAACGCAATCTGGAAGGACAGCTGTCTCTGTTTGGTTCGGATGAACCTTCCGGAAGTTCTGCGGCAAAATATCCGCCGATAGAAGAATTTCCGTTAAAGCGGCTTCTTGCCATGGAAAAAGAATGTATTGGCTTTTACATATCGGGACATCCTTTGGATGAATATAAAGAGGAGATTTCGCGGCTTTCTTCGGTGAGCATTATGGATATTATGCAATCGGTTTCGGAAGATGAAAGCGAACGGACGGTAAACGAAATAGTTTATGACGGTGCGGATGTTTCGCTGTGCGGTATCCTTTCCGGAGTAAAAAGCAAGCTGACACGTAACGGCCAGATGATGGCTTTTGCTACCTTGGAGGATTTGACCGGAAAAATGGAATGTATCGTATTCCCGAAAATATATTTACAATGCAAGCCATACCTGACGGAGGATGCGGTTGTAAAGATAGACGGCAGGCTCAGCTTTCGAGAGGATGAAGAACCGAAAATATTATGTAATACTGTGATTCCGCTTGCGCAGGCAAAGGAAGAGTCGCGCAAGCTTTATCTGCGTTTTCCGCTCGGCAAAGATTATCTTTTTGAACACTTAAAACCGATACTGGCACACTTTAAGGGTAATGCACCCGTGCAGATATATTTGGAGGAAAATAAGCGTTCGGCGATAGCGCCGCAGGAATTTTGGGTGACGATCAGTGATGAACTGACGAAGAAGGTCGGTGAAGTTATTGGTGCAGAAAATGTTGCTGTAAGATAAAACGGTTCTCGTTTCAAAAAACATTCCGGAAAGGACAGCGTCTTATGAATATATTGGTTATTGGTGATGTGGTGGGAGATTCCGGCACAAACATGGTCTTGGATCACATTGAGGAAGTGAAACAGAAGTATGCGGTTGATTTTTGTGTAATAAATGGTGAAAATGCCTGCAGCAACAACGGCATCACGCGTAAAAAAGCGGAGATGCTGCTGAATGCCGGTGCGGATGTGATTACACTTGGAAATCATGCTTTCCGGCAAAAGGAAGCAGTTCATCTCGTGAGCAATAATCACCGGGTGATTCGCCCGATTAACTATCCGCAGGGGACGCCGGGCAGCGGCATGACGGTTATGGGAAAAAACGGAAAGCGCATAGCGGTGATTAATGCACTTGGGCGCATTTATATGGACTATATGGACTGTCCGTTCCGCAGTGTGGAGGCCGCGATAAAAAAAAGCAGCGCGGACATTATTTTGGTTGATTTTCACGCCGAGGCAACCAGCGAAAAGATTTCCATGGGTTGGTTTCTGGACGGCAAAGTAACGGCAGTATTCGGTACGCATACCCATGTGCAGACAGCAGATGCACAGGTATTACCAAAGGGAACAGGGTATATTACAGACGTTGGTATGACGGGACCGTTCTATTCTTGTCTCGGCGTGCGGAAGGAGATTACCATTCAGAGGTTTTTAAGTTGTCTGCCGCAGCGGTTTGAATTTGCAGACGGCGCTGCACAGCTAAACGGTGCGGTTTTTCGGGTGGATGATGCCACCAACCGTACTATAGAGGTTGAGACTGTAAGAATTTGTCCGCAGAGACACTGAGACGCGGAGGACTGCTATGACAAAACAAGAGATGAGAAGCTTTTATCTTGCACGGCGGAAAAGTCAGCCGGAGGAGGAACGGCAAATGGCCGACAGCATTATTTGTAAGAGTGTGCTGTCTCTGCAGCAGATGGAAATGTGTAAAACGGTGATGGTGTATGTCAGTTTTGGTGCGGAGGTTGACACGCATGCGCTGACCGAACAATTGATTGCGCAGGGGAAAAAGCTATGTGCACCGCTGTGCGATCAGCTGAACTGCTCAATGAAGCCATACGGTTTTGAGGGAATCTCTTCTTTGCATAAAGGAGCATATGGTATTTTAGAGCCTGTGCCGGAAAAAGAGATAGAACCGTCGGAGCTTGACGCTGTTATCGTTCCGGGCTGTGTATTCGGAAGGAATTTTCATCGCATTGGTTACGGAAAAGGTTATTATGATCGTTTTTTGCAGCAAGTCCCTCATGTTTTGAAGATAGGTCTCTGCTACGACTGCTGTTTTACGCAGCGGGTGGAGGCGGAGCCGATGGACACGGCAGTGGATATTATTGTGACAGAACGGGAGATATTGCAGGCACGGTAGAGTTCTTTAAAACGGCATATTTTTAAATGGGGAGGGAAGATGAGCGTGCAGATGCTATATTTTGACTGCCAGAGCGGAATCAGCGGCGGCATGGCAGTCGGTGCGTTTCTTGATATGGGTTTGGATTTGCGCGCACTTGCGAGGGAGCTTTCCAAAATGAAATTGCCGGTCGTTTACGATATTGAGTCGGAAAAGGTCTCGAAAGGCGGAGTTGAGGCAACGGCGTTTCATGTTATTGTCGATATGCGGCGGGAAATTTGTTCACTGGAACAAATGAAGGAATGGGTTTCCGGCAGTGAGCTGGCGGCATCCGTAAAAATGAGAACGCTCAGAAGTCTGGGACTTTTAGAGGAGGCGCGTGTTGCTGTATACGGTGAAAACGGACGATGGCTTTCGCTGCACGACGCTGTTTCCTGTGCGGTTCACGTAACCGCGGTTTCTGTGTGTGTCGGCTGGTTGGGGGCGGAGACGGTTATCTGCTCGCCCTTGACAGAGGGGAGCGGTTTTGCAGAGACCTGCAGCGGTTTTATGCGGCTGCCTGTGCCAACGGTTATGGAGCTTGCCCGTGCGGCAGGCGCTCCGTTTGAGATTTGCCCGGAAAAAACACAGCTGATTACTGAAACGGGTGCAGCAATTGTTTGTTCACTGGCGCAGAAATTTGCGTCGCTGCCTTCTATGACGGTAGAAGCCATCGGCTTTGGTGCGGGAAGCAAAGATCTGGATACACGGGCAAATGTTTTTCGGGTGATTTCGGGTAAAAACCAATACCGCTTTTTTGGTGAAAGCGTCTGTGTAATAGAAAGTGAAAGTGTTCCTTGCAGTAATTTTTGGCAGTGCCTGGCAAAGGAAAGGAAGTAATTTTTGTTTTCCGGCTGTGAATAAAATGTAAAATTTAGGTTTGCACATTGCTTTTGGCGTACTCTTATGATACAATAAAAACAGAATTTTAAGGGAGGGTGTTTTGTGGATATTTTTCTGGAATACTTATTAGATAAAAAAAATACGGCGGCCGATATGCTGAAAAAGATAGGAGTTGTTTTGGCAGCGGTTGTTGTCATGATTTTGGTGATGAACATATTGGCGCTGTTCGGCTCCGCGCTGATTGCCTATGTACCGATTGCCCTTGCGGCAGTGGTATACGGTGCATATCTTTTGATTCGTAATTTTAACATCGAATATGAATACATTTTTACGAACGGTGAACTGGATATTGATGTGATTAAGAGCCGCAGAGTCAGAAAGCGCCTGACGAGCCTGAATACAAAAAATATTGAGTTAATGGCGCGCAGAGAAAATGATGTCTATAAGCGTGATTTTGAAAATGAAGCGATCGCTAAAAAATACGATGCGATATATGACCCGGCGAAGGGTGATATATATTGTGTTCTTTACAGTGTGGACGGCGTGCGTACATTGCTTTCGTTTCAGCCGCCGGAAAAATTAGTGGAAGCAATGAAAAAGCTGAATCCGCGTGCAGTTCACGAAGAATAGATCCGCGTTTTCGGCGAAAGAACGGAACATTATTTTATAGGCATAAGTGGGTCATGCATGGGTTTCCGCGCTCGGCTCCCTTATGCCTATGTCTGTGAAAGCGGCATGTTTAAAAGGAAGAAGGTATCTTATGAAAGCAGAAATTATAGCGGTGGGAACAGAGCTTTTACTTGGCGATATTTTAAATACCAATGCACAGTTTTTGTCACAGCAGCTTTCTCTTTTGGGGATCGATGTTTACTACCAGCAGGTGGTTGGGGATAATCCACAGCGCTTGAAGGAGGTCATCCGTCAAGCGATTGACCGCTCGGATGTCGTAATATTATCAGGCGGACTCGGTCCTACCGATGATGACTTGACAAAAGAAACAGCGGCAGAATGTTTGGGACTTCCGCTGTATTTTGATGAAGGCGTTATGGAAGAAATGACGCGCTACCTGAAAGGAAGAGTGCCGCCTGCCAATAAAAAGCAGGCATATATTCCGCAGGGAGCTGCCATTATTCATAATAATTATGGGACAGCACCGGGCATTATTGCGGAGCAGAATGGAAAAATTATTGTTTTGCTGCCGGGACCGCCGCGGGAGCTGGAGCCGTTATTTTTAGAACAAGTTGCGCCTTATTTGCGCAAACGTTCCGAATTTATTATGAAGTCAAAGGTATTGCGGCTGTTTGGCTCGGGTGAATCTGCCATTGCTGCGTCGGTGAAGGATTTAATGGACAGTGCAAATCCGACTTTAGCACCATATGCTAAAGACAGCGAAGTTATTTTAAGAATTACGGCAAAGGCAAAGAATGAAACAGAGGCAGATAAACTGATTGCCGACATGCAGGCAAAGGTCAGCGAACGTGTGGGACAATATATCTACAGCAATGACGATGAAGAAATGAAACACGTGGTATATCGTATGCTGTCAGAGCGAAGTATGACCATTGCAGCCGCAGAATCCTGCACAGCGGGTATGTTTACTGCCATGCTTGCTGATATACCGGGTGCTTCTGATGTACTGAAGGAAAGTGTTGTGACCTATTCTAACGAGGCAAAGGAGAAGTACCTGGGAGTGTCACACGAAACCTTAGAGCGGTTTGGTGCTGTGAGCGAACAAACGGCAAAAGAGATGGCAGAGGGTATTCGCCGTGCTTCCGGTGCAGATATCGGCATTGGCATTACGGGCATTGCAGGACCCGGCGGCGGTACGGCAGAAAAGCCTGTCGGATTGGTTTATGTGGGCGCGGCGTGTTCGGAAAAGACGGTTGTGCGTCAGCTAAATCTGATCGGCTCAAGACAAAAAGTGCGCTATGCTTCTTGTTTGAATGCGCTGAATGAAGTCAGAAAAATTCTCAAAAATCCGCTTGACTAATCAAACGGAATACGTTATAATAAAAGCGAACAGATGTTCTAAAATGGATTGTGTTTGATTTTATAAATAAGGAGAAAAGATTATGGCATTAGAGAGAAAGGCATCACAGCCGAAAAAAGCGATTGCGGAGGCAAACGGAAATCGTAAGGAAGCTTTGGAGATGGCGATGAGCCAGATTGAAAAAACTTTTGGCAAGGGTGCAGTTATGAAGTTGGGCGAAGAAACGCGTATGAATGTTGAGGCGATTCCGACCGGCTCTTTAAGCCTTGATTTGGCATTGGGAATCGGCGGTTTGCCGCGCGGCAGAATCGTTGAGATTTACGGACCGGAGTCCTCCGGTAAAACAACGCTTGCCTTGCATGCCATTGCGGAGGCGCAGCGCCTGGGCGGCGATGTGGCATTTATTGACGCCGAGCACGCATTGGATCCTGTATATGCTAAAAATTTGGGTGTAGATGTAGAAAATTTGATTGTTTCACAGCCGGACACCGGTGAACAGGCATTGGAAATAGCAGAAATGCTGGTGCGCAGCGGTGCGATTGATGTTATTGTCGTAGATTCTGTTGCGGCGCTTGTGCCGAAAGCGGAAATAGAAGGAGAGATGGGCGATTCGCACGTAGGCCTGCACGCCCGTTTGATGAGTCAGGCGCTTCGCAAGCTGGCGGGCGTTATTAATAAATCGAATACTATCGCAATCTTTTTAAATCAGCTTAGAGAAAAGGTTGGCGTTATGTACGGAAATCCGGAGGTAACCACCGGCGGCCGGGCATTGAAATTTTACGCTTCTGTTCGGCTTGAAGTGCGGAAGCAGGAGCTGATTAAGCAGGGTACAGAGGTTAAAGGAGTCCGCACCAAGGTAAAGGTTGTGAAAAATAAAGTTGCTCCGCCGTTTAAAGAAGCAGAATTTGATATAATGTACGGAGAAGGAATATCCAAGGAAGGCTCCATACTAGATGTAGCGGCAGAGATGAACATTTTGCAGAAGAGCGGAACGTGGTATAACTATGGAGATCTCCGTTTAGGTCAGGGCAGAGAAAATTCAAAGAAATATTTAAAGGAAAATCCGGAGCTTCGTGATGAGATAGAAGCTAAGGTGCGTGCCGCGCTTGCGCCCGCACCGGCAGAAGACGGACAGAATGAGGATTTTGGAGATGAAGATATTAATTAAAAACGGACAGCTTGTCACGATGGACGATGGGCTTGTAGTGGAAAACGGCTGTGTTGCTGTAGAAAACGGGGTTATTTCCGAGGTGGGCAGTATTGAGAACGAGAACGGTTATGACCGAATTATTGACGCCCGCGGCGGTATAGTTATGCCGGGTCTCGTGAACGCGCATACACATGTCGCAATGACACTTTTGCGCGGTTATGCGGATGACATGTGTTTGCAATCGTGGCTGTTTGATAAAATTTTTCCTGCTGAGGACAGGCTGACTCCCGAAGCGGTTTATTGGGGTTCACTTTTAGCGTGTGCAGAAATGATTAAGAGCGGAACAACATGCTTTGCCGATATGTATTTTATGAATGAAAGCACAGTACGCGCTGTTTTGGAAAGCGGACTAAATGCAAACATTTCGCGTTGTGTGACCGGTATGAATACGGATTATAAGGAACGCCTCAGTGAGGCCAGGGATTTATATACACAATTTAACGGCGCCGGTAATGGAGCTGTAAGGATTGAATTTTCCGCACATGCAGTGTATACTTGTTCTAAGGAGGCCATCCGCGCCGTAGCGCATGCGGCGCAGAAATACGGTGCCGGAGTGCATATTCATTTGAGCGAGACCATGAAGGAAAATAGGGATTGCTATCGGCAATACGGCAAATCGCCAACCGAAATTTTTCGCGACATGGGAGTATTTGAAAATCCATCTAATGCAGCGCACTGTGTATATCTGAGTGAAAATGATATGGATATTTTGGCAGAACATGGAGTGGGCGTTTCACATAATCCTATCAGCAATCTGAAACTGGCAAGCGGTGTAGCCAATGTGCGCGAAATGCTGAATAAAGGAATCTGTCTTGGCATTGGGACGGACGGTGCTGCGAGCAATAATGCGCTGGATGTGTTTGAAGAGGTAAAAACCGCGGCAATTTTGCAAAAGGGCATGCGCCTTGATCCAACGCTGATAAATGCGCAGACAGCGCTTGAGATGGCAACGGTGCGCGGTGCGGAAATTTTAGGGCGCGGCGGTGAACGCGGGCGTTTGAAAAAAGGCATGCGGGCAGATATTATCATTTTGGATAGTTGTGCACCAAACCTGATACCCGTGTATCATCCGGCATCAACGGTGGTGTATAGCGCAAATGGAGGAAATGTGGTAACCAGCATTGTAAACGGAAAAATTTTAATGGAAAACCGTGAACTTTTAACGCTGGATATGGAAAAAATTGTGCACGGAGTAAGGGAGTCAATTGAAAAAATGGGACTTCGTGGCACAGCTGTCCGCGGTTAGTGTTTAACAAGTATTAAAAAAGCTTGATTTTTTTAGCATGATTTTATATAATAACATATAGCTTTATAAAAGATTTACCTGACATGAGGAGTGAAGAGTTCCGGCTGAAAGGGAATTTATACGATTATTTTGCCGTATCCTTTTGTCCGGATGCGGCTTTTTGTTTTGTTTGCAAACCGCTCATCGCTCCGAGTCGGTAACTTATATTACATCGACAAATTAAAACAGGAGGAAAATTTATTATGGAAACCAGAGTTGCAGTCATGGGAATTATTATAGAAAATCCGGAATCGGTTGCACAGCTGAACGCAGTTTTGCACGATTATGCAGATTTCATTATCGGTCGTATGGGGATTCCGTACCGCGAAAGGAAGATAAATATTGTCAGCATTGCAATTGATGCACCGCAGGATACCATCTCTGCCTTATCCGGAAAAGTCGGAAATCTGAACGGGATTAGCGTAAAGACAGCTTATTCCAATATAATCAGCCATGAATAAACGTCAGAGGGAACTTATTGATAAACTGTGTGAAAAACATTCGCTTTCTGTAGAAGAGTATCGTGAGCTGATTGCGGCGCGCAGCGAAGAAACCGCCCAATTGCTGGCAGAAAGGGCAGATGCGGTCCGCAGAAAAATTTATGGTACTCAGGTTTATATTCGCGGACTGATTGAAATATCCAACATTTGCAAAAATGATTGTCTATATTGCGGAATCAGGCGTGGTAATGAAACTTGCATAAGATATCGGCTTTCCAAGCAGGAAATATTAGACTGCTGCGAAGAGGGATATGGCCTAGGCTTTCGGACTTTTGTAATGCAAGGCGGTGAGGATCCGTTTTTTACAGATGATGTTGTATGTGATATTGTTGCATCTATTAAGAATAAATTTCCTGACTGTGCAGTGACGCTCTCGCTTGGAGAGAGAAACCGTGAGAGTTACCAGAAACTATATGATGCAGGTGCTGACCGTTATCTTTTACGGCATGAAACAGCGGATGCGGGGCATTATGCAAAACTGCATCCAAAAGAGATGTCCTATGAGGCGCGCATGGAGTGCTTGGACAATTTGAGGAAAATCGGTTTTCAAACCGGCTGCGGCTTTATGGTTGGTTCGCCATATCAAACGGAACTTAACCTTGTGCAAGACTTAAAGTTTGTTGAGCAGTTTCAGCCGGATATGTGCGGCATTGGTCCGTTTATTCCGCACGAGCACACACCGTTTCGGGAATTTCCGGGCGGTGATGCGGGTTTAACTTGCTTTTTGCTTTCTGTTATCCGGTTGGTGCATCCATATATTTTGCTGCCATCCACAACGGCACTTGGAACGATTGCGCACGATGGCAGGGAGCGGGGAATTTTGGCCGGTGCAAATGTGGTGATGCCAAACCTTTCACCGCTTGCCGTCCGGAAAAACTATGAACTTTATAACAATAAAATCAGTACGGGAGAAGAGGCAGCGCAGGGGCTTGCGCTGCTGCAGAAAAAAATGCAGTCGATCGGTTATGAAATTGTATCCGCTCGCGGCGATGTAAAAAAAGAGAAGGAGAGAACTTGAAATGGCAAAGTATGATCCGAAATCAAGAAAAGCAGAGGAATTCATTAATGATGCTGAAATTTTAGAAACTTTGGAATATGCGGAAAAAAATAAACATAATGTCGAGTTGATTGATAGTATTTTGGAAAAGGCACGTCCGCAGAAAACTGCAAACGGTGCAGTCTGTAAGGGACTTACCCACCGTGAGGCATCGGTGCTTTTGGCGTGTGATATTCCGGAAAAGGTTGAGCAGATTTACAAAATTGCGGAGGAAATAAAGCTTGCGTTTTACGGAAATCGTATTGTTATGTTTGCACCGCTTTATCTTTCCAATTATTGTGTAAACGGATGCCTGTACTGCCCGTATCATTATAAAAACAAGCATATAGCAAGGAAAAAACTTACGCAAGACGAAATTCGGGCAGAGGTAATTGCTCTTCAGGATATGGGGCATAAGCGTTTGGCAATTGAAGCGGGAGAGGATCCGGTGAATAATCCGCTTGAATATATTTTAGAGTGCATAAAAACAATTTACAGCATTAATCATAAAAATGGCGCAATCAGACGTGTTAATGTCAATATTGCGGCAACAACGGTGGAAAATTATCGCCGCCTGAAAGATGCCGGTATTGGCACCTATATCTTATTTCAGGAAACCTACCATAAGAAAAGTTATTTGGAGTTGCACCCAACCGGTCCGAAGCATGATTATGATTACCACACGGAAGCAATGGACAGAGCTATGGACGGGGGAATTGACGATGTCGGGCTTGGCGTGCTGTTTGGACTAGAGATGTATAAATACGAATTTGCCGGACTTATTATGCATGCGGAGCATCTGGAGGCAGTTCATGGGGTTGGACCGCACACCATCAGTGTGCCGCGCGTGAAGCATGCCGACGACATTGACCCGGATGTGTTTGATAATTCTATTTCTGACGAAATGTTTGGAAAAATTATTGCCTGTATTCGTTTGGCGGTTCCTTATACCGGTATGATTATTTCCACCAGGGAATCAGAGGCCGTGCGCGGAAAAGTGTTAAACTACGGTATTTCTCAGATTAGCGGTGCATCGCGTACTTCGGTTGGCGGCTATGCGGAGGAAGAGAGACCGCATGATACGGAACAGTTTGACGTATCTGATCAGAGAACGCTTGATGAGGTGGTGCGCTGGCTGATGGAAAACGGACACATTCCGTCTTTCTGCACAGCTTGTTATCGCGAGGGCCGCACGGGGGATCGTTTCATGAGTCTGTGTAAGGCGGGGCAGATATTAAATTGCTGCCATCCCAATGCGCTGATGACATTAAATGAATATTTGGTAGATTACGCATCGGAGGAGACGCAGAAAATAGGTTTTGCTCTTATTAAAAAGGAACTGCAGAAAATCCCGAATGAAACCGTAAGAACGAAGGCGGGGGAATATATCAAGAAGATGGGAGCAGGAGAGCGCGATTTTAGATTTTAGGAGGTTATTTTATGGCAGATCATTCCATGGGGCAAACACCCTTATCCATGCGCATGACGATTGCGGTGTTTGGAAGAACCAACAGCGGAAAATCATCATTGATTAATGCAATTACAGGTCAGCAGGTGTCTCTGGTTTCGAAAATCGGCGGCACAACAACTGATCCGGTGAATAAGGCGATGGAGCTGTATCCGATCGGGCCATGCGTATTTGTTGATACTGCCGGTTTTGATGACGACACAGAGCTGGGCGCGCTGCGGATGGATCGCACGCGAAAGGTGCTTGATAAGACGGACTTAGCAATTTTGGTAACAGACGGTGCAGATAACGGAGAGGAACTGGAGCCGTGGATGGCGGAAATAAAAAAACGCGGCATGGTGGCAATCGGTGTGCTGAATAAGTCCGATTTGTTGGAAAGCCCGGAAAGCAAGGCGGCAGATCTGACGAAAAAATTTCAAATTCCGTTTTCTTACGCAAGTGCCATGAATGGTGATGGTGTTGAAAGAGTAAAGGCGGCAATTGTGGAGCGCGCACCGCAGGACTTTGAGATGCCGTCGATTGTCGGTCATTTGATAGAGGAGGGGGATAGTGTTCTTTTGGTCATGCCGCAGGATATTCAGGCACCGAAGGGCAGGCTGATTCTTCCTCAGGTACAGGTTACGCGGGATTTGTTGGATCATGGCGCCGTGGTAATCAGTGCAACAACGGACAAGATGTGTGCGGCGCTGGAAAAGCTGGCGAAGCCGCCAAAACTTATTATTACTGATTCACAAGTATTTTCCTATGTGTATGAGCATAAGCCGGAGGATTCTCTTTTAACTTCATTTTCTGTGCTGATGGCACGGTATAAGGGAGATATTGCAGAATATATACGCGGTGCGAACAGGTTGGATACACTTAAGGAAACGGACAGGGTTTTAATAGCGGAGGCGTGCACTCATCAGCCGCTTGACGGAGATATCGGAAGAATTAAAATTCCAAATCTATTGCGCAAGGTGTATGGAGAAAATCTGGCGATTGATGTGGTAAACGGCAGTAATTTTCCGGAAAACTTGTCGGAATATGCGCTTATCGTGCATTGCGGAGGTTGCATGTTTAACAGAAGGTATGTGCTGAACCGGATTCGTGCGGCAAGAGAACAGAATACGGCGATTACCAATTACGGTATTTTAATTGCCAAGCTGAACGGTATTTTAGACAAAGTGGTTTATTAAAATCGCTTATGGGGAGGTTTCTATGGAAATTTTAAACAGTCTGCTTCAGCATTGCCGGAGGGAGAAGGTATCTTTTCACATGCCCGGTCATAAGAATGGCGCCGCATTTTTGGGAACCCGTTTTGAAAATGAATGGTTAAAAATGGATGTTACGGAGCTGGCGGGTACAGACGCACTAAGCCACCCGCATGATGCTATTTTAAAATCACAGCAGTATGCGGCGGCTCTCTATGGCGCGGCGCGTGCCTTTTACTTGGTAAACGGATCCAGCTGCGGTATCTTATCCATGATATACGCTTATTTTCGGGAAGGGGATCAGGTGTTGGTTGATCGTGCTGCGCACCGAAGTGTGGGTAACGCATTTGCGCTGTGCGGTGCGGTGCCTGTTTATCTGGCGCCTCAGATTGACAAAGACTATGGTGTGCCGCGAGGAATTACCGCGGTGCAGGTTCGGCAAGTGTTGGAAAAGACTCCAAACATTAAGGGTATTTTTATTACCTCACCAAATTATTATGGCTTTGTGAGCGAGATAAAAGAGATCGCGTGCATAGCACATGAAAAGGGAATACCACTCTTAGTGGATGAGGCGCATGGAGCACATTTTCCGTTTGACAGCCGTTTTCCTGAAAATGCAATCCGTCAGGGTGCGGATGCAGCGGTGGTGAGCATGCATAAGTCTTTGCCATGCCCGAATCAAACCGCTCTTCTTCTGCTTCGTGGAGCGAATATGGAGCAAACAATCTTTGAAGCGGTGAATATCTTTCAGACCACCAGTCCTTCTTATATTTTGCTTGCGTATATGGAAGCGGCTTTGGATTTTGCGGTAAAAAATGGAAAGCAAAGGACGGATTTGCTTTTAGAACAAACGAAACCGTTTGAAAGATATCGGACGCAGGATCCCTTTAAATTGCTTTTGTCTTTTGAGAAATATGGTCTGAACGGTTATGATGCGGAAAGGTTTTTACGGGAAAAATATGGGATCTATGCGGAAATGGCAGACGAAAGGAATGTGTTGTTAATGACTTCCTGGGGCAACCGGGCAGAAGATTTCCGGCTTCTTTCGGCTGCACTTGCCGATATATGCGCGAGTGAAAAACAGTTAGATACCGGAGAGGCACAGGAATATTTTTTTCCGGAAGGTGCGGCTGCGCTTTCGCCGCGTGCGGTGTGGAAAAGGGAACATCAATGGATATCAGTATCGGAGGCCATTGGTAAAATTTGTGCCGGAAGTGTGACTGCATTTCCTCCATGTATTCCAATTTTATTGCCGGGGGAGCGGATTACAGAGAGGCAAATGCAGGTTGTTATTAATCTGCTGCAAAGCGGCAGAACAGTTGATGGTGTTGAGAACGGAAAGATTTGCATTGCCAAGGAAATGTAAACGAATTATAAAAAATGAAGAACTGCGGGGTACAGGCAGCGTGAAAAGCTCCTGTCATGCCGCAGTTCTTTACTTGAATATCCATTTTGTACAGGTTTATTGCTCCATGTGCCGGCCTAAAAATCCGGCGGCAGACTGTGCCAATTTTTCTTCAATTTCTCCCATTTTGGGAACGGTTTCGTTGCTGAAAAAAACAACAGAACCGATTGTGTCGCCCTCGGAGATAATGGGAACAACCACACCGGCAGTATATTTTTCACTGCCTTCGATTACGCTAATTTGTTTTGAGTCGGACGGGCGGCAAATAAATGTGGATTTTTCTTCCATAACGCGCTCAATGTCGGAGCTGATTTTCTTTTCCGTCAATTCGCGCTTTGGCACACCGGAAACAGCAATTACGTTATCTTTATCGGTAATGCAGGTCGGATGCCCGCTGGTTTTGGACAGAGTTTCAGCATATTCACTTGCGAAATCGCCCAGCTCGCCAATGGGGGAATATTTTTTGAAAATTACTTCGCCGTCACGGTCTGTGTATATTTCAAGCGGGTCGCCTTCACGGATACGCATAGTCCTTCTGATTTCCTTTGGGATAACTACGCGTCCGAGGTCGTCAATTCTTCTAACAATACCAGTCGCTTTCATATAGAAAAAACTCCTTTTTTTAGTTTGTAAAGTTAGTATCTGCTTGTAAAAGGAGATTTATGTAATTTTATTTTTGGAATTAATTGGTCTGTTTTTGCTTATCATGAAGCAAGACTTCTTTAAATGTAAAGCATTTCATATAACATAGACTGTCATTAATATATTTTTTGTCGCTTCAAAAGGTGTACTTTAATTCACGAAAATAGGACTCTGTTTTTGGATAACTTTAACAAAATTTAAAAAAATCGATAGGTACGTGAGTACCTATATTGAAAAAGTAATATTTATCATGTATAATAAACATAAGAGGTGAGGCTATGATTAAAAAACTAGAGTATTTTTTAGACAACAACCATCGGATTTTATCATTGCATCAAGGGAAGCAGATTTTTTTATATTTAGCTTTCGTATTACGGGCATATCGAAAATTTAATATACAGTATGACGGATTTTTTCGGCCGGCGGGTCTCTTGCCGGAATTGTGCAAACGGGTGAATAAATATGAGGTCAAGGATGCAGCTGCAGCATTTGAACAATATATGCCGTGGGAATTTTTTCGCCGGGAACCATCTCTATATCATGAGATTAACCGCATTTTCGGTGAACTTTATAAAAACGAAAAGGCGGATGAGGCTTGGCTGCGCTGCTGTGCAGAAAAAATTTTAATGCTTGGTGCAGGAGAAGAGGGCATGGTGACTCCTCTGAACCTTTGTCGGCTTGTTGCTGCTTTAGTTTCTGAAAAAACAGCAAAACAGATTGTTGATCTCTGCAGCGGAAGTTTTTTGCTTGGTCTTGAAGTGTGGAGCGGCATGGCGGGCCGAGAAAGCATTTCTTGCCTTGGTGTGGAATTAAACTCATATTTTTGCGCGCTGTCACGTTTGATGCTATATTTTGGCGGAGTGGAAGATTTTTCGGTAAAAGAGGGTGATGTGGCAGGCAATATGACTTTGTTGTCAGGTCAGGTTTCGCCTAAAATGATTGTTGCAGACCTTCCGCTGGTAGGAAACCGAACTACTCCGGTATCGCTTAAGGATGAGTTTTTGAAAGACAACAAAACTACTTTATATGCGGACTGGTTGGTCATTTATAACACGATTTGTCACATGTCTGCCGGGGACTGCGCTTTTTTCGTGGTGACAAAAGGAGCGTTGGTACGTGAAAATGAGCGCTTTTTGCGAAAAATGCTGGTTGAGACCGATTGCGTCGATGCGGTTATCAGTCTTCCAAACGGACTTTATCCAAACCGCGGTTTGCCAATGGCGTTGCTTGTTTGCGAAAAGGGCAGAAAACAAGAGCGAAGGGGTAAAATTTTATTTGCTGATATGAGTCGGGAGGCGCTGACGGAGGGAAAAATTTCTCAGCTGGCAAATGCCTTTCAGCTTTACAGTGAAAATGAAAATGTAAGACTGATACCACATAGTGCCGTTGTGCAGAACGAATATGATCTATATCCGCAGATATATTTTAATGATGATGACGTGCTGAGCGGCAGGCTTTGTATCGGTGATGTTGCTGACGTAATACGCGGTATCCAGAACGCAAAAGGTTCTCCCGCGCAGGAGGGCGGAGAGCGATATTTGTTAAATGTCAGAGACATTCAGCACGGTGAAATTGATTATACTTCAGCCGATACAATTGGCATAGGCAATTTAAACCGGGAAGAAAAGTTTTTAGTCCGGGAAGATGATATTATTGTGACGGCAAGGGGCGCTGCGCTGAAACTTGCCATAGTGCCTCCAAATCCTCCGCCGGCATACATCAGCGGCAATTTAATGATTATCCGTGTCAATCCTGAAAAATATTCGCCGTATGTTTTGTATGAATATTTGATGTCGGAAAAGGGACAGACAGTACTCGAATTAATACAAACCGGTACTACTATACGGGTTTTGGGTGTGCAGAAAACGGAAGAACTTATTATTCCTGAATACGAGAAGCAGTCGGCGGCGATAACGGGCGAAAGTCTAAAAAATGCAAAAATACAATACCTGCGGGAACGTAAAACCTTAGATTTGCAATATCAGGCAAAAAAGGCAGAATTACTGGAGCAATTATCAAAAAAGGAGAATGAACATGTGTAAATTATTTATCAGTCATAGCGAGAAGGACAACAAAGAAGTAAAGGATTTTATCAATTTTCTGGTTTTAGGAATGAACATTCCGAGAGAGGATGTTTTTTCCATATCACTTTGCAATACCATTCAAAGCGGACGGGTATTCGCAGAAAAAATAAAATCGGCACTTCTTACGGCAGAAAAAATTATATGTTTCATTACGCCAAATTATCTGCAAAGTCAATTTTGCCTTACAGAGCTGGGTGCAGCATGGGTTCAGCAGGAAAAAATGATACCGTTGCTTTTTCCGCCCGTGGTTTATGCTGATTTAAACAGAACACCTCTGCTGGGAATCCAAATGCGTCGCTGTGACAGCCAAACGGATTTGATGGCAGTTTATGACGAACTTTGCGGTGCCGGGATGGTGAACGAACGCTGTACAGATGAATTTAACCGTCAACTGGACTTATATCTTCATAAACTGAAAGAATTGCCGGTTTTAGAACCTGACAGCGGCGGTTATTATGTCGCAAGAATTGATGGTGTGCGAAATGTGCCGAAAGACTATCGCTGTTATAAAATTCATGGTTTGCTGAAACTAAACGAGTCCGTTTCGCAAGACGAATCTCATTGGATTTTTTACCGCAGAGGAATTTATGATGATTTAAAGGTGGGGGATACCATTAAGTTTTTAGTTGGCAATACAGAATTGAAACATTTTAGCGATATTGGAGATGCAAGGAATATTTATCCCGATGTCTTGGAAATTTTGTAATGCAGATGTTTTTAAATTTACAGCGATTGGGGGAAAGAAAGGAGCAGTAACAAAATAATTTCATTTTGCTGCTGCCCCTTTCTGCAAAAGACTCTTCAAATGATTATTCTATCTCTTCGATTCCGTTTCGGTGCGCTTCCAGCATAGCAAGCATCAGGCAACCGAAGGAGTGGGGTTCGTCTGAAACGGGATAAACTTCGGTCAGGTAAGCCTTTACCGTGCCTTTTACCGCACCCTCTCCCGGGCATAAACAGCCTCGGCAGCTCATGAGGGTGGAACAATCGTCTGTAATAAAAAGTTTTCTAATGGCATTTATTGCTTTTTCAAAGGGCTTTTGAAAGTGTTCTCTATCCAGCAATCCAAGGCGCAGTCCTACTCCCAGACCGTAGGTGATGAGTCCCGTTCCTGAGGCTTCATCCCAGGCATATTCGCAAGTAATTTCTTGCCTCCATACACCCTTGCCTGTTTGAAAGTGCACAAGCGCTTCGGATAACTCCTTAAAATATTTTTCTGCCTTCGGACGGTGTTTTGAGTCATGGGGCAGATGGGCGACCAATTCGGTTAGCGCCAGATAGCCCCAACCGTTACCGCGGCTCCAATGGTCGTGCGAAACAAGGTTTGTATTCTCCATAAATCCGCGCGACTGGTGCAGCAGACCGCAGGTGTGGTCGCAAAAAACTTCATACATTTTAAAACATTGCTCAGCGGCAAAATCAATGTATTTTTCTTCTTTCAGCGCCAGACCGGCATAGAGCATAAACGGCGTAACGGCTGCTGCAACATCAATCCAGATTTTGCTGTTATCAGGCAAAAACTGTGGGTGGCAAAGGATTCCTTGTTCATCTGCCGGAGCAGATAATGTTTTTTCGGCATATTTTTGAAGGTTTCCGCGTTCGCTGTCCCAAAGCCCTTTGTATACCAGCCATGCTTTGCCGTTTCCGCCTACTTCATAGCAGGAAAAGTTATAATGCGGGTGATCGAAGTGATCCGGATATAATGCAAGCATGTCCATGCATTTTTTTATCTGCGCCTCGTCCTTTGCTTCGCAGGAAGATTGCGCAAAGGCATAAAGAGCCAAAAGTCCGTAATAATTATCAATTTTGCGGATGCTTTCGTAGCGATGAAAAAGCTTGCTGCATATATCGAGCGTTTTCATTGCGATACCTCCTAGTTAAACTTGGCAAAACTTTCAAAATCAATGGAGTGCATCTGCACGTTTTCGCTGAGATTTAAAACAAACCAAATGACGCTGACAACATCTTTTGCCTGCATCAGTTTTGATTTGTCAACGGCTCTGCTGCCCCAGAAAGGAGTATCCGTTCCGCCGGGATTTATGGTAGTCACACGAATATTTTTTTTGCCATATTGCAGTAACAGTCCCTCGGAAAGCTTGTTGACTGCCGCCTTTGCCATACAATAAATAGGTGCGTTGGCGTTTGTGTTTCGTGCAGCCATACTGCCGATGTTAATAATCAGCGCCGGACTGGCGGCTACCTCGGCAAAGTGTTTGCTCGTCAAAAATGCGCCTTTAATATTAACGTCCATGATTTTCTCGTATACGGCCTCATCGGTTTCACAATAATTATTTGGAATTGACAATCCGGCGAGGTTAATTAAAAAATCAAGTTTACCAAGCTTATCAGCCGCCATCGCTACAAATGCTGCCGTCTCACTCTCATTGGTCGCATCAACGGTATCGCTCACTATTTTTATGTCATATTTTTCGTTCAAGGCTTTCACTTGTGCGTCAAGCCCATCCCGGTCTACGGAGCATAATGCAAGATTCATACCTGCATTTGCCATCATATCGCAAAGCAGGAGACCCATGCCACCGCTTGCGCCTGTTACAAGTGCGTTTTTTCCTTTTAAAGTCATCTTAAATCATTCCTTTCCATGTCAAAGACATAAAATAATTTTAAATGTTTAATTTATCCAGATATTTTTTCTAGAAATATCCGCCGTTTTTCACAACGTCAGTGGGTTTTACGCCATCGGCTACCATCTTTTTAATGCCAACCTCATTGTCACGGATTTGCTCCGCATGCAGTAATACCTCATACGCCAGATGTCTGGGCACGACGATACATCCGTCAATGTCGCCGTAAATAATGTCGTTCGGATAAATGTGTACATTTCCAATCATAATCGGCATTTGATAACCAATCATACGGAAACGTCCCAACATACCGTTAGAACTGCGAAATTTGCAGAATACCGGAAAATCTTGCTCCAGAACCTTGTTGGTATCTCTTACTCCGCCATCGACAATTGCACCGCGGCAGCCGCGTTTTTTGGAGGCCATGGTCATAATCTCGCCCCATTGTGCCGATTCGTCGTCATTTCCGGTATCCCACACACATACGCTGTCGGCAGGAATGGCCTCCAGCATTTGAGCGCGTTGTTCCATTTCGTCCTTCAGATCAAGATTTTTAGAACCCTTAATGGTAAACGCAATACCTGCCACCTTCATTTCCGGTTTAAGAGGCAAAATGTTGGTTGGCAGTGTTTGGTAAAGATAACCCATTTCACGCAAAACATCGTTTACCATAGCGGTGGTTACCTTTTCGTACCTTTGACATATTTCCGAGTCGGAAATCGGAAGCTTTTCTGCTTCGCCGACTTGTCTTGATTTTATTAAATTATCCAAATTCATGTTTTGCACCTCCCTTTATTCTTTATTATAAACAACATGATATCGTATTTCCATTCACAAAATCATTATTTTTTTGCACAAAACTCTGATTTTAAATAGACTTATTTTTAAAAATGTGCTAGAATAAGAAAGGGTGACAAAAATGAAATTTGATTCTTTCAATGTTACGGATGTAGATTTTGTAATAGCAAGACATCAAAATAAGAACTGGAAAATAGATAATCTTGTCAATCAAAAATTTTATATTCTTGCGTTTGCTGCGGACGGAACTGCGTTCTACCGGACGGATCGGCTGCGTATGAAGGTCGAACGGGGAGATATTTTATTTTTTCAAAAAGGGCAAATACATTCGGCCATGACTGCAAAAGATGATCCCTGGTCCTACTATTCCATTGCGTTTGATGCTGATTGCGGCATTGATCTTCCGACGTTGACAAAGACGACGGCATTTTATCGTTATGAGAAGCAGCTGCAGAAGTTATATTATGAATGGACAGCTAAGGATAAGGGCTACCGGACTATGTGCCGCAGCATTATCATGGAGCTGATTTGTATGACGGCGAGAGAAAATAGTCTTTCGCGTGCAGGAATGATAGAAGATATTAAAAATTATATGATAGAAAATTATAACAAAAGTCTTACGGTGGAAGAGCTGGCAAAAATGGCCGGTGTAAGCAAATCGCATTTTCACATGCTGTTTAAAGAAAGTACAGGTATGTCGGCGATACAATATCATAACAGAATAAAAATGAACATGGCGCGCGACCTTTTGCAGAGCGGCGGCTGTAATGTTGCACAGGCGGCGCAAAGTCTGGGATTTGATGATATCTATTATTTCAGCCGTCTGTTTAAAAAGATGATAGGGGTCAGTCCTTCTGCTTTTAAACATTCTTCCTGAATTCTTTCGGAGTAACGCCTTCGTGCTCGCGGAAGATTTTGCTAAAGTAAGCAAAACTGGAAAAGCCGGATGAAAGGGCTATTTCGGATATCGGCAAAGAGGTATATAAAAGTTTTTTCTTTGCGATGGAGATACGCCTTGATAAAATGTATTCACTGACGGTCATTTGAATGGTTTTTTTAAAGATGTGGCACATATAATATTTGCTCATGTGCACATTTGCACTGATTTCATCCAGTGTAATTTTTTGCTCAATTCGGTTGTTGATATAATCTAAAACAGAAGAGACGTTGTTAGAAATTGCCTGACTGTGCATGCTTTTGTCAGAGTGGGCAAGTGCAAAGATATGAAGGAGAGCTGCGGTGACTTGTGCCCTTGTGTACATGGTTTCGCTGCGCAGAGAGGCATCAATTTTTAAAAACTCCGCATCAATCGCCTCAGTTTCGCTTGATTTAATGTATAAACCACCGTTTTTGATAAATAAATCCTCCACGGCTTCAGACAGTCCGGTGGCTTCGGCAATGCGGTTGATATAATTGCTGTCAATAATCAGCTTGCTCCGGGTATAATCTTCCGGAACTTCCGGCACAGAACAATGAATATCCATACCGTTAATAAAATACAGTCCGCCGGGTTTGATGTGAAAAAGTTTGTCTTTTACCATGATAACTCCGCTGCCGGAGCGCACAAAAAGCATCTCATAGCAGTTGCCATGAGAATGCTTTTTGTTATTTAAATCATCTTTTCCGATATCTCGGTATTTAAAATCAATTATCTCTTTCATAGCTTTATTATATAACATTTCTTCATAAAAAGCAATATTGATATCGCACTTGATTAGGATGAAGATGTTTTATATTATGTCCCTGCCATATACTTCAATCTGATTCAGTGCGGCAAAACCGCGGGTCGGAAAGCTTCTGTCACGGACAAGATTGCGGAGAGTGAGACCGGTAATCTTTTTTTCTTCAAAGGTGAAAACCTGCGGCGCTTCGGTTTTTACAGGCGCAAGCGTAAGTTCGCTGCCGTCAGAAAAATCCACTGTTATCTGCTTCCAGTAAGTGTCATGCTGCTCCCCTTGCTCATTTACCGTGTAGTCTGAGCGAAGGTACAAAACAATTTTATCCGCCAAAACCTGTCTGCCAAATTCCAGATAATATTCCAAATCGTTGCGGTCTCCGCCGCCCCACGACTGGTACGGATATGTTCCGTGGCTCTCGTTTCGGCAGATGCCGTCAATGGCGTTTCTGCTCTCAAAATAAGGCAAATCTTTTGTGACAAAATTGGCGTCGGAGTGGGGGAAAAAGTTTACTTTTCCGCGTTTATCGGCAGCATTTACAGCCAGATTGCGATATTCGCCGATTTCTTCCTTTGTTGCTTCACGGCAGTTGATGATGTGTGGGGCTGTGGTGAAAGCCTCCGGTGGATATGCGGCAAGCTGCTCGCCGGTTGGTACTTCGTAGTCCATTTTTTTCTCAGGCAGATATATGATAGATTCTTTCAGACTTTTGTCAATTTTGAGCCGAATATAATTAGTATCTGCGGATATTTTAATTACATCACCCTTTGCAAAGGGTTTGTCATATTCCCACAGACCATTTGTTTCTTTTAACTCACAACCGTTAACGGAAATGATCATGTATGTTCCCTCCTCATGTTTTCTTTCGGGGTATCAGCTTATAAAGAATGTATTTGCTTTTTATCTTCCGAGATATCCGCCGTCAACAGGGATGATAGCTCCGCTTAAATAATCAGATGCGGCAGAGGCCAGAAAAACAGCAATACCTTTTACATCATCGGGGGTGCCCCAGCGTCCTGCCGGTATCCGTGCAAGAATTTCACTATTGCGTTTTTCATCCTCAATCAGTTTGGTGTTCATTTCCGTAGCCATATAGCCGGGGGCGATAGCGTTAACGTTAATACCACGTGCTGCCCACTCGTTGGAAAGTGCGCGGGTGAGTTGTGCAACGCCTCCTTTTGACGCAGCATAGGCCGGAACTGTGATACCGCCGAAATAACTGAGCATGGACGCTACGTTAATAATTTTTCCGCCGCCTTGCTGCAGCATGCATCTGCCGGCAAGCTGGCACATGGTAAAGACGGCACGCAAATTGACATTTAATACATCGTCCCAGTCTTTCAAGTCAAATTCCTCGCAGCGATTTCTGCGTTGAATACCGGCATTATTTACCAAAATATCTACTTTTCCGCCTAAAAGCTCCAAGGCTTTTCCAAAGGAGTCGGTGATGCTGTCATGCTGAGACAAATCGCATTTTACACCGTATGCCTGATATCCAAGGTCTGAAAGCTCCTTTGCACTGCTCATTACGCTGTCGCTGGAGGCCATAATGACAACTTTTGCTCCTGCTTCGCAGAGACCTTCTGCGATTCCGCGTCCCAGGCCGCGGTTTCCGCCTGTTACAACGGCGCATTTTCCGTTCAAATCAAATAAATTCATATTTTCTCCTCCTAAAATTCAAACATGACTTTAATGGCGCCCGTTCCTTTGGTAAGAAGCAGGTCAAAGCCTTCCTGTGCCTTATCTGCCGGCAGTACATGAGTAATAATTTTATCGAAAAGCGGCTCACGTGCAACAATTTGGGCAGCGATTTCAAAATCTTTTTTGCGGTATACTCTTACAAAATGAATGGAAACCTCTTTTGCCATACCTTTAAAGAAGGGCATTGCCGGCGGCTTTTTATAAGATGCGACAATAACAATTTGTCCTTTTACACGTACCATATCCAGGAGGACTTCTGCTACCGCCTGGACGCCGGCACAATCATAAACGCGGTCAAAGCCGTTGCCGTTTGTGCGTTCGGAGACCAGCTTTGCCAGGTCGTCTTTAGAAGGATCGACTACATCAAAGCCCAGCGATTTTGCAAGAGAGATTCGCGATGTGTCGGTTTCGGCGAGTAAAATATCGCGTGCGCCGAACATCTTAAGGGTTAGTGCCAGGCAAAGTCCGATGGTACCGCATCCGAATACGAGTGCGTTGTCACCGGGAGTGAAGCCTGTTTCGCGCAGCGTGTGAACAACAACGGTGATGGGTTCCAGCAACGCTCCTGTTTTAAATGACATATTATCGGGAAGTGCAATCAGCTGATCAGCGGGGATCGCAACATATTCTGCCATAGCACCATCGGTGTCTATTCCGTAGAGCCCGAGGGTGTTGCATACATGCCCGTTTCCGGAAAGACAAGGCTCGCATTTGCCGCAGGAGATCAGCGGATATGCCGTAACGCGAGTTCCCTTTTTCATGTATGGAGTGTCTTGCTCTAGACCTCCGGAAAATTCATGTCCCATGACTAACGGCGCCTTTGCACGCGGATGGGTTCCGGCGTAAATGTTTAAATCTGTTCCGCATATGCCTGCGTGAGAAACTTTGACAAGTGCAAAACCTTCGGGGACAACGGGCATATCAATGTCACGCACCTCAATTTTATTTGCACCGAGATATTGTATTGCTTTCATAAATCATCATTCCTTTCTGTGCCTGCGGCACAAAGTTAAGACTAATTAACCGGATAGTGCACGGGTTCTCCTTTCAGAAAGCGAACTGCCTCTTCTGCCGCCTTGCGCTTCAATTCCTGTGCGGACTGTTCGGAGTACCACGCAGTATGAGGGCTGACCAGCAGATTATCATGTTTTAAAAGAGGAGAGTCTGCATGCAAGGGTTCATGCTCTACGACATCAATGCCTGCTCCGGCTATTTTTTTGTTATCCAGTGCCCATAAAAGGGCATCTTCATCGATAATTCCACCGCGCGCAACATTAATCAGGTAAGCGCTTGGTTTCATAAGGGAGAGGGATTTTTTGTCAAACAAATGATAAGTATTTTTGTCAAGCGGACAATGTATGGAGATGATGTCGGAAGTTTTCAGCAATTCCTCAAAGCTTACAAATTCCACAAAGCCCGGGAAGGTACGTCCCGGCTTGTTATATTGTGTATCATAAGCGATTACGCGGCAGCCGAGAGCGTGTGCGCGCTGGGCAAACGCTGAGCCTATTCTGCCGATACCGCATATGCCGACGGTGCTTTCTCTGAGTCTGTATAGCGGTATTTCTTTTTGATAATCCCATACACCGTTTCTGATAAGGGTGTTTGTGAGATATACTTTTCGTGCCAGAGCCATGGTAAACGCCAAGGCCTGGTCAGCAACCTCATTTGTACCGTAGTCCGGAACATTGCAGGCCTGTACACCGTAGCGTTTGGCATCCTCAAGGTCTATGTTGTCATAGCCTACACCATAGCGTACCACACATTTCACGGTCGGCAGAGCTTCAAAAATAACCCGGTCCATTTTTACATATTGGTTGAGAAGTACTACCGCACCTTTGCACTGTTCTATGACTTCCTGTTGGGTTTTGCAGTGCAGCCATCGAAAACTGTAGCCTGCTTCGTTTAAAATGGCCGTTTCTGCATTTACATCACTGTGATCTAAATCACAAATTATAATTTTATCCATACCATTCCTCCGTTCTGTTGTCATCATATCACGAAAATAATAATAAAAATATTTATATATTGCTTAAAAATATATAAATATTGCTTTTCGGGTGATGAGAGATTCGCGATTTTGCAAATGCGGATTATAATTATGAAATATGATTTTTTGAAAAATAAGCGCAAAAAAGGAGCTACGGCAAAATGAATTCATTTTGCTGTAACTCCATAGTTTCAGGCATTCATAACCGAATTTTTATACTCCTTCGGCGTCATACCGACGATTCGTTTAAAGGTGCGGAAAAAATATTGCGGGCTGTCAAAGGACAGTTGTGTAGCAATTTGCGAAAAATTTAATTTATCCTCCCGAATCATAAATTTTGCTTCCGTAATTTTCAGCTTCGTGTAGTATTCTACCATCGTGCAGCCCGTGGCTTGTTTAAAAACTTTTGAAAGCTGTGTTTTGCTGTAACAAAAATGCCGGCACAAATCACTGACGGAAAGTTCCTGATAAACATGCTCTTTTAAATAATGAATCATATCGTTTACAAGCTGATTGTCCCAATCTTCACGGGAGTTCAAAAGATTTTGATTCAGTTTATCCGATTTTTCGCCGCGCAGCAGCAGAATTAAAAATTGTTCCAGATACAGCTTTATCATTTGCTCTGCGCCAATGCCGTTTGAATTGTCGGCGTGGGCTTTCAGACTGTAGGGGGTGGAGGGACTGACATTTCTTTCGTGAATCATTTTTGAGATGTATTTGCGGAGTTCGGTTGGTATTTCTAAAATTTTATTATCAAAAAAATGCATATTGCGCGAAGTGCAGACAAAAGAAATAATAAAAACATTCGGTGCAATGGTGCCATTGGCGGCTAAACGATGAAATTCGTTTGGCTTGTGAAAAATGGCAGAGCCTTGCGGTATAATGTGTGCTTCGGTATCGGCGGTTGCGACAACCTCTCCCTTGTCTACATAAACCATTTCCCAAAAATTATGACTTTCACCCGCATAGTAAAAATTTTTAGAGAGTTCATAATATATTGTCGTTACAATGCTTTTTACGTCAATCAGCCTTCGTATTGGCTTGATAATATATGACACAGCACTAACCTCCTTGCATAACACACTTTACAATAATCCATATACAACGCACAAATTTGCATTGTTTTACGGGTTTTGGTATTGTATCATGAAATATGTAGAAACGATAACGTATTTCAATTATAGTAAAAATATTTAAAAATGTCAACAAGAAAGGTGGATGGTTTATGCCGTATCTTAATGGAATTGGTGTTATACATAGCTTACAGCGTTTGCTTGATGAGGGGGAAGGCGGCGTCCGGCTGCTGACGGATGCGGGGATCGAATGTATTCAGTTAAATTGCTGGGATGTGTCGCTTTGTACAAAGGAAAATGCAGATCGTGTAAGACTGCTTTTGAAGGATAAGGTACGGATTTCTTCCTTTTGGGGCGGCTGGTCAGGTCCCGCAATATGGGATTTTGTAGACGGTCCCGTAACATTGGGCCTGGTGCCGGAATCATACCGTGCAATGCGTCTTGCCGAACTAAAAAAAGAAGCGGATTTTGCCCATATGCTTGGTGTGCACGATTTGGCAACTCATGTCGGCTTTGTTCCGGAACAGCCTGTTTACGACGGCTACCGCGGCTTGGTATGCGCCGTGCGCGAGATTGCTGCATATTGCAAAACGCTTGACCTCTCATTTAACTTTGAAACAGGACAGGAAACACCGGTCACCTTAATGCGCTTATTTTCCGATGTTGGGGCGGATAATCTCGGAATCAATTTAGACCCTGCAAATCTGATTTTATACGGGCGCGGCAATCCGGTTGACGCATTGGATATTTACGGCAGTAAAATCCGGGGTGTTCATGTGAAGGACGGCAATTATCCCCAAGGGGATTTTCATCAGCTGGGTACGGAGCGCGTTGTGGGTGAAGGCAGTGTAAACTTCCCTGTCTTTTTGCCGAAACTTCTGAAAAACGGTTATAAGGGCGATTTGTACATTGAGCGTGAAATTACAGGCGAACAGCAGTTAAAGGATATTCAAAAAACCGTTGTATACATAAAAGAACTGATTCGGAAAACCGAAGAAGAGTAGAAACGAAAAAAATTTTTAGTGCCAACGGCACGGAAAGGGATGATGGCAGTTATGTTAAAAGGTGGCATTATTGGTTTTGGCGGGCTGGGAAAAGTGCACTTTGATGGTATAAAAAAATTGCGGGATATGGCAGAAATTGTAGCAATTTGTGACGTGGATTCCTCCAGATTTGAAACTGCGGTAACTACAAATTTGCAGAATAATGGAGAGAAGGCGGATCTTTCTGAATGTCGGCTGTATACCAATGCGTATGAGATGCTTGATAAAGAAAAACTGGATTTTGTAGTTATTGCAACACCAACCTGGCTTCATGCTGAGCTGGCAGTTGCGGCGTTGGAAAAAGGAATCCATGTTTTGTCGGAAAAACCTATGGCAAGATCCATAGAAGGCTGCAAAAAAATGATTGAGGCGGCAAAGGCAAATCATAGGCTTCTTTCTGTCGGTCAGTGTCTGCGTTTTTCAAAGGAGTATTTAAAACTGAAAGAGCTAATAGATTCCAAAGAATATGGCGAACTGGTGCGCTTGGAGATGAATCGCTTGAGCCAGCCGCCGACATGGGGTTACCAAAATTGGTTTATGGATTTTTCAAAGTGCGGCGGTGCGGCTTTGGATTTGCATGTACATGATGTTGATTTTATGCAATATGCACTGGGGATGCCCTTGTCGGTTTCTTCTGAGGCGAGTAGCCGAAAATGGGTATTTGATTACATCTCCACACGATATCAATACGAAAGCGGTGCGATTGTCCGCATTACCGCAGACTGGAGTCTGAATCTTGCTTTTGGTTTCCGTGCAGACTACTTTGCGGTGTTTGACAGAGCGGTGTGCTATTTGAAAGATGGTAAAGTATTTATTTGCCCTGACGACGGAGAATGTTTTCAGGCAGAATTTGAAGAGACGGATATGTATGTGGAGGAAAAACGCTATTTCTTTGAATGTATTGCGCAAAACAAGGCAAATGAGCGTATCGCTCCGGAAAGCGCTATGAAAAGCATAAAAATCATTATGGCAGAAATGGAATCCGCCCAAAGCGGTCAAACCGTTTCGTTGTAAATCATTTGATTGTTAAAACCAATCTTAAAACAGCCTGTCTGCATCGCTTACTGCGCGGTGCAGACAGGCTGTTTTTAAAATTAATTGCCTATAATAGTTCTTTGCGCAGCTCTTCGCCCGATTTTGGGGAAAGCATGGACGGGGCAATATCCAACACAGATTTCGCGCCGACATCTCCTGCTTGGTTCAGACGATATGCGGCACGTGCATATGCCAGCAAAACGCTGGATGTAAACTGTGGATTGGAACCGAGATTTAATGAATATTCAATAATTTGTGAAGTTTCCTTATTCATACCGGTTTTACCGCTGCGAATGACAAAACCGCCATGCGGCATAGCGTTATGATCGCGCTGCAGCTCTTCTTCCGTAATAAAGTGAACCGTGGTGTCGTAATCGGAGAAATAGTTTGGCATGGTTTTAATATCATGTTCAATCTGTGCTTTGTCCGCACCATCTTCGGCGACGACAAAGCATTCGCGCGTATGCTTTTCGCGGGTGGAAAGTTCCGGGTTTTCTCCGCTGCGGACAGCCTCAATAGCGGCAGGAACCGGAACGGTGTATTGAATAGCATTCTTTACACCTTTTACGCGGCGAATGGCATCAGAGTGTCCCTGGCTTACGCCTTTTCCCCAAAAGGTGTAGGTGTTTCCCTCCGGCAATACGCAGTCTGCATATACACGGTTAAGAGAGAACAGGCCCGGATCCCAGCCGACGGAAATGATAGCAGTTTTTCCTGCATCTTTTGCCGCCTTATCAACAGCCGCAAAATATTCCGGAATCTTTGCATGCGTGTCAAAGCTGTCAATGGTGTTAAACATTGCGGCAAATTTCGGCCCCTGTACCGGAAGGTCAGTTGCGCTTCCGCCGCAAAGAATTAAAACATCAATATCATTCTTCATCTTTTCCGCGTCATCGGTGCTGTAGACAGCGACACCGCTGACCGGCTGTACGGTTTTCGGGTCACGGCGTGTAAACAAAGCAACCAGTTCCATGTCCGGATTTTGACGGACTGCTGCCTCCACACCTCTGCCAAGATTGCCGTAGCCTGCAATTGCAATTCTTATTTTGCTCATAAATATGCCTCCTGTTGATTTATACAAAAACCTTCTTTATTTTAATTATTGTTCAGGAAATGGCAGATATTAGATCTAACCGTAAAAAATTATAGCACAACGTAAAAAAAATGTAAACGGTTCTGTAATAAAATTCTCAGAAATTTCATGAATGAAAATATTTTTAAATTTTGGTGATAATAGGAGTGTTATATTATTTTTTGCCTTGACTTTTTCAGAGAAAAGAAATATAATATACACATACACCCCGTGGGGGTATTTCTTGAGGTGATTTTATATGAAACAGAGATTTAAAATATCAGGTATGACATGCAGTGCATGCAGCGCTCATGTGGAAAAGGCAGTTAATGCGTTGGAGTGTGTAAAAACTGCTTCCGTCAGTCTTCTGACAAATTCTATGCAGGTAGAATATCAGGAAGGTCAGGAGAATGCAGCGGAGGTGATTCGTGCTGTGGAAAAGGCGGGTTACGGTGCGGTGCAAGAGGGTACGCAGGATGCAAAGTCAATGCCGCAGCGTGCGGATACCGGTCGCACGGAGCAGCAGGAAACAAAACGGCGCATTATCGTTTCCGTTATTTTTTTGGCGCTCTTGATGGTTTTATCAATGGGGCACATGGTCGGTTTGCCTCTGCCATCCTTTTTAAATGGCACGGAAAATGTCATTGCCTTTTTAATGACACAGTTGTTGCTGACACTTCCGGTTGTTTTTATTAATCGAAAATTCTTTACGGTTGGTTTTCGGAGACTGCTGCAAGGTGCACCGAATATGGATTCGCTGATAGCGGTTGGTGCAGGAGCGGCGCTGGCATATGGTATAGCGGCAATTTATGCGGCGGGCTACGGATTGGGACATGGTAATATGGAACTGGCGCACCGTTTTATGATGGAAGTATATTTTGAATCGGCGGCGATGATTTTGACTCTGGTTACCCTTGGAAAATATTTTGAGGCGCGCTCGGCCGGAAAAACCTCAGAGGCCATTACCAAGCTGATGGAACTTGCGCCGCCGCGGGCAGTGGTGTTGAGAAACGGACAGGAAACGGAAATTTCCTCTGATGAGGTTGTTGTCGGAGATGTTTTGGTTGTTAAACCGGGGGCAAAAATTCCGGTCGATGGTATTGTTTTAGAGGGATACGGTGTGGTAGATGAGTCGGCAATCAGCGGCGAAAGCGTGCCGGTGGAGAAAAAGGCAGAGGATGTTGTTACCGGAGCGACGGTAAATGTTTCCGGTGCATTTACTATGCGCGCGAGCCGGGTTGGCGGTGATACGGCGTTGGCACAAATTGTCCGTTTGGTGGAGGATGCTTCGGCATCAAAGGCTCCGGTAGCAAAGCTGGCTGATAAAATCAGCGGTGTGTTTGTGCCGATAGTGATAGGGATTGCATTGCTTACATTCATCGTATGGATGGCAACCGGACACGCTTTTTCGTTTGCATTGTCTAATGCCATTGCGGTTTTGGTAATCTCCTGCCCTTGTGCTCTGGGCTTGGCAACGCCTACCGCTGTTATGGTTGCAATGGGCAAGGGTGCGGAAAACGGTATTTTGTTTAAAATTGCGGAAAGTTTGCAGCTGGCACGGGAGGCAAACGCTATTGTGCTGGATAAAACCGGCACGGTTACGGAAGGCAAGCCGCGTGTTACAGATATTATTGCAGCAGACGGCGATATGGATGCATTTTTGACCATTGCCGCAGCGGCGGAGCAAAAATCGGAACATCCGCTTGCGCGTGCGGTTATGGAAAAGAGCAGCGAAAAGGGCTTTAGTCTGCCTGAATGCAGCGAGTTTCAGAATGAACCGGGCCTGGGTCTGCGTGCAGTATGCGGCGGTGAAACTGTGCTTGCGGGAAATCGTGCATGGCTGGAGCAAAACAATGTTGCGGTTGCTTCATGGGGCGAACACGGCGAACAGCTGGCGCAGCAGGGGAAGACACCGCTTTATTTTGCAAAAGACGGCGCCTTTTTAGGTATTATTGCTGTGGCGGATACGGTTCGACCGAGCAGCAGTGAAGCCATTTCGCGAATGCAGAAAATGGGACTAGAAGTAATCATGCTTACAGGGGATAATGCGCGTACCGCAGAGGCGATTCGAAAACAAACGGGAATCAGCCGTGCGGTGGCTGAGGTGCTTCCGCAGGACAAAGAGCGTGAAATACGCTTGCTGAAAGAGCAGGGGAAAAAGGTGATTATGGTTGGTGACGGCATTAATGACGCACCGGCGTTAATGCGTGCGGATGTGGGTTTTGCAATCGGCGCCGGGACGGATATTGCTATGGAATCGGCTGATGTGGTGCTGATGAAAAATGATTTGCGTGATGTCGTGACAGCGATTGAGCTAAGTCGTGCGGCTATGAGAAACATTAAGGAAAACCTTTTTTGGGCTTTCTTTTATAACTGTATTGGTATTCCGCTTGCGGCCGGGGTATTCTATCCCGCCTTTCATGTTCGCCTGAGTCCGATGATTGGGGCGGCGGCAATGAGTTTAAGCTCGGTTTGCGTAGTAAGTAACGCGCTTCGGCTGAAATTTTTCCGTTCTAAATACGGAAATACAGAATATAATCATAAAACAAAGGAGAATAGAAAAATGCAAAAGAAAATGTTTATCGAAGGAATGTCGTGCGGTCACTGCTCCGCAAGGGTAGAAAAAGCGCTTGGTGCTGTGGAAGGAGTCGGCGGCGTTACGGTATCGCTGGAGGACAAATGTGCTGATATTGAGCTGGTGCATGAGGTTGCAGACGATGTGCTGCGCAGTGCAGTAACGGATGCAGGCTATGAGGTTATTTCGATAGAAGGGCAGTGATGCAATGAAAGCGGATAAAGAAAAGGTAACCAGACTCTTAAAGACTGCGCGCGGCCAGATTGACGGTATTTTAAAAATGGTGGAGGAGGACAGATATTGCCCTGATATTTCTTGCCAGATATCGGCGGCTGAGGCTGTGCTGAAACGTGTAAATCAGGAGATTATTCATGCGCATTTATCTTGCTGTGTGCGGGAGGCATTTCTTTCCGGCGATGAAAAAGAATCAGAAGCGAAAATTGAGGAATTGATGAAGATTTATAAAAGACTGTAGAAGGGAGCAGACAAAATGGAAAAATTTCATGAAATAAGAGCAGAGGAAATCACAGGCAATCCGTTTGCCATGATAGGGACGCAGTGGATGCTGGTAACGGCGCAGAAACCGGATGGAAGCGTGAATACCATGACCGCATCATGGGGCGGCGTTGGTGTAATATGGGGTAAAAATGCGGCTTATGTTGTGATTCGTCCACAGCGCTATACAAAGGAATTTATTGACAGTGCAGAATGCTTCTCATTAACCTTCTTTCCGGAAGAATATAAAAAGGCATTAAGTTATTTGGGCAGTGTTTCGGGCAGAGACGAAGATAAAATAGCGAAGAGCGGACTGCACGTTGTGACGGGTGACGGAGCTCCGTACTTTGAAGAGAGCCGTTTGGTGCTGCAGTGCAGGAAAATGTATCATCAGGATTTTGTAAAGGAAGGATTTTATTCGGAAAAGTTGCCGGAGCAGTTTTACGGCGTTGGGGATTATCATACTTTATATATTGTAGAAATTGAAAAGGTACTGACAAAATAATATTACAAAAATGGGGCTGCCGGCTTTATACGGCAACCCCATTTTTACAGATATTTTCTGTCTAAACTTCTATATTGAATTGCCTCTGCCAGATGGACCACCTGGATGTTGTCACTGCCTGCCAAATCAGCAATGGTACGCGCCACCTTCAGGATTCGGTTGTGTGCGCGTGCCGAGAGACCAAGATTTTCAAAAGCGGCTTTTAGTATAGCGGCTTCGTTTTCTCCCAAACGGCAAAATTGTTCCGTCATGCTCGGCGTCATCTGTGAATTGGAGTATATGCCATCAAAACCGGCGAAACGCTCCTGCTGAATTTTACGGGCATTTTCCACGCGTTCACGTATTTGTGCAGAGGATTCGCCATGTGTTTTTTGTGCAAGATCCTGATATTTTACTGCCGGAACTTCAACGTGTAAATCTATACGGTCAAGAAGCGGACCGCTGATTCGGCTGAGGTATTGGCGGACCTGTGCTTGCGTGCAGGTACATTCCCTGGTACTGTCTCCGTAATAGCCGCACTTGCATGGATTCATTGCGGCAATCAGCATAGTGTTACAGGGATAGGTAAGCGTGGCGTTCACGCGTGCAATCGTAACCTTGCCATCTTCTAACGGCTGACGCATTACTTCCAGCGCCTCTTTAGAAAATTCGGGCAGTTCATCTAAAAATAAAACCCCATTGTGCGCAAGGCTGATTTCGCCCGGGTGCGGTGTGCTGCCTCCGCCGGAAAGTCCTACGGCGGAAATGGTGTGGTGCGGACTGCGGAAGGGTCTTGTGGAGAGCAGGGGAGTGCCCTCCGGAAGCAAACCTGCAATACTGTACAGTTTTGTGACTTCCAGTGCCTCATCAAAAGAGAGCCGCGGCAAAATGGTGGGCAGACGCTGTGCCAGCATGGTTTTTCCGGAACCGGGAGAGCCTATCAGCAGGCAGTTGTGTCCGCCTGCGGCAGCTACCTCCAGTGCCCTTTTTACATTTTCCTGTCCCTTGACTTCGGAAAAATCAACGTGGTATTTTTCATATGAAAGAAACAATTTGTCGATGTCTACGCAAAAACGTGCAATGGGTTGTATCCCTGTCAGATGGGCGATAATTTCATTCAAAGAATGAGCAGGATAAATTTCCGCGCCGCTGACTACGGCTGCCTCAGAAGCGTTTGCGGCAGGTAATATGATTTTCCGCACACCGTGTTCCAAAGCGCACATAACCATAGGCAGTGCACCCGTAACAGGCCGCAGCTCACCGGTAAGGGACAGCTCTCCGAGAAAGAGATATTCGTTTAAAGGTGCGGCTTCTATCTGTTCTGAGCTTGCAAGCAAACCGATACAGATCGGTAAATCGTAAAAAGGACCTGCTTTTTTGATGTTGGCGGGAGCAAGATTTACGGTAATGCGTTTTTGCGGAAAAGAGAGGCCGCAATTTTTCATGGCCGAACGGACACGTTCGCGTGATTCGCGTACGGCAGCATCGGGTAGTCCCACCACATCAAAGGCGGGCATGCCGTTTGCAATATCTGTTTCCACATCGACCATATATCCGTCAATGCCAAGTAATCCGCAGCTTTTGATTTTTGTTATCATGTTGTCACGCTCCGAATGTCTTAATGAATTTCCAAAAGCTTTTTGGGAGAAGAGGTCAGGTTTTCACAGCCGGTCTCTGTTATCAGCAGTAAATCTTCGATTCTGACACCGCCGAAATCTTCAATGTAAATGCCGGGTTCATCAGTTATGAGCATATCAGCGCATAGGCGCTCCTCTGATTTTGGAGACAGCGACGGCGCTTCATGGATATCGAGCCCCAGGCTGTGTCCGAGGCTGTGCCCAAAATATTTGCCGTAGCCGGCGGCAGTAATAATGTCACGTGCAGCCTTATCGGCATCTTTGGCCAAGATCCCCGCACGAATAGTTTTCAAAGCGGTTTGCTGTGCCTGCAGTACAATATTGTAGATTTCTTTTTGTTGTTCCGAGGCGTGGCCCAAAACAACCGTGCGTGTCATATCGCTGCAATAACCGCCGTACAGACAGCCATAATCCATGGTAATAAAATCGCCGTGTTCCAGCGGCTTGTCACTTGCTGTTCCATGAGGCATGGCAGAACGCAAGCCGGAAGCAAAAATAGTTTCAAACGATAAACCTTCCGCACCTTGTGAGCGCATAAAAAACTCCAGTTCCAGCGCCAGTTCGCGTTCTGTGCGTCCCGCTGCAATTTTGCCGATAATATGCTCGAAAGCATTGTCCGCGATCTGCGCGGCACGGCGGATCAGCGTAATTTCATCGGCATCTTTTATTTTTCGCTGCTGTTGGATTAGTCCGCTGATTCCTTCCAGCGTGGCACGGTCTAACTTTCCGCAGAGATTTTGGTATTCGCGCACGGTCATAAAGTTTTCTTCTATGCCGATGTGGCGTGCGCTGTGCTGCTTTAAAAAATCGGACGCGGATGTTTTTGCCGAGTCGATTAAAGTAAAATCGGCTGCTTGTTCGCGTGCCTGTATGTGATAGCGTGAATCGGTAAAAATATAATTTTCATTGTTTGTAATAATTAAAGCGGCTTCCGTTCCGGTAAAGCCACTGTAATAAAAACGGTTTTTCGGACTGGTAATTAAAACAGCATCACCGGGAAATTCGCCCAGCAGATGCCGGATTCGTTTTTGTGACAAGCTCATCACCCTTTTTTATCTTATTATACCCTTTTTTTCGCCATATTGCAATGAAAAATCGACCAAGTTATTAATAGAAAAAAGAGCCATGCAGAATGAGATTTGCATCGCTCCGAAAAGGCTTATTTACAGTAGTGATCAATGTAACTTTCGATAGCTTTTTCAATAATTTTTACGGCGTTTTCCGGACCGCTGACTTCATTTACTGCCGTTTCTTTTCCCTCAAGCGCCTTATATACTGAGAAAAAGTGGCGCATTTCATCAAAAATATGTTCCGGAAGCTGCGCGATATCCGTATATTTTTGATACGTTGGATCGGAAAAAGGAATCGCAATAATTTTTTCATCATTTCTGCCGTTGTCTATCATAGAAATCACGCCGATGGGGTAGCTTCGCACCAATGTAAGAGGCGCAAGCTCTTCCGAACAAAGCAGAAGCACATCAAGCGGGTCCAAATCATCGGCATAGGTCCGCGGTATAAAACCGTAATTCGCAGGATAGCGTGTTGAGGTGTAGAGAATGCGGTCAAGAATTAACATTCCCGTTTCCTTGTCCAACTCATACTTTTTCTTGCTCCCCTGCGGGATTTCAATCACCGTGATAAAGTCGCGAGGCTGAATCCGTTTGGGATTAATGTCGTGCCAGATATTACTCAAATTAATTCCTCCCGTTGATTATTTCCTCTCTCGCTTTTAGTATATCAAATGCTGCAGCTGTTTGCAAGCCGTAAATTTTAAAAAGATGCGATTACAACACGCCGAATTCCCGATAAGTCACAGGAGAAATGAATATTGCGGCAATTGCTTTGCCGTAAGATTTCCGCAATGTCCTCCGCTTGGTCGTGTCCTGCCTCTAAGGCGAGCAGACCGCCGTGGTGTAAAAGAGAAGGCAGCAGTTTTGCGATTCTGCGATAGAAAACGAGACCGTCATCGCCGCCGTCCAAAGCGGAGGAAGGCTCATAATCTTTGACATCCGGCATGAGTCCGGGAAGCTCGGAGCTGCGGATATAAGGTGGGTTTGATACCAAAATGTCAGCCTTGCGTGCCATGTTTTGTGCAAAGGAATCTGACAAAATGTCGCCGTGAAGGAGACTTACGCGTTTCTGCACGCCGTTGCGTTCAGCATTTTCCTGTGCTGTTTTCACACAGATTTCAGAAAAATCTACTGCAAGTACGGTTGATTTCGGAAGGTAATGCGCCAGACTGACGGCAATGGCTCCGCTGCCGGTGCACAAATCTATGATATGCGGATTTTCGGTCATATTTTCTTTTAATACCGCCTCAACAAGTGTTTCCGTATCAGGCCGGGGAATCAGCACGCCGGGACAAACAAAAAAGGGCAGCCCCATAAATTCGCGCTCACCGACCAGGTAGGCAATCGGTTCATGTCTGGCACGGCGTACCGTGAGAGATTGCATTTTTTGACAAACCTCATCAGTGGCTTGTTCGCGTGCGTGCACTGCGAGCCAAACGCGTTCTTTGCCGAGCAGACCGGACAGTAAAATTTCCGCGTCGAGGCGCGGTGTATCAGAAGTGCAAGAAAGCGCCTCTGCGGATTCACGCAAAAGCGCTTGATATGTTTTTACCATTTGTCATCCTCAATATTGCCCGTTAACACACTTTTTAAAGAAGCAATTGCCACTTCCAGCTGGCTGTCGTCCGGTTCGCGTGTGGTGAGCTTTTGCAGCCACATTCCCGGCGCGCTGACAATGCGCATAACCTTTCCTGTGCTGCGTCCGGCAAGCTTAATCACTTCGTAGGAAAGACCGGCAACAACAGGGAGCAGGGCTAAACGCAGGACAATGCGCATCCATGGGTTGTCCCACGAAATAAAAGAAAACAAAATAATGCTGACAACCATAACAATCAACAAAAAGCTGGTACCGCAGCGCGGATGCAGGCGCTTAAATTTGCGTGCATTTTCTACGGTAAGTTCTTCGCCGCTTTCATAGCAAAAAATGGTTTTATGCTCTGCACCGTGATATTCGAAGACGCGCCGAATATCCTTCATATTAGAAACCAGGGCAATGTATGCAAGAAAAATGGCAATGCGTACAGCGCCTTCTAAAAGAGTTGCCAAAACGCCGCTTGTAATGTGCTGCTTGACAAAACCAACCAAAAAAGTAGGAAGCAACATAAAAACGCAAATGCCGAATACAAGTGCGATGACGACAGAAGAATAAATGGCAAAATTCATGGCGCGGTTGTCCTTTTCCTCCTGCTTTTTGCGTTCTTCTTCGGTCATAACAGCCTTTTTTGCCTTGTCCTCTTCCTCTTCGACATCGTAAAATGACGCGGAATACATCAGCGCCTTGGTTCCGATGACAAGTGATTCGATAAAAGCTACTACACCGCGGACAATCGGCAATTTGAAAAATTTATGCTTCTGGATGATAGAAGCGATCGGCTTTTTATCAATCTCAATCTCGCCGTCCGGCTTGCGTACGGCAACGGCGATCTCCTTCGGACCGCGCATCATAACGCCTTCGATGACCGCCTGACCGCCTATACTCGTAATGTGGCGCCTGAGCGCCTCCTGATTTTTTTCCATATTCGTCCCAACTTTCTCAATACTATGCTTTTTCTATTGTAACATATGCTGCTGTTAAATTCAATGAAATTTTTATGAATATTAATAAGGAAGTATTATTTTTTGCGGTCTGTTTATAATAAAAGAGATGAAAAAAGGGATTTAGAAAAATGTGCAGGCTGTGTTCTGCCCGTTTTCACAGCCCCGATAAAGGAGGCAGTACGTTGTTTCAAATATTATTGCTCACAACACAACTATTTTTTACGGTGGTAATGGGAATCTATTTTTTTAATTTGCTGCGATCTCAGCAATCGGGAAGAAGCAGCTTGGAGAAAGATTCGGCGCACGAACTGGAAAAACTGCGCCGGCTGCGAAAGATAAGGCTGTCAGAGCCGCTGGCGGAAAAGACAAGACCGCAAAGTTTGTCTGATATCGTGGGGCAGGAGGATGGTCTGCGTGCGCTGCGTGCAGCGCTGTGCGGTCCCAATCCGCAGCATGTCATTATCTATGGACCTCCGGGAGTCGGCAAAACAGCGGCGGCAAGAGTGGTATTAAAAGAAGCGGCGCACTCGGACTGTTCGCCCTTTGAACCGAATGCAAAATTTGTAGAAATGGATGCGACAACTATGCGCTTTGATGAACGGGGGATTGCCGATCCTCTCATCGGGTCGGTTCATGATCCCATTTATCAGGGTGCGGGCGCTTACGGTCCGGCGGGAGTTCCTCAGCCAAAACCGGGCGCAGTGACAAAGGCGCATGGTGGTGTGTTGTTTATCGATGAAATAGGCGAACTGCACCCGATTCAGATGAACAAGCTTTTAAAGGTGCTGGAGGACAGAAAGGTTTTTTTGGAATCCGCTTATTATTCCGTGGGAAACCGCGATATACCGCCGCATGTGCATGAAATTTTTCAAAAGGGCTTGCCTGCCGATTTTCGCTTGATTGGTGCAACCACGCGCAGCCCGGAGGAGATACCGCCGGCAATCCGTTCGAGGTGTGTGGAAATCTTTTTCCGCTCGCTTACACGTTCCGAAGTAATGAAAATCGCTTTTGATGCGGCGCGCAAGGGTGCTTTTAAAATCAGCACAACGGCTCTGGAAACTGTGGCAGATTATGCGCAAAACGGTAGGGACGCAGTCAATGTGGTACAGATAGCCGGTTCGGCGGCGATGCTGGAAAATCGGCGCCAGATTGAAAAAAAAGATGTGGAATGGGTACTGGAATTTGGCCACTATGCGCCGCGCTGTGACAAAAAGGTAGAGGATATTTCGGAAATCGGCGCTGTGAACGGCTTGGCGGTCAGCGGAGCCATGCAGGGCACGGTCATGGAGATAGAGGCAGAGGCCTCGCGCTGCGAGCAGGGCTGCGGCACTTTGACGGTAACGGGCATTGTTGAGCGTGAGGAGCTGGAAGGCAAAGGACAAAAGCTGCTGCGTAAGAGTACGGCGCGCGCTTCGGTGGAAAATATGATAACGGTATTGTCACAGAGATATGGTGTGGATGCGACTCGTTATCATTTGCACGTCAATTTCCCGGGAGGTATGCCCGTAGACGGTCCTTCGGCAGGAATCGCCATTTTTACAGCGGTTTATTCGGCAGTGTTTGAAAAACCGGTATCTTCACTATACGCCATGACGGGAGAGCTTTCCATCCACGGCAGAGTAAAACCCGTCGGCGGTGTGGCGGAAAAGGTTGAGGCGGCACGTGCGGCAGGGGTGAAAACTGTGTTCATTCCGAAGGAAAATGATAAGGAAACATTGCACGATAAGGGAATCGCTGTTGTGCCCGTTGAGACAGTGGACGAGCTGCTCGACCGTGTATTTCATGAAAGGTCACTGCCGGAGGAAACTGCCGCGGCAAGCGGTTTTGTCCCTGCCGGTGTAATGAGCGCAAACGGAGGAAACAGCACAGCATTAAAAGTGGAAAGTTAAAATAAAAGAATTTATTTGGATCGGCATCTGCAAAGCGCGCATGTTCAAAGGAATCGCACCCTTCATTCATTGTCCTCGTAATTTTATACAAATTACCGCCCTGTGATTTGTTAAATATGTAGAAACAAAAAAAACATGGGAAATCTTACAGAATTTTTATTGACAAGCAAAAAAAAATTAGTTATAATAGTAGTGACTAGAAAAAGGGTAGGTCTAGTACAATTTAAAAAATCTATATGAAAGATGGGTGTGATTTGATGAGAAAGGGTATGAAAGTTTTTGCAGCGCTTATCGCTGCAGCGACAGCAAGCGCAATGTCAATGACAGCGTTTGCAGCTAGCGTTTCTGTTGGCACGACTTACAGCGGCGATGATGTTACGGTAACGGCGGATGTAACGGGTGCAGCAGCAAATGAAGAGGTTGCTTTTTTGGTTCATCAGACCGGAGCAACTACTTATGACAACAGCACAATTTACTACATTGATCAGGACACTGCGGATGAACATGGTGCGGTGAGCTTTAGCTTTACCGATGCAAAATCAAAAATTATAACTGCAACAGGTTCTACAGTAAGAGTTGGTACTGCAAGTATCGCAAATGACAGTAGCCTGACGGATGCTACAACGTTGAAAGTAAATGACTTTACTATTACTTATAGTTCCGGAGAGCATGGTACGGCTTATGCAATTGTTAGCAATGCTGCTGATACAAGCGGTTCGGTTACGACAGCCGGTGAAGTTACTTTTGCAGTAACAGCTGACCCAGGTTATACTCTTGATAAAGTGACAGTCAATGGTGTTGAGAAGGAAGGTTTGACCCTTACTGATAATTTGGTAACAATCAGCGGATTAACAGCTGATGCAAAAGTAGCTTTTTCTTTTAAAGCAATTGAGACAACAGTAGCTGCAAGTGCAACAACCGGTACATCGGGCGGAAGCGTTAGCTATGCGGAGGGCGCTAACAATAACGTATTGGCTCGCGCTAAGGTAGCCGGTTCTGTGAAAGAGGCTGGTATGTTTATTTCTGCTGATAGTACAGCACTGGAAGCACAAAAGACTTCAGGTAAGGCTAGTATTGTTGAGTCCACTTCTAGAATCGGTAAGTTTAAAGCTTTGGCTGTTGGTAGTGACGGTTCTTTTGCAATCGAGTTGCTCGAAGATATGAGCGGCACCGTAGCGGAAGATTATAAACAATTTATTACCAGCACTGCAATGTACGGTCTTGCATATGCAGAAACAGATACCGGAGTTATTTTCGGTGAAGTTGCTGAAATTAAATAATACTTCTCTAACGGAGTAGAAAATAATAATTTATCTTTATTGTATGGGAGGAATTTTAGATGAAAACTTATACAAAACCGTTAGTAGAAGTTTTTGAGCTTCGTGTAACGGAGAATATTGCTGCCAGTGCAAAAGCAAACGCAAAATGGGATGCGGCAAAAAAAGTTATGATTACCGAGTATGATTTGCTTGCCGGTGCAGGTTCTATGAACCACTAATTAAAGATATTTATGGGCTGGCTGAAAAAGTCAGCCCTATTTTTTTAACTTATGGTTTTCTTCAAAACATGAGAACAACAAAACGGGGGATATACAGTGTATTATTATAAAATTGCGGATCTTTTTTTGCAGATTGACGGCGACTGGCCGCAAATCGGTATCGGGAGAATGAAGGATTACCGCATAGAGGGTTTGCCGGAAGGGAAAACGGCGGATATTCGATATCAAATTCGGCAGGAATGTGAGGATATTGCCGTGCCGAACATGACCGACTGTGTAGAGGTAAACAAGCGGCTCTGGATGCACACGGCAGACGGCGGCTGTGCCATGGTGGACCGTGTCCCGGAATTTTCCGAAAAGATCATAAACTGTATCCGTACCAATGAGGACTGGTCTCAAATCAGCGGCGAGCTGTGTCGTGAGGATTTTTGCGGTCTGGATAAAAATATGCGTGCTTTTAACGTGGTGGGTGAAACTTTTCCGTATGTGCTGCACCGGCACGGCGGCATGGTGCTCCATGCTTCGTGCATTATGTACAAGGGACAGGCGGTTTTATTTTCTGCACGTTCCGGTACAGGAAAGTCAACACATACGCGCCTATGGAAAAAATATTATCCTGAGACGCTCATTATTAACGATGACCTGCCGGCAATCCGTCTGAAAGATGACGGAAACGGCAGCACAACGGCATATGCTTACGGTACGCCCTGGTGCGGAAAAACACAGACAAACGAAAATGTGAGTGCGCCGATTCGTGCGATTGTATTTTTAAATCAAGCGCCGGAAAACAGTCTGCGCCGCCTAAACGGTGCGGAGGCAGCATTTCGCTTATTGGAGGGTATTCGCCGGCCCGTGCTTGCCGATATGATGCAAAAATCACTTGACGCAGCGGCGGAGATGGTTTCTGTGGTGCCAACCTATGAACTGAACTGCACTATTTCGCGTGAGGCTGTGGATTTGGTAAAGACAGAGCTGTTTTAAAGTCCATATACAACAAAAAGATGCGGCTGTATTTTCAGCCGCATCTTTTTTGTTATGTGTGAATTTCTTACAGCTCATTGGGGAAAGTGAGCGTAACCGTTGTGCCTATCTGAGGTTCGCTTTTTAAAGAAATCCCTGCATTGTGATAAATGGCGCCATGCTTGACAATGGAGAGTCCAAGTCCGGTTCCGCCCTCGGCTTTCGAACGGCTTTTGTCAACACGGAAAAACCGTTCAAACACTCTGTTTTGCATGCCCTGCGGGATCCCTATGCCGGTATCCTGTACTGTCAAAGTGGTATTGTCATCTGTGCTGTGGACGGTGATATTGGCGGTACCGTTTTCCTTATTATATTTAATGGCGTTGTCGCAAAGGTTGTAAATCATTTCTTCCAGTATTCGGCGCACACCCCAAACGGGAGCACTTCCGCCGTTTAGAACTAATGTGACATGTTTTTTTTCAGCGCTCATTTTCAGCCGCTTTATTACATCAGAGGCTACGTCATAAAGGTCAACCTCTTCGGCGGTCAATTGTTCGCTTCGCTCATCCAACTCCGAAATTTTTATAATGTCATTGACAAGCGCGATGAGCCTCTGTGCCTCTTCGTAAATGGATAAAGAAAAGTCGCGCATGGTTTGTTCCGGCATTCCTCCGTCTTTCATCAGCTCGGCGAAACCGGAAATGGAGGTGAGCGGCGTTTTCAGTTCGTGTGATACATTTGCTGTAAATTCGCGGCGCAATGCTTCCCGTTCGGCATTTTCCGTGATATCAATAATCACAATGACTGCGCCGATTAATTTTTCTTTATCAAATACAGGATTGGCGATTAAGTTATAGGTTTTACCCTCGTGCTGCATTGGTTTTTCCGAACGTCTGCCGCCCAGTGCGGCAGCGACTACCTCTCGAAAACTGCCGGATCGGTTCAGCGCAAGTACATTGCTGTCGGTTTCTTGTGCATCCAACAGCCGCAGTGCGGCGCTGTTGTGTGACAGCAAGTTGGCGTTTTTGTCAATCACCAAAAACCCTTCATTCATATTTTCGGTAATCAGTCGAAATTCCTCTTGCATTTTTTGTGCTTGTTCCAGTTGCTTTGCTATGGTTCGTTTTTGGTTGGCTATTTTGTGCAGAAGTGGTGTCAGTTCTTCATAGGTGTCGCTTTCTTCCGGATGCTCCACATCGATTGCATTAATTGGTTTCATAGCGTTTTTAGATGCCTTTGAGGAAAGAATGAGCGACAGTGCAAAGGCAAGCACCAGCACAAGCGCAATGGACTGTGTCAGACCGAGCAGAATGGCAAATGCGCTGTATTGTATGGCAGAGACACGCAGTACCGTATCGGTATTTATTTTTTTTGCGTAGTAGACGGCCTTTTCGGTCAGCGTGCCGGAATAACGCACACTGGTGCCGCTGCCGTTTTTCATCGCCTCTTGAAATTCGGCGCGGTCGGCATGATTTTCAAGCGATTCCGCATCGGCAACCGTATCGGCAAGCACTGTGCCGTCAGCTCTAATCAGCGTAATGCGCTTAGTATCGGAAGAAAAATTTTGAAAAAAATCTTCATACCCGTCTTGAATGGCATATTCAATATAATTCGCTTCACTCTCCAGTTCTTTTTTCAGCTGATTTTCAAAAAAGTTAAATAGAATATTAAAAATCAACAGTAAACTGGCAAGCAGGACGAGGACAGATGTACAAAAAGTTGAACGAAATATTTTATTTGTCAAAGTCTTCGCCTCCGATTTTATAACCTATATTTTTTACTGTTTTAATGAGATTTCCGGCGTCGCCTAATTTTATGCGCAGCCGTCTGATGTGAACGTCGAGCGTGCGGGACTCGGTGTAATATTCGCCCCAGACCTTTGTCAGCAGCGTGTCGCGCGGGACAACGTTTCCGTTTGCTTCAAGCAACGCTAATAACAGTGAATATTCCTTAAAAGAAAGTTCAATTTCTTTTTCATCTACCCGTACAATATGTTTTTCCGGCAGAACGCAAAGTGCGCCGCAGTGATATGCCGCAGCTTCTTTCTTTTTTCCCGCTCGGCGCAGCAATGCCCTCACTCTGGCGACCAGCTCCGTCATGCCGAAAGGCTTTGCAATGTAGTCATCCGCACCCATATCAAGCCCCGTTACTTTATCATACTCACTGCCTTTTGCCGTGAGCATAATAACGGGCAGATTTTCCGTGGATGGGTCGGAACGCAGCCTTTGCAAAATGGAAAGACCGTCCTCCTCGGGCAGCATAATATCCAGCATAACCAGTTCGGGCATATGTTGTGCCGTTGCTGCCCAAAACTCGTGAGGAAAACCGAATCCCCTCACTTCATAACCTTCCTTGGACAAAGCGTAACAAATGAGTTTGCGGATGTTATCGTCATCTTCAACCAAATAAATCATTATATTCACCGCCTTATTGCCTACAGCTTTTGTTTGCCTTTATTGTAACACAATTATTCCGTTTCTTCAATATCCTTGTGCTTTCCGGTAATGGAAAAAATGACCCACTCGGCAATGTTTTCCGCGTGATCTCCTATGCGTTCGAAATATTTTGCAATCATCAGCAAATCAATCAGCGCCTCTGCGTTGTCGCGTTCTTCCTTTACCGCAGAAATCAGCTCAGCTTTTACCTTTAAAAACAGCGCGTCTACAATGTCATCATGCTTGATCACCTCATAGGCAATGCCGGCATCCTTTTTGACAAAGGAATCAATACTGTCCGTTACCATTTTTATGGTTGCTCTTGCCATGTCGGCGATGTGGACGGTGCTCGCAATGCCGCTGTCGCTGACGTAAGGTACGATTCCTGCAATGTCTGACGCCTGGTCGCCGATACGCTCCATGTCGGAAATCATTTTCAGCGCAGAAGATATGGTGCGCAAATCAGTTGCAACCGGCTGTTGCTGCAACAGCAGTTTCATGCAAAGATTTTCAATATCGCGCTCCTTCTGGTTAATCTGCCGTTCTGCTTCAAATGCGCTGTCCTTTAGATTGCTGTCATTTTCTATGAGATATTTTGCTGCTGCAGAAATGGCGTCTTCGCACAGTGCGCCCATGGTAATCAGTTCTGTGTTCAGTAAAGCAAGCTGCATATCAAAATGGTTTCTCATCATCCAAACCTCCCTGTGATATATGCTTCGGTTCTTTTATCTGCAGGTGCGGAAAACATTTTTTCCGTATCATCAAACTCAACAATTTCGCCAAGCAGAAAGAATGCCGTCTTATCCGCGACGCGCACTGCCTGCTGCATGTTGTGCGTTACCATGACTATAGTATACTTATCTTTAAGCTCTGCCGCCAAATCCTCAATTTTTGAGGTGGATATCGGGTCGAGTGCACTGGTGGGTTCATCCATCAATAATACTTCCGGTTCTACGGCAAGCGCTCTTGCGATGCAGAGACGCTGCTGCTGACCGCCGCTCATGGACAGAGCGCTTTTTTTCAGCCGATCTTTACACTCCTCCCAGATTGCCGCCTGTTTTAACGAATGTTCCACGATTTCATCCAGCTTTACTCTCGATTTGATGCCGTGGATTCTGGGACCATAAGCAATGTTGTCATAAATACTCATCGGAAAGGGATTTGGCTTTTGAAATACCATACCCACGCGCTTGCGCAGCACCGTAACGTCAATGTCTCTGTAAATATCCGTGCCGTTTAACGATACTTTTCCTTCAATCCGGCAGCCCTCCACCAGGTCGTTCATGCGGTTTAAGGTTTTTAAAAAGGTTGATTTTCCGCAGCCTGACGGCCCGATGAGTGCCGTGATTTGTTTTTCCGGCAATGCAATGTTAATATTTTTCAGAGCGTGATTTGTGTCATACCAAAGATTTAAGTCCTCAGCTTTTATGATGTCGTTCATTTTTCTCCGCCTCCTTTTTTCAGTTTTCTTGCCGCCAGCTTTGCGGACATGTTAATGATAAAGGTTAAAACCAGAAGAATGGAGGCGATGGCAAAGGCTATGTCAAAATCTCCGCGTTCTTTGGCGTACATATATAAAGCCACGGTAAGTGTGGAGCCTGCATTGTTTGGCAAAACAGCACCAAACAGACTGATCACTTCATTCGCCATTCCGGCGGTGAACAGGAGAGCGGCGCTTTCGCCGACAATTCTTCCGACCGAAAGAATACAGCCTGTCACGATGCCGTCAATAGAGGAGGGAAGCACAACTGTTCTGATCATGTGCCATTTTCCTGAGCCTAAGGCTAAGGAGCCTTCGCGGTAGCCCATCGGCACAGTTTTCAGGCTTTCCTGGGTTGTACGCATAATGGTCGGAAGCGTCATGATAACCAATGTCATTGCACCGGCAACAAGGCTGGTGCCAAGACGGAAAAATTGTACAAAGATCAACATTCCCACCAAACCATATATAATGGAAGGAATCCCTGCCAGTGTTTCGGTTGCAAGCTCTATGATGTGAATTACCTTTTTGTTTTTCGCATATTCATTCAGATAGATTGCTGAGCCGACACCGAGAGGGAGCACAATAATAAGGGTAATCAATATGATGTATAGCGTATTTAAAATGTTTGGCAGAATACCCGTTGTTTCCCTCACGAGGCTTGGCTTTGTACTCAGCAGCTCCCATGTGATGTGACCGGCCCCGCGGTACAGCACGTAACCGATCAGACCCAGCAAAAGGAGAACTATAATGCCGGTGGAAAAAATCATCAAAGCATTAAGTAAAATATCCTTTAATTTGCGTTTCATGGAGATTGTATTTTGCATGCTCTCACCCTTTTTTCTTTTTTACCGCATTCAGAGCCAGATTAATTATTAAAATAAATACAAACAGCACTAATGCGATGGAAAACAATGCTTCACGCTGTAAGCCGGAAGAATAGGACATTTCGGAGGCAACCGCGGTGGTTAAAAAACGCACACTTTTAAAGATTCCCGGCATGTTTGCCACATTACCTGAAACCATCATAACGGCCATCGCTTCGCCGATTGCTCTGCCCATACCTAGGACAACAGAGGTCAAAACGCCGCTTTTTGCCGCCGGCACCACCACTTTGAAAACGGTTTCGGTTTTGGTTGCACCCAAGGCAAGCGAACCCTCTTCATACTCCTTTGGCACCGCTTCGATCGCAGTTTTTGACACACTGATGACGGAGGGTAATATCATAATGGACAGGACGAGGATGGCAGAAAGGAGATTTGCTCCGTCTGCCAAACCAAAAGTATCCCGTATCAGCGGTACAACAATAATCATTCCTACCAGACCGTATACCACAGATGGAATACCGGATAAAAGCTCTACTGCTGCAGTGATAGCTTGGCTGCATTTACCCGGCACCATCTTGGCGATGTGTACGGCACATAAAATACCCAGAGGAACCCCAAGTATAACCGCGCCCAATGTTCCGTATACCGATGTCAGAATAAATGGCAGTATTCCGTACAGCGGTGAGCTTGCGGTGGGACTCCAGACCGTGCCGCAGAGGAATTTTACAATGCCGATTTTCCCGATAGCGGGAACGCCCGATGCCAGCAGGAAAACCGTAATTAGAATGACAAATATGAGGGTAATGAAGCCGCATGCGGTAAAAATGAGATTCATCGTTTTTTCAAATGCTTTTGCAGTTCTCATAGCTATTGTCCTTTATCTTACGACAGGAATCGCTCCTGCTTTTTCAATTAAGCTGTCTGCGTTTTTGCTTGTTGCAAAGTCAAAGAATTTTTGTGCTTCTTTGGAAAGCTCGGCATCTTTTTTAGTGACCAGGACAAAATTTCTTTGAATTTTGTAGCTGCCATCCTGAATGGTTGCTTTGGAGGGTGCTACATTTTCCACTTTTAAAACTTTAATAGTATCTTTTACAGCGGCAAGTGATGCGTAGCCGATTGCGTTAGGATTGCCTGCAACGCTTTGGATGACATCGCCCGTTGAGGTAAGTTCCTGTGTATATTTGCATTTTTCCTTGGTTTTTGTAATGGATTCAAAGCCATCGCGTGTGCCGGAGGCAGCTTCCCGGCCGATTAAGACAATGGGGGCGTCCGCGCCGCCTACATCCTTCCAATTGCTGATCTCACCGGTATAAATTTTAGCAATTTGCTCAACGGTCAAATCTTCCACGCTGTTTGCGGGATTTACAATGATTGCGATTCCGTCAATGGCAACTATGGTTTCATTTAAATTTTTCTTTTCGTCATCTTTTAAGTTACGGCTGGAAAGACCAATATCGCATCTGCCTTCTGATACGGCCTGTATTCCGGAGCCGGAGCCGGTGGGGTTATAGGTAACCTTAACATTTTTATTGTCCTCCATGTAGGCTTCGCTTAAGTAACCGATTACCTTTTCCATAGAGGTGGAACCGTCGGTTGATACCGAACTTTGTGTCCCGTTTCCGCCGGTGCAACCTGCAAACATGCAAGCCGTCAGAATTGCTGTGGTAATTGTTGCTATTAACTTTTTCATAATAAATTTCACTCTCCTTTAAATTTTACACTTGCATTATAACGCATGGTATGTTACATCTAAAAGGCAGAGTATGTTAATTGTATGTTACGGATTCAGAGGGGTGTTCTGCGATTAAAAAGAGACATTATGTTTGTGACAAAAAATCGGAACAAGCAAAACTTGTCCCGATGTAGGAAAATCGAACCGTAAAAATATTTACGCTGCAGACGCAGTTGTGTTTTTGGTATAAAAATGCGGCAAGCTTTTAGGCTTGCCGCATTGTGGTGACCCATAGGGGAATCGAACCCCTGTTACCGCCGTGAAAGGGCGGTGTCTTAGACCGCTTGACCAATGGGCCGTATTTTATTATAGCTGTATATAATATCCGCAGAAAGATTTGCAGAGCAAGACTTTCTGTGGATATTATACCAGACAAAGAGCGAGAAGTCAACTTTTTTCTTGGAATGATGGTATTTTTTTGTAAAAACGGCAGAATGAAGGATGCTATTGTCTACTGAACATAGTTCATCGGGTTTTGATAACTGCCATTTTCTGTTAATTCAAAGTGCAGATGAGAATTTTCCAATTTTTCAAATACAGCGCTGTCCCCAACGGCGCCGAGACATTCGCCGGCGCGGATGGATTGCCCTTTTTCCACCATTTCAACCGATGCAAGATTTGCATATAATGTCTGATATTTGCTGTCATGTCCGAGAACGATGGTATAGCCGGTCATAGTGTCATATTCTGCACGTACAACTGTGCCGTCTGCCGCAGCGTTGACCGGTGTTCCGATATCAGCTTTTAAATCTACACCGTTATGTGTGCGCCAGTCGCCAAGCGTTTTGGATTTTTGCAGACGGTTTTCGGAAAATGGGTTGAGTACTTCGCCGGATAGCGGCAGTGAAATGTGAAAAGGTTCGCTTTTTTTAAATAAACCGGCGGCAGCAACATCGGAGGTTTCGGCTGCCGGCTTTGTTGATTTTTCTTCAATCGGTTCCGCAGACGGCCGTTCTGTCGGAATTTGCGGTGCAATGGTTGCGACAGGAGCGGAGGATCTTTCGGGCACAGGCAGCGCATTTTCTTTTTCCAGTCCTTTTAATAAGGAATCGACCGGTATAGGGGAAGGCAGTACAATGGGATTTTTTTCGCCCCAGTGAGTGACAGAACGGGAGACTTGTGCCGATATCAAAACAATGGTCAGACAAACGGCGGCGGTGCTGATGGCTGTTACTATGTACAGCCTGCTAAAATGAAATTTTTTTTGTTGTGTTTTCGTCTGTTTTATCTCCAATTCCGTTTTTGGTACAGAGCTGTTGTTTTCTTTTTTCTTTGTCATGAAAATCATCCTTTCTGTAACATGTTTCCTTTATAGAATGAACAATATTTGGAAAATTATACATAATTGTCTTAATTTTGGATTTAAATTTTGACAGGTGGCTTGAAAAAAAGATAAAAATAGGATATACTATTCCATAGATAGGGTAAAATTAATCATGAAACAAAATCTTGAAAGGAAAGGTGACTGACATGGAGAGATATGAATGTACGGCATGTGGTTATATTTATGACCCGGAAGTGGGAGATCCTGCTAACGGGATTGCGCCGGGGACAAAGTTTGAAGATTTACCTTCTGATTGGGTTTGTCCTATGTGCGGTTTAGGAACGGATATGTTTGCAAAGACTGAGTAAAGGTTTCGTAGTACAACTTCTAAAACAAAAAACATCCCGATATACTGATAATAAGATAATCAGGAATCGGGGTGTTTTTCTTTGGAATATATTACAAAAATCAGAGAATATGATTACGGGCAGATGCAGGAGGACAAGAAAAAATTGTTAGCAGAATTTCCGTTTTTGCGTTGCAGCGCGATGGGAAAATCGGTTTTAGGCAGAGAACTTCCTGTTCTTTGGTGGGGCGAGGGCGAGACTCGTGTGCTTTTATGCGGTACACATCATGGGAATGAGTGGATTACTTCGCTGCTGCTCATGCGTTTTGCTGAGTGGCTGTGCAGGGAGTATCAAAAAGAAGAGAAAGATATTATCAGTCTGTATCGAAGGTCACGTTATGCGATTGTGCCCATGTTAAATCCGGACGGAGCGGAGCTGTCTCTGCATGGACTTGGAGGAGCGCTGCCGGATGCTGTTCGGAAAAATTTAATTCGGGCAAACGGCGGTTCAGGCGATTTTAAGGGAAAGTGGCAGGCGAATATACATGGGGTAGATTTAAATCATAATTATGATGCAGCGTTTGAGCGGGGACGCGCTTTTGCAATGCGTATGGGAATCGCCGGGCCGGCACCGACACGTTATTGCGGTATTCACCCGGAAAGTGAGCCGGAATCGGCAGCTTTGGTGCAGCTGACAAGAGAATATCTACCGTCCGTATGCGTAGCTTACCATTCACAGGGAGAAGTGATATATGCTGATTTTGAGGGAAAAGCAACGAAGCACGCCTTGCGGATTGCGGAAGAAATGAGTCAGTTATCCGGGTATGAATTAGATCGGACACAAGGGATAGCAAGCTGTTCCGGTTATAAAGATTGGGTCATTAATGAACTTTATCTGCCGGCATTTACCGTAGAGGTTGGGCATGGCGTCAATCCGCTGCCGCTTTCTCAGTTTGATGAGATATGGGAGAAAAATGTCGATATGATGCTGCTTTTCGGGAGATGTGACGAATTATAAAATGAAATCAGATCGTTTACAAATTATTTACAAAATATGGCTTGTAAAATCATCCGCTTTGATGTAGAATAGGGAACGTTGTAATAACTTTGTAATAATTTTGTTGCAATTTACATACACTATGAATACATTTAATCAAAAAAGGAGTGATTTGGTGAGCGTGGAGAAAACTGAGGTGAAGGTTACAAAAATTAAGCAAGCGCCTTCGCAGTACTATACGCCGCGGAAAGTTCAAACATGTACTGAACCTGAACAAAAAAAAGAAAATAGTTATGAAATAGAAGAGCCTGTGATATCCGAATGGATTAAGGAAAGCACCGTAAATAAAGAAGAAACCAAGCATGGTTTTTCTTTAGGAAAGACGGAAATGCTTTCTGCTGAGACAAGAGAACTGCTGCAGAAAATTTTTCATATGACAAAGGAGAAGGCAAGTATTTTGCGAAGAAAACTGGGCAAGATTTTTGTTGAAGTAGCGGCGGATCGTGCAAAACGTCTGGTTGCTTCGGGAACGGCCTGCATTCTTTTAGTAGGTGGATGTATGACTGCTGTTCTGGCTACTTGCAGCGTTGCATTTCACGTTAAACTGGGAGACAAAGAAATCGGTGACTTGCCTAGCGAAAAGGCCTATTACGAGATATTGTCCGATGTAAAGGAAGAGGTTTATAATACGGCGGATATTGAGTTTGAACCATCGGGCGAGCTGTCTGTTAACCGTGTATTAATCGGAAAAGGCGAATATACAAAAGTAGATGTTGTCAAGGAAAAACTGAAATCGACTTCCGATGAAATGGTTCCCGCATGGGCTGTTTCTGTAGATAAAAGTACGGTTGTTGCTTTGCCTACACAGAAAGAGGCACTTTCGGTGCTTGACAGTCTGAAACAGCAATACGCTGAAGAAAATGCAACGGTGACGTTTTCTTCTAAAGTAGAGGTGGAAAAAAAGTTTGTTCCGCTTCAGATTTTAAAAACAGAAGAGGATGCTTTTGCTTGCTTAACCGGCGAAAATGCACCGGAGATTAAAATCCGCTCTGTTGTTGAATGTGAGGGAGAGGAAGAAATTCCTTTTGAAACGGAGCAGCAGCCGGATGCTTCCCGTTATGAGGGAGATGTTTCTGTTTTGCAGGAGGGCGTTGCAGGCGCGAAATACGCAAAATATTATTTAGAAAAAATAAACGGCGAGGTCGTGGAAAAGAAAATTATAAAAGAAGAAATACTACGGCAGCCGGTGAAACAAATTGAACTGGCCGGCACGAAAGAACGTCCTTCCCCTGTAGGTACGGGAGAGTTTGCACAGCCTGTGAGCGGAACGCTTACATCAAGCTATGGGGCACGCTGGGGACGCAGTCATAAGGGAATAGATATTGGCGCGTCAACAGGAACGCCGGTATACGCTTCGGATAACGGAACGGTTGTTTATTCGCAATATAATGATGGCGGTTATGGATATTTGGTACAGATAGACCACGGCAACGGATATGTTACTTATTATGGTCATTGCAGTGAACTGTTGGTTAATGCCGGCGATGTAGTTGCCAAAGGTGATTTGATTGCCAAGGTTGGCAGCACGGGGCGCAGCACGGGTCCGCATTTGCATTTTGAAGTGCGCAAAGACGGTGAAGCGCAAAACCCGACGAATTATTTGAATTAATTTTATAATGTTTGAAAAGCTGATGGTGTTTGCGTGTGCAGATACATCAGCTTTTTCATATAAGGAAATCTGACAGATATGTGAAAAAATATTGCATATTGTGGGCAAAAGTAGTATAATTAGTATAAAATAAGATAAAATTGCACTATATGTAGCTTCAGAGGTTTAATATGCAAAAAAAGAAATGGATATTGCTGAGCAAAACACAGAAGCGGGAGGATGTTTTGCGTATCAGCGAACAATATGGACTTCCCCCTGTTATAGCCACTATTCTGTTAAACCGAGGCATTGATGATGTGGCGGAATATATTGCTCCGAATACCGAGCAGCTGAAGGATCCTTTTTTAATGAAAGGGATGGAAAAGGCAACGGAGCGCATCCTGCTTGCGATAGAAAATCATGAACATATCACCGTATACGGTGATTATGATGTGGACGGCATTACATCAACGGCGGCTTTGGTTCGCTTTTTGACGGAACACAAGGCACAGGTGGATTATTATATCCCGGATCGTCTGCAGGAGGGATATGGTATTAATAATGGCGCTCTGGGGCAAATTGCCAAGAACGGTACGACTCTGCTCATTACGGTTGACTGCGGAATAACGGCAGTAAGCGAAATAGAATATGCGAAGCAGATGGGAATGGAGGTTATCGTAACAGACCATCATGAGTGTAAGGAACAATTGCCCGATGCTTTGTGTATTTTAAATCCGAAACAACCGGACTGTCCATACCCTTTTAAAAAGCTGGCGGGAGTCGGAGTGGTATTTAAGCTTTTACAAGCATTGACAATTCGTACGAAATATCACATGAAGGAGCTTTTCGAAGAGTATCTCGGCATGGTTGCAATAGGCACGATTGCAGACGTTATGCCTCTTTTGGGTGAAAACCGCATAATCGTGCAAAAAGGTATTGCCATGATGAAATATATGGTAAACCGTGGGTTGCAGGCGTTGATAGAACAGGCGGATTTGGATGCATCGCATATTACGGCGGGAACAGTCGGATTTGTGCTGGCTCCGAGAATTAATGCGGCAGGGCGTATGGGCGACCCGAAGTGTGCGGTAGAAATGCTTCTGGCAAACGATGAAAAGACAGCGAGACGTTATGCACAGAGTTTGGACAAAGAAAATAAGCTTCGGCAGGCAACGGAGATAAAAATACTGGAGGATGCCTACAGACTCTTGGAAAACGACAAACAATTGCAGGAGGATTATGTCTTAATTTTAGATCATGAAGGCTGGCATCATGGGATTATTGGGATTGTTGCCTCTAAAATATCAGAGCATTTCCATAAACCGTGCATTTTAATCAGCACGAGTAATGGGATGGGGAAAGGCTCCGGCCGCAGCATTAAAACGTTTAATCTGTTTAAAGCATTAGAGCATTGTTCGGAAGAATTGTTTAAATTCGGCGGCCATGAGCTGGCTGCCGGTTTGAGTGTGGAGACGGACAAAATTTCAGAGTTTCGCAGAAAAATCAATGAATATGCTAAAAGCGTATTAACGGAAGAAGATTTTGTTCCCGTCATTTATGCGGATACGGAACTGCCGATTCGATATGTCAATATGAATACGGCGGAAAAATTGTCGGTGTTAGAGCCTCATGGAATGGGCAATACCAGCCCGGTGTTTTATGCTGCAAACCTGTGTGTTGTGCATATAAAATCCTTGTGTGACGGTAAACATGTAAAGCTTACTTTATCGGACGGGGAGCATTATGTGGACGCGGTGGGTTTTAACATGGGCTATTGTCTGTCAGAATTAAACCCGCACGACAGGATTGATATCCTATATCATATAGATATTAATGTATATCGGGGAATCCGTCAGGTGCAAATTGTTTTGAAAGATATGCGGTCTGCAAACTGACTGCGTAGGAAGGGGAGGCGAAAAGAATGGAAATTGATAAGGATATTTCGTTTGAGGCGTTGAAGGAAAAGGTGCTTCGGACAAATCCTAATTTTAATATTGAACGGCTGACAAAGGCTTATGAATTGGCGCTGAAGGCTCATGAAGGACAGTGCCGTAATTCCGGCGAACCTTATATTACGCATCCTTTAGCGGTTGCTCACATTCTTGCCGACCTGGAACTGGATTGTGATTCTTTGGTGGGAGCGCTCCTGCATGACGTGGTGGAGGATACGACTTATACGCTCGCGGATATCAGGGAGCAGTTTGGCGAAAATGTTGCGCTGATTGTGGACGGCGTTACTAAACTTGGAAAAATTCAATATACAACCAAGGAAGAACAGCAGATAGAAAATCTGCGTAAAATGTTTCTCGCTATGGCGAAGGATGTACGGGTTATTATTATTAAACTTGCCGACCGTCTGCATAATATGCGCACTCTGAAGGCAAAAAGCGAAGACAAACAGAGAGAAAAAGCACGCGAAACGCTGGAGGTCTATGCTGCTTTGGCACATCGCCTCGGTATGTCTAAGATTAAATGGGAGCTGGAGGATTTGTCCCTGCGTTACCTTGATCCCATTGCGTATAAAGAAATTGCCGATTCTATTAATTTAAAACGGCAGGAACGCGAGCAATATATTAACGATATTATGCATACGCTGGAGGAAAAGCTGGCGGAGCTTGGGATTCATGCACATGTTATGGGACGTGCGAAACATTTTTACAGCATCTACCGAAAAATGTTCACACAAAATAAAAGCATTGACGAATTGTATGATTTGTTCGCGGTGCGTGTCATTGTGGACAGCGTGAAAGATTGCTATGCGGTGCTTGGCATGGTGCATGAGCTTTATTATCCGATTCCGGGAAGGTTTAAGGATTATATTGCGATGCCTAAACCGAATATGTATCAGTCGCTGCACACTACGGTAATCGGACCAAACGGGACACCGTTTGAAATACAGATCAGAACATGGGAAATGCATCGTGTGGCAGAGCACGGTATTGCGGCGCACTGGAAATATAAGGAGGGCCGCAGCGGTGCAACGGATATGGATTCTAAACTGGAGTGGATTCGGCAGATACTTGAAATCCAGCAAAATGTTGTAGACTCCGATGATTTTATGCGTACCTTAAAAATAGATTTGTTTGCTGATGAAGTATTTGTATTTACGCCGAAGGGTGATGTTATTAATCTTCCTGCAGGTTCAACGCCAATTGATTTTGCTTTTATGATACACAGCGCCGTTGGATGTAAAATGGCAGGCGTTAAAGTAAACGGAAAAATTTCGACCCTTGATTATGTTTTACAAAATGGCGATATTGTCGATATTATGACCTCATCTGCTGTGCATGGTCCGAGCCGCGACTGGCTGAAACTTTGCAAAACTTCGCAGGCGCGCACGAAAATTAACCAGTGGTTTAAGAAAGAGCGCAGAGAGGAGAATATTGTTCGCGGTAAGGATTTGATAGAGAAGGAACTGCGCAGAATCAATATGACGCACAATCAGCTGTTTCGTCCGGAATGGATTGATCCGATTTGCAAAAAATATTCTTTTGCAAGCCTGGATGATTTATACGCAGCAGTCGGCTATGGGGCGCTGACGGTTAATAAAATTGTAGGCAGGTTAAGAGAACAATATCGCGCGGCTGTAAAAAATGCTGCACCGGAGTTTTTGTCAGGTACGGAAGCGATGCCGGTGAAGAGAACATCTGCAAGCAACGGTGTTATCGTAGAGGGGATTGATAATTGTTTAGTGCGTCTATCGCGCTGTTGCAACCCGGTGCCGGGGGATGAGATTGTCGGATATATTACACGCGGACGAGGTGTGTCTGTTCACCGTGCGGACTGCCCGAACATTGTGGCAGAAAGCAGCTACAGCGGTACGGACAGATTGATTCCTGTGCGTTGGCAGGAGGAACAGACGAAGGAAAATTCGTACTATACAGAGTTGGTTATCTCTGCTTATGACCGGAAAGGTCTGCTTGTCGATATTACAAAAACCATATCAGACTTAAAAATATTAATTAGTGCGATTCATTCCAAGACGACAAAAGATCAGGTCGCGATTATTAATATTACCATTGAGATTACGTCAAAGGTTCAGTTTGAAACTGTGATGAAAAAACTTTCCGGCTTGCAAAGTGTGTTTGAGGTAAAGCGCGGGAATTAAGTGTAAAGGGCGGACGATATATGATTTTAGACACGATTGTAACAGGCGGCATACAGGAAAATTGTTATTTAGCCGGCGACAAAACAGAGCTTCTGGTGATTGATCCGGGTGCTGATGCAGAACAGATCGAGCGGAGAATCCGAGAACAAGGCTATTGCGTAAAATATATTGTGTTAACGCATTGCCATTGGGATCATATTGGCGCAGCGGCACAGATTAAAGAAAAAACGGGGGCACAGCTGGTGATTGGCTGCAAGGAGGTCAAAGCGTATCTTGATCCATATGTAAATTTGATGGAAAGTTTTGGCGTGTATGCCGAGCTTTCAAGGCCTGATATGACCGTTTCAGAGGGAGATGAGCTGATATCGGGAAACTATCGCTTTCGTGTGATAGAAACGCCGGGACATACCGAGGGAAGCTTGTGTCTTTTGTGTGATGACAGTCTGTTTTCGGGCGACACCTTATTTCAGCGCGGTATGGGTCGGGTGGATTTGCCGTCAGGAAGCATGAAAAAGATAATCGTTTCTATTAAGAATAAATTGTTTACGTTGCCGGAAGAGACTCGTGTTTATCCGGGACATGGAGCACCGACGACAATTGCTTATGAGAAAAAACACAATGAAGTATATGCGTGGGAAAGGATGTCAGATGAATAATACAGCATTGCCATGGGGCAGCCTGACGGGGATCCGACCTGTAAAACGTGCGGTGCAGATGCTTGAGTGCGGTATGGGCAGAGAGGAAATTGCGAACGTATTTCAGGAAAAATTTGGTGTTTCAGAGGAAAAAACGCAGCTTGCGGTAAATATTGCGGAGCGTGAACACCGATTATTTCCAAAACCGCCGGAAAACAGCGTCAGCCTGTATCTGGACATTCCGTTTTGTCCGTCAAAATGTGTATATTGTTCCTTTGCCTCTATGGGTGTAGACCAGATGAAACATTTTGTGGGGCCTTATCTTGAGGCGCTGTACCATGAGATAGAGGCATCGGCAAAGATTGTCCGGGAGCTTGGTTTTCGGGTGGACAGCGTATATATCGGCGGCGGCACGCCTACAACCTTGAGCGCGGAGGATTTGGATAGCTTACTTGAGAAGCTGGAAAATTGTTTTGATTTGTCACAAAGCAGGGAATTTACTGTAGAGGCGGGAAGACCGGATACTATAACGGCTTCGAAACTTGCGGCAATGCGCCGTCATGGTGTGGATAGAATCAGCGTAAATCCGCAGAGCATGAACCAGAAAACCTTAGATATCATCGGGCGGAAACATACGGCAGAGCAAATTGCCGAAGCAATGGAGTTGGTACGCCAATTTGATTTTCGTGCAGTGAACATGGATGTTATTGCAGGGCTGCCGGAGGAAACACCAGAGGAATTTGCAGACTCTCTGCAGAGAGTGGCTGCATTTGAACCGGAAAATATTACCGTACATACCATGTGCATCAAACGTGCGGCGCGATTGGTTACTGAGGAGCAGGACACGGTGCTGACGCAGGATAATGAGGTGCAGGAAATGGTGCACTTTGCGCATAAGTTGCTGAACGGAAAGGGGTATTATCCATATTATCTTTATCGTCAGAAAAAGACGCTTGGCAATCAGGAAAATACCGGGTTCAGCAAGGAGGGCCGGGAAGGCTATTATAACGTTGCAATGATGGAAGAACTGCAGACGGTGATTTCCATGGGCGTTGGAGGGGTTACCAAGCTAATTCGCGGGGATCGTATTGAGCGGATTTTTAATATGAAAGATGTGCGGGAATATATTCGTCGTCTGGAGGAAATGATTGAGAGAAAACAATATTTATATGAATATTTTAATTATATGATAAAGGAGTGACGGAAATGAAATGTCCTTATTGTGAATATGAAGAAAGTAAAGTTGTTGATTCCCGTCCGACGGATGAGGGTGAGGCAATCAGACGCCGCAGGGAATGTCTGGAATGTGGGAAACGCTTTACAACTTACGAGAAAATAGAAAATATTCCTCTTATGGTTGTAAAAAAAGATGGATCACGGCAGATGTTTGACAGTCAGAAGTTGCTGAACGGTATTATGCGCGCCTGCGAAAAGAGGCCCATTGCTACTAAGGATATGGAACGTATTGTCATAGAAATTGAGGCGGCGATGCAAAATCAACTTCAGCGGGAAATTTCATCGGAGCAGATTGGTGAAATGGTAATGGACAGGCTGAAAAAAATTGATGAGGTGGCATATGTTCGTTTTGCCTCGGTTTATAGGCAATTTAAGGATGTCAGCACCTTTATTGAAGAAGTAAACCGACTTTTGGAAAAGGCTTAGGGCGGTATGATAACTGAAAAGAAGGAAGGAGAGAAAGGCTTTGGTTCAGATTGGGAATGACTGGGATGAAATAATCGGTGCGGAATTTGAAAAAGATTATTATCAAAAGCTTCGCCGTATACTTGCTTCAGAGTATAAAACGCATACGGTATACCCTGATATGCACAATATTTTTAATGCTTTGAAGATGACGGCCTATCATGATGTGAAAGTGCTTTTGCTTGGTCAGGATCCATATCACGGACCGGGTCAGGCACACGGTCTTGCGTTTTCGGTACAGCCGGGTGTGGAGGCGCCGCCTTCTCTTGTCAATATGTTTAAAGAGCTGGAAGCGGATGTTGGTATCGCACGTCCGCAGACCGGATGTTTAATCCCATGGACGAAACAAGGCGTTATGTTGCTGAACACTGTCCTCACGGTGCGGGAAGGTGAGCCAAATTCGCACAAAAATCTGGGTTGGACGCAGTTTACAGATAGTGTAATTTCAAAATTGAATGAGCGGGAGGATCCGGTTATTTTCTTGCTTTGGGGCAGAAATGCGAAAGAAAAGCTGCCGCTGATTACCAACAATCACCATTTTGTGCTGATGGCAGCGCATCCGAGTCCGCTTTCGGCAAGCCGCGGCTTTTTCGGTTGCCGTCATTTCAGCAAGGTAAATACCTTATTGTCACAGATGGGAAAAACACCAATAGATTGGTCTTTGGACGGATAAAATTTTTGTGAAAGGCAAAATACATGAATTACGTTATTTTTGACTTGGAGTGGAATCGCCATCCTAAAACACTGCAGGAAAAATGTCCTGATGAAATTATTCAAATCGGCGCGGTGAAGTATGATGCACAGCTGCGTTATCAAGGCAGTTTCAGCTGCATGATAAAACCGCAGATTTATCATAAAATAGAGCCTGCCGTAGAAAAGATGACCGGATTGACAATTCAAAGATTAGAAAGGGAAGGAATCCCTTTTCCGGTGGCATTTGCTGAGTTTCGGAATTTTATGGGAAAAAGGTTTGTTCTCATGTCGTGGGGGATGCAGGATGCATCCGTGCTGCGTTCCAATTGCCGGTATTATAATGAAAAGGAAGGGCTTGATTTTCTGACACGCTTCGCCGATTTGCAGCGTTATGCTACGGGACAGCTTGCAGCGGACGGAAAACAAAATCAGCTTGGTCTTAAAATGGCGGCAGATTTGTTTCCGATTTCTTATGAAGAAGAATCGCTGCATGATGCTTTGGTGGATGCGGCGATTTCGGGTGAGGTTTTCGTACGGATTTTTGATAAGAAAAAGTTTTCCCGTTACATTGTTAATGCGCAGGAAATTAATCAACATTATAAAAATATACATATTACTGATTTGTCTCACAAGGCAGTTGATAAACGGGAGTTTCGCATGCGCTGTCCTTCCTGCGGCAGATATGCAAAACGAGCGGAGGCGTGGACAAAGCAGGGAAATAAGTTTGCTGCCGAACATAGCTGTAAACGCTGCGGTATTTCCTTTATTGCTTCTGTAGAAGTCTTTTTAACCTATGGCAATAAGGTGAAATATAAGAAGAAAATTCGCTTGCCCGAAAAGGAAGTTGAGTAGCTGTCTATGCGGCAAACAGCAGTTTCAGCAAAACAAGCAGAACGAGTCCCGGCAGACCGAATAAACCGCAGACGGAAGCTGTGACGACGTTAATGGCAATGGTAAAGCCGGTCGCAGAAAATATCCAGTTAAATATGTATAAGCCAACGCCGCCAAGAAGGGAATTAAGTGCCAGGATAAGAATTCCCTTTAGCGGCTTGTAAAATATTCTGCATACTATGAGTGCAAGGACAGCCGCAAGAATGTATGCAGCAATTTCGCCGAAACCCATCTATATACCCCCTCTGCTGTCTGCGCAGACGTTTTGCGCGATATCTCCAAAAAATTGAAGATGCTCTTTTTTTGCCAAAGCAAGATAATAGTTTAATTTTGTCTCTTCGGCTTTAATCATATAAATATAATATTCCATAAGCAAATCATCTGTTGTTGCATTAAAATTGCTGCGTGCAATCTGAAGGTTTTGCTTTGCTTGAGTGAGCTGCTGCATAAACTCATAATAATTTTGTTCCTTCAGCAGTTTATCCTGTCTTGCTTTTTGTCGGTTTTTCCAGTAGTTCATGACCGACGCTCTTTTTTCTTCCAATAGTTGCAGGGTCATATACCGTTCCTCCTATGTATTTGTCGTTTCTGTTATCAGTATAGTCAGGTTTGTCCTAAAATATTCCAAAAAAAGTCTGCGGCGAATGATTTTTTTACAAAACGCCGCAGTTTAAAACTGGTGTACGGCAGGGCTGCCGTGTTATCCTTTGATTTTGAAAATAGAGCGCAGGATTCCGTTAATAAAACGCGGAAATTGTAATACGACAACCTTCATAACAAACACCGTCCTTTATCAGCAAAATTTTATTTTTTGCCTGCGGCAAAATAAACAAATTATGGTTTTGCCTGTGTTGTGAAAAATGGCGGCTATGGCTGCAGCAAATGGTTTCTTATCAGCTGCAAAGCCAGCAAAAGGCAATGAACAAAACGAGCAGCCCCTCAAACACAACCAGCCAAAGCGGCGGCAGCAGCAAGCCGGCGAACATTCCCAGACAAAAGGAGGCGGCAACCAATGCCCATAGTCGGAATTTAAAGCAATGCATGATTTTTCCCGCTTTCTTTTGACCTTCTGCTAACAGTATATGAAAAAGAATATAATGTGTGACAAAAAGGGACCGCAAAAATGAGCAGGATATATTCCGGCTTCTTTTGCGATCCCTTCTTTAGTTGGATTATAACGGTTTCGTTGTCTCGAGACAAAAGCGTTATGCCTGCGGAGAGTGTTCTTCATTTTCGCTGACTAAGGCAAACTGATATTTCTCTAAAATTCCCTTTTCTAATTTGTCGCGCATTTCCATGTTAATCGGATGGGCAATGTCTTTAAATTCACCTTCCGGTGTTTTACGGCTGGGCATCGCAACAAATAGTTTGTCGTTGCCCTCTATTACTTTAATGTCGTGAATAACAAGGCAGTTGTCAAACGTGACGGAAACAACGGCCTTCATTTTTGAATCCATATTGATTTTTCTGATCCTGATATCTGTAATCTCCATTTGTCATGCTCCTTTTCTGTTGATACGGCTGCTGAACTTTTTGCTTGCCTTTGTCTCTATTTTTTGTGAAAAATTTTGAAATATACCGAATTTTTTTCAAAAAAAGCTTTTAATTTTAAGCAGAATACAATATAATATATAGATAGGGAATTTTTAGTAAAATAAATAAGGAGAAACACTATGAATCAGTTTGATTTAAATATGATAGACCGCAAAAAAGATATTTTCTTTATCGGCATCGGCGGCATCAGTATGAGCGCCCTTGCCGTAATTTTAAAAAATGACGGATACAGTGTTCGGGGATCGGATTTTAAGGCGGGGCCTATGACGGAAGATTTACAGTCAAAGGGAATACCCGTTTCCGTTGGACACCGTGCGGAAAATGTGGAGAATGTCGGCTTGGTGGTGTATACTGCTGCCATCCACGAGGACAATCCTGAGCTTGCGCGGGCACACGAGCTGGGCATTATCACCATAGAACGTGCCACTTTGCTCGGTGCGCTGATGAAACGCTATCGTTATCCTGTCGCGGTTAGCGGCACACATGGCAAAACTACAACAACCTCTATGCTGTCGCATATTCTCTTGTCGGCAAACCTGGATCCGACCATTCTGGTTGGTGGTGTGCTGCCGCTGATTGGAGGAAATATGCGTGATGGCGGTAAGGATTATTTTGTGACAGAAGCATGTGAATATTGCGGAAGTTTTTTAAAGTTTTTCCCTTTATACAGCATTATTTTAAATATCGAAGAGGATCATCTGGATTATTTTAAAGACTTGGAGGATATTGTAAACTGTTTTCGTTCTTTTGTGTCACTGGTTCCGCCTGATGGCGCAATTGTTGCCAATTATGATGATTCTGACGTACGACGTGCGGTGTGTGATGCGCCTTGCCGTGTCATCGGTTATGGTATCGAAAGTGCGGACTGCGAATATACGGCACATAACATTCGCTTTTCGGAGGACGGATGCGGTATTTTTGATGTGCATTTTGGTGGCAGGCCTTGTATGCATGTAGAATTGAACGTTCCGGGTATGCATAATGTGAGCAATGCTTTGGCGGTAGTTGCGGCGGCGCAGCTTTTGGGCATTAGCTGCGAAAATATCCAGAAAGGATTTGCCTCATTCCATGGCACGAATCGCCGTTTTGAACATAAAGGCAGTATCGGCGGCGCGCAGATTATTGATGACTATGCCCACCATCCGACAGAGATACGGGCGACGCTGGCAGCCGCTAAAAAAGCTGCGGCAGGCGGTAAAATATGGTGCGTATTTCAGCCGCATACTTACACGCGCTCCTTTAAACTGAAGGATGAATTTGCAAGGAGCTTCTCGGATTGTGACCATGTTATTTTAAGTGATATTTATGCAGCGCGCGAAAAAGATACCGGTTTGATTCATGCGCTTGACTTGGCAGACGCAATTGACGGCGTAAGTCATAACGCTTGCTACATCAAGGGATTTGAGGTGATTGAGCAATATTTGCGGGAAAATGTGTCTGAAGGTGATTTGATACTCACCATGGGTGCCGGAGATGTATATCAGATTGGTGAAGCGCTGGCAGAAAAATAAATATTTGTAAGTTGGAAGTACGGTAAAATGAGTTCTATTTTACCGTACTTTTTTTGTGTCAAAACGCTGGCCTGTTTTTTTAAAAACGGAGAGGAAGAAGAAATCCTACTTTGCTATGATTGCTTTCAAATTTATTCTGTAATATAAATAGTAAAAAAATTTGCATTTTCAAGGGAATTGTGGTATAATAGAATATAGGTGTATTTTTGAGCGGATTTTAGTTTTTTCGCGTTTTCAGAGATTCATTCGGAAGAGTAGGAGGCAATGGAATGGAAGAACAGGTAAAAACCAAGTATGACGAAACGCAAATACAGGTTTTGGAAGGTCTGGAAGCAGTTCGTAAGCGTCCGGGTATGTACATAGGTTCAACCTCGGCGCGCGGTTTGCATCACTTGGTGTATGAGATTATGGACAACAGTATTGATGAGGCGCTTGCCGGATACTGTAGAAACATTTACATCACAATTAACGAGGATAATTCCGTTACCGTGAGTGATGACGGCCGCGGTATTCCTGTCGGTATTCACCCAAAATTGGGGATTCCTGCTGTGGAGGTTGTCTTTACCGTGCTGCATGCCGGCGGTAAATTTGGCGGCGGCGGCTACAAGGTCTCCGGTGGTTTGCATGGTGTCGGTGCTTCGGTTGTTAACGCTCTGTCCGAGCATTTAGAGGTGCAGGTGCATGACGGCACGCACATCTACAAGCAGGAATATGAACGGGGTCACTCGCTTGGAGCTCTTACGGTGATTGGAGATACGGATATTACCGGAACGGTGGTAACTTTTAAACCGGACAGCGAAATCTTCGAAACTTTGGAGTTTGATTATGAAGTTTTGCTGACGCGGGTGCGTGAGCAGGCGTTCCTGAACAAAGGTGTCCGCTTTGTGCTGGAGGATAAACGCGGCGAAGGCAGAGTTGAGGACATGAAGTATGACGGCGGTATCATGGAGTTTGTCCGCTTTCTCAATAAGAGCAAAACAGTTTTGCACGAGGATGTTATCTATATTGAGGAGGAGAAGGATAACGTTGTAGTGGAAATCGCCATGCAGTATAATGATTCTTATACCGAGACGATTGTCAGCTTTGCAAATAATATTAATACCACGGAAGGCGGTACGCATGAAACCGGTTTTAAGGCATCGCTGACACGTATTTTGAACGATTACGGCAGATCGCATGGTTTGCTGAAGGACAGTGATAAAAACCTGAGCGGTGAAGATGTCCGCGAGGGCATGGCGGCTGTTATTTCGGTAAAGGTTACGGAGGCACAGTTTGAGGGCCAGACTAAAACCAAGCTGGGCAACAGCGAGGTGCGCGGACTGACTGAAGCCGTGATGGGGGAGGAATTGTCTGCCTTTTTGGAAGAAAATCCTGCCGTGGCACGTACGATTATTGACAAGGCGACAACGGCATCACGCGCAAGAGAGGCAGCACGCCGTGCAAGAGATTTGACACGCAGAAAAACCGCGCTTGAGTCAACCACACTTCCGGGTAAGCTGGCAGACTGTTCCGACCGTAATCCTGAAAATACCGAGATTTATATTGTCGAGGGAGATTCGGCAGGCGGTTCGGCCAAACAGGGCAGAGACAGAGCCTATCAGGCTATTTTGCCTCTTTGGGGTAAGATGCTGAACGTTGAAAAAGCCCGTTTGGACAAGATATATAATAATGAAAAGCTTCTGCCGGTTATTACGGCACTTGGTGCGGGAATTGGTGATGATTTTAATATTGATAAGCTTCGCTATCATAAGGTCATTATTATGGCGGATGCCGATGTTGACGGTCAACACATCAGAACGCTGCTTCTCACCTTCTTTTTCCGTCATATGCGTCCATTGATTGACAACGGTTATGTGTATATCGCACAGCCACCGCTGTTTAAGGTTTACAAGGGCAAAAAAGAAACTTATGCATATACAGACGAGGGCCTGCAGCTGGCATTGCGCGAAATCGGTGCAGACGCTAAAGTGCAGCGTTATAAGGGTCTTGGTGAGATGAATCCGGAACAGCTTTGGGAGACTACGATGGATCCGGAAAAGCGTACTCTTCTGCGTGTGGAGCTGGAGGACGCGATAGCGGCAGATGAAATTTTCAGTATTTTAATGGGTGACAACGTGGAACCGCGCCGCGAGTTCATAGAAGCAAATGCAAAATATGTTGTCAACCTTGACATTTAACGGGAAGGAAGGAGAAAGAAAATGGTTGATACTTCTAATCAGCACATTATCCCTGTTGAAATCAGCAAGGAAATGAAAAAATCGTATATCGACTATTCGATGAGCGTTATTGTCGGCCGCGCCCTTCCTGATGTCAGGGACGGACTGAAGCCTGTTCATCGCCGTATTTTATATACCATGTATGAAGCAGGTCTTGTGCCTGAGCGTCCGTACAAAAAGTGTGCGGCTACGGTCGGTGACGTGCTTGGTAAATATCATCCGCACGGTGACGCATCGGTTTATGATGCATTGGTACGTTTGGCGCAGGATTTCTCCATGCGCTATCCCTTGATAGACGGTCATGGTAACTTTGGTTCCGTGGACGGTGATCCGCCGGCTGCTTACCGTTATACCGAGGCAAAAATGGCGAAAATGGCAATGGAAATGCTGACGGATATTGAAAAAGATACCGTTGATTTCATGCCAAACTATGATGAAAATTTGATGGAACCGAAAGTCTTGCCTTCTCGTTTCCCAAACCTGCTGGTCAACGGCTCGTCCGGTATTGCGGTTGGTATGGCAACCAATATTCCGCCGCATAACCTGCGGGAGGTTATTGACGGCGTGGTTGCAACGATTGATAACCCGGATATTACAATAGATGAATTATTGGAACACATCAAGGGTCCTGATTTCCCGACTGCCGGTATTATTATGGGCTTAAACGGCATTCGCAGTGCATACACCACGGGCCGCGGCAAGATTATTATGCGCGCCCGTTCCGAAATTGAACAGATGACGCATGAAAAACAGCGCATTGTGGTAACGGAGCTGCCATATCAGGTAAACAAGGCGAGATTAATTGAAAAGATTGCCGAGCTGGTAAAGGATAAGCGCGTAGAGGGCATTTCTGATCTGCGGGATGAATCTGACCGTGACGGTATGCGCATTGTCATTGAATTAAAGCGCGATGTAAACGGTTCCGTGGTTTTAAATCAGCTTTATAAATACACGCAGCTGCAGGAGACTTTCTCTATCATTATGCTTGCGCTGGTGGACAATCAGCCCAAAATTTTGAACTTAAAAGAGGTTTTGGAGAACTATATTAAGCATCAGGAAACGGTTATTCGCCGCCGCAGCGAATTTGATTTGAAAAAGGCGGAGGCGCGTGCACATATTCTGGAAGGTTTACGCATTGCACTGGATAATATTGATGAGATTATAAAAATCATTCGTGAGAGCTATAATGATGCTAAACAGCGCTTGATGGATCGTTTCGGGCTTTCTGAGGTGCAGGCACAGGCGATTTTGGACATGCGTCTGGCACGTTTGCAGGGCTTGGAACGCGAGAAAATTGATGCGGAATACAAACAGCTGATGGAGTTAATCGCATATTTAAAGGAAGTTTTGGCAAACGAGTCTATGCTTTTACAGATTGTGAAAGAAGAGCTTTTGGCGTTGAAAGATAAATACGGCGATGACAGAAAGAGCGAGATTACCGCATTTGCGGATGAAATTGATATCGAGGATCTAATAGAAGAAAAAGAAATGGTCATCACACTGACGCACTTCGGTTACATCAAGCGCCTGCCGGTAGATACTTACAAGGCGCAGCGCCGCGGCGGAAGAGGTGTATCGGGCATTACGACCAGAGAAGAGGATTTTGTAGAGCGGCTGTTTATTACCTCTACGCATAACCACATTCTGTTCTTTACCTCCAAAGGAAAGATGTACCGCTTAAAAGCGTATGAGATACCGGAGGTCGGACGGCATGCAAAGGGTACGGCGATTGTTAACCTGCTGCAGCTGGACGGAGATGAAAAGGTTACGGCGGCGATACCGGTCAGAGAATTTGAAGAAGGAAAATATTTATTCTTCGGCACCAAGAAGGGCATCGTGAAGAAAACTGATTTAATGGCGTATAACACCGCAAGAAAAGGCGGTTTGGCGGCGATTGTGCTTGAAGAGGATGATGAGCTGATTAACGTAAATCTGACCGATGGCACCAACGACATTTTACTAAGCACCTATCACGGTATGTGTATTCGTTTTAACGAAGAAGATGTACGGCCAATGGGCAGAGTTTCGCGCGGTGTGCGCGGCATAAAGCTGACGGGCGATGATTATGTGGTCGGCATGAGTATGGCAATTGAGGGCGGCGACCTTCTGGTTGTTACAGAAAACGGCTACGGTAAAAAGACACCGCTTGATGAATATAAGATTCAGTCGCGTGGCGGCAAGGGTGTGAATACCTACCGCTTGTCGGGAACGACGGGTAACATTGCGGGTATAGAAGTAGTTGCAGAGAGTGACGACATTATGCTGATTACCTCGGATGGTATGGTTATCCGTATGAAAACTTCGGAAATCAGCCGTATCGGCCGTCTTACAAAGGGCGTTCGTCTGATGAGACTGGAGGAAGGCGTTACAGTAGTAAGCCTCGCATTAACAGCTGAGGAAGAAGAAAATGAAATCCCGGAAGATGCAGAAGCATCGGAGGAAACGGAAACCCCTGCGGATGATGCAGATCAAACTGCAGAAACTGTTACGGAAGAATAATTTCATAATGTTATTTAATGGAGCTGTGGCAAGATGAAATCATTTTGCTGCAGCTTTTTTACTTTCTTGTCTGATGGGTCAATGTTAAATTAATATTACATTGCAAAAAGGTCTTGACAAATTAGGGTTACAAGTGTAAACTATATTTACAGGTTACAGTTGTAAACGTTCGGAGGGAAGGACATGAAGAAAGAAGTACACATTACAGAAACAGAATGGAAAGTTATGGAGCTTTTGTGGAGGAGACCTATGCTGAATATCGGCGAGGTTCGGGAAGCGCTTGCAGAAACGGGTTGGAGCGATTCGACGATAAAAACGCTTGTGAGGCGACTTTGCAGCAAGGGGGCGGTTGGTATTGACAAAAGCGAGACACAGTTTCGGTATTATCCGGTTTTAGAGGAAAATACCTGTAGGCGAAGGGAGGCAAAAAGCCTGATTGACCGCATTTATCACGGTTCGTTGAAAATGATGGTGACCAATCTGGTTTCTGACAGCGAGCTGAGTGGTGAGGAGACACGTCAGCTGATGAAGATTATTGAAAAAATGGACGGAGGGAAGGGCGATGACACAGCTTATTGAAATGACGGTGCATTTAACAGTAACAGCGCTTTTTATTTTGATTTTTAAAAGGCTTTTTCGGCGCAGATTGACAGCCAAACAACAGATGTTTATCTGGTTGCTTCTGGCAGTGCGGCTGTTTATGCCGGGTTTGCCTCAGAGCAGTCTTTCGGTGTTTAATGTTATGCGTACACCGAGGACCGTAGTTACGCAAATGACAAGGACACCTGTCGAGCAGCAGGCGATCCCCTCAACGCAGGCAGAGCAGGACATTTTGCCGGCACAAGTCATGAAACAACCTGCACAGATGAAGGACAAAACGCTTACGGCAGAACAAGCTTTTTTTAGCATATGGCTTGTCGGCGCGAGTGGATTGTTTTTGTTCTTTTTAATTCCCTATGCGATTTTTAACTTTCGCACAGCGCGTATGCCGAAGATAACCGATGGAGACACATTAGTGCGGTTTCGGGCTTGTAAGCGCATATTACATATTAAACGGAGAGTGCGGCTGGTAGGCGGCGGTGAGACACCGATACTGGTGGGGATGCTGCGGCCTGTGGTAGTGTTGCCGGACGGTTACAGTGAGGCGGAACAGAAACAAGTCTTTTTACATGAGCTTTGCCATTTAAAAAACGGAGATATTTTTTACTTATGGCTTGCCATGCTGGTTTTGTGCCTCAATTGGTTTAACCCGGTTATCTGGTATGCATTTTTTGTGTTTCGGCGTGATGTGGAGCTTTTCTGCGATCAAAGAGTGTTGCGCTGTGGCACCGATAAAAAGGAATATGCAAGCCTGCTTTTAAAAACGGCTCTGCGTAAAAACCGGTTCGTGTTTGGTACCACGGCTCTGCAAAACGGTGAAAAAGAGGTTTCGCACCGCATTAAGCGCATTGCATATTTCAAAAAGCCGAAAATTGTGTGGTCTGTGCTTGCGCTTGTACTGGCGGCAGCAATCTGCACCGCGTGTCTGACGGATTCCGCGGAACGTGTGCCGCTGGACGAAACGGAATTTTCTGCTTATTGCAGTCAACCGGTTGGCGCCATTATGGCAGATTTGGATTATCTTTCCGAGGATAAAGTGGTGTTTCATTACCTGAAAGGGTTCTTTGTCTATGACCGAAAAGCAGAAAAGCTGGTACAAAGCATTGATTTGTCAAAGCTAAACTGTGCGCCGCATCAACAGGGCTCCAACGGCATTGCGGTTTCCGTTGATGAAAAGGGCGAAAATGCATGGTTGATTAATTACGGGCCGGAGGAGGAAATTAAAGATTTCGATAATTACGTAATTGATTTAAAGAATGGTATAGCAAAGAAAACGAAGCAGCCTGCGGAAAAAAATAAGCTGTTTGAGGGACTTTCCGATACCTTTACTGTATTGCCGAGTGCGCGCGGCTGGTACAGCGCTAATTGCGTGAAGCTGGACAGCAAAATTTATTATCTGACGGTGGAGGAACCGCAAATCGGAAGTTTAAAGCTGATTTGTGCGCAAGAGGGTGCAGCTGATGAGGAGACCTATCTGTTTCGCGGCGCAGAGGAGAAAGTAGTTAATTTTGTCCCGGGAGACATTCATGATATTACGGCGGCAGAACTTCGCCTCGGAAGTAATTTTTATCCGGAAACGTATCAGATGAGAACTTTTATGCTGTCAAATAAAGCAAAACTGGCACAGCTGGAAACCATGCTGAACACTGCTGTTCCCCTCGGGGAGAGCGCGAAGTGTCCGTTTGAAGCAGCTCTTTATTTAACGCGCAGTGACGGTACACGCGGTGTGGTATATCCGGCATCTGACAGTTGTATGATTTACCGGAGCGGTGAGTTGTTTTATAGTTGCGGCGGAGAGGATAACAGCGAATTTTATGCGCTGTTTGATGTAAAAATGCAGGCATCAAGCTTATACCTTCGGACTGAGCAATATTTGCAAGAGGAATTTCAGCGGGTATATGCGCCACTTTATGATATTCAAAGCCTTGAAATTTCAGACTGGAGGCAGGAAGGCAATGAGGCAACCTTCCTTTACAAGATGACCTATTTGCATTATAACCGCGATCCCGATCGGTTGAAATATATCCAAGAGGCGAAAAAGACAGATGAGAAGCAATACCGGACTCTTTACGAGGATTATCTGGCGCTGAAGGAGGTTAATTATGAGTTTAAGATAACCATCAGCGGCGATGAAAAAGAACCTTGGTCTTCAAAGGGAGTTTTAACCTTGTATACAAATGTCGACCCGAAGGGAACAGAGTGGAAAAAAGTACAGGTAGATGACTTTGTTCAATCATAATTTCGCGTTGTGTGACAAAAATACGGTCTTCTTTAGGCTGCAAAACTAACATCTTGACAAATTTTGATAAAAAGCATATAATTAGTTATATAGTGAGATGAGTTGAGATGAGAATAGTGCAGCTGAGTGGAGAAAACCATTGGAGAATTTCGGTCTCTGCTTTATTTGCAGAGACCTTTTTTATTTGTTTAATGTGCGGAGGAATAGCAATATGATTAAGATGTTAATGGGGAACGAAGCAATCGCTTTCGGTGCGATTGCGGCAGGGGTCGGAGTGGTAACCGGGTATCCCGGAACGCCGTCTACCGAAGTTTTGGAGACGGTGGCAAAACAAAATGACGGAAGCATTTATGTAGAGTGGTCGGTCAACGAAAAGGTGGCAATGGAGGTTGCAGCAGGTGCAGCGTATACGGGAACCCGTTCCATGGTCACTATGAAGCAAGTGGGCTTAAACGTTGCTTCCGATCCGTTGATGTCGTTGATTTCGGTTGGCGTAAAAGGCGGTATGGTCGTTTTGGTGGCAGATGACCCGGGCCCGATTTCTTCGCAGACAGAGCAGGATACGCGCTTTTTTGGTAAATATTCTAACCTGCCGGTATTTGATCCGTCCTCGCTGGAGGAAGCATATCAGATGGTGCAGGACGCATTTGAATATTCCGAGCGTTATGGGATTCCTGTTTTCTTGCGCCCGACAACCCGCATTTGCCACAGCTGTGCTTCAATAGAAATTCGTGAGGATAAGACCCCTATTCGCCGCGGCGAATTTGTAAAGGATTCGCATTTTGTTATTTTTCCGCCGTTAGCACGCAGACGGCATGCGGAGATTGAAGCGCAGCAGCCGAAGATAGCGGAGGATTTTTCCGCTTATCCCTTTAACAATGTACGTGGTGAGGGAAAACTGTGTGTTGTTGCCTCCGGTATTTGTGCGGCGTACGCGAAGGAAGTGCTGGATGAATATGCGCCGCAGATGAAATTAATTAAAATTGCAACCCCGTTTCCGCTTCCGGAGCCGTTCTTGCTTGAGGCGCTGAGCGGTGTCGAAAGGGTATTGGTAACGGAGGAGCTTGATCCGGTAATAGAAGAGGGACTCATTGAGCTTGCCTACACGCACGGTTTAAAGCTCGAAATATTGGGAAAAAGGACAGGCAATACGCCGAAGGTATCGGAATTCAGTTATGAAATTGTGCGTGACGCTATTGCAGAATTTGCCGGTTTTGCGGTGAAGAAAGATTTGAATGAAGTTCCGCAGAATTTGCCGGTGCGCCCGCCGGTGCTGTGCGCCGGATGTCCGCATCGTGCATCCTTTTATGCGGCAAAGCTTGCCATGAAAGGACAGCGCGCAGTTTTTACCGGAGATATTGGCTGTTATACGCTCGGAAATGCAAAACCGCTTGAGATGTGTGACACCTGTCTTTGTATGGGGGCATCGATTACCATTGCGCAAGGTTTGGCGCGTGCGGATAAAGATGCGAAATATATCGGTTTTATTGGCGATTCTACCTTTTTTCATACCGGGATTCCCGGTGTGGTAAACGCCTTATACAATGGTACGGATATTACAATCGCTGTTTTAGATAATTCGACGACAGCAATGACAGGACATCAGCCGCACCCGGGAATCGGTAAAACCATGATGGGCAACGAGTCGCCGAAGATTGACGTAGCGGCGCTGCTGACGGCTTTAGGGGTTGGTTTCGTAGAAAGAGTAAATCCCTTTGAGTTGGATAAGGCGGTGGACACGGTACGGCGTGCAACGGAACATAAAGGCGTGAGTGCGGTTATTTTTGAAGCGCCGTGCATTGCTATTTATAAGAAAGACAGGACTTTCTGTGTGAAGGACGATTGCAAAAAATGTGGAATATGCCTGAAGGAAATCGGATGCCCTGCAATGTCGCGTGCAAAAGACGGACGCGCGGTTATTGAACCGTCATTATGTTATGGCTGCGGTTTATGTGCTTCGGTTTGTAAATTCGGTGCGATTGAAGAACATTGAGGAGGGAGTAAGATGGAAGAAACAATGGATATATTGGTTGCCGGTGTTGGCGGCCAGGGAACGATATTAACGTCACGGCTTCTTGCGGAGGCAGCGGTGCAGGCAGGGAAATTTGTCCGTACAGGCGAAACGATAGGCATGAGTCAGCGCGGCGGCTGCGTGGTCAGCCATGTGCGGATTGGGAGCCGTGAAAAGAGTCCCTATATTCCGTTGGGAAAAGCGGATCTGATTTTAGCATTTGAAATGGCGGAAGCGGCGAGAAATCTTGATCGCTTAAAACCCGGCGGAAAGGTCATTGTCAGCATGCAGCGCGTAGAACCGATAACGGTGACGCTCGGCGGAATGGAGTATGATGATGAAACTATAAAACAGGCACTTGCAGATGCGATTTTTATCGATGGTTACGGTGCGGCAGAAAAGGCAGGAAATGTCAAAGCAGTGAATGTGGTATTGCTTGGCGCGGCGCTCGGTGCCGGGCTTTTGCCGTTTTCCGAGGCGGAGATGAAACACGCTATTGACTTGCAAGTTCCGGAACGTTTTCGCGAACTGAATTATAAAGCATTGGAGTTGGGGAGAGACTATGTTAGATAAACTGCAAAAGGCATTTGAGTATGCAAAAAAGAACAGTCCTTATTACAAAAACAAGTTTGCGCAGTGTGACGGCGTGAATTCTATGGAGGATTTTGAGGCATTGCCTTTTTCCGATAAGGTTGATTTGCGTAATGCCTATCCTTTGGGATTGATGTCCGTTCCGCAGAGGGAGGTTGTGCGGATTCACTCCTCTTCGGGCACAACGGGTATGCCGGTCATTATCCCGTATACTAAAAAGGATGTCGACGACTGGGCGGTTATGTTTGCACGTTGTTATGAAACGGCGGGCATTACAGCAGATGATGTGATTCAAATTACGCCGGGTTATGGCTTGTGGACGGCAGGTATCGGTTTTCAGGCAGGCGCGGAAAAGCTGGGCGCTATGGCTGTTCCGATGGGACCGGGTAATACGGAAAAGCAGATTCAGATGATGCAGGATCTGGGCAGTACGGTTTTGTGTGCCACTTCGTCTTACGCCTTGCTTTTGGCGGAAGAGATTCAAAAACGTGGTGTGAAGGAAAACATTCGGCTAAAAAAGGGAGTTATCGGTTCGGAACGATGGGGCGATTTGATGCGCGAACGGATTCGCAAAGAGCTGAACATTGAGCTGTTCGACATTTACGGGTTGACGGAGTGTTACGGCCCGGGTATTGCAATTAATTGCGCCGCAAACGAAGGAATGCATTATTGGGATGATTATCTTTATTTTGAAATTATCGACAGTGAAACGGGCGAGGTTTTGCCGAAAGGTGAGTGGGGTGAATTGGTTATTACCACACTTTGCAAGGAAGCGGCTCCGCTGGTACGCTACCGCACGCATGATTTGACCAGAATATTGCCAAACAAGTGTTCATGCGGTTCGCCATATCCGATGATAGATCGCATTAAAGGACGGACGGATGATATGGTAAAGGTGAAAGGCGTGAATATTTATCCGAGTCAGATTGAAAACGCATTGGCACCGATTGAAGGAATCAGCTCAGAGTATCAGCTGCAGCTGGAGCATATAGAAGGGAAAGATCGTGTCACTCTGCGTGTGGAAAAGAAGCCCGGGGCGGCAGATAACCTTGCGGAGGTTGTGGGGCGTGTTATGAAAAGCAAAATCGGCATTTTGATGAGCATTGAGGTGCTGGAGCAAGGCGGTTTGCCGCGTAGTGAAAAGAAAACGGCAAGAGTAAAAGATTACCGTCAGCGGTAAGGCTTGTGCGGTAATTAAAATACGTGTCATTTGTGGAATTTACAAAATATATTTGCTGCGGTGTTATGCTGCAGCATGCAGAAATATATACCCCTTCAGCTCTTATCGGATAAGAGTTGAAGGGGTGTGTTGTTTTTTTATTGTTTTTGATAAGCCTGTTTCATGCGTTCCATTGCTTCCTCAGTATTTTCCGGCGAGCCGAAGGAGGTGAGGCGGAAAAAGCCATCGCCGCCCATACCAAAGCCGCTGCCGGGAGTGCCGACCACTTGTGCACGATGCAGTAAATCCTCGAAAAATGTCCATGAATCCATACTATTTGGGCAAGCAAGCCAAAGATAAGGAGAGTTTTTTCCACCGACATGCCAAATGTTCAGTTCGGTCAGTGTTTTAGAGATAACTGCCGCATTGTGTTGGTAAACTTTCAGATTTTCTCTGCATTCTGCCATACCTTTTTCCGTAAATACCGCTTCCGCGCCGCGTTGCACTATATACGGTACGCCGTTAAATTTTGTGGTTTGACGGCGCAGCCAAAAACGGTTTAGCGAGTAGCCGCTGCGTTCCAATTGTTTAGGCACAATTGTATAACCGCAGCGTGTACCGGTAAAGCCTGCTGTTTTTGATAATGAGCAGAATTCAATCGCGCAGGTTTTGGCACCCTCTATCTCGTAGATACTTCTGGGGCAATCCGGGTCGGTAATAAAAGCTTCATAGGCAGAATCATACAGCAGTACGGCATTCTGACGGTTTGCATATGCAACCCATTGTGCCAGCTGGGTGCGGTTATAGGCGGCACCGGTCGGGTTGTTCGGAGAGCAAATGTAGATAATGTCAGCATCCATTGTTTCATCCGGCAATGGTAAAAAATTATTTTCACGCGTTGCAGCAAGATATACAATTTTTCTGCCTGCCATGATATTGGTATCAACATAGACCGGATATACGGGAGATGGAATCAGAACAGTATTGTCGGCTGCAAATAAATCCAGAATATTTCCAAGATCACTTTTTGCGCCGTCGCTGATAAAAATTTCGTCCGTTTCCAGTGCGGCACCGGAGGTTTTCAGATAGTATGCCCGGATTTTTTCACGTAAAAAATCATATCCCTGTTCAGGGCCATAGCCGCGAAAGGTTTCCGCGCGGCCAAGTTCTTCTGCCGCACGACCCATAGCAGATACCGCAGAGGCGCAAAGTGGCCTGGTTACGTCGCCGATACCGAGGCGAATGATTTTTTTCTGTGGGTTTTCTGCTTGATATTCCGCTACCATATGGTTTATTTTAGAAAAAAGATAGCTTTCTTCCAAACGGCCGTAGTTGTCATTTATCTTCATCGCCATATATTCCTTTCTTTTATAGTTCGATTTCGCCGTAAAAAACAGTTTGTGCTTTTCCGGTCATAAACACAGCATCTTCTGTGTAGCGTATTGTCAAATCGCCGCCGCGCAAATGAACGCAAATATCCTCGTTTTTAGAACAAAATCCATTTTCAACTGCCGCAACGGCTGCAGCGCAGGCGCCTGTGCCACAGGCCAGAGTTTCCCCGCTGCCGCGCTCCCAGACGCGCATTTGCAGCTCATTTGTTCCAAGAACGCGTATAAATTCCGTGTTCACCCGTTCCGGAAAAAGCGGTGAAAATTCAAACTGTTGTCCTTCTTCTTCGATCGCCAGATTTTCTAAACTGTCGCGGAAAACCACACAGTGAGGATTGCCCATAGAGACGCAGGTAATTTTTTGCTCATTTTCTCCAATAATTACAGTTTTATTTATCACACGTTCATATGGCAGGAGTACCGGCAATTTTTTGGAGGCAAGTTCCGCTTTTCCCATATTAACAGTAACTGTATCTACTTTGTCTTGTGTAAGATGAAGTTCCAGGCGTTTTACTCCGCTGAGTGTTTCTACAAGAATAACTTTATTTTTTATTCGCCCGCTGTCATATAAATATTTTCCGACACATCGAATACCGTTTCCGCACATTTTTCCCTCACTGCCGTCTTGATTAAAAATACGCATTTTTGCATCGGCAATATCCGACGGGCAGATCAAAATAATACCGTCGGCACCAATACCAAAGTGTGGACGGGAAAGGGCAATGCTAAGCTCTTCGGGGTTTTCGAGTGTTTGTGAAAAACAATCAATATAAATATAGTCATTACCGCAGCCGTGCATTTTTGTAAATTTCAGTTTCAATTTAATCGCCTCTTTTTACATCTTGCATAAGATTTCAGTTTCAATTTAATCGCCTCTTTTTACATCTTGCATAAGATTTCATTATATGTCATAATGATTCAATATCATTTGTGCCGCTTCGCGGCGCGGAATTCGTTCGTCCATAGCCGTCTTTTCAATCGCCCGGTGAGCTTCCTGTTCGGTCATGCCTTCGTACTGAATTAATATGCATTTGGCACGGTCTACAATACGAATATCTTTTATTTTTTGTTGCAGCATCTCCGCTTGCGGTTCTGCAGCAGACAGTCTCCTATGAACAGCAAGGAGGAGAGATATTGCGTAAGAAAACATGGTTCGTCCCATTTCCGTCGCAAACAGCATGACGCCCTCTGCACCGAGTTTTGCTCGTACTTCGTCAAGCTGATAGGCCTTTGCAGCTAAGATAACACCTGCAGTACCCTTTACTGCCATGCGTGCCAAATTTGTTCCAAACTCATCGGGTAAAGGAGCGATAATTAAGATAATTGAAAAAGAGTTTTCTGCAATCGTTCGCCATGCTTCTCCGCTGGAGAGGGCATAGAAAAATTCTGCGTGCAATTGTTCAGAAATCAATTTTTCAAACAAATCTCTGCGCTTGGGATTGTCTGTTACGATTAAGATTCGTTCCATATCCGACCCTCCTCATATCAAGGGTAGAATATGTTCAAAATCATACTGTTCTTTATCCTCCGCAGCTTGATATTGCTCCCATTCCGTATGTTTTATCTTTAAGTAGCGGTCAACGATTTCAGCGGGGAGAACCGAACGAATAAATTTACTGTTTTCTGCTAAGCTGAGCGCCTCACCCATATCCTGCGGCAGTTGTGCAATCTGTTTTTCGGCAATATATTCCTGACTGAAATCGCAGGTTGTTGCTTCTGTCAGCTTTTTTTCATTTTCGATGCCCTCAAGTCCTGCGCAAATCAACAGGGCAAGTGCCAGATAGGGATTGCAGGACGGGTCAGGCGATCGCAGCTCCATGCGAAGATTTTCGCCGCCGCGTGCCGCCGGTATTCGCACCAGTTGGGCGCGGTTTTGGTGTGACCAAGTAATGTAGCGCGGAGCACCGTGTGTGCCAATGCGTGCATATGAATTTGGCAGGGGGTTTAAAAATATGCTGATTTCCGCAGTTCGGTCCAATATGCCCTGAATGAAACTCTCGGCATGCTTGGAGTGGTGTGGTTCCTGCTGAAACAGGCTTTTTCCGTTTTTCATAACCGACAGATTAATGTGCATTCCGTTGCCGCATTCGTTTATCAAAGGCTTTGGCAAGAAGGAGGCAAACAGCCCGTTTTGCAAAGCAATAGATTTTGCTACCGATTTAAACGTAATGAAATTATCTGCTGCCGTGAGGGGATCGGAGTAACAAAAATCAACCTCATTTTGCCCGGGTCCCCGTTCATGGTGAGAACTTTCCGGTCGCAGCCCCATTTCCTCTAAAGCGAGACATATTTGACGGCGTACATTTTCACAGCGGTCAAGTGGGGCAATATCTGCATAAGAACCATGGTCAAATGGAATTTTCGTCGGCTGTTCGTTTTCGTCTGTGTGAAACAGATAAAATTCACACTCTGTTCCAACGCGGCAAAAATAACCCATGTCGGCTGCTTTTTTAACCGCTTGCTTTAAAAGGCAACGGCTGTCACCGGCAAAATCGCTGCCGTCGGGATTTTTTACGGAGCAAAAAAGACGCATAACCCGTTCATGAGAGGGGCGCCAAGGTAAGATGGCAACGCCTGTGGACTCCGGCAGCAAAAATAAATCGGAATGCAATGCACTTTCAAAGCCTGCAATGGCTGAAGCGTTAAACGAGATTCCCTTTTCAAAAGCCTGCGGTAAACGGTCTGCCATAATGGCTACATTTTTTTGTGTGCCGAGTAGGTCGCAGAACGCCATTCGCACAAATTTTACATCATTTTCCGTCACAAAATTCAGCAATTCCTCGTCCGTATGGTTCATAATGTCACCCTTTCGAATTATCAGTTAATATCTTTATTCTTTATTATAACCGATTTAATTCGTTGTGTACAGCTGTTTGTACGGATTTTTTGAGTCAGCTGTCAAAAGATAAAAGCGATGTGATAATATTTTCTCCGGTTTATGATGAAATTTTTCACAAAACTCGTTTAAGTATGGCAAAAGTATTTCCAAATCAGCATCTTCCGCTTCCTTTGCCGAAACCTGTGGCGGTAAATCGGACGGAAGCTTTTCGCTGCGTAAAAATATTTTTCCGCCGTGCATACCTGTTCCGCAGAAATTGCCGACCGGAATCTTTCCTTCAGAGCCGAGTCCAAGCACGGCTATGATACCGCCTGCCTGATATTCGCCTAAAAAACTTCCGGCAACTCCGCCGATAATCATTACGGGAACTTTGTCCTGATATTGCTTCATATGAATACCGGTACGGTAGCCGGCATTTTTCTCAATATAAATCTTGCCGCCGCGCATAGCATATCCGGCGGCATCGCCGCAGCTTCCATATACAACAATTTCGCCGTCGTTCATGGTGTCGCCCACTGCTTCCTGCGTGTTTCCGTAAACCGTAATTTCGCTGCCGTTTAAATATGCGCCAAGTGCATTTCCGGGCGTGCCGTATATCTGGAGATTTTTTTCGGAAAGACCGCTTGCTATATAGCGCTGACCAATACAGTTTTCTATCACAATTTCACTATCTTGAGCAAGACGTATTTCGTTATTTAATGTTTTAAAATGTTTATCACCTGCGTGAATAATCAAAGAAATCACCTCCGAATTTTACTCGCCGGCGTGCATTACGCCGAGAATTTCAAGCTCTTTTTCCGTCAGACCAATACCGCGCAGCATAAGGCGGTTGCCTCTGAGCGCTTCTATGGAATTTAATCCCATACCGCCCATCATTTCCTTGATTTCGTGTGTCCATGCGGTTACCAGATGAATCAGTCTTTGAGCGGCCTCATCCGGATTGAGCCGTTTCACCAGCTCCGGATTTTGAGTAGCGATTCCCCAGTTGCATTTTCCGGTTTGGCAGCTGCGGCAAAGATGGCAGCCCATGGCGATTAGTGCGGCAGTTGCAATGTAGACTGCGTCAGCGCCGAGAGCAATAGCTTTAACAACATCTGCACTGCTGCGGATGGAGCCGCCGCAGATAATGGAAACATCATCGCGGATTCCTTCCTCGCGCAGGCGTTTGTCAACACTTGCAAGGGCAAGTTCTATCGGAATACCTACGTTATCACGGATTCTGGTAGGAGCGGCTCCTGTGCCGCCGCGAAAGCCGTCAATAGCAATAATGTCTGCACCGGAACGAGCGATACCGCTGGCGATTGCGGCGATGTTATGTACGGCTGCAATCTTAACAATAACGGGTTTTTTGTATTCTGTTGCTTCCTTAAGCGAATATACCAACTGCCGCAAATCCTCAATGGAGTAAATATCATGGTGCGGCGCAGGCGAAATTGCGTCCGAGCCAACAGGAATCATGCGTGTACGTGACACGTCCTCAACGATTTTTGCTCCCGGAAGATGACCGCCGATGCCGGGCTTTGCACCCTGACCTATTTTAATTTCAATGGCGGCACCTGCCTCCAGATAACCCTTGTGAACGCCAAAACGACCGGAGGCAACCTGAACGATAGTATTTGCGCCATATTGGTAAAAATCCTCATGAAGCCCGCCTTCACCGGTATTGTAGCAGATGCCGAGTTCCTGTGCTGCGCGCGCTAAAGCAGCATGCGCATTATAACTGATGGAACCGTAGGACATGGCAGAAAACAAAATCGGTGTGGATAGTTCGACATTTGGCGGACAATCCGTTATCAGTTTACCATTTTCATCACGCTTGATTTCACCCGGTTTTTTGCCGAGATAAACCTTTGTTTCCATCGGTTCGCGGAGCGGGTCAATGGAAGGATTGGTTACCTGTGACGCATTGATTAAAAGTTTATCAAAATAAACGGGGTACGGTTTTGGATTTCCCATAGAGGAAAGCAAAACTCCGCCGCTCGCTGATTGCCGATATATTTCTTCAATGGTTTGCTGTGTCCAGTTGTTATCTTCTTTCAGAGTGTCGTTTGTTTTCACTATTTTCAGAGCTCGTGTGGGACAAACGGCAACACAGCGATGGCAGTTGACGCATTTTGATTCATCAGCAGTCATAAAACCAATCTTTTCATCAAAACGGTGAACACCGTTGGCGCACTGATGTTCACAAATACGGCAGTTTGTGCAGCGGTTTGGGTTTCGTATAATTTCATATGGCGGATATATATTATGAGTTGGCATTTTCGTTCCCTCCGTTCAATTTTACAATGACGGGTTCGCCGCCGCGCGGCGACCATATTTTATCGGGATTTGGTTCAATGACGCGGATTGCGGCCTCTTCGCTGGCGGCATAAAACATATTGCCCTTTTCGGCAATGACCATGGAGCGCAGCTTTAAACGATCGTTCAGCGCCATTAAACCGCCGTTAAAACCAAGTAAAATGGAAAACGGTCCTGTAATTAGCATACTTGGAAATCTCTTGCGCAAAAATTCGCACTGCTTTCGCTTTTCCTCCGGCATTCTTTCAATGGTTGACCAAAACGGCGCCGCGATTACGCTTGCAATTTCCGGAAGTGTGAGTCCGACGCGGCGGTGAAGGTAATCTATCATATAGGTAATGACCTCAGTATCTGTTTGCAGAGTACATTTATAACCAAACATTTCTATGTATCTGCGATTGGCGTCATAACTTGAAATTTCCCCATTATGTACAATGGAATAATCCAGCATGGCAAAAGGATGCGCACCGCCCCACCAACCGGGTGTGTTAGTCGGGTAACGGCCATGAGCCGTCCAGCAATAGCCTTCATATTCATCCAGACGGTAAAATTCGCCGACATCCTCCGGAAAACCGACTGCCTTGAACACGCCCATATTTTTGCCGCTGGAAAAAACATAGGCGCCGTCAATCTGTGTGTTGATACGCATCATACTTTTGGCAACAAACTCATCCTCGCAAAGTTGGCTTTCGGTCAGCTTGGTTGGAAGCGGCCGTACAAAGTAACGCCATATCATAGGCTCGTCCGTGATGGACGGAATCTTTTTGGTTGGTATTTTTGACAGGTTTACCATATCAAAATGCCTGTCTAAAAACCGCTCACATTCCTGGCGTGCTGCAATGGAGTCATAGAATATATGAAGTGCATAGTCATCTTTATATTGAGGATAGATGCCGTATCCGGCAAAACCGCCGCCCAAGCCGTTTGAGCGGTCGTGCATGACGGCAATGGAATCAATAATTTTCCTGCCGCATATTTTTTGTCCGTCCTTTGCAAAAATTCCTGAAATGGCGCAGCCCGACGGGATTCTCACTTGTCCCTCTCGCAGCATAGTCATCCTTCCCTTCCTGTTTCAAATATAAAAAAATAAAGGCATTCATAAAAAACCATAAAAATACAGTCTTTTATGAACGCCTTTGTTCATACTATCTATTATATGCATTTTATATTGCCTTGTCAAGTTTTTTTACAAAAATTTTTTAGATATTCATTTGTTAATGATATTACGGCAGGACTGCAATTAATGAACGTAAATATAAAAAAATGGTTGTATTTTATGCAAATATCTGATATAATGAATACGTCACACAAGTTTTATATTGTTATATTAACATATTAAGTATGTATGTTTTTATCTTTTGATAAAAATGCATGCTCTATTTACATACTTAATTTGTGTTTGTATATACTTGTGTGACAGCAATCAGAGTTTGCATTTTTGGTGCGCGGCTCTGTGGCTGCGCACTTTTTTATTTTTCAATGACAGCATTTTTCAGCTGAAGTTCTGAGAATTTAGAGTTTTGATACGGAAACAGTCATGCAATAATGTTTGATCGACAAATATTTTAAGAATAAAAGGACAGGATAGGTGGATTTTATGGACGAGCATGAAATAAAATCTGTACTTTCAATGTTACATTGTCATCTGGAGGCAGTAAAATATACAGCCTGCAAGCCTGAAAAATGGAAGATGACGGATTTCTTTACTAACGTTAACAAATTATATTATCTTTGCGACGGTGAATGTGAAATAACGATTAACAATACAACGATACACCCGGTCGCCGGACAGATGGTATTTATTCCTGCAAATTCTGTTGTTTCCTGCCATATGATTGAGGGTAAAGTTCTCAAAAAATTTTGGTGCCACTTTCACAGCAATCCTAAATATGATATCAGTAACATTTTTAACTGCCGTTATTGTGTTTCTATTAAGGACGATGAATATGTCAAAGTTCTCTTTGAGCAGCTTTGTCTTACCAAAAACACATTAACGCCGCTTGGGCACATGCACAACCAGCAGATTTTGAGCTGCCTGTTAATTTATTATTTGGAGCAGTCCGGAGCACAGGAACGCAGTATGCTTCCAAAGTCGGAGCAGGCAAATGTAAATATAGGCGTCATTGAGGACTACATTTTAAATCATATTTGGAAAGAGATAACATTGCAGGATTTGGCAAATTTGTCTCATTTACATCCAAACTATTTTTCCAGATGCTTTAAACGCTATTATGGAATCTCACCGATTCAGTTTGTACATAATGTAAAACTTAAAAAAATTAAGGATTTTTTAACCAATACCAACCTGCCTATTAATACTATCGCTGCGCAATTTGGTTTTCGGGATGTTTATTATTTCTCCACCTTTTTCAAAAAGTGCACAGGCATGCCACCCGGACAATACCGAAAGACATATGCAATTTATGATTAAAAAATAGCTAAAAATTTTTAAGCCTTTTGATACGGTTATTATTTCATTTTATGTAATGCTATGTATCAAAATGCTTTTTATTAAGTTAAGAATTTATAAATAAAAACTATTATTTTCCATTTGTTTTTTTGGTTCTTTATTGTACGATATGTGTGAAAAGGAATGGATGGGAGATAGGTATATGTCTATTTTAGAAGAGCGGATAAAGAGAACAGACTGGATGATGCAGGCTCGCTTTGGTATGTTTATTCACTGGGGGTTATACTCTATTCCGGCAAAAGGGGAATGGATGAGAAGTGTGGATAAAATGACGGTTGAAGATTATCAGCCTTTCTTTGATACCTTTAACCCAAAAGATTTTGAGCCGCAAAAATGGGCAAAGCTTGCTAAAAGGGCGGGTATGAAGTATTCGGTTTTTACAGCAAAACATCATGATGGATTTTGTATGTTTGATTCAAAACTAACCGATTATAATTCTACCAATACACCGGCAAAGAGAGATTTTGTAAAAGAGTACATAGAGGCCTTTCGTGCAGAGGGAATAAAAGTAGGCTTATATTATTCTTTGGTAGATTGGCACCACGAGGATTATCCCGCTTATGATGACCGAATTCATCCGATGCGCGGCAACGAATCATATCGGAAACAGGGGGAACATTTCGAAAATTATATTCAATATTTCCACGGTCAGGTAAAGGAATTGCTCAGCAATTACGGCAAAATTGATCTTCTGTGGTTTGATTATTCCTACGATGATATGACGGGCGAAAAATGGGAGGCAACAAAGCTGGTACAAATGATACGCAGCCTGCAGCCTGATATTGTTATTAATAACCGCTTGGGCGGCAATATCCTTTCTGCGGAACCGGAGTTTTACTCGGGTGATTTTCATTCTCCGGAACAGATTATCCCTCCCAATGGAGTAATGAATGAACTGGGACAGCCGGTTCCGTGGGAGGAATGTATCACACTGAACAATAACTGGGGTTATATGTCCAACTGTGGTGCGTATAAGTCGGCAAAGGATGTTGTCAGGCTGTTGGTGGAATGTGTGAGCAAAGGCGGTAATTTGCTTTTAAATGTGGGACCGGATGCAAACGGAACCATACCGGCACAGTGTGAAAAGGTACTATGTGAAGTGGGAAAATGGCTTGAGGTAAATGGGGAATCAATTTATCAGTGCGGAAAGAGTGAGTTTTCAAAGCCTGAGTGGGGCAGAATTACGCAAAGCAAGGATTGTATTTATATTCATGTGCTTGAACCGAGCGTAGGGAGTCTGTTTATTCAGGAGGCGGCAAACAGGGCAGAATATGCAAGACTGCTGCTTGACGGTTCTGCAATCACGATGAATGCACCGTGGAACGTAGCTTATCTTGGGGCGGAGGAATATTTGTTTTTAAATAAACCTTTTTTCACTCTGCCGGATGAAATTGATACGGTGATTGCAGTAAAATTGAAAAAATAATATTTTATATATCATTAATGTTGAGGAGGTTTTTTAATGTTAAAAATGAAAAAATGTGCGTTTTTGGCAGGTGTGCTGGCTGTAATGACAGCATTTTCCGGTTGTGGTAACGGAGCGAAAAACAGTACGGCATTTAGCGAGCAGCAGCTAAAGGATATTGCATCGTCTGACTATCCGATTAAAACAGAAGAAACTTTGAAAATTTGGACGGAGCGCGGAGGCAGCGCAATTGGAAATTTCAGTGATCCGCAGGCATTTCCGTCGTTAGAGCAATATCAAAAAAATCTAGGCGTTAAGCTGGAGTGGACTTACGCATCTTCTACCCAGCTGGAGCAGTCGTTTAACTTAATGGTGGCGTCCGGAGATCTTCCGGATATTATTGGTTATTATTTTGCAAATAACGGTAAAGAAGGTATACCGGGAGGTCCGGAAAAAGCAATCAGTGACGGCTGGCTGGCAGATATGAGTCCTTACCTGAAGGATTACGCTCCAAATTATTACAAAATTTTACAAGAGGATGAGTGGGCGGAAAAAAATGTAAAAACCGACTCGGGCCGGGTATATATGGCTCCTCTTTATATTTCTAAGGATTATCCGGGAAACGGCGTGTCAGCAGGTTATTTCTTCCGTCAGGACTGGCTGGATGATTTAAACCTTTCTGTTCCGGAAACGATTGACGAATGGGAAACCGTACTTCGTGCATTTAAAGAAAAAAAGGGCGCAACTGCTCCGTTCAGTGTCATGACTTCGTGGATGGATCGCGGTATTACAAGCGGTTTTGATGTGCATCTCGGATGGTATCAGGAAGACGGCGTAGTAAAATACGGTTATGCAGAGCCGAATTATAAAAACTTTGTGGAACGCATGAATAAATGGTACAACGAAGGTCTTTTGGATAAAAACTACGGCATGGCGGAGAGAAAAACCATTCAGGCAAATCTTTTAAACGGGGTGACCGGCGCTACATTTGAATGGATTGCACGTATTCCGACCTTTACACAGGCCGGCGCGGAAATTGACCCTAATTTTAAATTAATTGTAGCTCCCTACCCGGTGGCAAACAAGGGTGATACACCGAAATTTGGAACACGGGATCCCAGAGTATATTTTGCCGGCTGGGGAATCGGCGGAACTTCAAAAAAGAAAGAGCTTGCTATGAAGGTCATTGACTATGGTTTTTCGGAAAAAGGAATAGATTTTTACAACTGGGGTACGAAAGATGTTACCTACACCGAAGAAAACGGTCAGCGTAAATATACGGATTTAATTACCAATAATCCGGATGGACTTTCTTTTGATGAAGCAAAATCATATTACTTCAGCAATATTCAAAATCCTCGTTTTGTTGAAAAAGATCTTCCGGAAACCAAGGCGGCAATTGATGAAAAATATCAGAAGCAAGTAGAGCAGTCTATTGCTAATTGTTCTAAAAATGATATTGAAAAATATCGTCTGCCGTACATTACGCCTACACTTGAAGAATCGGCAGAATATACAAGAATCCAGACAGATATTTTGAAATATGTTGAGGAAATGATGATTAAGTTTATTACCGGCAAAGAGCCGATAGAAAACTTTGATAATTATATTGCTGAACTTGATGCACGCGGTATGCAGAAACTGAAAACAATTATGCAGGACGCGTATGATCGATATTTAAAGAGATAATAACCGGAGGAGGCAGCGCTTGTATGAAAAAAAATGTGGCACAACCCGCAGCGACAAGCCTTGATACAAGCTATATCGCGAGATGTAAGAAAGATTGGCGCAAAAATGGCAAATTGTACTTGCTTTTTATTCCTGTACTTGTATATTATGTGGTGTTTTGCTATGCTCCCATGTACGGAGCCATTATAGCATTTAAAAATTTTTCTCCGGTAAAGGGAATTTTAGGCTCAGAATGGGTGGGGCTTTGGCATTTTAAAAGTTTCTTTACCAGTCCTGATTTTGGCAGGCTGATGTTTAATACTTTAAATATCAGCCTGAATAATTTGCTGTGGGGCTTTCCTGCGCCGATTATTTTAGCAATTTTATTAAATGAAGTAAAAAGTGTTACTTTTAAAAAGACGATTCAAACAGTATCGTATATGCCGCATTTTATCTCGTTGGTCGTTGTTTGCGGTATGATTAAAATGTTTGTAGCGGATAACGGAATTATTACAAAGGCATTGGCGGCTTTGGGCTTGGTAAAATCCCAGTCGCTTTTGGGCGTTAAAGAATATTTTGTGCCGATTTACGTTATCAGCAGCGTATGGCAGGAAATTGGCTGGAATTCTATCATATATCTTGCGGCTTTGGCGGGGATTAATCAGGAGCTTTATGAAGCGGCATGGATTGACGGTGCCGGTCGTTTTCGGCAGATGATTCATGTCACCTTGCCCGGGCTTGCGCCGACCATTGTGGTTTTGCTTATCCTGAGAATGGGTTCGGTGATGACAACGGGTTTTGAGAAGATTATTTTGCTTTATAATCCGCTTACATATGATACCGCGGATGTTATTGCCAGTTATGTATACAGGCGCGGTTTGGTAGAGTCTAACTTTAGTTATTCGTCTGCTGTCGGTTTGTTTAATTCTGTTATTAATTTCGTGTTAATCATAGCGGCTAACAGAGTCAGCCGTATCGTTAACAACAGTTCGCTGTGGTAGGGGAGGGGCAAGTATGAGAGAAAATGCAATTAAAGAGAGTATTTCCAGAAAAATATTTATTGTTTTTAATACCTTGTTCCTTTTGTTTATTGGCATAATATGTTTTTACCCGATGTGGTATGTTGTTTGCGCGTCATTTTCCGACCCCATGCGCTTGATGGCAACTGACGGTTTGCTGTGGCATCCCTTGTCATTTACTTTCACAGCTTATAAAACAGTATTAAAGACGAAACTCGTCTGGTCGGGATATTTAAATACTTTTATTATTATCATTCTGGGCGTCGCAATTAACATGGCTATGACTACACTTGCGGCATACTTTTTCAGCAGGAAAGGTCTTATGCATTCTAAAAAACTGTTTTTTATAGTTTTATTTACCATGTTTTTTAACGGAGGCATTGTGCCGACCTATTTGATGATTAAATGGATGGGGCTTTTAGACAATCTGTTGGTTTTAATTTTGCCGGCGGCGATTAGCACCAACAATATGATTATCCTGAGAACAGCATTTTATAATGTTCCGGACAGTCTCGAGGAAGCGGCGCGAATTGACGGAGCAAGCCATGTGGTTATTTTAACAAAGGTTATCATGCCCCTCATTCTTCCCACTATGGCGGTTATCGGTCTGTATTACGGAGTTAACCATTGGAACAGCTGGTTCAATGCATCAATTTATATCACCAACCGCCGTTTATATCCTTTGCAGCTCGTCTTGCGGGAATTATTAATCAGCCAGGATTCGGCATTGATGTCAGAGGCGATGGAAGCCGAAATGGCAAAGAAGGCAATGTTGAGCGAAACGGTGAAATACTGCACCATTACGGTGGCAACTATACCAATCTTGTGTATTTACCCCTTTCTTCAGAAATATTTCATTAAAGGTGTTATGGTAGGTGCCGTTAAAGAGTAATTTTAAGTTTAAAGGAGTGTGGCTGTGTGAACAGAAAACGATTGAAAAAGAGTTTGCTTTTATTTCTGGCTGTCATTTTTATCATTAGCTGCGTACCCGTTTCGGCAGAAGATGAAATTTTTGATAATAATACTCAGGAGGAACTTGCTCCCAGTATCAATTTGGCTTACTTAAAGCCTGTAACAGCATCAAGCCAGAGAGATAATTTTGTGTTTGTCTGTAATGCAGTGAATGACGGAAACCTGATTCAGCGTTGGGAGCCGGGTGAGCTTCCTTGCTGGATTATTATTGACTTACAAGAAAAGCTTTCTTTTAACGAACTGTGCATTTATACCATCGGAAGTGCAGATGATTACGTTATTTCCGGATCTGATGATGGTGAGACTTGGTTTAAGATAACGGATCACAATGCAAGCGGAGCCATTCCGTCGGGAGATTTTTCATTTTCTCTCGCGGTGAACGCTACATGCAGATACGTAAAGTTTGAAGTAAATGAGTCAGATATGAGCGAAGAATTTGGCGTTTATGAAATGGAAATTCGTGCGCCGGCAGAACAAAAGGACGATAACACGGATCCGACGCAGCCAACCGATGTTGATAAGGACGGACCGGAGATATTATATCCTCTTTATCCAAGGGATACTGCGGAAAACCGGGAAAATATCCGTCATTTGGAAAAACTCGGAATATTGGAAGGATATGATGACGAAACCTTCCGCGGAAATCGTGAGGTATCAAGGGGCGAGTTTATTAAAGGAGCAGTAAAATTGCTCAATCTTTCTTTAATTCGCTCAGACCAAACGCTGTTTGCAGATGTACCGGAAAATCATGCATATTTTCAATATATTAACACTGCTGCAGACTACGGGATAATTTCAGGGGATGGCAGTGGAAATTTTCGTCCCGATGACACTATTACGGCGGCAGAGGCTGTTAAAATAATGGTGGAGACATTGGGCTATAGGAGCTTAGCAGTGAGCAAGGGCGGATATCCGTCGGGCTATTTTATGGTTGCAAACCAGTTAAAACTTCTCCGCAATTTTCCGCAGGAGGGTAAAATAACACGGTTTCATCTGGCAAACATCCTTTCCCGTGCCATGAATACTAAAATGGCGAGCATCAGCGGGATTGATGGCGGTGACGCAAGCTTTTCCGATGACGAGACAGTTTTGGAACGGTGTTTTGATATCTATAAAGATGAGGGCGTTGTTTACGTGGACGAATTTTCCTCGTTTGACGGCAAGGATAAAACGGGGAGCGGCATTAAAATTAACGGCGAGGTATATCAGACAGAAGAATATTTTCCGGCATTATTTCTGGGAAATAAAGTAGAGTTTTATTATAAGGACGGCTATATTCTTTCGGCAGAGCAAAGCGGAAAAACGGTTGTCACAGAGATTGACAGAGATGATATAGATAGTTTGTCGGATTCGTCGGTTACCTATGAGCTTGACGGCAAAACAGAACACATTTCTTTTTCCAATGATCTGACCATTGTCTATAATGGTTCTGTACTTACTGCTTATGACAACGACCAATTGATTCCGCAATACGGCAAAATACGCTGTATGGACTGGGACGGCGATGGTGAATGTGAGGTTCTTTATCTGGACGAAGCTGTGCATTTGAAAACAGGTGTTGTCACAAGTGATACGGTAGTGGATGCTGATATGACGGATTTTCGCATGCGTATAGCAGGCGACAAAAGATACCGGGTTTTCCAGGACGGTCAGATGATCGGCATGCCGCCGGAGGACAGTGTTCTCACGGTTTTTGCAGATCGTTATATCAGCAAAAACGGTTTAAAGCTTCCGGATACGGATCGTATGAAGGTTTGCCGCATTGAGGTTTCGCAAAAGAGGATAGATGGAACTATTGATGCTGTTTTGCATGGCGATAACATCGTTTCGGTCGGGGAAAAGGAATATCGCTACATAAAAACCTTGGAGCCGAAGTTAAAACCGGGAAAATCAATGGTGCTGTTTCTTGACAGCTTTGGAACTGTTTGTTATGCCGGGGAAGAAGGTGCCCCGAGCGAAACTTATGTATATTTTATCGGCGTATCATCTGCGGTGGGTTTAAAAGCGCCACAGTTGAAGTTTTTTGACCAGAAAGCAATTAGTATTTCTGATATGGAGCAAAAGGTTAAAATAAACGGTTCGGCGACAAGCGATGTTGTGTCTTCCATGAAAAAAGCTGGATTATTGGATGCGTCGGGAGAGAGTATATCACAGCTGATTAAAATAAGAAAAAATTCGGAAGGAAAAATTTCGTCCATTGTTACGGCTCAGGAAGGGACAGATTTCGCGTTAAGTGTGGATGCTAAAGACACAAAGCTGACATTTTTCAGACCGGCAGGAGCGGGATATTCTTTCTTTCGGTTTATGCTGGATGAAAACGCAAAGATATTCCAGGTTCCGAAGAATGTACAGGATGCGGACGATAAAGATTATAAAATGTTTAGCGCTATAGATTTGACGCACAGAAAACAGTATTATGTTCAGGCGTATAATATGGATGATTTGCGACTGTCCAATCTGGCTGTTATCTATAAGCCGAAGGGCGAAACACAGAGCACTTCTCACAGTCAGGCGGTGTGCGTTGTAAACGGCATGGTAAAGACCTTAAACGAAGAGGGCGAAACGGAACAAAAACTGGAATATTATCAAAATGGCGCTTTGTGCATCCGATCAATAGCCACAGAAGGATTAGAGGCCACTTTGCAAAAGTATTCGCGCGGAGATATCCTGTTATTAGCATACAACGATGAAAATGAAATAGCGGGAAGCAGAGAAGTATTTTTGCATAAAAGCGGCGAAATTACAAAATTTGGTGACCTTAATAATGCCAATTCATATTTATTACCTGCATTCGGCAAGGTGATTAAGGCAGAAAACAACCATTTTTTACTTGACCGAACAAGCGGGCTGCCGAGTGGAGACACAACGTCGGAACGCATTTTGCCTTATTATGCGGGCAGCGCAGTATGTCTGGTATATGACTGTGAAAACAATCAGCTGAAAAAAGGAACCGTATCGGATATGTTGGCGGCAGAAGAGAGTGATGCGCTGTTTGTGCGAGGCAATATGAGCGCACCGAAGGAAATGATTTTGTATAAAGGCTATTACAGTTAGGAGGGGACAAGATGAGTATGTACAGAAGGTATTTTGCGGTCTTTGTAAGTATTGTCTGTCTGCTTAGCGCTTTGACTGTAAGCGGAAACAATGCAGTTGCTTTTGCGGAGGAGGCATCTGTATTGGAAATATCCTCTTCAACAGAAGAAATTGATAACACAGAGATGACAATTACTACATCAAAGATTTTTATTGATGAGTTTTTACAGGCAATTTCTGCGCCGGACGGTGCGACGCTTGCTGTGCTGAAACAGGATGGAGAGATAAAAACGAGAGGCGAGCTTGCTGACGGCTATAGCTTGCGGGTTACATCGGCAGACGGAGAGGACAGCGTTTTATATACCATTGTACAAAAGACAAAGGGAGTTTATTCGCTTAGCTCCGAACAATATAAAATAAATGAGAAGAGTAAGACGATTTCTAATATTTTGTTCGGAGACAGAAAAGTAAGCGACTTCCTGAGCAAACTTGAAACCAATGAGGATACGGTGCTGGAGGTTTTAAGACCGGACGGGAGCCCGTTATACGGTGAGATTTCTACGGGTTGTTTGCTGAGGGCATATACTCTTTCTGAAGAAAGAATTTACGAGCTCGTTGTAGAGGAGCCAAGCGCAGGGCCAAATGTGAACATTGCGCTGAAGAAGCCAACAAAGACGGTGCCTGTCGGCAGAACAACCGGATATGTTGTTTCCAATTTGGTGGACGGTAATTTGGGTTCCAGGTATGTAATTGGCAAGGTCGGTTCGGGCGAGTATGCAGTCATTGATCTGGAAAACAGTGTTTATTTTGATAATTTTAAACTGTACGGAGATCCGGCTCACTCATATCACGCTACAAATATTGAACTTTATTGTTCTGATAATGAGGTTGATTGGGAAAAAATATATGAATACCCCAATCCCGAGCAAAAGCCGATTACCTTACTCGAGGATTCTTTTGGCCTTCATCGGGGACGGTACATCAAGTTTATGCAGACAACGAGCAAGCTGCCGCACTGGTTTGAATTTGAATTATACAGTTCTGAAAATTATAACTGTGCTTTGAGTTCTTTGCAATATACGGTTGATAATGATGCAAGAACTGTTTCAGAGGTTGATGCGGCAGATGTTTCGGGAATTTTATCAAATGTGTCAGCGCTGTATAATGGTACGGTTTCTGTGGTAGATGCGGATGGGAACGCGGTAGAAAAGGGCACATTTGACGATACATATAAAATTCGCTGTATGTCAGAGAGTGGTGTAGTTTATGAGGATTATGCCATTTCAACAAACCGTCGGCCGCTGGTGACCGGCTTGAGCGTAACCGGGAATATGGCTGTCGGGGAGAGTTTGGCGGCACAGGGAAGTTATTATTCGCCTTCCGGTTTGCCGGAGGACAGTGTGCAGTATGAATGGTGCCGCTCGACCGGAGCAACCGGTCCGTTTTTCCCGATTCCGGGTGCAAAGGGAAGTGTCTATACCATTACGGACGAGGATAGCGGTTATTATATTTGTGTAAAAGCAACCGCTTACAGCGCACAAGAGCCAAAAGAAGGAATACCTGTTTATTCGGATTTTTGCGGTTTGGTGGGCGACTACGCTTTGGGCAAGGATGCGAGCGTTAACGGCAGTCCCGCACCGGAATTGGTCGACGGCAATAACGGCAGCGGTTTGACAATTCAAAAGGGAGATAGTATTCAGATTGATTTGGGAAATATAAAATCATTTAATCATCTCTCACTGCTGACCCCAGAGGCAGTATCTGATGCAGAATATGTTATTGATTATTCTGAAAACGGAACAGATTGGAATCGTCTGACAACCTATTTCGGGGGTAAATCTCAGGAATCGGTTTGGTTTGATCCGACAGAGGCGAGATATCTCAGAATAAAGCTCATACAGGGCGGGGAGATATCAATATATTCTTTGACAGTAAACCAAAGCAGAATGAGAGAGGCTGAAGAAACAGCGGCGTATGAATTGACAATCAATATGCTGGAAAAATATTTCCAAACAATTCAAGGCAATACGACCGGTTTTGTGCTTCCAAACTATGGGGTGAATGGCGCAAAACTTCTGTGGAGCAGCGTTAGTCAGTTTATTTCCATTAATGGAGAAAATGCGGCTGTTACCACGCCGGATAAAGATACGCGGGTATCGCTTTCCGTTCGGATAACAACGCCATATCAGGAAACTACGCAGACCTATTCTTTGCTTCTGGAAGGCAAAAACAAGCCGTCCGATACAAAGAAAAACGAACATAAGGGTGGCAGCGGTAAATCAAACAGTTTCAAGGCGCCGCTTGTTAGCAATGATACGATACAGCAGCCCGCAGAGCCGACAGAGCCCGCAAAGGATAGTTTTCGGGATATTGCGGATCATTGGGGAAAAAATGATATCCAATTCCTGTATGAAAAAGGATTGATTTCTGCGGATGAAAGTGGCTGTTATCGTCCGGAAGATGCTGTTACACGTGCGGAATTTGCAAAACTTACAGCCCTGCTGATGGGCTATGACGCAGACGGTGCGGAGTTGTCTTTTTCCGATGTGCCTGCTGATTTATGGAGCTACAAATATATTTCAGCGCTGTATGCCAAGGGAATTATTAATGGACTGAAAGATAGCTATTTTGGTGTTAATGAAACCATCAGCCGGCAGGATGCAGCGGTCATTCTTTACAGGGCGCAGAAAGCAGAGAACAAAACCTTTGCAGCCGGAGACGAAAGCTTCGCAGATGAAAATGAGATTGCGGATTACGCGAAAGAGGCGGTTTCCGCCATGGAAAAATCGGGAATCTTAAAAGGAAGAGACAATGGCAGATTTGCCCCGCGGGAAAACATATCCAGAGCGGAAGCGGCGGCTATAATAGCACGCCTGTTGCGTGGCTGACGGGAGGAGGGCATATATGTTAAAAAGATTTTTGTCCGTTCTGCTTTGCACTTTGCTTTTGTCATCGGTTTTTGTGGTGTCGGCAGCGGAGGAAAACGGAAATATTGTAAATGCGCTGACTGCGGCAGAGGAATGCGTTATATTAAAGCTGGCAAGCCCCAGATGTATCAGCTTTGGTAAAATTGGTTTTGTGGATGTTTATAATCAAAATGTTTACCCGGTGCTGCGTGATGGTGTCGTAATGTATCCTATGCAGGCTTTTGCAGATGAATTTTCGGTTCAGTGTGAAATAGAGGACACCTCTTTTAAGCTTTCCAGCACGACGGTAACAATATCGGGCAATGCAGGAGATCCGGAGGTTCTGGTAAATGGCAAGGCCAGTCTGCAGGCGGTGGCGCCGTATGTGAGGGACAACCACATTATGCTGAGCTTGTCGTTAATGGCAAAGGCCTTTCAGCTGCAGTATAGCCGTGAGGGCGACTATGTTGCTTTGGGCGGAAAAACGGGAATGGAAAAATTCTCGTCGGATAATAAAAAAGCATTTAACAGACTGTTTAGTGAAGAAAAACAATTTATCCATTATGGCATGTATTGGAGCGTAAAGGATGTTGCATCGCTGAAATCCAAAGTATCGGCAGCAATGGGTATGACTGATAAACAGCTTGCTGATATGGTACCGAAGAACAGCCCCCGATCGGTAGAGCCGTATGATCCGAAAACGGGAGTGCGAATGAAAAAAACTTCGTGGAATGTCAGTAATCCGGAAATATTTACAGATGTTGCAACGGGAATTACCTATCCGAACGATTCTTGTCCTATGAAATCGGAAAAGGTGCTGACGTTATCTAAAACAGAGACGGAAGCCTGGTACTATGAGGACTCATTTGGCAATAAGAGTTATTATGCCGACCGGGTCGCGCAGTACAAATGGAACTGGGCCAGGGATCAAATCCGGATGTTTGGCTATTTGTATTATTACACCGAAGAGGAAGAATATGCTCGCAGATGCAGAATATTGCTTCTGGAGATGGCGGCAAAACTGCCGAATTATTATTTATACTCGTATAACCAGGATGGAACGGACAGCACGCTTTCCACCGGCGGCTTTTATATGACTGACGGTGAGATTGATATGTTTATAAATAAAGGTCTGCGCTCTATCGCAGAGGGGGTTAATGTTAATAAGCAGGCAGAGCAGGACTGGCTCGACGCAAATCGCGAGCTGTTTGACACAACAAAAATTCAGTGGGAATATGAGCCGGGTAAAGCTCCGGAACAATTGAATAAGCCTCAGGCTTTTGCGCCGCTTGGCAAGCGCGTAGAGGGAAGATGGAGTTATGAACCTACCTCAGAGCTAGCAGAAGGCTATGCACTTACAAAGTGCAGCGGACTCTACAGCAAAGGAGATATCGACACTCTGCGTGGTGGATTGTTCCGCAATCAAATGGATTTTGTGTTTGCGCTGCCGCGGTATGAAACCATATACGGAGGCAACCTGATTGTTTATATTGCAGAGACAGCCTGTGTCGCGACACTGACTGGCGAAGCGAAGTATGTCCATTTGTGTTACAACTATTTAAAAACTTGTGTGGAAAATTATTGTTATACAAAGGATGGCGTAACGGCGGAGAGTCCGGCATATTTCTTTACTTACATAGCAGGTCTGGGCAGACTGTTTTTACCTTACATGGGCTACAGCGATCCGCCGGGCTATGTTGACGGCTTTACGGGAAAACACTTGGAAAATGTTTCTGTTTACAAAGATTTTCAAAGGGAACAGGATATTATCAAGCTGGGACAGAAAAACGCTATGATGGTTCAATATCCGGATGGTTCTATTCCGTCGATTCATGATACATTTTCCAACCTATTAAAGACACAGCTGAACTTAGTCAATAAATTTTCGGACACCAATACAATCTTTAACAACTGCGAGGATATGATTTTTGATGGTATGGGTGACGCAGTTTTAGGAAACGGCAGTTTCAATGAGAAGGTTCAGACTATTTTGCATTATTCCGATGATGCAATCGGTCACTCACACCAAGACGGGCTAAACCTCATCTTCAACGTTTTCGGCAGACAAATGCTGGACGATATCGGATATAACCGTTCTGCACTGAAATTTTACGTATCATATTCCTTTGCGCATAATCTGGTTTTGGTAGACAGAACCAATCAAAACATGGCGGCAACGGGACAGCAGACCAACGGAAGCGTCGATTATTATGCGACAAACCATGACGGTGTTTCTGTGGTTTCGGTTGACGGGCGCTCTTACTACACAAATGAGTTAGGAAAATATAAACGGACTGTTATGCAAAATGCTTCGGATTTATCGGCACCCTATCTGCTTGATATTTTTGAGGTAGAGGGCGGCAGTATGCACGATTATATTTTAAACGGTACGCGTTCGGGCAAACAGACGGTGGAAACCACCAACCCGGTGGAAAAGGTTCCGGGAGAGCATCCTTACCTGCTGGAATCCGAACCGTGGAATCCGCCGCAAAAGATGATGGATCCCTATCCGGGCGAAGGTTACGGAGCACTGACAAACGCATACAGCGGTAAGGTAAGCAACAGCTTTGTAACTGATTTTAAATACGTGGATCCCTATCCGGAGGGCGATCCGTATGAAAGCGGCACCTACTGGTATGATGCGGAAGCGTTTGGCGAAAATTATTTGCATTATGCAACTGTGGTAGAGGGAGATACTTCAAAGGCGCATCCCGGTTTGGCGGTTGATGACAGCACGCAGTCTTTCTATACGGCAACAGTTCCGTTTTCGGTTGCGTATGATATGGGTGAAGTGAAAACTGTTAACTGTGTAAGAATCCGTCAATCCAGAGAGGGAGATAACTATGCCATTGAGACCTCGGAAAATGGGAAGTCATGGGAAAAAGTGGCAGACAATGTAAAAAACGGTACAATTGCAAAGGGAACGGAGACACTGGGACAAATCATCAGGTTTCCGGATGTGAAGGCACGTTACATTCGCTATACGGTAACCGGGGGTGCAGCGCCGAATATTTATAAAATAGAGGCAAGCTGTGCACCGGATATTAAACGTTTTGATAAATCAAAAGATGTCGGCATGAAGGTACATACGATAATGGGAGAGGCAAAAGACACAGGTTCTACGGAGGTTATTTTGGCGGATACCTTGGCAGTTAAATTGGGAGGCATGGATGTATATGCATTTGACGACAAGACCAAGGCAAAAACGATGCTTATCCGCCGCAAAGGCGAGGAAGGTTTAAAGAGCGTATATGTTAACGTGATAGAGCCTTATATGGGGGAATCAAAAATTACAAAAATTACACCGCTTGCGGATGGCTGTGACAGGGTCATTTTGAAAATTGAAATGGGTGACAGGGTTGACCTTGTGGCGGTAAACTTAAGCGGCAGCGGCGAGACAACCGTTGATAACGTGCTTCGTACGGACGCGACATTTGCTTATTCGTCCAGCAATGGCGGCAAGTTGATGAGCGGCGGAAGTTATTTTGAAGCAAACGGTTCGGTATTGTTTGCTGATAAATATGCTAAGGCAGAAGGCGATATTCTTTCCATTAACAGTAAATGGGATGGCGCCTCGCGGAATGAATTTGTTGTGGATAAGACGTTTGACATCAGCAAAATTCCGGAGGGAAGTTATTTAAAGGTAAAACTGGGCAAATATATCGGCCGCGGCTCAATCGGTTCCAACCTTACCGCGGAGCGCGAAGGCACAAGTGTTTTCTATAAAATAAGCAAGATGACAGAGCGTGACGGAAAGATTTACATCGAAGTTTCCGGTGATACTGCTCTGCGGGATGAGGGAAAGAACATTTATCATTCCATTTTTTATCCCTTTGGATTTTTTGAAGGGAAGTTGGGATATGAAATATCCTGCGCATATTAACTATTATTCTGTAAAAATAGTATGATTTAAAATCACCTACCCGGTTTTAAATCATACTAAAAATTATAACCATAAGGAGGAACACTTTATGAAAAGAACTTTTTTTGTAAAACGTATGGCTTTGCTGCTTACGTTTTTGCTGACGGCGGCGGTGATACCTGTTATCGGCAGCGCAGAGGAGAGTGTATCGAAAAATATTAGCTTAACGTATGCTTATACAAACGATCCAAGCATTGATTTGGATTTGAGCACAAATGGAGCAAATCCTAAAAAAACCATTGATAATAAGTGGAGTTCTTATTATCAGCCGGGTGCCAATATAGATAACTTGTATATTGTATACAGCGTGCCGGAAAACTCTAAAATAAACCACATGAAAATCCGTTGCAACGTTGCGGAGCTGACAGACGGTTCTTTCTCACTGTACTATACCGATGCGGCGTACAGCGAAGGACAGGAGGACGCAACGGTTGCATGGAAACTGGTAACTACCGACGCACCTTTTACAAACATTCCGGAAGATTTTGCTTTTGAAACCATTTCTGCTTCGCAGATTAAACTGGTTCTTAATAAGGAAAAATCACGACCGGTTTTTTATGAGGTTTGCTTCAGTTATGTTCCGTTTCAGACCACTTATTACGTTGATGCGGTAAACCGTACTTTAACTGATATACCGTTTGAAGAAAGTGACGTTGCAACAGTAAAGAGCAGAATAACACCGGCGGACGGCTATCAGTACAACATTTACAGCACCTTTATAGGAGCAGGCGATGAAAGTAACGTGGAGCGCGTTGGCGACATTGCAGCAAGTGATAAATTAGTCGTGACTGATTCTGACGGCGCTTATGTGGAGGAATATACCTTTATACCGGGCTCTGCCAGCATAATTGTACGGTCGGATGATTTTGTAGATAAATCGCTGACGGGTAACAAAGCCTTTTTTGGTCTCAATGTGCCGGCAAGTGCAATATATATGGTTCCGAAATCTTATACTGTGGGTAAATTGAAAAGCATATTAAAAATGGATTACCCGGGAACACTTCAATTTATGAGATCTGGTCAGCCATTAGCAGATGATGAAGTTTTGATAGCGAAGGATTCTATCAAACCGATACCGCAAAACAATGATACTTTGGTTAATTATGCTTATGTGGTTAGGTCTGTTGCAGAAACTTATAGCACCTCTTCTGAGCTGAGCTTTGACAAGAGCATCCTTTTCTGGGACGACGCGAAAACCACCTTGTGGCTGACAGACGATGTGAAAGCGTCAGATTTGCTGTCTAAGGTAACAAAAGCAGCGGGTTCTGCTTTGGCACTTCTGGATGCGGAAGGAAATGCGGTTGCGGCTGACGCGGCATTAGCTACCGGTATGAAACTGGTCTGCACGGCAGAAAGCGGCAGCGAAACAGAACTTACGACTCCGAGCAGCAGCACTTATCCGATTATGGTTGACTATGCATTGAAGAAAATGGTAACAGATTCTTCCGGTTTTTACGCATCGACCTCTCAGGATCGGGCTATTGACGGAGACAAAGCGACCTATCTGGGATTAACAAGCAACAGCGGTTACGTGGTCATTGATTTGCTGGCAAAGAAAACTTTGGATACGATCAGCCTGCGGCTGCAAAATCCTAATGCAGCGGAACAGCTGCTTGCAGACCGCTTTACAATCTCCGTTTCGGATGACGGCGAAACTTTCCGCGAAGTGCGCTGCTACGGCGTGAAAGGTACGGCGCTGCCAAATGAAACCGATATTATGGCGTCAATAAAAGAAACTGAGGCGCGCTATATTAAAGTAGATATTACCAATAATACGGAAAAGACAGAGACAATGACGAAGAAGGCAGCAATCAGACTGGTAAACGTGTCTGCATTTAAGCGCGGCATCACTGTTGGCGCCGAGATTTCTCTCAAGCAGAACGGAACGGAGCTTACTGCAATAAATCCGGGAGCAGTGACGGCAGAAGCAAAGGTAATGAACGGAAGTTCTCTGGCTGCATCGGCAAAGCTGATTTTAGCAACCTATAAAGGAGATATGCTCAGCGATGTAATCGTAACACCGATTGTATTGACTGATGATAATGAGAAAGTGTATACGGGAAACATTGAATTAAAGAGCGGCGATACAAAAGTACAGGCATTCTTGTGGAGTGATACTACAGAGGGGATGCAGCCGCTGTGTCGTAATGCAAGTGTGGGAGACTAATTGCTGAACGGCTCTATAAAGTCGCTGCGGTTTAGGGGTGCGGTTTTTTCCGCATCCCTAAATCGTCGGAGGTAGATTATGAAAAAAGTATGTTCAATTTTCGCCATGTTGGTGTTTGTCCTTTTGTGTGGTGTTGTGACTGTAAGTGCGGACGAGGCGGGAAAGGTTAGTTTTTTCAAGGGAAGCGCTGAGATGGATGCATTTCGTCCCGGCGAGGTTATTGATGTTGTGTATGAGCGTTCGGCCGGATATAAGAAGGGCATTACGCTGATTGCGGCCAGTTATGATAAAAAGGGAAAATTATTGGACGTTCAGAGTGTGAACGATATGTATGGAAAACAACAAACATTGTCGGTCACAATGAAAACACGCGAGCAAAGCGATGACATCTACAGGTTAAAGGCAATGTTGGTAAACAGCTTTACCAGCTTTATGCCGCGTCAGGCAGCGGAAGAGATTTGCCGCTCGGACAGTGTTTTTTCTCATCCCGTTTATCCGGTACAGGGAACCGAAAGCCAGATCCCTGCACTGAAAAGAGCGGTTGCCGTTGTAGCGGCGATGACGGATGAGCAGCTGAAGGAGACCATTCCAAAACAAACCGGAATGTCGACGGTACGGAATCCGTCTACCGGGAATGAAATTAGTGCCGTGTGGGATCCGCTTCAGCCCAATGTAATAACGGATAGCAATACCGGAGAGATTTTTCCGAATGATACGTATCCGAACAATGACCAGCAGAGTTTTACCAATCTGCGCGGCAATAGGGTACAAATTTTTTCTTATAAGGACAATGATGGCACGCGATATTATTTTAACGCATTAATTGATCAGAAAAAGAAACAGTGGTTGTATACGCAGCTTAGAAATCTTTCTGTATTGTATCATTTAACGGGGGAAGAGCTTTATGCGCAGAAAACCGCGCTGATATTATACGAATGGTCAAAGTATAACCCGGAGTATCTTAATTTAAAAGGTGACGCGTGGGTTAGTTCGACCGCACGGGGTTGGGATTCGAACGGTAAACCCCTGTACGGAACAAAGCCGTATTCGCTGTCGGAAAAGAGAAATGAAGGCCGCTGGATGACAGAAATCAGCGACGGCTTGTTATACGCTTATGATTTGACATATTACAGCAGCGCCTATGAACAGCTGGGGAGCACGGCACGCAAAGATATGGAGGACAATTTGCTGGCAAACCGGACAGACTATGTGCTTCTTTATCCCTTTGATGATATAAACGGTTCTTTGCTGCGAAACAATTTGGTGAATTACGTAAAATGCTTTGTGTCTACCGGACGGGTTTTAGAACGGCCGGAATATGTGCATTATGCTTATCGTTTTTGCAAAGAAATGCTTGAATATATGGTATTTACCAGAGATTACTATTGGGCAGAGGGTTCGTCATATTTGACAACAGTTACTACAACCTTTGGGGACACCTTTGAGCGCATGAAGGGTTACAGCGATCCGCCGGGCTACGTCAGTAATATAACCGGGAGCTATCGGCATATCAATGACGCTTATCAGGAACTGGAACGGGAACGGATATTTTTTGAAACTACAAAGAATATCACACCGCAAAAAATAGTGACTCCCATGGGAACCAGTCCGTCTATGCATGATACATGGAGCCTGGCAATGACCGATGCAAGCAACCGTTTGAAACCATTGGAGACAAGCAAAAATATTTTGCTGGATGGCTTTGGAGAAGCGGTTCTAGGTTCCGGAACGGGTGCAGATCAGCTGCAGATGAGACTGCACTTTTCTAACGATCAATTGGGTCATGCGCATGCTGATATGATGAATTTGACCTTAAATGCCTTTGGCAGATATGATTTAGATGACATTGGTTACAACAAAAGCAACTATCGCTCATGGACGCATTACAGTCTCAGCCATAATACTGTTGTGGTGGACCGGACTTCCTACAATGCAACGCAAAAGGGCAATGTCACCATGTTTGATGATAATGAGCTTACCTCTGTTGTTCAGGTGAATGATAACGGCGCTGACGGCAGACCGGATCTATATCGCCGTACGGTGGTGCAAAACAGCATAGATGAAAAGCACCCGTATGGTATTGATATTTTTGAAGTGTCCGGAGGGGGAAAAACACATGATTATGTGCTCCATGGCTCCGGGTTTTCAGAACAAACCTTTGAGACAGATGCCGCGGTTACGAAAATGGGGGCAGAGCGCCCGTTGCTGGAAAACGGTGAAGTGTGGACGGAGCCGGCAAAGGAGCTGGCACCGATTGTCGGAACGGGTTACGGTGTTTTTACAAATGTTTATGAAAAACAGCAGGTACAAAATGATTTTTATGTGGATTTTCAGTACAAAAACCCATATGCACCGGTTAATGGAGATGCGGAAAATCCGGTTTATGTTATTGATGAGCGTGTACGGGAGCGTTGGGAAAATTCCGGTTTGACAGAACCTTATGCAGGCCTTAGAATGCATTTTATCGTGGATGCGGCGGATGAAAATACATCTTTGTATATTGGCGATACACCATCGCTGAAATTGGAGAGTCTTTATCCGAACGAAGCGCCCCAGACAAGACAATTAAAATCATTAATTCTAAGGCACAGAAGTGATTCGGAAGGGATGAGCAGTAAATTTATTACTGTAATGGAGCCTTATGAATACAGCAGAAATATCCGTAGGATAGAGCAACTGTCGGTGGCGGACAATAAAAATGCCGTGGCGCTGAAAATTGTCATGGACGGCGGCAGAGAGGATATCGCTATCATTGCTTTAGATGATGATTTGGGCAGTGTTGAAGCCACTGACGGCGTTAACGTCTATGCCACTGACGGGCGTTATGCGCTTATCAGCAAATCCAATGATGAAATATATTACCATTTATATGGCGGAACCGGTATTGACATTGACGGAAACCGTGTGTATGGAAATGCGGAAGAGGTGATAAGCGGCGAGGTTTTATCCATTGAGAGCGGAAGAGATTTTGAGAATATCATGCGTGTGAAAGGAAACGTTCCTGATTCGGCAGCCGGAAAATATATTATTGTAAATTTTGCGGAAAGAATCGGGTCAGATTCCGGTAAGATCAGCGGCACCGCCGTGAAAGCAAAGCGGAGCGATGTTAGTTTCGTTTATCGAATTGACAGTGTAGAGCGAAACAATGGGGTAAGCATGCTGCATCTTGCTGAGGAAACCGGTATTCGTGAAACAAAGGATACGACAGGTGAGAAAACTTATACAGAAATTTTTTATGCATGGCGTGTCTTCTCAAAAGAAGCTTCGTATATAATCTATTAAAGAAAGCGGGGGAAGAAAATAGAAAGTTTTCTTTCTCCGTTTTTGCAATTGGAGGAAATCATGTGAAAGTTTCTTTCATATTAGCCTCCGACGGATAAAAATGCCCGTGCAAATTTTTCAAGGGCTTTGAGTTTGGAAACGTACATAGATAAAACATCTCTTATCATTCCTTACCATGCAGATAAGAGAAAGTTCATTTCTATTTGTGCCGATGCATGGCGGCGGAATGGAGATTATTATGTTAAATCAAGATAGGCTTAAAATTGCTGTAGTGGGGGCAGGCAGCATTGGAGCGAAACATATTCAGGCAATTTCGGAAAATAAAGCATGCAGTCTGAGCGGTATTGCCGATATTGCCGAGGAAAGAGCACGTACACTGGCGCAGGCAAATCATACGAATTGGTATAGCGACTATAAAGAAATGTATGAAACAGAAAAACCGGATGCGGTTATTGTTAATTTGCCGCATGGCTTACACTGCGAGGCGGCGGAATATTTTTTAAACAAAAATGTGCATGTCCTGATGGAAAAGCCGATGGCAAACTCTTTGGCAGAATGTGACAGGATGATAGAAGCAGAGAGAAAAAGCAAGGCAAAACTTGCGATTGGTCATGTTCAAAGATATTTTGAGGCGCACAGATATTTACGGGAGAGAGTGCTTGACAGCTCCTACGGAGATCTTCGTATGATTTCAGAGGTCAGAAATACTGATTATTTTACAAGTACACGTCCGCGGTGGTTTTTAGATAAAAAGGCAGCAGGCGGCGGAATTATGATGAATTTGGGCGCCCATTCCATTGATAAGCTTTTATATATTGTAGGCGGAGACATTGCAAGTGTTCATGCACTGGTAAGCGAAAAAAGGGAAAACGGCAGCATAGAAGGTCAGGTACAGATGCTTATAGGCTTGCGCGATGGAATCAGCGCGAGTATCATGTTAAACGGTTACTCACATAATTTTTATGAGCAATATTTTTATTTTGACAAGGCAACCATTAAGGTAGTGAATACACGGGAACTCTTTGTGGATATTGGGAGCGGTTACGTGAAGGTGCCCATTGGGGAAATGGACATGCTCGGACAGCAGCTTACAGAATTTATAGCATATATACAAGGAAAAGAGAGCGAAGTGGTGACACCGCAATATGCACGCAAGGTCATTGAAGTAATAGAAGAAGTCTACCGTCAGAACGGATTGTTAAGCGCAGAGGTTTAAATGCGGGCAGAAAGCTTGCCTAACATAATAAGCAATGGATTTCATACAAAATTTGTTCGCAGCTCCTAAGGTGATGTTAGCCAAATATCATCATAAAGCAAACTCTGATTGTTGTCACACAGATAATTGCAAACTTAAATTAGGATATGGAAACAGAATATGCGCTTTTAGATAATATTCATATGGTATGTGACCTGACAGACCTGTGCAATAAGTTTTACATAACAGATATTTCCGCGGAATATGTTTTTTAGTTTTTAAGCACAGAATGAAAGAGGCAGTTGCAAAAGGTTAATATATTACAAAAAAATATGTGTAAAAACCATTTTAAGCGGATTAGAAAAGTTGTATAATACAAGCAATCTATATCAAAAATAAATAACGCCGGAGGAAAGAATGCTGGATAATTTTATTAGACGTATTTTGCCGAAACAAGCGGAACAAATAGAATATTCTTACATAGACAAAGACGGTGTTAATGATGTTTATGAAATTGATTGGAAAAATGACCGCTTGATTTTGCGCGGAAATAATCCTGTCAGTATAGCGGCTGCTTTAGGACATTATTTAAAATATACAGCGAAAGTAAATATATCATGGTGCGGAAATCATTTTGAGATTCCCGAGAAATTGCCCCGTCCGGAGCCGTATCGCCATGTTATAGTGCAAAAATACCGTGTGTATATGAATTATTGTACGTTTTCTTACAGCGCTGCCTGGTGGGATTTTCAGCGTTGGGAAAAAGAAATTGATTTTATGGCGCTTAACGGCATTAATATGCCCCTTTGCACTGTAGGGATTGAAGCCGTATGGTATGAAACCCTCTTGAAATTGGGACTCAGCGATGGTGAGGCAAGAGATTTTTTAGCAGGTCCCGCTTTTTTGCCATGGCAGTGGATGACCAATCTTGAGGGTTTTGCGGGTCCGCTTCCCAAGAGCTGGATTGAAAAACGAATGATATTAGGAAAAAAAATTATAGATCGTCTGACGGAATTTGGCATGATGCCGATTCAGCAGGGATTCTCGGGGTTTGTTCCGAAAATTTTTACGGAAAAATATCCGAACGCAAAAATCCGGCTGCAAAAAAAATGGTGCGGTTTGCAGCCGACAGCGCAGCTGGACCCAACGGATCCCCTTTTTCAAGAAATAGGTACTGTCTTTTTGCAAACGCAAAAAGAATTGTTTGGCAGTTATGGTTTTTATGCTGCCGATCCGTTTCATGAGGGAGCGCCGCCATGTGAGGGGTCGGACTATTTAAATAAGGTAGGAAAAAGTATCTCCGAACTTTTGCATAATTTTGATCCAAAGTATTGCTGGGTTATGCAGGCGTGGTCAATACGAAAGGAAATTGCTTGTGTTGTTCCTAAGGAAAAACTGCTTATTTTAGATTTAAATGGGATTTCATACCTAAAAAATGAAAATTTTTGGGGCTATGAATTTGTGACGGGAAATCTTCACAATTTCGGCGGCAGAACAAAACTTCATGGGGATTTGAAACTTTTGACGGAAAACCAGTATGCAAAATTGAAACAGGAAAAGCTGGCGGTTTGCGGTACCGGCCTTTTTATGGAAGGAATTAACCAAAATCCCGTTTATTATGATCTGGCATTTGAGATGATGACGGCAGACGGACCCATTAACATTGATACTTGGCTCGGGAAATATGCCGAAAGGCGTTATGGGAAATATGACAGATTTACCGAAGAGGCATGGAAAATATTGCTTTGTACAGCATATGCACCGGGGACGAATGGTGTGGAAAGCAGCTCCGTTATCTGTGCCCGGCCTGCCGTTCGTGTAAAAAAATCCGGGCCTAATAAGGGTTTTGTCGTTACCTATGGTAACAAAAGACTGGCAAAGGCTTACCGTTTGCTGCGAAAATCTGCAGCAAACACTGACGGTTATGCCTATGATTTAACCGATATTATGCGGCAGATTTTAAGTAACTATGCATTGGAATTGTATGAAAAAGTCAGTCAATGCTTTTTAAACCGCGAAAAGGAATTGTTTATTCAATACTCGGAGCAATTTTTAACGCTCTTAGAGGATCTTGACGATTTATTATCCTGTCGCCGGGAGTTCAGTTTCCGGCAATGGATTGAGGATGCTTGCGGCTTTGCGGCAAACGAAGAGGAAGAGCAGCTTTATGATTATAACGCAACGGCATTGGTAACCATTTGGGGCCCGGACGATGCACCGGAAATTTTTGATTATTCATGGAGAGAATGGTCAGGTTTGATTAGTGACTATTATAAAATTCGCTGGGAAAAATTCTTTGCAATGCTGAGAGAGTGCCTGGACAAAGACGAAGAATATCCGGAGGAGGAGCTGCCGCAAGTGTACGGCAGAGAAACGTGGCGCGCCAATCATTTTTATAACGAATTGGCAGAATGGGAAGTGCAGTGGATACACAGCAAGAAAAAACTGAAATATAAAAGTGTAAATTTAGAAAACGTTTTGACTTATTTGGAGAAAAAATATTTTACGGCGCAGCATATTGGAACAATCAGATGAAATTTTGGTATTCGTAGAGGCGGAGCCTAAAATCAAGTAAATGCAAGGAGCGTCTATCATCATGGAATTTTGGCAAATAGGTATCTGTTTTACAATTATATTTTGCATGGGGATATGTCTCATTGTTTTGGTGTTAAAAATCTCGCGTATGTATTCGGCAGAGGAGACAGATAGCCTGTTGCTAAATGAAAAATTGTTTAATATGGTGAGAAAAATTCAATTGGCAGAGTGCGTGAAGGTTTCAGACGATGGAAAAAGCCTGGAAATAGAGCAGAGGGAAGATAACAGTTTCCCTCTTGTGTATTCGTTTCGGGAGGATATTCCTTGTGGATATATGGAACTGAATGGCGGGAAATTATTTCCTGTTAAGTATAATGCATGTTGCTTTCAGAGAGAAAATGAAGATATTATTGCCCAAATAGCATTGATCATTAATGAGAAAAAAGTTCCTGAAACGGTTCGGACAATTCAACTAAAAATTGCGCCTGCAATGCGGTTTGTATCAAAAACTACACGGGGGTGCGGTGATTCTCTGTATATATCAAACCGGGCGCTGTAAATTTAATGCGTAATAGGGGGACGTTTTTAATGAACAAAGCAAGTTGGATGACAGCTAATTACGGAATTATGGTGCATTATTTACCGGAGACGGCACCGCGCAGCGGGGAAAAGCAAACGGATTACAATGTAATGGCAAATGAGTTTGATATGAAAAGGTTTGTGCGGCAGATAAAGGATATGGGTGCAAAGTGGGTCATTTTTCCCTTTGGGCAAAATTCCGGATTTTTTTGGAGTGCGAATGAAATCATGGAACGTTATTGTCCCAACTGCTGTTCGCAGCGTGACTTGATGATGGAGTTGGCAGCGGCCTTGCACGAAGAAGGGATTCGTCTGATTGCATATATACCAACGGAGATGGATCTTCAGGTTCCGTTTATGCGAAAGGCCTTTTCATGGGACGAGAGCGCTGACAAAAAAGCGTTCATGGAGAAATATTATGCATGGATTCAGGCATATGGAGAAAAGTTTGGGGAGTTGTTGGACGGTTGGTGGTTTGATGGCTGCTATGAGGCTTCGCAAAAATCATTTTTGCGCACAAGGGATTGGAATAATGCCCGGTTTAACAAAGAAAAATGGCTGAAGGTTGTCAAAACAGGCAATGCGAATCGCATTTTTGCAATGTGCACAGGCGCGAATTCTATGAAATGGGTGTTTGAAGAAGAGGAATATCTTGCCGGTGAATCGGGCGGAGACAAAAAACCGTGGCAATATGAAGAGAACAACAAACAGTGGCATTGTTTGTTTTTTCTGGACTGTCCATGGGTACATTCTGCGGTCGGAGAGATGGAACCTCCGAAATTTTCGGACGAATATTTAGTGGAATATGTAAGCAGCTGTTTAGAGAAAAAAGGCGCAGTCACTATGAATATCGGTATTTATGAAGATGGCGCTTTAGCAGATAGAACCGTTGCACAGGTAAAAAAAGTAAAGGAACATGTATACGGCAAATAGACTGTTAGACACAGATGCCATTTTTAAAAATTTTGTTTTGTTCTATAAAACATAGAGAATAAGGAGAACGGCTATGAATGTTAACATTGATGCGGTGAAAAGTGCGGCAGACCTCCTATCGCTTCCGTACATAGATGACACTATGCGTTATTCTTCAACTAGTTATGATAGGGAGGGGTATAATCAAGACTACAATCAAAGTTTATATATTGATGAAAACGGGCAGCAGGTTTTGCTGGATGTTAAGGGCAAGGGCTGTGTATATAAAATATTTCTGCCTACGGTTTTTTATCCGGAAGATAATCTGAGTGTATATATTGACGATTGCAGCGTGCCTGCGATTGACGGCAGTATTCAGGATATTTTTTCAGGCAGACACCCCCGGATTCCTGAAGAGCTTGTGGAAATTAATGTGCCTGCAGAGGGCAATGCGGTTCGTCAAAGCGGATATATTATGTACCTGCCGATACCGTTTTCCAAGCGGATTAAAATAACATCAGCGGGCAATGGGAAATTTTTTTATTATCATATTGATTATGCACTGTATCCGCAGGAAACAGAGGTAGAAAGCTATGGGGCCTGCCAGGATTGCTCCGAGCTGATTTCTGCAATGCGGGACGGTTGTATTGTCGGCGGTAAGAAATATGGCGGTGTTTTTGAGTCGGAAATGAATAAAGCGAATCGGTTTTTTAGTATACAACAAGAAAATATGCAAATTACCTGCCTGCGTTTAAAACTTGACAAGATATATGCGCATGGCGGCGCTGCGGAGGATTATCGAAAATTAAACGATTTGCAGCTAAAAATTTTTTTTGATGGGAAAGATGAGCCATTTGTTAACGCGCCGTTTAGCAGTTTGTTTGGCTTTCCGACGCACGGGCCGGATCCCAATGCACCGGACTACCGCACAAAAAGTCTTGCTTTCGGTATAGATGAGGGGAATTGGCTTTATCTGAAATATCCAATGCCGTTTTGCGAGAGGGCGGAAGTTCAAATGGAAAATATGTCGGGTACGAATATTTCTGTTGAGTATGAAATATTTATGCAGCCATTTTCAGGAGAGCAAAAATGGGGATATTTTCACGCAAAACAGTTGCAGACAGAAATTAATGCCGACGATAAAAATGATATTCGAATGATAGAGCTTGAAGGTTCGGGCAGGTTAGTTGGAATTGTCGCTTCCATGGATACAGATGTATCTGCAGAAAAAGGACAGTATCTGGAGGGCGATGAACATATTTATATTGACGGCAGCAGAAGTCCTCAGGTAAATGGCACCGGTACGGAGGATTTTTATAATGGAGCCTACTATTGGAACAGCGGAACGTTGAGCAGGCCGTTTTACGGCTGCGGTTATAATGCAAAATGGGCGCACGGTTCCGTTCGCTGTGCGGAGGAAGGAACCTACAAAACCATGGCATATCGAGTTTTAATCAGTGATAGCGTTCCGTTTCGAAGCAGGCTAATTTTTGATATGGAGCATGGTCCTGTAAATGATTGTTATGAAAAAATAGACGGCGTTTTATTTTACTACTTTAATCAGGAACCATCGCTGCACCAAACAGATGAAGTGATGGTTGCCGATGAAAAAAGCAGTGAGGAGCACTGTTATCAGACGAAGCTGTCTATGCCGCTAAAATGTTGTTCGGCGTTTGAGGGATTGTGTGACGGTGAAGAATATACCTACCGGGGACGGATGTTGGGAAACCGCAGTTCGTCAGAGTTTGAGGCTGCACTTTCTGAGAACGCTGATTATGTAATCTTAAGACGAGTGCTTGATTATTCTTACCTGAACCAGTGTGCGGAAATCTATGTGGATGATATATTTTGCGGAGTGTGGTATGATGCCGGTGCCAATTGTGCTATGAGACTTAGAGAAAGCGAGTTTCGTCTGCCGGTTCATGCAACAAAAAATAAAAAGAAAATCAAAGTAAAAGTATGTCCTCTCAGTACACAATGGAGTGAGTGCCGTTATCAGGTTTTTTGCGGAAAGTGAGCAGGGTTGCGGCTTTGAATATTATTCTGCGTTTAATTAGTTTGTAAGAAGTAAGACAATAATTTTAAACTTAGAATATTTGTTTATCGGCTAAATAATTTTCGTGTATATATGAGTCAGAACAGCAGACTGCGGCACCCGGTTTTCCCGGAATGCCGCAGTTTTTACTTTCTAAGCTGATATAATTTTAAAAATAGTAATCCAGTCCTACATATTTTAAAGATTTTTGATATTCGCTGACCTCGTCTTGGCTGACTGCGCATATATTGTGCAGCTCCTTTTTGATGTCGTGATGTTTTGTTATCAGAATCATCACCCATCGCCATATCCAAAATGCCGGGAGCAATACAGGCAGTTTCTTTAATGTCTGATATTTTGTTTTCATTCCGTTATAGCCGGGAAATACACGTTTGAATATACGCTGTAGCTTTCCGAGAGAAAGTTTTTTATACTGTTTTTCACTTTTTAAGGCAGTGGATAAAATGCTTTTTTCTTTTAAGCCGTATACGCCGCTGTCGAAGATGACAGCGGTAATATAATCGGTCACCTCATCCCCTTGGCTGCCGTTGAACCAAACGTCCAGCGTCTTGCGTATGTTGCGGTAAAAATCATATAGATGCAGTTTTTTTAGCTCGGCGGATATGTATGCGAGGTTCGGGGAATATGATTTTAAGAACACGTATAAATCGCACATGTGCATAATGCCGATACCTGCGTCACGGTAATGCTTTGCAAAATGACTGAAAATGTAAATGAACATGTCATCATTAGAGAAGGTATAGCAATTTTCAACTGTTTTCACGGCTCTTTTCCAACCGTTTCCAAAATATGCATGCAAATCCTTGTTATAAGAAGGCATCAATATTTTATGCAGTTCTACCCGTATATTTTCTTTTAACCACACAAACTCATGGTTGCTTTCGTTGTGAAATGAAAACCCTTCTTTTTTCATAATTACGGCAATTTTATCGTATTGTTTTTCTTTTATCAGAATATCAATATCGCCCATACGGCGTATTTCGGTGCGCGGGTATAAATTTTTTAGGACACTTCCTTTTAAAAACATATGGTCTATATTATTTTTGTTAAATTCTTCGTTTAATTTATTAATATAATGCAGCTGTTTTTCGTTAATGGAAAGTTCCCGGAAAACAGCATATTGAAGCAGCTGCTCGGCGTCTGCTTCTATCCGGATATCATTATAATAAAAAGCATAATACAACATAGTCATAATATGATGTCTGGTTGCAATATCAAATATGTATGAAAAATCTTTTATGACTTTTATATTGGCATTTTTTTTATTTAAAACAGAATTAATAAGATCAATAATGTTATTTTGTTTCTCATTCATATTTTAACAACCTCTTTTTTTAAAATGTTTTTTGCATAGTATTTAAAATTTTTATTAAACAAGCAAATCCATATAAAAGGAATTGTTGAAATCCCTATAGCAATCAGTCCATTTATTAGTAATTCATTCCATGTATTATCATTTGTTATCATGCATAAATCCAATATTATAAGTGCAACGGCAAACAATATAATGTAGCTGTAGTTTTTAAAATAGTATTTTTTGGCGGAAGCATGAAATACATATTTATACACTACAAACGGTTCTACGATATGACAAATAAATAAATTAGTCATGATTGTTGCAACAATCACTCCGAGCATAGCAAAATCATCACCCACACTTTTTTGAAATATTTTTACAAATAATATTGATAAAATCAAATTTGAAATTCCTTCCAATAAGGGTTTCCAACGATCGTAATAAAATGTGCCGGATGCATCTCTAAATACCATAGTTGACTGGCGCATGAATTGAATAAAATAATTTAATGTTATAACTATGGATGTAGATTTGCTTAATGTTAATCCTGCACCAAAAAACACACCAATTAAATTATTAATAATACTGTAGTACACCAAAAAAGAGGTACAACCTAACATAAAATTAACGGTATGAAAGAAGTCATAATATTTTTTGAATGTGCACTTATCCCGGATAAAGAGATGACCTATTGTTGAGGTAAGCGGCGTAAAGCAAAGAGAAATCACGCTTGTCATTGCGGTTATAATTACTATGTAGTTCGAGTATTTTCCTAACATCGCAACACCTATAAATGTCGAGATAACAAGACTGTCTATGGTATTTACAAGTATGGAACCGATTTTATGTGTAAATAGTGCTTTTACATTTTTTAATATTGTTTGTTTTGTATCTTGGTCAATTTGAAAGGATGTATTTTTCAGGATTGCAGGGTACCTTTTCTTAGTAATAATATTTGTTATGAGCCATTGTACCAAAACAGATATTATTCGGCACAACAGATAAAGTTCAAATGACTTAGTTAAAAACAAAGCGACTATTTGCAGACCTTGCTGCAACAATTGCCCTAAGGAATTTACTGTTGTTGCAATGTAATTATCTCGATAAGCATTCATTAATGATATTTTTGCACTAAAGAAATATGTTAAAACTGTAGATATAAGCATTAATTCAAAGGTAAGGCCCATATTTATGTTTAAACTTGCGTAACCCTTTGCAAGATATGGCAAAACGGCTGTAACACCACAGCCAAATATAAAAATAAACAAACCGATTATAACATATATTCGTTTAAATAATTTATATAATGATGAAACCTTAGCGATATCATTTCTAACAATTGGCTTGTACATACAGAAAACAATTGCGTCTCCTATACCTAATTCCGCTACTGAAAGTACACCGATAATACTTATGTACAACGAATTGATACCATTAATATCATTGCCTGCAAACCTAATCAAATATCGCCTAACAATAAAATTTCCCGCCAAAACTACCAGTCTAAATATTATTGATGCGAATATGTTCAATAGGCTTTTATTTTTTTGCATACTTATTTTTTTCTCCTCAACAAATAATACATTAATATAATAAATTTTAGCAATCTTTTTATTCTTGCCGCAATGCTGCAATTTGTTAAATTGCGCAATGTAAACGTATAGTTTGTTTTAAGCTCCTGCATTAATTTTTTTCTTTGCATTTCATCAATGTCTCTTACAGCAAAATCTACTGAAAATTCACATATCTTTCTTTTTAGAATTAATGCGAGTTTCCCGTTCGGACAAAAATCGTTTAGAGTCGCTTTTAATGCGGTAATATATTTTAAATTGCCGTGTTCATCAAATGAATTTTGCAAATTATTTGTAACGCTTGATCCATTATTCATATAACAGTATAAAGCCTGTTCAATCACAAGAATATTACTGTCGGCAGCCACGTGTGACATTACCTTTATATTGAAATGCGTATCTTCACAATAGGACAAATCTGTATCAAACCAAATATTGTGAAGTATATCTGCTCTATAATATTTATTCCATACGCTTCCCATTACCTTGTTATTTGTTATGATTAATCTCTTAGCCTCCTCGGCAGATATTCTTTTTCTTTTTAAACCTCTGTATTGTTTTTTTATCCGACCCTCCATTATATTACCAAAATAAAATCCACCGATGATACAAACAATATCATTATTTTGGGTAAATTCATAAACAATTGCAGATATGGCATTGGGCTCCATAAAATCATCAGCGTCGCAAAAACCGATAATATCACCTGTTGCCATGGATAATCCCAGATTTCTTGCGGCCGAAACTCCTTTGTTGCTGCATACAACAGTTTGAATAAATTCATATTTTTCGGCATATTTTTTACACAATACTTCCGAATTATCAGTGGACCCGTTCTCGACTAATATACATTCAATATTATTATAGTTTTGATTAATTATGCTTTTAATACAACATTCTATTGTTAAAGCAGAATTATAAACAGGAACTATAATAGAAACTTTTGGAGCTTTCATAAATAATTTCAATCTTTCTTTCCTAATTTTTTCCTTACTAATTCCGCTGCACTCTTTCCGAAATATCTGTTTATAAATCGATATACTTTCCCTCTGAATTTATTATTTCTGCTTTCCCAGCTTCCGGCAAAATGGTGAATTGTGAATGTGTTTTCTGTTACTTTTATTTTTCCATCACTTAAATCTTTGGCGCAAAACCAATCAAATGGGAAAATTGAAAAATCTTTCAGGTGTTGTTCTGTATTATTCAATATTAATGGATAATTTGCAATACTTTTATTTGTTATTAGCTCCACGTTTGTTGTCATATCAAGCTTACCGTCATCCAGCATAAAGGTACGAGTATCATAATCGCGCAATAATAGCTCTATCCATTTATTATTTTTTTCAGAACCAATAATTCCTGTAGGAATTTTGTTATATCTCTCAAAACCCGAAAATGCAGGTAGTTTCAAAAAGCAATCTAGAGGCTTTAATACTTCAACATCCGTATCCATATAAATTCCACCATATAAATATAGGACATATAATCTGACGTAATCGGTAACAAAAGCATATTTTTTACTTTGATATGCTTCATAGACATATTGATTTGACTTAATATCAAAATTCTTTTCGTTCCACTCGATAATTTGATAACCCAAATTATATTTTTTCCAGCTCGCAATACATTTTTTGCTTTTGCTGTCCAGGGGTTTATTCCCAAACCAGCAATAATGAATGGTTTTAGGTATCATGTTTATTCCTCCGCGTATTATTTAAAAAATTAACTCTATCGGATAGGTTGTTACCCATTCCGGTGTTCTGTAAAGAATAATAATAAAACCATAAAATGCAAAGGCAATAAGTGTTAGGCAAGTTATAATTACTTTATCTGCTTTTTCCATAGCGGCAACTTGATTTGAATAATGCAGAGTGGCGAACATGGAAAAAGTGGAGCCGAATCTATCTAAAATAACCGCGTTCATCGCCAATACCAAAATGCAGATATTAATATATGATAATCTATCATATATTTCTTCATTTTGCTCGTTGGCAGATTTATGATGTGATAATAATTTAGGAACAAAAAATAACAGTGCGTACACCGCTATCTTTAAAATAAGCGCTAATCTTGGAACTCCGTCAAAGGATTTGCTGCCCAGATAGTAGGTATATTTGGGGAAAATTGTTAAAACTCCATTAATTACATTGCTAAAAAACATGCTGGCTATCAGAGTTGCTATAAGCGGCAAAAAATAAGAAAACGAATTTTTGTTTTCCCTTCTTTTATTTCTTACAAGCGGGTAAGTCAAAATAAAAAGAATTGATGAATAATGAAATGTAACCGCCAAAAGGCATACAATAAGAAAACGTATTGGTTTCTGTTTAACAATGTAGTTAAAAGAAAATAGTATGATTGCAAGAGCAAGAGCTTGCCGCATAATACTCATAAAAAAATCGAACTGCATAATGCCGATAAAAAGACAACAAAATAAGCCTGGTCTTTCCGTGTATTTATATACAAAGCTTCCTGTTGATATATATACGATTGCAGAGGTAACGATTAATAAAATTTGAGGTTCTCTGCTGATTCTTGAAAGAAGCCAACAATATATGACATACCCCGGTTCCATTCCGTTTCGGTTTATATAACGAAATGGCGTATTATACGATGCAATATTTTTAAAATGTTCTAAGTAGGTCGCGGTATCATTTCCGATGGAAGGAGCGCGAAAACCGGTCAGAAAGGCCAAAAAAGAAAAGAATATAAAAAGGTATACGCCCTTTTTGGCTCTTGACATAGGTTTAAAAGCGCCAAATAATATTGAAAATGTAATTGCTGCAAAATATAATTTGCAAAATTCTATGCCGCCAATTAAATTAATCATTTATAATTGCTCCTTGTTTAAAGCTTGTTGGTACTTTTCTGCGGTTTTTTTTGATATTGCATTCCATTGGAAATTTTCTTCTGTCATCTTAACGGCATTTTGCGATTTTTGCTGCCATTCCGCGCGTTGCTTTATGACCTTGCCGATTTGCATAGTAATACTTTCCGCATTTGTTTTTGCGACCCAGCCGGCATTAGATTTTTTTACAAACTCGCCAAGGGTTGTACCTTCTGTAATTAATACGGGCAGACCGTAGCTTAGTGCCTCCAATATTCCCATGGGCATACCTTCAAAGCGTGAGGTTTGAATGAATACATCAGCGTCAAGCAATATTTTTTCTTTTTCCTTCCCGTAAACGGCAGGGCTTAGACGGATCAGCTTTTCAACTTTATGTGTTTTTATCAGCTTTTGTACATGAGCATACCGCCCTTTGTAATCCGGACCGTATAGAGAGAAATAGCATCGGTTTGCAACTAAAAAGTCTTTGCTTTTGGCAACTGCTTCAATTAAAAGGTCAATCCCCTTGTGATATGCATCCAGTCTGCCAATATAAACAAATTGAGTTTTGTTGGTATGAAATGAAGCCTTCGTTTTTTTCGGCATAGCAATGCCGTTTGTTCCGATGAATTTTTTTATCTTATATTTTGTTTCCGCAAGCTCCCTTTGAGAAAGGCATTGCAACGCGGCGGCGTGGTTTATAAATTTATTAAAAAATAAAACGTTGCCTATTTTCTTTTTCCAATATTTCTTATGTTGTGCTGTCTGCGTTAAACAACCGTGCGGAAGAATGATATATGGGATATTTTTTTGAATTAAGATTTTGTAAATACTTAAATATTCCTTATAGTATGTTTCATGAAAAATAACCAGATCAGGATGGTTGTATGGTGCGGGAATGGTGTCGATATCAAATTTTCCGTGTAAGAAAATCTGGTGTCGGGCAAGAGTCATTATTTTTTCATGATTAACATTTATCAATCCGACTTCCGCAAATTTTGATTGTGAAAGTATATGCTGCGGCACAGCAACGCAGACGCCGTTGCAGGGATTGTTTTCTATTTTCGCAATATGTAAAATTGTCATTTTTTTCATTATAAAAATGCCTGCCTTTTGAATTTACTATAGAACCATATTATCTAAATCTTGTCTGATTTTTGTTGTGGAAATTTCAGGAGTTCTGCAAAGATAGATTACTTCGCACTTATCTTTCAGAAAATCAAATTTTCCTTTCCAATCGTCTCCCATAACAAATACATCTATATTATAATGATCGATATCTGATGGTTTTTGTTCCCAGCAGGTTTCAGGGATGACCAGATCTACATATCTTATGGCCTCTAACAGCATTTTTCGCTGCTCATAGTTAAAATAGCATTTTTTCTTTTTTTTGTTCCAGTTAAATTCGTCCGTGGATAAAACAACCACTAAGTAATCTCCCAATGCCTTTGCACGCCTCAATAAATTAATATGCCCATAATGAAGTAAGTCGAATGTTCCGTAGGTAATCACTCTTTTCACGTTAATTCTCCTCTAAATACGATTTATTTAAATTACATTCCAAAAAATCGTGATGCGTTACTTGTTTTTCTTTCGGCGGCAATTCTCTCCAATTACCATATAAACGGGACAAATAGCTGTTGTAATCGCTGACCCCGCAGACCACTAAATTTTCAAAATGATAGAGAGTCGGCATCCCCATAACCGTTTTTTTAACTATTTCACGCTCACCCCAATTGCCGTACAGGTTTCCTACATAAAGTTTTTTTTCAAAACTTCTCTGTTTGCACATGGTATCAATAGAATACATAAGTTTTTTGTTATCCAGCATCCTGTCGGGGATCAGTCTTGCCGCGCGTATTGCAAGGTTTTTATACCGTTTCCTTTCTTGGCGAATGGCGCATGTTCTTGCGAGTAAAAGCCGGTATCTTCTTAAAATGGGCTTATAGAACTTCATTATTTCATCTTTTGTGTCCGCAACTCCGTCCAGCGGAAACAGATCAATGTATATGCCGCGTTTAATCCTATAACGTGTATTCTCAATCAATGTACTTTTGGTGTCATATATTTTGCTGTATCCGTAAAAGAAGTCCGTATTTTCCGTGTCTATTCCTTCAACAACAAAATCACCAAAGCGTTTTTGTTTTGTTAACTTGAGAAAGCGCTCATAGTCATCTCTGGGCATGCCGACATCAATGTCATCATCCCAGGGAATAAAGCCCTGATGGCGTGCGGCACCCAGCATTGTTCCGCCGAGCAGGTAGTATCTTAAGTTGTTTTTAAGGCAAAAATCATGATACCAAGCCAACAAAGGGAGGAGTCTTTTTTGTAATTCCGATAGCTTATGATTCATAACGGTTATACTCTCATTCTTAATTTTATTGATATCTGCGTCTCCGCAGGGGCTTTTGCAGAAGGACTTATATGTGATGGCTTTCGGGCGAGCTTCCGAAACAGAAAACCTCTCAGCCAATTTGGCATAAGCACTTGCAGAATGAAACGCTCTGCAACATTAACGACATATCTGAAAGGGTTGATTAATTTGTTTTTCAGCATAAACGTTTGCAGTTTGGCTTCGCTTTTGAAATACTTTATTCCACCCCTGCGGCGATACATCTCTTTTCCTATGCGGACATTTACAAGCTCCTCATTTACATTGCCGAAACGATAACCGGCAAGCGCGAGCCGTATCCAGAGATAATAATCTTCGTTATAATGCCAGTGCAGATAGCCGCCGGCGTCAGTCACATCTTTTTTTCGAAACATTACGGTCACGTGATTCATGGGGCATCGTTTTTTCATATAATTTCTTATACCTTCGTCGGTCTCCGGAACCACGCGTCTGCCGACACAATTTTCCGGCGTATCAATAAATTCCCGAATATTTCCGCCGATAACCGATACCTCCGGATGTGCAGCAAAGCGGCATAGCTGTAACTCAAACCGTTCCGGCGATGATAGGTCGTCTGCATCCATTAAGGCAACAAGCTCACAACTGCAATGCTCCAAACATATTTGCCGTGCCCTGCCAAGTCCTACATTTTTTCCTAAATAGATTACTTTAAAGCTGATTGCGGAGCCTGTAAGCTGTCTTTGGTATTTTTCTATGATAGCTGTTATTGTCTCAGGAATGGGGCCGTCTGCCGCCAGCACTATCTCATTTGGCTGAACTGTCTGACATATAATGCTGCTGAGCGCCAGATCAAAGTAATCGGGATTATCGCCGCCATATACACACATAGTAACAGAAAATTTTAAATATTCTTTCACAAGGACACCTCTTTCGGGGATAATATCTCTTTTGCACGAATTTGTCCCGTGCGATATTGCTCCTGGGTTATTTTTCCTTCCATCATCAGCCAGTCCCCAAAGTCCACATCGGATACGGTTCCCTTACGGACAGTATTGCTCCTTTTCAGCACCTTGCTGATTGTCTGCAGGATGATCTTTACATCCCCTGCCAAGGTGATTCCCTCATCAATATATTGCAAATCGTATTCCATTTTTTGTTCCCATGTGATATTGTTTCTGCCGTTTACCTGTGCGAGCCCTGTCAAGCCGGGGCGGACAGTGTGACGTCTTCGCTGTTCTTCTGTCATAAAAATCATATCCCGTACCAGAAATGGCCGGGGTCCTACTATTGAAAGATGCGCCATAACAATATTCACTAGGGAGGGAAGTTCGTCAAGTGAAGTGGATCTTAGCCACATGCCATATTTTCCTATTCTTTGCTCATCGGGTAATGGTTCACCATTGGCGTCGCAGGCATTGCTCATGGTTCGCAGCTTAATGAGGTAAAATATTTTTTCTTTTCCGTCTTTACCCTTCTTGCTCGGTCTGGGCTGCACAAAAAAAGGGTTGCCTTTCATTGCAAAAGCTCCGATTGCACTTAATATCAGCAGCAGGGGAGACAGCACAACCAACGCGGAGACAGAGAATACCAGATCCAACAGTCTCTTAAAAATTTTTATGTACATAACAGCAACCTCAAATCCGCTTAATTAAAACAGCTTTTTACAATTTCAATAATTTTATCCTGCTCTCTAATCGTCATTTTATTGTCGCTTGGCAAACAGAGTCCTCTGTCGAAAATATCCATGCCAATATCGCGCGGTTTACCGTCCTTTCCTATATTCTCGCCGGAACTATATGCATTTGTGGTCGCTCTGCCGCTGCCTTCTCTTGTAATAAAAGGATTCATCCTGTAGATTGGCTGCATGTGCATAGGTTTCCAGATGGGTCTGCCTTCCGCATTGTATTTGGTCAATGTTTCTAAAATTTCGCTTGGACATGACTTGCCATATTCACTGATATAAAGCGTCTCATTTTCACTTCTGATTTGTTTGCATATGGCGTCTTTGTTAATCAACAGGCACGAGAGCCAGAAATTTGGTTCGCTGTTTCTTTTGTCATACGGATTCATGCTCACAGGTAAGTCCTTAAAACCTTTTTGATATCGTTCGTAAATAGCCTGCTTCTGTGAAATGTGTTCCTCCAGATATGGAAACTGACCGCGTATAATGCCGGCGACTACATTGCTCATGCGATAGTTATATCCTATCTCTTCATGCTGATACCATGGTGCATTTTCCCGGCTTTGTGTCGACCATTTGCGAACCTTGTCCGCTGCTTGGCGGTTGTTGGTAAATAACATTCCGCCGCAAGTGCCTGTAATAATTTTGTTCCCGTTAAAACTGATGCAGCCGGCTTTGCCCAAAGCGCCTGTCGATTTCCCTTTATACGTAGCGCCGAATGATTCGGCTGCGTCTTCTATAATAAAAGCTCCGTGTCTGGCTGCAATTGCTCTGATTGCGTCCATTTTACAAGGCGTGCCGTAAAGGTGAACAACCACAATAATTTTTACATCCGGGTGAATTTCAAAAGCCTTTTCCAAAGCCGCGGGATCCATATTCCAAGTATCATATTCCGCATCAATAAAAACGGGAATCCCGCCTTCGTACAGAATAGGATTTACCGTGGCGGCAAATGTCAAATCGGAACAAAAGACTTTATCTCCTTGTTTTATTCCTGCAAGTTTCATTGCCAAATGTAAAGCAGCTGTTCCCGAAGAAAGTGCAACGGCATATTTTGCGCCGACCCTTTCAGCGGCAAGACGTTCTGTTTCACTGATATTTGCGCCGATAGTGGACATCCAGTTTGTATGATATGCCTCCTGCACATATTTCATCTCTGCGCCCTTGTGCATGGTAGGTGAGGAAAGCCAAACTTTCTTTTTAAAAGCCTGCACAGCTATATTCTTCCTTTCTTTATTTATCTGGGATATATTTTTAAAGATTTGATATTATTTGCTCTTTTTAATGATTGCTTGTTGAAATGCAAGTCATCATACTGCGTGGCTTTTCAGCTCATAATGAAACGGTGAAACGGGTTTCTTTTCGGCCCACTTCATTCCAATACTTTCCAACCGCATTATTTGATTGCCGTTTTCGCCGGCTGTTTCCAGTTTGGGCTTATTTCCTGCCATTTTTTTTAGCCACCTGCCGATACGGAGACCGTTTTCATCTTGGTAGACTGTATTGATATTCAGATTGCCGTGAGTACGGTAATACTTTTCACACGCTTTAAAGTATGTCTCCCATCTTCTTGCTGCCGGTGACAACCAATCCATTCCTATGGCATTTAACCTTTCTGCTTTGCTGTCAGGCAGGACACCCTTGCGCTTTTGCTCTCTTTGAGCATAAAGCCATTTTCCTAACCATATCCCGTTTGTGGCATAATCGGCTTTGATATCCAGATTGCCGTTTTTTTCAAAATACTCTTTTGCAAGTGTAAAGCGTAGTTCCCAAGAATCCGCCTTTTCCCAAACCATTCCTAATCTTTCCAGTTTTTCTTTTCTGAAATCAGACAGATGTGGGTTTTGTCTTTGCCGTTCCAGCCATTTCCCGAGCGCATAACCTTCCGGTGTTTTATACATAGTCGGAACCTCAAGATTGCCATTCGAGGCCCGATAACGCTTGGCCTCGGCTAAGCCTTCGTCCCACAAGTGGTCCTGTTTTTTGCTCCAAATCATCCCAAGTTCGTCCAAAGCCGCCGTTTGTTCTTTTGAAAGTTTGCCGTTCTCGTTGGCGTCGGCATTGCTGCTGTGAGCTCTGCGTATGGTCCTGATCCAATTTCCGAGCCGCAGCCCGTCGCCGGTAACATAATTTCCCGGAACGTCCAGATGACCGTTCGTACCATGATAGGTAAGGCACGCTCCGTAATATTGCTGCCACAAAAAATCAGAAACCTCCCAAATCATTCCAAGCTCATTCAGTGCTTTTATTCTTTCCTCTGTTAAAAATCTGCTGTCAAACCCGTTTTTCCGCGCTGTCCTCAATCTGGAAATCCATGCACCGAGAAGAACACCGTCATCGCTTGTGTATAGCGATGGAACATTTAAATTTTTGTGCGTGGAATAGTATTTTTTTGCGGCTTTAAAATATTTATTCCATAATCCATCGCGGCGGTTTTCCCAATTCATTCCTATTTTATTGAGTTTTGCAATGCGTTCCTTTGTCAATGTCCCGTTAATGTGCCCTGCAAAAACACGCCTTTGTGTGATAAGCCAGCTGCCGAGAGAGTAACCTTCGTCGGTTTTAAAACGTTTGGGAATTTCTAAGTTTCCATTTTTCAAATAATATTTTCTTGCTTCCGCATACATATAGTCCCAAGATGCGGTAAGGGTATCATTCAGCTTGTCAAACAGAGCAATGCAGTCGTTTACTTCATCCGTCACTTGGAAGTGCTCGTTGGCGATTTCGTTTTTTCGCTCGTGAAGGCGATAATAACTTACTGCAAGCTGCATTTCCTCTTCAATGGTTCCTATGCTGCATAGATTTTCAATATTTAAAACAATATCAAATATAACGGAGTTGTTTTTGTTGCCTGCTGACATTGCTCTGCCTATTTGCTGTTTATATATAATCGGTGAGACAGTGGGGCGGAGCAAAATAACGCCGCTGATATCATCTGCGTGGACGCCTTCATTCAGTGCGTCTATACAGTACAAAAGCCGCAGATGTGTGCGGTCGTTATCGTCTTTAAAGGCCTGAAACTCATTGTTTGATGCCGGATTTTCTGAGTAAAGAGAATAGATGCGCGGCTGCGGATCTACCTTGCAAAACCATTCGGAAGCCTTTTCTTCCATTTCCTTCATGTGATCATAATTACTGCAGAATACAATATATTTTCCTCTGCGGTCGGGCATATGCTTATAAAATATCTCATCCAATCCGTCTGCTTGTTCCAATGCACGGCGCAAGGCATCTAAATATTTTTTTCCTTCATCATAAACGGCGTTATTTTTTACCTTTTTTAATTTGTTTTCATATTTTTGCAGGCTGTGATGGTATGAAAAAACGGAAAGGACATACTTTGGCGGGCTTAATATTCCTTTTACAATTGCTTCTCCGAGCGTCATTTCGGAAGCAATATTTCCGTCAAACAGTTCATCGGACATATCTCTCTGATTATCCAGATATCGTATTGCGGTTGCCGACAGACCCAAAACCGGTATATCCGGATATAGCCTGAACAAAGTTTGCACTCCCAGGCCCCACATTTGGGCGCCGCAGCGATGAAATTCGTCCAAAATAATATAATCCGGTTTCATTTGCGCAATTTCTTTTTCTGTCATGTTCATAAGCTTTGCATAGGTATAAAAGCCTATGTTTTTCGGTTCATATCCCCCTGTTGATTTCTTTAAATTTTCCAGTTGTGTGCTGAAAATATATTCTGACGGCGACAGCCAGCATATATTTTTTTGTGGATTATCCTCGCACAGTTTAAAAGCAATAAAAGATTTTCCGGTTCCGGTGGGATGTATCACAGCGGCTTTTTTCTTTTTATGCAGCATGGATACCGCATTTTGATACGCGGTGGCATTATGTTTATATAATTTTATCAGCACAGAAAGCCGCCTCCTTTTACGTTTGACCACATAATGCAGATTATGTGGTCAAACGTAAAAGAAAATTGCAAAATAAAACACCCGTTTTAAAGAACGGGATGTTTATAGTGTATATTGATATAATTTGAGAGCCGAAACTTTAGAAAAATTGTTATTGGTTTTGTTCATTATGGGCGTAAATTCTTTAAAATAACTACCTTTTCGCAAATAATTGACAATTTTATGAAAACATGGTATAATTTTAATGTAATTTATGTATTACTTTTTCAAAATTTCACCACATAATCTGCATTATGTGGTTTTTTTGTTAAATTGGCGGCAAGTTTTTTCAGCACCTCAATAGCCCAAGATTTTGAATCTGCCGGCGGTGTGTTGCACCTGTCTCCATGGTGTAGATACGAGTTGTGTTTATGTTTGCGTGTCCCAAAATGTCTGCGAGGCGGACGATGTCTTTTTGCAGCATGTAAAAGGTTCTCGCGAATAAATGTCTGAGGTTGTGGGGAAATACTTTGTGATGCGCTACGTCGGCATATTTGCATAACGATTTCATCATGCGCCATATATTGGATCTGTCGAGTGGGTTTCCGTTTTTGGTGACAAAAACACTGCCGCTCGATATTTTTTTCTTCTTGGAAAATTTTAAAAGCATTTTGCATAGCTTGCCCGGCAGCATGACAACCCTCATTTTTCCTTTCAGGTTTATTTGCGCCTTTCTTAAGCGCAGACTTTCAACGGTGATATATTGCAGTTCTGACACTCTGATACCGCAGGCGCATATGGTTTGCATCAAAAGGTATAATTGTTCGCAGTTTCTGCTTTTTGCCGCAGAGAGCAGGCGTTCATATTCTGCCTTGCTCAGCTCTCGGTCCTCGTTTGCAAATATCTGCTTTTGAATTTTTATGGCTTTTACTTTGCAGTCAAACCATTTGTTAAACATAAAAAAACTGTTAAGAGAGGAGAGAATGGAGTTTACGCTTGACGGTGCATAATCCCCGATTAACTTCTGCTTATATTCCAAAACAACAGATTTTTCTACGGATTTTCCGTGCAGCCATTTCATAAACGCTAAAATATCGCGAATGTATTTTTCGAAGGTTGCTGCCGATTTTTCTTCCTCCATTAAATATTCTTTAAAGTTTGCTATTCGTTCATTTGTTATTTTTTTCATATGACCAACTCCTTTCGGTATATTTTATCACGATTCTATATATTTATAAGGCTTGCCCGGGAAATTTGTATTTTTTTGTATACAGAATATGAAAAAGCAAACAGAATGATTGTTCTTTTTTTGAATTTGTGATACAATTAAGAAAAAACAGAAAGCAGGGAAATGATGTGGCTTATCAATATACTTATCAAACCCCGGACGGATATGACAATATGATTATGAACAGTGACGGGGAATATTTGACGGCGCTTTGCTTTGAAGATTCGCGTGATATTTCTAAACTGAGCGCCGATTGCGAAGAAAAAATACTCCCCGTCTTTCAAGATACTATCAAATGGCTGGATTTATATTTCAGCGGAAAAATTCCCGACTTTACACCGGAATATCGGGTGTCGGCTTTGACAACGTTTCGCTGGCAGGTCATTGATATTATGAATACGATTCCTTATGGTCAAACCGTCACCTATCGCGATATTGCAAGACAGCTTGCGCATAAAAGAGGGCTTGAAAAGATGTCGGCGCAGGCGGTGGGAGGCGCAGTTGGCTTTAACCCTGTTTGTATTATAATCCCCTGCCATAGGGTCGTGGGAAGCGGCGGCAGCTTAACGGAATATGGCGGCGGTATTCGAAATAAGGCGAAACTTTTGGAGCTGGAGGGAAATGACATGAGCAAATTTATTGTTCCGAAAAAGGGGACAGCGTTATGAAGAGATGCCAATGGTGCAACTTAAAGAATCCGGAATATGTGCAATATCACGATACAGAGTGGGGTGTGCCGAGGTTTGATGATCCCTACCTGTTTGAGATGCTTGTGCTGGAGTCGTTTCAGGCGGGCTTGTCTTGGGAATGTGTTCTGAACAAAAGAGGAAATTTTCGAGCTGCCTATGATGATTTTGACTTAGATACCGTGTGCGCTTATGATGGGGAAAAAGTAGAAGAACTGCTCAAAAATGAAGGAATCATCCGAAACAAACGAAAAATTGAGGCAAGTATTCAAAATGCAAAAATATTCAGGAAAATCAAGGACGAGTACGGCTCATTTTATGAGTATCTGAAAACCTTTACCGACGGGGAAATTATATATGAGAGGGGATTGACGGACTCTGTGTTGTCAGATCGCATTTCGGCTGATTTGAAGAAAAAAGGAATGAAATTTGTTGGTACAACTATCATTTATTCTTATTTGCAGGCGATTGGTGCTATCAATTCCCATGAAAAGGGTTGCTTTCTGTCAAAAGAGATATAGATGTACTTGGCGGGTGTGGGAAAATCATTAAACGGTGAGGTGTTTTTTTATGTTTGATTGGAGTGCAGAACAGTATGGGAAATTTGAAAAGGAACGTACATTGCCGGCTGTCGATCTGGCAAATGCAATTGTGCACGATGATGTCCGTAAAGTGATTGATATAGGCTGCGGAATAGGAAACAGTACCGCTGTTTTAGCAGAAAAATATCCCAATGCAGAAATTGTCGGCATAGACAATTCGGAGGATATGCTTGCGGCTGCGAGAAAAAACAATCCCGGTATTGTGTTTAAAAAGCTTGATGTTGAAAAGGAGCTTGATAAAATTGACGGGCATTATGATGTTATATTTTCAAATGCGTGTCTCCAGTGGATACCCAATCATCCCGAACTGTTAAAGGGGTTATTTGCGCTGTTGAATGATAGAGGGGTGCTTGCGGTTCAGATACCGCAGCAGTCGAAACACCCTGTTCACAGAATCATGCGTTCTATTGTCGAAACAGAAGCATGGTGTAGTAAAATTTCCTTCCGGAGAGCTTATAACAATCTTACGGAACAAGAATATTTCGATGTTTTGTCAGAACTATCCGATAATTTCAGAATCTGGGAGATTACTTACTTTTTTTCTATGCCCTCCTATCAGAGCATCTCGGAATGGTATCAGGGAACAGGGCTAAGACCTTATCTGGCTCAGCTATCATCGAAGGACAGGGAAAAGTTTTTGTGCGAATTTTTAAAACGGGTAAAGGAGACATATCCTGTTCAGAAAAGCGGAAAGATTATTTTTAAATTTCCGAGGCTGTTTTTTACCGTTACAAAATAAGAGGTCGGTTTCGGAAAGGCTTTGCGGAGCATCGTTTCGGAGAGAGGAGGAAATGGCTTGAATGGTAAGGTATTTATTCATTCTGCTACAGAAGAAAAATTTCGCTATATGATGGAATACGGGCGTATTCTTTTGTTTTGTGCACCGTGCGGGTTTGGGAAAACAACGGTGGCAAGAGAGCTTTTAAAAAACAAACGCTTTTATGAATGTTCGGCAGAAAAACTGAATTTTGCGGCTTTGTCTGAGTCATATGATGTTTTGCTGGTTGATAATCTGCAGTTGTTGCAGGAACAGGACAGACAGCAGCTTTTATGTGATTTTATCCGGGAAAATCCTCAAAAAAGATTTGTATTTCTGAGCCGCGGTCTTGCGCCCGGCTGGCTGATACCGTTTCGGTTTTCGGGGCTGATGATCACGGTAGATACAAAAGAAATGTTTTTTGACCGGGATTTAACGGCGCAGCTGTTCTCGGACTGCGGTATTGTGCTGTCCGAGACTGAATTGACGAAAATACTTCGCGGTACGATGGGCTATCCTCTGGCGTTGTCTATCCTTACGAGATATATGCGCGATGGGGCGGAGTATAATAACGTTCTTTCCGAGAAAATTGTCCGTGAAATTTTTATATATTATGAAGAAGCCATTTACCGCCGCTTTGAGCTGCCACTGCGTCGGTTTTTGTTAGATCTGGCACCGTTTGAGCAGTTTGGGACAGAGCTTGCAAAAATGGTAAGCGGTGACAGTCGTGCCGGCGATTATTTGATGTACATTCAACAAAATTCCAGCATGCTGCAAATGGAGGAACTTGATACTTTTTGCTTTTGGCCGATATTCCGCAGATTTTTAATGTGGGAGCAGCAGCGCGAATATACGGATGAGCAGCAAAAGGCTCTTTTCAGCCGGGGTGGATTGTATTATGAACTGCATGAAAATTACGGCAAGGCTTTGGAGTATTATTCCCGCGGCGGTGAGATGGGCAAGGTGTCAGAACTTTTAATTAAGAGCGCGGCCCTTCATCCCGGGATGGGCCATTATGAGGAAATGGAATCATATTTCTTCTCGCTGTCAGATCAACAGATAAAAACCAGTCCTTCGTTGATGCAGGGGATGAGCATGCTGTGCGCACTTCATGCGGATTATGACAGTTCTGAAAAATGGTACAAAGAGCTTGCAAAATTTGCGGCTGTGCGTGATAAGTCCGATGCGGCAGGCAGAGAGGCGAGAAGCCGTTTGACATATCTCGATATTGCGCTTCCGCAGAGGGGCGTCTCCGGCATGTTAAAAACCATAACAACCGCATTTCGGCTTATTACAGCCAAAGAAATAAAACTTCCGCCTTTTTCTGTTACCAGTACGCTCCCGAGTATTATGAACGGCGGCAAGGATTTCTCGGAATGGAGCAAAAAAGATGATTTGCTTTATGCGACTATGCGGCTGCCTGTAGAGGTCATACTTGGGAGGGATGGAGTAGGGCTTCCGGATTGTGCGGTTGCAGAGAGTAAGTTTGAAAAGGGGGAAGACGTTTCCAGCCGGGTTTTGACGCTGGCTTCTAAGATCAGCGAGATTCAGAGCAAAGGTACACCGGATATTGAGTTTGCGCTGGTCGGTTTGCTCGCGAGAAGTCAGATAGACAGGGGCAGAGCGGAGGATGCAAAGCGAACGGTTCTTGCCTTGCAAGACAGGTTTTCGGGCAGAGGTCTGCTCCGCTTTATGCCAAACATTGATGCGTTGCTCTGTCGGATTGCGCTGCGGATGAACGATATGATTTTCGCGGACGAATGGTATTGTGACCATGCGCCGAGGGATACGGTGACTATGAGGACAATGAAACGATATCAATATCTGACGCAGGCAATGGTAGAGCTTGTGCACGGCGATAATGAGGCGGCCCTTCTGACGCTTGCGCCGCTGGAGCCATACTTTGCAGCGTGCGATCGTTATATTGATATGATACATTTAAAAGTATTGGCGGCGGCAGCAAAGTACCGCAGCGGCAATGCGGTATGGAAAGATGACATGTGCGCGGCGCTTGATATAGCGGGGAAATATCATTTTGTTCGGACTATAAGCGAATATGGTATTATGGTTTTGCCGTTGCTTCGCGAATGCGGATGGAACGGGAACAAGTCGTTTCTGGACAAGGTCACGGGGGCGGTGAGAGAACAGGCGGTGTATTATCCGGATTTCTTGAGGCCGGCAAATTGTCCCGCGGAAAGACTGACAGAGGCGGAAATGCAGGTTTTACGGCTGGTGTGTGCTGATAAAAGCAATGCGGAGATAGGGGAAATTTTAGGTATTAAACTCGCAACGGTGAAGAGCCATGTCAGTCACATTTTACAAAAGCTTGGTGTGAAACGCCGCAGTGAAGCAAAAACGGCAGCACAGAGGATGTGGCTGATCTAGTTTAAGGTGACATCGTGCGCGGTCGGAAACAGGTACAATGTGTTCATTTTACCGCGTTTGTTTCGCCCGGGCGGAATATGAAAAAATTAATCGCGGAAATAATGAAAAAAGTGTTGACATTTATCATAAAATATGAGAAAATGAAAAAAGGGTATAGTATTTTGAAAATTAACTAATGGTAGAGGCGCGGTATTTATCAGTACGTTGGCTTGTACGACGGACAATCGGAGCTGACGGAAAGGAAATATCGCCGAAACATACGGTTTATTGTCTAAAACCGCATGTTGGGCTGCAGGAGAATATGCTGCAGACTGTCACATGTGTGAAGCGCTATCGTAGTTTTGCAGTATTTTGGTTTGTTTACAGAGCCGTGTACGTTAAACTATTTAGCGTCCGCGGCTTTTTTGTATTTTTCAGGATTATGCCTGAAACGATAGTAACATTATTAAATTATTTTTAAAAGGTGGTAAAGACAGATGAAAAAAATTATTTCAATCCTGCTTGCCATGTCCGTGCTTATCGGTCTGGCGGGCTGCGGTTCCAAACAGAAAAATGATGCCGGCAATGATGATGTTTTGCGTGTTGGTATGGAGTGTAACTATGCTCCGTATAACTGGTCGCAGCCGGATGATACGAACGGCGCCGTAACGATTTCCAATGTGGACAATATGTACACCAATGGTTATGACGTTCAGGTTGCGCAGAAAATTGCTGACGCGCTCGGCAAAAAGCTTGAAATTTATTCTTACGAGTGGGACAGCCTGATTCCGGGGGTGCAGTCCGGCAAGCTTGATATGATTATCGCCGGTATGAGCCCGACGGCAGACAGACGTGAAAAAATTGATTTTTCCAACAATTATTATACTTCTAACCTGGTTATTGTAAAGAAAAAGGAAAATTTGACGGATGTAAAAACCATTGCCGATTTGAAGGGCAAAAAGATTGCGGCACAGTCCGGAACCTTCCATCTGGATGCACTGACAGGGCAGACAGAGGCGCAGGCAAGTGAAATGGCTGATTTTTCGACCATGCTGATTGCGCTGAAAGCAGGTACCATAGAGGGTTATGTTGCTGAAGAGCCGACAGCTATGGCAGTGTGCGAGGATGCGAACTATGATTACATCCCGCTGGAAAACAATAAGACAGGTTTTAAAGTGGAGGACGACGACGTCAGCATAGCAGTTGGTGTAAAGAAGGGTTCTGATTTAAAGGATAAGATTAATTCCGCAATCAGTGACTTAGACGCTGCTGCTCAGAAGAAACTCATGGGAGAGATGGTTGCGTTGTCGCCGGCAGAAGAATAAAGGTATGGCAGGTAGTTTGTGATGACAAATTTTTTAAAAGAAGTAATTGATATTGCGGTAAAATATAAGGGATATTTTCTGCAGGGCATTGGCTACACCATGCTGATTGCTCTTGCTGGTACATTAATCGGTCTGGTAATCGGCTTAATTACAGGTATTATCCGAACCATTCCGAAGTCGAAAAATCCGTTTATAAGGGGATTGCTCAAGGTTGTAAACGCTATCATCAGCATTTATGTTGAGATTTTCCGCGGAACACCTATGATGGTTCAGTCTATGGTTATCTTCTGGGGATATGCGTTTATGAACGATGGCCTTACATTGCCATTGATTCCTGCCGGTATTTTCATCGTGTCCATCAACACCGGCGCCTATATGGCAGAAATTGTCCGCGGCGGTATTATTTCCATTGATAAGGGGCAGTTTGAGGGCGCTTATTCCATTGGTATGAATCATTGGCAGACAATGATGAGCGTTGTGGTACCGCAGGCTATGCGCAATATTTTGCCGGCAATCAGCAATGAATTTGTAATAAATATTAAAGATACGTCCGTATTGAACGTAATCGGCGTGACGGAGCTGTATTTCTTTACAGCAAAGATTTCAAAAATGACTTGGTCCATTTTTGAGACTTATGTGGTTGCTTGTGTGGTATATTTTGTTCTTACTTTTACCATAACACGGATTTTGCGCTATATTGAGCGTAAAATTGACGGACCTTCCTCATATGTGATCCATCATTCTTCCACCATGCCGGACGAAGATTTTGCAGTAAAGGAGGGTGAGCGATGAGCGGAAATTTAGAAAATAAAGTTATCACTGTAAAGGGATTAAAAAAATCCTTTGGGAAAAATTGTGTTTTAAAGGATATCAATTTTTCGGTAAATCGCGGTGATGTAACCTGTATTATTGGTTCTTCCGGTTCCGGAAAGTCCACTTTGCTCAGATGCATTAACCTCCTGGAGGAGCCGACGGGCGGAGAAATTATTTATAATGGGCAAAATATCTTGGAAACCAAAAAGATTCCGGCGTATCGTGCAAAAGTGGAAATGGTGTTTCAGAGCTTTAATCTTTTCGAGAACATGACAGTTTTGAAAAACTGCATGATCGGGCAGATGAAGGTTTTAAAAACGGATAAGGAGACCGCAAAAAAGGAGGCCATGCGTTATCTGGAAAAGGTAGGCATGGCACCGTATATCAATGCGAAGCCAAAACAGCTTTCCGGCGGACAAAAACAGAGAGTTGCTATAGCCAGGGCTCTTGCAATGAAACCGGATGTTATCCTTTTTGATGAGCCGACCTCAGCGCTTGATCCGCAGATGGTAGGTGAGGTTTTGGAGGTTATTAAAAACATTGCCAGCGAAGGGCTTACCATGATTATTGTAACACATGAAATGGCGTTTGCACGCGATGTTTCCAATCATGTTGTATTTATGAGCAACGGCGTCATTTGCGAAGAGGGAACGCCGCAGGAGATTTTTGTAACACCGAAACGTGAAGAAACAAAAGCATTTTTGGCGAGATTTATGAATAACTAAGCGAATAATTATAATCCCCGGTTTGTGTGTAAAGTGCAGACCGGGGATTTTTTTACAAGCGAACGCACTATTATTAAAAGAAAGAGCAACAAGGTTTTATACTTAATAAAAAAACGGCAACCCAAAAGGTTCGCCGCATTGCAGGAAAGCCGAACTATAGAGATGTTTGTGCCGCAGGCATTGCTTTGCAAAGGAGTGCTAGTAGGCCCAAGACGTTATGAGCGCGCTTGCAAGTGAATAGCCGATGCGAACGTGACCTTTTGCGAAAGAGGAGGAGAGAGGAAGAGGGCGGGTGTTTTTCTGCATAGAAAAACGGAGCAAAGCGAACTTTGCTCCGACGTGGAGCTGGTGATGGGACTTGAACCCGCAACCTGCTGATTACAAATCAGCTGCTCTGCCAATTGAGCTACACCAGCATATTTTATATAATATGATAAAAATACAAAATTGGTCGGGGTTGAGGGATTCGAACCCCCGGCCCCATGGTCCCAAACCATGTGCGCTACCAAACTGCGCTAAACCCCGACGCAGTACACCGACATCTATATATATTACTAGGAATTGCATTTTTTTTCAAGTGAATTGTATAGCTATTTTTAACGTTTTTCGAATATTATGTTACAAATACTTATAAATCCTCTAAATTACTTCTAATATCTTTGATTTACGGTCTAATTATTCCAAAACCAATCAAAAACAACGGCGCATAGCAGCAGTAAGCCTAAAAAACCGAACAGGGTATAGCATGATTCAATTAGGCCGTTAAAGGGAAGCAGTGAGAGGGGGATAGATGCAAGGCAAAACAAGGCAGCCGTTTTACGTCTGCTTTTGCCGCGCTGAACAAAAGGCTCCAGGGCGGAAAAGCCGTTTGCGACTGCTGTGGTCAGCATTGCCATGTAGAGCACCAAGGCATAAAGAAAAGAAACTGCATTACTGAAACGTCTTGACAGAGCAAGAATGGGAAGTTGCTGACCTATTACGGTGTGCTCGGCTAGATAAAGGGTAATGCAGGCCAGAACGATAACGAGAAGAAGCGCCAGTCCGCCGAGAAGCCCGCCGAGACATGCCTCACGCTCGGTTTTAGCCGTTTTGCTGAGTGGAACCAATACCGCAGCACTGCCAAGCATGTTAAAGCTAACATAGAGCAAAACAGACAGCAAAAAGCGGCTGTCACCTATCTGAAAGGCAAGCAAGGTTTCGCGCGCCTGCAGCAGCAGATAGGCAGTACAAACGCAGAACATTCCAAGCAGCATGAGCGGCACCAATAAAACATTTATAGCAGTTAAACCTTTTAAATTGCCGCAGAAGGCGAGAAAGCAAATCAGCGCAGTGAGTAAAACTCCTGAAAACGGAGGCAGATGAAATTGTTCGGAGAAGAGCGCACCGCTCCCCGACAACATTACACAGAAGCTGACGGCCAGAAAAGCGCGGACGATAAAATAGAAAACGGCAGAGATTTTTTTGCCGAAAATGATTTGCAAATATTCTTCGTAGGAACTGCATTGCATTTTTTTTGCTCGTGAAAGCAAAAGGGCGCCAAGCACAGCAAATGCAGCTCCGGCAATGGCGGCGCCCCAAAGACCGCGTATGCCGAAACGTACGAAAAACAGAGTTAATTCCTGTCCGGAGGCAAGCCCTGCACCGATAATTGCGCCGATGTAAACGGCGGCAATGGTGAGGATTTGTTTTTTTTCTTTTTTCATGCATATGCCGCCTTTCAATAAGTTTAATTTTATGTAAACTACGAATACAAGCACGTTACAGCTTTCTTACAAAAATGTTACAAACATTTGTTTTGTTCATAAATCCCTGTGGATAACCTGTTAATAATGTTGATAACTGCCAAAAAATCATAAAAAATGAGGATATTTTTGTTGATAACCCTGTTGATAATGTTAATAACTCTTGTGAATAGTTTTTGTTATGGTTTACATAACTTCGAACGGCTTTGATTTTTGTTTCTTTATCACAAATAAAAAGCGTTCGTTTTTAATAATTTTTATGTGCAAAAGATTGAATTTATTCCGATAATGTTATATAATTGTCATATGCAGTTTTTCGGACTGCGCATGTCAGTTGACAGCACCATAACAATGCTTTTACCGGGTATACGAACAAGCGGATATCCCGCTCCGAAAAAGGGCTTTATTTCAACTGGCAATAATGGATGAAACGGGAAGGAATAAATCGCAGTATGGATTTGTTATCATTTTAGGTCTTTCGTTTCATTGCGGAACAAATGAAAGGAGATTTGGCAGTTATGAAAATCAGAGTTTGGAAGGATTGCACGGAAGAGGAAAAAAGTTTTGTCATGAAGCGTGCAGAATTAGATATCAGTGAGCAGATGAAGCTTGCGATTGAAGTATCGGATGATATTCGTGATCATGGTGATGCTGCAGTATTAAAATATACGGAAAAATTTGACCGCGTAAAACTTACTCAGGACAAAATAAAGGTTACGGCAGAAGAAATTGAGGCAGGTTATCAGCGTTTAGACAGCCAGACACGCGATTCTATTGCATATGCCGCAAAAAATATCCGCGATTTCCATTCCAAACAGATGCCGGAGGAAATGTGGTTTACCAATGTAGACGAGGGATTGATGGTCGGTGAAAAAACAACGCCCATTGTTGATGTTTGTTTATATGTGCCGCGCGGCAAGGGCAGTTTTCCGTCTGTACTTTTAATGCTGGGTATCCCGGCTGTGGTGGCAGGCGTGGAAAAAATTGTTGTAGTAACGCCGCCGAACGAACATGGAAATGTGGATGATGCGATTCTGGCGGCCGCTAAGATTATCGGTATCAGCGAAATTTATAAAGTCGGCGGTATTCAGGCAGTTGCTGCTGCCGCTTACGGAACGGAAACGATTCCGAAATGCCATAAAATTATCGGACCGGGCAATGCCTATGCCACAGCCGCGAAACGTGTGCTTGCCAACCATATTGACGCAGGTTTGCCGGCGGGGCCCAGTGAAGTCATTATTTTGGCTGATGAATATGCCGATCCGGAGAAATGCGCGCTTGATGTCATGATTGAAGCGGAGCACGGACCGGATTCCGCAGCATTGCTGGTGACCCATTCGCGCGAATTGGTAGAGCGTGTATTGCCGATTATTGATCGCCAGCTGGAAAAGATTTCAGAGAAACGCCGCAGCTTTGTAACAACAAATTTTAATACCTACGGCGGTGTGATTTTGACGGAATCTTTAGAAGATTCTATTAATTTTGTAAATGAGTATGCGCCGGAGCACATGGAGGTTATGACGCAAAATCCTTTTGCTGTTCTGGAGAAAATTAAAAATGCGGGAGAAATTTTGCTCGGCGATTATACACCCGTCACGTTGTGTAATTTTGTTTTGGGACCAAATGCGATATTACCGACGGGCGGTTTTGCAAAAACCTATTCCAGTGTATCGGTGATGGATTTCTTAAAGCGCTCTTCCGTTGGCTATGCCAGCCGCGAGGGCTTTGAACGCGTCAGAAACCATGCATATAACATCGCTCGTGTAGAAGGTTTTGATACACATGCATTGGCGGTAAAGGAAAGAAAATAATTATTAATAAACTTCTTCTGAGAAAGGAAGTTGCAAACATGAAGAAACATAATATTATTACGGTAACGCGTAAAACTACGGAATCGGAGATGCGTGTTTCGCTTGATTTTAACGGACTTGCACCGGATTACCGTAAAAAAATACATACCCCGGCACCGTTTTTCAGCCATATGCTGGAACATATTGCCTGGCGTTCGGGTGTAACCGTCAGTGTTGATATTTCGCTGGATGAATTTTTTCTTCACCATGTAGTGTATGAGGATTTGGGTATTACTTTTGGCAAAGCTGTGAGAGAATATATTTTACGTAACAAACCGAACGGCGCAACGGGCTACGGCGACGGAATCGGTATTATTGACGAGGCAAAGGCAGTGTGTGCTGTGAGTTTTGAGGAGCGGGCTTATTTTGGCTGTGATATGAGCAAGATTCAGCTTCCGGTATCTACGGAGGGGGTTAATTCTGAGGACTTATCCACTTTTTTGGAGGGCTTTTGCCAAGGCGCCATGTGTACGCTTCATCTTGACATAGATAAAGGTGTGAACGGGCACCATATTTGGGAGGCTGCTTTCCGCGCCTTTGGAATAGCGCTAGGGCGTGCATTTTATCTGGACGAAAGAAGAAAAAATATGTCTGCCGGTGTGGCAGGCTCGGTACAATTTACGATAGAATAGTAAGGAGTTACGGGAGGTATATTTTGGAGCAGTTTAAGCTTTCGCCGTTTTTAGAGAATTATGATACGGTTTTGTTTGATTTGGACGGCGTTATGAGCAGCGAGGAGATGTATTGGAACTGCGCCGCGCTCGCGGTGTATGAAATGTATTTTGGTAACCTGTACTACGGCAGCCAAAAACTGTCGGCATCGGACATGGAGCAAAACTCAGCGAATATTCGTAAGCTTGTTTTCTGCGACGACCGCATGATTCGCATGATAAAGGATAAAGGTGTAAATTCCAACTGGGATTTGACATATCTTGTGCTGGGCGGTGCATTATGTGCGGGTAAAAAGGCGGACTTTGAACAGGTGTTGGAAAATTTGGCGCAAATTCCGGGAGATACCTTCGATTTGTTTGAAGGGGTAGCTAGACAGTTGGCGGCTAAGTTTCCTGCTGAGAACGGCTATTTTGACCGTCTGGGGCCGTTCTGGACAAAAGCACAAAAATGTTTTCAAGAATGGTTTCTTGGTGATGAGCTTTTTCTTCGGGCAAATGGTCGGTCGGTTCTGCTGAAGGGAAAGCACGGCATGATGCATAAAGAAGAACCGATTGTGGATAAGCAAAAGCTGCAAGTGATGCTTCGTTTGCTTTGGAAAAACGGAAAACGTCTCGGTGTTGGCTCCGGTCGTCCGCGTCCGGAGTGTGAAGGTGTTTTGGAGCAATGGGAGGTAAAACAATACTTTGTGCCGGAATGCATTATTTCTTACAGTAATGTGACGGCGGCAGAGGGGGCGCTTGCGCGGCAGGGAATTCATGCAGAATTTACTAAACCGCACCCATTTATGTTTTTGAAAGGAAATTTTGGAGGAAATATTTCTGATTTGGATATCTATCGGGGGAATTACAGCAGATCAGACTGTGCACGAACGCTGGTAGTTGGTGATGCGGGTGCGGATTTGTTTGCAGCTAAGGCAGCCGGGTGTAGTTTTGCCGCTGTATTGACAGGCGTGCAGGGCCAGGAGGCACGAAGCTTTTTTGAAACAGAACAAGCGGATTATATATTAGATAATGTGCTGGAACTGATGACGGAGCAGCCGGGATAATATACACATATTTCCGTATGTTTTGCAGATACTAAAGGAATCCATAGTAGATGCAAAACAGCAGGCAGAAAATAAAGTTGGATTACTTGTGCCGTACCGTGGCGGAGGGAAATCTTCTTTATTATAAATATTGACAACAGTAAAATATTGGAGGGTGATAACATGGCAAATCGTGTAACCAAAGACACTATCATTATGGATGTTTTGCGAATGAATGCAGATACCGCACAGTTTTTCTTTGAAATCGGTATGCACTGTCTGGGCTGCCCGTCCGCAAGCGGCGAATCCATCGAAGAGGCTTGCGCGGTACATGGTGAAAATGCCGATGCATTGGTTGAAAAGATCAACGCATTTTTGGCAGAGCACGAGTAAGACGTTTGGTAACAAAAAAACAGTGACAAAACATTTTGTCACTGTTTTTTTGTTAGTCTAAAATATATACAGTCGCGCTTCTTCTGCCGAACTGATAACATTCTGCTTTGGTGTTGTAACACAAATCTACTTTGTTTCCTTTAATGGCACCGCCGGTATCCGCTGCAATAGCAAAACCATATACCCACGATTTTCCTCCGTCAGAGGACTCTACATAAACACGTGAGCCGAGCGGTATGACTCTTGGATCAACGGCAATTACACCATATTGTGCAGCCATTCCGGTGGCTGTTCTGCCGCCATAACCGCCATTGCTGGACGGTGATGGGTCGTAAGCGGTTGCATTGCATTGCAGTACACGTTTATAACGTACACCGCCGCGTGAAGTTTGTACATATCGCCCTTCACTGGTACCATATTCAATCACTTTTGCAACAGGCTCAACAATTACGTCCTGCGTCAGCATTTCTTTTGCAATGATTTCGCCATCTCGCGTGGTGACCGAAAAAGTTGCTTCGGCCCAGCCGGTATCACCTTCCTGCACTACGCTGACATAACCTTTTTCTTTATCGTCGCGCGGTACGGTGATTTCGTGGAAGGACATCAACTGTTCTTCTTTTACAATTTCGGTTTTCACTCTGACAATTTGTGCCTGCATGCCTTCTGTAACAGGCGTGTCGAGTGCCGGTGTGACTTCGTCCGTTTCATTTAAAGTAATATCTGCTTTTTTGAGTGCCGAACCCAAATCTTCTTCAATACTGTAAATATCTTTTACAGTACCGTCGGCTGTCAGAACAATTTTTCTGGCGCGGGTTATTATAATTTCTTCCTTGTTTTTGAGTTTTCCTTTTAATTCTTCAGAGACAACATCGCCTTCTCTAAGAATAACGTTTTGTTCTTCCAAAAGCTCTTCCACTGTGTTTTTTGCGGTTGTAAGCACAGTTACATGATCCGCATCGTAAATGGTGATGTGCTTTGTACTCGCAAAGCCGAAGAGAAAAACGGATACGGCTGCTACTAACACCACTGCGGCGGAAACTGCTGCGATTCCGCGCGGAGAAAAACGCCGTGTGTTTCTCTCATCGTTGTTTGTAAACATAAACTACCTCCTCGTGTTTTGCCTCGCACGAAATCCTTAGCACGATACGCGCAAATCGGATGTTTATTTTCAAGGTGCACATATTCAAAATGTTATGTGCTGCGAGGTCTGAAACTGCGCTGCAGTTCCTTTCGTAATTATAACGCAGATATTACGAAAATGTTACAACTTCCGAAGACGTTGACTATTATAAAACATTTTCGGTGAAAAGTCAAATAAAAAATGGCTTTTCAGCATAAAACATGAAAAAATAATTTCCATAAATTGGATAAAACTTTTTCAAGTCCTTTTATATCCTATTATAGACACGAGTTTGTAAAAATATTCCAAAATTTAAGAAATTTTCGTTTCCTGCTATAAAAATTTCCTGATATTTCAAAATTATTACAAATATTGGTAATTATTATTCCGAAATTTTAATAGAATCCTTTATTTTTTCAAATTTTTTATCTCCGATTCCGCTGACTTTTTTTAAATCAAAAATTGTATGAAATGGTTTTTGAGAACGATATTTTATAATACGCTCAGCAAGTGCTTCGCCGATTCCGTCAAGAGTTTGCAGTTCATCTATTGTTGCGGTATTTAAATCAATTTTCGAGTCCGTATTTTTGGGAGCGGGAGAAGGGGAAGGGGTTACAGAATTATCGCTTGTCGCACGGGGAAAGGCGGTTTCTTCCGGAAAATATGCTTCTGTAACCTGTTCGGTGTAAAGAGAGTGATGTTCTTGTACAAGCAGCAGGCAACCGATAGCGGTTGTGACAAAGATGCCTGCACAAATAAAAATGATGAGAAATTTCTTTTCCAAATTCATGATGTTCCTCCAAAACGGGAGACGTTACATTTTGCTCTGATTTCCTGCTGAGTTTTAACGGTATCTTTTTCGCTGTTTTTAGTGGTGAGAATGATTTTTGGTTAAAAATCAGATTTTGCCGGTGATATGCAAGTCGCCAACGACCATACATTATAGCACAATTTTCGACAAAATTCAAGGAAAAACAACACGTTTCGTGTCCGAAAGTTGTAAAAAACATAATAAAACACACTAAAGGTGTAGAAGAACGTGAATATTATATTCTGACTTTTTTGAGATAAAGGCTGGAAATTTTCTTCCGTTTGTGATATGATATAATAGGTTTTGTATAAGGTGATGTCATCGTGGTTGCGGTGACAGACACCGAAGATTATAATGACGTTTATTATTGTTATGAATGGAATGATATGATAGATTTGCTTGGCTGATAAAAATGGGAGGAATTAAAACATGGCGGCGAAGAACAAAAGAAAAACCGCAGCAAGGCCGAAAACATCTGCGGCAAAAACGAAGAGTGCGGCAAAGCGCAAGGAAGATAACGCAATGCAGCTTGAAATGTCAGCGTTGTTTACGACAGTAGCGGGCGTATTGCTTGCTGTATTTTTGTATGCACCTGCCGGTATTGTGGGTGAATGGCTGAAAAGTTTTTTTCTTGGATTGCTTGGCGTACCGGCATATGTGTTGCCATTCTTTCTTATTATAAATGGTGTGCATCGCGGCATTAATAAAAAATATCAGGAGAATAAAAATAAGTATTTGCTGGCGCTGCTTGGAATATGGATTATCAGCGGTATTTTTCATTTGTTCTCCCGTTTGCCTAAAATGAACCCTTTTCTGCTTTCTGTTTTGAGTGACTACTATGGAAACGGAAGTTATGGCTTTGGCGGCGGCATTTTGGGAGGCGTACTGACGGATATTTTCCGGAATATGGTTGGCGGTATTGCAACCGGAATTATTTTATTTACGGCATTGATTGTTTTAGTAATGGTCATCACAAAATGGTCTCCTATAAAGGCACTGCTTCGTGTCATTATTCGCTTTATTATGGAGGCACGCAATGCAGGAAATGTCTTGCGGGAAGAAGAGGCTGCTAAATATAAGGAGATGGAGGTGCAGACTCCGCAGAGGATAGCACGGGGAAGGAAAATACCGAATTTCAGTGATGAGGATGTGACGCGTTCCGGTGAAGAAGTACCAAAGGCAAAAATGAAAATTAATGATGTGCCGCAGAAGCCATATGAGGAGGACGGATATTTGCCGGAGGCTTTGCGCGAAGTGGAGGATAGCTCAGAGATTGAAAACATTGATGCCATTTTAGAAAACGCTATCCCCGAGCCTGTTTTTCACGCGAATGCGGCAAGCAGCTCCAAGCATTTTGAATCGAATCATAATTATATAGAAGCAACACCTTCTAATGTTGAAGAAATACCTTTGCAAACGGAGAAACTGTCAGCGCAGAACATGGAGGAAAAACCTCCGTTTGATATGGACGAAACAGAGGAGCAAACGGAAGAAAAAAATATTATTTATCCGGAAAAAGTAGAAGGAATGGAGGATATTTCGGGGGAAATAGAAGAAGTTTTTGAAAAAATACCCTATGAATATCCTGATTTGGATTTGCTTGATGATGTTGCGGCTTCATCGGACAGTTCTAATTCACGCAGTGAACTGAGAGAAACCGCACAAAAATTGGTAGCAACGCTGAAAAGCTTTAATGTAGAGGCAAAGCTGTTAAATGTCAGCAAGGGTCCCACCGTAACACGTTATGAGCTAAAGCCGGGCGAAGGAGTAAAGGTCAGCAAGATTATCGGTCTTGCCGATGATATTACGCTGCGCCTTGCGGCAAATAATGTGCGTATTGCGCCGGTGCCGAATAAAGAAGCGGTAGGCGTGGAGATACCTAATAAAACGATTGATACCGTCCATATTCGTGAAGTATTGGATTCTGATGAATTTCGCAATTTCCCGTCGAAACTTGCTTTTGCTTTGGGCAAGGATATTACGGGGAAAAATGTGGTGTTCGATATTGCAAAAATGCCGCACGTATTGATTGCCGGCGCGACCGGATCCGGTAAGAGTGTGTGTATTAATACTTTAATTACCAGTTTGATTTACAAAGCAGATCCGAATGAGGTCAAGCTTTTGATGGTTGACCCGAAGGTTGTTGAATTGGGTATTTATAACGGGATACCGCATCTTTTGATTCCTGTTGTTACCGATCCGCGCCGTGCTTCCGGTGCGCTATACTGGGCAGTGCAGGAAATGGTGCGCCGCTACAGCATGTTTGCGGAGAGCAACGTTCGTGACATTAAGGGATATAATAATATGATATTAGAGAGCGGAAAAGAGAATACAATGCCGCATATTGTGATTATTATTGATGAGCTTGCCGATCTCATGATGGTTGCTCCGAACGAAGTAGAGGATTCTATCTGCCGTTTGGCGCAGATGGCGCGTGCTGCCGGTATGCATTTGGTCATTGCAACACAGCGTCCGTCAGTTGATGTTATTACCGGTCTGATTAAGGCAAACATCCCATCGCGTATTGCTTTTGCGGTTTCGTCACAGATTGACAGCCGGACTATCTTAGACAGCAGCGGCGCAGAGAAACTGCTTGGCCGCGGCGATATGCTGTTTTCTCCGGTTGGCGCACCAAAACCCACACGCCTGCAGGGAGCATTTATTTCGGATAAAGAGGTTGAGCGTGTGGTGGAGTTTATTAAAAACGGTTCTCACGTGCGCTATGATGAAGATATTATGGAAAAAATTGAAAACGGTAAACCTGTCAATGTAAATGAACCAAATGGTGACGCAGGAGACAATGATGAACTTTTGCCGCGTGCAATAGAAATTGCGGTAGATTCCGGAAAAATTTCCGCTTCTTACCTGCAGCGCCGCTTGAAAGTTGGTTTTTCCCGCGCGGCGCGGATGATTGACCAAATGGAAGAACGCGGCTGGATTGGACCGCCGGAGGGCAGCAAACCGCGTGAAGTTCTAATCAGCAAAGAGGACTATATGGAAATGAGTATGCAGTAAAAAATCAAAGGAGCGCCTATGAACGGAATTGAGGCAGGATTTTTGCCTGTTTGCAGAGAGGACATGCAGCAGTTGGGCTGGGAGTGTCTGGATTTTCTTTATATTTCCGGTGACGCCTATGTTGATCACCCCAGCTTTGGGCATGCGATTATTACACGAGTGCTGGTGGCAGAAGGCTATCGTGTTGGTATCATTGCACAGCCTGCATGGAAGGATGCTGAGGAACTGAAAAAAATGGGCAGACCGCGTCTGGGAGTTTTGGTCAGCGCAGGCAATATGGATTCTATGGTTAACCATTACACTGCGGCAAAGAAACCTCGGCATGATGATATGTATTCACCCGGAGGCAAGGCGGGGTATCGCCCTGACCGGGCTACTATTGTATATTGTAACCGCGTGCGTGAAGCATTTGGTGATATTCCGCTGATTATCGGCGGGATTGAGGCAAGTCTGAGAAGATTTGCACATTATGACTATTGGTCGGATAAGGTACGTCGTTCTGTTTTGGCGGACAGCCGTGCCGATTTGTTGATTTTCGGTATGGGAGAGAAACCGATTGTAGAGATTGCAAACGCCCTGGAAAGGGGCACACCTGTCAAACAGATTACGCATGTGCGCGGAACTTGCTATCTAACGAAGGAAGCGCCTGAAGCAAATGATAAATTACGGTATGTACCGGCTTTTGAAGAGGTGCGTGATGTCAAGCGAAAATATGCCGAGGCGGTGAAAATTGAATCGGAGGAGCAGGATGGCTTTCGCGGCTGTACACTTGTACAGAAACATATTGACCGATATTTGGTTCAGAATCCGCCGCCGCTTCCGTTAACTCAAAAAGAGATGGATAGGGTATATGCTTTGCCGTATGCGCGTAACTACCATCCGATGTACGAGCCGATGGGCGGTATCCCGGCAATAAAGGAAGTAAAATTCAGCTTAACCAGCGTGCGCGGCTGCTTTGGCGCCTGTAATTTTTGTGCGCTGGCATTTCATCAGGGGAGAACCATTCAAGCGAGAAGTCATAAATCCATTTTAACGGAGGCGCAGCGGTTTACCTACGACCCGGAATTTAAAGGATATATTCACGACGTTGGCGGACCGACCGCAAATTTTCGTCAGCCATCTTGTGATAAACAGCTAAAGGCGGGTGTGTGTAAAAACAGACAATGTCTATTTCCACAGGTTTGTCCGTCTATCCGTGCTGACCACAGCGATTACCGCGAATTGCTGCGCAAATTACGTGCGCTGCCGGGAATTAAAAAAGTATTTATTCGTTCAGGAATTCGTTTTGATTATTTAATGGCGGACGGCGATGACAGCTTTTTTAAAGAACTTTGTGAGCACCATGTCAGCGGACAGCTCAAAGTTGCGCCGGAGCATATTTCGCCGAATGTATTGTCTTATATGGGCAAACCGTCCAGGAAAGTATATGATGCTTTTGTGGATAAATTTTATAAAATAAATGAAAAACTTGGAAAAAAGCAATATCTGGTGCCGTACTTAATGTCGAGTCATCCGGGCAGTACGTTGGAGGATGCGGTTGCTTTGGCTTTATATTTGAAAGAGCACCATATTACACCGCAGCAGGTGCAGGATTTTTATCCCACCCCGGGCACAGTTTCCACCTGCATGTTTTACACGGGGATTGACCCGCGTACCATGCAGACCGTTTATGTGCCGAAAAGCCAGGAAGATAAGGCCATGCAAAGGGCGCTTTTGCAGTATAAAAATCCTGATAATTATCAATTGGTTTATCAGGCGCTGAAAAAAGCCGGGCGCATGGATTTAATCGGTTTCGGGCCGGAGTGTTTGATACGTCCGAAGGGAAACAATTACAAAGGAGGAGCACACAAAGATGAGCGCAAAAATATTGGACGGAAAAATGGTTTCCGCAAGAATCAAGGAAGAACTGAAGCAAGAGGTGGAAAAGCTAAAGCAAGAAAAAGGTATTGAGCCGGGACTTGCTGTCATTATTGTCGGAGACGATCCGGCCTCGAAAATTTATGTCAGAAATAAAAAGCTTGCCTGTGAAGCAATCGGAATCCGTTCGGAAGAATATGCACTTCCTGCAGAAACTACCCAGGAAGAGCTGCTTGCATTGGTGGAAACATTAAACCATAAAAGGGAGATTCATGGCATTTTGTGCCAGCTGCCTTTGCCGAAACATTTGGATGAGGAAGCAGTGATTAACGCCATTTCGCCCAAAAAGGATGTTGATGCATTCCATCCGGTGAATGTCGGGAAAATTATGATTGGTAATTTTGACTTTCTGCCCTGTACACCTGCCGGTGTGATGGAGCTGATACATGAAAGCGGTATTGATGTGGCGGGAAAGGAATGTGTTGTGGTTGGACGCAGTAATATCGTGGGTAAGCCTATGGCGATGCTTTTGCTGCATAAAAACGGTACCGTTACCATCTGCCACTCGAAAACGCGCGATTTGAAAGAAGCGTGTCTGCGTGCGGATATTTTGGTTGCAGCGGTCGGTGTGCCCGAGCTAATCAAGGGTGATATGATTAAAGAAGGCGCTGTAGTGATAGACGTCGGCATGAACCGTTTAGAAAATAAGAAGTTGGTTGGCGATGTGGAATTTTCCAGTGCAGCAGAGCGTGCCTGCGCCATTACTCCCGTGCCGGGAGGGGTCGGGCCGATGACGATTGCTATGCTGATGAAAAATACGGTGAAGGCTGCGACTTTAGAAGATAACGTACGTAAATAAATTTTAGCTGATAAGCGAGAGTGCTTCTGCTCCGCACTGCAAAAGATACGCGGCTTCCGGGGAGTTGTCAGAGAGATCCCCCGCTGCCTGAAATCTGCGGACATGCGCTGCGGATTTCACACTGCTCGGCGTTCGGAGTAGTGCGCAATGTGAGAACGAAGAACGCTGCAAAGACTCATCAAGTGAACGCAAAGCGTTTGTTTGATGAAGAAGCATTTTGAGCTTGCTCAAAATGTGATAATAAATTATCTTTTTCCTTTTTACAGAACGTTCATATTTCGCACTTGCGAAAAAATTTTATATGTGTTATAATGAAAAAAGAGAGATGTGTACCGTCAATGGTTATGCCAATGGCGGTTCAATCAAAGAATATTGAAACAGGAGGAAGTAAACATGGAAGTAAGACAAGCATCTAACGCAAAAGACGTGAAGCATTACACTACTGAGCGTTTAAGGGAAGAATTTCACATTTCGAACCTTTTTACAAAGGACAATATCAAGATGGTATACAGCCATATTGACCGCATTATCACAGCAGGTGTTATGCCGGTAGATACCGAGCTGTCGCTGGAAGCGGGAAAGGAACTTGCAGCAGAATATTTCCTGCAAAGACGTGAGATGGGCTGTATTAACATTGGCGGTAAAGGCATTATCACTGTTGACGGTACCGAATATGAAATGAATCCGCGTGATGGCATTTATATCGGTATGGGCAATAAAGAGATTAAATTTAAAAGCATAGATTCTGCAGAGCCGGCGAAATTTTATGTTTCGTCCTGCCCGGCACATAAATCTTATCCGACTGTTAAAATTGACATTACAAAGGCAAAGAAGGTTCCTTGCGGAACGGTGGAGGACTGCAATAAGCGTGTTATCAACCAGTATATCCACCCGGAAGTTATGCAGAGCTGCCAGTTGGCAATGGGTTTGACGCAATTGGAGCCGGGTTCTAACTGGAACACCATGCCTTCACATACTCACGACAGACGTATGGAGGTTTATCTCTATTTGGATATGGGCGAAAATGACGTAGTCTTCCACATGATGGGCGAGCCGCAGCAGACCCGTCACATTATCATGCATAACGAAGAGGCAGTTATCTCGCCGAGCTGGTCCATTCACAGCGGCGTAGGTACCAAGGCATATTCCTTTATATGGGCTATGTGCGGTGAAAACCAGGAATTTACAGATATGGACTTTATTGAAACAAAGGATTTGCTGTAATAAAGAAGGAGGACTTACATATGTTTGATTTAAAAGGAAAAGTTGCATTAATCACAGGTGCTTCCTACGGCATCGGCTATGCAATTGCAAAGGCTTATGCACAGGCAGGCGCAACGATCGTATTTAACGATATTAAACAGGAATTGGTTGACAAGGGCCTGGCAAGTTATAAGGCAGACGGCATTGACGCACACGGATATGTTTGTGATGTTACCAACGAAGAGGCTGTGAATGAGTTGGTTGCAAAAATTGAGAAAGAAGTTGGCGTAATTGATATTTTGGTAAACAATGCCGGCATTATTAAGAGAATCCCTATGTGCGAAATGAGTGCTGCTGAGTTTAGACAGGTTATAGATGTTGACTTAAACGCTCCGTTCATTGTTTCTAAAGCAGTAATTCCTTCCATGATTAAAAAAGGTCATGGAAAGATTATTAATATCTGTTCTATGATGAGCGAGCTTGGTCGTGAAACAGTTTCCGCTTATGCTGCAGCCAAGGGCGGCCTGAAAATGCTGACCCGTAATATTGCTTCTGAGTATGGCGAATATAACATTCAGTGCAATGGTATCGGACCGGGTTACATTGCAACACCGCAGACTGCACCGCTTCGCGAGAGACAGGCAGATGGTTCCCGTCATCCGTTCGACAGCTTTATTATTGCGAAAACACCGGCAGCTCGCTGGGGAACACCGGAAGATTTGGCAGGTCCGGCAGTCTTTTTAGCAAGTGATGCATCTAACTTTGTCAATGGTCATGTACTGTATGTTGACGGCGGTATTTTGGCTTATATCGGCAAACAGCCGTGATGCAGGGCTTTGAATTTTTTCGGTGAGTTAGATTTTTTTGATTAAATATTAAATAGGCTGACATTGTTTTGTAGCAGTGTCAGCTTTATTTTTATTAAGAAAATGTTTTTGATGATGGGATGAAACATTTTGCAGAAAAGATAAAGGTTGTTTACAAACTAAAGAAAATATGATATATTCTGTATATTATTGATCTGTCGTTGGAGGTGTTTTTATGAACTGCAGCTTTTCGAAGGATTTATACAGGTATTACGGGGAAAAGGGGGAGTCCATGCTTCAGCGTATATTCAGGCCGTTAGAGCTGAAGTACATTTGTATGCTGAGAAAGGCGCAAAATTGCAAAAGTTTTCCGATGAAAATGTTTTATACCCTTCGTCTTAAAAGAATGTCTAATAAAACCATGATTCAGATTCCCGCTCGCACGCGGATTGACGAGGGGTTTTATATTGGGCATTGCGGACGGGTTATTATTCATCCTGATGCGGTAATCGGGAAAAATGTCAATGTCGGAACAGGTGTTACCATCGGCGCTGAAAACCGCGGAAAGCGGAAAGGCGTTCCAAGCCTTGAAGGTAACTGCTGGATTGGAACAAATGCTGTTGTTGTCGGAAATATTACAATAGGGCAGGATGTTTTGATTGCTCCGCTGTCATATGTTAATTTTGACGTGCCTGCTCATTCTGTAGTCATAGGAAACCCTGCCAGGATTATACCGAAAGACAATGCAGCGCAGGATTATCTTTGCAATTGTATATCGCTTTCGACAAAATAAGAGAAAAATGTTGACATATTTGTGCGTGTATGATAATATAATATAAAAAAAAGATAATATTTTATAAACACAAATTAATATTTTGGTAAACCTATTGAAAGATAGGGGCACAAAGCTCAGTGTCTAAGGCATATGCTATGATTGACTGGCCGCAATGATTGAATTTTCAAATCTTTGCGGTCTTTTTTATTTCTTCGGGACAAAAATAACATATTTTAAAAGGAGGCGCAGCAGGATGAGTCAACACGGGCGGAAGATTAAACGCAATCTAATATCCGGCATGGTCTATCAGGTTGTACTGATTGCACTCAGCTTTCTGCTGCCGCGGTTATATCTTGAAAATTTCGGCTCGGAGGTTAACGGAGTACTTTCAACGATAAAACAGATTTTTACCTATATGTGTCTGTTGGAAGCAGGGGTGGGGCTGGCGACAACACAGGCGCTTTACAAGCCGATTGCTGAGAAAGATTACAAAAGTGCCGGCGCGATACTTTCAGCAACGAATCAATATTATTTCAGGACAGGTATCATCTATTCTGTTATTGTTTTTATTATTGCAATTGTGTATGCCTTTGTAGTGCCTACGGGTATTAATAGTTATGTCTTGTTTGCAATTGTGATTTTAAATGCGATTCCATCGCTGTTCAGTTATTTTGTACAGGCAAAATACAGAATATTAATGGAGGTTGACGGCAGAAAATATGTCATAAATAATTCTGAAACGATATTGCAGCTTACATCTAATATAGGCAAAATACTTGTGCTGGTGTTAACCGACAGTCTGATATTGATTCAGCTTACGTATTGTATCCTGGCGATGGTGCAGCTGGGCTATTTATATGCATACGCAAGAAAAAGATATTCCTGGCTTGATTTAAAAATAAAACCCGATTATAAGGCGATAGCTCAAAAACAATCGGTGCTGGTTCATCAGATATCGGGGATGGTATTTAACAACACTGATATTCTTTTGCTTTCTGTGTTGTGCGATTTTAAGATTGTCAGCGTATATGCGGTTTATAATATTTTTTTCTCCCAGGTACAGGCTTTTATAACAAATATCATATCGGGTTTCAGTTTTGCTCTCGGACAGATTTTTCATGTAGATGTTGATAAATTTCACAGACTTTATCATATATATGAAACATTTTATATTATGGTAACGTTTATAATTTATACGCTGATGGCGGTATTTTTACTCCCTTTGATACAGCTGTATACGAAAGGGATTCATGATGCTGATTATACAAACGCGGTGTTAGTCTTTCTTTTTGTGCTGATGAATCTGCTGGCAAACGGAAAGCTGCCGTCAAATCATGTGCTGGAATATGCCGGAAAATTTAAGGAGACGCGCAGACACGCAATAATAGAAATGCTCATTAATATCACCGCATCGGTAGCCGCCATTATAAAATGGGGAATTTGCGGGGCGATTGTCGGCACTATCGCGGCGCTCATATACCGCGGATTTATGATGATTTATTATGCAGACAAAAAGGTTTTGAAGAGAAGTGTATTTCAAACGTATAAATTATGGCTGATTAATGGAACGGTATTTGCATTTATAATGATGATATTTTTTGTAGATCATTTCAGCGGTGTTTCGTTTGGACAGCTTATTCTGAACGGTATTATTCATTCTGTTTGGATTGTTGGTTTATATCTTGCCGTAAATTTTGTGTTTGGGAAGAGGGCATTTCGGGATTTTATAAAATTGTGTAAAAGAGAGGAAATGTTATGAGTATTCCGAAAAAAATACATTATTGCTGGTTTGGCGGCGCTTCCTTGCCGCGTTTAGCAAAAAAGTGCATGAAAAGCTGGAAAAAATACTGTCCCGATTATGAAATCATTTGTTGGAACGAGCATAACTTTGATATTTCCTGTAACCAATATGTCAAAGAAGCATATGAAGCCGGTCAGTGGGCCTTTGTAAGCGATTATGTACGCTTGAAAACCGTTTATGAATACGGAGGTATCTATTTTGATACGGATGTCGAACTCATTAAGCCTGTTGAGCCGCTGTTGAGCGGCAAAGGGTATATGGGGTTTGATGAAAAGGGGATTGTTGCGACCGGTCTGGGTTTTGCCGCCGAGGCAGGCAATGAAATAATCGGTGAAATGTTAAAGGACTATGATCATATTCATTTCGTGCTGCCGGATGGTTCGTATGATATGACGCCGTGTCCCGACCGGAATACCGAGACACTGGTTCGATTGGGAATGGATATAGAAAATACGAATCAGACATTTATGAACATGAAATTTTTACCGCAGGACTATCTGTGTCCGATGGACTATTACACGGGCCGGACGAAAAAAACGGAAAATACGTATTCCATTCATCACTACTGTGCTTCCTGGACTTCGCCGGTTACGAAACGTACAACGCGAATGAAGCGGATTGTCGGTTTAAGAATGTATGATAAGCTGTATGGAAAATTTTTGCATAAATTTAAATGGCTGGAGTGGTAATTGTGCCGGAAAAAGTAATGAAAACTTTATATCATAAGATATTACCGCAGTGGAGAACTTGTTTTTTATCCGCTGTGCTTGTCGGCTTTGCAGCGCATTTGTATAAGATTGCAAACTGGCTGCCAAATTGGGATTCTCTTGTTTTTAGATATGATGCGCAAAATATGTTGAGGATGGGACGATGGTTTTTGGCTGCGGCCTGTTCACTGGGTTCCTTTTATGATCTGCCATGGATTAACGGTTTGCTGGCGATTATATTTCATGCGGTGGCTGCTGTATGTGTCTGTAAAATCTTTGACATAAAAAAGGGCGTAACGGCGGCGTTAATCGGTGCTGTTGTGATCTCTTTTCCTACGGTTACATCGGTAATGATGTATAATTATGTTGCGGATGGTTATGCGATTTCGTTCATGTTTGCATGCATGGCGGTTATGTTTTTGACGGGAGATAAACCAAACTACGTACTTGCCGCCGGTATGATTACATTATCGGCAGCGATATATCAGGCATATATCACCGTTGCCATTACACTGATTTTGCTGTATCTGACAGATCAATTGATTTTTGCAAAAAAACAGGTTTCATACCTGATTAGCAAGAGTGTGAAATTCGTGCTCACGGGCGCCGTCGGTATGATTTTGTATTATTTAATTACATCTGTTTTGCTGAAACTTACCGGGGAAACATTGTTGGACTATCAGGGGATTAATAGTGCGATGTCGCTGTCTGAAATGGATGTGTGGAGTTCGCTGTATGTTGTTTTACACACCACAATGGATTATTTCTTTGATTTTTCACAGGGGTTTCGTGTATTTCCTATATTAAATTGCCTAATATTTGTGCTGACGGCGGGATTGTATTTTATAAGCGTGTTCAAGCAGAAAATATATATGTCATTCGGCAGATTGCTGATGCTGGTTGTATATGCGGTGTTACTGCCGATTGGTGCCTGTGTGTTAGCGTTTATCAATTCCGGTATTGATTATCACAACCTCATGAAAATGGGATACTGCGTATTTTATATGTTTTTTATATTGTTATACGAAAGAATGGACTTTTTGAGCCCGCGAGCGCGAAATATAAAATCGTGGCTTGTATTGACGTTGAGCGTTGTTTTGGTATGGAATCAGATTATTATTGCAAACGTAAGTTACCACAAGCTGCAAATGGCTTATGAAAAATCCTTTGGAACGCTGGTTCGGATTGCCGACAGAATAGAACAGACGGAAAATTCTGAAAGCTGCAGCAATATCCTTGTAATAGGTGCTTTGCCGGGCAGTGAAGCATATAGTGAAAATTTACCGCCGGACATGACAGGTACTACGGAGAGCTATATTTTAAGAGCGGATGACGAGACAGTGAGACAGAGTGTGCTGTGCAGCGCACTTAATGATTATTGCGGAAAAGAATATCAGTTTATTGCAGGACAGGAAAAACAGGAATTGCTGAAACATGATGCGATAAAAAATATGTCCTGTTGGCCGGAAGAAAATTCGATAGCGGTAATAGATAATGTGCTTGTGATTAAGCTTGGGGAAGAGAGTGAGCAATGACATGGTTTATGTTTGCGCAGATGATGCAGGTATGTCAGCGGAAAGCTGCAAAAGAATAGAGAAATGTGTCAGACATGGTGCGCTGAATAAGGTCAGTGTGTTTCCGAATACTGAAATGGAAGATATCAAAGATTATATCCCGCAGGGAAATATAACTTTGGGCATCCATATTAATCTGGTGGAAGGCAGACCTGTATCGGCTCCGGATGAAGTATGGATGCTGGTTGATGACAGGGGCTATTTTAAATATTCTTTCGAGGGATTGTTTTTCCTTTCTGTTTCACCTGAGAGAAGAGAGTTTGAACGGCAGATTTCCCTTGAAATAAAAAGGCAGCTCCAAAGATGGAAAATAATATTCGGAGACCATGCGGCGGCGCTTGACAGTCATCAGCATACGCATATGATACCGGTAATCTTCAGAGCATTAATGCGCATAATCAGAGAAGAAAATACAGATGTTAATTATATACGGTTTCCTGTTGAACCTATGATGCCATATCTGTGTACTCCGAGTTTATATTTTACCTATAAGCCCATTAACCTTGTGAAACAGTGGGTTTTGAATTTTTTGGGGCTTATAAACCGATGTGAGCTGAAAAAATCGGAGATCGGGACGGCATTATTTATGGGGATATTATTTTCGGGAAAAATGGATGAAAAAAGAGTTCGCAGAGTTTTGCCGCATTATTTTAAGCTTGCTGCGAAGAAAAATAAAGATATTGAGCTTCTTTTTCACCCGGGCTATGCGGAGAAGGGGGAAACAGTGATGGACAGCAATAAGAAGAGTTTTAATAAGTTTTATTATTCAAAGGGGCGCAGAATGGAATTTGCGGCATTGAGAAGGTTGAAGTAATATCAGATATCACGAAAGGAGAGCGTGGTAATGCCATACCTTGAGCATGAAAAAGTTGATGAAAAAACAAGAATCAGATTGGAAGCCATTCTTGAAAAATCTTATGCAGCGTATTGGAAGAAAAAAAGACTGTTTGATATTTTTTTCGCAACATTGATTTTATTATTTTTTCTTCCGCTGATGCTGATTATTGCGCTCATTATTTATATTGATGACCCCAGTGAGAGTCCTGTATACAAGCAAATTCGTGTCGGACGGCATGGAAAGGAATTTTACATGTATAAATTTCGGACCATGCGTACTTCCGCAGACAAGCAGCTGGATACATTGACGGCACGCAATGAGATGGACGGCCCTGTATTTAAAATGAGAGAAGACCCTCGAATTACACGGGTGGGGAAGTTTTTAAGAAAAGTATCCTTGGATGAATTGATGCAGTTTTTTAATGTTTTAAAAGGTGATATGTCGCTTGTCGGACCGCGTCCGCCTCTGCCGAGGGAAGTTGAATTTTACACAGATTATCAAAAACTGAGGCTTCTGGTAACACCGGGTTTGACCTGTACCTGGCAAATCTCCAAAAACCGCAATGACATCCCTTTTGAAGAGTGGGTGGAAATGGATTTGGAGTACATACAGAACCGAACCTTTTTAAACGATATTAAAATAATGCTGAGGACACCTGTTGTTATGCTTTCGGCAACGGGCAGATAAAATATAAATATAGGAGAATGTAAAATGAAGGTGGCTATGATAGGTCATAAGGTGGTACCGTCAAGGCGCGGAGGGATAGAAAACGTACTTACATCTTTGTGTCCCTTGTTGACAGAGCTTGGAGCGGATGTAACCTGTTATAATCGTTCGTCTGATAAAGTGGAAAATGAATATATAGGAACAGTAACAGATAAAACATATAAAGGTGTCAGATTAAAAAAGGCGCCGACTGTTAAGATGAGGGGGATAGCAGCCATGCTTGCTTCGTATACAGCGGCGGTGTGTGCGGCTTTCGGCAGGTATGACATTGTCCACTTTCATGCAGAGGGACCGTGCGCGGCAATGTGGATTCCAAAACTATTCGGGAAACGATGCATTGCGACCGTACACGGCTTGGACTGGCAGCGGGAAAAATGGGGCAGCGGTTTTGCTTCAAAATATATTAAGCTTGGAGAGAAAACCCTTGCTTCGTGTGCGGATGAGATTATTGTTCTAAGTGAAAGTGCGCATGATTATTTTAAGAAAACATATCGTCGAGAAACAAAGATAATTCCGAACGGCATAGATAGACCCAGGCACAGGAAAGCGGACAAAATAACGGAAATGTATGAGCTGCATAAGGATGAATATATTTGTGTGATATCAAGGCTTACGGCGGAAAAAGGGATTCATTATCTGATAGATGCCTATAACAGCATACAAACAGAGAAAAAGCTTGTCATTGCCGGAGATACGAGTGATACGGATGATTATGTGGCGTTTCTGAAGAAAAAAGCAGCAGAAAATTCTAATATTATCTTTACCGGGTTTATATCCGGGGAGGTTCTGGAGGAAATGTACAGCAATGCCTATGCGGTTTGTCTGCCGTCTGATATTGAGGGAATGTCGCTTAGTTTATTGGAGGCGTTGGCGTATAACAATGCTCTTTTGTGCTCGGATATCCCCGAAAATACAGCGGTGGCGGAAGACAGAGCAATCTATTTTAAAAAGGGAAATGTCAGCGATTTGGCGGCTAAACTGAAGGATGTATGTGATAACGAGCAGCTTGTAAAAGATTTGCGGGACGGTACGGATGAATTTATTTTGAAAAAGTATAGCTGGAAGGATGCTGCGTATGCTACATACCGTTTATATGAGAGCGTTTTAACAAATAAGGGAAAGGAAGGGTGAGATATGGATACATATGTATCGGACTTGCCTGTTTGGACAGATGATCTTGACAATCAGGAACAACGCATAAAAGAGCATTTAAAAATAGTTGTACCGGAAGAAATTTATGAAAAATGGATTGAATATTTTGTTTTTGAAAGCATTAGCAGAAAAAAGATCGTTATCGGATATTATGGTATAGAGTCCTTAAAAGAATTTAAAAAAAATTATGGTGAATTCGTGTGGATTCAGATTTGCTCTGTTGTCGGCTATTCAAAAAAAATGGAAATTCACAAGAGAAAACTAAAAGCGCCGAGGGTGGACAATGTACAATATCAAAAGCATCTTATGGCAGCAAAATGGTTTGGCTTAAGTCTGATATTTGCTGCTGTCACGTTGGTTGCGGCAGTGCTAGCGGGCAATTATATGATTAACCGAAATTTTAAGGAAACGTTTTATAATGTCAGCAGCCTGAAAGTGAATAGTCAGATTCGCATTATCCAGGTTTCTGATTTGCATAACAGCGAGTTTGGTAAAGATAACAGCAAGATGATTGCGCGCGTGGAAAAGCTGAAGCCGGATTTAATATTATTTACAGGAGACTGCCTGGATTCGTCTGCCAGCTCCTTCGATAAGCTGGTTCGGCTGTGTTCAAGGCTGGCAGAAACGGCGCCTTTGTATTATATCTACGGAAATAATGAGGAAGAGCGGTATTATGATGTGCCGCTTTCACAGGAAGCACTGGATAAAAAGTTTGGCTTTAATGATGGTAATCGTGACCCGTCAAAACTTTTGGAGATAAGAGATGATTTTGCAAAAGAACTGGAAAAAAACGGAGTAAAAGTTTTGAAAAATGGGATGGATTCCATTATGATTGGCTCTACGAAGGTTGATATTTATGGTGTTCTTACATCAAATCCGTCATCGTTTTGGTCCTATGCGGGAGAAAGTTTTAACGAATATCTTTATAATAATTTAAATAATCTGAAAATTACGGTGCTTCACGAGCCGATTGTTTTTGAGACTTACGAAACTGATACGTGGGGAGATATTATGATATGCGGACACACCCACGGCGGATTTACCAGACTGCCGTTTTTGGGAGGACTGTACACACATGAGGGAGGATTTTTCCCTGATAGAAAAGGCAGCTATGTATACGGAAGGTATGATGTAGCAGGAAGTCCGCTGATAGTCAGTTCGGGATTGTCCAATGCGAATCTTTTCAGAATCAATAATCAGCCCGAGTTGGTTATTATTGATATCAATAAATTTTAGCTTGGAAAGGAAAGAATAGAATGTATATTTCATTTTTATGGAAGATACCTGTTGCTGTTGCTGCGGTGATGTTGATAATCGGAATCGTGCTTCTGTATTTTCGCTCCAAACATATTGCGCGGAGTGAATTAATAAAAGTTTTTACCAATGCAAAATATATACAGGCATGGGTCCTGTTGGTTGTATTTGTGCTTACCGCTGTCTTTGGCATGTTTCATTATTTATATTCCAAAAAATCGGTGAACGCGGTTGTATCGTTAAATTATTCAGAAGCTTCACAGGCGCAAAATTCTAACGGTACGCGATATAATATGGCGGAAATAGCCTGTGATGATGTGCTTAAACGGGCTATTGAGAAGGGTGCGCTTGAAAAAGTGAGTGCAAATGACCTCAGGGGATGCCTCTCTGTATACCCTTATGTTCAGGGGGATGTTGGGGATGAATCAAACTATCATATATCAACGGAGTTTGTGATTGAATATCATGCCTCGCGGGCGACGCAGCATTTAAATGCCGAAAATGTGGTAAAGTTGGTTACAAGCGCTTATAAAGAGTACTATATAGAAAAATATACAGACAATTTTCAGCTGAATACCACCGGTGGGCAAACGGATTTCCGGACAATGGAATATATGGATGTTGTGCTTTATTTTAATAAGGAAACAGCAAAAATATTAAATTATCTATATGGTATGGCGGAAAAAAGTTCGAGTTTTGTGACGAAAGATAACTTAACTTTTCATTCAATAGCCGGTAAAGTGCATCAGTTTAAAGAAACACAGATTGATCAGAATCTGAGAGCTTTAATCCTGCAAAACGGTATTGTAAGAGACAAGGCAGGTTATATTGACAGGCTGTCTTATCAGAACACCAACACGGATTTTGACCGCAGGAGAAATGCCGCATCATTTGATTTGTGCAATCAGGCAATTGCTATGTATTCGGAAGAAATGACAAGGGTTGTTTTGGTACCGACTTGGGATGATTCGGGTAAATATTATATGGGAAGGACAAAGGTTGGTATTGATGAGCTATCGGTAAAAGCAACTGATTTCAGCGATCAGGTTGCCTCGAATGAAAAAGAGATAATGGATAATGACCTGATTATTGAAAAAATGCAAAATACTGCCGGCAGTTCCTCTGCATATGAAGCGGCGGATGTGTTGATTGCATCAATAGATGAAAAGATTCATTCTTTGGCAGAAGAAGCTATTGCCGCCGGAAGGGAATATTCCAATTACAAAATGAATCAGTGTATTGCTGTAAGCATTTCTGGAAATTCGCTTATCAGCGAACTGAAGACGATCATATTGTTTGCCTTGTTTGCATATGTGGCCGTGACGCTTTATGCAATAGCAAAAGATATGCCGGAAGAACATAAAAACTACAGGGAGGACTGAAGAAATGAAAAATTTTCAATTTTCAAGATATGTTAAAAAATTTCTGCCCTATATCTTAGTTTTTTGTGTTTTGGCAACATATGTTATTAATTTAAAATTAAAATCGTCCAATACTTACCTTGCCTCCGAAGTAATCCATTATAATGACGAGCAGGCGGAAAAGGGTTTGGCTCCGACGGGTGACAAATTGGATGTTAATGAAATAAAATCCTCGGCCGTAATGTCAAAGGTTGTTGAACGCATGGGGCTGACGGGAAGCTATTCTGTTGATAGTCTTATTTCAAGAATCAATATTATTCCTCTTCCCGATCAGGATAAAGTTGCCCAAAAGGATGCCAAGCTTGAAGAGGGAGAAGAATATGTCTACGAACCGAGTACGTATATCGTTTCGTTTATTGCCGCCAATAATGAGGGGGCAGGGTTTGCAAGAACGGTTATTGATGAAACTCTGGATGTATATTTTTCCGAATTTAGCCAGAAATATGTAAATATAGCTCCTGCTAACAATACCATAGAAAATCTGGATGACAGCAATTATGATTATATTGAAATGATGGAATTAATTGATACCAGCATTGACGATACCCTGCAAACCTTATATCAAAGGATGGAGCAGAAGCCGTATTACCGTGCAACGGAAACAGGAATGTCATTTAATGACCTGGCGGATGATTTTAATTATATTCGCTCTGTAAAGGTCTCGTCATTATTTTCAAAAATATATAAATATCAGATAACAAAGAACAAATCGGTTTTGCTTTCCGACTATACAACGAGGATAGATAATAACAATATTTCCAATGCAAAAGAAACAAGCATTGTGAATGACGTTGTTACGGTAATTGACGCCTATGTGGAAAAAATGAGAGAGTCAGGCAATACCAATATTACTCATGAGTATATTCTTGATAATGTGCATGAACGTAACCTTGTAGATGGCAATGGAAATCCGCTTGCCCAAGGAGACCAGACCGTTACATATGACGAGCTGGTATACAGCTGGAGAGAGCATAATGAAATGAAAGAGCACGCCATTATAGATACTGCCTACAGCCGGTATATTATTGACACTTTTCAGAAATGTACGGGAGCCTGCACCGACAGGGAGTGCGAGGCTTCTAATAAAACCTGTACGGAACTGCATAATGAGTATTATCCGCAGATTAAAGAAGACGTTGACAGGGAGATTCAGGATCTTGTAACGGAATTAACAAAACTATATCAAGTGACAACACAGACAAATGATGAATATAACGAATACCTTGGCGCAAGCTACATTTCTGTTTTATCATCTTCTTCGGTTAAGGAAAGTATTAATGTGAAATTGTATACACTGATTGCCTTTTTCTTCCTAATGATTTTATGCTTTGGCGGTGCGGTTGTCTTTGGCAGAATAGGTGATATTATTCATTACGTTTTCTATACCGATCACATGACCGGTTTGAACAACCGTGCATATTTTGACAGATATCTCAAGTCGATGGACAAAAAGCTGCTTGATGACGGCATTGTATATTGTATGGTTGAAATTTCTAATCTTATTGCAATAAATACCGAATATTCACATCAAACCGGGGATGAAATTATTGGAATGTTTGCGAAACTGCTGAAGGAAACATTCGGGAAAACCGATGCTGTATTTGTTTATAACGGGAACGGCAGTTTTATTATTCTTGTAAGAAATTCGGACTATATTGGTGTTGAGGATATTATAAATCTGTTTAAACTGCGGCTGGACGAGAGAGAGGAACATGCAGAGATTGCAATCGAGTATAAAGTTGGTATAGCAGAATCCTTCAGGGAAACTCGGACAGCAAGAAAACTGTTTACAGAAACAATAAGAAATAAGAAAATGTATGTGTCCGAATTAAAGAAAGAGGAAGAAAAGAATAATTAATGAAAGAAGAGGGCAAGCGCATATGGAAGGTAAGATTTCTGGAAAAGTAAAGACATTCTATTTTATTATAATTGCAATCCTTATGTATTACTTTCTTACAGAGGTCATTAACCTTGGCATATTTGTTACCTATCGGCATGCGTTTGCCCTTGTCCTGGCTGCTTCGGGTGCGGCAAGTTTTTTGCATAAGCCAAATATTGCAAGAGGTGTAACGGCGGCCAAAGGAGCATTGATGTACAGTGTGCCGCTGCTGGTTACGTTTATTGTGTCACTTTTCATATGGTTTGTTACGCAGGTCGATACCAACGTTATTGCAAGGGGGCTTTCGGGTGCGTTTATATACACAAATATGCTTTCGTTTTCTATGGCAGCAGCTGCATTTCTGTACATATTCGGCGAGAAGGGAATATGGTACAATCTGTTTGCTGTTCTTGCGGCAAATATATTAATGATTGCAGCCATTATAGTTGAAAACGGTTTGGGAAACTATTTTTCGGAGCTGAGCACCCTGATTAAAACTTTTGCGGCAGAAACAGGAGACATTATCGTGCAGGCGGAGGTACACGAACTGGCATTTTGTTTAGGTGCCTATATGATTTACATGATATTAAAACCCCAAAAGAATGCAGCGTTTGTGATATTGTTTCTTTTAACACTGTTTTGTTTTCTTTCCGCATTTAAACGGATCGGTATCATTGCAATTATAATTGCTCTGTTTTTTGGTTTTACACTGAAGCTGATTGCAAGATACAGTGAAAAAACAGCGGTGAGGCTGACTACATTTTTAACGGTTTTAACGGTGTTTTTGCTGATTGGATATATAGGGGCCATTAAATCGGGCGGCTTTCAATTTTTAGAGCAGATAGGTGTTGATACAAGCGGTCGGGTGGATATATATAATGCAGTTGATAAATACTACGAATTTTCTCCGGGCTTTCTGGGCAGAGGAATCGGCTTTTTGACGTATCAGTTAAGTACCAACGTGCACATTGGTGTATCTGCCGTTCATAACGATTTTTTGCAGTATTTTGTCGATTTGGGCTTTTGGGGATATATATTATGGCTTTTGTCAATGACAGTGGCTCGTGTTTGGTATTTTGGAGCCGGCGGCAGGACAGAAAATGCCATTATAACATTTGCGCTGCTGTTGTATATGATTATTGTATCCATGACAGACAATACAATGAATTATCCTCTGGTCGCGATGACGCTGGCGATTCTGATGATTGGCAGCGGTTTTGATGAAAAAGTGCGTAATACCGAAACAAAAATGTTTGGCTATGTGTCAGGGCAGAACAAGTGAAATGAGGCGGGTTGCTTTTATGAGAATATTAATGGTAAATAAGTTTCTATACCCGCGCGGCGGTGCGGAAAGCTATGCACTGAAACTGGGAGAGTGTTTTGCCAAAGCCGGTCACGAGGTGGAATATTTTGGTATGTATGATAAAAAAAATACGGTTAGCAATTCGTTGGGGCTGTATACACAGAATATGGATTTTCATTCGAAGGCAATCGGGCGGATGCTATATCCGTTTAAAATTATTTACTCTTTTGCGGCAAAAAGGAAGATCGGGCGAGTGCTGGACAGCTTTCGGCCTGATATTGTTCACATGAATAATATTAATTTCCAGCTTACTCCTTCCATTATTTACGCAGTGAAGAAGAGAAAGATACCGCTTGTGCAGACCGTACATGACTATCAGATGATATGCCCCAACCACTTATTATATAATTTTATGGAAAACAAGCCTTGTATGAAGTGTGTGGAGGGCAGCAGTTGGAATTGTCTGCGGTACCGTTGTATCCACTTGTCGGGTGTCAAAAGCTTTTTGGGCGTTATAGAGGCGGATTTATATTCGGCAATGAAGACATACAAACTGGTGGATTTGTATATATGTCCAAGTCATTTTCTTGAGAGAAAATTGATTGGTGCCAAAGATTTTTATAGCGGAAAAACCTTTGTCTTGCATAATTTTATTAATAAAGCCAAAATGAGCGAAGGTTATGATAAGCAAAATCCGTATCTTGTGTTTGCCGGCAGAATATCAAAAGAAAAAGGCGTTACACTTTTGGCGCATACAGCACGGATTTTGCCTGAATATAAATTTGTTGTTGCCGGAAGCGGTCCCGATGAAGCAGAGCTGCGCGATATACCAAATATTCAATTGGCGGGCTTTCTTACCGGCGACGCCCTGCAAAAAGTGATGGCAAAGGCAAAAGCGCTTATTGCACCTTCCATTTGTTATGAAAACTGCCCTTTAACAATTTTGGAGGCGCACTCCATGGGTGTTCCTGTTATTACTATGGCTTGCGGCGGCATGGCAGAGCTTGTAGAGGACGGTGTAACCGGGGCGCTGATCCGTACACCCGATCCCGAACATGTTGCCGGGGTTATAAAAAGCGTTTTGGATAATGAGGAAAATTATATGCGAATCCGGGAAAATTGTAAGAAACGCAGTTATGAAATATTGTCGGCAGAGGATTACAGCAAAATTTTACTTGATCAATACCGTAAGCTTATTACACGGAGGGAAATGTTGTGACCGCACCAAAAGTCAGTATTATTGTTCCGGTATATAAAACCGAAGCATATCTGGAAAGATGCCTGAAGTCATTAAAAGAGCAGACATTAAAGGATATTGAAATCATTCTTGTTGATGATGGTTCGCCGGACCGCTGTCCTGAGATTTGTGATAAGGCGGCGGCAGAGGATGCGCGTTTTAAGGTTATACACAAAACAAACCGAGGAGCCGGCTATGCAAGAAATACAGGTATGGAAGCGGCCGGCGGTCGATATATCGGGTTTGTGGATTCGGATGATTTTGTAAAAAAAGATATGTTTGAAACATTATATGATTCAGCTGAGAAGTATGACGCACAGCTTGTATTGTCAGGAGTGTGTTATGTCGGCGGAAATATGTTCCGCAGCGAGGAAAAATACCTTGAGGATGAGTATTTTCGGGAGGACAGCCTATTTGATACGGGAGAGAAACTGAAAAATCTGCTGCTTGGAATTGTAGGTGCTCTTCCGCATGAGCGGCGTGACAGCAGATATGGAGTGAGTGTTTGTAAAAATCTGTACAGACGCAAGACCATCGAAAAATTTCATATAAAATTTCTTTCGGAACGAGAGATTATGTCTGAAGACACATTGTTTATGATTGATTATGTACAGCATATCAATAAGGCAGTGGGAATTAGGGGGGCGTTTTATTGCTATAGCAGGAATGAGATGTCTTTGTCGAAGTCATATTGCAGTGACAGAATGGAACAATGTATAATTTTATTAAAAGAGATAGAAAACAGAATAAAACTTTATGTTCCGCGCAAGGACTATCAAATATATTTAGACAGGCTGACGCAGGCATATGGCAGGGTAATATGTTCGCAGGAGGTTGTCCGCGCGGCGGAGGAAAAAAACAGTTATTTTGCTTTACGCAAACGGCTAAAGAAGATATGTACAGCCAAGGAAATAGAAGAGTCGTTGAAATCTTACCCATGGTATAAGCTGCCTTTTCGGCAGGCGGTATTTGCATGTTTTATCAAGTATAAATGCTATTTTCTGCAAAAGCTTGCAGTGATGGCGCGGGCGCGGTAAATGAAAGAAGGGATGGAAGTGTTTTTTTCGGTTATTGTACCGATTTTTAAGGTAGAAAGGTACCTTGTACGGTGTATAGAAAGTGTACTGACTCAATCCTTTATTGATTTTGAATTGATACTGGTGGACGATGGCTCACCGGACGGCTGTCCGCAAATCTGTAACTGCTATTTGGAAAGAGATTCCCGGGTAAAAGTGATCCATAAGGAAAACGGTGGTTTGGTAAGTGCACGCCAGGCAGGCATCAAGATGGCCGAAGGAGAATATGTATTTCATCTTGACGGAGATGACGCGTTGGCAGCCGGCGCTCTGGAAGAGGCTTATAAAGTGATATTGAAAACTAAGGCTGATATTGTTTCCTTTTCATACATATGCTGCAGAAATAATGAACCGGACGAGACAGTAGGGGAACTGCTGAAAGAAGGCTTGTATGAAAAGCAGGATATCATCCGTAACTTTTACCCGCATATTTTGCTTGATGAAAATATGCGGCACATGCTTTATTTTGTCTGGGGAAAGGCAATCAAACGAGAGCTGGCAATGCGCCATCAGCTGAATGTTGACCCTTCTGTCTCATTGGGGGAAGATATTTGCTGCATGCTTCCGTGTTATTTGCAGGCAGATAAGGTATACGTCAGCAAAACGGCAGCGTATTTATATACAATACGCGATGATTCGATGTCCACAGACTTTCAGACAAATCAGTTTGTTCAGCTGGAAAGAGTTGTGAAAACACTGTACAATCTTGAGGGTGAAAAACCGGAGGATTTTCAGCAGCAAATATCAAGATATTACTGTTTTATGAGCTTTGCCATTCTGGCAGCGGCGGCAGAAGGAAAGCATTTTGACAAGTTAGAGGAATTGAAAAAGATGATTTCAAATTCTGTATATAGAGCAGAATTTTCAAAGGCACGTTTTGCAAACATAACTTTTAAAAGCCGTGTGGCTGTATACCTTATGAAAAAGAACCGCATTGGTATGGCGTTTTACTTTTTATATTTATGCAAATGCATAAAACGTATTCTGGGAAAGAAGGGGTGAGGAGAGGTTGAAAGAAACACCTGAAATATCGGTTATTATGAGTGTATATAATGGTGAGGAATATCTTGCGGAGGCGCTTGACAGTATTTGTGCGCAGAGTTTTGAAGAATGGGAGTTAATCGTTATAAACGACTGTTCCTCCGACAACACACAGACTGTTTTAGATAAGTATGTAAAACTTGATCGCAGAATAAAAGTGTATTGCAACGAAGTTAATCTGAAGTTGCCTGCATCGCTCAATAAAGCCGTGTCACTGGCGCAGGGGAAATATATAGTGCGGATGGATGCGGATGATATTTGCCTGCCTGATAGACTGGAAAAACAGTATTATTTCATGGAAAAGCACACCGATGTCATACTGTCATCGTGCAGATTTATGACGCTGAGGGATGGCATAGTGTCTTCCGGCGGCGGTGGCGGAAAAGGGGATCCGGAATCAATAAAAGCCCTTTTATTGGTAACCAATCCGCTATTGCACCCGGGTGTTATAGCAAAAAAGGAGTTCATGCAAAAACTAAAATATGATACAGGTTTAACTTGCACCGAAGATTTAGAGCTTTGGACCAGGGCGGCAAAACAAAATTATAAAATGGCGATTCAGGATGCATACCTTATGCTGTACCGAATCCACAATAAGCAAATTACCGAAACAACGCTTGAACGGCAATATAAAGAGGTTTTAAAGATTCAAAAAAAATACTGCCCGGAACTTTTTGAGTCAATGGACACGGAGCAGGAAAAATTTTATATTCATGGTATCTACTTTAGAGAGAATATGGATATTGAATGTTTTAGCGAATTTTACCGCCGTGTAAAAACGCTTAATAAGGAGCTTGGCTTTTTTGACAGCGAAGCGCTGGATTATGCATTTTTTGAAATATTGGCTGAATATAAAAGATGCGGAACCTCCCCAGGCGGAATCTTTAAGGGGATGTTAAATTTTAAAATTACGTTTTTAGTTAAAGAACTTTTTGCGCGAAAACAGAGAGCGCGCAATGATGGCAGAAAATGTATTGAGGCGGCAGAAAAAATAGGCTTGAAACATTCCGGCGGCAGCTGCGAATTTCCAAGATTTTCACGTGTAAGAGACTAAAGCAAAAAATATTTTTGCCTTTTAATAACATTATAGTCGGCGGCGAAAGGAAGTGGTAACATGCAAATCTTTAATCATTCATTTATAACGATAACTTTTTTAGCGGTTTGTTTTATTGTCTTGGGAGCGGCGGGAGTATATTTTGCAATGAAAGGTATTCGGACTGCAAAGGAGAGTAATTTTCCGGGGTTTTCAAGTGCAAATTCGCTGAGACTTGCTTTTGAGAAGTATGGCAGACTCAGAGGCAGCCGTTGTTTAATATATATTGGAATTGCTATGGAAAATGCACGGAAATTATATTCTGATGCCAAAGTGGAATATATTTTTTCTGAGATAAAGACGATTCTTTTAAAAAATTTTGCAGAAAATGATAGCAGCAAAATTGCATTATATGAGCAGGTGAATTTTGTTGCGGTAAACCAATGGGGAAGAAAGACAGCCGAAAGCAAGATGGAGAGGTGCATGGAGGAAATCAATCAATGCTTGTTAAAATTTCAGGCGCTCCACGCGGTCAGGGTAAAATTCGGTTTATGTTCGGCGGCAGCTTCTGATTTGACCTTTCGTGAAGCGGTCGGCAGAGCCAGACAGGCATATACAAAGGCGGTGACAGAAAATTTTTTATATGCAGAATGGAATGGCTGTGATGGTAAAGCCATGAGGCAAAAAATTAAAATAGAAAATACAATAGAAAATAATATTGATAACAACAGATTCTTTCTGGAATATCAGCCAACACTGGACGCAAAATCGGGCAAGGTTATCGGTGCGGAAGTTTTGTCGCGCTTAAATTCGGAGCAGGACGGCATTATTACTCCGGGAGATTTCTTGTCGGCGATTGATTCTGTGGGCTTATGCAATAAATTTGATTTCTACATTTTTGAAAAAAATTGTAAATGGGTATCCAATTGTAAATCACAGCGGGAAAAGTATAAATATACCGTTAACTTTTCAAGAGGTACCTTATGTGATCCTCTGTTTGCTGAAAAAATTATTGATATTATAGAAAAATATCATCTTGACTGTTCTGCGTTGGCAGTAGAAATACTGGAGGATAAGGCTGTGAGTGCAGAGGACAAACAACAGATTATGAAAAATTTGTCGGCGCTTAAACGGAAAGGAATTTCCATATTGCTTGATGATTTTGGAAATGGTTATACATCTTTTGATGATCTGCAAAATTTTATTGTTGATACAGTCAAAATTGATAGGGCTATTATTAAAAACACCGCAACAGAAACGGGCCTTATTATTTTCAAAAATATTGTCAGAATGGCAAAAGAGCTAGGCTTGAAAATTGTTTGCGAGGGCATCGAAACTGAAGAAGAAAATAGGACGGCAATTGAAGCAGGATGTGACATGCTTCAGGGATTTTATTACTATCGCCCGATGGCAGTTGCTCAGCTGGAACAAATATTTAAAAAGCAAATGCCCGATGATTGGGAAACATTGTAAGAATTCCGAAATATTGTCGGCTGTTGTACGGCGGAGACACGGAACAGGAGGAACTGCTTGATGAGAGATACTTTTGTTGACCGGCTAAAGGGATATGCATGCTTCCTTGTGGTTTTCGGTCATGTTATTATGGGGATAAGGATTGCCGGGGTTGAGGTTCCGTCCTTCTTCTATGTTCTGGAAAAATTTATATGGTCGTTTCATGTTGCGCTTTTTTTATTTTTAAGCGGCTACGTTTATCAAATCACAGGCGGCTGGAGAAGCAAGGAAACAAAATGGAACTTTATTAAATATAAATTAATTAATCTTGGCATTCCCTATTTAATATTTTCGGTCATATATATTTTAATAAACAGTTTTATCAGCAGCGCAAATACACAATTTTCTGCTGCAGATATCCTTTGGCTCTGGAAATCACCTGTGGCGCAATATTGGTTTTTGTATGCCCTATTTTTTTTGTTTTGCATATGGACTGCACTGGCGGATGTGCTGAAGGACCGGCAGATTGCCATTCTTATGATACTGGTAGGGTACGCTGCACCGATGTTTGGAATCAGCTTTGGACCGTTTGAGGTTGTTATGTATTCTGCGTTGGCGTTTGGAGCGGGAACATTTGTAAAGCTCTCTTATTTGAAAAAGGGAAACATATTTGTGAAGCTTTTTGTAATAACGGGACATGTGCTTGCGGGAGTTCTCCTTGCACATTTTGACATGCTTGGCTATCCCATTATTAAGGAGACTATGATGTTGCTGGGAATTTATGCAAGTATTTTGTTCATTTCTTTGTTGGAGCAATATCGACCGGTAGACTTTTTTCTTGAATTTGTGAACCGGTATTCGTTTCAGATCTATTTGCTGCATACCATCTTTACTGCAGGAATCCGAATTGTTCTGATTCGCATGAATGTAACGCAATGGTTTATTCATGTGATATGCGGCTGTATATTTGGTATTGGCTTGTCTGCAGTTTTGGCATATGCTGCGAAACGGATATTGTTTTTTAATCTGTGTTTCTTTCCCACGAAGACATTTCGGGAACTGGCGAACAAAAAACGCAGTAAACAGTAGCATATACTTTTTCTGCAAAATGCGGTAAACACACTTGCCTAAGAGAATAAATTTATCTGCTTTTTCTTCTGTACAAAAAACAGCACTCGGACGAGTGTTGTTTTTTTGTATAAAAAGGTGTTTTTGTTTTCTGTCAAAAACTCTTCAGGGAAGAATCAAAGCATAATTTTTTGCATGTTTAGGGCAAAGTGCACCGCTTGGAGCAAAAACATGTTGCTTTTGACAAATGTTGGTGCTTGATAAAAAATAAAGCTATTATAAAATATAAAATAAGGTATTGTGTATTTATTATTAATATTAAGAAACTGTATGGGGAGTAGGAGATCATGTCAGAGAATATACTTTTGTATCAAAAAAGTCCGCGGGTAAAAATTAACGGTTTGACAAGAATGATAGACAGCAATGATAAAAGGGTGACGCCCGTAATGGCGGACGGTGTAATGATGGTTCCTGCATTTTTGCCGGCAGAGGCATTTGCATTACATTATACCGGCAATGCAGAACAGGCAGAGATTAGTAATGCCGTATCTCATATAAAAATAATGAAAAATTGTAATCAATGTATAATAAACGGAAGCAGTGCGCATCTTTCGGCAGTACCTATTGCCTTATACGGTCATCTGTATGTGCCGTTAAGTGATGTTTGTAAAGTGTTTGGGAAGCATTATGCACAGGATAAATGCGGCATAGCGATGGCAGGGGACAGCGAAGAGAGTTTCGATTGGAACGACAGAGAGACGTTTGATATGCTCAACCAAAAGGTGCGTGATATTATTTATGAAATCGCGACACCGGATGAAATTATTTTGCTTTTAAAGGAGAAAAATCCGAATCAGGCACATCCGCGGATTTTGTTGACTGCCGAAAAAGCGGCATTGTTAAGAGAAAGGGTCAAAAATACGGAGCCGTACAAGAGTTGGATGCAAAATGTATTGAAGGAAGCAGACGGATATTTAAACGGGGCAGACGGGCTGCGGTATGAACTAAGGGATGGTGTCCGTCTGTTATATGTGAGCAGAGAAGCTCTTTTGTACATAGAGAACATGGCGTTTGCGTATCAAATGACGGGAGATAAAAAATATTCGAAAGCGGTCAGAGATGTATTAATGAAGGTGTGCGGAGAGGAATTTCCCGATTGGCATCCGTATCATTTTTTAGATACTGCGGAAATGGCTGCAGCGGTAGCGCTTGGTTATGACTGGTGTTATGATGAGCTGACGAAGGCGGAGAAAGATGTTGTAAAAAGTGCATTGGTTGAAAAAGCTCTAAAACCCGTTATGGAGGATTATCATGAAGTCGGGGGGAGACAACGGACATGGTATTGGAGTAGCAAAAGCGCGTCACCATATCCTCAGAATTGGGTTTCGGTTTGCTTTGGCGGTACATCCATGGCAGCGCTGGCTATCGGCGATGAAGATTTGGGAGATTTTACGGAAGCCGGAAATGTAATCTGTGAGGGAATGGAAAGGGTGAAAGACTGGCAGGAAAAGCACATGCCTGACGGAGTTTGCCCCGACGGTACCGGATATTGGGAATTTTCCATGGCATATATGGCGCTTGGTATCAGCTCAATGGAAACTTCACTTGGAACGGATTATTCTCTCAGCGCATCGCCCGGGTTTGGATTAACTTTTGAGTGGCTGGCGCAATTGATGGGTTCTGATGGGGGATATAACTTTGGCAGTAATGATCCCTCCTATACAAATTCACCCGAATATTTTTGGTGGGGAAATAAAACCAATAATGCTGCATTGGTAAATTATCGCTTGAAACAGCATTTGACGGCGTGGAATTTGAGCCCGAGCTGGAAAGATGTATTGTGGTATGAGCCTATAGAAGAAACAGGTGATATGGAGCTGAACACCAGCTACGAGGCGCGTACGGTTTCAATGGCTGTTTTGCGAAACGGTTATGACGCTACAGATACGTGGGTGGCTTTAAAAGGAGGCAACCTGTTTACAGACGGGATAACAGATCAAATAGATAATGGAAGCTTTGTATTTGATATGTCAGGGACACGCTGGGCAATGGATTTGGGTTCGGAGTGGCTGAGCTACCAAGGCGGAGTCCCGCGGAATCAGCTCTATCGTTTTCGTGCAGAGGAACATAACACAGTGATTGCTGAGCCGGGTGCAGCAAGCGACCACAATCCGTTTTATACCGGAAAACAGGAAAGAATGGACAGCAATGATGTTTCTTCTCTTGCAATTTATGATTTTACGGATCTTTTGGCGTACAAAGGAGTGGATTCTTGGAAACGCGGTATTTGGCTTGACAAGGAAAAGGGCAGTTTTATGATTCAAGATGAACTGTCGGCAAAAAGAGGCGTGGAATATTATTGGTTTATGCATACGGAGGCAGATATAAAAATATCGGAGGACGGCAGAAGCGCTGTTTTGACAAAGGATAACAAACAGATTTCGGCGAACTTGATATCGGATGATGACAGCTTAAAATTCAGCGTCATGGAAGCGGCACCGCTCCCAACCTCTCCGAATCCTGACGGACAGGAGGACAATTCGAAAGTTAAGAAGCTTACGGTGCACAGTGATGACATAGAAAATGTTAATATGGCTGTGGAGTTTGCACCTATTTATGGTGATACGGAAAATGCTGGCCGGACTGAGCTTGTATCTCTGGATAGCTGGCAGTTAAAAGAAAAGTCCGATTTTGACCAGACGCTGACCTTAAACAGCCTTTCGATTAACGGAAAACCGGTTGACGGTTTTGCGCCTGATGTAAAAAGATATTCCATTGAATTGGGTCTGGCGGGAACTGATTCATTGCCGGAGATTGAGGCAAAGTCGGAGAATGCACTTATTTCTTTTGTTGCACCAACGGCTGAGAATTATACAGGAAAAATCATTTTAAGCGACGCCGACAATAACAGGTATAACGAATATTATATTGATTTTTATAATAAAGACTTTTCAAAGGCTGCGATTACGATTCCGAAAACTCCTGTTTACGCATACGGCGATAAGCCCGCAGGGCTTAACAAGCTTGCGGTTTCATCGGTGACGTCAAGCCACATTCCGCAGCCGCAAAATCCGCCGGAAGCATTGATTGACGGTAACTTCTCGACAAGACATTCGACCTACGGCCTTGGCACTACGATTGATTTTGATTTGGGAAGTACGCAGACGATTAATTATATCGGCAATGCCACCATGAGTACGGAAAGGGGCGAGCTATATGTGCTTGCGGCGTCTGATGATGGCGTTAACTGGAAAGAAGTTATTTCGGTAAGAACGGATGGCAGCGGAAATATGGAGGTTTATGAGATACCGGAAACCAAGGCGAGATATATGAGAATGTATGCTTGCGGAAACACAAACGACGGAAGTATTGAAAATGCTTGGTGGAGTGTTACGGAGGTGGCATTCTTTTCCAAGTAAGTGTCTTTCGGGTGATAGAGAAAGGAGATAATAAAAAATGAGAAAGATAACAGGAATGGTTTTGTGCGCCATGCTGATGTTGTACAGTGCGGTTGTAATACCTGTTTCGGCAGAGAGCGAAAACATATTTTTAAATAAAAATGTTACCAGCTCAATCAATGCAAGCAATGCAGTTTTAAGTATTGATAAAATGGTTGACGGAGATAGAAACACCAGATTTGCAACCCCTGGAAACCAAACCGTACCGTTGGAAATTACTATAGATTTGGGCGGTATGTATGATGTCAGTAAAGTTGTTGTCACAGAGCGGTTGGATAAGGGATTTACCTGCTGTGATAACCTGAAGATAGAAGTCGGCACAAAAAATAAGTGGGCGAGTTTGTGGACAACGGCGGTGGAAGGCGAAAGTCTGAATGATGCAGGCACAGTTGCGGGACAGGAGTTTAAAATTGCAAACAGCTTTGAATTTGACGCGATGTGCGGTAATGTTGTGCGTCTGACCCTTGCACGGTCAGATCGCACACCGGTTCAGTATCAGCTGGTTGAGATAGAAGGATACGGCACTTTGAATACTGATTCGGGGGACACGGATTTAGATAACCTGGCATTGGGGAGTAAGATCAGTGCAAACATTCCTGCCGGAAATGCAGCGCTCTCGTTGTCAAAAATTAATGATGGAGACTATACCACCCGTTATGCAAGCAGCGTAGCACACACGGACAAGGAGCTGGTTGTTACGGTGGACATGGGAGCGATATATAAGATATCGTATATCGGTGTATTGGAACGCTGGGTTTCCAAAACTTGCAGTGATACCACCAATATTGACGTGGGATTGTCAACGGAAAATACGGTGCTTTGGAAACGCATTGTAGAAGGGAAGAGCTTAAAGAGTGCCGCAAAGGACGGGCAAGTAGTAACCAATGATTTTATATTTTCTCCTGTGTACGGGGATCAGCTCAGAATAACTTTTGACAGAGCAAACAAGGATTATGTTCAGTATCAGCTTAACGAATTGATTATTTTAGGCTCGGAAGCGACCGGGGTACATTATGAGGTTGGAGAGACTTATCTGACAAGAGAAGGGGAGCGCATAGACGAATTGACAGCAGGCGATGCTGCGGTTAATGTAAGCTTTCCCTACATGGTCAATGAAGATAACAGCGGCAAAGAACTTCTTTTGCTTGGCGGTATTTATGACAAAAAGACAAATGAACAAAAATTTTGTGTTTCGCAGGTTGTAACTTTGGGACAGGACAAAGAGGTTACGATTCCTTTCGTTGCGGGCAATGGTTGGAACAACAGCGAAATAAAGGTATTTTTGTGGGATAAAGATGAGATATTTGGTGCGGACACCGGAGAAACGTTTGCGGTGGATTTTGACCTTGCAAGCGGCACGGTTAAGGCAAAGGGTGAGTTTTCGGGTATTTCGGAAAAGACCTCAGCAATTATATTAGCTTTAAATCCGGATTGCCTGCCGGAAACGGTTAGCGCCGAAAATTTCGGAAATATGGTTAATTATTGTGCGCCGATTTCTATCAGAGAGGACGGTGGTTTTACCTACAGTTACACAATGACCGGATCGGCGGGAAGGTATCAGACTTACGTTTTAAGAGATGATACCAAAGGAGTATATGCTGCCGAAAAAACATTTATGTACTATCCGGAGAGCGATTTGGCAAAGATTGCTGATGAGTTTGACAAAGCACAAAATGCGGAAAAAGTCAGTGAGCTGCTTGAAACATATGAAACCATTTTCCCTGTGGAATCTGCGGGAGAAAGAGAGGCCGTGGCAGAATATATTCTTTGTGAGATTGCAATGAACGGAAAACTCGGCAGCTATGCCAATCTTCAGAATACATATAAAACCGCGCTTGTTTTCTATCAATTATCCCAGGCTGAGAATGCCGATGAATTTCGTGAAATTATGGAAGAGAACAGTAAAATTTTACCTTTTACAAGGTTAAATTCTTATAAGGCATATCAGGATATTTTAAACAAGGAGCAGAAAAATAGTGTTCTGTCTGCCTTAGTTGAGGCAAAGGCTAAACACATGAGCGCTTATGAGGACATTTTTTCGGAGCGTACGATTTTAACTGCTGTAGAGGTTATGTCTAATTGGAGACTCTTGGAGGGTGTTTTAAGTGATAACCGCGACAGCCTGAAAACTGATTCCTACGCGATTGATTATGAAACATATGACTCAATGTGCAAGAAGTACACAAACTCCGCCGTTGATAAACAGATAGTCGGCAATACCTATTCTTCTTATAAGGAGCTGTGTGATGCGGTGAACGCTGCAATAAAGGCAGCAAATAAGTCGGACGGCAAAAATACCGGTTCGGGAGGTTCAGGAGGATCGGGAGGAAAAGGAGGACCAAACGGTACCATTGCGGTTGTACCGACAGTGACACCTTCCGAGATACCGGAGATTAAGGATAACGATATGAAGGACGCACAATTTGAGGATATGAAAAGTGCAGAGTGGGCGTCTGAGGCAGTTAATTATCTGAAAAATCAAGGAATTTTGAATGGTAAAACTGACAGGGAGTTTGCGCCGCAGGATATGGTGACTAGGGAAGAATTTATTAAAATGATTGTCATGGCGGCAAAGATTTCGGATAAAGATACGGATATTGACTTCCGCGATGTAAAAAGTGATGATTGGTTTTATCCATATGTCAAAAGTGCGTATGCGAACGGAATCGTATTGGGAAAAGACGGTGATGTGTTTGGTACGGGAGAGAACATTACACGAGAGGATATGGCTGTTATTTTGAGCCGTGCTTTTACGGGCTTAGATAAAGAGACGGCAGGAACGGCGGATTTTGCAGATATCAATGAAATATCCGAATATGCTTTGGCAAGTGTACGGAATCTAGCAGGCTTGGGCATTATTAATGGTATGGGCGATGGCCGTTTCGCTCCTAAGAGCAATGCAACAAGAGCGCAGGCGGCGGTTATGCTGTACAATGCAATCGGACACAGGGAGGGTAAATGATGAAACAATATAATTTAAGGCTTCGGCTTTTAACATTTGTTTTGGCGGCGGTACTTGTTTTTTCTTCCGTGTATACGGTTGCCGCGGAGAACGATACATCCGTTGATACAGCATTTGATATAGAATATCCGGAAAAGGAAACAGAGGTGCTTTCCGCGCTTGGTATCATCAATAAAAAAGATTATACGGAGGAAGGAAAAACATTTACAAGGGCTGAGCTTGCGTCAAAAATGACAGCGGTGATAAACATAAAGGGTGTGTCGGAAGATGTAAGGTTGCCGTTTCAGGACGTTGACGTAAACAGCAAATATTATTCGGATATTGCAGGATGTGTTTTTAACGGAATTTTAAACGGAGTCAGCGCGACGGAGTTTAATCCTGATAAGATTTGTACTGTTACAGAAACGGTTACTGTTTTAATGCGAGCTTTGGGTTATCAAAGAATTGCGGAAGCAAAAGGCGGATATGTTACAGGATATATCTCACAAGCGGCAAGAGAGGGACTTTTAGATAATATTCCGGCTGCGGCTTTGGATAGAGAATGTACAAACCGCATTTTTGCAAGACTTGTTTACAACATGCTGGAAACGGATATTTACAGCTTTGTAGGGATAGATGGCGAAGATTTACTGTTTGAACGCGGAGAAGCTTATATGACTGAGGTTTTTGACGTCAAAAAGGCGAAAGGTGTTCTGGAGGGTACCCGCGTAACCAATGTGCTTTCGGGAAATGCGGAAAAGGACGGTTATATCAGAATTGACGGAGTTGTATATGAGTGCCCGGGGATTAATCCGGATGAATATTTGGGATATTCTGTAGAGGCATATTATACAGATGAAAACGAATCCTCGCCGGTGGTGTCGTACATTGGTCTGAGCAAGAAAAATGAAGTAACTAAAATAGCGAAGGACGATGTAACAGAACTTAGTGCGGATAAGATAGAATACCTGGATGAAAATGACAGTAAAGAGACTGTGTCATTTCTGAAATCTATGAGTATTTTATATAATAATCTGCCGGCAAGCTCTGTAGAAAAAATAAAAAATGATGGATATTATATTTGCATTGATAATAATGGCGATGGAGATATTGATGTCTTGCGGATAGAAGATTACAGTAATGTTTTTATCAGTACCGTTAACAAGCAGGACGGAATTATATATGATAAATACAGCAGTGCAAACAATTTGTCCTTTTCTCCGCAGAATGTAGGCAAGAGCGTATTTATTTATAACGAGGAAGGCGAAAGCATAGGTCTTGAAAATCTGGAAACCAAAATTGTATACTCCTGTTTGAGAAGTGAAAACGACAAGATTATTGTTATAAGGGGTGTTATCAATGAGGTTGTCGGAGTTGTAAGCGAAGGAGAAACTGATAAGGATGGCAATCTGTCGGAAATAACAGTAGATGGCACCGTTTGCAGCATTGCGGAAAATGTAAAGTCCCATCTTCCGGATATTGAGATGGGAAAAACCATGCTGATAGGATATTTAGATGTTATGGGTAAGCTGGCGGCTTTTGACGATATTTCCGCAAAGCAGACGAAATTTGCTTTCTTCTATGCTTTGGATAAGGCAAAAGGAGTGAAAGAGGGTGTCAGCCTGAAACTCTATGTGGCAGGCAACTCGAAGGGTAAGTTAACAGAGTATGAGTGCGCGGATAGGGTAAAAGTTGATGAAGTTTCGTATAAGTTGAGTGAGTCGGATAAGCTTTACAGCACTTTGAAAAATTCTGAGGGGGAATTAATCTCCTTTGAATTGGACGAGGAGGGTAAAATTTCGACAGTCGGAACGATAAGCGGCGGAGCTCTTATTTACTGCGGCGGAAACAGCAGCGACATTTTCTATAATACCAGACTCGGTAATCTGGGAATTAAATCAGACTGTTTTGTCATTTTTGCCGACCCGACATTCGCACCGGAAAATTTTTGGAGCGGAACAAGAGGAAGCCTGATTAAAGATCAGTCGTATACAAATTACAGCGGATATAAAACCGATGTGGATGAAATCGGAGCAGAGGTATTGCTGATAGTTTCCGGCAGCGGCGGAAACCGTCTTGCTGGAGATGCTTCGCATATGGTGGTGACAAAGGCAACAAATGCTATTGTGGGCAGCGATGGTGAAACCGGTCAGAAAATTTCCGGTTATGTATTGGGAAAAATGCAGTCCTTTACTATAACAGATACAACGGAAATTGTTTCGCTGAACGGTGAGAAAATGGATGCCGTGCAAGAAGGATATGTCATTCGGTATCAGGCGGATACGCAGGAAAATCTTGATTCTGTCCAGGTTATGTACAGCCTGAAGGATGATAAAATATTCAGCGCATCCAACCCAAGTAACAGCAACGTATATGGAAAGCCTCGTGTTTTAAGGGCAAAGGCGTATAAAAAGACGAATGATTTTATTCTCTTTACTTACACCGATCCTGCAAGCGCTTCCTTTAATGAATTGACGGATACGGAGCTGCGCGATTTGGCATCGAACAAAGCGGTATATATTTACGATAAGAAAGCACAAGCGGGTAATCGGATAAGCCTGGGCAGCCTCAAGGATATTGTGGCTTATTGGGATAATGGTGCGCAGTGCAGCGATCTATTTGCTGTTACGAGAGGCACTTTGATGGAAACCGTCATTATTATTAAGAATTAAACAGGAGATATTTCAGGAGGAAGACATGGTTAATTTAATAAACGCGGCCGTTGCTGTAACAGGTGACGGCTGTGCGGTGGAAAAAAATGGGGCTGCGGTTAAACTCTGCGCAAACAGCAAAGTTTTTGGTCAGAAGTTTTACGGTGTGCAAAAAAGTTATACATTTACTTTTGAAAAAGACTTTGTAATGGAGGAGTATTTTGTACTATCTTACTCCTGTCAGGGTTTAAGAAGGCAATATGCCTGCCGCATGCCATTTGTATACGGCTTGACGGAAAATGGAGAAGAACCATTGGTGTGCTATGATGACGTGGCAATGGACAACAGGCTCCACAGCGTCATTGTAAAGGTAAAAAGCGGAACCTACAAAGGAATAAAGATTACCTACTGTATTGACAGAAGAAAACAGGCGCATTTTATGGTTCACGAAATGTATTCTTGCTGCTTTGGGGAATTGCCTGTGTCCTGCGAAAGCGGGAAGAGCGATGTCGTAAAGGATTTTACGGCAATTGATTTATCTGAATATTATAATGCTGCATTTTGCCATGATGAAAACCAAAGCATTATTGACGGCGGAAAATCTTTTGAGCAGGATGAAGTTGCCTTGTATGAAATTCCGTTTCGGGTTTCGACGAAAGGTAAAAATATCATTGCGCCTTCGCCGGCTCCGAAAGAAAACAATGATATTATTGACAATTTTGGAGTGCAGGTGCCGAGAAAACTTTGCAGGCCAATCAGCCGCGATAGTTTGATAGAAATTTCTGTGAATCAGGAAGCCAAGGAATTGTTTTTTATCTTGTCCATGAGTGGCAAGCACCATAAAAGGTGGGGATTTGCGCAGGATGGAACTGTTTTGGGAACGATTACCGGCGAAGTTTATATGCCGCTTTTGGTTGATGACACTACAGGATTTATGGTGGAGGTTGTTTACAAAAATGGCAACCGCGATACCAACCTACCCTTTAATTTGTCGTTGGGCCGACATGGAATTTCCGGAGATGTGAGTGTATACGGGATACCGACGGACGGTTCGGAAATAGAAAAGGTTATTTTTCATAATCGTCTTTTGGATACAGATTTGTCTGTGGTAGCGCTCACGCTAAATAATACTGAGAACAGACTTTTGCCGCAGATGCTGATTCCGGAAAAGCAAGAAAAAATTACACATGCGGTAAGTTGTGAAAAGAGTGTATCTTTAGAGGGGCATATTCTCAGTATCACAAATGGCGCATTGTCAATGAGAATAGATGTTTCATGCGGCTTGAGACTGCTGAAAATGAAAAATGAATTTATACCGGATTTTAAGATATCTGAAAGTGACATGCTCCGTTTAAGGTGCGGAAACGATTATTGCAGTGAGTTTGAACTCGTTACTGCCGATGCCTCGGAGGAAGAATTTCATCTTGCATTGAAGAAAGACGAATTGTATTTTGATGTCAACGGAATACTTGGTGGTGATAATGACATTAAATGGCAGTTGAGAGTTAAAAATGCAGGAGATAACAATGTAAAAACAGGCATTATTTTCCCATGCGTTTCGGGAATCAACCATGCAGACACGGAAGATAACTGGTATTTTGTACCGAAATATCAGAATATTCTCAGCAATGAGACGGTATTTATTTATGGAGAGTCGGCGCCGTCTTTTCCAATGCAGTTTTTAGATGTATTTAGTCCGAAACAGCAGGGCGGCTTGAGTCTGACAACTCAGGAAAGAGATGTTATAACCAGAATATATGCGTTGGAGAAAAATGAAAACGGTATCGAATTTTATGTCGAATATCCCGAAATGTACGGCGAAGTAAAAGCCGGCGAAACGTTTGACTGTTCTCCGACAGTCCTTACGGCTCATGAGGGGGATTGGCGGAAATCCTTTGACATCTATAAAAAATGGTTGGATTCGTGGTATGAACCATTTCGGTGTCAAGATAAGGATTGGTACAGAAAATGTTTCTGGCTTCTCACGGAATACTGTGATTTTGTTGTGGAAGACACACCTATTACGAGATTGCCGCTTTGGAATAATCCCGAAACTAAAGAACTGTATTTTGACGCTGTTTTGGAAGAGCAGAAAAAAATTGCGGGATGCTACCCGGATATCCTTCATTTGTGGTCTTCGTGGATCCACAGGATGGAAAACGGCAAGATAAGTATCAAATGGGGAAATTATGGCGGTGAGGACTATGACGAGTATGGAGGAATTGAAAAGCTGAAACAAGCACTGCATAAAGTACAGGATGAAAAGGGAGTAAAGGTTTCATTATATTTTCATCCAACGTTGCTTTCGGACTGCTATCCGGACCTGACACATTTCTTTGATAATTGCAAGGTAGTCAACGATATAGGAGACGACATTATTATCAATGAAAAGAGCTACCGTATGTGTCATGCTGAAGAAACATGGAGAGAGCATGCGGTCAGTATATATCCGAGAGTATATCAGGAGCTTGGAATACCATTGATGTACATTGATGAGTTTAGCTTGCGGATAGAAAATCGCTGCTATGCAAGCAATCACGGGCATCCTGTTCCGTCCAACCTTTTGCAGACGGACAGGGATTTCATTACGGAGTTAAAAAATAAAATGCCGGAAGAGGTTGTTTTGTACGGTGAATATGCTGCTGTGGATATCTATGCGCGGTATATAGATTGCAATATTTCTTATTACGTCACGGATAATGTGGTAGATATGGTTGAGTCAAGCTGGCGGGGGGGAGATGGCGACGACCGCCTGAGCCGTGTGTTTACCAATATGTACCGATTTGCATTTCCGAAGATCGTTCAGCTTGTTTTGCCTACAGCTATGCGGCATTTAAGCTGGCATCCGCAGAAATTTATTTTCTTTAACGGTGAGGCGGTTTACGATTCTCTTTGGGATTGTGAGGAATCAGCCGGTAATGATTTTAATATGAAAGCGTATCGTATAAAGAAAAAATATGCGGACTGTTTCTCTTCGGACTACGCGGAAGGAATGATTGATACACTGTCGCCTGCTGTTTGTGCAAACCGTTTCCCGGGAGAAGGAAGAACTGTTTATACGATCTACAATCGGGCATATACCACCTATAGAGGGAAGGCGCTGAGGGTACCTCACTCGGAAAATCATATCTATTTTGATGCATGGAATGAAAGACCGCTTAAGACAGAGATAAAAGATGGATATGCTGAGATTTACCTTGACATAGGTGCACAGGAAATGGGATGTATTGTTGTTTCAGACAAAATGCAGACTGAAAACCATGAATAAGTCTGCACCTTATCAGCGATGATGACTATTGGGCTGTGTCAAAATATTTTATTTTGACACAGCCCTTTTTTATGTGTATCTTTTTTGTTACAATCTCGTGAAAATTGTTGAAAAAAAACAAAAAATAAGTTAAAATATAAAATAGGTTTCATTCTGCTGCATGGAGGGATTGCATGAAGAGCAAAATATTGACGGCTGTGTTGGCCTGTTTGCTTGCGGTATCCGTTTGTACAGGGCTTTATTGGTATCGGAAAAGCTGGAGCGTGACGAATGATTTAACGTCGCGCATTCTTTCGGATGCGTATTTGTTGCAGCAAGTTACAGAGACTTTTTTACAGCGGAGGGAACAGGGCGAGTCACTTTCCAATGATGATGTGGCATATACCTCAAAAATTGCCGAGACGTTAAATGATAAAATACAAATGTATAATGTTTTATACCCGAAGGATATTTTGAAATTGGAACAGTTGGCATTAGATTACCAGATTACACTGCAAAACATGCGCTTTGGTACGGATGAAACGAAAGGACGTGCACTGACTTTGCAAGGCGAGCTGAATCAATATTTGCATCTTTATGTAGATAGTTCTACCATGCCGGGCAGGAGTGTGTTGCTGAGACTGGACGCCGCTGCCGCAGAGGCGATGAAAGACGGCTATGACCAGCTGCATCTAAATATTTTGGCATTGCATTGATAATAACATTATGATTTTGCGGAAATGAGGGAAATCAGTGGAGGATATCAAAAAGAAAAAAGTTTTAATGACGTTGATGAGGCTGGACATTGGCGGCGCGGAAACGCATGTGCTGGAGCTGTCGCTGGAATTGAAAAGGCAAGGCTTTGACGTAGTGGTTGCATCGAACGGCGGTGTGTATGTGCCGGTTTTAGAGGAGGCGGGTATCCGCCATTATAAGGTGCCGATGTATACCAAAAGTCCTGATAAAATGCTTCAATCGCTGTCCCAGCTTCGCCGCATCATCCGTGAAGAAAACATTGACATTGTGCATGCGCATGGCAGAATTCCGGCATTTTTGTGTGGCATTTTAAACCATTTTATGCCGTTTACCTTTGTGACAACGGCGCATTGGGTATTTAAAACAAGTCATGGATTGAAATATCTTTCCGATTGGGGCAAAAAGGTTGTTGCCGTCAGCGAGGATATTAAGACCTATTTGATGGTAAATTATCATATTAATCCGACTGATATTTTTGTTACGATTAACGGTATTGATACGGAAAAGTTTTCACCTCATGCACAAACGGAGGATATTATACAGGAATTTGCACTTCAAAAGGATTCCCGAAAGATTGTATATATCAGCCGTATGGACGAGGACCGTGCTCTGGTGGCATTTCATTTGGTGGAGATTGCGCCGAAACTGTTGGAAAAGCAGCCTGATTTGGAGATTGTTATTGTTGGCGGGGGCAATGTTTTTGAAAAATTGAAGGAGAGAGCGGATGCGGCAAATGCCGCTGCCGGACACAAATATATTACCTTGACGGGCGGGCGTTCGGATATCTATAAATTTGCCAATCTTGGAGATATCTTTGTTGGTGTGTCGCGCTCCGCATTGGAGGCAATGGCATGTGCAAAGCCCGTTATTGTAGCCGGAAATGAAGGCTATATCGGAATTTTTGATGAAGATAAGCTTGCCGTAGGCATTGATACTAATTTCTGCTGCCGTGGCCTGGAACAGTCTTCGCCACAGCTTTTACTCCGCGACCTCAATATTCTTTTAGATAATCCTCGGGAGGAAAATGAACGTCTCGGCAACTATGGTCGGGAGCTGATTAAGAAAGATTATTCCGTGAAACGCATGGCAGATGACGCTGTAAAAATGTATTGCGCGGCAGTTGATCCAAAGAGATTTGACGCTGTTATTTCGGGCTATTACGGTTTTGAAAATTCGGGAGATGAAGCGCTGCTATACGCTATGGTACAAAATTTGCGGGAGCTTTGTCCGGAAATTCGGCTGTGTGTTCTGTCAAAGTCTCCGAAAAAAACAGCAGAGGCGTATGGCGTCTATTCGGTGAACCGTTATGGAATTCATAAGCTAAGAAAAGTTATTGGGTCCGGAAAGTTACTTATCTCGGGCGGAGGAAGCTTGCTTCAGGATGTTACTTCCAGTAAATCGCTGTGGTATTACCTTTCTGTAATGAAGATAGCGAAAAAGCTTGGTGTAAAAGTTATGATTTATGCCAATGGTATAGGACCGATTCATCGGGAAAAGAACAGAAAGAATGCACAGAAGGTATTGTCCCATGTGGATTTTATTACACTTCGGGAAGAAAATTCTGTGGAGGAATTGAAAAGTCTGGGTATTACGGGGGATCATATTCGTGTTACGGCAGACCCGGCGTTGACTATTGTGCCGTCACAGACGGATACTGCAAAAAAATTGCTTTTTGATTGCGGTGTGCCGGAGGGAAGCAAATTGATGGGGATTTCTTTACGCGCGTGGAAAAATTGCAGGGCTGATTTTGCACAGCAAACGGCAGAGGCAATCGATCGCGTGTGCAGTCAAAACGGGCTGACCCCTTTGTTTTTGCCGCTGAAGTTTCCGGAGGATGTGCAGTTTTCTGCGCAGGTTGCTGCAAAAATGCGGACAAAAAGCTATGTTTTGGCAAAGCGGATCAGTGCGGAAAATATTATTTCGGTTATTGGGTGCTGCCGCATTATGCTGGCGATGAGGCTGCATTCGCTGATTTACGCGGCAGATACTTGCGTACCGACGGTTGGTATTGATTATGATCCAAAAGTAAGCGCCTTTATGAAATATTTGGGGATGGATTATCTGGTTCCGGCAGAAAGCTTAACAACGGAGCAGTTGACTGCTGTATTGGATGAAGTGCTGGCAAACGAAAAGTTAATTCACGAAAGCCTGCAGAATCATGCGGAATTGCTGAAAGCAAAGGCACGAGAAAGTGCGCAGATTGCACTGGATTTGATACGCGGGGAGGAATAATATGCGATATATGGGAATCGATTATGGCGATGCCCGTGTGGGAATTGCACTTTCTGATCCGCTCGGTATGTTGGCGCAGCGTTATACAACATTGGAGAACACAGGCGGAAAAAAATTGTTTGAGCAGCTTGCGCAGTTGGTAAGGGAAAAAGAGGTTGGACATATTGTAATTGGGATGCCAAAGAATATGGACGGTTCGGAGGGATTTCGGGCGGAGGCAACTTATGCTTTTGCGGAACGGCTGAAAACCGTAACGGATGTTACAATTTCTTTCTGGGATGAGCGTCTGACCACTGTTGCGGCGCATGGATATTTGAGTGAAGTAAATGTTCGCGGTAAAAAGCGCAAGGCAGCCGTTGACGCGGTGTCGGCAGAATTGATATTGGAAGGATTTATGCAAAGCAAGGCTTAGAGAAATGAGGGAAAGGATATGTCAAAAAGAGTATTGCTGTCATCGGCACTGCTATTAGCACTGTTTTTACAAATGCTATGCGGTGTGAGCGCGGCGGCAAAGGAATACTATTATGACAACGCATGGCATACATACAGCGGCAGGGAATTTAAATTGTCTGTTAACGGAAAACTGCTGCAAACCTCCATGCCGCCTATTGTTTTTGAGGGCTATTCGGTTGTGCCCGCACGGGAGGTTTTTGAAAGTCTTGGTGCGGGTGTGGAGTGGAACGGGACAAAACGCACTGTTGCAGTAGCTTACGGGGGCAAAAGCGTGCTTCTCACTATTGATTCTACCGAGGCAAGGGTAGATGGTAAAACAGTTGATATGCAAATTGCTGCGAAAATTATTAATGAAAAGACTATGATTCCTGTTCGCTTTGTCGGTGAGCAGTTGGGATGGAAGGTTGACTTTGATTCTTCGAGTGATACAGTGATGATTTCCGATCAGACAATACCGTCTGCGCAAAGTGTTGCCACGGCATTGAGGTGGGAAAAAAATAAAGCCGATACTGCGGGTTTTCTTACTGTGGTAACAAATGCAGATCAAGTGAAATACTCTGCTTTTACAATGGATAATCCATCCAGAATTGTTTTGGATATTGAAAACGTGCAAAATCAATCCGGAAAGAACAGCATTGCTGTGAACGACCGTAATGTGACTCAAATCAGAACAGGTCAGCATGATGCTGTGCTGCGGATTGTGATTGACTTGACAGAAGCTTCTAATTATACGGTAGATTCGGATGGGGCAAGTATTGTTGTTACAGTCGCTTTGAAACAAGCGGCGGCGACACCTACGCCAAGTGCCAAGCCCACGGTGAAACCGACAAATCCTGCAGGAAATGAAACACCTGCGCCGACGGCAAGTCCTTCCTCATCTGCTGTACCGTGGCAGGCTGAGCGATATGTGACCATTGACGCAGGGCATGGCGGCGGTGACCCGGGAGCTGTATATAAGGATGAGAACGGCAATCAGGTGATGAATGAGGATGGAACGCCTGCTGCACAGGAGAAAGAGATTAATCTTGCCGTTGCGCTGAAGGTGCAGCGGAAACTGGAGGCGGCCGGTGTAAAAGTCCACATGATACGCACTACAGATACCTATGTAGACTATCAAAAGGTTGGCTCCATTGCCAACAGTAAGCAGACAACACTCTTTGTCAGCATTCACACCAACTCTGCAACTCCTGCGGAGGCAAGCGGCATTGAGACATGGGGTTATCTGAGTGGAGGAAGCAATATTAACGGCATGACGAGCGCAAAGCTTTCGCAAAACATTTTGGATAAGCTGATTGCTGCGACAGGTGCAAAAAACCGCGGCGTGAAGGATGGCAAAAATCTGGCCGTTATTCATACTACGGATATGCCGGCAACGCTGGTTGAAGTAGGGTTTATTACTAACCCGGCAGAGCGGGAAAAGATGATGAGTGACGCTTACCGTGAGATTCTTGCGCAGGCGATTACAGACGGGATTTTACAATCGTTGGATGAAATGGGGCTTTAATTTATTAGAGAAAAGAGAATATTTTTGCGTATTCAAAAAAATATCTTGACAAGAGCGCGCGAAAAAGATATAATAGATAGTGCATTGTTTGGGAGTGAATGTCATGATGTATGATGTATCATCCGTTTTAAAAGCAGAAGGAGAGGTTCTTCCGGTTAGCGGAGGGGTGAATTTTTCACAATCTTCCTTATCCGGTGCAGGACCGGTTTTTCATGATGATGTCTGCTTTACGGGAACAATTACCAATGTTGGTAATGTTCTGGAATTAAAGGTTAATGTTAAGGGTTCGTTTTCGGTGCTTTGTGCGCGCTGCGCAAAAGAGCTGAACCGTGATTTTGACATTGACTTTACTGAAATGCTGGTAAATAGTACTGAAGATATATCGGACAGAGATGCCGTTTTGGTTTTTGAAGGTCACGAGGTAGATCTGGATGATATTATTGAAAGTAATATTTTAGTAAACCTGTCATTAAAATATCTTTGCAGTGAAGACTGCAAGGGTCTCTGTCCCATATGCGGGGCAGATCGTAATGTCACGGACTGTTCCTGTGGGAAAGACGAAATCGACCCCAGAATGGCAGGTCTGAAAAATTTGTTGATAGACGAGTAGGGGGTGTAGCAAGATGGCAGTACCTAAGAGAAAAACTTCAAAAGCAAGACGCGATAAAAGAAGAGCAAATTGGAAGCTGGCAATACCGGGGATGGTAAGCTGTCCTCAGTGCGGCGAATACAAAATGCCTCATAGAGTGTGCAAAGCATGCGGTTACTACAACGGTAAAGAAGTAGTGAAAGCGCAGGCGTAAATTTATTTTGCGTTGATTTGGGTAGAGAAGGCAGTTTGTGTCTTCTCTATTTTTGTATGTTAGGAAATTTTATGTAAGAACAGGCGGTGAGCGTGTGAAATATATGGCGGTGGTAGAAAGCGTTGACGCCGGAAGCATTGCTGAAGAACTGGGAATTTGTCACGGAGACACAGTTTGCCGCATTAACGGAAAGGATATTCATGACTATTTAGATTACAAATTTTTGGCATCAGAGGAAGAGATTGTTCTCACTGTTTTAAAAGCAGACGGTGAATGGATTGAATTTGAAATATTTAATGAATATCTGGAGGATCTGGGCATTAATTTTAAAAATATGTTGTTTGACAGCCCGAAAAGCTGTGCTAACCGCTGTGTTTTTTGTTTTATTGACCAGCTGCCGAAGAATATGCGTTCCTCACTTTACTTTAAAGATGATGATTCACGCCTGTCATTTCTCTATGGGAATTATGTTACATTTACCAATATGAAGGAGGCAGACATTGAAAGGCTGATTCGCTATCATATCTCACCGGTCAATGTTTCCATTCACACAACAAATTTGGATTTGCGAGAGAAAATGCTGCACAATAAAAATGCACGTAATGTGCTGAAATATTGTCGCATGCTGAAAGAGCATCATATCAGCATGAATATGCAGATTGTGCTGTGCAAGGGTATTAACGATGGAGAAGAGCTGGACAGAACCTTTGGAGATATTGCGGAATTTTTTTCGCAGTTGGTCAGTGTTTCGGTGGTTCCGGTCGGTTTAACAAAATACAGACAGGGGTTATATCCTTTAGAACCATTTTTACCGGAGGACTGCCGCAAGGTGGTTGAACAGGTGGAAAAATGGCAGCAGATTTATCTGGAACGTTTTGGCTCGCGGCTTGTGTATGCCAGTGATGAATTTTATCTGGTGGCAGGATTGCCGATGCCCAAAGCAGAAAATTATGGAGATTTTCCGCAGATAGAAAATGGTGTGGGCATGCAGGCTTCCATGCGTGCGGAGATTGAAGGAGCGCTGCAAAAGAAATATCACCTGCAAAACAGAGGGAAAACATTGATTGCAACGGGGGTGCTGGCGTTTCCTTTTATTCGGGAAATGGTGGAAAAAATAAAAGAACAATATCCGATTGACGCGGAGGTTGTGAAGATTAAAAATTATTTTTTTGGCGAAAAGATAACAGTATCGGGGCTGATCTGCGGCGGAGATTTGATAGAACAGCTTCGCGGAAAAAAAGCAGAACGTCTGCTGTTCACCCGTTCTATGTTAAAGGCGGATGAGGATATATTTTTAGACGATATAACGCTTTCGCAGGTGGAAAAGGAGTTGGGTTTGAACGCTTTTCCTGTAGAAAATGACGGCTATGCTTTTGTAGAGGCTATTTTGGATGCGAAGGCGGAGGAGGAATTATGGCAAATGCAGTAGTGGCTATTGTGGGACGGCCGAATGTCGGAAAATCAACCTTATTTAATAAAATAGTTGGAGAGCGCGTGTCTATTGTGGATGATACCCCGGGGGTAACGCGCGATCGCATATACCGCGAGGCAGAATGGTGCGGTCACAATTTTTTACTGATTGATACCGGCGGTATTGAACCGAAGAACGATGATGTGATTCTGCGCGGTATGCGTCTGCAAGCAGAACTTGCCATTGACCATGCAGATGTTATTATTTTTATGGTTAATGTTTTGGATGGTCTGGTGGCTGCGGATGCAGACGTGGCAACTATGCTGCGTAAGTCCGGCAAGAAGGTTGTTGTGGCGGCAAATAAAGTGGATAACATTGGTTCGCCGCCGATGGAACTTTATGAATTTTATAATCTCGGATTGGGTGATCCATTGCCTATTTCTTCTGTACACGGCTTGGGTGTAGGTGATTTGCTTGATGAGGTAGTAAAGGGCTTGCCGGAGGAGAGTGAGGGAGAAGAGGACGAAGATACCTTGCGTGTAGCTATTGTGGGGCGCCCGAACGCCGGAAAATCTTCATTGATTAATAAAATATTGGGCGAAGAACGCGTAATTGTCAGCGATATTGCCGGGACAACACGTGATGCCATTGATACTGCCTTTGAAAAGGACGGTGTGAAATATACACTGGTGGATACGGCAGGAATGCGAAAACGCGGAAAAATTGACGATTTAATCGAGCGCTACAGTGTTATCCGCTCGCTTGCAGCGGTTGATCGCGCAGATGTTTGTGTGATTGTAATTGATGCGACCGAGGGTGTAACAGAGCAGGATTCTAAAATTGCCGGCTATGCACACGACCAGGGTAAGGCGTCTATTATTGCGGTTAATAAATGGGATTTGATTGAAAAAGAAACTAACACTATGAAAAATTTTCGTGACAGTGTGATGGAGGGGCTTCCCTTCATGATGTATGCACCGATTCACTTTATTTCTGCGCTGACGGGTCAGCGTGTGGATAAATTGTTTGATTTGGTAAAGTATGTGCATGAGCAAAATTCTATGCGCATTAAGACAGGTATGCTGAATGATGTCCTTAACGAGGCTACTATGAAGGTGCAGCCGCCGTCTGATAAAGGTAAGCGACTGAAAATTTATTATATGACACAGGCATCGACCTGTCCGCCGACCTTTGTTGTTTTTGTCAATAGACAAGAGCTGATGCATTTTTCTTATTTGCGGTATTTGGAAAATCAGATCCGCGGAGTGTTTGGCTTGGAGGGAACGCCGGTTAAGTTTATTATTCGCGAACGCGGTGACAATGGAAAAGAATAAAAGTACAGCTCTTTGGGAAAGAAGGATTCTGTTATGTTATATATTGTTTTGCTATGCTGCTTAATCGGCGGTTATCTTTTGGGCAGTATAAACACTTCGGTAATTGTAGGGAAATTTTTTGGGGTTGATATTCGCAAAAAGGGAAGCGGCAATGCCGGAGCAACTAACACTTTGCGTACACTTGGAAAAAAGGCTGCTGCTGTTGTTTTGCTTGGAGATGTTGCAAAGGCTGTAATAGCGATATTACTTGCCATGCTGGCAGCACGGCTTATTTTCCCGGGAGAATATGACATCTCACTTTATTGCCGCTATCTGGCCGGTTTGGGAGCAGTTTTGGGGCACAATTTTCCTTTGTATTTTGGCTTTCGGGGCGGAAAAGGAATCTTGGCGTCCATTTCCTGTATCACGATGCTGGATTGGCGTATTGGTCTAATTTTAATCGTTATATGCATTTTAATTATGGCAGTAACTCGATATGTTTCACTCGGGTCTATCAGCGGTGCTATTTTATATCCGCTGTTTGTAGTTGCATTTAATATGAACAATAAAGAACCTTATGTTCCGTATTATATCGCACTATCCATTGCCATAGCGTTACTTGCACTTTATCAACATCGTTCTAACTTAGGCAGGCTGATGAAGGGCACGGAGTCGAAATTGGGTTCAAAACAGGGTTAAAGGACAGGAGGCTGTGCCATGAATAAAACAGTTGCAGTAATCGGTTCGGGCAGTTGGGGAACGGCAATCAGCACTTTGCTGGTTAGACGCGGATATGAAGTTAATTTGTGGTCATATCAGAAGGAGGAGGCCGAACGCCTGAAACGTGATCAGGAAAATAAAGCATTTTTACCGGGAGTAGCGCTAAATCATTCCATATATTTTACGCATGAACTGGAACGTGCGGCAGAGGGTGCGGATTTTATTATTATGGTTCCGCCATCAAAGGCGGTGCGCCAAACAGCAGAAGCTTTGTCAGCGTTTGTACCGAAGGGAAAAATAATAGTTAATGCATCAAAGGGGTTAGACCAGGATACGCAAAAGCGCCTTTCTGTTACCATCAAGGATGCAATTCCACAGGCGGAGGTTGCTGTTATGTCGGGTCCGTCCCATGCGGAAGAAGTGGCGCGCGCACTGCCTACAACCAATGTAGTAGCTGCACGCACACAGGAGATTGCTGAATATATTCAAGATGCTTTAATGTGTGAAAGCTTCCGCGTATATACGAGCTTAGATATGACGGGCGTAGAGCTTGGCGGTGCGTTAAAAAATGTTATTGCTCTGAGTGCGGGTATCTCAGACGGACTTGGTATGGGTGATAATGCCAAGGCGGCTTTGATGACGCGCGGCATGGCGGAAATTGCGCGGCTTGGTGCGGCGGCCGGCGCTGATGTGGCGACATTTAGCGGTCTTTCCGGTATGGGCGACTTGATTGTAACCTGCACCAGTATGCATTCCCGAAATCGGCGTGCAGGGATATTAATTGGTCAGGGTGTTGCTCCTGATGAGGCCATGCGGCAGGTAAAAATGGTAGTTGAAGGAGTGTATACCACGAAAGCAGCATATAGGCTGGCGCAGAGAATGAATGTGGAGATGCCGATTACCGAGCAGCTGCATGCCATTTTGTTTGAAGGAAAAAATCCTGCAACAGTGGTAGAAAGCTTGATGGGCAGGGACAGAAAACATGAAAACGAACATTTGGTGAATATTTTGCAATAGTGGAGGCGAAAGGCGATGCTGAAAGGACTTTTTAACAGACGTAAGCATAAGGAGGAGTTGCCCAAGGAAGAACCCATGACGAATGGTGCGGCTCAGGAAGAGAATCAAGAGGAGGAAATTGAGATTGCATATTTTTCTGCAATCGAGCCTTCCGAAGAAAAAACGCAAGCATCGCAGACGCCGCAGGACCCGGATAAAGAGGAGAACATACAGCGGTCGGAGCCATTAGAGGAAGCAGTGACAGAGGACAGGGCTTGCGGATTAACAACAGAAGCGTCTCCGGAAGTGATAACAGAAAGTCGGGAAGAGGTAAAAAGTGAGACGGAAAGCCCGAAATATGCTCAAGACGAGACCGTTGAAGAAATAGAGCCGGGGGATGTTTCGGAAGAAGAAAACAAGGGCGGGTTTTTTAGACGCTTAAAAGAAGGATTGAGCAGAACACGCAGCGCTATAGCAGATAAGGTGGATGGTGTTTTGTCTTCCTTTAAAACGGTTGATGATGAGCTGTTTGACGAGCTGGAGGAAGCTTTGATTATGGCGGATGTCGGTGTGGATACTTCACTTTATATTATTGGAGAACTGCGAAAAAAGGTGAAGGAGCTGGGGATAAAAGAGCCGGGCGAGTTAAAAGAGGTTTTGAAAAGCATTATTTCAGAAATATTAATGAGCCAGGACAGTACGATAGATACGGAGAGAAAACCGACTGTTATTATGGTTATCGGTGTAAACGGCGTTGGAAAGACTACATCTATCGGAAAGCTGGCGGCTCGTTACCGCAAGGAGGGAAAACGGGTTATTTTGGCTGCCGCAGATACCTTCCGTGCGGCTGCTATTGATCAGCTTCAGATATGGGCAGAACGTGCAGGAGTGGAAATTGTAAAACATCAGGAGGGTTCTGATCCATCAGCGGTAGTATTCGATGCAATTGCGGCGGCAAAATCAAGAAACGCAGATATTGTGATTTGCGATACTGCCGGTCGTTTGCATAACAAGAAAAATCTGATGGAAGAGTTGAAAAAGACCGCTCGTGTTATTGAGCGAGAAACCGGAAATGCCGATTATGAGGTCTTGCTGGTACTTGACGGTTCGACGGGGCAAAACGCTTTAATTCAAGCAAAGGAGTTTGCATCAGTTGCGAAAATTACAGGCGTTATTTTAACGAAACTGGATGGTACAGCAAAAGGCGGTGTAGTAATCGCTTTGTCAAGGGAACAGAACATCGGCGTGAAATTTATCGGGGTCGGAGAGGGTATGGAGGATTTACAGGAATTTAACCCGAAGGAATTTGCGGATGCGCTGTTCTCGGACGGTGAATAAAAAATGTGCTGCGGTATAACACTGCAGCACATTTTTACTATAACCTTTATTGACCTTTATAGATAATGATATTTATGTCGGTTTACCACAATCAGGACAGCGCTTACAATTAGTGTTACACCCTCGGCTACAACGCTTGCCAGCCAGACTCCTGTCAGGCCAAGCATGGCAGGCAAGGCAAAAATGGAAATGACCTGAAAGACAAGCGTCCTTAAAAAGGAAATAAGTGCGGAAACTTTGCCATTGTTTAACCCCGTAAAGAATGCAGAGGTAAAAATGTTAAATCCACTGAGCAGGAAAGTAAAGGCGTAAATTCTGAGACCGTGTACGGTCATTTCATACAACTCACGGTCATATCCCACGAATATCTGTCCCATAACAGGAGCTAAAAGAGCAGAAAGTGTGGTCATGGCTATTCCGACAAACAGCGTGAGCCGCAGACTCTTCTTCAATAAACTTTTTAACTCGTCTGAGTTTCCGGCGCCGCAGTGAAAGCCAAAAATTGGCGTGCTGCCGATAGCATAACCGAAAAAAAGCGCCGAAAAAGTAAAGGCAATGTACATGATGGCACCATATGCAGCCACGCCGTTCTCTGCCGCAAGCGCGAGCAGCTGATAGTTATAGAGCAGAGAGACGATGGAGCTGGAGAGGTTGGTCATCATTTCAGAGGAACCGTTTCCGCATGCGGAAGCCAGCGCTTTTAGATCAAGGCTTGTTTTGACAAATTTTAATCGGCTGCTGTTTTTGCGGGAAAAATAAATGCTGGGGATAATACCGCCTAAAAATTGGCTGAAGGCAGTTGCTAATGCCGCTCCCCATATTCCCCATGAGTAGACATACACCAAAAGAAAATCAAGTACCATATTGGTTACGCCGGCGATGATTGAAAGCGCAAGTCCCAAATGAGGTTTTTCTGCTGTAACCAGGAAGCTCTGATAGGCATTTTGTAGAATGAGAAATGTGTTAGAGCACAAAAGGATTCTTCCGTACAGAACACAGTCATCAATCATGTGTTCGCTGGCGCCTAAAAATTTTGCAATCGGGCGCATGAAAACAAAGCCGATAGCGGATAATATAATCCCTGTTACAACCAACACATATACCAGCATGGTAAAAATGCGGTTTGCCTTATCTTCGTTGCCTTCTCCGAGCGTATATGCAATCAGTGCGCTGCCGCCGGAACCGATCATAAAGCTTACTCCGCCCAGAAGCATTAAAAACGGCCAGATGAGATTCAGAGCCGCAAAGGCATTTTTGCCCACAAAATTTGAGACAAAAAAGCCGTCTACAATGGTGTATAATGAAGTGATTACCATCATAATAACACACGGCAAGACAAAGCGAATTAATTTTTTATAGGTAAAATGATTTGCTAAACCGATTGATGACATAAATCCTCCCATTCATTTCGTATAAATCTTTCGTTGGTTTCTTATAGCGATATGCGTATAGCAGTTATAGTATTATAGCCTTATATTATCTTTTTGTCAATAGTGAACATAAATTTTTTTGCTTTTGAAGTATTTGTATATTAAAAAAAAGAACTTGCGGCGTGTCAAATGCCGCAAGTTTATATTTTTTGTGCTTAATCAGCCGCCAAGATATGCCTTTTTAATGGCATCACTTTGTGCGAGCTCGGCACCTGTACCGGACAGTTTGATTACGCCTGATTCCAATACATATGCACGGTCAGCAACCTGAAGCGCCATTTCGGCATTTTGTTCAACCAAAAGAATCGTTGTGCCCGAGGCATGCAATTCTTTAATAATATCAAATATTTGCTGAACTAAAATCGGAGACAAACCCATGGAGGGCTCATCAAGCATCAGCAGTTTTGGTCTGCTCATTAGCGCACGTCCCATGGCCAGCATTTGCTGCTCGCCGCCGGACAATGTACCTGCAATCTGATTTTTGCGGTGTTTCAGACGCGGGAAACGCTCGAACACGTCGGTAATTCCTTCTTTAATATAGGAACTGTTGGTATAAGCACCCATTTCAAGGTTTTCCAGAACAGTCATTTGTAAAAATACGTGCCGTCCTTCCGGGACATGTGCCAGCCCTTTGGAAACAAGTTTATGCGGCTCGGTATGGGAAATGTTTTCTCCCATTAAAGTGATGCTTCCTGTTTTGGAGCGAAGCAAACCGGAAATGGTTCGCAGAGTAGTTGATTTCCCGGCACCGTTTGCGCCAATCAAAGCAACAATTTCGTTTTGATGAACCTCAATGGAGACATCCTTCAAGGTATGAATTTGACCATAATAAACATTAATGTTATCAACCTTCAGCATTTAGTTAGCCTCCTTTTTTTTGCCAAGATAAGCCTCGATAACAGCCGGGTTGGACTTGATTTCCGTCGGTGAACCTTTGGCGATTACCTTACCGTGGTCAAGCACACAGATGCCCTCGCAAATATTCATGACGAGGTTCATATCATGTTCAATCAACATAACAGCAATGTGGAAGTTATCTCGGATTCTGCGGATGTTTTCCATCAGCTCTGCTGTTTCGGAGGGGTTCATGCCGGCGGCTGGTTCGTCAAGAAGTATAATGCCGGGGTGTGTTGCGAGAGCACGGACGATTTCAAGCCGTCTCTGTGCACCATAGGGCAGCGAGCCCGCCTGACGATTTGCCATATCTTCCATATTGAAGAAGCTCAAAAGCTCCATAGCTTCATCACGCGACTGTCTTTCTGTCTTGCGATATCCGAAGAGATGTGTCAGTGAGGCAGCGAGGTTTTGATGAATGGAGTTATGCAGACCTACCTTGACATTATCCAAAACAGACATATTGGAAAACAGCCGAATATTTTGGAAAGTACGGGCGATACCCATACGGCTGACCTGTGCAGCATTTTTCTTCGCGGTATTTTTTCCGTCTAAAATGATTGCTCCGCGTGTCGGCTGATATACATTGGTTAATAGGTTGAAAACGGTTGTTTTGCCAGCGCCGTTCGGGCCTATGAGACCGGCAATTTCGGTTCGGCCTACAGTTAGGGAAAAGTCGTCTACTGCAGTAAGACCGCCAAAATCTATTCCTAAATGATGAGTTTCCAAAATAGGGGTCTTTCCTAAATCGCGCTCCGGAACAATAGAATTGCTTGGAACCGGTACCATTTTATTCATATTAAGATTCCCCCTCTTCATTTACTTTTTTGTCCTTACGCGCAAGCAGCCTCAGCATAAGCTGTTCGCGAATTTGCTGTGCTTTTTGACTGTTAGTGACAAGCATTACAATAATCAGAACAATCGCATAAATCAGCATGCGGTAATCGGCAACGCCGCGCAAAAGTTCCGGCAGTACGTAAAGCAATGCCGTGGCAATGATGGAACCGACGATATTACCCATGCCGCCGAGCACGACGAACACCAAAATTAAAATAGAAGCGTTAAAGTCAAACTTCTTTGCCGCAATCGTAGAGAAGTTCATGGCGTACAGCGCTCCGGCCATTCCGGCTAAAACAGCGGAAATGATAAAGGCTGTCAGTTTATATCTTGTAATGCCAATACCGATAGATTCGGCAGCAATGCGGTTGTCGCGAATTGCAGTAACAGCACGGCCTGTTTTACTGTTAATTAGGTTTAATACAATAAACAGGGCGAAGATAATCAGAAGAATACCGGCTGTAAAACTCGCCATTTTCGTAATGCCGACAGCACCCTGAGGTCCGTTTAAGATAAGGTTTCCGCTTACCATGCCGAGTGATTCTGCATTTCTCATGCTGAAATGCAGACCTGAGGCATCAACACCAACGTAAAGACAGTTAATTATATTTTTAATAATTTCACCAAATGCAAGTGTTACGATAGCAAGGTAGTCACCGCGCAGACGCAAAACAGGAATTCCGATTAAGAGACCGGCAATACCTGCGAAAATACCGCCGACAACAATGGTAATGACCAAACGAAGCGGAGCAGGCAATGCTGTGTTTTGCAGGCACGCTGCTGCGATAACGCCGCTAAAGGCACCGACGCTCATAAAACCTGCATGGCCGAGACTGAGCTCACCGAGAAACCCGACGGTAAGATTCAGTGAAATCGCCATAACGATATAGGTACAGATCGGAACCAGCTGACCGCTGATAGAGTTACTGATGATGCCCAGAGACTGCAGCGGATAAAGAATAATAAAGGCTAATACGATAATACCATATGCTTTTATATTGGTGCGCGTAAATTGGTTTGCATTTTTCAAAATTTTTATATTTTTCATTTTCGCACCTCACACCTTTTCCATAATTTTTTTGCCTAAAAGTCCGGTTGGCTTTACCAACAAAACAACAATTAATACAGCAAACACAATCGCATCGGAAAGGGCTGTTGAAATGTAAGATTTGCTGAAAATTTCAATAATTCCAAGCAAAATTCCTCCCAACATAGCTCCCGGAATGGAACCGATACCGCCAAATACTGCCGCGGTAAAGGCTTTGATACCGGGCATGGAACCTGTCGTAGGAACTAAAACAGGATAAGCCGAGCAGAGCAAAACGCCGGCAATTGCAGCAAGTGCGCTGCCGATGGCAAAGGTAACGGAAATGGTAACATTTACATTAATGCCCATCAGTTCAGCTGCATCCTTATCTTCAGAAACGGCTCGCATGCCTTTTCCCATGCGACTCTTTTTCGTAAACAAGGTGAGGAACACCATGATCAGAATACAAGCGATAACCGTTACAATAGATTCCGGTGTGATTATCAGCGCGCCGTCAAAAAGTGCAACTGATTGAAATGGGACGATAGAACTAAATGTTTTCGGTGCGCTGCCCCAAATGAGGAGCGCTGCGTTTTGCAGAAAATAGCTGACGCCGATAGCAGTAATCAGAACCGCAAGAGAGGAGGCCTTTCGCAGGGGCTTGTATGCGAGCCCTTCGATTAGGACACCAAGTGCGGTGCAGACGACCATAGCCAGCAACACGGAGACAATCGGCGGAATGTTTAGATAAGTCGTTGCGCAAAAGGAGATATATGCGCCTACCATAATAACATCACCATGGGCAAAATTCAGCATCTTTGCAATGCCATATACCATCGTATAGCCAAGTGCGATTATGGCGTAAACACTGCCGAGACTTATTCCGTTGATAACGTTTGAAATAAATGTCATGATTTACACCTCAACAATAAAATAGATTGACCGGACATGTGCAAAACGCAAAATACAGCGGCTGATAAGTGAGCCGCCGTTCGATATTTGCTTTCGTTTACATTTTGCACGTGACCGGTTTATATAGCAGAAAAGGAGGGGCCGCAAATCAGCAGCCGCCTCTTTTTCAAAAAGCCGTACAATAAAATTACATACCGACGTAAACGCCGTCTTTAATAACCATACCCTTTGGCGGCTTGGAAACCTCACCGGATTTTGACCACTGCATTTGAGTACCGGTTAAGCCGTCAAATTTAAAGCTTGCGGAGGTGAACTCTTCCGTCAGTTTTGCACAGATGTCAGAAGCGCTCATGCTTACATCAATATTTTGTGTTTTGCATGCTTCATAAATCGCCATAATACAGTCGTAGGCATCAGCCGCAAACTGGTTCGGGGTTTCACCAAATTTTTCTTTATAAGTTGCAACAAATTTCTTTGTCATTTCGTCCTCAGCATCTGCTGTAAACGGAGTCAGAAGCATTACGCCTTCTGCTAACTTTGTATCAAAGTTTTCAAGAGTCAAAATGCCGTCCATGCCGTCAACACCGAAGAATTTTGGTGCATATTGCATTTTTGCAGCCTGCTGCAAAATCATAGATGCCGGCGTATAATAAATAGGAAGAAATACCAAATCAGCGCCGGATGCTTTAATTTCATTCAGCTGAGAGGTAAAGTCATTTGCCGAATCATCTGTAAAGGTCTTGGTGCAAACAATGTTTAAGCCAAGCTTTGCGGCTTCTGACTCAAATTTTTGGTAAATGCCGGTGGAATAAGCATCAGAGTTATTGTAAATAATAGCAATTTTGCTTCCAAGGTTTTGTTCCTTAATATATTCGGCAGAAGCAACACCCTGGTTCGGGTCGGTAAAGCACATCTGGAACATGCTGTCCTTACGTGCGATAGTTACATTGCCGTCTTTGTCCGGCTGACCGCCAATGACATCTGTGGAAGATGCGGACGGAGTAAGAGCAAAGATCTTATCAGAATTAATTTCGGTAGAAACAGCGATACACGGCTGAGTGGTTACACAGCCAAGAGAAATTTGCATACCCCAGTCTTTCAGATTATTGTAAGCGTTAATTGCTTTTTCGGCATCATTTTCGTCGTCTTCGTATCTAAGATCAAACTGAATACCACCTAAAGCATTTACTTCTTCCACTGCAATGGTTGCTCCGTTCTTGGCTGCCCGTCCATAGATGGCTGCATTGCCGGTAAGCGGTCCGATACCGCCGATTTTGATTGCATCGGATTTTTCTGCCGGCGAGCAAGCGGAAAGACTTCCCAAAACCATAGCCGCAGATAATACGATGCTTGCCAATTTCGCTAATTTTTTCACGTTAAGTTCCCCTTTCTCAAATAATAAAATTTAATTCCGCACTGCATCATGCAAAATCAATAAGAGAAAAATCGAAAAGACTGTCTTTAAAATACAACCTTCCGAGATTCATAAAATCTTTCGGGAAAATGAGATATCCTTCCCGAAAGATTGACTTAATATTATCATAGTTTCACTTTTGTGTCAAGCAATATAGATAATTAAAGCACGATTTTTGCCGATAAAGTAAAAAACATACAGGAACTGAAAAGTAAAATAACATTTTTTATGTTTTTTTTAAAACAGCGAAAAACGTTTGAAAATGTTAGAGTGGGCAAGATTTCGGCCTTGTGGCGGCAAAATACTCTTAAATGATATAGTTATCAATACTCCGTTCTCGTTGTTGGTCTATTAAGTCTTGCAGCGTGATGCTGTCTAAATATTCATTAATTACCTGTGCCAGCCCTTGCCACACAGGAAGAGTGGGACATTCGCTGCCGCGTTCGCAGCCAAAAGGTGAGTGTTCAAGACAAGACACAGGGGCAAGGTTGCCCTCTGTTAAGCGCAGTACGGCGCCTACGGTATATTCCTGCGGCGATTTTGCCAGACGGTACCCGCCCTGAAAACCACGGTTTGACAGCAGAAAATCTGCTTTGTGAAGTATGGGAACAATTTGTTCCAAATATTTTTTTGATATATTTTGTCGTTTTGCAATATCCTTTAGTGCAATAAAACCATCGTTTTCGTGTTCGGCAAGATCTATCAACATTCGCAGTGCATATCTTCCTTTTGTCGAAATTTTCATGTTACAACACCTCATTTTATAGCATAACACATTTTTGTGTTATTTTCAAGTGAAATCTTTCTGTGGTAAAAAAGGCTTAATGTGCATATTGAATTACTATTTTATCTTTATGTAATTAATATCTGAAGGAGCATAACCTTTGCTGATACAATTGACATTTCCCCCATTCTGTTATATACTTTTTTTACTTTCATTTTAAAATAAAGGAGGCGTGTGTAAATGTTATGTCGGCTTTTGCTTTCGGTATCTGGTTTGTTTTTGGCGGGAAATGCCTTGATACTTGCTGCGTGCACCAATTTTCATTTCGGCATTATCGCAACAGTTGCTCTGGGTTTTGTTCTGCTGATCTACGGAGTGTTTTTTCAGAGAATCAATGCTGTTACTAAAAGTGGATTTTTAAAATTTCTTCGCTATTTTGCTTATTTATGTTTTGTATTTTTTATTGGTGTTTCTTTATTTATATGCGGCTATGGTGCAGCGGATAATGTGACCTACACGGAGGATGTGTTGATTGTGCTAGGCGCCGCGGTGCAAGGAGAAACGGTATCATTACCATTGGCGCACAGGCTGGAAAAAGCGGTATCATATCATTTGAAGAATCCGGATGCAGTGATTGTGGTGAGTGGTGGTCAGGGCATGCAGGAGAAGGTGACGGAGGCGCTGGCGATGGAGCGGTATCTGCTTGCGAAGGGTGTGCCGCAGGAAAAGATTTTAAAAGAAGAACGGGCAACCAGTACATATGAAAATTTTAAATATTCCGCGGAGTTGTTGCAGGAATACTTTCCGGACGGCTTTCAGGCAGCTTTTGTAACCAATGGTTTTCATGTATACCGTGCAGCGGCGCTGGCAAAAAAGCTTGGCATCCGTGCACACCATCTTCATGCAAAAATAGAGTGGTATACCGTTGCGGTGAATTACACACGTGAATTCTGCGCTGTAATGAAGACCTGGTTGCTTGGTGCATGATGATTTTATTTGAGTTTGTGTGATTCAGGGCAGAAAAGGTACATTATTTTTGTTATTGCTTGGAATCGGGCTTGTCAAAAAAATAAAAATATGTTAAACTGATACGTAGGTTTATTTTGAATGTTTAGGGAGGATACAGTATCATGAAGCTTGCTTTTTCAACTCTGGGTTGTCCGGATTTTGACTGGACGGACATCTATACCATGGCGAAGGATATCGGATTTCACGGTATTGAGGTTCGGGGGATTGGCTCGGAGCTATCCGCGGTAAATTGTAAGCCGTTTCGTGCAGAAAATTTACAGAAAACAGTGGAAAAATTAAAAAAGCTGCATTTAGAGATTCCCTGCCTTTCATCCGGTATCAGCGTGAAACAAGAAGCGACGCGCGCGGCAGCACAGCAGGAAATCAGGGAGTATATTGATTTAGCATCTGAACTGGGGTCGTCGTATATTCGCGTTTTGGCGGACGAGAAAGCAAACGTGGACGGCGAAGTGGATGATGATATCATTGTACAGGCTCTTATGCCGTTGGTTACATATGCTGAGGAAAAAAATGTAACGCTTCTGATAGAGACAAACGGTGTATATTCTGATACGGCGAGACTGAGGGATTTGTTAAATCGGTTTGCAAGCGATAATGTCGGCGCTCTTTGGGACATGCACCATCCGTATCGTTTTATGAAAGAAAAACCGGAGACAACGGTTCAAAACCTTGGTGCATATATTAAATATACTCATATTAAGGACTCGCTTTTAGAGAACGGAAAAATCTCTTATAAAATGGTAGGAGAGGGAGATCTGCCGATTGAGGAAATTATGCTGGCTCTGCGCTCTATCAATTATGAGGGATATGTTTCTCTGGAGTGGCTCAAGCGTTATGCACCGGACTTGCAGGATGCAGGTATTGTTTTTCCGCATTTTGCTAACTTTATGTCTCATTATCTGGAGCAGGACGGCGAAATACGCCATTTATTTGATAATGCTGCGCACACCGGAAAATATGTCTGGCCGAAGGAACACTTGATTGATTTAACTTTTCCGCAGGTGCTTGACCGCATGGTGGAAGAATTTCCGGATCAATATGCGTTTCGCTACACTACGCTGGATTACACCAGGACTTACGCAGAGTTTCGGAACGATGTAGATACTTTTGCGCGTTCGCTGATCGCCATGGGCGTGAAAGCGGGCGATCACGTAGCCATTTGGGCAACCAATGTTCCGCAGTGGTATATTACGTTTTGGGCAACTACTAAAATAGGAGCTGTTCTGGTAACGGTGAATACCGCATATAAGATTCATGAAGCGGAATATTTGCTGCGCCAATCCGATACGCACACCTTGGTTATGGTGGACGGCTGTAAGGATTCGGACTATGTAGCGATAATGAAGGAATTGTGTCCGGAACTTGAGACTGCGGAGAAAGGAAAGCCGCTGCATATTAAACGGCTGCCCTTTTTGCGGAATATCATTACCGTGGAATCAGAGCAGAAAGGCTGCTATACTTGGGAGGAAAGCCTTGCGCTGGCTGACAGTGTTCCGGTGGAGGCGGTCTATCGCCGTGCGGCGGCAATTAATAAGCATGATGTCTGCAATATGCAGTATACCTCGGGAACTACGGGGTTTCCGAAAGGTGTTATGTTGACACATTATAATGTAGTCAATAACGGTAAGGCGATTGGCGACTGTATGGATTTGTCCACTGCGGATCGCATGATGATTCAGGTTCCGATGTTTCACTGCTTTGGTATGGTGCTTGCCATGACGGCATCCATGACGCATGGTGTTACTATGTCGCCGATACCGGCATTTTCGCCGAGAAAGGGTTTGGCATGCATTAATCAGGAGAAAATCACAGCATTTCACGGTGTGCCGACCATGTTTATTGCCATGCTTGGTCATGAAGATTTTGAAAAAACCGATTTCAGCCATATGCGTACGGGAATTATGGCGGGCAGTCCGTGCCCAATTAAGGTGATGCAGGATGTCATCAATAAAATGCATATGTCGGAAATTTGTATTACTTACGGACAGACGGAGGCTTCACCGGGCTGCACCATGAGTAAGACTACGGATTCGCTGGAGGCGCGTGTCAACACGGTTGGCGGCGCTATGTTCGGTGTGGAGTGTAAAATCATTGATCCCGAAACGGGAGAGGATTTGCCAGACAATATGGATGGCGAATTTGTGGCAAAGGGTTATAATATCATGAAGGGATATTATAAAATGCCGGAGGCGACCGCGGCGGCAATTGATGAAAACGGTTGGCTACATACGGGTGATTTGGCACGCAGGGATGAAAACGGTTATTATAAAATTACCGGCAGAATTAAGGATATGATCATTCGCGGCGGTGAAAATATTTACCCGAAGGAGATTGAGGATTTTATTTATACACATCCTAAAGTTTCCGATGTTCAGGTTATTGGTGTTCCTGATAAGCAATACGGCGAGGAGATTATGGCTTGCGTCATTTTAAAAGAGGGCGAAAGCATGACGGAGGCAGAGATGAAAGAATATGTGTTGGCGCATATGGCAAAGCACAAAGTTCCGCGCTATGTTGATTTTGTAGAAGCCTTTCCGATGAATGCGGCAGGAAAAATACTAAAATATAAAATGCGTGAGCAGGCAGTGGAGAAATTTAATTTGCAGGCTGCAAATTCTATTGAGACTGCATAAAGTAATGATGATATGAAAAAGCACAGATCGTTGAAGATCTGTGCTTTTTTTCTATCATTTTTTACAGCAAAACTTTAGTCTTTGCTTTACGAAAGATGCATCAATGGCATTCGTGGCCTGTGGACAAGAAGAATATTTCGTGGCAGTTATACCTCCGTTAAATTTACCATATGCAAGTCGTCAATACTTACGCCGGACCTCATACTGCGGATATATGCGTTTGCCGTATCAAGTGAGGTCAGACACGGAATGGAATGTTCCACTGTTTTGCGGCGGATTTTAAAGCCGTCACGCCCCGGTTGGCGTCCGCGCGTCGGTGTGTTGATGACCATGTCAAATTTACCTTCCTGAAGCAGGTCGATAATATCGGGATTGCCTTCTCCGATTTTACGTACTACGTTAGCCGCAACACAATGACTGTTCAGATAGTGGGCCGTATTTGCCGTTGCGAAAATCTGGTATCCCATCTCTTCAAAATCTCTCGCAATGTCAAGCATTTCGCGTTTGTCCGTGTCGCGTACGGTAATCAATACGTTGCCCTTTCCGCTCATTTTAAAGCCGGCGGCAAGCATACCTTTAAACAGAGCCTCTCCAAAGGTGTGCGCAATGCCGAGCACTTCACCGGTAGATTTCATTTCCGGTCCGAGGGAGGCGTCTACATCGTGCAGCTTTTCGAAGGAGAATACCGGCACCTTTACAGCCACATAATCCCCTTCCGGATGCAGGCCTGTTCCGCAGCCCATATCTTTCAGCTTTTCTCCCAGTACACAGCGCGTTGCCAGATCAACCATTGGGACATTTGTTACCTTGGAGATATAAGGCACAGTACGGGAAGAACGCGGGTTGACCTCAATTACATAGATTTCATCCTCGTACAGTACAAACTGGATGTTTACAAGTCCCACAACATGCAATGCTTTTGCCAGTTTTTTAGTGTAATCAACCAAAATATCTTTGTGCTTTTGGGATATGGTTTGCGTGGGGTATACGGAAATGGAGTCGCCCGAGTGGACACCGGCACGCTCTAAGTGTTCCATAATACCGGGGATCAGGATGTCTTCGCCGTCGCAGATGGCGTCAACCTCCAATTCTTTGCCCATTAGGTATTTATCAATTAAAATGGGGTGCTCCTGTTTGATTAAGGTGATGATGTCCATAAATTCCTTGACATCATTATCATTAAAAGCAATTTCCATGCCCTGGCCGCCGAGTACATAGGAAGGGCGAACCAAAACGGGATATCCCAGCTCATTTGCTGCCTCAAGTGCTTCGGAATGTGTAAATACCGTATGTCCTGCCGGGCGCGGTATGCCGCACTGTTCCAAAATCTCATCAAACAGTTCTCTGTCCTCGGCTGCGTCAACATCCTCTGCCTTGGTTCCCAAAATGTTCACGCCCATGTCCTTGAGCGCCTGCGTCAATTTTATTGCGGTTTGCCCGCCAAACTGAACCAATGCGCCAAATGGCTTTTCTATTTCTACAATGTTTGCAACGTCCTCTGCGGTAAGCGGCTCAAAATAAAGCTTATCTGCAGTGTCAAAATCCGTGCTGACCGTTTCCGGGTTATTGTTGACAATAATGGTTTCGTAACCTGCTTCACGCAGCGCCCAAACAGAATGAACCGAACAATAGTCAAACTCAATTCCCTGACCGATACGAATCGGACCGGAGCCGATAACCAGCACCTTTTTTTTGTCTGAGGGCGCTGCTTCGGAAAATTGGTCATAGGTGGAATAGTAATAAGGTGTATCGGCTTCAAATTCTGCCGCACAGGTATCAACCATTTTATATGTCGGTAAAATGCCCCATTCGCTGCGCAGTTGCTTAACCTTGGCTTCTTTCATTTCCTGATACTGAGCAATAGTCTTGTCTAAAAAGCCCATGCGCTTTGCTTTGCGCAGCAAATCATAGCTTAATTCTTCTTCCTTCAAACGTTTTTCCATATCAACAATATTTTTCAGCTTTTGCAGAAAAAATATATCAATAGTGGTAATTTGCTGAATATCAAGCAGAGTAATGCCGCGGCGGATGGCTTCGCAGATCATAAACAGCCGCTCGTCATCTACGTTATGCAATCTTTTTTCAATCTCTTTTCTCGGCAGAGTTTTAAATTTCTTCATTTCAAATGAAGTAAGTCCCAGTTCTAAAGAACGCACTGCTTTCATCAGTCCGCCTTCAATGGTGTCGGATATTGCCATAATTTCACCGGTTGCCTTCATCTGCGTGCCAAGCGTACGTTTTGCTTTTACAAATTTGTCAAACGGCCATTTCGGATATTTTATTACCACGTAATCCAAAGCCGGTTCGAAACAAGCATAGGTTTTGCCTGTTACGGCATTTTTAATCTCGTCCAAACCATAACCGATTGCAATTTTGGAGGCAACCTTTGCAATTGGATATCCGGTAGCTTTTGAGGCGAGTGCTGAGGAGCGTGACACACGCGGATTTACTTCAATAACCGCATATTCAAAACTATCCGGGTGCAGTGCGAACTGACAGTTGCATCCGCCTTCGATGCCGAGCGCATGGATGATGTTTAATGATGCGCTGCGCAGCATTTGATATTCCTTATCGGAAAGTGTTTGCGCCGGAGCGACAACTACAGAATCTCCTGTGTGCACGCCGACCGGGTCAATGTTTTCCATGGAGCAGACGGTTATAGCATTTCCTTTGCTGTCGCGAATAACTTCAAATTCGATTTCTTTCCAGCCGGAAATACATTTTTCAATTAAAACCTGATGGACGCGTGAAAGGCGCAGACCATTCGGAGCAATTTCTTCTAGGTCGGCCTCATTGTAAGCAATACCGCCACCTGTGCCGCCCAAGGTATATGCCGGACGGACGATAACGGGAAAGCCGATTTCACGGCTGAAATCCAGTGCGTCCTCGTAGGTATTGACAACCTTTGAGGCGATACAGGGTTCGCCGATGGATTCCATGGTATCTTTAAAAGCTTGTCTGTCCTCGGCCATTTTAATTGCAGCGGTAGCGGTTCCCAACAGTTTTACATTCATCTGATCAAGATAACCTTCTTCTGCCAGCTCCATCGCAAGATTCAGACCGGTTTGACCGCCGAGTGTCGGCAGAATGCTATCGGGACGTTCGATTTCTATTACCTTTTTGACGGCATCGGCAACCAGCGGCTCAATATATATTTTATCTGCCATCATTTTATCAGTCATGATGGTTGCCGGGTTGGAGTTGACCAAAACAACTTCAATGCCTTCTTCGCGCAGTGCGCGGCATGCCTGTGTGCCGGCGTAGTCAAATTCGGCTGCCTGACCGATTACGATTGGACCGGAACCGATTACCAATACTTTCTTTACATCTTCTCTTTTCGGCATTATTCATTCCCTCCCATCAGTTCAATAAAGCGGTCAAACAGATATTCCGTATCATGCGGACCGGGTGATGCTTCCGGGTGAAACTGAACTGTAAAGGCAGGCTGATGCTTGAAACGCATACCTTCTACAGTGCCGTCGTTCATGTTCACATGCGAAACCTCGGCAATGTCAGCGTCTATCGTGTCTGCTTTGACTGCAAAACCGTGATTTTGACTGGTGATATAGGTGCGGTCGATGGCAAGATCTTTCACCGGTTGATTTGCGCCGCGGTGACCAAATTTCAGCTTTTCAGTTTTTGCGCCGATGGCAAGACCGCAAAGCTGGTGACCAAGGCAAATACCAAACAATGGAATCTCGGAAGCCAAAAGTTTCTTCACGGTTTCTATTTGTTTCGGGCAGTCCATCGGATCTCCGGGGCCGTTGGAAAGCATAATCCCGTCCGGTTTTGCGGCAAGAACCTCTTCTGCATTTGCGGTTGCCGGATATACGGTAACTGTACAGCCACGTTTTACAAGGCTGCGGATGATGTTGCGTTTTGTGCCGAAATCCATCAGTGCAACTTTATATTTTCCGTTGCCGATTGTCCACGGCTCCTTACAACTGACGGATTCTACCACTTTTCCGACTTGATAGGCTTTGATTTCGTCTTTGCGTGTCTCAAAATCAAAATTTTCATCCGTGGTGATCATACCGTTCATAGTTCCTTCTGAGCGGATTTTTTTGGTCAGAGCACGTGTATCAATTCCCGTAATTGTAATAATGTTATGTTTCTTTAAGAATGTTTCCAAGGTCTCCTGACAGCGAAAATTATTCGGAAGTGAAGCGGATTCTTTGATAATAAAACCTTTTACAACCGGTCTTTCAGATTCGTTATCTTCATCATTTGTACCGTAGTTTCCGATCAGCGGATAGGTGAGCATTACAATTAAACCGGCGAATGATGGGTCGGTAAGTTCTTCCTGGTAACCAACCATGCCGGTCGCGAAAACGATTTCGCCTATGGTTTCCCCCTCGGCGCCGTAGCTTTCGCCTTCAAACACAGAGCCGTCTTCCAATACCAAGTATGCCTTTTTCAAGCTGATTCCTCCTCTTTTGCCCAAAATTTATATCATTTTATATGAAACGAATAATGTCGTATTTCATGCGAAGAGCTTCTTCTCTGGCTGCCTTTGCATAATTCTCAGCAGGTACATGCATATTTTTATATGCGCACATGATGGAACGAGATGCGTTAATAATGGCACCTAAGCCGTCTTTGTTAAATGCTCTGGCAACATCCTCCGCTTTGCCGCCTTGTGCTCCGTAACCGGGGACAAGGAAATATACTGTCGGCATAACGGCGCGAAGTTCGGAAAGCTGCTCCGGATAGGTGGCACCTACGACAGCGCCGACACCGGAATATCCGCTTTCGCCAACTGTGCTCATACCCCAGCGATTGACCAGGTGTGCAACGCGTTCATAAAGAGGGCTGCCATCCAGATTTAAGTCCTGCAATTCGCCGGAAGAGGGATTTGAGGTTTTAACCAGTACAAAAATACCCTTATCATGAGCTTCGCATTGTTTTACAAAGGGCAGGATTCCATCCGTTCCGAGATAAGGGTTTACCGTTAGTGAGTCTGCGTTAAAATCATTCCAGCGACAATCCAAACTGATCTTAGACTCTCCAAGGTATGCGGCGGCATATGCTTCAGCGGTTGAACCAATATCGTTTCGTTTGCCGTCAAGTATAACATACATTCCCTTTTCGTGTGCATAATTAATGGTTTTTGACAGCGCGGCAAGACCGCCCAGGCCATACATCTCATAATATGCCATTTGCGGTTTTACTGCCGGCACAATATCGCAAAGTGCGTCTATTAAGCCTTGGTTAAAGCGGAAAATCGCTTCACCGGCGCCTTGTGAATTTTTGCCGTATTGCTCAAAGGCTTCGCAAAGAATATTTTCCGGGATATACTCAAGCTTAGGGTCTAAACCTGCAACGGTAGGGTTTCCCGTTGTTTTAATTTTTTCAATTAATAAATCCATTGACATATTGTCGCACGCCCTCCTATAATAAAATTCCTTGGTTTACTACAATCTGACCGCCGACGATAGTGTATTCCACCTTGCCATGCAGGCGGTAGCCATCGTAGGGAGAATTTTTTGATTTGGAAGAAAACTCTTCCACATGGACGGTGTATTCCTCGTCGGGATTAAAAATAATAACATCCGCCGGCTTGCCCTGGGCAATAATTCCTTTATTTAAGGAAAGTAGGTTTGCCGGATTGACGGTCATTTTTCGCAATAGCTCATTTAAGGTGAGTTTTCCTGTTTTTACCAGGTAAGTAATGCCGAGACTGAGTGCGGTTTCAAATCCGACAATGCCGTTCAGAGCCTTGTCAAATTCCAGATTTTTTTCATCAATGTGATGCGGAGCGTGGTCGGTTGCAATGACATCTATGGTACCGTCGGCCAATCCTTCGATGACTGCGTTAACGTCTTCTTGGGTTCGCAGCGGCGGATTCATTTTTGCGTTTGTGTTGAAACCGTCAACGGCTTCCTCTGTCAGAGTGAAGTAATGAGGACAGGTTTCGCAGGTAACGCGAACACCGCGTTTTTTTGCCTGTCTCACCAGCTCCACGCCGCCTTTGGTGCTTACATGACAAATGTGCACACGGGTTTTCGTGGTTTCGGCAAGGATGATATCCCTTGCAATCTGGATATCTTCTACGGCATTGCTGATTCCGGCCAGACCCAAGCGGGTAGAGACCGCGCCTTCATTCATGACGCCGCCGTCCAACAGCTGTAATTCTTCACAATGTGATACCACCAACGTATCAAACATATCGGCATATTCCAATGCGCGGCGCATGAGCCTTGCGTTTTGCACAGGCTTTCCATCGTCCGAGACGGCGACAACTCCGGCAAATTTTAATTCGCCGATATCCGCCAGCAATTCACCTTTCAGTCCTCGCGTAATCGCTCCGATAGGATATACATTTACACAGCCGTTTTGCTTTGCGCGGCTCTGTACATACTCGACAATCGCCGCGCAATCAATTGGCGGATTTGTGTTCGGCATGCACGCTATGGATGTAAAACCGCCTTTTGCTGCTGATTTTGTTCCGCTTTCAATATCCTCTTTATATTCCTGTCCGGGATCGCGCAGATGGCAATGCATGTCCACCAGTCCGGGTGATACAATTTTGCCGGAGGCGTCAATTTCTGTCAGTTCGCTTAAATCTTCCAGTTCGGAACAGAGATCCTCACCTACGTCCTCGATGATACCATTCTCAATATAAAGATCCAGCACTTGATCCGTTCCTGTTTTTGGGTCGATTACTCTGCCGCCCTTAATCAATATTCTCAACGCCATGCCCTCCTCTTGTCAGTAGATTCAGTACAGCCATGCGGATTGCTACTCCGTTAGTAACTTGTTCTTCCACACAACTATGGTCAGATGCCAAAACACCGCTTGTCAGTTCAATACCGCGATTAACCGGTCCCGGATGCAAAAGGATTGCGTCGGGCTTTGCAAACTTCATACGCTGGTCATCAATTCCGAAGAAACGGTGATATTCTCTTAAACTTGGGATTAAGCCGCTTTTTTGACGTTCCTGCTGAATACGCAGACCAATGACTACATCGGCGTCAATCATCGCTTCGTGCACGCTTTGATATGCCGAAACGCCGAGCTTTTCAATATCGGGAGGCATTAATGTTGCCGGTCCGCCGACTGAGACCTCTGCACCAAGTTTTGTCAAGGCATAAATATCGGAGCGGGCTACCCGGCTGTGCGAAATATCACCGACAATTGCTACCTTCAGTCCTTCAATGCGCCGTTTCTTTTCCATGATGGTGTACATATCCAGCAATGCCTGCGTTGGGTGCTCATTCATACCGTCACCGGCATTTATTACTGCGGCGCGGACGTTTTTGGCTGCCAGATGCGGCGCTCCCGAAGCGCTGTGACGAATTACCAAAACATCTGTACCCATGCGGTCTAAAGTACGTACGGTGTCAATCAAGCTTTCGCCTTTAGACACGGAAGAACCTGCTGCAGTAATATTTGCGACATTAGCGCTCATATATTTTGAGGCAAGCTCAAAAGAGGATCTTGTGCGTGTGCTGTTTTCATAAAACAGAGTCACCACTGTTTTGCCTTGCAGGTGAGGGGTTTTTTTCGGATTATTCATTAATATGTATTTCATGGTTTCTGCATGGTGCAGGATAGACAAAATTTCTTCGCGCGTTAATTCTTTAATTCCCAGCAAATCTTTGTGCTGAAATTGCATCGCTCTAATCCTCCTGTCAATTTTTCTTTATTTGCATATGTTCAGGCTCTGCTGAAAGCTTTTTCAGTTCTATGGCTTCCCGGCCATCTGTTTCTTCAAATTCGACGCAGATGGTTTCACTTTTTGCGGTAGGGACATTTTTCCCAACATAGTCGGCGCGGATCGGAAGTTCGCGATGACCGCGGTCAATCATAACGGCAAGTTCTATTTTAGCGGGGCGTCCCAGCTGCATAATGGCCTCAATTGCTGCGCGGACGGTTCTTCCGGTGTAGAGCACGTCATCCACCAGTACAATTTTTTTGTTTTCAACGGAAAACGGAATATCGGTGCCGTTGAATCGCGGAAGTTCTTGCTTTTTCGGCAAATCATCGCGGTAACGTGTAATGTCGAGAATGCCCGCCGGGACATCAGCGCCCTCCAGCTCCGCAAAACGGGTTTTCAGCCGCTGCGCTAAAATCACACCGCGGCGTTTGATGCCTAAAATGACTAAATCGTCTGTGCCTTTATTTTTTTCTAAAATTTCATAAGCAATTCGGGAAATAGCACGTTTCATTGCCGAAGCGTCTAAAATCTCGGAACGCTGCAGATCCATTCTCTTACCTCCTGTCGCATTTTTGCAATAAAAAAACTCTTATCACAGAGGCGATAAGAGTGGGAATACAAAAGCGCACACAACACAAAGAGCCTTATATGACTCCTTGCAGACAGTATGAAGTTGCTTCGCACCTTATCAGCATCTCTGTACCGATTTAAAGGTAAACTTTTTATTGTTTCTATTATACTACAAAAAAATGCATTTGTCTACAAAAACTTTAAAAAGTTTTTTATAAAAAGTCGAAAGATTTTTTTCATTCGACACGCCGAATTGACATTTTTTGTCTGTCGTAATCGTTATAATGGTAACTGTAGATATACAAAGGCGGAGGAGAGCAAATGCAGATAAAAATATATGCAGATGTTTTGTTTTTTATCAATTTCGGAATGGATTATCTGCTGCTGTTTTTCACGGCGCGGATACTGCAAAAAAAGCGGGCACATATCCGAATGATTTTTGCTGCGGCGTTGGGAGCAATATATGCAACGCTGGCCTTTTTTACTTCCGCACATCTGGCAGTATCTTTGGGCGTTAAGATGGCAATATCCGCACTAATGGTATTAATTTCCTTTGGATGGCAGAAGAGCCGGGTATTTTGTAAAAATCTGTGCACTTTTTATCTGATTTCACTGATTTGTGGCGGAATCGGTTTTATGCTGGCGGCTTTTACCGGTTTGGGCAGCCGCCTGGGTGCGGTTTGCTCAGGCGGTGTGTGGTATATTAATATACCTGTTTATCGTCTGTTGTTTACCATGCTGCTTGTTTATCCGCTTATGCGATTTGTTTTTACAATTGCAAAGCGTTTGTCGGGAAAGGCTGACTGTATTTGCCGCATATGTCTTTTTTGCAATGGAAAAGAACAATTTTGTACGGCTCTTTACGATACGGGTAATTTTTTGGAGGATAATAAAGGACAAGGAATTATTCTGGCAGAATGGCAGGCAGTTGCAAAGTTTTTCCCGGTGGCGGAGTCGTTTTTGGATGCACCGATAAAGTATCCGGAGCAATTTACTCTGATTAACTGTTTTGGTATCGGCGGCAAAGAAATCTTGCCGGCATTTTCGGCTCAGATATGGTTTTCTGATAGAAAGTATGCGGTGACACGGTTAGTTGCGGTGACGCAAAACAGTTTTGATTCGGAAAAATCATATCAAATAATCTTACCAAATGACCTTGAGGGAGCGAAGCATAATGATGGCGACTTTATTAAAAAATCTGATTACTTTGGCAAAGTATCAATATCAGTATTTAAAAACTTTTTTTTGCGAGAGCGAAGACAGCGGCGCGGTATTTTACATCAGCGGCGGCGAAGCCCTTCCGGCACCGCTTACACCGGAAGAGGAGGCGATGCTGCTCAGGGTCTTGAGCACGGAAAACTATGATGTAAAGCAAAAATTGGTGGAGCATAATCTGCGGCTGGTGGTTTATGTTGCGCGCAAGTTTGAAAATACCGGTATCTGCATTGAGGATTTAATTTCTATCGGTTCCATTGGATTGATTAAAGCAATTAATTCCTTTGATCCCGGAAAAAATATTAAGTTGGCAACTTATGCGTCCCGTTGTATTGAAAATGAAATCTTAATGTATCTGCGCAAAAACCATAATCTGAAAACAGAGGTATCTATAGATGAGCCGCTGAATACGGACTGGGATGGCAATGAGTTGCTTCTGTCCGACGTTTTGGGAACGGACGGGGATGATGTGGGCAGAAGAATTGAAGATGAAGTAGACAGGCAACTCCTGCATACGGCAATCAAGCGTTTAAATGAGAGAGAACGTTCCATTATGGAGCTGCGCTTTGGGTTGGGAAACGGAACGGAAAAAACGCAGAAAGAAGTTGCGGATATGCTTGGGATCTCGCAGTCTTATATCTCCAGACTGGAAAAACGAATTATTCAAAGATTGAAAAAAGAAATTTCTAAGATGGTGCAATGAAAGAGAGGGTAAAAATAAACAGAACACAGTCTGCACGCAGCGGCGTGTCGGCTGTGTTCTGAATTTTTTAATTCATATCAGATCGTTAACCTTCGCAGATAATCTGGTCAATAAACATGCTTTCCGGATTCATTGCAGAACCAAAAGTTCCTCCGCTTGCAATGTCAGCGTAGAAAGTTTTTCCCGCCTCTAAGGTGAAACTTTGCTCAGCAGCCTTGCTTCCGCACTGGAAACATCCGCCGAGGGTATTTGCGCTGCCAATGGCATTTACAGTAATTTTTACGCGCATGGTATAGCCGTTACCGTTGTTGGAGACAAGTGAGGGGGAGTAAACCATGGTGCAGTCCAAACCGCTGGAGTCTTTTACAAAATTGCGGTATAAAGCAAGTGAGGTTGAGAAGATTGTGCTGTACGCCTGCGGGAAACGATAAGATTCTTTCGGAGTCTTTGCGGAATCTCCGTGAGCGGTGAATTCCGTGGTGTAAACCGCGTTAGGCACATCTTTTAGCACCAACTGAAAATTTTCGTACCAACGTCCGGAAAGATCCAGGCTGTGATTTATTTTTGAAGATCCAAAGACATTTGTTTCAGTGGAATAATCTGTTTGCATGCCGATGATGTTGTCAATCTGCAGCGCCGCGGCCGCAACATCTTTCAGCGTTGCTTTGCGGTTCAGTTTTTCCAATTCGTTTGAAGTATCAAGCTGTACGCCCTTTTTAAAGGCAAAAGTCAGCAGGTTGTTTTGCGCTGCCGCCATTTTTCCTTTCCATTCTTCAGTCGGGACATCTACTGCATAAGGAGTTGCAGAGCGGTGCAGTGCGCCAAAGGTGAGGGCGGCAATAACATCCGCAACGGTAGCCTGTTGGTCAATCAATTCCGCGGTTACCTTGTCGGTTCCGATAACGTTGCGTCCTAAAACATCAAGATCCCGCGCATATTTGTGTTCAAACGGAACAGAGGAGGTCAGCGTATAGTAAGAAGGATCGTGCTCGCTGCCGGCAATACGTACGGCAGCACGGGCCAGTTCGCCGTAAGTGACCGGCTTATCTGCAACGTAGGTGTTATCGTCAAATAGATCAAGACTGTCGAAAACCTGTTTTAACACAGTTTCGCTGACTGCGTCTGTGAAGGACTTGCTAACGCCGGCGGCAGTGTTTTCTCTGGCACGAATAATCAGCGCTGCACCCTCGGCACGGGTCATAGTGTCGTTAACTCGCATTGATATGCCGTCGTCTCCGTTTGCGATTCCTAATGTATATGCCCATGCAAGCGCATCTTTTTTACGGCTTGCCTGAGAGGTGACGATAGAAGGTGCGGTGTAGCCCGTCGGTGAACCGGCGCGCTTCCACAGAAGCTCAATGACTTCTATTCTTTTAATTGGTTGATCCGGCAGAAAGCTGACGGAACTTTCCGGTACCAGTCCGGAATACATGATGTATTCATATGCCCAGTGGTTTTGGGAAACGTCGCTGAAATCAGATGCGTAACGAGTTGCTCCCTTGCCGATCATTTTTACAAATTCCGCGCGGGTTACTGTGCCGTTCGGACGAAAGCTTCCGTCCTCGTAGCCGCGGATGGTTCCTTCGGAAACCAAAGTTTGCACATTGGCATATGCCCAATGCTCCGCTGATAAGTCAGAAAACGCCATCTCTGCGGATGCGCTGATGGGAAATGCAGACAATGCGAGAAGGGAGGCGGAAATAAGTGCCGTAATTTTTTTCATATGTACCCTCTTTTCAGTTTAAAAAATTCCGCTTCAATGCGGTGTCGCCGCACCATGCAGCGTTACTTTATTTAGGCTTTAACATTATTTTTATTTTACCATATCGGCTATATTTTTGCAAGCATAAAATTGACAAACGACACACTTTAGTGTACAATATACAGGAAAGGGTATTAATAGGAAGGGAATGGTTTTCTGTGAAAATAAAGGACGGTTTTATTTTAAAAGAAATGGCAGGGAGCTGGGTGGTGGTTCCCGTTGGTGAAAACATGGTAAATTTTCAAATGATGATGACGCTGAACGAAAGCGGTGCATTTTTGTGGAACCAGCTTTTGACGGAAAAATCGGAGCAAGATTTAGTTGCCGCGCTGCTTTCGGAGTATGACACGGATGAGGCAACGGCGATGGCAGATGTGAAAGAGTTTTTACATAGCCTTACAGATAAAGGCGTACTTTTGTCGTAATGGAAAATATCTGTATGAAAGATAAAGGACGGTTAGAGGCACAGACGGACGATTTTTTTCCGGTGGTGGAGGAGTTAATCCGCGGCGGAGGTCAGGTGAAAATTACCGTCACGGGAAACAGCATGTATCCTATGCTGAGAGACCGCGCAGACAGTGTGGTGCTGACAGCGCCGCCGCAAAAGCTGAAACGTTTTGAGCTTCCGCTATATCGCAGAGAAAATGGGAAATATGTTTTGCACCGTATTTTAAAAATTAAAAACGGAATGTATACAATGTGCGGCGATAATCAGACTACGCTGGAAAATGATGTTGCAAGGGAACAAATTGTGGCGGTAGCAAAGGAGTTTTGCAGGAATGGAAAAACCATTTCCTGTACCAATCCTTTATATCGGTTGGCGGCGGCTTTATGGGGCGTGCTGCGCCCGTTTCGTCCGCAATTGTTACATTTTTATCTGAAACTGCGGAAAATAACGAGTAAGAGGCGGGAAAAAAGATGAGGCAGAAGAACAACAAGACTGCGCTTTTGTGGGATTTGGCACTTGCCAAAAAGGTTTGGCGCGGTATATTGGTGCTGTCTGTTTTCGGAATCGGCTATTCCGTACTTGGTGCGTCATTTGCTTTGGCCTCTAAGAATGTAATAGATACTGCAGTGGCAATGGCTTCGGGTGAGACAGCAGGCAATTTAATTGAGGCGTCTTTGGTTTTGGTCGGCTTAATTTTGCTGCAGCTCGGCATGCAGATTGTTGTTTCTGAACTGACAGTTCGGGTTAACGGCAAATTGAATATTAAATGTAAACGCAGATTGTTTTCTGCGTTGATTCATAAGGAAGCGGCTTGTGTTTTCCGTTACCATTCCGGCGAATTGCTAAACCGCCTGACAGGCGATATCTCGGTGGTAACCAATGCAATCAGTTCGCTGATTCCGGATTTGATTCATTATGTAACGCGGGCAGCAGTCAGTTTTGGCGTCTTGTTTGTTTTGGATAAATGGTTTTCGTTAATTTGTCTTGCAGCATTGCCAATCGTTTTGATTGCGGCAAGGCTTTACCGTAAGAAAATGAAAAATCTGCATAAAAGGGTGCAGGAGAGCGATGGCAAGACGCGTTCGTTTATGCAGGAATCTCTTGCAAATCTTTTAGTAATTAAATCTTTCGGCAGTGAAACCCGTGTGACGGAACGTGCAACCGCATTGCAGACAGAAAACTTTCATTTAAGCCTGAAAAGAGCACATATCAGTATTTTGTCTAATATTGTTTTTTTCATTGCGATGACGGCAGGATATTATTTTGCATTGGCGTGGGGGGCGTTTCGTTTGTCGCGCGGCCTGATGAGTTTTGGTTCTCTTACGGCGATTTTACAGCTGGTGGAGCAACTTCAGTCTCCGTTTCGCAGTCTGTCCTCTTTGCTGCCGCAATATTATGCTATGACGGCCTCGACGGAGCGTCTGCTTGAGTTGGAAAACCTTCCGGAAGAGAATTTGCAGCAAAATGATTTTGACCGGTCGGAAGCATATCGCAATGCAGAATGGTTTTGCGCAGAGCATGTTACTTTTTCCTATGAGGGGAAAAAAGTGCTTGACGATGTCAGTTTTCGTTTGCACAAAGGTGATTTTGCGGCGGTGACAGGGCTTTCCGGTGCGGGAAAATCCACACTTTTAAAGCTGTTTTTAGGAATTATGGAGCCGGAGCAGGGTGAAATTTTTCTTTTGGGAAAAAGTGGGGAAAAGCTTTTGCTTGGAGCAGAAACACGTGCTCTGTTTGCTTATGTTCCGCAGGGTAATTTAATTCTTTCCGGCACGATTCGTGAAAATATTGCATTTGCAAAGGAAAGTGCATCGGAGGAGGAGATTATTTCCGCAGCAAAACATGCAGAGATATGGGAGGAGATACAGAAACTCCCGCAAGGGCTTGATACGGTGCTCGGCGAGGGTGGAACCGGTCTTTCCGAGGGACAGGTGCAGCGCCTTGCCATTGCGCGTGCATTGCTTTACGATGCGCCGGTACTTTTGTTGGATGAGTGTACTTCTGCGCTGGATGAAAAAACAGAAAAGGCGGTATTGGAAAATCTCATTGCCATGCAGAGCAAAACTTGTCTTACCGTTTCGCATAAGGCAGCGGCAAAAGAGTGCTGCAACGTTAATTTTTATGTAGAGAACGGCAAGATATATCAGTTAGAAAAATATGATAAAACGACAGGATAATAATCGGTTTAGAAAACACATCAACGGAAGGAGCAAAATATTTTATGATACGTTATTCGATTGTAGTTCCCGTTTACAACGAGGAATTGGTTGCGGAGGAAAGCTATAAGCGTTTAAAGCAGGTTATGGATTCTACCGGTGAGGCATATGAATTAATTTTTGTCAACGATGGCAGCCGTGACAAAACTGCGGAAATTATTTCGGGCATCTGCGATAGGGACAGCAATGTAAAACTGATTAATTTTTCACGAAATTTTGGTCATCAGACTGCTATTACCGCAGGAATGGACAATTCTTCGGGGCAGGCGGTAGTCGTAATTGACGCGGATTTGCAGGATCCGCCGGAGGTTATCTTAGAAATGATTGCAAAATGGAAGGAAGGTTATGATGTTGTTTACGGTCAGCGCCTGAAAAGAAAAGGGGAGACCTTCTTTAAAAAGATAACGGCGAAAATGTTTTATCGTTTGCTTGCCAGTATGACGAGTGTGGATATTCCGGTTGATACGGGTGATTTTCGTCTGATCGACCGCAAGGTGTGCGATGTGATGTCTTCGTTGACAGAAAAAAATCGTTATGTTCGCGGACTGGTCAGTTGGGTTGGTTTCCGTCAAACGGCTGTAACTTATGTGCGCGATGAGCGCTTTGCCGGGGAAACCAAATATCCGCTGAAGAAAATGCTGAAATTTGCAATGGATGGTATTACCACGTTTTCGTATAAACCGCTGAAAATATCAACCTATATTGGTTTTTTAGTAGCGGCATGCAGCTTTATCTACTTAATTGTTGTGCTCTGCCTGCGTCTGTTTACCAATACTACCGTGACCGGCTGGGCATCTACTCTTGCTGTTTCACTGATTTTTAATGGTGTTATTCTAATGATGCTGGGTATTATAGGAGAGTATATCGGCAGAATTTACGACGAAGCAAAAAACAGACCGCTGTATATTATCCGTGAAAAGAAGGGGTTTGGCGAAAATAATGACGACTCAGACAGATAAAAAAGTAAAAAAGGATTTTCTTCAGGTTGTGAAGTTTGGATTAATAGGGATATTAAACACAGCCCTTGATTACGGCTTGTTTTTTGTTTTTTTCAGTTTGCTGAAACTGGATAAGAATCTTGCGCAAGTTTTTTCAACGGCAATTGCCATGACAAACAGTTACCTGTTTAACCGTTACTGGACTTTTGAGCAAAAGGGCAAGGTGCAGGCGAATGAGATGTGGAAATTTATTGTTATTAATTTGGTTTCAATGGGAGTTACCCTTTTGTGTCTGAACCTGTTCTATGATATATTGCATCTGGAGCGGCTGGCGAATGCTTTGCTTTCCTGCACGGCTCTTGCATTTCGGTTGGAGGGCAACTCTGCTGTTATGTTTTGTAAATTGGCAGCAATGCCGTTTTCGCTTGCGGTTAATTTTCTTGGAAACCGTTTGTGGGTTTTTCGAAATAAGGCAAAGTGAACAAATGCAGAGTGTAATAAGACAAGGAAAAATGAGTTATGTAAACTGAAAATAGTAACAGGTATACCTGTGGAAAATCTCGAATTTGTAACAAAAATGAAATAAAAGTCCGTAATTTGGGAGAAAAAACAACAAAATCTGTTAATAACTCTGTTGATAATGTTGATAACCTCCTAATTTATAAATAAAAATTAGTAGTTATGTAAACGTTAATTGTAACTTATATGAAGAAAATTTTTTGAAATGAAGTTATTGTAAAAAATCTTTTGATAAATCGCAGAATACCTCTTGAATCTTAGTGAAAAAAATTATATAATATTAGCTTGGATAATATGTATATACCATATGGATCGGCATTTTGAATTATCAACATATGCCGGATGAATCATGTAAAAGAATATTCATATTAAAGTTTTGGCGGAATAAATTGCCTGTGCGGCGGAATGGAGATTTTTATGGCACCAAAATTCAAAAGAGTACTTTTAAAATTGAGCGGCGAAGCACTTGCAGGCGGACGCGGTTTCGGTTTGGATGAAACGACCTTGGCAGAGGTTTCTGCAGTTGTAAAAGAAGCAACGGAGCTTGGCACGGAGATTGCCATTGTTGTTGGCGGCGGAAATTTCTGGCGCGGACGTACCGGGAAGGATATGGACAGAACACGGGCTGACCATATGGGTATGTTGGCAACGGTTATCAATTCTCTGGCGCTTCAGAGTGCGCTAGAGGCGGCAGGCGTAGAAACGAGGGTACAGACGGCCATTGAAATGCGTCAGATTGCAGAACCGTACATCCGCGGGAAGGCAATCAGCAGTCTGCAAAAGGGACGTGTGGTTATTTTCGGCTGCGGCACGGGAAATCCATTTTTCTCAACGGATACGGCTGCGGCGCTGCGCGCGGCAGAAATAGAAGCGGAGGCTATATTGCTTGCGAAAAAGGTTGACGGCGTGTATGACTGTGACCCGAATTTATATCCGGAAGCGAAAAAGTTTGATGAGTTGACTTATATTGACGTGTTAAACCGCGGTTTGGGCGTTATGGATTCTACGGCAACCTCTCTCTGTATGGATAATAATATTCCCATTTTGGTATTTGGTTTAGACGATCCGAGAAATATTATCCGTGTATTAAACGGAGAGAAAATAGGCACAACGGTTTCAAATTAAAGAAAAGAAAGGCGGCGTTACTATGTACGAAGAAATGAAAGCAAGAATGGATAAGGCAATAGCGGCTCTTGAGTCGGATTATGCGGCGATTCGTGCTGGAAGAGCTAACCCCGGCATTTTGGATAAGGTTTCGGTAGACTATTACGGTGTTGCAACACCGGTTCCGCAGGTGGGAACCGTTTCTGTTCCTGATGCGAGAACGTTATTAATTCAACCGTGGGATGCAAGCATTTTACATGAGATTGAAAAAGCGATTGTTGAGGCGGATATTGGTATTGCGCCGAACAATGACGGTAAGGCGATTCGTTTAAATTTTCCGCCGCTTACAGAAGAGCGCAGAAAAGAGATTGCCAAGACTATTTCCAAGCGCGCGGAGGAAGGCAAAGTTGTGATCCGCGGAATACGCCGTGATACTATTGATTCTTTTAAGGCACAGAAAAAGCAGGGAGAAATTACAGAGGACGATTTGAAAGACAGCGAGAAGGATATTCAGGAGATCACAGATCGTTATATTAAAGATATTGATACTATTTCTGCGAAAAAAGAAAAGGAAATTATGGAAGTATAAGGTTTGGTTTGATAAGCTGAAGGGGGACGCCGCTGCCGTACTGCCGTTTGATGACGGCGGTTTGGTTGACGACGCCCCTTTTCGAGCATTGATGGGGTGATTGTTATTTTTAAAAAATTGGGTCATAAGCTTACGGCGGCGTCTGTAGAGAAACAGATTGACCGTGATAATTTGCCGAGACATGTGGGTATTATTATGGACGGGAACGGACGTTGGGCAAAAAAGAGAGGGTTGCCGCGCAGCGCCGGTCATCGTGCCGGTGCGCAAAATTTAAAAACCATTACCGAATATGCCGGTGAGATGGGTATCCGATACATTACAGCATATGCTTTTTCTACGGAAAACTGGAAACGTCCGAAAGAAGAGGTAGATGCGCTGATGTCGCTGCTTTTGGATTATTTGCGGGATAAGGATCAACTTGCCGGGAAGAACGTCACCATACGTGTTATCGGAGACAGAAGCGCACTCAGTGATGAGATTAACCGTGAGATTGATGTTATTGAAGATTATACCAAAGATCGTGATGGCATGGTGCTTTATCTTGCCATTAACTACGGCGGCAGACAGGAACTTGTGCATGCAGCGCAGAAATTGGCACAGGCGGCGGCTGATGGAAAGATTGAGGCGGAGAAGATAACGGAGCAGATGATATCAGAGCAGATCTACACGCCGGACGCACCGGACGCGGATTTAATTATCCGTCCAAGCGGAGAATTGCGACTCAGCAATTTTTTGCTGTGGCAGTCGGCTTACAGTGAATTTTGGTTTTCAGACATTAATTGGCCCGATTTTACGACGAAAGATTTTGCGCAGGCGATTTTAGATTATCAGAACAGGAACAGACGTTTCGGCGGAGTGTAAAGACATTTTGAGACAAGGAGGATAATACGATGTGGTCAAAGCTGGGAATTCGGGTGGCAAGCGGTGTCATAGGTGCAATCTTGGTAATTGCGCTGATCTTTGCGCCTGTTTGGATTTTCAATCTGGCAGTGTCGCTGGTTTGCCTGATTGCTCTTTATGAGCTTTATATGAGTTTTAAACAGGAGACAAAATGGCAGATTGTCCTCTTGGATTATATTTTTGCCGTGCTGATGATGCTGACGCCGTTTATTACGGACTATGGCTATCAAAAAGGTATTTTTACTTTCCTTTTGGTTACATATCTGGCTCTTTTGTTTGTTTGCGCTATCATCTGGCATCGGAAGATTAAGTTTTATGATGTAATATCTTCGTTTTTTATGCTGATTTATGCAGTGCTGTTCTTGTGCCATCTCATGTTGGTACGTTCAATGGAAAATGGTGCAGTTTTGATTTTTCTTCCGTTTCTGGGCGCGTGGATGCCGGACACCTTTGCTTATTTTACGGGAAAGTTATTCGGAAAGCATAAGCTGATTCCGGACATCAGCCCAAATAAAACGGTAGAAGGTTCAGTCGGCGCTGTGCTCGGCTGTATGCTGATATTTTTGATTTACGGTTTTGTAGTGGAAAACTTTACGGAGTGGAATGTGCAGTATGTTCCGCTTTTGATTTTGTCTGTGCTGTGCGGTGTTTTTGCGCAGTTTGGCGATTTGGCGGCATCGCTAATCAAGCGGGAGTGCCAAAAAAAGGATTTTGGAAATCTGATTCCGGGACACGGTGGTATTTTAGACCGTGTGGACAGCTTAATTTTTATTGCGCCGCTGGTGTACTATTTTGTGCTGTATTTTCCGGTTATTTTGTAACGGAGGAGAGAATAATAAATGCGATACATTACAGTTCTCGGTTCAACGGGCTCCATCGGCGTACAGACGCTTGAGGTTCTGGAAAATATGGAGGATATTCGACCGGAAGGTCTGTCGGCGTATTCGGATATTGTGCTTTTGGAGCAGCAGGCAAGAAAGTTTCATCCCAAATATGTTTGCGCGGTGCATGAAGAACGTGCAAAAGATCTGAAAATTAAGCTGGCTGATACCGATATTAAGGTGTTATCGGGCAGAGAAGGACTGCTTGCCATTGCAAACGGCGAAAGAAGCGATACGGTGGTGACCGGTATTGTTGGTATTGCAGGGCTTGAGCCTACGCTTGCGGCGGTTCGTGCCGGAAAAAGAATTGCTCTTGCTAACAAGGAAACACTGGTTACGGCAGGACATTTGGTCATGCGGGAGGCAAAACGCTGCGGAGCAGAAATCATACCGGTAGACAGTGAGCACAGCGCAGTGTTCCAGTGCCTTGCGGCGCGTGTAAATTCGGAGGATTATGAAAAAGAGGTTCGTGCCATCATTTTAACGGCTTCGGGCGGTCCGTTTTTCGGCAGAAGCAGAGAAAGTCTTGCCGATGTTACCCGAGAGCAGGCGCTAAAGCATCCGAACTGGGACATGGGAGCTAAAATAACAATTGACAGTGCAACGCTGATGAATAAAGGATTGGAAGTCCTGGAGGCAGCGCATTTATTTCAAATGCCGCTGGAGCGTATAGAGGTAGTCGTTCATCGTCAAAGCATTGTTCACTCTATGGTTCGCTTTGCAGATAACGCAGTAATCGCGCAGTTGGGCGTGCCGGATATGAAACTGCCGATTCAATATGCGATTACATATCCAAAACGGGTAACGATGGAGGGCAATGCACTTGATTTTATTTCCTGTGGTGCCCTGACCTTTGATAAGCCGGATGTTGATACCTTTCGCTGTCTGTCCTTGGCATATCGCGCAGGTAAGATGGGGGGAACCATGCCTGCAGTGTTGAACGGTGCGAATGAAGAGGCGGTTTCTTTGTTTTTACAGGACAAAATTCGGTTTTTGGCCATTGCGGATACAGTAGAGGCGGCGATGGAAGCGCATCAACCGGTTGCTGAACCGCAGTTGGAGGAGATTATGCAAGCAGACCAATGGGCGAGAGAATATGTACGTTCAAAGGTGCATAAAATAGGGTAGAGTTTTGCGGAAACGCAACGTGGCTGTAATGAGGGCCGGAACAAAGCGAAGGGGCTGGAAAAATGACGGTAGTGTTCACAATAGTAGCGGCAATCCTTATTTTTGCGCTGCTGATTTTTATTCATGAATTGGGCCATTTTATAATGGCAAAAGCAACAGGAATCCGTGTTTTGGAATTTGCAATCGGTATGGGACCGAAGTTGTTCGGCGTACGCAAGGGAGAAACGCTTTACAGTGTGCGCGCTGTTCCCATCGGCGGCTTTTGCGCCATGGAGGGAGAGGATACCGATTCTGCTGATCCGAAGGCGATTAATAACAAGCCTGCCTGGCAGCGGCTTTTGGTACTGGCAGCAGGCGCATTTATGAATATTTTGCTTGGTTTTGTTTTGTTAATCGTCATGACATCGCAGGGCACGGCGGTTGTTACCAATCGTATTGATACGGTGCAGGAGGGTACGGCGGCGTATGACAGCGGACTCCTACCCGGGGATGAAATTATTAAAGTTGCCGGTTCGCGGACACATTTAGCCGCAGAGGTGACCTGGGCGGCACAGCGCCGCGGCAATGCACCGACAGAATTTGTATTAGTGCGCGGCGGAGAAAAGATGACAATTATGGTGACACCGCGTGAAAATAATGGTGTATATCAATATGGTTTTACACTCGCAACTGCGGAAAATTCATGGGGAGAGACACTGAAAACCTCTTATTACGGCACGTTTTTTTATTCAAAACTGATTGTCGGATCGTTGGTGGATTTATTTCGAGGTGAAGTAAAGGTGACGGAACTATCCGGGCCGATAGGGATTGTATCGGAAATCGGTTCGGCTGTTGCGGAAACGGCAAAGACCGGCTTGCCGGGACTTTTAAATCTGATTAATCTTGCTGTGCTTTTGACAATAAACTTGGGAATTTTTAATCTTTTGCCGCTTCCTGCGTTGGACGGCGGAAGAATTTTCTTTGTTTTAATAGAGATGATTCGCAGAAAGCCGATACCTCCCGAAAAAGAGGGAATGGTGCATTTTATTGGCTTTGCGCTTTTGATAATGCTGTCCATTGCGGTTGCGGTAATGGATATTGTAAAGTTTTGGAAGTGATACAAAAGAGAAAGGAAAAGTGGCGGCATGGGAAAAATACACGTTCTGGATAAGACAATTTCCAATATGATTGCAGCAGGTGAAGTGGTAGAACGCCCGGCATCTGTCGTAAAAGAGCTTTTGGAAAATGCAATGGATGCACAGGCAAAGCATATTACGGTGGAGATTAAGTCCGGCGGCGTGAGTTATATTCGTGTAATGGATGACGGAATCGGTATGAGTGCGGAAGATGCGCAGGTGTGCCTTTTGCGGCATGCAACTAGTAAAATTCGGGCAGCGGAGGATTTGACTGCGATTCATACGCTTGGTTTTCGCGGCGAGGCGCTGGCGAGTATTGCGGCCGTGTCGAGGATGGATATTTATACCCGCACTGCGGAAGAGGAAACCGGCACCCATATTTTTTGTGATTGCGGCGATATGGATGAGGTGCAGGAGGCAGGCTGTCCGGTCGGTACAACAGTAATTGTGCGTGAGCTGTTTTGTTCTACGCCTGCCAGAATGAAATTTTTAAAAAAGGATTTTACCGAGGCAGGGTATATTGCAGATATGCTAAACCGACTTGCGCTTTCACACCCGAATATTTCTTTTAAATTTATCAATAATGCGAAAGAGCAGTTGTTTACAGCAGGTGATGGGGAATTAGCGGCATGTGTCGCTGCCGTTTATGGAAGAGAATTCGGAAAGCTGATGATTCCGGCAGACTATTCGCAGCCGCCTGTAAGAGTATATGGCCTGATTGCCCCCGGTTCAGCTTCGCGCCCAAACCGCAATATGCAGAATTTTTTTGTAAACGGCAGATATATTAAAAGCCCTTTGCTTGCCCGTGCGGCAGAGGATGCCTATAAAAATGAAGTAATGGTCGGCAAATTTCCTGTTTTTGTGCTGAATCTTCATTTAGATCCGTCTCTGGTGGATATCAATGTACATCCGACAAAGTTGGAGGCAAAGTTTGCTGATGAAAAGGCAATGTATCACTGTGTTTATTGGGCGGTGAAAAATGCGCTGTTTCAAAATGTACATATTCCTATAGTAGAACATAAACAAAATAAGAAATTATTTGAAATGCCGGTTTCGGAAGCACGGGAACAGCGGGAAACGCAAACTGTACGTGTGGAAGAATTTACGGCGGCCGTACCGAAAAGTAAGATGATGGATATGGTGGAGGCCGTTCGTGAGGCGCAAACGCAAATAAAAAAGGAAGCGGGCGTGCAAACAGACACAAAACCCGTATCAGGCGGCAACACAAGCGTTCGTGAGGAGGCGCTTTCGTGGGCGTATGATGGGAAAAATGCAAATAATCATCCGGGAAAATGGTGGAGTGAGGAAACGGAGCAGATGCGCACACGGCGTGAACATGCATCGTTTGACTCGGGTGAGCCGATGGCTGCCATGCAGCCGGTGGCTGCAGAAAAACCAGAAGAACAGGCAGCCCCGCCGGAGCAAAAAAGTGAAAAAGTTTTTACAGATGTGGAATATAGAATATGTGGTCAGATTTTTAACACTTATATTATTGTTGAAAAAGACGGTGATATGCTGATGATCGATCAGCATGCCGCGCATGAGCGTCTTCGCTATGAGGAGCTTTTAAGGCAATACCGCAAGCGGAACATTGCAGCGCAATCCCTTTTAATGCCGGCGCTTGTAACGCTCTCGCCGCAGGAAATGGCAATTTATCGGGAACACGGAGAAGATATTAACGCGCTTGGCTTTGATGCGGCAGAGTTTGGTGAAAACACTGTGGCAGTGCGTGCAACCCCAGAGGAGTTGTCAGAGCAGGAAATTGGCAGTCTGCTGGTGGAGATTATCACACTCTTTGCCGAAAACAGAAAAAATATTGGCGAGGATTTGGTAAGCCGCATGCTGTACAGCATTGCCTGCAAGGGTGCAATTAAAGCAAATCACAATCTGCATGACGAAGAAATGAAAGCGCTTTTGGATGCGGTTTTTGCACTGGAGGGCATTAATACCTGTCCACATGGAAGGCCGATCACCATTTCGTTTACGAAAGACTTTATTGAAAAGCAGTTTAAGAGGATTGTATAATGAAAAATAAAATCATTGTGATTGCAGGACCGACGGCGACAGGGAAAACACGTCTTGCGGTGTCGCTGGCGGAGAGATTTCACGGCGAGGTAATTTCGGCGGATTCTATGCAGATTTATCGTCATATGGATATCGGTAGCGCTAAGCCGACTGTTGAGGAGATGAAAGGAATCCGCCATTGGATGATTAATACGACAGAACCGACGGAAAACTTTAGTGTAGCGCAGTATGTTGAAATGGCAAACGCTGCGGCGGAAAATATACTGTCACGCGGCAAATTGCCAATTTTGGCAGGCGGTACGGGGCTTTATATCTCGTCCTTTGTTGATAATGTGCAGTTTACACAATCGGAAACTGATTTTTCGCTAAGAGAGAAGCTTTTTCATGAAGCGGATGTGGCGGGCAAGAATGCGCTTCATCAAAAGCTTTTTGAGATAGATCCGCGGTCAGCGGAAAAGATTCATCCCAACAATGTAAAGCGTGTCGTGCGTGCGCTGGAATTATATTATACCACAGGGAAAACGATGACGCAGCAAAATGAACAATCTAGATTACAGTCTTCGCCGTATGAGCCGTTAATGCTTGCTTTGGAAACGGACAGAGACATACTTTATGACCGCATTAACAGACGTGTGGATATTATGCTGCAAAATGGCTTGCTTCGGGAGATTGAGACACTGAAAGGAATGGGGCTTACTTCAGAAATGCAGTCCATGCAAGGGATAGGTTATAAGGAGCTGTTAAACAGCTGTGAGACAAAAGAAGGCCTTGCAGAGGCGATAGAGCAGGTGAAAAAAAACAGCCGCAATTATGCCAAGCGGCAGTTGACGTGGTTTCGGCGTGATGCGCGTTATCATTGGTTGGATTGTATGGCAGAGGATGTAGAACAGCAGGCAGTGAAGCTTGTGAAGAATTTTTTGGAGCAACAGTAACGAAAGATGAGGTGTATTTATGCCGCTGCAGATTGTTTATGGTGCCGCCGGGACGGGAAAAAGCAGTTTTTGCCGCCGGGATATGCTGCGGCAGGAGAAAAAAGCGATTCTTATTGTACCGGAGCAATTTTCGCATATTGCGGAAACGCAGTTGATAGAGGAAGCGGGCTACCTGTGCGAAGAATTGCAGGCAACCTCTTTTGCCCGCCTGGCAAAGCGTCTTCTTAGTGAATCGGGTCTTGCGGGGCAAACAATAGATGCGGCAGGAAAGCATATGCTGATGGCGCGCGTACTTTTGCAAATGAATCAAGAGCTTTCGTTGTTTCACAGCGCATGGAGCAAGCCGGGTTTTCTTACGGCGCTGCTTGATTTGATTTCTGATTTTAAGCGTGCGCAGGTTTCGGGTGAAATGCTGCTTTCCTATGCGGATCAGCAGAAGGAAAATTCATTGCTTGCACAGAAGCTGGAAGAACTGGGCAGAATATATTCTTATTATGAGAAATTTTTAGAGCAGACGTTTACAGATGCGGAAGATTATGTTACATGTTTGGCGCGTTTGCTGACGGAGCAAAATCCTTTAGGTGAGGCATCGATTTATATTGATGGTTTTTTTCGCTTTACGGCGAATGAGTTTGATGTGATACGCAGCATGCTGTTGTGCGGTATGCGGGTGACGGTAACTGTATGTACGCCGGATTTGTCGGTGGGTGAGGCGAGTATTTTTGCACCGTGTGCGCAGACGGCAAGACGCCTATGTGCCATAGCGCAGGAATGTGCCGCTGCTGTTTTGCCGCCGATACGGCTGACAGAAAAGTATCGTTTTGCGGCATCGGCGGAGCTTGCACATCTTGAAAAAAACCTTTATTGCTATCCGCATGAAGTCTACCCGAAACTAACCGAAGATATTACCCTTTATACTGCCTCTGACCCGTTTAGCGAGGTTCAGAGAGTTGCGGTAGAAATTCGGCGTGCGGTGTCAGAAAAGGGGTATCGTTATCGTGATATTGCTATCATTGCCGGCGATATGGAAGGTTATCAGGAAATCCTGAAAACAGTATTTCCGTCTTATGAGATTCCGATTTTCACGGATAACCGCAGAGAGCTTTTGAGTCATCCAGTGATGCTGATGCTTTTTTCAGTCTTTCGCATATTAACGGGTGGCTTTCGTATGCAGGATGTGGTTGCATATTGCAAAACAGGATACGCGGGACTTAGTATGGAGGAAGCGGATCGGCTGGAGAATTACGCATTGTTTGGGCACATTGACCGCGGTGATTGGTTGGATGATGAGCGGTTTTTAAAACGTGCTCGATCTGTTTTTGAGCAAGAAGAGGATTTGCTTGAGACCGACAGGCAAACAGCAGAAAATATGTTGCAGCTGAAAAATCGTTTGTTACAACCAATTCTCCATTTAAAAGAAAAAATGGCAGAGGATAAATCTGCAAAGAACCGCGCAGAAGCATTGTTTTGTTTTTTTGAGGAGATCCGTTTACGTGCCGTGATTGAAACGCAGACGGAACATTTTATTCAAAAGGGAGAACGGCAGCTCGCAGACGAATACGCTGATGTTTATAATCTTTTGATAGAGACGCTTGATCAGCTGGTGCTTTGCCTTGGAGATGAAAAGATAGGCATCAGGAGACTGAGTGAGATTTTGCAGACAGGCTTTTCGGAATACAGCATGGGGGTGATCCCGTCTGCGGCTGACCAGGTTTTTTTTGGTGATGTCAATCGTTCTTTGGTAAAAAATGTAAAACTCGTGTTTTTGTTAGGAGCGGTGGACGGCGCTTTTCCGCCTGCTGCGCCGACGGAGGGCATATTAACGGATTTGGAGCGGATTTTGCTTCGCAGTTCCGGTTTTGAGCTTGCGCCTGATACGAAAAAAATTGCGTTTGATAATCAATTTTTAGTGTACGCTGCAGTTAATATCAGCACGAGAGCAGTTTTTGTCAGCTGCCCTGTTGCGGATTTTGAAGGAAAGGGCTTGCGGCCGTCTTCTTTGATTGCACGCTTGAGAAGGATTTTCCCGCAGCTTTTAAAAGAGTCAGATTTACTGGATGCCGCTCCTAAGGCGGAAAATATAGTAGCGTCAAAACAATCGGCATATCTTTACCTGTTGGGCAATTCTATGCAGATACAGGAAGGGCAGGCGATGACAGCGCTTTTACAGAATGATGAAGAATATCGGTCGAGGTTTTTGCGTGCAGAACAATATCGCGGCTTTTCCAACTTTGCGGAGAATTTATCAAGAGAAAATGTGGAGGGGCTTTATGGTAAGCATTTAAAGGGAAGCATTTCACGTTTTGAAAAATTTTCTGCCTGCCCTTTTTCCTTTTTTATTCAGTTTGGGTTAAAGGCACGGGAGCGAAAGATTTTGGAAATGGAAACGCCGGACATTGGTTGGCTTTTGCATGCAGTAATTGATGCCTTTTCGCGCAGAATGGCAAAGGAAGGTGAAAGTTACCATGATCTGACGAAGGAACACTGTGAAAAAATTGTGGACGGATTGATTGCGGAGATGAGCCGAAATATGTTTCTCGGCAATCTCTATTCGCAGAAAAAAATGGCGCTTTTGTTGAAACGACTGAAAAAAATGGTTATGAAATCGGTCTGGGTTTTGTGCGAGCATATTCGCAGAGGTGAATTTGAACCGTGTGCCTTTGAGGTTTCCTTTGATGATAACGGTGAGATGCCGCCGGTTACGGTGAATCTGCCAACCGGTGAAAGCATTACTCTTGCCGGAAGAATTGATAGAATTGACCGTTACAGTGACGGCACTAAGTTGTATATTCGCGTGATTGATTATAAATCGGGCAATAAAGAATTTAGTTTAAATGATATTTTTCACCGCCTGTCATTGCAGCTTGCTGTATATATGACTGCTGTTTGTGAGGGCGGGGAACGTTTTTTGGGAGAGAATGCACGTCCTGCCGGAATGTTCTATTTTCGGTTAAATGATCCGATTGTGTCTGCTTATGGAAAATCGGAGGAGGAACTGGAAGAGGAAGTTTTAAAAAAGTTTAAAATGAGCGGTTTGGTTTTGTCTGATGCGGATGTGATTCGCGCAATGGATAAGAACTTTACGGGTTATTCCAAAATTATTCCCGTACGGCTGAATAAGGACGGAGAGGTACTGCAATCCTCATCCAAAAGTGTGACCATGGAGCAAATGGAGCGGCTGCAAGGCTATATGAAAAAAGCGGCGGCAGATATTGGAAGGGAAATTTTGAACGGAAATACTTCCGTTGCACCATACTGTAATGAAAAGGGTTCTGCTTGCACCTATTGCCGCTTCCGGGGAGTTTGCGGCTTTGACAGTACACAAAATAATTATCGTTATCTAAAGAAACTTTCGGATGATGAGATATGGGAAAAGCTTTAAAGAGTCTTTGAAATTTAAAGGGGCAGCGCGGATTGCGTACCATCTTGTGTCGGTGACCTGATGCAATGTTAAACGGCAAGTTGCTGACGATATTGTGCTGTAACGTAAAAGATGTGCAGATTTTACAGCGATTGATGTTTCGTGGTCATCAGTGTGAGAACAGAGAACATGGCAAAGTCCTGTTAAGTGAATGAAAAGCGATTGCCCGCTAAGAAATGCATAGAGCGTGCTTAAACTGCGGACAAATTATCGTTATAGCCGAGGATAAATAAGTAAAAAGGAGAAATATATGTACATGATAGCAGGTCTGGGCAATCCGGGCAAACAATATGATAGTACACGTCATAATATTGGCTTTATCAGCCTTGATTATCTTGCGTCTTATTTTAGTGTAAAAATGAATAAACTAAAGTTTAAAGCTGTTTTTGGTGAGGGAACAATAGCAGGGGAAAAGGTTTTGTTTGTAAAACCGCAGACCTTTATGAATTTATCGGGTGAAAGTTTGCGGGAAATTGTACGTTTTTATAAAATACCGCAGGAAAATATGATTGTTGTTTATGACGATGTCAGTCTTCCTGTAGGCAAAATAAGAATTCGTCCGAAGGGAAGCGACGGAGGCCACAATGGCATAAAATCTATTATTTATCAGCTGGCAACTGATATTTTTCCGAGAGTGAAAATGGGGGTCGGCGCACCGCCGGAGCACTGGGACATGGCGGATTGGGTGTTGGGTAAATTTACGGATGAGGATGTGTCGGTGTTGGCGCGCTCGGTGGAAAAGCTTCCCGACATTGTCGAGGAGATTATTAAAAATGGGACTGCCGGTGCAATGAATCGCTTTAATGGTGGATGATGATATGAAGTATTTAGCAAAATTATTAAAAGAATCCGCAGAATATGGTGTCATAGAGGATAGTGTCAGGCAGGGTGAAACGCCGGTTAACGTAACCGGTATGACCGAATCGGGAAAAGCGCACCTTGCCGCTTCGCTGTGCCTGAATATGGATTTGCCGGGGCTCTATATTACAGACAGTGAGTATTTGGCAAAGAAAACAGCAGAAGACATTGCATTTTTTTATGGTGAAAATGTTTTGTATTACCCGGCGAAGGAAATTGAATATTATACAGTGGACGCGAAAAGTAACGAATATATCAATGCGCGCCTTGCTGTATTACAGAAGCTTTCTTGTCATGCAGAAAATATGCTGACGGTTATGAGTACGGATGCACTTTTGCAATTTACCATTGATTATGACACCTATGTTTCCGGGATGATAGATATTGCTGTGGGACAAAACTTTCAGATTGAAAAACTGGCACAACAGCTGACGGATATGGGCTTTGTTCGCGAGGATATGGTGGAGGGCTGTGGCCAGTTCAGCATCCGCGGCGGTATTTTGGATTTGTTTCCGCCGTCTGCGGAAAATCCGTGCCGTATCGAGTTTTTTGGCGATGAAGTTGATTCTGTCCGCGAATTTGACCCTCTTTCACAGACTTCAATTGAACAGCTGGACAGTGTAACTATCAGTGCCGTGCGAGAAGATTTTCATGCATCAAGCGGATATCCCTCTATTTTGCAATACATTAACAAAAAAACAATTGTTTTTCTGGATGAGCCTCATCGTATTACGGAGCGTGCAGAGGGCTTGCAGTGGGACGTAAACGAAACCGTAAAGGCACTTCTCGAAAAAAAGGTTATCAGTGAGGCAAAGGAGCAATATATCCACAGTTATGAGGAAACCATGGCTGAAATTTTGCGGCGTCCGGTGGTCGGTTTGTATTCTTTGCCTCACTCCTGCAAAGAATATCGGCCTAAGGTGGGGGCAAACCTCAGCATGGGGGCGGTTAATTCCTTTGCCGGAAAGATGGATTTTCTCTATCATGATTTACAGGAGTGGTCTGATAAGGATTACCGCATTTTTGTACTTGCCGGAAATCGCGCAAAACTGACGGATTTATATGAAGGATTGCAAAAGCAGGAGATTGCGACGGCATATTGGGGTGAAAATATTGAGATAGCAGAGCGCGGTACGGTGTATCTGGCAGAAGGCGCTTTGCGAAAAGGATTTTATTATCCGCTTTTGAAATTGGCAGTTGTCAGTGATGAAGAGGTGTTCGGCAGACAAACGAAGAAACATTTCCGTAAGAAGAAAGTAGATTCTGCGAGCAGGATTAAAAGCTTTACGGATTTAAATATCGGTGATTATGTAGTTCATCAGACACATGGTATCGGTGAGTATGTTGGTCTGGACACTTTAGAAGTGGAAGGCTGTCGCAGGGATTATTTAAAAATTAAATACAATGGAGACGATTTTCTTTACGTACCGACTGATCAGTTGGAGCTTCTGCAGAAATATATCGGCAAAGAGGGACATGTACGTCTGAATAAAATGGGCGGGGCAGAATTTGCAAGACAAAAGGCCAAGGTAAAAGCATCAACGAAGGAGCTTGCAGAGGAACTTTTGCGCTTGTATCGTGCACGCAGTCAGGCAAAGGGCTTTGCGTTTGGCAAGGACAGTGCATGGCAGACGGAGTTTGAGGGAAAATTTCCGTACGAAGAGACAGAAGATCAGCTGCGCAGTATTGAAGAGGTCAAACAGGACATGGAGAGTGAACGTCCGATGGATCGCTTGCTTTGCGGTGATGTCGGCTACGGAAAAACCGAGGTGGCGCTTCGTGCTGCTTTTAAGGCGGTGCAGGATTCTAAACAGGTTGCCTATCTCGCGCCGACTACTGTACTTTGTATGCAGCATTACAATACTTTTATGCAGCGTATGAAGGATTATCCTGTAAAAATTGAGATGCTGTCACGTTTTCGTACGGCGACAGAGCAGAAAAAGACGATTAAGCGGCTCAAAAGCGGCGAGACGGACATTGTAATCGGTACTCACAGACTGCTTGGCAAGGATGTGGAATTTAAGGATTTGGGACTGTTAGTAGTAGACGAAGAACAGCGTTTTGGAGTAAAGCATAAGGAGAGGCTGAAGGAGATGAAGCACAACGTGGATGTGCTTACACTTTCAGCTACGCCGATCCCACGGACTTTGCATATGTCTATGGTAAATATTCGCGATATGAGTGTGCTTACACAGCCGCCGGACGATCGTTATCCCGTACAGACTTTTGTTATGGAGCATCATCCCGCTATTATTCTGGATGCAATAAAGAAGGAGCTTTCGCGCGGAGGGCAGGTGTATTATTTGCATAATCGCGTCAGTTCTATTCAATCAACGGCACGGCGGTTGCAGAAGGCGATTCCCGATGCGCGTGTGCGTTTTGCCCATGGGCAGATGAGCGAGGAAGAACTTGAGGAAATTATGATGGAAATGCTTGAAGGCGAAGTTGATGTTTTGGTGTGTACTACAATAATAGAAACGGGACTTGATATTCCGAATGTAAATACCATCATCATTGAGGATGCTGATCGTATGGGGCTTTCACAGCTCTATCAGCTCAAGGGGCGCGTTGGCCGTTCTAATCGCCGTGCATTTGCCTATCTTACCTATCGTCCTATGAAAACCATGAATGAAACGGCTGTAAAAAGGCTGCAGGCGATTCGGGAGTTTACAGAGTTTGGCTCCGGCTTTAAAATTGCAATGCGGGATTTGGAAATCCGTGGTGCCGGCAATATTTTAGGCGACCAGCAGCACGGACACATGGACAGCGTAGGTTATGATATGTATTGCCGTTTGTTGGCTGAAAGTGTGGATGAACTTGCAGGGAAGCCGGTAGAGGAGGTATGGTCTCCTGTGGTGGATATCGCTGTAGAGGCATATATTCCGCCGAAATATATTAAAAATCACAGTATGCGATTGGATATGTATAAAAAGATTGCCTCTGTAGAGAATGAAAAGGATTATATGGAGGTCATGGACGAGATGATAGATCGTTTTGGCGAGCCGCCGTCGTGTGTTGCTGCGCTGCTGGACGTGGCACTGATAAAATCCTATGCCAAGCAGTCCATGATTTCAGAAGTAAATTGCCGTGACGGAAAGATTCTTTTATATATAAAAGGAACGGTTAATTTTGAGCCGATATCTATGCTGATTGCGGGATATCAAGGAAAGATTCTTTTTTCAGCCGGTGCAAGGCCATATATGACTTTGGCATTAAATAAAGACGAGCAAAAAGAACCGCTTGCAGCAGTGAAAAAAATGCTGGGCGATTATCTTGCAGCAGTAAAGTCGACCTCAAAGGAAGCATAGCGGAACTTTCTGTGAAACTTTTTGAGAAATACTTGCATACAGGTAAAAATTAGTGTATAATATGTACGAACATAAGTTGCCTGACGCGTTAACATTTGTGTAGATGCAGTGCCGATATAAATCGAGGCAACCGGCATTTATTTGCGCGTTGCAGCGGGTGCATATGTGACGAAACATTATGCTTTAGATTTAATTGAAGGAGTGTTTTTAGGTGAATCAAATGAAAAAAGTAATGGCGGCTGCTTTGGCGCTGGTTACGGCTCTGGGAGTTTCCGGCTGCAGCAGATTGCAGATTTCTAGGGAAGCGGCAAAGATTAACGGAGAAATGGTTTCCGTTGGCGAGTACAAATATTATCTGGAAAGTATTAAACAGCAAATGGTTCAGGAGGCAGGCGCTACGGACGAAAAAACCTTCTGGGAAGGAGAAATTGACGGCAAAAAGGCTTCTGATGCGGCAAAAGACCGTGCTATGGAAGAGATGCTCCGTGTGGAGATTGCTTGCAGTAAAGCGAAAGAAAAAGGCCTTAGTGTTGATTCGGCAACAGAAAATCAAATCAATACTTTAGTAAAATCAAAAGATAAGCAAACAAAGGCGCAGGTTGACGGTATAAAGAAGAGTACCGGCTTGAGCGAGCAGGGCTTGAAAACACTTTTGATTAAAACCTCTTTGGCAAGTAAATATGCACAGGACGTACAGAGCAATGAGCCGGACAAGCTTGCTGTTACGGATGAAGAGGCAAATGCAAAGTACCAGTCTGATTATGCACGTGTAAAACATATTTTAATTTTGAATTCCAAGCAGGAAGATTCTTCTTCCGGGGACAGTGCGGCAGACGCAACAGCTTCTCCGGAAGCGTCTGCAGAACCCGACACTTCGGCAGAAGATTATAAACAGCAGCAGAAACAGCTGGCAGATGATGTTTTGGCAAAAGTAAAAGCAGGCGGAGATTTCGAGGCGTTACTGGCAGAGTATGGAAGTGACCCGGGAATGGCATCTAATCCGGATGGATATGTCATTGATAAGGATGGCTATACTGCTGATTCACAAGGTTCCAAGATGGTAACGGAATTCACTCAGGGTGCGTTCTCTGTTGGCATCGGCGAAACGACCGATTTGGTAGAATCGAGTTATGGCTGGCATATTATAAAACGTTATGCATTGCCGACTTCCGGTACGGTGTATGATACAGCGATTCAGAACGTTAAGAGTGATTTGATGCAGGATAAATATAATGAATTGATTGATTCTTATAAATCGGAATTTGATATCCAAATTCGTCAAAAAGTGATTGATAAAATTAAAGTGAACTAGTCAATAAAATATCGGCGCCAAGGGCAAACGCTTTTGGCGCTGATTTTTACGTTGTTGAGGTTGATATTATGAATATATTGAGAGAGATGCGCGGCGGCTGTCCGGAACATGGGATACCGCCGCTTGGCAGCATTTTTAAGAAAACAGTGCGTATCGCGTGGCCCTCCATTACGGAATCATTTTTAATCAGTTTGGTAGGCATGATTGATACCATGATGGTAGGCGGTTTGGGTTCGCGGGCAATTGCCGCGGTTGGTCTTACCACTCAGCCAAAATTTGTTGGTCTTGCAGTTTTTATTTCTCTTAACGTTGCGGTATCTGCCATAGTAGCGCGCCGTAAGGGAGAGCAAAACAGGGAAAGCGCAAACAGTGTTTTGACGCAAGCTGTGCAGATAACGCTGATTCTCGCAGCCGTTGTCAGTGTTGTTTGTGTTGCCTTTGCAAGCCCTATCATCCATTTAGCAGGGAGCGCGGAGGATACACATGCGGAGGCGGTTACTTATTTTCGCATTATAATGGGCGCTATGGTTTTTAATGTGTTGTCGATGGTATTAAATGCTGCACAGCGCGGTGCGGGCAATACAAAAATTGCAATGAAGACCAATTTGGTTTCCAATGGCGTTAATATTGTTTTAAATTATTTGCTGATTGGCGGAAAACTGGGTTTTCCGAAACTGGGAGTTGCCGGTGCGGCAATTGCGACTGTTATCGGTACGGTGATTGCCTGCGGCATGAGTATCTGTTCCATGCTGCACGAAGATCAGTTTATATGTCTGCGCGGCGCGAAATGGTTTCGCTTTGATAAAAACTCCTTGGCTGCGCTTGCTAACATTGGTTCCAGTACTTTAGCAGAGCAGATTTTTCTGCGGCTTGGTTTTTTAACGTATTCGATTATTGTGGCGCATCTGGGGACGGATGCCTTTGCTGCACACCAAATTGGCATGAATCTTATGAGTATTTCTTTTTCTTTCGGCGATGGTTTGTCTGTAGCGGCGGTTACTTTGGTTGGTCAGAGTTTGGGGGCGAAAAAGGAACGTTTGGCACAGGTGTATGCAACACTTTGTCAAAGAATGGGTGTGATATTTTCGCTTTCACTGAGCGTTATTTTTGTTTTGCTCGGGCGGGAAATATTTATGATGTTTACTGACGAAATCATCATTTTAGATTATGGTGTTATGATTATGCGTATGATGACGGTAGTTGTATTTTTGCAGATTGCGCAGGTAGTGTATTCGGGTTGTCTGCGCGGTGCAGGTGACACCAAATATACGGCGCTTGTTTCTTTGATATCTGTAGCGATTGTGAGGCCGGGTGCCGGTTGGCTGTTTTGCTATCCGCTCGGTTTAGGATTGTTTGGTGCATGGCTGGGACTGGCGGTGGATCAGATGGTGCGTTTTGTCATGACCTATCTGCGGTTTAAAAGCGGAAAATGGACAAAAAGAAGTATTTAATAAAAAGAGAACAGCGCTTCGGAGCAAAGCTCCGAAGCGCTGTGTTTGCCGGGCGCCATGCCCGGTGGTAGGGTGATGATTAGTCGTTGCAGCAGCAGCACAGAAGGATAATGATGAGGATTATCCACAAGCAGCTATTACCGCCGAAACCAAAGAAGCCTTTATCGCATCCCATAACGTTTACCTCCTTTTTGTTGTTATGCTACATACTATGTCGGCAAACGTATTTTGGTGATTGAATGACAAAGTTTTTTTATGCGAAGCTTGTAAATAAAAAAACACCTGCAACAATGGAATGTTGCAGGTGGAATTTTAAGGGTTGTTCACCCCAAACCGTCAGCAGCTAATGAAAGTATGGGGTGAATGAGAGAGAATATTGAAATGAGGAAAACCTCTATTTCAAACAATATTGTTCTCGTGTACATTAAGTACAAAAAATATTATAACACAGAAAAAAATAAAATGCAAGCCTTTTTTTGAATTTTCTGTCTTTCTGTGAAATATTAAACACGAATAAGAGTCAGACCTTGAGAGATAGCGTAGCGGACAGTGTAGGCGCTGCCGCCGGAGACTGCAGTCTGGTAAGCGATTAAATATGCGGAGCGGTCTACCATGTGTCGGTTGCGCATCTGCATGCAGCCGTTGTAATAATGAGGCGCAAGAAAATGTACCTCATCGGCTGCCGAAAGAATGAAATCGTACACAGCCTTGTCCCGTGCGTTCCAACTGCGGCTTTGACCATGACAGGGAAGATCCATGATTAAAGATATATTGGGGTTGCTCTTTTTACAGTCGAGTACCGCAAGCGCTGCGGCGCTGTCGAAGCCTAGTGCCCCGCCGTTACGAAAGCAAGTAACACCCTTTTGTGCAAGTTCGGTAATGGCGTTGGTAAGCGCAATGCGAATTCTTGCGGTTTCGGAGTTTGGGATGATGCGATGACCGGTGAAACAGCAGGTTTGTTCCCTTAACATATGATTTCCTCAAACGGCTGAAACTGCCGTCTCCTTCTTTCTTTTGTAATGGTTCGCGTGCGGAATAAAGATGAGGCTGCGGCAAAACAATTTTAAAAATTACTTTGCCGCAGCCATAAAATTTTAAATATATTTGTATGGATATCTATTCTTTATCACAGCAACCGCATTCGCAGTCATCGTCACAGATATCAATTTTAATTTCTTCTCTGCAATTTGGGCAAATGAGATTGTCATTTTCAATCATATCCTCATCAAAATATACTTTCTCATTGCAGTGGGGGCAGAGAATTTCATAAAAATCCAAATCCTCTAAATCCTCATCGTCAAGGTCGTCAAAGAAATCATCATCGTCATCGTCATCTTCACCGTGACAGCAGGAACAATCTTCATCCAGCTCCTCAAAGATATCGTCCACACATTCTTCCAGCTCATCAATGCGCGATTCGGCTTCTAAAACTTCGTCGCTAACATCTTCAAAATTTGCAGACAACTCTTCTAATACATCTAAAATTTTAGAAATCATTTTGCCTTCGTTAGTTTTGTCATCAAGCTGCATACCTTCTGCAAGACCGCGCAGATAAGCAACTTTTTCTACTAAGTAACCCATAGCGTTTTCTCCTTTCCGGTGACTTTTGTTTTATACTCTTTCCATGTATTCGCCGGTTCTCGTATCAACGCGGATTTTGTCGCCCTGGTTTACAAACAGCGGAACGTTGATCACAGCGCCGGTTTCCAATGTTGCCGGTTTGGTTGCGCCCGTGGTAGTGTCGCCCTTAAAGCCCGGTTCCGTATCGGAAACGGTCAGTTCAACAAAAGTTGGCGGTTCAATGCCGAATACATTGCCTTTGTAAGACAGAATGGTTACGTTCATATTTTCCATTACAAATTTAAGAGCGTCGCCAAGCTGATCGGGAGAAAGCGGCAGCATGTCGAAGGTTTCATTGTCCATAAAATAGTACAAATCGCCGTCGTTATAAGAATAAGACATGCTTTTGCGCTCGATATGTGCTTTTTCAAATTTTTCCGTCGGACGGAAGGTTTTTTCTACCACGCCGCCGGTAATGACATTCTTCAGCTTTGTACGAACAAAAGCTGCGCCTTTGCCCGGCTTTACGTGCTGAAATTCGATAACCTGATATACATTTCCTTCAAATTCGAATGTGATACCGTTTCTAAATTCACCTGCTGAAATCATATATTACCTCCATAATTGATATTCCTATAAACATACATATATAGTTTATATGATATTAAGGAAAAAAGCAAGTCTTATTTTTATAATTTTTGTAATTTTAGTAAATTATTACGAAAAAAACGGACAAAACACGTTATTTTTTCCGTTCTGTTTTGCATTATGCGGCAAAATATGATACACTGGTAAAGAAAGAGAGGAATAAAGATGATTAACATTCGCAGGGCGGAGCTTTCAGACAGTGTAGTTTTGTGTACATTGATTGCGGAAGCGATTGAAGATTTGGTTTACTATATTACGGGTTATGCGGAGGAGCAAGCGGCACGTGAACAGCTGCTGCGGTTTGTGCGCCGTGAGGATACGCGGGTATCTTATAAAAATTGTTTGGTTGCAGAGGAAAATGGTGTTGTGCTGGGTATGGTTTTGTACTATAGCGGCGATGAAATTGAAAGTTTGGACGAGCCGCTGAACCTACACCTTCGGGGGCTGGGCAAAGAAGAAAAATTGAGCGTAGAGTGTCGGCGAGGTGAACTGTATTTGGATTCTTTGGCGGTTTTGCCGCAGGCGCGCGGCAGGGGAATTGCTGCCATGTTGCTGGAGAGTGCATGCAGCTGCGCAAGGGAACAAAATATTGGCTTGGTTTCTCTTTTGGTAGATTTAAAGAAACCTCGTGTGCAGGCTCTTTATGAACGCTGCGGATTTTGTGATGACGGATTGCAAACGATAGCGGGACATTGTTACAGACGTATGGTGCGACAGCTGTAACCGGCTTGCAATGTGTCCGTAACATATGTTATAATGGGTTTATTAAAACGAACAAGGAGTGGCTCGGAAAATGGCAAATCGTTGGACGGAGGAACAGCTGGCAGCAATCAGCGGCAGAGAACCATCAATTCTTGTATCTGCGGCGGCGGGCAGCGGAAAAACTGCTGTGCTGGTGGAACGCATTATTCGGCTGATTACGGACGAAGAACATCCGGTTGATATTGATCGCTTGCTGGTAGTGACTTTTACCAATGCGGCGGCGGCGGAAATGCGCGAGCGAATCACGGCAGCGATTGCGGAAAAACTGGAGGAAAATCCATCATCGGAAAATTTAGCGCGTCAAATGGTTTTGGCGGCAAAAGCAAGCATTACAACAATTCATTCCTTTTGTCTGGAAATGCTGCGCAGTAATTTTAACTTAGCGGGGATTGACCCGAACTTTCGGATTGCTGATGCTACGGAGGAAAGTCTGCTCCGTCTGGAGGCACTGGATGAGGTTATGGATGAAATGTATGAGGATGATGAATTCGGAGAAACTTTTTCTGTTCTGCTGGAAAACTACTCCGGTGTAAAAAATAGAAGTGAATTTGACGAGTTGATTCAAAAAATTTATAGTTTTGTCATGAGTCTGCCAAACCCAGAGAAATGGCTGCGTGATTCTGCGGAAAAATTTTCCGGACATGAGGGCGGTTTTGCTTCTTCTGCGCTTGCTATGAATATTTTACAGCTGGCAGGGGAGATAATCTCAGAAATGCTCGGTCAATATGATGAAATGATACGGAAGGCCGAGGCTGATGACGGCGGTGAAAATTTATCTTTATTTTTGCGGTTGGAACGGGAGTGTATAAATAATTTTTTCCAAATGCGGGATTATGCGGAAGCACGAGAATGGGCGCAGTCCATGACATTTGCCAGATTTCCGACAGCACCGAAAAAAAGCTGTCCGCAGTATCGGGAATACATTAAAGAAATGCGCGCGGATGTGAAAAAAAACTTTGAGAAAAAGGTGCTTGGGGATCTGTTTGAGCTGTCTTGTGAGGAGCAGGAGCGCACAGAGAGAATTTTATACCCGCAAATGCGCTGCCTGTCAGAATTAGTTTACAGACTCATGCGGCGGTTTGATGAAAAAAAGGATGACCTCGGTCTTTTAACTTTTAACGATTTGGAACATGGCTGCTATCATTTGCTTGTGGATGCAGATGGACAGCCGACTGAGCTTGCCGTGAGCACGGGGAAAAAGTATGAGGAAATTTTGATTGATGAATATCAAGACACCAGCCGCTTGCAGGAAGCCATTTTTGAGGCGATTCATGCGGACAACCGGTTGTTTATGGTTGGTGATATGAAACAGAGTATTTATCGGTTTCGTAACACCGATCCGCTCTTGTTTGGCAGCAAGAAGGAAAAATTTTCACTTGATGCAGGAGAAAGAGAACGAAAAATTATTCTTTCAAAGAATTTTCGCAGCAGAAAGGAAATCCTTTTTGGAATTAACGATATTTTTGAAAAACTGATGTCGGTTGGTGCCGGCGAAATTGATTATAATGAGGAAGAAAAACTCTATCCCGGTGCGGAATATCCGGAGTGTCCGCACCCGGTACAGACGGATTTACAGCTTCATGTAATTGAGGAAACTGCCGGAGGGGAATTTGCGGACACTGTGGACGACGCGAATGCGGAACCGCCGGCAGATGTTATGGAATCAGAAGCGAGACTCACAGCGTCACTCATTGCGGAACTGTTGTCTGATGGGGTGCAGGTGTTAACAAAAGGCGGATACCGCACCATTACCTATCGTGATATTTGTATTTTGCTGCGCACTACCAAGGATTGGGCAGAGGTGTTCTTAAAGACACTGTCCGAGTGCGGGATTCCTGCTTACAGCGAAAAGGGAGGCGGTTTTTTACAGAGCGCAGAGGTGGAAACCATGCTGTCCCTGTTGAAAATTATTGATAATCCCTATCAGGATATTCCGCTTTTGTCTGTTTTGCGCTCGCAGATAGTGGGGCTTTCTACCAATGATTTGGCGCAGATTCGCCTGGCAGACCGACGCGGAGATTTCTTTGAGGCGCTTTGCAGCTGCGCAAGGGCTGAGGGGGAATTGCCGGAGCGTTTACGTGCATTTTTGATGAAGCTGGACGAATTTCGGGAACAGGCACAATATCTTTCTCTTTATGAATTGATATGGATGCTTTACCGTGAGACAGGATTTTATGATGCACAGGGCACGCTGACCAATGGTTTATTGCGCCAGTCTAATTTGCGTTTGCTGGCCATACGTGCCAAAGAATATGAAAAAACAAGTTTTTGCGGTTTGTACCAATTTATTCGCTTTATTGACCACTTTCACAGCGCGGGCGGCGATTATGATTCTGCTCGTTCCATCGGGGAAGAACAGGATGTGGTGCGGATTATGAGTATTCACAAAAGCAAAGGGCTGGAATTTCCGGTAGTATTTCTGTGCGGTGCCGGGAAACAGATGAATCGCAGAGACTTGAAAAAAAATGTGCTGATACACCCTGAGCTGGGTTACGGTCCGAAATTTATTGACAATGATTTGCGTATTACTTATCCGACCGCCATACGTACGGTGGTGAAAAGACGCATAGAGCAAGAAATGATTTCCGAAGAAATGCGGATTTTATACGTGGCGCTGACAAGGGCGCGGGAAAAATTGTTTGTGGTCGGCAGTGTTAAAAATGCTGACAAACAGCTATATTCTTTGGGAATGAAAACCCGTGCGGATGAAAAAATATTGTCCCCGTATGTTCTTTCCGCGCACACTTATCTGGACTGGTTCTTCCTGGCACTGCTCAGTCATAAAAACTGTGCAATTTTGCGCCGCAGCATTGATTATCCGCTGAAAATGAGCAAAAGTGACAGCAAATGGGCGGCGTTGGTACATAGTAAAAGTGATATCGGTATGCAGCAGAATGACAAAACAGATATGCAACAAACAGATGAGAATGACAGTAAAAAGACAGAACGGATTTTGTCGCTGATTCGTTATCAATATCCTTATCGCTGCGATGAAACGCTTCCGACAAAAATAACAGTTTCAGAGCTGAAAAATAAGAAACTGCGCGACGAAAATTCCCAGGATATCTATCTGTATCCGCGTCCAAAATTTTTACAGGAGACACATGGTGCGCGTCTGACAGGAGCTGCGCTTGGTACGGCTTTCCATACAGCGATGCAGAGAATGAATTTGCAAAATGCGGCTCAGGGCAATGTGGAACAGGAAATTTTTCGGCTGCATCAAAGCGGTTATTTGACACAGCAAGAGGCAGATTGCATAGATTCCGGCAAAATAGAGCGATTTTTTCAAACGGAGATTGGCAGACTCATACTTCATGCTGACAGGGTAGAACGCGAAGTGATGTTTGGAATTCATATTCCGGCACGGGAAGCAGAATCCGGCTATGAGGGCAGCGAGCAGATAATGCTTCAGGGTGTGATTGACTGCGTGATTATTTGCAGCGGAGAAATTACTATCCTGGATTATAAAACGGAGCATGTAATCTCGGAGCAGAAAATTGCGGAAAAATATGCCGTACAGTTGGAATATTATGCGCGTGCTGCGCAGCTTTTATATCGGCTGCCGGTGACAAAACGAATTATTTATCTTTTTGAAACTGAAAAAATATTGTATCTTAATTAAAATTTTGGAAAAAAGATGGAACAATTTTCAAAACATAGCGTCTATATACTGATGCTGTTGTTCGGCGGTGCTGCCGGACAAAATTACATATTGAGGAGGAATTTATATGAGAAAGGGTTTGTGTCTGCTGTTGACGCTGTGTCTGTGCATAACAACGGCGCTTCCTGTGCTGGCAGATCAGGCTAACAGTGAGGTTGTGGAGAAACTGATTCTTTCTGCAAAGGAAAAGTTTTCCATTAGCGATGATGAATTTGTGTTCAGTGACTATTATCAGATAGAGTCTGAGCGAGGCAATCGTTATTCGCTGAATTGGGAGAGTAAGGATGAACTGCAATCTTCCAACATTAATGTAGAAATGAGTGAAACGGGTTCGGTTATACAGTATCAGTTATATGATGATTTGAAAAAATACAACAAGCTGAAATATCCGGAGAAAACAGAGGCCGAGGCATTGGATGCAGCGAAAAAATATTTTGCGGTAATTGATTCGGAAAAAGCAGAACAGGTGGCAGAAGGAAAGATAAGCTACGATTCTTACAGCCATTGTTACAGCTATATCGCGGAACGCATGCTCGGATCGCTTCCGGTGTTTGGAGAGAGCCTTTCTGTCCAGCTGGATGCCGACACACTTCGTCCGAACTATTACTATGCGGACTGGACAGAAAATCTGACAGCTCCCGAGGAAAACTATGTTTCATCTGAAGAAGCGATAAAAACTTATCGTGAAAAACTTGGTTATGAGCTGTTTTATCAGGTTGTAAGCCAAGATAATCAAGATAGTGTAAAATTGGTTTATCGTCCGAAATATGATGAGACACTTTATATCGATGCGGAAAACGGTGAAGTCATTACTTTTGCGGAGGTAAATGACGGCAATAGCGGCGGCGGATCCAGAGCAAATGCTGAAAAGTCAGCAATGATGGACGCGGCGCAGCTGTCGGAGGAAGAACGGGCGATGATAGCGGAAATTTCCAAAATGCTTTCCAAGGAAAAGGCAGAACAGATTGCACGGGGAGTTCCTGAATTTAAAATCACTAAGGATTACACTGCAGAAGATTATTACATTTCCAAAAATGTACACGGGAAATATATTGGCCGCATTAGTTTCCGTATGGACGATGAGAAAAATAAAACCTATGGTTACCGCCATGTCAGCATTGATGTGAAAACGGGTGAAGTGGTTGGCTATAGCGGCTTTTATAATATTTTTCATGACAATGCGAAGAGCGGTGCGGTAACAAAGAAAAAGGAAATGACCACAGAGCAGAGTCAAAAAGCTGCGGAGGATTTTTTGAAAAAATATTACCCGCAGAAGTTTAAAAAAATGACGATAAAAGACGTGTTTGAACCGCAAGCCTCCAGAGTATCCTATCAGCGCGAAGAAAATAACGTGAAGGTCTATAATAACGGTGTAAATATCTGCCTTGATACGGAGACAGGAGATATCAGAGAGTTTAGTCTGGAATGGACCGATGCGGAATTTCCGCAGGTTTCTGCCGCGGATATGGAAAAAGTATATGAAAAGATTTTAACGGAGGACAATTTCCGCTGCGGATATTTGGTTTCCTATAATGATGAGAAGAAGGCAGCGTTTGTAAAGGCTGTTTATCAGACAGAAAACAATCCCGTTTTGGACGCGGAAAGTTTGCAGAAACTAAACTGGCGTCTGCGTCCTGTTGAGGAACAAGAGAAACCGGAATATACGGATATTGCGGGACATTATGCAGAGGAGACGGTGAAAAAATTAAGCTTCATGGGCATCTATTACCCGGGAACGCTTCTGCGTCCGAATGATGCGGTTACGCAAAAGGAATATTTAAAATTGCTTTCGCAGGTTTTGTATCAAAGATCGTGGGGTGACGATGACGACTTGTATCAGAGTATGATCAGCAACGGAGTGCTGACGAAGGACGAAATTCATCCGGAGGCTTCTGTTACAAGAATTGATGGTATTCGTTACTTGCTGAATGCAATGGGTTATCGCGAATTTGCAAACATTAGAGGTATTTTCCTTTGTCCGTTTGCGGATGTTGCAGAGGCAGATAAGGGATATGGCGCTATCGCCGCAGGACTCGGGTTGGTTAATTCGCAATCTGATACCTTCTATGCGGACAGTGCGCTTCGCCGCGGAGATTCGTTGATTATTATTTATAATTATTTAAGCAGATAGGATAAAATCAGGGGTTGTAAAATGTGTGCATTTTACAACCCCTTTTCTTTGATTATGCCGTAATTTCAGCAGTTTGCGCATGAACAAGGCTGATGAGATCGCCGGGAGCCATTTCAATTTGAAAACCGATTTTCCCACCGGAAAAAATCATGGTATCCAAAGAGAGACACGAAGAATCAATGACGGTGCGGTATTCTTTTTTCATGCCGATGGGTGAACAGCCGCCGCGAATGTACCCCGTGACTTTGTTGATATCTTTTACGGGAATCATTTCTACAGATTTTTCGCCAACAGCACGTGCCGCCGCTTTAAGATTTAATTCTGCGGCAACCGGCAGGACAAACACGTAGTAATCCCGGCCGCAGCCTTTCGTCACCAGTGTTTTATAAACTTTTCGCTCGTCCTGGCCCATTTTATGTGCAACGGAGACACCGTCAATGGCACCGTCTCCGGCATCGTAGGTATGGAACGAATGAGATATTTTTTCTTTTTCTACAATGCGCATGGCATTGGTTTTTACATTTGCCACGTTTCTCACCTCGAATATTATTTTAATGATAAAAAGAGGGTTTGTCAACAAAAAGTACGGAATTTATGAAAAAACAGTTGAAAAAAAAACATACGTATGCTATAATAATTTTGTTCAGCGTTTCGGCGCTGTCTGCCGGGTCCTGCGCAACTTGAGCCCGTGAACCTCGTCAGGTGGGGAACCAAGCAGCGATAAGCGGAATCTTGAGTGTGATGCAGGTTCTCCCGGCGTGAACTAAAACAGCTGTATAAAAAGTACGGCTTTTTTTTTAGCTTAAAAAATTATTTGCTTTAATGTTTCGGGAGGTGTTCGGCTTTGGCTTATCAGGCGCTTTATCGGAAGTGGCGTCCGCTTACCTTTGATGATGTTGTGGGGCAGGAGCATATTACCCGAACGCTGAAAAATGAGATTATAAACGGCAAGCTGGCGCATGCTTACCTGTTTTGCGGAACACGCGGAACCGGAAAAACTTCCACAGCAAAGATTTTAGCGCGGGCTGTAAACTGCTTAAATCCAAAGGATGGCAACCCGTGTAATGAGTGTGAGGTATGCCGCGGTATTTTGGATGAGTCTATTTTGGACGTGGTGGAGCTTGATGGTGCATCCAGAAACAAGGTTGAAAATATACGTGATATCATTGATGACGTTATGTTTTTGCCGTCGGTGGCACGGAAAAAAGTGTATATTATTGATGAGGTACACATGGTGACTACGCAAGCATTCAATGCGCTGCTGAAAACCTTGGAGGAGCCGCCGCCGCATGTGCTTTTCATTTTGGCAACTACGGAATTAAATAAAGTACCGGCTACGGTGCTTTCGCGCTGTCAGCGCTTTGACTTTCGCAGGATTACCAATGCTGATATCGTAACACGCCTGAAAACGATATTGGCGGGAGACGGCAGGAAAGTGACAGAGGAAGGTCTTGCCTTGGTTGCGGAGCTTGGCGATGGCTCCATGCGTGACTCGCTGAGTATTTTAGATCAGTGTCTGGGCTTTGGTGAGGAAGAAATTACCTATGATGATATTGTCAGTATTATTGGTATTGCCGACGACAGCGCGCTGTTCCGGCTAACGGATGCGGTAGCGCAAAATGACGGTGAAGCGGCGCTTTCTATTTTGGATGAGGCTTTATTGGCGGGAAAAGAGATTGGCGTATTTATGGAAAGTTTTATTGCTTTTCTGCGTGATATGCTGATTGTCAAATTGGTCAGTGCTCCGGAAAAATTGCTAAAACTTTCTGCTGAGAAACTGGAAAAAATGAAGAAACTGGCACCGAAGGTAACGCGGGAAAAGCTGGTTCATGCATTGAATATTTTAAACCAGTCCGTGGCATCGGCACGGCTTTCCGGTTTTTCCAGAACTATTTATGAATTGGCTTTGGTGAAACTTTGCGATCCGATGGTGGAAAATTCGTATGAAGCTTTGTTAGACCGTGTTGCAGGTCTGGAAAAACAATTGCAGGAGGGTGTTGCTGTGCAGCGGCAACAGCCGCAGCCGGCAGAGGAAAATGGTGCTGTCGGGCAGGAAGTGTCACAGCAGGGCAGCGGAGAAGCTGCACCTTTGGACGATATTCCGTTGCCGCAGGAACCGCCGCCGGAGGAAGAATTTTATCCGGAAATGATCCGCCAGAATCCGCAGACAAAGCCGCGTGAGACTGAGGGGAGTCAAAGTAAATCCCCGCAGGAAAATGAGATGGCGGAGCACTGCGTGGCAGTTGAAAAATGGAACGAAATTATTTCGTACGTAAAAACTAACGGCGGCATGCCGATATTTTCACATCTGAAAAAGGCAAAAGTGAAAATGATACACGGGCGTCTCGGGCTAGTGTTTGGCGAAAACGAGATGATGAGCAAACGAGTGTTGGCAAAACCGAGCAATTTGGAACTGGTAGAGAAAGCGGTGCAGGCAGTAACAGGGGAAACGCTTGCGGTTGCATGTTTTTCTCAGAAGGAAGTGGGCGAAGATGAGCCCAAGGAAGACCCGCTTGCAAAATTGGAAAGACTGTCAAAAACACACAGTGAGATAGAAATTATCTGAGGTGTGAAACATATTATTATGGAGCAGAGGAGAAATAGCGGCAAAAAAGACGCATCTATTTGAAACGGCGGTAATCGTTTTGTGTGATATTTTTTTCACAGCTCCTATCTTGAACAAATTTTACGGAGGGAATTAATTATGGCAAACGGCAATAAGTTTACCGGAGGCGGTAACAACAACATGAACACCATGCTGCGTCAGGCAAAAAAAATGCAGGAGGAAATGGAACGCGTTCAAACAGAGCTGGAAGAAAAGACCGTTGAGGCAGCAGCCGGAGGCGGCGCAGTAACAGTGACAATGAAAGGCAACAAGGAAATTGTCAGTGTGAAGATTAAGCCCGAGGTTGTAGATCCTGAAGACGTGGAGATGTTGGAGGACCTCATTATGGCGGCGGTGAATGAAGCAAGTCAGAAAGTCAGCGACATGATGGAGGAAGGCATGGGCGCTATTACCGGCGGAATTAATATGCCGGGCCTGTTCTAAGGGGCGGTCAAAACAAGAAAAGAAAAACGCAGGGAGCGTGCTTGCATAGTTAACGCTCCCTTTCGGTATTTAAGACTTTATTTTAAAATTAATAAATTATCTATTGAAAAAAGCAAGAAAAAGATATAAAATATATATTATAGACGAGGTATGTCTTGCGACAGCAGTATAAATTCAGGGAGGAGCATTCATGCGTATTTTGTTTTTATCGGTGCCGACAGGACAGGGGCATCATCAGACCTGCAAGGCGCTGGAGGACTACTATGCAGATAAGGAAGGAATAGAGTGCAGAACACTTGATGTTGTGGATAATGTCAGTACACTTTTGGCAGATTCGCTGTCAAATGCATATTTGATTTCTACGATTGCCACTCCGAAGGTATATGGTACTTTCTACGGGTTGGCTGAAAAAAGAGACATTACGAAAAATTCCAGCGTGGGTAAGCTGGTGAAATCTATTTTAAATAAAAAACTAATGAAATATCTGAAGGAATATAATCCTGATGTGATTGTGGCAACGCATATTTTCTCTGCCATTGCCATCAGTTATTTAAAAAGAAAATATCCGTTTCGTGCAAAATCTGTTGCCGTTATTACCGACTTTACCGTGCATCCGTTTTGGGAGGATGTGGATATTGACTACTATATTACTGCAACGGAGCTTTTGGATTACCAAACTATGCGCAAGGGCTATCCGCAGGAAAAGGTAAAGCCTTTTGGAATACCGATTTCACCGAAATTTGCACAGAAGATTCCGCAGGCAGAAGCAAGGCGTGAATTGGGACTGGAGAATAAATTTACCGTACTTTTGATGATGGGCTCTATGGGTTACGGTAATGACACGATGGACAATATCAGACGGTTGGATGCTTTAAATGAAGATATTCAGTTAATTACTGTCTGCGGTAATAATAAGAAGCTGAAAATGCGCATTGATAAAATGAAAAAGCAAAAGCATATTATTAACTATGGCTTTACACACAATGTAGATGTATTGATGGATGCCGCGGACTGCATTATAACCAAGCCGGGCGGACTCTCTACTTCAGAGGCACTGGCGAAAAATCTGCCGATTATTATGCTTGATCCGATTCCGGGCCAGGAGGACCGCAATGAGGAGTTTATGCTTAACACCGGTGCAGCAATGTCTATCAGTGAAACCTTTACCGTGGATGAGGCAATTTATCAGGTAATTCATCATCCATATCGCCTGCAGCAGCTGAAGGAAAACATGAAATATCTTGCGAAACCATATTCGGCACGAGATATGGGTGAATTTTTAATTGAAATTAGTCAGAAATAATAACACAGAGGGTTGAAAGAAGAGGTGCGGGCAATGAAAATACGAAGCAGATTGATGCTAATATTGTTATGTTTTATGGTGCTTGCCTTAAGCGCATGTAATGCAGACGGGATGTCTTACCTTACTATGCAGGAAAAGCTCTTAGACTTATCTTCTTATCATCAGAGCGGAAGTCTTCACCTTCAGCTTGATGCAGAGGTGCCGGAGGATTGGGAGGAAAGTACATTCTTGTACCTGCCCTCTGTTATCAATGCGCTTAATGATGTGAAAATGGATTATGATGTGCGGTACTGTGAAGGTCAGAGCGCTAATCTGTTTTGTGTCAGCACGAAAAATACAACATTTGCCTTTCACAGCTACCTGACAGAAAACGGAAATATTATTTGTGATATTCCAACAGTTGCCAAAGCATTTTTACCGCAGCAATATATGAATGCGGAATATGTTGAGATGGATACAAGCTCTTGGCTGAGCGGGTGGACAGACAAAGCGCAGGCAAAAACTGCCGGAAGTATTCCGCAGGGTGCCGCGAAACAGTTGATGTCTTCAGTTTATACGTTTTTGAAAAATTATTTGCCAAAGACATCTCTGCCCGATGTGGTACAAAAGAACGGCAATCTTTATACGGTGCATGTTTCGGACGAAAACCTGAAGGCTATTTTGAAATCCCTGGCAGATACCTATTTGACTGATGAGACCGCCAGAGGTGACGTCAAAATATTGTACAGTGCGGCGATAGAGTTTTACAGCAAGGTATTTGGCGAAGAGATTGCTGAAGCTGTTGGCAGCGGTTTGGATGAATTTTTTAACATGGATATAAAAGAAGCGAAAGCGGAAGCAGATGATTTCTTTGCAAAGCTGGATACCATTTCACTGCTTGGCAGCGAGGGTATTGTCATAAACGTTTCCATGGGTAAAAAGGGATATCCCGATACAACGGAATCAACCATTGATTTGCGCCTTGATATGGTAAAATTGAGAGAGCTTTTCACAGACTGTGCAAGTGATGAAACCCCGTTCATTCTTTCGGGTCAGTTATACTCACAGACAAAACTTTCGGAAATAAATGAAATTGCCGAAATTGATATACCAAAAGTTGATGGCAAAAAGACAATTTTATTTTCAGAGTGGAGCAAAGCGCGTGATGAGCAGCAAGCAAACCTCTATGGAACGTTTGAAAATGAAGATCCCGACTATATTGATAACGTTACCTTGCCGGCAGCAGACGGCAGCGTTACTGTCTTTGTACATTCCTATCGGCAGCATTTTGCAGAGTCAAAGCCGAAACTGATAAACGGTGCGCTGTATATTCCAATTTCTGCTCTTGGTTCTAATTGGCTTAAGTATGGGGTTTATGATGATATGGTATGCCTGTACCAATGGGGCAAATGTTATTACACCTCGGTCGGCAGCAGTGTGTTCCAATCGGATTCGGAGGCGTATACGAGCTATATTGACGTAAAACATCCGGTTTTACAAACGGATGGGGAGGTTTACATTCCGCTTCGTGCCGTGTGGGAAGGAGTTCTTTCCAGAGATGTTCATTGGGATGCGGAGCGAAACAGTGTTTTTCTTTGGTAGAAGAAGGGCTTATTAAAAATGTGTTAAAAGGAGGCGGCAGAAATGAAGCTGGTTTTTGCAATCGTGAATAACGAGGACGGCAATCTGGTGATGAGAGAGCTGAACAAGGCGGGCTTTTCCGTAACTAAAATGGCGTCAACGGGCGGCTTTTTGCGTGCGGGCAATACGACGTTGCTGGTGGGTACCTCAGAGGAACAGGTGCAGTCGGTGGTGGATGTGATTTCCAAACACAGCATGAAGCGAAGACAGGTAGTTTTCACGCCGGAACCATATTTGGGGACAGCGGTTGATTACACTGCATATCCAGAAGAAATTGAAACAGGCGGAGCCACCATTTTTGTCGTAGATGTAGAGCGCTTTGAGAAAGTGTAGGCTGTTGTGCTGAATTTTGATGATATTTACGGCAACGTCCGGCTAAAAGCTAAGCTTGAAAAGACAGCAAAAAGCGGGAACGCTTTAAATTCCTACGTATTTGAAGGTGCGGATGGTATCGGAAAAAAGACGACAGCGCAGATTTTTGCGGCGGCGCTGTTGTGTGAGAGCGAGGGGAAAATTCCCTGCGGTCACTGTGGTGCATGTGCAAAAACAAGCACTATGAATCATCCGGATGTGATTTATGTTCGCAGACAAAAAGATAAGGCTTCCATTGGTATTGATGAGGTGCGCGAACAAATCGTGGAAAAGGTGTATGTCAAGCCGTTTTTGGCGGATAAAAAAATATTTATTATTGAAGACGGCGGGCTGCTGACGGTCGGTGCGCAAAACGGTTTACTGAAGATATTGGAGGAACCGCCGCCATATGCAGTGTTTATTATTTTAACACCGAAGGCGGGTATGCTTTTAGATACGGTGCTTTCCCGTTCAATTGAACTTCCGTTTCTTCCGCTTCCGTATGATGAGGTCTATCGGTACTTTAAATCACATTCCGATAAACCGGAGGAAAGGCTGCAGTTTGCGGCGATGTTTTCGCAGGGGATTATCGGAAGAGGGCAAAAACTTTTGGACGATGATGATTTTTCGGAATTATATCGCTTGACACTTCGTCATATAACAGCTTTGCTTCGGTCAAATGCTGCTGTGGTTGATTTTGAAAGTTTTCTGCTGGAAAATAAGGACAGGGTGGATTTTATTATTGATTTTATGCTGATTTTCCTGCGGGATTGCCTGTTTGAAAAGATTAATTTGCAAAAACAGATTTTGTGCCGTGACAGACTGTATGAGATTAAAGAATGTGCAAAAAACTTTTCCAAAAAATCGTTGGTAAAAGCGATGGATACTGTATTGGAATATCAGAGGAGACTTGCCGGCAATGCGAGTGCGGCTGCTTCTGCCATGGAATTATTAATGAATATTCGGGAGGGAATGGATGATAAAGGTAATTGGAGTCAGATTTAAATCTGTTGGGAAAATATATTATTTCAGCTCCGGAGAGGAAAAAGTTGTGCCGGGGAATGGCGTTATCGTGGAAACGGCGCGCGGTACGGAATATGGAACAGTGGTGATGGCAGAAAAGGAAATTGATGAAAAGGACTTTGCCATTCCTGTGAAGCCGATTATTCGCAAAGCAACGCAGGCCGATGAAAAGCAATTGGAGGAAAACAGACAAAAGCTGGATGAAACCCGCAGAATTTGTTTGGAGAAAATAAAGGCAAATAACCTGGAAATGAATTTAATTGATGTGGAATATACCTTTGATCGCAGTAAAATTTTATTTTATTTTACAGCGGATGGGCGTGTAGACTTTCGTCAGTTGGTAAAAGATTTGGCATCGGTATTTCGTACAAGAATCGAACTGCGGCAAATCGGCGTTCGTGATGAGGCAAAAATGTTAGGCGGTTTGGGCATTTGCGGCAGACCGTTATGTTGTTCATTGTTTCTGGGAGACTTTGAGCCTGTTTCCATTAAAATGGCAAAGGAGCAGTCGTTGTCGCTCAATCCTACTAAAATATCAGGAACCTGTGGCAGACTGATGTGCTGTTTGAAGTATGAACAGGAAGCTTATGAGGATTTGCTGGCGAAAACACCGAATCCGGGTGCGCTGGTGGATACACCGACAGGACGCGGCATTGTTGCCTCGGTCAACCTGTTAAAGGGGCTTGTATCGGTGAAGTTGGATGCGAAAAACGAAAAAATATTGAGCGAGTTTCATGTGGATGATGTTGTTGTTATCAAAGACGGCAGCAATCGGGACAAAAAGACGGAGGACATTGACCTTTCATTATTAAAGGAATTGGAGAAGGATTAAAAATACGAAAGGATGATGATATATGCCGGAAAAAAGGAGTAAGGAGAAGAAAATGCTTTTATACAGAGGAAAACCGCTTCTAAGAGACGGAAAGGTTCTTTATTACGGAGATTTTAACGAAAACTTTATCGTCAGACTGACTACACTGGAAACCAAGAAGATTAATAAGATGGAAGTTGCGACTAAAGTTGGCATTGAGCTATTGGAAAAGCACGGGGACGGGATAGAATCAGCCCGGCTGACCAAAAAGGCAGAGCGCCCCAGCCTCTGGGCAGCACTTGATGTGGGTGTATATTGGCTGGAGGATATTTTGGAGATGGAAAGAGAATTTTTAGCAAAGCTTCAAGCAGCACAAGGATAAAATATTTGAAAAGCTGATAAACAGAGCTGCAGCAAAATGATTTCATTTTGCTGCAGCTCTGTTTTGTTTTATGGGCAAGTGGGGGATAGTGGTGAATTTCCTGTTTCGGGCAAAAAATATTTACAAAGAGAAAAACAATATATGCAATGATATATGTTTTGTTGGCAGCTCTGTTTTTGATAGAAAAAAACAGCTCAATAAACAGGGTTTGAAATTGGTAGTAGATATTATGTTAACACAACACTATATCTTGTATGTTACAATTAGATTTCAAAAAAATTAAATTTTTTTTTCAAAAACTGTTGCAAAATATCTTCAAATAGGTTACAATGAAATAAAAGTGGTGGAAAGTGGAGTAAAATGGTTTAAAAGTGGAGTGCGACGCAGGAAGGTGGTGAGGTCATGTTCATTGGAGAATATCATCATACGTTAGATGCGAAGGGCAGAATGTTTGTACCGTCCAAATTTCGCGAAGAATTGGGTGAAACTTTCATTGTAACATTAGGCCTCGATAACTGTCTGTTTGCGTTTTCTGCCGAGGAATTTGAGCGGCTGAAATTAAAGCTGGATGCTTTGCCAATATCAAATAAAGATGCGAGACAGTTTGCACGTTTTTTCTTTGCCGGCGCCTGCGAGTGCGAAACAGATAAACAGGGGAGAATTATGATTCCTGCTAAGCTTCGCAGTTATGCACAGCTGGAAAAAGACGTAACGGTTGTCGGCGTTTCCACACGGTTAGAGCTTTGGAATTCGCAGAAGTGGGAAGAGGAGCACAGTTTTGATTGCTTTAGTTCTGACATGCTTTCCGAGAAACTTGAGGGGCTTTTATAAGTTGTTCTGTAAACAGGAGGTTGAAAAATGGATTTTTACCATGTTCCTGTTTTGAAGGATGAGGTAATTGATGCTTTAAATATTCGCCCGGACGGAATCTATGTAGATGCAACGATGGGTGGAGCAGGACATAGCGAGGAGATTGTATCAAGACTTTCCGGCGGGAGATTGATCGGGTTTGATCAAGATGCGGAGGCCATAGCAGCAAGCAAAAAACGATTGGAGCGTTTTGGCTCTAAAGTGACATATATTAATCAAAATTTTAAAAATGTGATACCGGCGCTGTCTGAACTTGGAATAAATGGTCTGGATGGTGCATTGATGGATTTGGGAGTTTCTTCTCATCAGTTGGATGACGGGGATCGGGGATTTTCATATCGTGCTGATGCGCCGCTTGATATGCGTATGGACAGGAGAAATTCTTTTTCTGCGTTTGAGGTTGTAAATAACTACAGTGCAGAAAAGTTAGAAGAAATTATTCGTAAGTATGGGGAAGAGCGTTGGGCAAAACGCATTGCGGAATTTATTGTGAAGGAACGCAGTGAGCATGTGTTGGAGACAACCGGACAGCTGGTGGAGGTTATTAAAAAGGCAATGCCGAAGGGGGCGCGCCGTGATGGACCACATCCGGCAAAGCGTACTTTTCAGGCAATACGGATAGAAGTAAACGGAGAGTTAAGTATTTTAGAACAGGCGGTTCGGGATTTCGTACATTGTTTAAATCCCGGCGGACGGCTGGCAGTAATAACGTTCCATTCGTTAGAGGACAGAATCGTAAAAAGTACTTTTGCGGATTTGGCAGCGGGTTGTACTTGCCCAAAGGATTTTCCTATTTGCGTTTGCGGAAAAAAACCACTGGGCAAAATTATTACACGAAAGCCAATTACAGCAAGTGAAGAGGAATTGCTCCGTAATTCGCGTGCGCGGAGTGCAAAACTGAGAGTATTTGAAAAAGCAGATAATCATTCATAAAATCGGGGGGAGAAAACTATGAACGCACAGAGGCAGATGTCGCGGCAGTATGGCCGAAACTATTACGGCACAATGCATTATGACGGTAATGCTGTCAGAAAAACAGAATTGCCAGTGCACAGCCAAAATGTGCGGTTTAAGAGTCAACCGAAGAAACAAAAGCAATTAACCAAGGCACAGGCGGCAAGGCGTCGTGCAGCAAGAGTGCGCGCGCGGCTTGCAGTTGTCTTTTCTATATTATTTGTAGCAGTGGCGGCATTTGCGGTACTTTGCCGCGGCGTTATGATTACAGAATCGACCAATCGGATTGAGAAGAAACGCAAGGAGCTTTCCGATATGGTGTCGACCAATCAGAGAATGGAAATGGAGATTGAACATTCACTGGATTTAAAAACTGTGGAGGATGCGGCAACCGGTCGTCTCGGTATGCGGCAGCCGGAAAAATATCAGACGGTTTATGTCAACTTGGATCAAGTTGATCATGTTGAGAAAATAAAGGGCGGTGTGACAGGAGAACAAAATAAACTGCAGGCTGCTTTCGGTAAAATTAAGGAATATTTGGATTAAACAGTCACTATATATTAATATGAGACAGTATATTTATTTGCTTAGTGTGGGGGAGAAAATTTCCTCTGCACTAAATTTGCCTTAACAGACAGAAAGAATAGCAATATATTATTTTTGAGTAAGGAGCCGGTAGCATGTCAATGGAAAAGCCAAAACGAAAGCTGCAAATCAGAATGTTAATGGTGTTTGTTGCCTTTACAATGGTTTTGGGGCTTTTGGGCGTGCGTCTGTTTTTCCTGCAGGTAATTGATGGCTCTGAGTTGAAGCGCGAGGCAGTGGAGCAACAGACGAGAGATAACGAAGTTGCATCGAAGAGGGGTACTATTTATGACCGAAACCGCAAGGTATTAGCGCAGAGTTCTACGGTAGAAACCGTAACTGCAAATCCGAATGAAATTAGAAAGGCAAAAAAAGACAGTACAAAAATTGCTGCTGAACTCAGTGCTGTTTTGGAAATGGAGACAGCTGATATTCAGAAGTTGTTGGATAAGGAAACCAATCATGTAACAATTAAACGAAAAATTGATGTTGAGGTAGCGACAAAGGTACGCGAATTGAATCTGACGGGTGTATACCTTCAGGAGGATTCGAAACGTTATTATCCTTACGGTACCTTTGCTTCACATATTATTGGTTTTACCGGAACGGATAATCAGGGCCTCGCCGGGATTGAGATGGTATATGATAAAGAGCTTCGGGGAGTCCCGGGGCGGGTTATTTCCTTGAAAAATGCATTGGATACGGATATGCCGTTTCAGGCTGAAAAGCATATTGACCCGCAAAACGGTACGAATGTTGTGCTGACGATTGATGAAGTAATACAGCATTTTGCAGAAAAACATTTGGAAACGGCTTTCCAGGAGGAAAAGGTTCAGCAAGGTGCGGCGGTTATTGTAATGGATGTTCAGACATGTGAAGTCCTTGCCATGAGCGCTAAGCCGGACTTTGATTTAAACCACCCGTTTGAACTGGTAGATGAGACGGAGAAACAACGCATTGCATCTATCTCAAATGAAGAGGAGCGGGCACGGGAAAAATCAAATGCGCTGCAGAAAATGTGGCGTAATAAAGCGGTGGTGGATTCTTATGAACCGGGTTCCTGTTTTAAAATTATGACCGCCTCTATGGCTCTGGAGGAAGGTGTTGTTAGCATTGATACGCCGTTTTTCTGTCCGGGTTACAAGCAGGTAGCGGATCGGAAAATTGCCTGCGCAAATCGGAACGGCCATGGTGCGCAGACATTTAAAGATGGTGTAAAAAATTCTTGTAACCCTGTTTTTATTGAAGTAGGTCAGATGGTTGGAGCGGATTTATTTCAAAAATATTATAAAGCGTTTGGATTTTTAGATACAACGGGATTTGATTTGCCGGGCGAGGCAAAGGGAGTATTTTATCCTGCAAACAGTTTTGGCTTGATGGAACTTTCCACTTCTGCCTTTGGCCAGGGACCTAAGGTTACACCGCTGCAAATGATTTCAGCAGTTTGCGCTGTGGCAAACGGTGGTAATCTGATGAAGCCGTATCTGGTAAAGGAGCTGGTGGATGACGATGGAAACGTGCTGAAAAATACGGAACCAACGTTGGTACGTCAGGTTATTTCAAAGGAAACCTCGGAGACTATGCGCATGCTTTTAGAAAATGTTGTTACAAATGGTTCCGGTCAGAATGCATATATAAAGGGATACCGTATTGCCGGTAAAACGGGAACCTCGGAGAAGATACCGCGCGGAAACGGTAAATATGTTTCCTCATTTGTCGGGTTTGCGCCGGCAAACGATCCGAAGGTTGCTTGTTTGGTTATGCTGGATGAAGCGTCTAATGGGGAATATTACGGCGGACGTATTGCAGCCCCGGTGGTAGGAAAAATCATGGAAGATACGCTGCGCTATATGAAGATAGAGCCGCAGTATACTGAAGAGGAAAAGGAAAATCTGGATGTGTTTGTGCCGGATGTGAAGGGGAAAAGCACAAGCAGTGCTATTAAAGATATTACGGCGCAAAATCTGACTTATACCATTGTAGGCAGCGGAGAGACGGTAAAGGATCAGATGCCGAAAGTCGGTTCCAACATGACCGCACGTTCAACCGTGATTTTATATACAGAGGATAATACGGGCAATCAGGTCACAGTACCTGATGTGCAGAACTTGTCGCTTGCTGAGGTACAGTCGCGTTTGCAGGCAAGCAAGCTGAATCTTAATGTCAGCAGTGCGGGTGCAACGGGCAGCAAATCAAAACGTACCATCGCAATTAAGCAGGAGCCGGCGGCAGGAACACAGGTGGAGGCAGGAAGCATTGTCAAAGTGCAGTTCCGCTTCCTAGACGTTGACTAGCCGCGAGAGGAGAGAAAAAGATGCTGTTATCAGAGTTGCTGAAGGGAATTAATGCATCGTGGAATCTGTCTGAAGATATCAGAATTTCCGGTATTGCATACAATTCGCAAAAGGTGGAAAAAGGTTTCGTCTTTGTGTGTATCAGAGGCTATGCCACTGACGGACATAGGTATATTGCCGACGCGTTGTCGCGCGGTGCCGCTGCGGTTGTTGTGGAGGACGGAGCGGCCGAAGTGAGCGGCGCGGTGAAAATTGTTACTGCGGATACGCGCAAGGCATTGGCAATGATGGGGGCAAACTGGTATCAACACCCGGCAAGGGAAATAAAGGTTATCGGTGTGACCGGTACCAATGGTAAAACCACTGTTACTACGTTGATTAAACAAATATTAGAATTTGATGGGCATAAAGTCGGCTTGGTAGGTACCAACGGAAATATGATTGGCGATAAGCTGCTGCCGAGTGAGCGTACTACGCCGGAATCGCTGGAGTTGCAGGAATTATTTCGCAGTATGGCAGATGCCGGCTGTGACTATGCGGTCATGGAGGTATCCTCTCACTCTTTGGCATTATCCCGGGTGTACGGAATACCTTTTGAGATGGGCGCGTTTACTAATTTAACACAGGATCATCTCGATTTTCATAAAACAATGGAAAATTATCTGAAAGCTAAGAAAATGCTGTTTCCAATGTGCAAAGCTGCGGCAGTCAATATTGATGATGCAGCAGGAAGAGAGATTGCGCAGGAAAAAACCTGTAATATGGTTACCTATTCAATTGATGAGGCGTCTGACTGTCGCGCGGAAAACGTCCGCATTAGTGCGAAGGGTGTGTTGTTTGACCTTGATTTTAAGGGTACAAAATATCCGGCACGACTTGCTATTCCGGGAAGATTTTCAGTTTATAATGCTCTGGCGGCTTGTGCTGTTGGTTTGTCTCTCGGTGTTGAACCTGAAAAAGTTTTAGGAGCGCTCATGGTTGCGAAGGGAGTAAAGGGGCGCGCTGAGACAGTCTACACAAACACAGATTATACTGTTATTATTGACTATGCACATACACCGGACGGTCTGGAAAATATTGTGAGTACAGTTCGTGAATTTGCAGAGGGAAGGGTAATCACCGTGTTTGGCTGCGGCGGTGACCGTGATGCAACAAAAAGGCCGATTATGGGCGAAATTGCCGGCAGACTTTCCGACTATTGCATAATTACCTCCGACAATCCGCGCACAGAAGAACCAATGTCTATTATTTTACAGATTGAGGAAGGCATGAAGAGAACCTCTTGCCGGTATGAAATGATTGAAAACAGGCGTGCAGCGATTCGCGCAGCAATGGATATGGCGCGGAAGGGGGACTGCATTATCCTGGCAGGAAAAGGACACGAAACTTATCAGATTATCGGCAGAGAAAAGCGTCACTTCGATGAACGCGAGGTTATTCAGGAAATCTTAGAGGGAAGGAACGAAGCATGAAACCGATAAAAATTTCGGAAATTGTTTCTGCAGTCGGCGGAACGCTGATTGGTAAGAATGAGGATATTACGATTACAGATATCAGTACAGACAGTCGTAAGATAAAGGAAGGCTGTCTGTTTGTGCCGTTGGTTGGTGAGAAATTCGACGGGCACGATTATATCGCAAAGGCATTTTCCGGCGGTGCGGCGGCGTCACTTACAGCCAAAAGGGATGCAGCGGATGGCACGCTGATTGTGGTTGATGATACCCTTCGGGCGCTGCAGGCTTTAGCAAGTTATTACCGCAGCTTGTTTTCTATTCCTGTCGTTGGTTTAACGGGGAGCGTTGGCAAGACAACTACAAAAGAGATGACCGCAGCAGTACTTGCGCAAAAATATCATACGCTGAAAACAGAAGGAAATTTTAATAATGAAATCGGTTTGCCGCTTACGGTGTTTCGCCTGGAGGATACACACGAAATTGCAGTGATAGAGATGGGCATGAGCGGTTTTGGTGAGATTGACCGCCTTTCGTCTATTGTAAAACCGGAACTTGCTATGCTGACTAATATCGGCATGTCACATATTGAGCTTTTGGGATCGCAGGAAAATATTTATCGGGCAAAAGCGGAGATATTAAATAATATGCAGCCGGACGGAACTGTGTTGATAAACGGCGACGATGCGATTTTATTAAACCACAAGTCAGAAATCGTGCAGAAAGTATATACCGTTGGAAAGAATTCTGCGTGTGATGCGTCTGCAAAGAATATTTATTCGGATATTCACGGTGTTCGTTTTGATTTTTCCGGCCTGGGACATAAATTTACTGTGATGCTAAACATTCCCGGAGAGCATAATGTATATAATGCATTGTTCGCTTGTGTTGCGGGAATATTATACGGCGTTGAGGACAGTGCAATTGTTCGTGCGCTGGAGGAATTTCGCCCGGCTAATATGCGGATGGATGAAATAGAACACGCAGGTTTTACCATTATTAATGACTGTTACAATGCAGCACCGGATTCTATGCGTGCTGCACTGAAGGTGTTAAGCGCCTATCCGTTAAAAAAAATCGCGGTTCTGGGGGATATGGCGTGTATGGGTACATTTTCTAAGAGTGCGCATTTGCTTGTTGGGAAAACGGTGGCAGATGAAAAAATTGATGAGCTGTTTACGGTAGGCGAACAGGCAAAATATATTGCGCAGGGTGCTTTGCAGAACGGAATGTCAGAAGAAAAAATCCATTCGTTCCGAACGGTAGAGGAATTGCAGAGTTCTCTTGCAGCTTCCGTAACAAAGAGTTGTCATATTTTGGTAAAAGCTTCCCGTGTAATGGAGCTGGAACGTGTAACGGCTTTTTTGCAGAAAAATTTTTAAAAGTAAGATTCCGGAGATAAGGGGCTGAAATAATTTGAAAAGTATACTGAGTGCAACGGCATGTTCCGCATTAATTTGCCTGATTACAACGCCGATTTTAATCCCGTTTTTGCATCGTTTAAAATTTGGGCAGAGTATTCGTGAAGAGGGGCCGAGTTGGCACCAAAAAAAGAGCGGAACGCCGACAATGGGCGGCATTACCATGATATTCGCGGTTGTTGTCGCAACTCTCGTTTTTGCTTATTTACCGGCAAGGGGAAATTTTGAAATTTTAATTTTGCTGGGCTGTGCGGTCTTATTTGGTGCAATCGGCTTTATAGACGATTTTATTAAAGTCGTAATGAAACGCAACCTTGGTCTTTCTGCAAAGCAAAAGTTTTCGGCACAGCTTTTAGTCAGCATCATCAGTACGCTGGCACTGAATTATATGGGCTATTTAAATGGAGAAATTATAATTCCTTTTATAGATACAACGGTAGATATTGGTCTCCTTATCATTCCGTTTATTGTATTTGTTCAGTTAGCTATGGTTAATAGTGTAAATCTGACAGATGGACTGGATGGGCTTGCGGCAACGGTCACTCTCGTTGTCAGCTTGTTTTTGACGGTTGCTGCATTTTTAATGAAGGAGACGGCAGTAGCAATCTTCATCGGTACAGTCAGCGGGGCCTGTCTTGCATTTTTGGTATTTAATGCTTATCCGGCAAAGGTTTTTATGGGAGATACCGGTTCATTATTTTTGGGCGGTGCATGTGCTGCTGCGGCAGTGGCTTTGAAGCTGCCGTTGATTTTAATTATCATCGGAGGGGTTTATTTAATCGAAACACTTTCCGTTATTATTCAGGTGACCTCTTTTAAACTGACGGGCAAGAGAGTATTTAAAATGAGTCCGATTCATCACCACTTTGAGATGTGTGGGTTTTCGGAGGTTAAAATTGTTTTGCTGTTTTCCGGTGCAACGGTTGTGCTGTGTGTGCTGGCGTTTATTAGTATGATGAAAATTTTTGTGTAAATGTGAAAAATATATTCTTAAAAACCGGGTGGTGGTGTGAGTGTATACGCAGACGAGAGCTTCGGGAAAACATAGCAATGCGGGCGGCAGTAAAAAGGGAGCATCTCCCCTTACACGCGTAAGAGTAAAGCGTACTGCGCTTGATTTTGGCTTTTTAATCAGCGTTATTCTTCTTTTGGTGCTGGGGTTAATTATGGTATTTTCAGCAAGCTATCCCACCGCTTACTATCAGTATGACAACGGATTTTTGGTGATTAAGAAACAGCTCATTTGGGCGATTTTGGGCGTTGGTGCTATGTTTTTTACGGCAAATTTTGATTACCGCAATTATAAAAGACTGGCAGTGCCTATTTTAGTGGGTTGCGCTGTTTTACTGCTGGCGGTTTTGGTTGTAGGTATTAAGGTAAAAGGTGCAAGACGGTGGCTTGGAACGGAAAGTTTCAGTTTCCAGCCTTCTGAAATTGCAAAAATCGGCCTAATTATTTACTTTGCCTATAGTATGTCTGTGGCAAAAGGAAAAATAAAGGAATTTAAATATTTGGTACGTTATTGGGCGCTGTTAGGAGTATTTTTGGTATTGCTCATTTTGGAACCGCATTTTAGTGTTTGTATCATTATCGGTCTTACTATGGTGATTATGATGCTGGTAGCGGGCGCGAGAGTGCGTTATTTTGCTATGGCCGCGGTGCCTGTAATACCGCTTGGCATCGGCGTAGCTATTTTTGAGCCATACCGCTTGCAGCGTTTAATCACCTTTACCAATCCGTTTCAGGATCGTCTTGGAGACGGTTGGCAGATTATCCAGTCGCTTTATGCGATTGGTTCGGGAGGGCTTTTCGGCGTTGGCTTTGGTAACTCGCGCCAAAAGTACATGTATGTTTCCGAACCGCAGAATGACTTTATTTTTTCCATTGTTTGTGAAGAGCTTGGCTTGATTGGGGCGCTTGCCATTTTGGCCCTGTTTGCCTATATGATTTACCGCGGCATTAAAATTGCAATGAACGCACCCGATACGTTCGGCAGTCTGTTGGTGACCGGCATTATCGCACTGGTGGGCGTGCAGGTGGTATTAAATATTGCCGTTGTTACTTCGTCTATACCGACCACCGGTATACCGCTGCCGTTTTTTAGCGCCGGCGGATCATCGTTGGTGTTTTTGCTTGCGGCAATGGGGATTGTGGTTAATGTTTCAAAATTTAAAAAACAGCCTATTTAACAATTGGGAGGTTTGCTATGAGAGTTTTGGTATCCGGAGGCGGAACGGCAGGGCATATTAATCCGGCTCTGGCAATTGCCGGATATTTTCGGAAATATCATAATGCAGAGATTTTGTTTGTCGGGACGAAGAAAGGATTGGAAAGCACCCTTGTACCTAAGGCCGGTTTTCCGATGGAAACTGTCGTAGTTGAGGGCTTAATCCGTAAGCTAACGCCGAAAAATATTACTGTTTTGTATCATTTCTTTCAGGCAATTTGCGACTGCAAAAAAATAATTAAAAAATTTTCTCCCGATATTGTAATAGGTACGGGCGGTTATGTTTGTGCGCCCGTTATGTTTGCGGCGCATCGCTTGGGAATCCCCACCGTGATCCATGAACAAAATGTTATTCCGGGCGTGACGGTAAAAATGACGGCGCGTTTTGCAGATGTGCTTGCGATTAGTTTTGCAGACACTAAAAAATATTTTAAGGAAGCAATTGCCAAAAAGTGTGTTCTCACGGGCAATCCGCTTCGGGAAAATATGCTGGAAATTTCTTATGAAGAGGCAAGAAATCGTTTGAAACTTGATTCGCGTCCGTTTATTGTGTCTCTTGGCGGAAGCTTGGGAGCGCGCGCATTAAACCGGGCAGCGGCGGAGTTTATTAATCATGCCGATACAGATAAACTGCAATTTTTGGCAGGATGCGGCAAACGTTACTATGATGAGACAATCAGCATGACGGACAGCCGAAAACTGTCAGAGCATGTGCGCTTTGTTCCGTATATTTATAATATGGAGGAGGTCATGCCGGCAGCAGATTTAGTAATTGCGCGTGCAGGTGCGCTGACAATCAGTGAACTGACGGCGTTGGGACGTCCTGCTATTTTAATTCCGTCGCCGAATGTGGCGCACAACCATCAGGTGATGAATGCGAAAAGCTTGGAAGCAGGCGGCGCAGCGGTTGTAATATTGGAAGATGAGCTGACTCCGGAGCGGTTGCAAAAAGAGATTGATTCCTTAATTTTTAATCGTGAAAAACGGGAGAATATGAGTAAAAATTCCCTGAAAATGGGCATTACCGATGGAACAAAAAGAATTTGTGACTGTGCGTTGCAATTGATGGCAGGCAGAGAGTAACCGATTTGTGTTTGCTGCATACTATGATATTGTATTATTTGATTGCGGATTACAATATCTGGAGGTGCAGCTTTATGAGCAGAATACTGATAGAGGGAGGGACTCCGCTTTCCGGAGCAATTGATATACAGGGAGCAAAAAATGCCGTCCTGCCTATTTTGGCAGCCACTGTGTTAAATGAAGGTGTAAATGTATTACATAATTGTCCCGACCTGCGTGATGTGGACATCACATTGGATATCTTGAGATATCTGGGCGCGAAAGCCGAGCGTAACGGAAACACTTTAACGATTGATACCAGAGGACAGCTTGGAAATCATATTCCGGAAAAGCTGATGCGTCAGCTTCGTTCCTCCATTGTGTTTATGGGAGCAATTTTGGCGCGGAACAAGTATGCAAAAATCAGCGCACCGGGCGGTTGTGAACTGGGACCGAGACCCATTGATTTACACATGAAAGCATTGCGTGAACTGGGTGTGAAAATAAAGGAAACACATGGGTATATTTTGTGCAATGGTTTGGAAATGCAGGGAAAAGAATTACATTTATCTTTTCCGAGTGTTGGCGCAACGGAAAATATTATGTTGGCAGCAGCGCTTGCTGAGGGGAAAACAGTAATTGAAAATGCAGCAAAGGAACCGGAAATAGAGGATTTGGCATCATTTTTAAATCAAATGGGCGCTAAAATATCGGGTGCAGGTTCTTCCAGAATTGAAATTGAGGGAGTTTCAGAACTCCGGCCGACGGAATACCGGGTTATGCCGGATCGGATTGTGGCAACGACTTATTTGTGCTGTGCAGCGGTGACAGGCGGCACTGTGGAGCTTAGGCGTGTGCGTCCGGAGCATTTATCTGCAACACTGGCATGTCTAAGAGAATGTGGCTGTGAAGTGGCAAGCGGTCACGACTGGGTGAAACTGAGGGCGCCGCAGAGGCTTCGTGCTATCTCAGAGATTACTACCATGCCTTATCCGGGCTTTCCGACCGATGCGCAGTCTATGTTTTTAGCAATGCTTTGTACAGCGGAAGGTACTTCTATTATTAAAGAAACTATATTTGAAAGCCGTTTTAAAATTGCCGAAGAATTGGTACGTATGGGTGCGGATGTTACGGTTGACGGCAGAATGGCTGTAATTCGCGGTACACCAAAACTGTCAGGCGCAATTGTGAGCGCAGCGGATTTGCGGGGCGGTGCAGCGTTAGCGGTTGCGGCTCTTGCAGCAGAAGGTGTAACGGAATTGGAAAATCCGCATTATATTGATCGTGGTTATGAAAATCTGACAGAAACGCTGGCACTTTTAGGGGCAAATGTTCGCAGAATCGACTGAATATATGTTATTCTTTTTAAGGCATTAATTTGATATACGAAGGGAAAATGACAAGATGGGAAAAACACAAAAGAAACGCAAAAAAGGAAGATTGAGGCGCATAATAACAGTGTTTTTGCTGCTGGTGATAATGCTTGTCAGCTTTTGCCTGTTTGCGCCTTTTTTTCATATTACGGAAATCGCGGTAGAGGGAAATGCGCAGGTGGCGACAGAAGAAATTTTAGATAGGGTGAATCTTGCACTCGGAACGAATATTTTTAAGATAAATAAGAAATCTATCAGAGGGAGCCTTGAAACGCTTGCTTATCTGGATACTGTGCGGATAAAACGCAAACTTCCTTCTACTGTGCGGATTTGTGTGACAGAATGTTATGCGGAACTGATGATTCCGTATACAACAGGCTATTTACTGACAAACTGTGAAGGGAAGGTTTTAGAGCAAATTTCCGATAATTCCGGCTGGGAATTGCCGCAGGTTATAGGTCTTGAGATAGAAAACGCAGAAATTTCTCAAAAAATAGCTGTACAAGATGGGGTAAAGTTTGATATAATATTAAGTTGTATTCAATATTTTAAAGAAAATGGTCAGCTGGAGCAGATGCAGCAAATTGATTTTAGTGATATTACAAACATTTCGGCTATTTATCGCGAAGGATTTCGTGTTAATTTTGCGAAGTTTGATGATATGGACTATAAAATGAAAATGTTAAATGCGATTTTGCCACAGATAGATCGTTCTCCGGGTACGTATGTAGATCTTACGACTCCGTCAAAAGTATTTACCGGGCGAGAGGAAACCAAGCCGTCACCGGAGCCGGAGAAAGAAGAGACGGAAGTCGGATCGGCAGAAGAAAGTGCTAAGCCGCGGGAGAAAGAGTCTCCCCGACCGAGCGAAGAGCCGGCAATGAGCAGCATTCCGCCATCCGATGATAAATCGCGGGAGCAATAAGGAAGGAGCAGCATATTTGAAGAAAAATTATAAAGCCCAGGTCGCGTTGGGCGTTGTATTTATGATATTGGCATTTTTAATCACCATACAGTTTCGCAGCGTGACAAAAAATAATGAAAGTCAGCAGCAAAACAATCAGCGTATTGAGGATTTACTGACAGAACTGAATAAAGAACGGGAAAAAAATGAAGCGCTGACTGCTCAGGTCGGTGAGTTTGAAACCAGTATTGCGCAATACCGCAGTGAGGCAGAGGAATCAAGCGGAAATTCTAAATTTATGTCAGAACAGCTTTCCCGCGCAGAGATTTTGGCCGGGCTTGTAGATGTAAAGGGTCCCGGAATTACCATTTCTTTAAGTGATGTTAATAACCGAAAGGCGATGGGAAATGCGACAGAGGCAAACAGTACGCTGATTCATGACGAGGATATTAGACGTGTTTTGAATGAACTTTCTGCTGCAGGTGCCGAGGCTATTTGTGTGAATGATTCACGTATCATTAGCACGAGCGCAGTGCGCTGCGTTGGTCCAACTGTGTTGGTTAATGATACAAAAATGGCGCCGCCTTACGTGATTAAGGCAATTGGCAAACCGGATCAGCTGGAGGCGGCCTTAAATCTCAATGGCGGTGTTATTGACGGTTTAAAGGTTTGGGGCTTTGAAATATCCATTTCTAAGTCAGATGAGATTACGATTCCGAAATACAGCGGTACTTTAAATTTCAGAAGTGCAACTCCGGTGGAAACTACAGAGGAGGGAAAAAGATGATTGTTTTGCTTTGCGTGCTGTTTGGCATCTTGGTGGGTCTCTTTTTTCCGTTTCATGTACCGGCACAGTACAGCCAATATGTGGCAATTATTATTTTGGCATCCCTTGATTCGGTGTTCGGAGGCTTATCTTCCATTACCAAAAAGGCGTTTAATCTTCAAATATTTTTATCGGGCTTTATTGGAAATTCGTTGCTCGCGGCGTTACTCACTTTTATCGGCAAAAAGTTGGATGTTGATTTATACTTGGTTGCGTTAATTGTATTTGGAACGAGATTATTTACAAATTTTTCCATTATGCGGCGCTATTATTTTGACCATTTGAAGTCGCGTTTGAAAAAATAAGTAATGAAAGTATATTTTGGAAGATTTTCGTAAAAATTATATAAATTTTTTTAAAAAAATGTCTGTAATTGAAAATTTATACTTGTGTAATGTGTTTGTAATATGATATAATAAGATAAGTTAACGAATATTATGATACAGCATAGACGATTTAATAGGATAAGTATGTACGAAAGAGGAGGAGTTTCAAGTGTTTGAATTTGACACTGAAAATGCAAATGTTGCCCAGATTAAGGTTATCGGCGTCGGCGGCGGCGGCAACAATGCAGTAAATCGAATGATTGATTTTGGACTTAAGGGAGTTGACTTTATTTCAGTCAACACGGATAAGCAGGCATTGCTTACATCTCAGGCAACCCAGAAAATACAGATTGGCGATAAATTGACAAAAGGACTTGGCGCGGGAGCAAACCCGGAGATTGGTGCAAAAGCGGCTGAAGAAAGTCATGATGAGATAGCACAGGCACTGCAGGGCTGTGACATGGTTTTTGTTACAGGCGGCATGGGTGGTGGTACCGGTACCGGTGCAGCCCCGGTCGTTGCCAGCATTGCGAAAGAACTTGGCATTTTAACGGTTGGTATTGTGACGAAACCGTTTGCTTTTGAAGGTCGTCAGAGAATGGTGCGTGCAGAAGAGGGAATACAGGAATTGAAGAGCCATGTGGATTCTTTGGTTACCATTCCGAATGACCGTTTGCTTCAGATTTCCAATCAGCATACAACTTTTGTAGATGCATTTAAAATGGCTGATGATGTTTTACGTCAGGGTGTTCAGGGTATTTCTGATTTGATTTCGGGTAACGGTTACATAAATCTTGACTTTGCAGACGTTGTTACCATTATGAAAAATACGGGTATTGCTCATATGGGTGTTGGCCGTGCGAGCGGTGAAAACCGTGCAGAGGAAGCAGTGCGTATGGCAATTCAGAGCCCGTTGCTTGAGACCTCTATTGAGGGTGCACGCGGTGTATTGATTAATATTACCGGCGGCTCTGACCTTGGCTTGTTTGAGATTAACAATGCTGCGGAATTTGTGAATGAGGCAGCAGATCCGAATGCAAACATTATCTTTGGTGCAGCTTTGGATGAGTCTCTCAATGATGAGATCGTTATTACCGTTATTGCAACCGGTTTTGAAGATGCTCCGGTTCAGCCGCAGCGCAGTGCGCAATCTGCAAATCCGTTTGCAAATAATCCAATATTCCGCGGCGGTATGTCCGGTAACGGACAGCCGAAGGCGCAGACCCAGCAGAGACCTGCTTTTGGCGGCGCTCGTCAGAATTTTGGAAATCAGAGCTTTTCTAATATCGGTCAGGGTTTTGGTGCAAAAAATGTGCCTCAGCGTGGACAGCAGCCGGTGCAGGATGACAATGATACAGTAGATGTACCGACTTTTCTGACTCGCAGCAGAAGATTAGACCAGAATTAAAAAGATAAAGCCGCAAAACTTTTGGTTTTGCGGCTTCATATTTGTAAAAAGAGGCTGTAGTAAAATCATTTCATTTTGCTACAGCCTCTTTCATTTTATTGGGTGTTTATAATAAAGTTTATACGCCGCTGTATGCGGAAAAACCGCCGTCGACAGGAACTACTACACCATCGACAAAGCCGGAAGCGCGGTCGTTTAATAACCAGAGCAGCGTGCCGATCAATTCTTCTGCTTCGCCGAAACGATTCATCGGGGTTGCAGCAAGTATTTTTTTGGTCCTGTCTGTTGGAGCGCCGCTTGCATCAAACAGCATAGCACGGTTTTGGTTTGTGACAAAGAAACCGGGTGCAATAGCGTTTACGCGGATCCCTGCTTTAGAGAAGTGTACGGCAAGCCATTGCGTAAAGTTGGAGATTGCAGCTTTTGCTCCTGAGTATGCGGGGATTTTCGTTAGTGGTGTGAAGGCGTTCATGGAGGAAATGTTAATGATATTTCCTTTTTCATTTTCGGCCATGTCACGTGCAAAAACCTGTGTTGGTAAAAGTGTTCCTAAAAAGTTAAGGTTAAACACAAACTGAACGCCGGCAGGGTCCAAATCAAAGAAGGTGATTAAGTCTTTATCTGCCTTTAAATCGTCTAATTCAAAGTATTCTTTAGTGGTTGTTCCCTTTGGATTGTTTCCGCCTGCACCGTTGATTAAGATGTCGCAGGTGCCGAAGTCTTTTAAAATTTGTTCGTGCACAGCGTCTAACGAAGCACGTTCCAAAACGTTTGCAGAATAGCCCTTTGCAATGCCGCCGTCTGCAATAATCTCCTCTGCCACCTTTTCGGCTGCATCACCGCGTAAGTCAAGAATGGCAACTTTTGCGCCGCATTTGCCCAGCACTTTGGCAAACATGGAGCAAAGAACACCGCCGCCGCCGGTAACAACCGCAGTTTTGTTGGTTAAATCTAAGTTAAATGGTAGGGTCATAACTGGTACTTCCTTTCCAATAATATTTATTTTCCTTTTTCCAATGCTTCCCAAATTCCTGCAATATACATTGCACCAAGTGCACGGTCATATAATCCGTAGCCCGGCTTTCCGGTCTCACCCCATATCATTCTTCCGTGGTCGGGGCGAATGTATCCGTCAAATCCGTTGTCGTAATATGCCTTTAAGATCTCGGTGATATCGAGACTGCCATTGGGTGAATAATGACCGGATTCTTCAAAAGAGCCGTCATCTAAAATCTTAATGTTTCTGATATGAGCAAAATGAATTCTACCCATACGGCAATATTTCTTCACCATTGCAGTGTAGTCATTTTTCTTGGTGCAGCCGAGCGATCCGCTGCACATAGTCAGTCCATGATGCGGATCATCATAAAGGGCAAGGAAACGGTCAATATTTTTTTCGCATGTAATGATACGCGGAATATCAAAAATGCTCCACGGCGGATCATCCGGATGAATCGCCATTTTCATATCGCACTCAACGGCAACCGGCATAATTTCATGAATAAAATGTTCTAAGTTTTTCCAAAGTCCTTCTTCGCCGAGTTGTTTATATTCGTCAATTAAACCGGCCATTTCATCAGGGGTATAGGAAGCGTCCCATCCGGGCAGCGTCAGCTTGCGGGGATCCATTTGTGCAACATCGCTTACATGATATACCAACGAAGTGGAGCCATCTGCATTTTCCCAGTTTAAGTTAGAACGTGTCCAGTCAAAAACAGGCATAAAATTATAGCAGATACATTTTACACCTGCTTCTGCCAAGCGGCGAATATTTTCTTTGTAATTTGCAATATATTCCTCACAGCGTCCTTTGCCAAGTTTAATATCCTCGTGTACAGGGACACTTTCTATGACTTCCATGGTCAGTCCCTTGTCGTTGCAAGATTTTTTCAGTGCGGCGATTTCGTCCCTCTCCCAAACGCTGCCAACCGGTTTATATACTGCGGTGGTGATATCGCTTACACAGGGTATCTGGCGGATATATTCAAGAGTTACCGGGTCGTCGGCACCGTACCAACGAAATGTCATTTTCAAAAAAATTCCCCCTTCTACAATATTACATACTGTAATCTTAACATTTTATTTTTAATGTTTCAATCGCAATATTGACATAAACATGTAATATATTGCTGTAATGAATGTTTTTTACAAAAGTGCATATTAACAGGAAATGCGCATGGCTTGACAAAAACAGGATAAAATTTTATAATAGTGTTATGATAATATATGGGAGATGAAAGATATGAGTGAAGCATGCAGCCATGATTGCAGCAGCTGTTCGGAAAGTTGTGCAAGCAGAGAACATAATCCGGCGGATTTTTTGGAAAAACCGCACGCAATGAGTCACATTAAAAAGGTGGTCGGGGTTGTCAGCGGTAAAGGTGGCGTGGGTAAGTCGCTGGTTACATCACTTTTGGCGGTTGCAATGCGCCGCAGAGGTTATCGGAGCGCTATTTTAGACGCGGATATTACCGGTCCGTCCATCCCGAAAGCTTTTGGTCTTCAAGAAAAGGCATACGGCACGGAGGATGGTCTTTTACCGGTGAGGACTAAAGAGGGAATAGATGTTATGTCCATTAATTTGCTTTTAGAGAATGATACCGATCCGGTGGTGTGGCGAGGTCCGGTTATTGCAGGGACGGTAAAACAATTTTGGACAGAGGTTATATGGGACGATGTTGATTTTATGTTTGTTGACATGCCTCCGGGAACCGGTGATGTTCCGCTTACGGTGTTTCAATCAATACCGCTGGATGGTATTATTATCGTAGCGTCTCCGCAGGAATTGGTTTCCATGATTGTGGAAAAAGCTGTAAACATGGCACAAATGATGAATATACCGATCCTCGGACTGGTAGAAAATATGAGCTATTTGAAATGTCCGGACTGCGGAAAGGAAATAAGAATTTTTGGAGACAGTCACATTGACGAAGTGGCGATGCAGCATCATTTGCCGCTGCTGGCTCGTATTCCGATTGATCCGACCCTTGCCGAAGCCTGTGACAAGGGCGCTATAGAAAATTTTAACGGAGATTATCTGGATGCGGCGGCCCAAACAGTGGAACAGTTGATAAAATGAGATAAAAGATGAAAAACAGAGGCCTTCTATTGACAAAGGGCTTCTGTTTTTGTATAATTTGATATGTATGTAAAAACTGAATACAGCGCTTTGTGTTCCCGGGTGAAAACTCGGGCTAAGATGGAATTGTGTGAAAATCACAAGCGGTGCCGCCACCGTAAGCCAGGAGTTTGTATTTCGTTGCCCTGTGGGCAGTCACTGGTGCTTTTGCATTGGGAAGGCAGAAATGCGGATGATGACGGGTAAGTCGGGAGACATGCACAAATGCGGAAAATGCAAGTCACGGTTTATTTGGCTTGTATGGAAAACGAACGGTAAAGAGTTCGGATGAGGAAGGGAACTTGCAACTTTTTGCAGCTCCTTTTATTGTGATGTTTGCAGAAAATCGGCTGCAGCATATCGTTTTGATGTGCTGCGGCCTTCTTTTTTCAGTGTGGCTGTATGGGGGTCTTTGCGTGCAAAATTTTATTACAGGAAGGAAATGTGTGACATGAAAAAGACAAGAAGTATCAGTTTGCTGTTGGCGCTTGCTCTATTGCTCAGCATATTACCGACAGGCGTTTTTGCGGCAAACGGGACGTTATCCGGCGAGGGTACGGAAACAAGTCCATATCTGATCGAGGATGCGACAGATTTGAAAGCGTTCCGCGATATGGTGAATGCTGAGGCTTCCAGCACAAAATGTGCAAAGCTTGTGAAAGATATTGATTTAGAAAACGAAGAATGGACGCCGTTTGAGCCTTCTTCGTATGTGACAGAAGCCTATGGCGGCACATTTGACGGTGACTTTTTTACGATTAAAAACCTGAAAATTGATTCGTCAAAAATCTCCGGCATTGGTTTGTTTGGAACAGCCGGAAATGGTGCAACAATTCAAAATTTGAAGGTGGAAGGCAGTGTCAAGGGGACAAAAAGCGCTTTTGTCGGTGGCATTGTCGGCAGGGCACAAAACGGCGTGACGGTAAAAAATTGTTCCTTCCGCGGAAGCGTAACAGGCGAGAAATCTGGTGCTTCAAATGGATTTGGCGGCATTGTTGGAAAAGTAAACAAAGGATTGCTGACGCTTGAAAATTGTGCCAATTTTGCCACGGTTAGTACAACGCAGGGGTTAGCAGGAGGCATTTTAGGTTACAGCACTCAAAAGGTAATCATTAAAAATTGTTACAATGCAGGTGCGGTCAGCGCAAAATGGTACCCCGCCGGTATATGTGCATATAGCACAAACACCGCCTCTGAGCTGAAAAACTGCTATAATATCGGCACGGTGACTGCTGTTGGCGGCGGAACATATTATGCCGGCATTGCGGCTAGTTTTAAAGGAACAGCTCAAAGCAACTACTATCTTTTGCCGGAAGAAGAAAGCAAAGCAAACGGCTGTACGGTAGATGCGGAGAAGATCACCTCTGCTGATGGATTGCTGGCAAAGCTGGGGGGCGCATTTGCCGAGGATAAAAACGGAATCAACGGAGGTTACCCTGTACTCAGTTGGCAAAACAGCCAGCAGGTAGTAAAAAATCCGCATATTGAAATTACAGAGGGCGATTCTGCCTTATATCTGAGCAATTTGTCGACCGCTCCGGTGCAGACTACTCTGAAAGCAGCTTATGTTGATATGGAAGATACACCGGCGATCAGCTGGTCGGTGACGGGCGCTGCAGATGTGGTTGAGCTGAGCGAACCGGTAGACGCGGATGCCAATCATACAACAGTTATTGTTACAGCCAAAAAAGCCGGTAAGACGACGATTGCGGCGAGTGCAGAAGGTGTGCAGGACGCAGTATTCACCGTTTCGGTTATGCCTTATTTGACAACGGTTTCTCTGAATCGTTCTACTTTGCATGCAGCAGAATTTGCCGCAGGACGTACTGCGGAAGCAAATGTATTTACATACACCGATTCATCGGAAAGCGAATATGATTATGAAAATTTCCCTGCGCTGAACTATCAGTGGCAGTACAGAGACAGTGCGTTTGCGGTTTCCTATGAAAATATTTCCGGAGCAACCGACCGGCTTTATACAGTTGATGAAGCTTACGTCGGCAAGCTGCTCCGCTGCGTGGTTACTACGGGCAGGGAAGTCAGAGAGTCCAATGAGATTTCTATTGTTTCGGCAGAGGACGGAATCCTTTTGGATGACGCCGAGGCGCTGACACTTGACGTTAAGACGATTAAGCAGGCACAGACGATTGCACTTGCAAGAAGTACACAAAACGGCACTTTGATTGCATGGACAAGCAATAACGATGCTATTATCAACGCGGAAACGGGTGAGGTAATACTTCCGTCGGAGGGTACGGTTGACGTTACACTGACGGCGAAGCTTTCACGGAATGAAAAATATAAAATCCGCACGTTTACCATTAAAGTTTATTCACAAAAGACGGCAGAAGAGGAGAAAAATAATAAGCTTTTAAAGCTGGAAAATATTCGCAAAGAATTTGGCGATTTCTACACCATGTACCCGGTTTTCGGTACGGATAAAAATATTACGGAAATGTTTTGCACAGCTTTGGAAGGGAAGACGAGCGAAAATGTAGAAGCTGTTCTTGCAAAGCGGGAAAGAGTAACAGAGGGCGCGGACATTTCGGAAGACGGAACGATCACTTATTTCGTTACCGATCCGGAAAAAAATCCGTCTCAGCATTTTGCAAATTACCGTGTAACCTTTACACTGAAGCTGGAGGAGGCATCGCTTGATTTTGAGGTGCCGGTTGTTATCGGATGGGACAGAGACAAAGCGGCAGACTTGCTCGAAACAGAGATTATGAAGTCTGAAGCGATGAACCGTGTGAAAACAGAAACATCGGAGCCTCTGACGCAGGATATTTCATTGCCGAAAACAGTAAATGGGAAAAAATGGGCGCTGATTTCCTGGAAAGCAAGTAATAGCTCGATTGTAATCAGCAGCCAAAATCAGACAACGGCGGCAACTTTGTTTGACCCGTATGTCGGTGTGCTGAAAAGGAGTGCAGAGCCGCAGGAGGTTGTTTTGACAGCAACGGCGACTTTCCAGATGTCGGATGATTCAAATCCGATTATTGTCAACCGCGTTTATACGGCAACGGTATCGGCAATTGATGCGGATACTGCGGCGGCAGAACAGACGAAGCTTGCCAAAGCTTTGGATAACGGTTTTTCCAAGCTCGGTTTGCGTGACGCGGTCACCGGCGAGCGCTTAACCGAGGAAAACGGCGTTTATACGGCGGTTAATGATATTTTGTTTCCGACTACGCGTGATTTTTCGAGTAAAGAATTTGTAGTAGATGGTTCTCGCACGCCGATTCGGATTGAGAGCAGCAACCAAGATGCGGTGAGAACTTTTGATGTAAATAATGCGGCACGTGCCGAGGTTTTGCGTTCAGCTTCCGGTGAGACGAGGGAAGCAGAGATTACAGTTTCTATCACTTCGGAAAATTATAACATTACAGCGGAGAAGAAATTTAAAATCAGTATTCCGGCACTTAGCCGCGAAGAGATTGACAGCGAGATAGCGCTGATGGAGAGCGTGAAAAAAGAGTATACAGCGGGAATTCTTGGTGATAATTCGAGCGCAGACAATGTCAGCCGCAATCTTTCCCCATTTATGGAGGTTTATGAGAATAATGGCAAATTGGTATGGGTGCGCAATCAAGCCGGTCTTGTCAATCATGGAATCGTGCCGGTTGCTATGGACGGCTGGCAGGAATTAGAGGCATGGAGACTGTTTCGCTCAAGTCATCCGGCGGTTATTTCTCATGAAAACCTTTTGGTTACCATGCAGAACAAGGCAAAAGAGGTCACGGTTTCCTCAGCGTTATCGAGCGAAACCTTGGGCAGATACGGCGAGTTGTACTTTGCTGATCCTCTTCAATACGCGGAATACTCTGAGATTGCGGAAAAACTGTATTATCAGAAGGTTAGCGCAGCATTTGCGGTAAGGGGTACATCAACGAAAAAGGGCGCGGCTCCGCAGCCGGAGAAGGAAACGATTAATGTCACTTTCCGCTTGCAGGGTTTAAACGGCGTATCTATTGCAAAAACGAGTTATCGTAACTTGGAGGAAACTTCCACGGCGTATGATGTCTTTGCCAAGGCGCTGGAGGACAACAATTTCAGCTGTGAAAAAATCGGCAGTTATGTAAAGTCAATACAATCTGCCGATGGTACAAAGCTTGCCGAAGGTGATGCAGGCGAAAAGTCCGGTTGGATGTATAAGGTCAACGGAGAAATTCCGGAGGTTGCTTTGGGCGCTTATGGTTTATCCGATGGTGACGATGTTCTTGTGTTCTTTACAAAGGACTACAGTAAAGAGGACTATTCTCATTCTTCAGGAAAGGATGAGAGCAAGCAAAATGGCAATAAGAATAAAGACAAAAATACGGGAAGCGGCAGTGTTGGCACGGATATTTCGGCATTGCCATATCGTGATATTGACGGCCACTGGGCGGCGGAATCAATTGGATATATGCGCGACAAAAATTTGATGAAGGGTGTTTCTGATATGGAATTTGCACCGGAGGCTGTCTTAACGCGCGCAATGCTGGTGACGATTCTCTACCGAATGGCACAGGAGCCTTTAACAGTAAATTCTGCGGCATTTACAGATGTCGGGACGGACACGTGGTATTCGGCGGCTGTAGCATGGGCAAGCGAAAATAATATTGTATCCGGTATTTCTGATACAGAATTTGCACCGGACAGCAATATTACGCGTGAACAGATTGCTGCAATGTTGATGCGATACGCTGCTTTCAGAGGAATCGATACAGGAAAACGTGCAGACACGTCTGCTTTCATGGATGCCGAAATGGCTTCCGACTGGTCGAAGGATGCGTTGGCATGGGCAATCGGCGAAGGATTGCTTAGTGGACGCAGTGTGACGGAGCTGGCACCGAGAGGGGCGGCAACCCGTGCAGAAATTGCAACAATATTGACGAGGTTTTTAGTTAATGTTGCGGCATAAATAGTTTATAAGAAATGCAATGAAAATGTGCAAACTGCTGAAAATAGGGATTGCCTCCGGGCACAACTTTGTGTACTGTGAGGCCAGGGCTTAACTGTTATCCCCTTTCAGCTGGTTTGCACGTTTTTTAAGTCCGTTTGAAAATATCGCCTTGTTTACAATTTACAGAATTTGTAAAAAAGTATTGTTATTTCCTCTTGACTGTGCTAAAATAAAGTTTGTAAATAATGAAAGGGGGCTTTTTATTATGTATACAGAAAATATAAACGATTATATTAAGATATCGGACGAGGCAGCCGAGGTTTTCCGAAAGACTCTTAAGAAAGTGGAGAACAGTGAGCTTTTCGCGGAGCTGGCAGATATGATAGAGCGTAACGCTCTGCCGTTTGACGAAATAAGAAAGAAATGTGACGAATATGCACAAAAGCTTGATGTACATGAATATACCTTTTTAATGACGGTTTTATTTGCCAACATTGGTATTGCGGAAAAAAGATATTTGGAAAAAGGTATCGACAGACAGGTATTTCTTGATACTGCGGAGGATTTATATTATAAAACAGAAGAATGTAAAAAAACGCATGGGGTGTGGGGAATATCTGTTTTTTTATGGTACTCCTTCTTTTTTGAAGCCAGGCTTTTTAAACTGGGCAGACTGGAATTTGTTCCGGAGTACAGAAAAGACCATTTGGTGATTGGTGTCCATATTCCGTCGTGCGGTCCTCTACGCCACGAAGAGGTGATGGATTCCTATAAAAGAGCTTATAACTTTTTTGGAGGAAGGGCAAAAGAACCTATGATTTTCTCTTGTTGTTCTTATCTGCTCTTTTCCCCATATAAAGGAGCCGTTTTTGCCAACGGCACAAATACATATCGTTTTGTGGATGACTTCTTTATTGTCAGAGATGTCAGTAAGGATGTTTTTGCGGACGCATGGCGTATCTTCGGAAGACCATATGACGGAGATGTTTCTGTTTTGCCGAAAGAGACCTCTATGCAGCGTTCTTTTGCTGCATATCTCGAAAAGGGTGGAGTATGCGGCATCGGAACAGGTGGTTTTTTGTTTGACGGAGAGAAGATAGAAAAACAGGAGCAACTCTTAAAGAGCATTCTTTAATGATAAGGTTCAATACATATCAGCAGGGCGTTTTAAAAGAAAATGCTGCTTGGTTACCGGGCAGCCGGTGTAATAGTAACTGTTGGGTTAAGTTTTAAATGCAATGAAAAGGCATATGAAACTATGCAAAGATGAAACGGAGCTGGTAGAACAATGATTTCGTTGTTCTACCAGCTCCGCTTATTTATCCGATTAAATCGCAGATGTTATTGGAAAATGCCACGGGGTCTTCTACAGACAGGCCTTCAATTAAGAGGGCACCGTTATAAAGTACCTCTGTATATTTTTTCAGCTTGTCCTTGTCAGTCTTAAACATTTCTGTCAGCTTTTCAAAAATCGGGTGGTTAACGTTTATTTCCAAGATGCGCTCTGCTTTTACCTTGTTGTCGGTCGGCATGGAATTTAACACTTTTTCCATTTCAATGGAAAGCATGCCGTCACTGGTGAGGCAGACCGGATGAGATTTCAGACGGGAGGAGGCCTTTACATCTTTAACCTTATCTCCTAAAGCATCTTTCATGAACAGGAATAAATCTTTATTCTCTGCCTCCTTTTTCTCATCCTCTTTCTTTTCTTCATCTGTTTCGATATCTAAATCACTAGCAGAAACAGATTTAAACTCTTTTCCTTCAAATTCACGTAAAATCTGTATTGCAAATTCATCTACATCTTCTGTAAAGAACAGCAGCTCAATGCCTTTATCTGCAATCAGCTCTGCTTGTGGCAGCTTCTCTATTTTTTCAACGCTTTCACCGCTGGCATAATAAATATATTTCTGGTCCTCAGGCATGCGGGAGACGTATTCAGACAAAGTGACAAGTTTTTTCTCCTTAGAAGAATAAAACATCAGCAAATCTTTTAATAAATCCTTGTCGCGCCCATATTCATTATAAACGCCAAATTTTAAAGGACGGGAGAAAGCCTGATAAAATTTCTCATATTTTTCACGGTCATTTTTCAACAGGTTTAAAAGTTCGCTTTTAATTTTTTTCTGCAAATGATTTGCTATTACTTTCAGTTGTCTGTCGTGCTGCAAAATTTCACGCGATATATTGAGGGACAAATCCGCAGAGTCCACCAAACCTTTTACAAAGCCGAAGCAGTCAGGCAGCAAGTCAGCGCATTTATCCATAATCATAACGCCGTTTGCATATAATTGCAATCCTTTTTCATATTCTTTTGTGTAATAGTCAAACGGCGCGTGTGAAGGGATGTATAATAGTGCCTTATAGCTTGTGACTCCGTCAGCACTGGTGTGGATTGTTAAAATCGGATTTTCATAGTCGTAGAATTTTTCTTTATAAAAATTGTTGTATTCTTCCTCGGTCAGCTCCGACTTATTTTTGCGCCAAATCGGGATCATAGAGTTTAAGATCTCATCTTCCTGATAGCTTTCATATTCCACCTTTTCGTCCTTATCATTTTCGTCCTTTTTCGGCTTAGGACGGCTCTTGGTTACAAGCATTTTAATAGGATAACGGATGTAATCGGAATATTTCTTTACAATGGAGCGAAGACGATATTCTTCCAAAAACTCATCGTAGTTATCTTCTTCTGTATTTTCTTTCAAGGTTAGGATAATCTGTGTTCCAACGGTATCCTTTTCGCATGGTTCGATAGTGTAGCCGTCAGCACCGGAAGATTCCCAGCGATATGCTGTGTCGCTGCCAAATTGCTTGCTGATAACGGTGACCTTATCTGCAACCATAAAGGCAGAGTAAAAGCCAACACCAAATTGTCCGATGATGTCTGCATCTTCGGTAATTTCGTGTTCTTTTTTAAAGTCAGAGGAACCGCTTTTGGCAATGGTGCCGAGATTTGCTTCCAGTTCTTCGGCGCTCATGCCGATACCGGTATCGGTAATTGTAATGGTGCGGGCTTCCTTATCCGTGTCGATGCGGATATAATAATCTTCCCGATTAAAGGTAAGAGCCTCATCTGTCAAGGTGCGGTAATATAGTTTATCAATCGCATCGCTGGCGTTGGAAATCAGCTCGCGCAAAAAGATCTCTCTGTGAGTATAGATAGAATGAATCATTAAATCCAAAAGTCGCTTGGATTCGGATTTAAATTGTTTTTTTGCCATATTAGGTCAGCCTCCTGAAAAACTTTGTTAGCACTCTTATCAACCGAGTGCTAATTCTATTGTAGCACAAATTTTTAGATTGTCAAGCAGGCAGTTTTAATATTTTGTGAATTTTTGGTAAACAAAAAACTCTCCCCAAACATAAAGGATATGTTTGGGGAGATAAATGAGAATCTTAATGTTTAGCCGCGATGATTGCAGCCGCAGTCAGAAATGGGATCAGAATCGCATCCGCCGTTATGCTGTTCCAGCATATAAATCATACGATCTTTAGCAGCTTCTGCTGCTCTTGCGCATGCTGCCGCTTGCTGAGCAGCCTCGCGGGCTTCGCATGCTGCTTTTTCAGCATTTCTCGCAATCCTTTCTGCATTGCATGCTGCAGCCTCTGCTTCTCTTGCGGATTGTGCTGCGGCACATGCCGCTGCTTCTGCCGTACGAATTGCCTCCCGAATTTCATTCATATTTAAGGAATTACAGCCGCGGGAACGACCGCCGCTAAAACAATTGCACATAGTGATTACCTCCAAATAATAAAATTTTGCAGGCTTTTTTGTCGCCTACACTACATTATATGTCGAAGTTCGTCAGATGTGATAACGGGAAATAATTCTCATGCAGCAAGTTTTTAAATAATTTAATAATTTTATAAAAAAGCACTGTTAAAAAAGAGGAGAATATGATAAAATAAATGATAATTTATTATCGCATTATTAACTGAAACTTATTGTATTTAGAAGGGAGTGAGCCAATGGAAGAACTTGATGCCTACCAAGGCAGTGTTTGTGAAGTCATATACTCTAATGATGAAAATGGCTATGCTGTTTTTGATTTTGATGCAAATGATACAGGTTTGATTACTTGCGTTGGTTACATTCCATATATAAAGGCTGGAGAAATGCTGGTTGTAACCGGGAAGTGGACAAATCACGCCAGCTATGGAGAACAGCTTAAAATAGAACGTTTTGAGCGCATTGAACCGACGGGAAAAGATGAGATTTTGACTTACCTTTCTTCGGGGGTGGTACGCGGTGTGCGAAAGTCTACGGCAGAAAAGATTGTAGACCGATTTGGCGAGGAAACCTTGCGCGTGATCGTGGATACGCCGGAGCGGTTAGCGGAAATTAAAGGAATCAGCTTGACCAAGGCGATGGAGATTCAAAAATCGTACATGGAAATTTTTGATCGGGAACAGCTGATTTTGTTTTTGCAAAAATATAATATTACGCCAAATTTTGCGATGAAAATATACGATACTTTTGGGGTTAACGCTGTTTCCATGATCAAAGAAAACCCATATTCTTTATGTGAACGGATTCGCGGGATCAGTTTTAAGACTGCGGATTATGTGGCATATCATATGGGTGTGCAGCCGGAAAATGAAAACCGTGTGCGATCGGGCATTAAATACAGTTTGTCCTTTTATGCGGTTTCGGGCGGTCATACATACCTTCCGAGGGAACTTTTGGTTTCGCTTGCTGTCAAAATGCTGCGCGTAGACGAATTAGAGGTAGAAAATGCATTGGTTTCACTGATTTTGGATGGTCAGGTTATCAGCGAGAAAAATGCCGGGGAGGAGCGGATATATCTTCCTGTTTATTATGAAGCGGAGCAGGAGCTTGCCATGCAGATTCGTTCGCTGGCAGGGCAGGTTTGCAGAGATACGAAGCAGGAGACAGAGTCTGAAATTGAAAAACTGGAAACGGAGAGCGGCATTATTTTAGAGAAAAGGCAAAAACAGGCGGTCAGCGCGGCGCTTACCTCCGGTTTCACCGTTGTGACCGGTGGCCCGGGAACAGGAAAGACAACCACTATTAATTTTATGATTAAATTGTTTCAGGCGAGAGGAGCAGATATTGCATTGACTGCGCCGACCGGACGTGCAGCGAAACGGATGAGTGCTGTAACGGGGGAAGAGGCAAAGACTATTCATCGGCTTTTGGAACTGGGGTATACCGGCGATGATTTGGAACGGGAATATAAGCGCGGTTCCGAATTTCCGTTGGAGGAAGACGTTATTATTGTAGACGAAGTCAGTATGGTTGATCTTATGCTGATGAATGCTCTTTTAGGAGCTGTTAAGCGGGGTTGTAAGGTTATTTTGGTTGGCGACGCAGATCAGTTACCGTCAGTTGGCGCCGGCAATGTACTGGATGATATTATTGCCTCGGAACTCGTTCCGGTTATTCGTCTGGATACAGTTTTTCGCCAGGCAGAGGAAAGCATGATTGTTGTAAATGCTCACCGTATTAACAATGGAGAATATCCGATTTATAACCAAAAGGATAAGGATTTCTTTTTTCTTGCTGCGCGTACGGGAGATGAAATTGCGCGAACAATTGTAAATCTGGTATGTGAGCGGCTGCCCAATGCTTATGGGTTTGACCCGATGAAAGATATACAAGTGATTTCGCCGATGAAAAAAACACCTGCCGGAGTTATTGCGTTAAATACGGAACTGCAAAAGGCTTTGAACCCGCCGGAGGCCGGTAAAAATGAACGCGGTTTCATGTCTCGCATATTGCGCGAGGGGGACAAGGTAATGCAGGTGAAAAATAATTATGATATAGCATGGGAGCGCGTCGGCTCTAAGGAGGAGGGAGTTGGTATATACAACGGGGATATCGGCTATATTGAAGAGATGAAAAATACTGCCGTGACTGTAGTTTTTGATGACGATAAGCGAGTGGAATATCCCAACTCCATGCTGGAGGAATTAGAACTTGCTTATGCGGTCACTGTACATAAAAGTCAGGGAAGTGAATTTCCGGCGGTGGTTATGCCTGTTTTTCACGGGGCACCGATGCTGATGAACCGAAATTTGATCTATACTGCTATTACGCGTGCTCGTGATTTTGTTGCCTTGGTTGGCCAAAAGAGCGCGGTGGAAAAAATGATTGATAATGACTATGAAGCAAAACGTTATTCGGGTCTGAAGCAACGATTGACAGAGGACACCTTTTAAATATTTGGAGGAAGAATTTTCATGGAGAATATTACGGAACAGGCTGTGACGGAATATATTCGAAAAACAGTGCGGCAGCAAACGGGTTACATGCATGATATGGAGCAGTTTGCAAAGGAAAATTTTATTCCGATTGTACAGCAGGAAGCGGGACGCTTTTTAAGTGTGCTGACGGCGATTATCAGACCAAAACGGATTCTTGAAATAGGGACGGCAATTGGTTATTCTGCTCTTTTAATGGCTCAGGGATGTGATGCAGAAATTATAAGCATTGAACGGGATGAACAAATGTTTTGCATGGCGCTGGAGAACATAGAAAAGTGTTCCATGCAGGGCAGAATCCGCCTGCTGCACGGTGAAGCGGAAAATGAAGTGCGTAATTTGTCGGGTAATTTTGATTTTATTTACATCGACGCGGCAAAAGGGCAATCTCCGGTACATTTTGAACTGGCGTTGGAAAAGGCAGCGCCCGGCGGCGTGATTTTAACCGACAATGTTCTATACCGCGGTTTGGTTGCATCTGATGGCGATGTGGGTCATAAACATCGTACCATTGTTGTACGTCTGCGTGAATTTTTAGATATGCTGTGCTCGGATAAACGGTTTGATACTGCCATTTTGCCAATCGGGGATGGCATGGCATTGACAAAAATTATAAATCAAATATAATGAATGTATAGAAAACAAAAAATGACTTATGTTAATTATATTATTTTATGTCAGGAGGAATTATCATGGACAGATTATTTTCGGACATTAAAAATACGGCGAGAAGTGCCGTAAAAAAATCAGGTGAACTTTTGGAATTAACAAAGCTGAAAATGGCGGCTGCGGATACGAAAAGCGAAGTTCAGACTAAGTTTGCCGAGTTGGGGAAAATGGTGTATGAAGCGAAAAAGAACGGCGGCGAACATTTAGATGATATGGAAAGTGTGACGCAGCAGATTGATGAGCTTTATGAACAGCTTAGCGAACAAGAGGCAAAGATTGTAGAGCTGAAAAAACAAAAACTTTGCACGGCCTGCGGCAATGCTTGTGATACCGGAGCGGCATATTGCAGCAATTGCGGTGCAAAGTTTGAGACAGAGCAAGAGAAAAAAGAGGAAGTTCCACAGGACGAATAAAAAGGGTTGTTTTAGCCGCAGGCTGCCAAAATATGAAATTTGGTTAAGCCGGCGGCTGTTTCTTTTTTTGCTGCCCTTTTAATATATACGCTGAAATATGTTGAGGAAAATGTGCGCAGGAAAGGGGAAATGGGTCAGCATGTTAGACACAGCTCCTATAAACTATCCGTAAAACCAAGTTTGTGATAAATGTCCGGTGAAACACAAATTTATCCATTGACATTTTAGATTAAATATGCAAAAATGAACCTATTAAGGACAAAGGGGCCGTGCAAAATGCAGATAACAATTAAGCAAATATCATCATTGGAGAAAGTACGCATTTTTGATTCACTTCCGGAAAACGAGCTGACGCATAAAAAGGTTTTTGGAGGAGAACGCTTTTCCTATCAGATTGCTGTGAAAAATGCTGAACGGGCTGTTGCTGTGTTGGCGATATCTGCGGCATCGGACTTATTGCCGTACATAAAGCTTTACCGGGTCGTGCAATCGGCAATGGATTATCCGATATATCCTTTTTGCGAGGATGAAGACTATATAACCAAGGAACCGGGGTTAATGCCTGATATGCTGCTCCCGCTTTGCGAGCAGGATAATCTGCTTGCCGTCGGCAGCGGAATGTGTGCATCCATTTGGGTGACAGTGGATATTCCGCGCGGTTTCGCAGCCGGGGAGTACGACATCACTCTGAAATTGCAGCGCAAACTAATGTCACCGGCAAGCCAAGATAGCTTTTCCGGTATCTGTAGCATGCACTTGGTTGTTTTACCTGCGTCATTGCCGGAACAGGAACTGATTTACACACAGTGGTTTCACACAGATTGCATTGCGCAAGCACATGGGGCGGAGGTCTATTCTGATGCACATTGGGATATGATAGACAAATATATTGCCGCTGCAGCTTATGTTGGAATTAATATGCTTCTGATGCCCGTTATTACGCCGCCTTTAGATACTGCCTATCAAACGGAGCGTATGAATGTACAGTTGACGAAAATCACTCGGCACAGCGGTAAATATCAATTTGACTTTACAAGAGTAAGGCGTTGGATTGCACTTTGCAAAAAGCATGGAATCCGATATTTTGAAATTTCTCATTTGTTTTCGCAATGGGGCGCGGCTTTTTCTCCGAACATCTATGCGGAAACCGAGCGCGGAACCGAGAGAATATTTGGCTGGGATGTAAAATCGGATGATCCGTCGTATATCTCATTTTTGCAAGCGTTTGTTCCTCAGTTGGTTGCTGTGCTGAAAGAGGAAGGTGTTGCCGAGAGAACATATTTTCATATTTCGGATGAACCAAACATGGAGCAGATTGATGCATATCAAAGAGCACTGCACATTATAAAGCCTCTGATAGAAGGCTTTAAGACCTTAGATGCTTTATCGGATATTGCGTTTTACCGTCAAGGTTTGGTGTGCTGTCCGGTAACGGCTTCTAACCACATCGCTCCCTTTTTGGAAGAGAACGCAGAGGAACAGTGGGTTTATTATTGCTGCGGACAGTATGAAAAAGTCAGCAACCGTTTTCTTGCAATGCCTTCATATCGAAATCGTATTATGGGCTTGCAAATGTATCGTTATAACATGAAAGGCTTTCTGCAATGGGGATTTAATTTTTACAATGTTTGCTGTAGTGTTTATCCGCTTCAGCCGTATTTAAGCAGCGGCGCCGATGGAGCTTTTCCTTCCGGAGACAGTTTTTCGGTATATCCGGGGAAAGACGAGCCGTACCTCTCCCTTCGGGCATTGGTGTTTTACGAAGGTTTGCAGGATATGGATGTTTGCCGTATGCTGGAGAGATATATCGGAAGGGCTGCTGTGGTGTGCATGATGGAAGAACAGGCAAATATGCCGCTTACTTTTGAGAATTATCCGCGCAGCAGCGAATTTCTTTTAACTTTGAGAGAAAGAATGACAGATGAGATAGAAAAGCACTTATTAAAAATAGAAACATCGGCAGAATGATCGTTTGCGTTTATCATACCGTCCATTTCTTTTTAAGGATAATGACAATTTTATATGATCATGGACAAAAAACAGAGGGAGACAAATCCTCTGTTTTTTGCTTTCAATATTACCGAAAATACGCAGAAATAAGCTCGTTTCAAAGGATTTGGAAAAATAGCCAGCCAGTTTGAAAAATGACTATTTACTTTAAAAAGCAGCAGCGCTTATAATAAAAATGTACCTGGTGGGCGTTGCGAACATTTCAGCGCTGTCAAGTAATTAATTTATGGGAGTGGTTACAATTGAGACAAAAGAACTTTTTATCAGTGCTGTTTGATGCTTTCAACTGTGTGTTTATGCTGCTGATTTGTTTTGTTATGGCATACCCGGTCTGGCATGTATTAATGGCATCTCTTTCGGATAATTCACAATTAATTGGATACACGGGACTTTTATTTAGACCCTTAGGTTTTAGTACAAATGCATATGTCCTGATGATGAAAAACCCGATGATATTAAGGGGATATTTCAATACCATATCAATTGTTGTGGTTGGTGTCAGCCTGAACATGGTATTTACTACAGTTGCGGCATATTTCTTTTCGCGAAGCGACGAGATCTATTGGCAGAAACCGCTTATGGTATTGGTTATGCTGACCATGTTTTTCTCAGGCGGCTTGATTCCGTTTTATCTGGTGGTCAGCAACATGCTGCACTTAAACAATTCATTTTGGGCACTCATTTTGCCTACACTGATTAATACATATAATCTGATTATTATGAAAACCTCGTTTTCGGCATTGCCCAAGAGCCTGGAGGAATCGGCAAAATTAGACGGTGCAGGCCATATTACAATTTTGCTGCAGATTGTTATTCCTCTTTCCATGCCTGTAATTGCCGTGATGATTTTATATTATGCGGTCGGACAATGGAACTCGTGGTTTAACGCAAATATTTTTATTAAAGATCGCACCAAATATCCGCTCCAGTTGGTATTAAGGGAAATATTGATTCAAAATGATACCTCGACCATGACGCAGGGCGCGGGCGATGCATCGGATCAGCAATCTATAGGCGAAAGCGTGAAATATGCTGTGGTTGTTGCAGCGAGCTTGCCGATTTTGGTGGTATACCCGTTTTTGCAAAAATATTTTGTGAAAGGCGTTATGATTGGCGCGGTGAAAGGATAAGGGGGACTATTACTTATGAATGAGAATGTAAAAGCAGTAGGCGAAAACAAAAGGATGGTGCGAAAACAGAGCTGGGGCGCTATGGTAGCGCATGATTTTTCTGTAAATAAAAGTTTATATCTGTTGGTACTTCCGGTAATGGCATTTTACTTCATTTTTCATTATCTGCCAATGTATGGGGCAATAATTTCATTTGAAAATTTTAAGCCGCAGCTCGGTATTTTTGGCAGCCCGTGGGTCGGACTGAAGCACTTTAAAGACTTTTTATCGGGGAACTACTTTGGAAGCCTTTTGTTTAATACGTTAAGAATCAGCTTTTCGAGCCTAATATTCAGCTTTCCTGCGCCGATTATTCTTGCTCTTTTGATTAATGAGCTGAAATGCCACAGATTTGCAAAAATTGTGCAAAATATTACCTATATGCCGTATTTCATTTCCATGGTGGTTATCTGCGGACTGATTACCAATTTTACGCTGGATACGGGTGTGGTAAACTATATTTTGGGATTTTTCGGCTTTGCACCTAAAAGTTTGCTGAACTATCCGCAGTATTTCGTACCGATTTATGTTATCAGTGATATCTGGCAGAGTATAGGCTGGAATTCTATTATTTATTTGGCGGCGCTGAGTGCGGTTGACCCGTCTCTTTACGAATCGGCAGTCTTAGACGGCGCTAATCGGCTGAAACAGACCATTCATATTACGCTGCCGAGCATATCGGCTACCATTGTTACCATGCTGCTGTTGCGAATCGGTAATATTTTAAATGTAGGCTATGAAAAAATCTTGCTGCTTTATAACGATTCCACTATGTCGGTGGCAGATATTATTTCCACCTATGTTTACAAAAAGGGATTAATTGATTTAAGCTGGAGTTTTAGTTCGGCAGTCGGATTGTTTAACTCTACGATAAACCTTATTTTCTTAATCGGAGCAAACCGGATCAGCAAGAAACTGGCGGACATTTCGCTTTGGTAAGGGCATACTTAAAGTTTACATATTACTTAATAAACAAGGAGGATTTTTACTATGTTGAAAAAAAGCTTGTGTCTTATTTTGTCACTTTTCCTGCTTGCGGCGGTGATCCCCGCCGGGGCGGAGGAAGCGGCAACGGTGACAGAGGAAAAGCTTGCGGCAGAGTTTAAGTTTGCGGACACTTTTTTCGCTCCGGCAAGCGTTGATGTGAATGGAAACAACGGCTGGGTTGTTTCGGGGACGGAAATAACGGTCCAACAGGTGACAGACCCGACAAGTGCTTCCAATCATGTTTTAAAGCTGGTGCGCACGGCTTTTGCCGACAATACGGCGGTAGTGACGAAGAACTTTGCGGAGCAGACGGGTAAGCAGAAAGTGTCTCTTCGTTTAAATGCAAAGGATGCGGCAAACAGCAAGCTGAAGATTTCGCTTTGCGGCGTTGAGCTGAGCTTGGGTTTAAACAGCGGTATTGCAACCGTTACCGCAGGCACGGAGATTATGCAGGGCAGTTATAACGGCTATGAGTATAACGGTTACCTTGGGGCATATCCTACAAATGCATGGTTTGAGTTTGGCGTTGTTGCTGATACGACGAACGGTAGTATGGACGTTTTTATAAATGGAAATCAAGTTAACATAAAAACAATATCCGGGACGGCAGGCAGTTTGTCACAGGTGGGCTTTACGATTGCAGAAGCCGCGGGTACCTGGTATGCAGATGATTTAAAGACTGCGAATTATCAGGAGAGTGCGGCGGATAATGCGCTGACAAGCAAGGCATGGCAGACAATTTGTTCGGAAAATATGCAGGGCTTGAAAGATTCGCAAACTAAACAAGACCTGGGGGATGGTCGACAGGTAGAAGGTTGGAGAAGGAACGGCGCACAACACTGGACCGGAGCCGCTGCTAAGAGCATACCGACGACCAATTATATGGCCGCACGTTTTCGAGGCAATACAACCGCCGGATATCTTTCGCTGGAACGCAAAAATATAAGCGGAAGCGGTTACACGGACTGGCCGTATTATAATTTTAAAACAGATTGGCAAACACTGCGTTTGCTGGGCGGCAAGGTCAAGGCCAACTTTTTCATAAAGTCAACTTCTCACAGTTCTTCTGATGACAGGCCGCGCTATTTTGGTCTGGCAGATAAAGACGGGAATGATGTTTTGAAACTGTGGGTGAAAAAAACAAATTTATATTGGAGTGCAAGTGCTAACAAGTGGATGGGTTCGCTGAGCGGCGGACAAACACTTTCCCTTGTGGTGGATTACAGCAAGAAGACCTTCAGTGTATATGCAAACGGAAATGCGATTGTGCCCGAAACCTCCTTTTCAACGACAGCGGGAGCGCCGGCAAAACTCTTTTTCGGTTTGGAACCAAAGGTAGCAAGCACAGGAGATACCACGCAAATCGATGATATTATAATCTCTCAATGGAACGAATATGCAGTTGCGGATTTGTGGGCGACGGGAGTCAGTGAGGATCTGGAAGGCAGCTACGCAAACGGCAGTGCGTTTGCAAAAACGGCAGACTGGACACCGGCGGGCAGTGTTGTCTGGTCGATTGACGGAAGTGTGTCTGCAGTAAAAGTAAATGCAGGCGGCAGCATGCAGAGAACTTTGGGTCTGCAGAAAAATCTGGTAATTGTGAGCGCGGACGTCAAAGCAGAAAACGGAGCACAGACGATTGTTCTGAAAGATTATAATAATGGTTCTGCGGCGAACACGCTGGCAACGGTTTCTATTGAAAACGGTAAGCTTAAGGGAGAGGGAACGGAGGTTGCGGAGGCAGGCACAGACTGGTTTACCCTTCGCATTGTGCTGAATACGGCAACAGGAGAATATTGGCTGTATAAGGGAGATACACAGCTGAATGCAGCTGCTCTGCAAGGAAAAGCAAGCGCAGATGTTCAATACGTCAGCTTTGCAGCAGAAAGCGGTGCAATTTCCATAAGAAGCTTTGCGGTGTCTGCCGGCAATGATACGGCGGCATATACCATTCGCGACGTGGTAATGAAACAGGGTGAGGGTGAATTTGTTAATCGTGTCGGAAACGGGGTTACGGTACAAAACATTCAGATTGCGAAGAGCAGAGACGGCAGCGCGGCAAAGGCCATTGTCGCGGTGTATAAGGACAATGTTCCGGTTGAGGTGAGAACTGCGGAGCTTGCGGGAAGCTACAGCGTGGGAAGCGTCATCACTTTACCACTCAACTTCACGGTTTCAAGGGGAGAAGGCAGCTACCGCTTAAAAGCGTTCCTCTGGAACGATTCCGACAAGCTGCAGCCGTTGGCAGCAGCATATGAGGATAACCGCAAGACTTCGGTTTTGGTTGCAGGCGACTCCATTGCACAGACTTATAATTGGCGTAATCATTATCCGATGACCGGCTACGGACAAACGCTGGACTCTTATCTGGATACCGACAAGGTTGCTGTAAACAATTTTGGACTTTCCGGTACCAGTACCGTTACATTTGAAACAAGCGGGCAGCTGGGGAAACTCTTAAATGCGGGACGTTCCGGCGACTATGTGACGATTCAGTTTGCGCATAACGACCAGGGGCAGAGTATTGCAATTGATGTCTATAAGGCGAATCTGAAAAAATATATTGCTGCGGCGAAAGAAAAAGGGATGAATCCCATCTTAATCACGTCTCCGATTCGCCGTCCAAACTCCGGCGTTGCGGATTTGGGGAATTATCCGGATGCTATGAGAGCGGTTGCGACAGAGACGGGAACTCCTTTAATTGATTTAAACAACCGCAGTATCGCGCTGATGAATGGTACAGATGACGAGGGTACCAAGCTGATTTATATGCATATCAATGCGAATGATGAGCGCTATTTTGGGACGGCAAGCGCTTATTCACAGTCCCAATATAACAAATCTACAGCAACTGTGGACAACACGCACTTCACTGTTTACGGTGCGCACTTGCTTTCCAAAGCGATTGCAGAGGAACTTGCCGAGCTTACGGATTGCGGCCTCAGTGCATATGCGCAGCCGAATAAAACCAATCCCGAAAGTTTTAAGCCGGCAGCATAATGTAAGGCGCAAAATAAATTATTTACCTTAAGGAAAATTTATGATAGGATAAAACAGAGAAAAATACCGGGGGTGTTTTTGTGGCAAAAAAGGTCATATCGGCTGCGGTGGTGTTTCTTTTACTGCTGAGTATGATTCCTGCAGCAATGGCAGGTGAGGCGAATGTCTATTTAAAGGAAGATTTTTCTTCGGCAGAGCTTGGCGAAACGCCGAAGGGCTTACTTTGCGAAAACGGCAGCGGATCTGTCTGTGCGGAGGAATTGGGCGGCAATAAGGTGCTGAGTCTCTCTAATGATACAGACGGCGTATACACTAAAGTGTCAAAATCATTTGAGGAAATATCGGGACTGTCTGTTACAGCAGGGTTAGCCTTTATGCAAAAGGAAACTACGGTCAGCGGAAACGTTATTTTAGAGCTTTCCGGCAGCGACGGCATAGTGATTCGCATCGAAACAATGAATGGCGATATCATTTATTGGACCGGAGAGAAAACCTATGAGGTGCTGGTAAAAAATTATCTTCCGAATTTTTGGTACAACATATCGGTTCGGGCGGATTTAAATGCGGCGACTGCTTCTGTTTACGTGAATCAGGTTCGTGTGCTGTATCAGTCGAGTTTTATCGGAAGTGCGGCAAAGATTAATACCTTCTTGTCTTATAGCGCATATTCCCCCGGTTATTACTTGGATAATCTGATTCTTTCTGCGGAGCAAACACCGAACAGCATCACCATAGGAGGCGAGAGTGCGGTAAGTATTCCGCAAAACGGAAGTGCAAGATATGTATACACTGCCAGAGTAAAGGATGAGCTGGGGCTTAGTGTGCAGTCGGCGGTGCGGTTTTACACCGTGCCGGCTGTAATCGGCGGCGTACGCTTGGAGAGGGCGGACGCAAGCGGAAGTCAGCTGGAGGAAAATGAAATTGCATTGGTGGTGGATTCATCGGCAAACACGCAGGACATTACCATTATTGCCGAATTGCAGGAAAACACCGGCATTACGCAAAGCATGCAAGTGCAGTTAAAGCCGGCATCCGCTTCTGCGGTGGAGATATACGGTTCGGCGCAGGTTTCAGGCGAGCTGGAGCAGAAAACCTGGCAATATCGGGCGGTCTGCAAGGATGAGCTTGGATACACGCTGCCGGGCGTGAAGCTTACTTTTGGTCTGAAGGCTATGAATGGGGAGATTTTGCCAGGCGGTATCAGTATCGATGCAGAAAGCGGTTTGCTTACGGTAAACGGAAGCCTTTCAGATTTTCATCAGAAACTTTTTCAAGTGACGGCTCAGACAAACGGCGGTGCGGTTATTGGTGAGAAAAACATTAAAATTTTAAATAAGAAGGCATATATTTCCGATGAAGCGCGCATGAACATTATGATTGACTATGCGGATTATGTACTGGAGGCAGGCAAGGATATTTACCACGGAACGCCGTTTCTGGCAGACGGCATTGATGTCGGCACGGGGCTTCCCTTTGAGTGGGAATTTCCGCCGTCAAGCGGTATGGAGGATTCTGCAGTTTTGTCAAATCTCGCCGATCAAGGCGGTTTGATGCGGTTCTTGGTCACTTTGTCCGAAATGACGGGGGATATGAAATATAAAAACAAGGTCATGGAGATTTATGATTATTTTCTGGATGTTGGCATTTCGCCGAGCGGTATGGCATATTGGGGCGGACACACCTGCTTTGATTTGAAAACCGGCAAGGTTTTATATTCGCCCAACGATATTCTAACGCATGAGTTAAAAGACCATTATCCATACATGGATCCGTTTTATGAACTGGATAAAGATGCAGCATCCAAAATTGTGAAGAGTACATGGGCGTCTCATATTCCTGACTTTTCAACGATGATTTACAACAGGCATGGGGAATATACGACAAAACCGAATTTCAGCGCAACTTGGGATAATCTGGACAGCTTTGACGATACTGTTACAGGACTTTTGGCAAGTGCAGCTTTGCCGTTTCGGTATTCTGCGGATGATTTTATCTTTATGGCGACCAATATGTATGACAAAACAGGAGATGAAAAGGCAAAAACATGGGCGTATCGGTTGTGGGAACGCTACGCGAATGTTTGCCATCCGGAGACTCATATGGGCGGCATGGTTTTCACTTCGGCATATAATGCGCCGGGTACGCTGGATATTATGCAGCAGCCGCCGGTTGGTCACTGGTGGGACGCAACGCCCCTGCCGTCTGTTTATACATGGACAACTTACGGAGACCGGGCGTATAACCAGTTTGCGGATCCGCTCGTGGAAGCAGGCTACATTACAGAAGAGCAAAAGAGCATGGTTCGCGAGGCAAATATGGTAACAGATTTTGCTATTATGGCGTATGCACCTCAATCGGAATTGTATCTTGCAAAAACACTGGGATATGACACCCCGGAGGGTCGCAGGGTGCTGCAGCACGATGCAAAAATGCTTGGCAGCTGGGTTTACTACGGTTACATACCGGAAACAAATATGATGCGGTCCATGCTGTATGACGGTACGGATATTTCGGGTTATATATGGGATCGTACCGGTTATTACGGCGCAGCAGGAAATTCCTTCGGGCAATATCCGATTACTCAGACGTTACTGTTTTCTTTGATATCGGCATACAACGAGTCGGGAAACCTGACAGAGGAGGAGCTGACATGCCGTGATATTAAACATGAGGGTAAAACCTATAATGCACGGGATGAAATTTATAAGATGCTGCGTAATGTTTGTATCTTTTTGGAGCTGGGCGACATCGGAGATGAAAACGGCAATGATATGGATTTGAATTTTGGAACATCCTGTGCGCATCCAAAAGTTGCTTATGCATTGGCAAGACTTTATGAACTGACAAAAAGGGACGAATATTTAGAACTTGCCAGAACGGTTGCGGATAATGCGATGGAAAGCCACTATGCAAACGGCGTGTTCCGTGACAGCCTGAATTATATCAACGCTAATTTCAGTATTCAAAATGAATGGTATCCGATGATGTTGATTTCGTTGGAAGCCATCAGCCGTGGTGAGGGCGATAAACTTCCGCAGTGGATGCCGTATAACGGTTATTGGAGCTGCGATTTGCTGAAACCGGACGGAACGGCTGTTAGCAAGGCGCAGGCGCCGTGGACGGCGTGGGTTTATAGCTATGAGAGCGTGAAGCCGACGGAAATTGTACTGGAGGATGACTGTTATCGTTTGAAACAGGGCGAAACGTTCAAGCTGCCATATACCATTGAACCGGACGATGCGGCAAACACAAGCGTTTCCTGGTATGCGGACGACGAGAGCATTGTACGGTATGATGAGCTGAATGATTGTCTGGTTGCAGCCGGTGTCGGTGAAACGGTACTGCACGGGATTGCTGAGGGCGATTTAAAAGTTACGGTGAGTGTTCAAGTGATTGTTGAGTAGAGGGGATTTGTAAATGAAGAAAATAAATTACAGCTTATTTGCAGTTTTTGCAGCGGCTTTGCTTTTTCTGAATCCGCCGGTATATGGTGCGGCAGAGGTGCAGACGGAAAAAATAAATACTGCTGTTTCGGCTCTTTGCGGTCTGGACATTATGCGCGGATATGAGGACGGTTCCTTTCACACGGAAAAGCAGGTCACCAGGATGGAATTTGTCACTTTGGTTTTGCGTGCAACGGGAATCGGCGAGACACTCGGCAGTGTCGAACCTCCAATGCCATTTTCGGACGTTGACGCCTCCTCATGGGGAGCGGGAGCAGTACAGACTGCGGTTGCCATGGGTCTGATTAACGGATATGATAATGGGCGTTTCGGACCGGATGATTCCGTTACGATGAATCAAGCGGTTAAAATTATGGTTTGTGCTTTGGGATATAATGCGGCAGCCGAAAGACAGGGCGGCTATCCTATCGGCTATCTGAGCACGGCAAGCAGCCTGGGTGTGCTGAAAAACTTAAAAAGCGGTGAAGAGGCGGCAAGCAGAGGTGAAGTGGCGCTTTTGATTTATAATTGTTTGACAGTGCCTCTGATGATGGATGTCAATATCGGTTCAGAGAACGAACGAAAAGAAGAAAGTGATGACACACTGCTGAGCAAAATGAATGTTAAAATCATTTCGGCGGTGGTTACCGGGATTTATGGCGCGAGTATGAGCGGCACAAAGCTGAAAGAAAATGAAATTGAACTTTCCGGCAAACGGTATGAATCCGGCGTGGATGCGGCCGCTTTTTTCGGCTTGAAGGTGCGTGCGTGGGTACTGGATGAAGAGGATGATTCGACGCCAATGGTGCTGCATTTGCAAAGCAGGGATCAAGACAGTACGGTCATTGATGCGGAAATGATTGATAGCAGTACAACCGCATATGAAATCAAATATTGGGAGGATGGTGTGCTGAAAACTGCCGATTTGAACAATCCTTCTACGATTATTTATAACGGTCGTGCACTGAGCTCTGCAGAAAGGGATAATCCAAAATATTTGCAGCCGGAAAACGGTCGTGTGATTATTACGGAGGATGACGGAGGCAACACAGCAATTGTATGGGATTATGAAAGCTACCTTCTGACGGGAGTTAATGATGACACGCTTTACGATATTTACGGCAGAAGCATTAAGATACCAAAATCCGCAAACGTAACCATTGTGCGTGATAGTGTGGAGGAAGAGTTTGACGCGCTGCAGGGCGGCGATGTACTGTGGGTTGCAAAAAGCCTTGACGATACCATGCTGCGCATTGAGGTTGGCGGAACGGTTATCAGCGGGACACTGGAGGAAATTGGCACGGAAAACAGCAAAACGGTTTACACGATTGACGGCGAAGAACATATTCTTGCAGAGTGCTATACGGACGCGCTTCAAAGAGGGCACCAAAAGGCGCAAAAGCTTTCCGCGGGGGACTATGCGGAATTTACACTGGACTTGGGCGGGCACGTTGTAATGGCGCAGACTGCTGAGGAAAGTAAAACACAGCTGTACGGTTATCTGATTGATGCGGAGCTTTCCGATGGGATAGACGATATGCTGACATTGCAGGTAATGACACAGGAAAACCGTTTTGAAAACATAGCGCTGCAAAAGGGAAATAAGGTTCGTTTCGGACGAGTGGAAAACGGGAGATATGTAACATCAAGGGCAGACGCTGATACTGTTTGGAAGGCGATAGCGACCACCTATGCCGTCAAAAAACAGCTGATTAAGTATGAGACGGATGAGCAGGGAGCAATGAAGGCATTGTATTTGGCTGACAGCGCAGCAAGCGGAGGTACTTTTTCCGTAGATGCAGCGCAGCAGAAAATGACATATGCCGGCGGCGTTTTAAATCAGAAATATTTCTTAAAGCCGGATACACCGGTATTTTATGTGCCGAATGCCGGACGTTATAAAGAACAGTTTTATGCGGCGACAGCAGCGGACTTTTTTGCCAACCGCTCGGAACACACCGTGATAATATATGATATTGATAACTTATATGCCGGTGCGGTTGTTGTAGTGACGAATAATGAAAATATTTATGTGGATTCTACCGGTCTTGATACTTATATCAGCATGACAAATTCACCGGTTATGCTGATTGATAAAAGCAGTGTGCGCTTAAATGATGAGGGCACGGAATATTTGGTTATATCGGGATACGTTGGGAAAAAGTATACGCAGGTTTTGGTTTCGGATACGATTTCGGCAAACAGCAAAGCGAGAGCAGATTTAAAGCCGGGCAATGTGATTCAGTATGAAACCAATGATGTTATTTTAGAAAAGGCAATGACCTCGGATTATGATAAGGTAATGGTTATTTATCGTAAGATATTTGACTGCAATCAAAGCAATCAGGAGCCATTTCAGACATGGAATTATAAAAATAATGTCAATGTAAATGCGTCCATTTGCGTGTCATATGGGGTCATTTCGGATTACAATCTGCCATATTTAACCGTGAGATTGGACAGAAATACGGCGGCGGGACACGAAAAGGATGTAGAGGTTCCTGTTGTGCTGACCGGAGGAACGGCTGTGCTGCGGTACGGAGGTGCAAGTGAAAAGGCAGAGCTTTTACGTATTGAGGATTTGGCAGTCGGTCAAAAGGTCTTGATACGACAGAGGTACAACAGTACGAGAGAGGTGATTGTACTTGAATAGATACCGTGGTAAAGCAGAAAAAATGTTGGGTTTTGTTTTAGCAATGCTGCTTGTTCTCGGTGCTGTGCCGGTTGTGTCTGCTGTTGATGACTTGTCCTTTTTATCTTGGAAAAGTGTGCAGGAGGAAGATTTTTCAAATGCACCTCTTTCCGATACGGTGCACGGCAGGGACGGATGGACGGTTGTTGGAGAAGGCGGCGCGGTCAATATGACAGCAAAGATAGCGGAGGATCCATTGCAGAGCAGTAACCATGCATTGCAGCTGGAACGAAAAGCTTCCGGTGAATATGCAGCGGCAACTTATAGTTTTGCAGATTCGGCAGAGGAGGAAATTACGGGCAAGATTTATGTCAGCGCAGATTTTTACGTGAGCAATTGGTCCTCCTTTGAAATTCAGATACAGACCAGCAATACAACGCCGCTGGTGCGCGCGTATCTGACCGCGGAAAAGGCATGGCGCAATAATGCCGGATGGGCGAAGCTTGCACCGCAGACGGGGCAATTTCGAGACAATGCGTGGTTTACCCTCGGTGTTTTGATGGATACGGCAGCGGGAAGCTATGATTTATATTTAAATGACGCGGTTCTGACAAGCGGCAAACTGACAAGGCAGGGGACAGCGGCACTTTTAAAGACCAACCGCGGTGTGGGGAAGATAAAATTTGATATTGATTCGGGTCAAAGCAGCGGCAGGTTCTTTGTGGATAATTTAGTTGTGAAAAGCGAAAGCGCGAAGGAAGAGGAGCCTGATACCGACACGAAAATTTCCGGAAAAGAAGTGTATATGAGACAGAATTTTAGTCTGTCCGAACCGAGCGGATTGGGAGAGACGATTATTGACGGCAACACGTGGAATAAGCGCAACAAACCCGTTAATTCCGCTTTGCACTGGACTTTGGAACAAGATCCTGGTAATTCTGTCGGTGTTCCGTTTTCGGAGACAAATCAAGTGCTGCGTGCACGGCGTGTTCGTCAGGGAACCGCAAATGAATGGGCTTTTACATACTTGAAAGCAGGCAGCGAGGTTGTGGAAGCGCGCGGCGAGGTGCATGTTAAGTTCAAAATTAAACAGGAATATGCGGAGAATAATTTCATCGTGCGTGTGCGAAACAATGCGGGCAGCGATGGCTGGGGAAATGAGCTGTTGTCTTGTATTATCCGACCCAGCGGACAAGTAATAGAATTAGCCGGTTGGACAGGTATCGGCAAATTGAAGCAAAAGGCATGGAATACGATGGAGTTTGTCGTCAACACGGACAGCAGAACTTATGAACTCTATGTAAACGGTGTGAAGGGACATGCGGCGCCGATTGGTATTACCAACGGCGGTAACGGATATGACCCTTATATCTCTGTATTCGAATGGGACATTGAAAAGAGAAGCAATGGAGAAAATGTATGGTATCTGGATGATTTGGAGATATGGACTAATCATACAGAAGAGCTGGAGCAGGCGGCAAAGAAATTGACTGAGACTTTGCGGGGAGGTGAAGTGTCAGGTGATGTCAATTTGCCGCAGCCTGAGCCGGGAGATTTGTATACCATAAAGTGGAGCAGCAGCAATCCGGAAGCCATTTCTGAAGATGGAAAAATAACGCCTCGTGCCTATCGTCAGCAGGCAACTTTGACGGCAGAGATTATCCGTAATGCAGAGTTGCTTTATACGGAGCATGCAAAAGCAGTCTGCAGTTTTGATTTTACGGTTATGCCGAAAGGCGGCGTCAGTGATGAAGAATTGCTGGAGGAACTGAAAAACAGTTATTATACGGAGAATATTTTTACGGAGGAAAATTTACAAGCTGTTACAAAACCGCTCCGGCCGATATCGGCAAAGGGACCGGAGGGAGTCAATGCGGTTTTGGAGAGTGATGATGCGGCGATAGACCCGGCGACGGGTGCGGTGGTTCGGTCTGAAGCAGGCGAAGAGCCAAAACAGGTTGTCCTTACCTTAAAACTGACGAAAAATGCCGCTTCTGCCGAAAAGACATTTCATGTAACGCTGCTCCCTAAGGAGACAGACGATACGTTGCTTGCGGAGGCGGAACAATGGCTGAAAAAAGAAAAGCTGACAACGGAGGATTACGACCGTTTAAAATATGGTTTGATTTTACCGACATCCGCTCCAAACGGCGTAAATATTTCATGGACATCCGATCAACCGGAAATCATTACGGCGGACGGAAAGGTTTACCGAAAAAATGAAAATAAAACTGTGACGTTAACAGCACTTTTGAGCGCCGGAGCGGAGAGTAAAACTCTTTCCTACTCATTTACGGTTTTGCTTTCGCCTCAGACGATGACAGAGCTTGACGCAGCAAAGCTGGAACTTCCTGTGGAAGATACCGGCGCTGTAACGGATAATTTTTCCGTTTCGGAAAAGGGGGCGCTGTATCAATCGGATATCGTGTGGAGCAGTGATAACACGGAGGTTATCAAGGTAGAAAATGGCTCCGTGATTGTAAATCAGCCGGCGTTTGAGCAGGGAGATGCACAAATTGTGATAACGGCTTCTGTGCGGAATGAAACAGCTGTAGTGAAAAAGGTTTTTTCGGTAACGGTTCCGGCTCTTCCGTCTGATGATGAACTCGTTCGGAACGCCGCACAATGGCTGACGTGGAATGTCATCAGTTTGGATAATGAGACGGCGGTGAAACGAAATCTGGCGCTGCCAACTGTTTATAACGGCGGCGTGTCCATCACCTGGGAAAGCAGCGATGAGAATGTCGTTTCCCCTGACGGCAGAGTGGTAAATCCGTCCATCGGAGCAAAAGACGCAGAGGTAAGTCTAAAAGCGACAATCGAGAAAAACAGCAGTAAACAAATGAAACAATTTTCTTTCTTGGTTCCGGCTTTTGCATCTGCGGAGGAAGTTTTGCAGAAAACGAAGGATAATTTAAGTTTTTATTCTTTGGGAGGGCAGAAAATCAATAACGTAACGGATCATCTTGTTTTACCGAAAAATGGTGCGGGCGGTGCAAGAATAAATTGGAGCAGCTCAGACACTGCACGGCTTGCTGTTTTGGATGACGATGAAAATCAATTTATTGGACTGGTCATACGGCCGCAGCCGGGGGATGAGGATGCCTATGTGACCTTGACGGCAAGCATATCCTATGGTTCGGAACTAACGGAAAAAAGTTTTGTGATAACAGTGAAAGCGGCAGAGGAATGGAAAACCATTTATGAACACAGCTATGAGGAATTTCAGACGGGTGAGCTGCCCACTTATTCCGGCGAGGCGGTTTGGCCGACGGAGGAGTATCTTTCCTACCGTGTTGCGGACGACCCGACAGGGGAAAATAATAAGGCCGCATTGTTGTATCGCGCTGCCAATGCGCCGCACATTGCGAATGAATCCTGGTACTTTTACCGGCACAAAAACAGTGCGCTGTATGACGGTGAGTTAACCTTTTCGGGAAGAATGTATTTGGACGAAAGACTTACAGATATTTTATGGATTGATGTTGTTGCGAAAAACGGTTCACAGATCTGTATGGGCTTTTACCCCGACGGCAAAATCGGCTGTCAGTATACGGAGGGCGGTGTTGTTACTGCTTTTACAAAGGAACCGGTTTTGAAACGCGGACAATGGATGGATTTTTGCGTACAGATGGATTCTGCGACCAAAACGTATCATATTTACTTAGACGGAGAATGTGTTACGGCAAACGGCAGGATGCAGGTGAATAATGTGACGGCGTCCTTGCCTTGGGGGATTCATTATAACTATTATCAGGATTCGTCAAGGTCCACACAGATTCAGGGATGGCGTATCTATTATCTGGGAACGAACAGCGGAACAGCATCGTTTGCATATCTGGATGACATTTGCCTGAAGCAAAAGGTCACGCAAAATGCTAAGCTCTTGGAGGCAAAAACAAATGTGGAAAGAGATTTGCTTTCCGTGATTAACCCATATGCTGTCACAAAATCATTTTCTATGCCAACAATATCCGGCGGAAGCGTAAAGCTGCGTTGGTACAGTTCCGATGCATCTGTTTTGCGTTCGGATGGAACCGTTTTGCGGGGAGAAACGGATCAAAAGGTGACACTGACAGCCGAGCTGACGTTGGGGGCGGAGACAATATATCGTCCGTTTGAGCTGACGGTAAAAAGTATTTATGCAGCAGAAAATCGGACAGACGAGGAAACGGTGCAAGCAGATGTTGAAGATGCATTGCAAAGTCTGCAACGGAAATATAACCTTTCTGCACTTTCGGAAGATTTGGAACTTCCGTCTGAAGGGCATTATGGTTCGGAGCTGACTTGGAAAAGCAGCGATAACAGCCTATTATCTGACAGCGGTATATTAAACGGAAAAAGCGGAGGCACGCTTTTGCTGACTCTTACGGCGAAAAAAGGAGATTCTTCGGCGCAGAAGGAAATTGAGATTATACTGAGGGCAAAACGCGGAAGCTCATCTTCGGCTCCGATGGCGGTATCCGGCAAAAACAGCAGCGGCAAGTCTGGGATTACACTGCCGCCGATAAGCGATGACACCAACAAAGAATTTTCTGATTTACCAAAGCAACATTGGGCATATCAGGCCGTAAGCGAGCTAGTGGAGAAAAATGTGCTGCAAGGGACGGACAGTACGCATTTTGAACCGGAGCGCAGTGTTACAAGAGCGGAATTTTCCAAAATGTTGGTTGCGGCGTTCGACTTAATTCCTGTTTCGACCGACATTACGGAGTTTACAGATGTAGAGAAAACGGACTGGTATTATCAGTATGTGCGAACCTTGTCCGCTCTGGGGTTGGTTCAAGGCATGGAAGATGGCAGTTTCGGCGCGCAGAGGCAGATAACGCGGCAGGATATGGCAGTGCTTTTATATCGGGTGCTGAAACATCAGAAATTTGCGGTTTCTGATGAAATTGCAAAAACAGCGGATTGGGACACTGTGGCGGAATATGCAAAAGAGGCAATCGGCTGCTTGTTGTCCAGCGGTGTAATACATGGTGATGAAAACGGAAATTATTCGGGGCAATCATCTGCTACACGCGCACAGGCAGCGGTACTGCTGTATCATTGTCTTTCCTTAAAAGTAAAGGACCATCAATAAAGAAAAAATAATTTTATAACAAACTATATATGAAGTGGAGGATATTGGTATGAAAATAAGAAAAACGCTGGCAATCATTGGTGCGCTATGTTTAACACTTTCCGGTTGTAAGGGTTCTGATTCGGCAGGCGGCATGGTGGGAAATTTGGATCATTATCCAATTGAGACGGATGTGGAGCTGACTTATTGGATGGGTTTGAATACAAATGTGTCTTCATCAACAAGCAATATAGGTAATACGGTTTATGCACAAAAATTACAGGAAAAAACAGGTGTTAAGATAAAATATATTCATCCTGCTCTCGGTCAGGAAGCAGAGAGTTTCAGTTTAATGGTAGCTTCAAATGAACTGGCGGATATTGTTGAGTATGCGTGGTTTAGCGCTTTGGGCGGGGCTTCCGGCTCCATTGCCGATAAAATTATTTATGACTTGTCGCCAATGATGGAAAAATATGCACCAAATCTGAACAAATATTTAAAAGAAAATCCGGATATAGATAAATTGGTAAAAACCGATGACGGAGAGTATTATGTTTTTCCAAATCTGCGCGGCGGCGATAAACTTACGTTAACCTCCGGTCCTATTTTGAGAAAGGATTGGCTGGACGAACTGGGCATGAAGGCTCCGGAGACTCTGGATGAATGGGAAACGGTTTTAAAACGGTTTCGTGATGAAAAATCTGCGGCAGCGCCACTTAGTATTAATAAAGTAAATAAAAGTCTTTTGTTCTCAATGGCAAATTCGGCATATGATTTTTATGTAGACAATGATACCATGAAGTTTGGCCCGGCAGAACCGGAATTTAAAGAAGCGTTAATTACATTAAATCGCTGGTTCAGCGAGGGCTTGCTCGACAATAACTACGCTATGACAGATACAAATCTGCTTGACTCAAACATGCTGAACGGAAGATCCGGAGCGACCATTGCGAGCGGCGGCGGTGATATGGGAAAATGGCTGGGAACCAAACAGGATGATCCTGCTTACCAGTTGATTGCCGTACCGTATCCGGAGAAAAGTAAGAGTGAAAAGAACCGCTTTATACCGATTGGTCACAAATATGCGAGTTGGAACTGTGCCGCGGTTACCACTGCCTGCAAATATCCGGAGCTGGCGTGTAAATTTCTGGATTATGGCTACAGCGAGGAAGGACATATGCTGAATAACTTCGGGGTGGAAAATGTCAGTTATACCATACAGAATGGAGAACCGATTTATACGGATGAAATTATGAACAATCCGGAAGGGCTGACGATGGGGCAGGCAATGGGCAAGTATATGCGGAGCAACTACGGCGGTCCGTTCGTACAGGATGAACGTTATCTGGAGCAATATTATACGCGTGATGCACAGAAAGCAGCATTAACTGCATGGCACACGAATACGGAAGAAGCAAAGAAAACTGTTTATCCGGCTATGAGTCATACAACTGAAGAAAATGCGGAATTGAGTACCATCGTCAGCGAACTGCAAAAGTGCAGAGATGAAAATACGGCGGCCTTTATTTCGGGAATCAGACCGATTTCAGAGTATGAAGATTTCGTAAAGGAACTGGAAAAGCTGAATCTTGCACGTGCGCTGGAAATTGAAAACGGAGCTTTGGCGCGGTTTAATAACAAATAGGAAATAAGGGAGAGCTACATGAGATACACAGTAACAGAATTGGCTGAGTTGGCAATTGATACTATATTACGGCGTTTTCCGGCGGCACAGCTGCCGCCGGAGGGTCATTTTCACTATCATCAGGGGGTTTTTCTTTCGGGTGTGGAAAAAGTTGCTGAAGTTATCCAAAAGGAAGAATATTTTCGGTACATTCAATCGTGGGTAGACGCAATGATAACACCGGAAGGTGATTTTTATTGTTTTAACCCGGGAGCATTGGACGATTTACAGCCTGGCATTTTATTATTCGGGCTGCTTCGCCGGACACACGATGAAAGATATAGGCGGTTGTTGGATAAACTGACCGCTTTGCTGCCGGCTTGGGATATGAACAAAGAGGGCGGCTATTTTCATATGACCGGTATGAATGATCAAATGTGGCTTGATGGTCTTTATATGGCGGGACCTCTTGCAGTACAGTACGGTATTTGTTATAATAAGCCTGAGTTGATTACGCTGGCATTTCGGCAAATGAGATTGATGTATCAGCATTGTTTTAAAAAGGAATCCGGATTGCTGGTACATGGTTGGGATTGCTCTAAAAAAGCAGAATGGGCAAATTCTGACACCGGATGTGCTCCGGAGGTATGGGGAAGAGCCATGGGTTGGTTTATTATCGGTGGCCTTGATATGTTAGAGCTGCTGCCTAAAGAACATGAGGAAAGGAAATGGGCAGAAAAGATTATTGCAGAAGTTGTTTTTTCTTTATTGAAATATCAAGATGGTGTCACCGGGCTTTGGTGTCAGGTGGTTGACAAACCCGAACGGCAGGGAAACTGGCATGAATCGTCCTGTTCTATGTTATTTACCTGTGCAATTTTGCGGTGCATCCGTTTGGGATTATTGCCGCAGGCGGCTATGCAGCAAGCACTAAAAGGGCTTCGCGGTGTTCATTCCTGTGTGCAGATTCAGAAAGACAATACTTTTTTACTAAGCAAAATTTGCGTAGGGACGGGTATTGGTTCTTATGAATATTACATACAAAGGGAGACCTCGACAAATGACCTGCATGGTATGGGAGCATATCTGCTTTTGTGTTCCGAGGCGATTGGGGCAACCAAAGAAAAATTTTTCGTGGAAATTAAAGACTGATGTCTTTAAAAATAGGTAGGGGGCATAACAATGTTTCGTATTAAAAATTCTAAGGTGCTTACGGTATGGCTCTTGTCATACCTTTCTGTTGTTATGCTTCCCATTGTTATCTCGTTAATGAGTTATTCCATTTATTTTAATAATTTCCGAAGACAAAATGATGCATTTAATAATTATATTTCAGACTTTACGACCAATCACATTAAGGAAGTTATGACTGATATGCGCCGGGTATATGCTGATGTGACGAGTCATGAGAAATTATTGCCTGTGCTGAGAATTACAGATCCGTCTGAATACTTAAAAAACAAAGATGCGCTTAGTTTTTTATCTTATATTGAACGTGCGGCGGTTTATCGTAATGAGGACACGACTTTCTTTTTATATATACCGGAAACAGAAATGGTTTTGTCACCAACCGGCGCTGTGGAAAGCAGAAATTATTTTGACGCTTATTTCGGAGGCGATGATGCTGCTTTTGAGGCGTGGAAGGATACGCTTCAGCTACAAAGCACCGGTTTTTTCTTCAATGAAATAGACAGCCTGAAAAACAGAAAAACATTTGTGGAATATTGCGCGATTATGCCGCGTAATATCAGGCAATATGGCTATAGGGCTGTTTTTTGTGCAATGACGGAAAAATCTATGTTTTTTCAAAAAATTGAAGAGGTGGACTGGGTAAAGTCGGCATCAATTTATATTTTTAATGCAAATGACGAACTTCTTTTGGACAGCAGCAGCCATCCCGATGCACCTCGCACCTTACATGATTTGTTGAAAACACTCCCGGATGACAGTGCAGTCTTATCTAGACATATTGATTTTGATACATCGGTGTTAAATATTGTTTTGGTTACCGGCAAGAATAATTTACTGCTGCAGGTTCTTTCCATGCGAAGATTATTTTTAATTTCTACTTGCATTTGCATTATTTTTTCTCTGCTTTTGGTATTTATTGTTGTTAAAAGAAATTATAGGCCGGTTATGGAAATTTTAACAACGATGGGTGATAAAAGTGCAGAGGATGAGTTTGCGGAGATTAAGCAGTATGTAAAACGGAGCCAATTAAAGGAGAGCAAGCAACAAAAGGTGATGAAGCAAAACTATTTGCTGCATTTAGTAAAAGGGACTTTTCCGCGCCATTATCAATGGGAGTCTTTGGAGAGCAGCGGCATTATTTTTAATAAACGAGCGTTTTTGGTATTGATCATTGCTGTAAAAGATTTAGAAGGTTACGCAGAAGCAAGTCACGAAAGTTTGCAAAAGCGTTTCCATGAGTTGTGTTTTATGATTACTAACGTCTATGAGGAACTTTATAATAATGAAAATACAAAATCTTACGTAATTAATATTGAAAACCATTTTGTGTGTATCATTAACACAGATTTATCCTATGAAAACAATTTGCAAACTTTGCTGCAGCTGGCGGATTTGGGGGCTTCCGTATTAAACAGGGAGTATCAGCTGGAATTGAGGTTTGCGCTTTCCAAGACGCATGTTACCGTACAGGATCTTCCGGAAGCTTATAAAGAGGCGCTGCAAGCTTTGAGTATTCAAAAATTCAAAGAAATGAATTACTATCCGTCTGAAAGTGAAAAGCAATCCGGTGGATCGGAGAGCAAATATTATTATGATTTAGAGACAGAGCAAAAGCTTTTGCATTGTATCCGCACAGGAGACCGGAATGCGGCTGAAATGATTGTTGATGATGTATTTCGCTTCCTGGAGCAAAAAGACAATTCAGATCAGACTTACGCAAGATGCTTGTTTATGGATATTGCTTTCACGTTGTTTAAAGTGTCAAAACCTGAGGAACAAAGCATGGCTTATATTTTAGAGGACAATCTCACCTTGCAGCAGATGCGTGAATGGTTGTTTTCCCGTATTGAATTTTGTTGTGTGGGCAATGAAACAGAAGATAGAAATTCGCTGGAAAATATTTTGGATTATATTTATCAAAATTACCGCAATGAGGATTTAAACGTTGCCTTTTTAAGCGAATATTTTGATATTTCGCCATATTATCTGTCTAAACGCTTTAAGAGTACATTTGGCGAATCGTTAATTGATTTCATTCACAAACTGCGGTTGGTGGAGGCGAAGGAGTTAATCAGAAGCGGTCATCAGACGATGGCAGACATCTCGCAGCAAGTGGGCTATGCCAACATTAGAACTTTTAACAGAGTGTTTAAAAAATATGAGGGGGTAACACCTACACAGTATCAACAACAGGACTGATTAGAAGAGAATGAAAGATTAAGGGTGATACTTTAAGGGAATTTACAGATTATTAATGAGGTATATGTAACCCTTCGGAAGTATTTTTGCACAACAATGACAGAAAGCAGAGCAAATATGGCGCAGTGAAAGAGATGGTGTCTTTTTGGACGTAAAATTCTTGCAGTAGGCTTGCCTCTAATGACAGCCGGATTGCGCAAAATGCAAAAATTGCACTCCTTCAGTACAATAATATATAAAATTTTTGATTTGACCGAAATCTTGCGGCCGGCCTTGGTGTGCTGCAAGGTTTTTTTATTGTACGCAAAATAATTATTTAAAAATATTGCATAAATAGCTTGACAATAAAGTTTAGCTCTGTTAAAATTTAAGTAACTAACCAGTTACTTAAAAAGGAGGGAGACATATGAATTTATCTGATGCGATGAGGCGAGCGGCAGATGCTATTGACAAACAGGCAGACGAGATTATATGTTTTGCCGAAGATATTAAGAAAACGCCCGAACTTGGCTACAAAGAATTTAAGACGAATCAAAGGGTATGTAAAGAGTTTGAACGGCTTTCCATTCCGTATGAAAGCGGAATGGCACTGACCGGTGTGCGCGGCAGGATAGGAACCGGGAACGGTGTACATATTTGTATTATCGGAGAGATGGATGCGGTCATTTGCGGAGGATACCCGGAAGCAGACAAAAAGACGGGAGCGGCTCATGCCTGCGGTCATAACGCACAGCTTGCGGCCATGATGGGCGCAGCTCGCGGATTGTTGGCAAGCGGTGCTCTTGATGCGGTGGATGGTACGGTTTCCTTCTTTGCTGTTCCGGCAGAGGAATATATAGATTTGCAGGATCGCCGCATCTTACGCAAGAATGGAAAAATTCGTTTTTTCGGTGGCAAACAGCAGCTTGTTTATGAAGGTGCATTTGACAATGTGGATATTGCAATGATGGTGCATGCACAGCCAAATTCGCCGCAGCCGTGTGTGTTTGTTCACGGCGGCAGCCTCGGCTTTGTGGAAAAAGAGATTACCTTTCACGGCCGTGCCGCACACGCGAGTGAGCCTTTTGACGGCATAAATGCCTTAAATGCTGCGGCACTTGCTATTTTGGGGATTCACGCCAATCGAGAACATTTCCGGGAAAAGGATAAGATAAGGATTCATCCGATTATTACTAAGGGCGGCGACGCTGTGAATGTTGTTCCGGCTGAAGTATGTATGGACAGTTATGTACGGGGGGCATCTATGCCGGCAATTTTGTCGGCAGCAGCAGATACGGATCGCGCACTTTTGGGCGCTGCGCAGATGGTGGGCGCCGGTGTTGATATTAATACATCAGCGGGATATCTTCCTCTTGAGCAAGATAAAACTTTAGGCGAGGTATTTCGTGAGAGTGCGGCGCAGCTTATCCCACAGGAACAGATTTTTTCGGGAATTGATATGGTTGGTTCAACGGATATGGGAGATTTAAGTCATCTGATCCCTTGCATTCAGCCGACAATCGGTGGATTTTCGGGAACGCTGCACGGAGAAGATTTTTGTGTTGCAGATCCGAACACTGCGTATGTTTTACCGGCAAAAATATTGGCATTTACAGTGCTTTCACTTTTGGAAAACAACGCCGAAAAAGCGAAACAAATCAAAAAAGAGTTTTGTCCGAAAATGAGTAAGGAGAGATATATAGAAATGTTGTTACAGACAGAAAGTAAAATTAATGGAGGTAAAAATTATGTGGACTGAGGAAAAATTAGATCAGCTGTTAACAACCCCATCGCAAGCCTTAATTGAGGATATGCGAAAAATCAAGGGCGACATTATGGTGCTGGGCGCCGGTGGAAAAATGGGACCTACGCTGTGTATTTTGGCCAAAAACGCAATAGAAAAAGCGGGAATAGACAAGCGTGTCATTGCGGTTTCAAGATTTACCGACCCGATTGCAACAGAGCTTTTGCATAAAAACAATGTGGAAACCATTAGCTGTGATTTGCTCAATACCGCACAGTTGAGAGAACTGCCCGAAGTTGAAAATATTATTTATATGGCAGGCAGAAAATTTGGCACCGATGGCTCGGAATGGCAAACTTGGGCGATGAACGCGACTCTTCCGGCATTTGTAGTGGAAAAATTTCAGCGTTCTAATATGGTAGTGTTTTCTTCGGGAAATATTTACCCGATTGTGCCGCTCTCAAGCGGAGGATGCAGCGAACAGGATAAAACAGGTCCTGTGGGCGAATACACGATGAGCTGTCTGGCAAGAGAACGCGCTTTTGAGTATGGAGCAAATCATTATGGTACCAATATTTTTATCTACCGTTTGAATTTTGCGGTCGATTTACGCTACGGTGTTTTATATGATATGGCAGACAAAATTATGAAAGGAGAGCCGATCAGTATTGCAACACCGGTGCTGAACTGTATCTGGCAGGGCAGTGCAAATGAAATTGCTATCCGCGGATTGCTTCATGCCTCATCGCCTGCAAAGATAATGAATGTAACAGGCCCTGAAACTGTTTCTATTCAGAAGGCAGCAAAAATGCTCGGTGAAATTTTGGGTAAAGAACCTGTTTTTGAAGGTGAACCGGGCAATGATGCATACTTAAATGATTCTGCGGAAGCAATGGAAGTTTTCGGATATCCTGCTGTAAGCATCCGTACTTTAATCCGCTGGCAGGCAGAATGGATTTTGGACGGCGGCCGTGCACTTGGTAAGCCCACTCATTTTGAGGAACGCAAGGGCAGCTATTAAACCTTTACAAGAAAAATAAAAAATAGTATAATGTAGGAGATGAGTATATGGAAAGAAATGCCTTACATATTTTGAAAGAGGGAACTGTGATTCCTGCAACACCATTGGCATTGGATGAGAACCGCAGATTTGACGAGGCGCGTCAGCGTCTGTTGACTCGATATTACCTGGAGGCAGGTGCAGGCGGTATTGCAACGGCTGTACACAGCACACAGTTTGAAATTCGCGATCCGAAAGTCAATCTGTTTGAAACAGTATTAAAAACAGTTTCAGATGAGATTAAGTGCTTTGAGAAAGAAACGGGAAAGACGATTGTGAAGGTAGCGGGGGTTTGCGGTAAGACTGAGCAGGCGGTCAGTGAAGCGGCGCTTGCAAAAACATATGGTTATGATGCTGTATTGCTTAGTCCCGGCGGCTTGTCCGATTTCGATGAAAGCTATCTTGTTGAACGCACGAAGGCGGTTGCAAAAGAAATGCCGGTTATCGGATTTTACCTTCAGCCATCAGTTGGAGGCAGAGCGTTCTCTTACAGCTATTGGGAACAAATATGCGAGATTCCGAATGTCGTCGCGATTAAGTGTGCACCATTTAGCCGCTACCTGACTTTGGATGTGGTGCGGGCGTGTGCTTTTTCCTCGCGCTGCAACGAAATTACGCTGTACACAGGTAATGACGATAATATTTTGGTAGACTTACTGACAGAATATCGTTTTACAAAAGAAAACGGAGAGGTTGTGACCAAACATTTTTCGGGTGGCCTTCTGGGACACTGGTGCGTTTGGACGCATAAAGTTGCGAAACTGTTTGAACAGATAAAGGACAGAAAAGCCACTCCTGAACTGCTCACTTTGGCGGCGGAGATTACAGATGCCAATGCAGTGGTATTTGATGCGGCACACAATTTTGCCGGCTGCATCCCCGGGATTCATGAGATATTACATCGGCAGGGACTTTTGAAGGGGATTTGGTGCTTAAATCCCGATGAGGTGCTCTCAGCAGGCCAATCTGAGGAGATAGACCGAATTTACCGTATGTATCCTCATTTGGTCGATGATGAATTTGTAAGGGAGTTCTTAAAAAAACATGAATGTATTTGACATTATCGGTCCGGTTATGATCGGTCCTTCCAGCTCTCACACAGCCGGCGCATCGCGTGCCGGTTTGGTTGCCAGACATTTGCTTGGAACAGAGCCTGTACGGGCAGAAATCACTCTATATGGTTCTTTTGCCAAGACCTATGCGGGGCACGGCGCGGATAGAGCAATTGTCGGCGGCATTTTAGGCTTTTCCTTGGATGATGAACGGATTCGGAATAGCTTTTTTCATGCAAAGGAACGCGGACTTGAATTTTCGTTTCACATTTCGGAGGAGGACGCAGGGCATCCAAACACAGTGCGAATCGTATTGGAGTCAAAAAACGGCGAAAAAATATGCGTGGTGGTTCGTTCTGTCGGTGCCGGTGTGGTAAATGTTGTGGAGATTAACGGCGGAGAGGTGCATTTTACCGCAGAATATGATACGACGGTTATTTTTAATAATGATCGGGCGGGTGTCATTGCGGAGATTACTTCCGTTTTTGCGCGTCACGGAATCAATATTGCCTTTATGCGGGTGTTTCGAAAGGATGAAGGGAAGGATGCGGTTATGGTGATTGAAACCGATCAAGGCGTAAACGACTTGCTGCAGAATGAGTTGCGCACGGTTGAAAATATTCGCAAGGTAATCACAATACCGCCGCTGGGGGTGTAAACGATGTCAGAAGAAATAAGTTCATTAGAGCAATTAGTCAGCGAGGCCGAAAGAAACTGCCTTACATTGTCGGAACTGGTACTGTCTATGCAGGCAGAGTCTATGAAAACCACAGAGAAAAAGATTTTAGAAAGAATGAAGGAAAACCTGCAGGTTATGCGGCGAAGTGCCGAAAACGGAATGAAGGAGGAACATTCGGCGAGCGGTTTGACAGGAGGTATGGCGGGTAAGCTGGCATCACATTCGCCAGGACTTTTGGGAGAGACGGCTCATCGCGCTGCGGTGTATGCCTTGGCGATTGCGGAGCATAACGCTTGCATGGGGCGTATCGTGGCGGCACCGACGGCAGGTTCGTGCGGTATTTTGCCGGGAGTGTTGCTGGCTCTCGGCGAAACTAAAAATATTTCTGACGAATGTCTGGTAATGGGGTTACTCAATGCCGGTGCAGTGGGAATGGTTATTGCACGGAATGCAAACCTTTCCGGTGCTCAGGGAGGCTGTGCGGCAGAGTGCGGCAGTGCAGGCGCTATGGCAGCCTCTGCCGTCACCGAGCTGATGGGGGGCAGCCCGATTATGTGTGCGGATGCCTGTGCAATAGCGTTAAAAGCTGTAATGGGATTGGTCTGTGACCCTGTTGCCGGTTTGGTTGAGGTGCCTTGTGTGAAACGAAATGCCTCCGGTGCAGTGATTGCGCTGAATTCTGCGGAGCTTGCCCTAGCGGGAATCCGAAGCGCAATTGGCGCGGACGAGGTAATCGGCGCTATGCAAAGTGTGGGCTGTATGATGAATGAGGCTTTAAGGGAAACAGCTCTCGGCGGCATTGCGGCAACAAAAACCGCAAAAGAAATTGAAGCGAAGTTAAGGAGCAAGATATGAAAAAATCAGATATTACAAAGCAAAAAATCTTAGTGTCGGCAGAAGAGGCTTTTGCCGAAAAAGGATTTTACGGTGCGCGTGTTGATGAAATTACAGAGCAGGCGGGTGTGAACAAGCGCATGCTTTACGCTTATTACGGAAGTAAGGAGCAGCTTTATATTGCTGTGCTTAATACGGTGTATCAGCGTTTGGCGCAGAGCGAAGAAAAGTTGCTTTCTGAGGAAACAGACCCCGTTTGTGCCGTAAAACGGATTATTCGGCATGATTTTAAATTTTTGTCCGAAAATCCCAGCTTTGTAAAAATGATTTTATGGGAAAATTTGAATGAAGCAAAGTATATGAAGCAGTCCGATGCAATTTCTGCAAAGCAGATTTCGATTGAACTGCTCCGAACCATGCTCCGGAAAGGAATGGAACAAGGCATTTTCCGAAAGGATTTGGAGATAGAGGAAATGGTACTTTCCATTAATATGTTCTGCTTTTCCTACTTTTCCAATATCTATACCATGAGTCACATTATGGGAGCGGATTTCAGCGGGAAAGAGGAAATGGACAAACGATGTGAGCATGTCACAGAAATCATTTTAAAGTATATACAAGCTTAAAGGAGGGATACTTATGCTGAAAATTGGCATACTTGGCGCGGATGGCGGCGACAGGAGCGGTCACGCGCTGGGAATTTGTAAAATCTTGAACAGCGGTAAATATGATATAGAATTGACAGGGCTTTATGGTGATAACCCGGAGGAAGCAAAGGCGTTGGCAGCTTCGCAGCATATTTCCCGTATAATAGAGAAACCGGAAGAACTTTTGGGAGAAGCAGACGCCGTTTTTGTGCTACAGCGTGACGGCAATCGTCATTTAGCCTGTGCAATGCCTTATATTGAGGCGGGACTTCCGGTCTTTGTGGATAAGCCTTTCGCCTGCACAACGGAAGATGCAAAAAAGATGATATCTGCGGCAGAGAAGAGCGGTTCTGTTCTCTGTGGCGGAAGCTATGTAAAATATGCTCGGGAACTAACGGAAATGAAGCAAGTAATAGCGGAATCGGCGCCTGTTTCATCTGCCTATTTTTCATTTCCGCTATATGTTGACAGCCCGTACGGCGGAATGCATTTTTATTCACATCATTTGATTGGCGAAATGCTGCGGGTATTCGGTTACGGTGTGAAAACAATTTCGGCAATGAAAACAGAAAATAAGGTTACGGCAACAGCGCAATATGAAAATTTCCCGGTTATCATGAATTATGCTGCAAACTACGGTGGACTGCACGCCGGCGTATACTTTGAGGACGGCTCTGCATTAATGAAAACCGTACAGCTTGACGGGGCAGATGTCTTGCAGTGCGAACAATTTTTAGAGGCGGCGCAAACGGGAAAAGGCGATGAATCAGAGGAACTTTTAATGTCAACGGTCATCAGCAATGCTGTGCAGCGATCTTTGGAAAGCGGCAAAGCCGTAAAGATTTGAGACGCGGAAATATAATTTTTTTAAATACTCCATCAAAAGTCGGAAATTTTTGATGGAGTATTTTTAATGCTGGGACGCGGCATACATCGGCAGAGAATAAAAAATAAATACCTAACAATAATAAAATTTTTGGAATGATTCCGTATCTTATTTGCTTTCAGAATTTATACACTTTTGTATCTTTTTCATGTGCAGCAATATCTTTCTTAAAATTTCTCAAATTTTCACCAAATGTTCACAATTTTATGGTACAATAACTATAATTTATAAATATTAGACTTTTGTTTTTGATGGTTTGATAAAATCTTTATTGTGTTCAGCAAGGAGGTATTATATGTATCGTATTTTAATTGTAGATGATGAAGAGAAGATTCGCGCTGTCTTGAGAGAATATGCAGAGTTTGAAGGGTATGAAGTGTGTGAGGCGGCGGATGGTATGGAGGCCGTGAAGATGTGCAGAGAACAAAATTTTGACGCATTGGTAATGGATATTATGATGCCGAAGCTGGATGGTTTTTCTGCCTGCAAAGAGATTAAAAAAATAAAATCTATACCGGTGTTAATGCTTTCAGCGCGCGGTGAAGAATATGATAAGCTATTTGGGTTTGAACTTGGAATTGACGATTATGTGGTAAAGCCATTTTCACCCAAGGAAGTTATGGCGCGGCTGAATGTGATTATCAAGCGCAATGCTGTACATTCGGAAACATCAGAAGTTTATAAGTTCGGGGGACTTGAGATAGATATGGCAGGGCGCAATGTGTTTGTAGACGGGAAAAAAGCAGAAATGACGCCGAAGGAATACGATCTTTTGTTTTATATGGTGAAGAACAAAAGCATTGCGCTGACACGCGATAAGCTGTTGTCGGAGGTATGGGGATACGATTTTTTTGGAGATGACCGAACGGTAGATACACATATTAAAATGCTTCGCAGCAACTTGGGACCTTATCGCGATTATATTGTGACTCTGCGCGGACTGGGGTATAAGTTTGAGGCAGCGTAAGGCATCGGAGGGAAAATGATGAATCGTTTAAAAAAATTTTTAGATGCGAAAAGCCTTAAATTTAAATTATGGATCTATTTTGGCAGCTTTGCGTTAATTATTATGCTGATTTTATGGCTGTTTGAGATTATTCTCCTAAATACCTTTTATGAGAATATGAAAATGCATCAGATTGTGAAAATAGGAAATACATTGGTGACAGAGTATGGAAAAGAGGATTTTGACGAATATATTCATAACATTGCCTTTAAAAACGGGATTGTCGCGCAACTGATTGATGAAAGCGGATATCCCATTATCAGTGATGATACGTTTATTGGACTGGGAGTGCCGATGGCCAGTCCGAGAGATTTTCGTGTGTTTATCAAAGAAATGCAGCAAAGTGAGAACAAAAAGATAACGTACCGGACAGATTTTAACAAAGGGATTCACACCGTGGTTTTTGGCGCAGAGCTGGAGCGGGACGGAGAAGAATGTGTATACCTTTATGTAAGTTCACCGCTTGCACCGGTTGGTGCGGCGCAGCAGGTACTGCAAAATCAATTGCTGATTGTTACGGTGCTTGCTTTGACTGCGGCTTTTATCCTGTCGTATTTCATGGCAAAAAAGTTTTCAAGACCTCTGACAAGACTGAGTATGTCTGCTGCTGAGTTGGCAACCGGAAATTATCAGGTTGTGTTTGATGAAGGCGGCTATACAGAAATTGATCAGCTTGCCTCCTCACTGAATGATATGACAAAGGAATTATCTAAAACAGACACGCTCCGCCGCGACTTAATTGCAAATGTTTCGCATGATTTGCGTACGCCATTGACTATTATTAAATCTTATGCGGAAATGATACGTGATATTTCGGGTGACAATCCGCAGAAAAGACAGCAGCATACAGGAGTTATTATTGATGAGACGGATCGTCTCAGTCTTTTGGTCAGCGATTTACTGGACTTATCTAAGCTGGAGGCAGGGACGGCAGAACTTTCCTACAGCTGCTTTAATTTATCGGAAACCGTTGCCAATATTTTGCATGGATTTCATGTTCTTGCAGAATTGGAGGGATATTGCTTCACGTCGGAACTGGAAAACGATTGTTTTATATACGCGGATGAACAGAGAATGGAACAGGCAATCTATAATCTTATAAGCAATGCGATAAATTATACAGGAGAGGATAAGTCAGTGTCCGTGACCGTGAAACGGCAGGAAGGCTGTGTTGCCTTTTCGGTGCGTGACACAGGAGTAGGTCTGACGGAGGAAGAGCAAAAAAGGGTTTGGGATCGTTATTATAAATCAAGCAGTACCCATTGCCGGACGGGCAGAGGGAGCGGAATTGGTCTTTCTATTGTTAAAAATGTTTTGGAGGCACATAGGGCACAGTACGGCATTCACAGCAAACCGGGCTGCGGCTCGGAATTTTGGTTTTCGCTGCCATATGCGGAAGAACAAACAGAGGTTTCATCGTAAGTTTATGGAAAAGAGAACGGTGCAGCTGTTTAGTTGCACCGTTCTCTTTTGTTAGAAAGCCCCGCTGTGCCGTGTATACGGTTAATTTTTACCTGCATTTGCAGGTGGGTATTCTCTCACGCGTTTTATATGTCCCCTGGCCATATAAATGGGGGGCGTATACGCTGCGCCTGAAGTGCGAATTCCCGTATTAAAAGTGTTGGTAAATTAAAAACCGCTAATTCACGAACACCGCAGGGACAAATCTTACTGTGTTTATATTATACCACCGCTTACGGAAAATATCAATAACAAAATCTGCTATATTTAAATATTTTTTGTTGCTTTTCACAAATCGGGGTGAGAAATTGTTAATTCCCCCTTTTAGCAATCAGCACTTGCAGCCCTTTTTCTTTTTGCAGCAATCGGGAGGAGGACAACCGCATTTTGGAGGACAGGGCGGACGAGGTCTGAAGAGACAGTTTAACTCCTGTTCCATTATTTCCAGATTGCGCAGAAAACAGTCAAAACAATCATTTTTTTTCATAATGCACCCCCCAACTGAAATGGCAGCAGACGTTGTTTTGCCATTTTCGACCTTGTGGTACATTATATTCTGCAAGGGTTAAATTGTTTCCGGTTCGGGGTAATCCACTCCGAAAGTGTCAACGGTGACGGAACTGATTTTCTGGTCTTCTAAAGGTTTATCCATCATATCGGTTGCAACGGAAATAATTTCGTCAATCGTATCCAAACCTTCAATTACCTTGCCAAAGGCAGCGTATTGCCCATCTAAGTGCGGCGCGGGATCTGACATAATAAAAAATTGAGAACCGGCAGAATCGGGGTGCTGTGCACGTGCCATAGAGAGAACGCCGCGCGTGTGTTTTAATTCGTTTACAACCCCATTCATTAAAAATTCTCCGCGAATCGAGTAACCGGGACCGCCCGTTCCGCGTCCATCGGGGTCGCCGCCCTGAATCATGAAACCGGGGATTACGCGATGAAAAATTAAACCGTTATAAAAGCCTTTATTTATCAGTGAAATAAAGTTGCGCACAGTGTTTGGTGCAACTTCCGGGTAAAGTTCGGCAACCATTTTGCTGCCGTTTTCCATAGTGAAAGTTACTTTTGGGTTGTTCATATGTTTGCCTCCTTAGTGTTTGTGACAGTTACAAAATTTTTGTATTCAATATACCATAAATTGCGGGAATTGTAAAGTATTTTTAAATGACTTTTGTAAATATTAAAATTAAGAAAAGATTCATGATATTGTATAGATTTTTTAATAATTGTATGATATACTGTTGATAAATCAACAGAGCAGATTGATTCAATCATACTGTGCCCGCCGAACGAATAAACTGAAAGTAGTATAAGTTTAGGTGGTGCATTATGATTTTAATTTTAAGAAAATGGAATGTTTTACTACTGTCAGCAATTTTTTTTATTTCTGTGTATTGCGCCGGCTTGTGGATCGAAAATGTTTTTGGTTATCGTCAGGTTACACTTCCTTGCTACGGTAAGGTAATTGTTTTAGATGCCGGTCATGGTGAACCGGATGGCGGTGCAGTAGGGACTACGGGGGCGAAGGAACAGGAGCTAAATCTTAAAATTGCGCTGCTGACACAAGAATTTTTGGAGCAAAGCGGCATGAAGGTCATTATGACACGAACGGATGACGAAGGGATACAGGATTCCGGGAAGACGGTGCGGCAAAAAAAACGTTCCGACATGTCTAACCGGGAAAAACTGATGAACCAATCCGATGCGGATCTATTTGTCAGTGTTCATATGAATAAATTTACCGATCCAAAGTATAGCGGTCCTCAGGTATTTTATTCCCCGAACGGGGAGCAGAGCGAGAAAATGGCAAAGCTGCTTCAAGAGGAGTTAATTCGTGTTTTGGAACCGGAGATGCATCGCGAAGTTAAACAGGCAACAGGCGATATCTATTTACTGAAAAAAGCTAAAGTGCCGGCAGTTTTGGTAGAGTGCGGATTTCTTTCTAATCGGGAGGAGGAGCAAAAACTGCTGAGTGAGGACTATCAGAAGAAGACTGCGTGGGCGATTTATGCAAGTGTTGTAAAATATTTTGCTGCGCAGCAATGACAGAAGAAAAAGGGGAACTGTTATGTTAAAAAAGTTTAAAATTCCGTACCTGGGAGTAATACCCATTGTTTTTCTTGCGGCAGTGATTATCAAACTGGTTTTTGCAACGGAAATTTCCTTTCAAGGAGTTCTTTCGGCAATTTATGACTGTGTAGCATATTTCATTTGGGGTTTTGCTTTTGCATATTTGCTGAATCCTGCAATGGTATTCTTTGAAAAATTGATTGCTTCCAGAAAAGATACGCCATCTGTAAAGCACGGAAAACGTGCAGTTATTATTGCGTTTTTATATTTACTGCTCCTGGGCTTGCTGACGATTTTTATTGTCGCAATTGTTCCGACGATAAGAAAAGGCGTAAGTGATTTAATTGATAACATTCCGCGCTATGCCTCTAATTTTGAAATATGGCTTTTGGATTTTACCAATTCCTTTGATCCGGAAATTACGGAGTCGGTTGAGGTATATACAAAAGGTCTGTTTGAAACACTCTATAATTGGTTAACAGGTGTGATGGATATTTCGTTTATCGGCGGTGCGGTTACCTCCGCCGTCAGCGGTTCGGCACAGGCGGTGATGCGCATTTTCTTCGGCGTAGTTGTTTCCGTTTACTTGCTGTATAGCAAAGAGGCATTAATATTGCAGGCAAAAAAATTAACTTACTCCTTGTTTTCGGAGAAAAGAGTGGAAAGTATTTTTAAGACAACACAGGAGATAAATGTAATTTTTCAAAATTTCATTGTAAGCAAGCTATTGCAGTCCTTCATTATGTTTACCATTGGACTGATTGTATTGGTGCCTCTCAAGATACCCTTAGCGCCTCTCATTGCGCTGATTATCGCTATAACAAATATGATTCCATATTTCGGACCGTGGATCGGTTCCGTTCCGTGTGTGCTTTTGGCATTATTTATCGGAGGTTTTTGGCCGGCATTTATCACGGTGTTGTTTGCCGTTGGAATTCAGATCTTGGATAATCTGATTATCGGTCCGAAGATTATGTCCACGCAGGTAGGGATTAGTCCGCTTTTGGTTATCGCGGGTGTTACGATAGGCGGAAAATTTGGAGGAATTTTCGGTATGTTTTTGGGCGTTCCGCTCATAGCGGTTTTGAAATTGGTGTTTTACGACAGATTTATTTCCAAGAAACTTAGGGAAAAAAATCTTCAAATTTCATAAAAAGTACTTGCAAAAAATGATTTTATATGCTATAATTAGCCTGTTGTATACTGGAAAGTGCTGAAAGAGGTGAAACAGATGAAAGAAGGAATCCATCCTGATTATAAGCAGACAACCATCAAATGCGCATGCGGCGAAGTGATTGAAACGGGTTCTACAAAGGAAAATATTACGGTTGAAATTTGTTCTAAGTGCCATCCGTTCTTCACAGGTAAGCAGAAGCTGGTTGATACCGGCGGTCGCGTTGAGAAGTTCAGAAAGAGATTTGGTATGTCCAAATAATTTTTCTTCTGCGTATAACCTTATCAATATTACCCTGCCGCTTTATTGCGGCGGGTATCGGTTATACTCTTTAATTCGGCGTTTTTTTACTGATATAGATACGACTCTTACGGAGGTGTTGATATGTTACTGGCAGTTCAGATTCTGCATGTTATTATTGCAGTTGTTTTGGTTGTTATCGTTCTCTTTCAGTCCGGAAAAGAGGCTGGTTTGTCCGGCTCCATTGCAGGCGGTGCAGATACGTTTTTCGGTAAAAATAAGGGCAGAACGATTGATGCGATTTTGGAAAAATGGACGTCTGTTGTTGCAATTTTGTTCTTGATAACATCAATTGCATTGTTTTTCCTGAATAAGTAAGCAGAGTTTTTTTGATTTTTGCTTATAATGATTGATACGCAAATAAAGCTGTTTCGCACATGCGAAACAGCTTTTTAGTTTGCGCGGAGACCTGCCCTCGGGCAATTTCATTTTATGATGCAGCTTCCAGCTTGCGGATGAGAACATTCAGACGTTTGCATAAAGGTATGAGCGGCATGGTGAGGAGAAACCATAATGCAGTATAGGGCAGACAGACTTGACCAAGTAAATGCAAAGGCAAATGTGAATAGTCCCATACCTCCATATGAAATAGCAAATTGACGATGCATCCAAAGACAAATTCTATTCCTGTTATTGTAAAGGCACAAAGTGCGCATTTTGTAAGAAAATGCGTTCCTTGGCTGCTGCAGATGGCGTATATACAGCAAAAACACAGCCCTCCGGCGAGCGCCATGCTCCAGTGAGTGTAGCCGCGCCAAAGTATCTCAAGCAGATTATAACCTGCTCCGCCAATGGGGAAAATAAAAAACATATCCGGCATTTTTAAATTCATAACAGTTTCCTTTAGAGTTTATTTTTATTTCTTTTTTAGAATGTGCCGAAATAAAGAAAACATGCATGAAAATTAAAAGTGTCATGTGATGATTTTCAAAAAATGTTATATCGTGGCTATGAAGTTATTTCTTTTTTAGTGCCTGGCGGCGTTTCCTTCTGACGCGGTTGATATGTCGTTCAAAATCACCGTTATTGATAAACTCTGCCAGTACATATTGCTCAAATATTGGAACCGTACAAGAGTAAAACCCCATTTTATTGTGAAAGGGAATAACATATTCTTTCGGGAGAACCATGTATCCGATTCTCATGGATGGAGCAATCGTCTTTGTAAAGGTATTTATGTAAATAACACTTCGCGTGGGCTCCAGTGAAAATACGGTATCTTCATTTTTGCTCGAAACAGTAAACTCTGAGTCAAAATCGTCCTCAATAATCGTTCTGTTGTTGGCAGTTGCCCAGTGTATGTATTCGTTTCGTTTGGAAGCGCTTGCGGTAATGCCGCTTGGAAAGCTTCGAAATGGCGTAATGTGCAAAACGGATGCCCGGGTTCTGCTTAGCTCGGAGGTTAATATGCCATCATTACCTAAGGCAAGTAAATCACATGCCGCGCCGTTTGCTTTGTATACGGAAAGTATTTTTTCATAGGAGGGATTTTCAAGCGCATAGATTTTATCACGACCCAAAAATTGTACGATAAGTCCGTACAGATATTCGGCGCCTGAACCAACAATAATTTGGTCGGCGGAAACGCTGATTCCCTTTCCGCGTGCCAGATAGTCTGAAATGGCCTGTCTTAGTTCAAGACTTCCTTGATTCGGAGATTTAATCAAAATTTGCTCGCCGTATTTTATAATTACGTTACGCATGGTCTTGGCAAAGACAGAAAACGGAAATTCGTCGTCGCTGTGATGGTATGTAAGGTGTGCAGAAGTGTGTTTCCATTCCTTTTCCGCAATGGGGGCAAAATCACATCTGCGATATGTCACATAATAGCCGCTGCGTTCCTTTGATTCAAGATAGCCTTCGTCGCATAAAATCTCATACGCGTGTTTTACTGTAATAACGCTGGAGGAGGTTTCTTCGGCGAGTATTCGCTTTGACGGCAGTTTATCTCCATATTTATAAACTAAATTGATAATGTCAGTACGCAGTTGTTTATACAGCTGCATGTAAGCACTTTCTTTTGATTGCTGATTAATTGAATATTTCATCTGGTTATATAAAAATCTCCTTTTCTGGTACTTGTGATATAATCAAATATATTATACAATACATTTAAACCATTGTAAAGGGGTAGATGATATGAAAACAAAAACTCAAAAAATCGTGATATCAGCAATGTTGGCAGCGCTTGCCTGTGTAGCAACCATGCTCATCAAAATACCTTCGCCGCTAAAGGGATATTTGAATCTCGGCGATTGTGTCGTGCTGCTTTCGGGATGGCTTTTATCGCCATTGTACGGATTTTTGGCGGCCGGTGTAGGTTCGGCTCTTGCGGATCTGTTTTCCGGTTATTTAATTTATGCGCCTGCGACTTTTGTTATTAAGGGTATTATGGCGCTGGCGGCGTTCGGCGGTTTTCAATTTATGAAAGGAAAAATTGGAAACCTGCCCTCCAGAATTGTCTCGGGAGGTATTGCGGAAATTATCATGATACTTGGATATTATGTGTTTGAGGGATTTATGTACGGTTTTGTATCCTCTGCCGTAAACATTCCGGCAAATGCGGTGCAAGGCATTGCAGGCTTAATCCTGGGCTGCGTTTTAATTAAAATCTTTGAAAAAAATAAAATTTTAATGAAGTGACAGGAACTTCTATCAGCAGAATGTTATTTTATGAAGCCAGATAAACAGAGACCGCACACCGCTTTTCATTAAATCAGTGGTGTTGCGGCCTTTTTGTTAAAACGATTATCGCGTGGAGATGCAGATTAGATCATATAATATTGCATACAAAAAACGTGATCCGCAGCATGGCTGCAAATCACGTTGATAATCAAAAAATAATTTTCACGAGGGATTACTGAATAAAAGGCTTCAGTTCTGCAATAAATTCATCAGCATCCGTAGCGTGAACCTCTACTTTAATTGGTTTGCTCAAGTCAAGGCTGAAAATACCCATGATAGACTTTGCGTCAACAACATATCTTCCGGAAGTTAAATCAACATCAAAATCATATTTATTAACGATATTGACGAAATTTTTTACATCATTGATTGAGCTTAAGACAATATTAAATGTGTTCATGTGAAACCCTCCTTTATTTGTTAATTATATCATACACCTAAACCGATATAATGTCAATGAATAAAATGTAAATTTTTAGAATTATTTTTCGTGCATTTTGTTACATTCGTTTGCGAAAAAAGCATTGTATTAATTTTGTGTGAAATAGGTTTTACATAGAGATAACATATTTTTTAATGAAAAACTGCAAGGAAGATTAAACTATTTCTTGACAATTGATTTGCTTTGTGATATAATATCATCCGTGTTCAAAACAACTGAATACTGTCGCTGTGGTGGAACTGGCAGACACAACAGACTTAAAATCTGTCGGACGAATAATCCGTACCGGTTCGATTCCGGTCAGCGGCACCAAAAATCGGTAAGATTCTTATAGAGTCTTGCCGATTTTTCATCCTTGGGTTTATCCGGCGGGTATTAAATAAAAACAGGGGGAACGGTATGGCGAGGGAAAAGGATATTTATACGGGCTGGAATCCATGGCATGGCTGTACCAAAATCAGCCCGGGCTGTCGTTACTGCTATGTATATCGGCAGGATGAAATGTATGGTGCGGAAATTGCCAGTAGCTTTTGTCGTAAAACCGGAAATTTTAATTTGCCTGTAAAGAAGCGGCGTGACGGAAACTATAAAATCCCGTCCGGTAAAATTATATTTACTTGTTTTACATCAGACTTTTTGTTAAAGGATGCGGATGATTGGAGGCAGGAATGCTGGGAAATGATACGGCTTCGCAGCGACTGCATGTTTTATTTTTTTACCAAACGAATTGATCGTCTGGAGAAATGTGTGCCGCAGGACTGGGGCAGCGGATACGATAATGTTATGGTTGGATGTACGGTTGAAAATCAGGAGATGGCCGACTATCGACTTCCTATTTTTCAACGATTGCCGATTAAACATAAGTCTATTATCGCTGCGCCTTTGCTGGAAAATATTAATATATCGGAGTATTTAAGCGGAGAAATTGAAGAAGTTTCAGCAGGCGGAGAATCGGGGGTAAATGCCAGGGTGTGTGATTACGATTGGATTTTAAACTTGCGGGAACAATGTGTGGAGAAAGATATACCATTTTGTTTTCACCAAACAGGTGCACATTTTATGAAGGATGGAAAAATGTACCGTGTTAAACGTCGTTTTCAGCTTGCACAGGCAAAAAAGGCGGGGATTGATTATATGATTGGTGAATATGGTATTCCAAAGAATGTGACTGAAACCGGAAGATAAAAAGATGGTAACGCCGTTGCGGGTTCTAAGAAGAGCGATGCAACGGCGTTATTTTTTTATTGAGTTGTAAAATTGAAAAGAGGGATTATTTTGTTTTTTGCAAAACCTAATAAAAAAGGAGAACCTTCAATGAGGTTCTCCGAAAGTATCGTTACGTTATGCAGTCTTGCTGCGTTTGCGTTTTTTCCATCCATCCTGCCATCTCTTCAGCCATGCCCAAACAGGAGCAGCCAGAAGAACGGAAGAATAGGTTCCTGCCAAAAGACCTACAATCAGCGGGATTGTAAAAGTACGGATGGAAGAAACACCGAAGATGAGAAGCATCACAACCGGTAACAATGTGGTAATGGTCGTGTTAATGGAACGTGTCAAGGTCTGCTTTACACTGTTATTAACCGTTTCATTAAATGGCGCACGTCTGCTCTTTTTGTAGTTTTCGCGAATACGGTCAAATACAACAATAGAGTTGTTGATAGAGTAACCGATAATCGTCAAAATGGCAGCAATGAATGTTGTATTAATCGGCACACGGAAGATCGCGTAAAACGAAAGCATGATTGCACAGTCGTGAAGCAGTGCAACAATAGCAGCAACACCGGTTTTAAACTCAAAACGGATGCTGATATATAAAAGCATCAGTAATGCGGCAATACCTGTGGCTTGCAATGCCTGTGCCTTTAATTCGCCTCCGACCGTTGCGCTGATGTTGTCGGCTGACAATATTGCAGACGGCTCGAGCGAATATTTTTCCAAAATTTTATTCTGAATCGCATCGCGCACATCATTTTCAACCGTAACAGTCTGAATTACAATCTGATTATCATCCGAACGCTGAATAACAGGTTCACCAACGTCAGGGGCAACTTCTTTTACCAGAGAAGCAATTTCGTCCAAATCAACAGTTTTGGCCTGCTCGCCCATATCAACCGTCATGCTCAGACCTCCGGCGAATTCAATATCCTCGGCAAATCCACCGTTCGCGATTAAAAAGATTGCGCCGAGTAAGATAATAATAATGGAAACAGCCCAATAATATTTTGCGTGTTCAACAATTTTTAACTGTCTGTTCATTATTTTGCCTCCTTTCCGGTATCGAGGCCGAACAGCCATGCATTTTTAATTTTAAGTCCAACCATTTGTTTGAGCAGGAACTTTGTGATGACAATAGCGGAGAACATACTGACAACCGTACCGATTCCCAAGGTGATAGCAAAACCCTGAATCGGGCCTGTGCCGAAATAATAAAGCACAACAGCGGCAATTAAGGTTGTGATGTTCGAGTCTAAAATAGCAATAAACGCACGGTCAAAACCTGCTGTTACCGCGGCCTTGATCGTTCTGCCAACGGCAAGTTCTTCTTTCATTCTGGCGAAGATAATGACGTTTGCATCGACTGCCATACCGACAGAAAGTATAATACCCGCAATACCCGGCAGACTCAGATTGATTCTGAACCATGTCATCAGGAAAGTGACAATTGCAACATATGCGACCAAGGCAATGTCAGCCATGAGGCCCGGCAGGCGGTAAACCAAAAGCATAAAGATCAATATAAGCGCAATACCGATACCTGCTGCCATTAAACTGGTGGAGAGTGCTTTCTCACCGAGGGTCGGTCCGACGCTCCGAAGTTCTACGTCTTTGATGGAGAAAGGCAAATTACCTGAATTAATCAAGGTTGCCAGTTCGTTCGTTTCCGTTGAATCAGTAAATCCGCCGGAAATAATACAAGACGAGGAATTAATAGCATTGTCAACATTTGGCTGGCTAATTGTCTGATCGTCCAGTTTGATGGCAATGTAGTTTTTGTTTTCGCTTTTGCGCGCCGCTGCCGCAGCGGTTGCATCAGCAAATTTCTGCACGCCGGAATCATTAAGCGTTAATTCTACAAAGTGTTTGCTGCTGCCCGTCTGATCGGTTTGACCGTAACGTGCGGTAGCGCTTTTGACATCAGAACCCTCCAAAACAACGTTGTCGTCTGCGTCGCGGAAACTGAGCTTTGCTGTCTGACCCAAAGTTTCCACAGCCTGCTGCGGATCCTGGATTGCCGGGATTTCTACCCGGACCTTTTTTTCGCCCTGACGGGAAACAGTTGCTTCACTGTATCCTAAAGAGTCAAGACGTTTACGCAATACGTTTTTAACAGATTCCATCTCGTCATCTGTAACCGAGTCAGCCTGTGCTTCATACGTGATAGATGAGCCGCCGACCAAGTCGAGACCCTGACGGATTCCGTAGTTTTCATCCAAAGCGGACGGATAACTGATATCCCATCCCATCGTGTTAATGTGGAAACCGCATAAAGCAACGGTTGCACCCAGTGCAATGACAAGTATTACGATAATTAATTTTGTAATACTTTTACCCATTCCATTTTCCTCCTTTGTGTAAATCGCATAGAATTATTATATCTGCTTATTGCGTTTTAGTCAACTAAAATCTGTAAATTAATTAAATTTTTTTGCTTTTTTGTCAACAATTTATATTATTTTTTGTGAAAAATCATATCATATATATAGCGCATCAAAAGATTTGCAAATTTTTCGCTTTTTTACTTGAAAAACGGCGTTATGTATGATACAATATCTGCAAAGCAATGATGGAGCAAAGTAGGAGCGCAGAACCTAAATGAGAGAGAACCCTTCGGCGGCTGAGAGGGGGTTCGGTTAAAGCGCGGTACGAAATTTCACTCCGGAGCTGCATGGCTGAAGAGCTTTTGTGTAGGCTGTGACGGGTGACGGACGTAATCCGTTCTTGAGTGCTCTGCTCTGCAGAGAATTAGGGTGGTACCACGGATGGCAGTTTGTCGTTCGTCCCTTGCGGGACGGACGGCTTTTTTTATTGTAAAATATTTTGTAAGGGTGCTTTGAAAGCGCCTTGAAGAAAGGATGTATAATATTATGAAGGAACAGCTTCTGAAAATTCAGGAGGAGGCAAAAAAAGCTTTAGAGTCAGCAAAGTCCGCATCGGTGCTTGAAGATGCGCGCGTTCGCTTTCTCGGTAAAAAGGGAGAACTTACGGCTGTGCTGAGAGGCATGGGTAAGCTTTCACCGGAGGAGCGTCCGGCAATCGGGCAGATTGCCAATGAGGTGCGTTCCCATATTGAGGAAATGATTGAAAATAAGAAGACGGCAGTGCTTGCTCAGGAACGTCAGGCAAAAATGCAGGCGGAGTCACTTGATGTGACTATGGCAGGTAAAAAACCGGAATTGGGCAAGAGGCATCCGCTAACCTCTGTTTTGGATGAAGTAAAGGAAATTTTTCTGGGCATGGGCTTTTCTATTGCGGAAGGACCGGAAGTTGAATTGGACTATTACAACTTTGAGGCGCTGAATATCCCAAAGGATCATCCGGCACGTGATACGCAGGATTCGTTCTATATTTCCGACAGTGTGGTGCTCCGTTCTCAAACTTCGCCGGTGCAGGTGCGCGTAATGGAGCAGCAAAAACCGCCGATTCGCATTATTGCGCCGGGACGCGTGTACCGAAGTGATGCAGTTGATGCAACACATTCACCGGTGTTTCATCAGATTGAAGGACTGGTGGTTGACAAAGGAATTACTATGGCAGACTTAAAAGGTACGCTTGAAACCTTTCTGAAGACTCTATACGGACAGGAAGCAAAAATTAGGCTTCGCCCGCACCATTTTCCGTTTACTGAGCCGAGTGCGGAGGTTGACGTCTCCTGTTTTGTCTGCGGCGGCAAGGGCTGCCGTGTGTGCAAGGGAGAGGGATTTATCGAAATTTTAGGGGCAGGCATGGTTCATCCGAAGGTGCTGGAGCGCTGCGGCATTGATCCGAAGGTATACAGCGGTTTTGCATTCGGTTTAGGTCTGGAACGTATTGTTATGCGCCGGATGAATATAGATGATTTGCGTTTGTTCTATGATAACGATTTGCGTTTCTTAAAGCAGTTTTAATTGATAACGTTGACAGAAAGGATTGAAATAGAATGAAAATTCCAATGAGTTGGCTCAGTGATTATACAGATATGACCGGTATCACGCCGGAGCAGTACAACCATGCGCTTACCATGACAGGCTCTAAGGTAGAGGGTGTGGAAAATATTGGCGATGAAGTGCAAAATGTGGTTACGGCAAAAATTTTGTCCGTTGAGCCGCATCCGGATGCCGACAAACTGCGCGTTTGTCAGGTGGATACCGGGAGTGAAACCATCCAAATTATTACAGGGGCAGACAATGTAAAGCCGGGACAGGTGGTTCCGGTGGCATTAGACGGTGCAATATTACCGGGCGGCAAGAAAATAAAAAAGGGCAAGCTGCGCGGACTTCCTTCTAATGGAATGATGTGCTCTTATGAAGAAATTGGCATGACAAAGGAGGATTTTCCCGATGCGGAATACGGCATTTTGATTTTGAACGGCGATTTACCGTTGGGAAAGGATATCCGAGAGGTATTCGGACTGAATGAAAATGTGGTAGAGTTTGAGATCACTTCTAACCGTCCGGATTGTTTGAGCGTTATTGGCCTTGCGAGAGAGACAGCAGTTACCTTTGGCCGCCCGTTTTCGGTGAAGGAGCCTGAGGTTAAAGGCTGCGGCGGCGATGTCAACGATTATGTATCCATTCATGTTGAGGATACGGAAATCTGTAAACGCTACAGTGCTAAAGTGATAAAGAACGTAAAAATCGGACCGTCGCCGAAATGGATGGCAGACCGGCTGAAGGCGTGTGGTATGCGCCCGATTAATAACATTGTTGATATCACAAACTATGTTCAACTGGAGTATGGTCAGCCGATGCATGCTTTCGACCTGAACTTTTTAGAGGATGCCCGGATTAATGTACGCCGTGCGGAAGATGATGAAAAAATGGTGACGCTGGACGGAGAAGAGCGCAAGCTTGACAGCAGTATGCTGGTAATTTGCGATGGGAAAAAGCCGGTTGCGGTGGCCGGTGTTATGGGCGGAGAAAATTCTGAAGTAAAAGAGGATACTCACGCCATTTTGTTTGAGTCGGCAAACTTTTTTGGTACAAGTGTGCGAAAAACCGCTCAAAAGCTGGGACTTAGAACGGAAAGTTCTGCCAGATATGAAAAGGGACTTGATCCAAACAACACCGTCCCGGCATTGCTGCGTGCATGTGAATTGGTGGAGGAACTTGGCTGCGGCGAGGTGGTTGACGGAATGATTGATGTGAACCATGCAGAGACAGAGCAAAGAAAGATTCCGTTTGATGCTGATGAAATTAACCGATTCTTAGGCTGTGATATTGATAAGGATTCCATGCTGAACAGTCTGTATGCACTCGGTTTTGCTTACGACGGAAGTAACGTTATTGTGCCTTCCTTCCGTGCGGACGTTGAGGGCTTCGCCGATGTTGCGGAGGAGGTTGTTCGTATTTACGGTTATGATAAAATTCCTTCTACTTTGATGCGTAGCGAAACGGTTTCTGCTGTGAAAACACGCTCACAGACGGCAGAGGATAAAGTAAAGGATATACTGACTGCCTGCGGTATGTATGAAATTATTACCTACAGTTTTACCAATCCAAATATCTTCGATAAATTAAATATTGCACAGGACAGTGCGCTGCGCAATGTGGTAAAAATCTCCAACCCTCTGGGGGTTGAAAACTCGGTTATGCGTACAACTTCACTGGCTTCTATGATGGAAACATTGGCACGCAATGCCAACTTTAAGGCACCGCAGGCGAGATTGTTTGAACTGGCAAAAATCTATCTGCCGGTTGAGAATGAGCTGCTGCCGAAGGAGGAACAGGAGGTTACCCTGGGAATGTATGGCGGCTGTGATTTCTTTGACTTAAAGGGAATCGTAGAGGCATTGCTGGAGGGCTTAAATGTTACCAAGTGCCGTTTCGTTCCGCTGACGGATGACCCGACCTTCCATCCGGGGCGGAGTGCAGTGCTGATGATTGGCGGAAAGCGTGCGGGTGTTCTTGGTCAGATTCATCCGGAGGTTTGTGATAATTATGGCATAGATGGTGAAATTTATGCGGCGCAAATCAGTTTTGATGTATTGCTCGATGGCGCAGTGGATACAAAACAGTATAAGCCGTTGCCGAAGTATCCGGCAGTTGTGCGTGACTTGGCTATTTTGGCAGATGAGTCAGTGCTTGCAGCCGATGTTGAGGAAATTATGAAGAAAAAAGCGAAAAATCTTTTTGCCGGTCTTACCTTGTTTGACGTATATCAGGGGAAACAGGTACCGCAGGGCAAAAAATCTATGGCATATTCCCTGAAACTTCAGTCAGAGGAAAAAACGCTGACTGATGAGGATGTCAACAAGACGGTACAGGAGATTTTGGATGCATTAAAGAATAAACTGGGTGCAGAACTCAGATAAGGTGGAGTAATCATGGAAAATGCGGTAATTGTGCCGGCAAAGTTAGCGGGGAGACTCACCGTGCCGCCGTCAAAAAGCATGGCGCATCGTCTTTTAATTTGCGCGGCGCTGGCAAATGGCAAAAGCTTAGTGGAAAATGTGGATCTATCGCAGGATATTTCCGCGACTGTTTCTGCGATGCGCGCGCTTGGAAGTTACATGGAACAACGCGGCAATGGTTTTATTTGCTCAGGCGCTTCCATTGAACGGGAGCAAAAGGAAGTCACAATAGATTGCTGCGAATCCGGATCGACGCTGCGTTTTCTGATTCCCATCGCTTTGGCTTTTGGCGGAAAATTTCGGTTTTGCGGCCGCGGCAGATTGCTCTCGCGACCGCTGGAACCGTATTATGAAATTTGCCGCCGTGAAGGCATATCATATCGGCAGGAAACTGATGCTGTCACATTTTGCGGAAAGTTAAACGGCGGCGAATATCGTATGGCGGGCAATGTCAGTTCGCAGTTCGTATCCGGCCTTTTGTTTGCGCTGCCGCTTATGGAGACAGACAGTTGCATTGTGATGACGACACCACCGGAATCAGTCGGTTATATTGACTTAACACTTTCGGCTTTGGCGCAGTTTGGTATTGCTGTGGAAAATCGTGGATATCGGGAATTTTTTGTGCGCGGCAGACAAAGCTATTGCCCGCATAATTGTTTTGTTGAAGGCGATTATTCACAGGCTGCGTTCTATCTGGTCGCAAATGCCTTGGGCAGCAATGTTTTGCCGGAGGGATTGCTGTCAGAGTCACAACAGGGGGATAGAGCGATTCTTGATATTATACGCCGTATGGGTTCACCGCTTTGTGCGCTGCAACAAATTGATGTGTGCCAGATTCCTGATTTGGTGCCGATATTGGCAGTTTTGGCAACGCAGGCAGAGGGAGAGACACGGCTCATCAATGCACAGCGTTTACGTATGAAAGAAAGCGATCGTCTGCATACTACAGCGATGGAGTTAAACAAAATGGGAGCGGATGTTACAGAGTTACCCGACGCATTGATTATCCGAGGGAGGACGCCGCTGCATGGCGCTGTATGCAGCGCACATAACGATCACCGAATCGCAATGGCAATCGCAATTGCTGCGACGGTTGCAGACGGAGAGGTCACAGTGTGCGGTGCGGATTGTGTGAAAAAATCGTATGGAAACTTTTGGAGAGACTATGTTGCACTTGGAGGAGAGATTCATGGCTGATACGTTTGGAAAACTTTTTAAGATTACGTTGTTTGGAGAATCGCACTCAAAGGCAATCGGTGTAGTTTTGGACGGTGTGCCGGCAGGGCTGAAGCTTGATATGGAAGAAGTCGGCAGGGAAATGGCACGGCGCGCACCGGGGCGCAATGCCTTGTCAACACCGCGCAAGGAGGCTGACATACCGCAGATACAAAGCGGATTTTTTAATGGCCATACCACGGGGACGCCATTGTGTGCGTTGATTGAAAATACTAACACGCGTTCGCAGGATTACGAGCCGGATTTGCTTCGTCCTTCTCATGCAGATTTTACGGGAAAGTTGCGTTATGACGGTTATAACGATTACCGCGGAGGGGGGCATTTTTCAGGCAGGCTGACTGCTCCGATTGTATTTGCGGGCGCGGTGGCAAAACAGTTTTTAAGGCAAAAGAATATACGGATTGCCGCGCATCTGGAACGTGTGAAAGATATTTGCGATGAGCGCTTTAATCCCTGCAGAATTGATGAAACTTTAGTGGAAAAGTTGCCGATGCGTGAGCTTCCTGTTTTGAATGAGACGGTCATTGCACCGATGCAGGAAGCCATTCTCGCGGCAAAGGCAAATGGTGATTCGGTTGGCGGTGTGGTAGAGTGCGCTGTATTTGGTGACGTTTTGGGTTTAGGTTCTCCGTTTTTTGAATCCGTAGAGAGCCGTCTTTCGTCCATGTTATTTTCTGTTCCGGCAGTGAAGGGCGTAGAATTTGGTACAGGTTTTGCTATCAGCAGCATGTATGGTTCTGAGGCCAATGATAGCTTTTATCTGGAGAATGGTACTGTTCGCACTAAAACAAACCACAATGGCGGCATTAACGGCGGCATTGCAAACGGTATGCCGATTATTTTTCGTGCGGCGGTGAAACCAACGCCTTCCATTGCGGCGGAACAGAGTACGGTGGATGTGGCTAAAATGCAGGAATGTTGTATGCGTGTGCACGGTCGGCACGATCCCTGTATCGCACACCGTGCAGTTTATGCGATTGAGGCAGCAGCGGCGGTGGTAATGGCAGATATGGCACTGGAGGCGGAAACCTATGGCAAATGAAAAAAAAACACAGTTAGACGAGTTAAGAGAAAAGATTAATCATACGGATAGAGAGTTAATTCGGTTGTTTGAGCAGCGCATGCAGCTTTCCGGCGCTGTGGGAGATTATAAAAAGAAAAATCATATGCAAGTGCTGGACACCTCACGCGAGGCAGAGGTAATCCGCTCCCGCTGTTCATGGCTGGAAAATTCTCGATATGCACCGGGGGCAGAGCGGTTGATGGAATGTATTATGGGAATATCCAGAGACTTGCAGCATGAAAATATTCCGGCGCAGCCAATTGAGGCCGATGCGCCGGTTGAAAACCCGCGTGTGGTCTATAGCGGAGTACCGGGCTGTTATGCAGAGGAAGCAATGAAACAATATTTTGGTGAGGTGCAACAAGCTTTCTGTGCTGATTCTTTTGCCGGTGTTTTTCAAAAACTTCAGAACGGTGAGGCAGATTATGGAGTCCTTCCCGTGGAAAATACATCGACGGGTGCGATTGATGATGTGCTGGATTTGCTGGCAGAAAGCGGTTTGTATGTCGTAGGGGAAACGGTCTTAAAAATTCACCATTGTTTGCTTGCTCTTCCGGGAGCAAAACGAGAGGATATCAGAGAGGTTTATTCTCATTCGCAGGGACTGGCGCAGTGCGGTGAGTTTTTAAAAACTTTGCCCCAGGCAAAGCAGATTCCGTATTATAACACGGCAGTTGCGGCCAAATATATCAGTGAGCAGCAGGACAAAAGCAAGGCGGCTGTGGCGAGCAGGCATGCAGGAGAGTTGTATTCTCTGCAGATTTTAGCGGAAAATATTAATTATCGTGCAGACAACAGCACAAGGTTTGCGGTGATCGGCAGAAGACTTGAAATGGCAGATGATGCGGATACCGTCAGCATTACTTTCACCTTGTCGCATGAAAGCGGCACACTCTGCCGTGTTATTTCGCTGTTTGCGGCAGCGGGACTCAACCTTTTGCATATTGAATCGCGGCCGCTTGCTGAGAAAAATTTTGAATATCGTTTCTTTGTGGATTTCAGCGGGAGACTGGACGAACAGCGCGTTGCTGATGCTTTGGGAAAGGCGCAGGAAGAATGCCTTTCCATGACTGTTTTAGGAAACTTTAAGGCGAAGACAAATAAAAGGGGGTAAAAACGTGAGGCGGCGGAAGAATATCGTGTTAATCGGTATGACAGGGTGCGGAAAGACTACCGTTGGTTTGGCGCTGTCTTATCGTCTGAAGATGCCCTTTATTGATATGGATGCATGGATTGAAAAAAAGGACGGACGTACCATTCCTCAGATTTTTGCAGAGGATGGGGAAGAAGGATTCCGTAGATTGGAAACCAAAATATCGGAACTCGTCTCAAAGGAGCATGGCACCATTATTTCCACCGGCGGTGGTGTGGTCACACGTCCGGAGAATATGAAATTTTTGCGTCGGCATGCAGTGGTGGTTTATATTAACCGCAGTCCTGAAAATATTATGAAACAAATTCGTCTGGACAAGCGTCCTATGCTAAAAGGAAAAACGGACGCTTTGGTGCCGATGTATGAAAAAAGACACCCTCTGTATTTAAAATATGCGGATATTGAGGTGAAAAATCGCTGCAATTTCGAACAGGGTGTAGAAAATGTATATCGTGCCGTGAAGGGACGGATATGAGGAAATGTACAAAAAGGTTGGAGATGTTGTGAAGAAAAAAATTTTTGTCTCTGTTGTGTGCAGTGTTTCTTATGTTGGGATGGGATGCTGTATCGGCGCAAAATGTAAAAACTGTACTTTCAGATGAGATTTTAGCGCAAACCGTTAGGTTTGTTTCAAATGCGAATGACGGATACATAAACCTAAGGTTAATGGGTCGCTGTGGCAATGAGCTTGATGCCGCGCCGGCAGCAAACTATGAGAATATGCCGTCTTTGTATGCAGAATTACCCTCAAGCTATGATTTGCGTGAGGCTAGACGGGATCTCTTATGTGACATCTGTGAAAAATCAGAGAGGCACAAATGATTGCTGAGCAATTTCGGCCGCAGCAAAGTACAGATGCATAAAAATGAAAAAACTTGAATAAATTTGCAAAAAACACTTGATTATTCTGTATATTTCGTGTATAATAAGTAAGAAATAAAATTTTGGAGGTTATTTATAATGAAAAAGATAATGTGCACACTGGCTGCTTCTGTGTTGGCACTGTCTATGCTGGCAGGCTGCGGAAGCACAGCAAAAAAAATTGAGAAACCGGACGATTTGGCTACGGCAAAGATTGCGGTTCAGGAAGGTACGACCGGCGATTCTTTAGTTTCTGAAGATTATCCCGATGCTACTATTTCCCGTTTTAAGAGTGCCTTAGATGCAGGTATGGATCTTTCAAACGGTAAAGTTGACGCAGTTGTTTTGGACGAGCTGCCGGCAAAGCAGATTGTTGCAAAGAATGATAAGCTTACTATTTTACCGGAAGAGCTGTCCAAAGAAGAATATGCAATTGCTATCAAAAAGGGTAATACCGATTTGGTTGAAAAAGTAAATAAGGCACTGGCTGACATCAAAGCAGACGGTACCTTTGATGAAATCAGCAACGCATGGATCAGCGGTGACGAAGCTGCTCAGAAAAAGCTGGCAGAAAAAGCAGAGCCGACCGGAACGGAAACCTTAATTATGGGAACCAACGCTTCCTTCCCTCCGTTCGAAACTCGTGATGACGCAGGTAATGTTGTTGGTTTTGATGTTGAAATGACAAAAGAAATCGCAAGACGTTTGGGCATGGCTTTCCAGGTAGAGGATATGAATTTCGACTCCCTGCCGGTTGCTGTTGACAGCGGTAAAATCACAATGGCTGTTGCCGGTATGACCGTAACGGAAGAAAGAAAACAGAACATGGAATTTTCTGATGGATATTATACCTCTACGCAGGTTATTATCACCAAGAAATAAAATTAAACTGCAATTTCATACAAGGGCAGAAATCACGCAGATGGTTTCTGCCCTTGTGTTACGGAAGAGGGTATCAACAAAATGGAATGGTTTTTAGATAGTAAGTTGTGGAAATCTATTTATCTGTCCTTAATTGAAGGGAGCCGCTGGAAAACTCTTTTGTCGGGTCTTGGGACAACGCTTACCATTACTATCGGCGCTATGATTTTAGGTACAGTTTTGGGCATTGTTTTGGCGCTGATGAAAATTTCCAAGGTAAAGCCTTTAAAATGGATTTCCAGCCTTTATATTGATATTATCCGCGGCACACCTGTTGTGGTGCAGTTGTTAATTATGTATTTCGTTGTTTTTGCAAGTGTTAATGTCAATAAGACCATTATTGCTATGATTGCGTTTGGTATGAACAGCGGAGCATATGTAGCGGAAATTATCCGTGCCGGCATTATCGGCGTAGACAAAGGGCAGATGGAGGCAGGGCGTTCTTTGGGGTTGACGCATGGTCAGACGATGGCACGTATTATTATGCCACAGGCAATTAAAAGTATTTTGCCGACTTATGCCAACGAATTTATTGTGCTGGTAAAAGAAACGGCGGTAGCGGGTTATATTGCCATAGAGGATTTAACCAAGATGGGTGATATTATTCGTTCAAAAACTTATGAAGCGCTTGTGCCGCTTTTGATTGTGGCGTTGATCTATTTGTTTATTACGTCAATATTGTCCAAAGTGTTCCGGCATTTGGAAGAAAGGATGAGGGCCAGTGATTCGCGTTGAAAATTTACACAAAAGCTTTGGATCTAATCATGTTTTGCGCGGTATTAATGAGCATATCAGCAAAGGGGAAAAGGTAGTGGTTATCGGGCCTTCCGGTTCGGGAAAATCAACCTTCCTGCGTTGCCTAAATCTGCTGGAAACACCAACAGAGGGTGATATTTTTGTTGATGATGAGTGCATTACTGCACCAAAATGCAATATTAATGCGGTTCGTGCCAAAATGGGCATGGTGTTTCAGCATTTTAACCTGTTTCCGCACCTGACAGTGCTGCAAAATCTAACGCTGGCACCGACACTTTTGAAACTGCAGAGCAAAGCGGACGCAGAGAAAAAGGCACGTGAGCTTTTAGCTCGTGTGGGTTTGTCGGAAAAGGCTGAAGCATATCCAAAGCAGCTTTCCGGCGGTCAGCAGCAGCGTGTGGGCATTGCGCGGTCGTTGGCAATGAATCCGGAAATTATGTTGTTTGACGAGCCCACTTCGGCGCTCGATCCGGAGATGGTCGGAGAAGTACTCGCTGTTATGAAACAATTGGCGGAGGAAGGTATGACGATGGTTGTCGTTACGCATGAAATGGGCTTTGCAAAAGAGGTTGCCGATCGGGTTTTGTTCATGGATGAGGGTGTTATTATGGAGAGCGGGACTCCGCAGGAAGTTTTTGAGAATCCTAAAAATGAAAGAACGAAATCTTTTTTAAGCAAGGTGCTATCATAATAGCTTTAACCGAAAACAGAAGAAGGCAGCAAGTGAAAATTCGACTTGCTGCCCTTTTTATCGTTATTTTAATATTGTAATGACCGGACTTTTCAAAATACCTGTTTTTCTGACATTATATTCATATGCCCAGGAATCTCCCTCAGAGTACCAGTAAGTCGGTCCATACCAGATATCTTTGCTGACGTTATGCAGTCCGCCAAATGTATTCATGCGGTTTCCGAATAACTGAAAACCTATGGTATGTTTTCCCTTAGGAACGTTTTCAATTCTTAGTTCATACGGTTCAAATACATTGAAGCCTTTATCTTCGCCATCTAAGAGGACTTTAACCAGACTGCCAATATATTTTGCATTATTAATGCAAAGTGTACTATTTTCACTTACTTCAATTTCTGCCTCATAGGTCAAATTTCCGCCGTAGAAGGGTAATCCCTGACTCGTAATGTCTCCGAAGGCAATTGTGTTTGTTGGCGCAGAAAGGGTTTTGCAGCATCCGGCAAGGGCAACGTCAAAATCGCCGATTAAATAGCAAGCCTCCAGGCTGACACGTTTGCTGATCGGGACACGTGCAATAATTTCATTTTTCCCTATGCGCAGTGTCGGGAGTGCAAAGCGCTTTATGGATTTATCCACGAAATATCCGCACTCTGTGAGCGCGACATCTTCTCCGTTTGCTTTTAGTGCAGTAAGTTCTTCCGCACAGAAAAAGCTATTTTTGATTTCATCTGTGCAGTCAAAGATAAAGCGAAGTGTTACAAAATGTGTAATTTTTTCCTTTTCAATCAGCCACGGCTGTACATCCAGACCATCAGCCAGCGGCCATCCGGTCTGCTTGCGGATATGACCGTCGATGCGCAGTATCTCTTCCGTCGGCTGCATTTCACCGTCATCAAACGCCCATTCTGCCAGGTCGAGCAGGCAGACGTTTTCTTCTTCACGGCGATAAGAAATCTTATTTTTAAAATCAATCCGGGCGATAATTTTTTCTGTCTTTTCCGCCGGCTGCGCATTACGCTTGACGCATGGTATCAGGCGCAGCAGCAGACTGTCGCTTTCGTAAAAACGATAGGGGACTAAAGTATATCCGTTTTGAACAGTAAAAGCAATCTCCCTCGTTTCGCCGGTTAAAGTATCATAAAGGACGGGCGTGAACTCTCCGCGGATTTTCAGACGCACTCTACCGGTATGCTTATAACCAGAGAAGGAATCATAGGAATGCTCCGGACGTGCATTTGCCAAAAACAGCCAGTAATCTTTGCCGTCTTTCCGCATGTTGTAAATAATGTGTTCAGCAGGTTCGCCGTTTTCTAGCTTTATTTCCAACATTCGCTCCTCTGCAAGGGCGTTTAAAATCGGCAGCTTTTCAAATGGAACAGTGATGGCGCTGTTATAGACATCCTTAGCAGCATCACTTTTTACGGCGTCTACATATTTTGGGCAGGAGCCGGCAAAAATGACCTTGCCGCCCTTCTCGATAAATTTCTGCAAAATATCCAGCGTGGTTTTGCGCAGAGTTTCACAGTTTGGTACTACAATGGCATGATAGCTCATTTCGCCGACTGCCAGCTCCGTGCCGATTTCGCCGCAGAGGGAAGGCAGGCAGGATTCACTGATAAAGTCAAAATCCATAGTATCAAACAACAGCCATTCAATAATGTCGGAAAAGTTCTTATCCATTTGATTGCGTATTGCAGAGGTATTTTCTGAAGGTCCCCAATGCAGCCAGTAGCTTTCAATCGGGTGGATAACACCTATTTTGACATGTGGCTTGCCGCGTGTTAATGCTGTCGCAAGGCGTGCAAAATGGTTTTCTATGTAAGAATATTGCTCATACCATGGCGACTGATAATTAATAGAAGCGGGATAGTCACGCTTTGCGGAGCCTTTCATGGAAACCCATGACAGATGAGGTACGCGTACCGTGATGCCGAGCGCTGCCTGCCAGTCACCTTGAAATTTGTGACCGCGGAAATCAAAGTCCCAGTTTGTTACGCCGTAAAGTTCGGAAAGCACGCCTTCGCGTCCGTATTGGTGCGATGCCGATTGCGCCTGTTTTGCTGTGGCGTATTCCAAGCCGTTACATAACAAATCAATACCGGGCAGATCAAAGGAACGATAAGAGCGCATTGTTTCGCCGATTACCAATGTCTGGGATTCTAATGTTTGCTCACCTAACATGTGCCCTGTCAGGTATAAATTGAGTTCACGGCAGCGTTTGCCGCATGCGTCTGCAAAAGCCTCTGTAAAACGCTCGCAAATGTGGTCGTGGTAATGGTAACGCGCGACAGAGACTGCGCTGTCCGGAAGTTCCCAAAACAGTTCCGGCAGCTTTGCAATCAAATCTTCCCCATAAGCTTTGCAATAGCTCTCATCAAAATCCGGCGTCCAGGGAAGCAATATGTCTTCACGGCTCTCTGCAAATCGCAGCGTTCCTTTACCTGCAAAATGAGGCTCGTCTGTAAATATGGCAGGAACAGCATTGCCAAAATCTTCACCAACCGCTTCTTCATATGCGGTATAGGTGATATCAATAAATTTTTCAATAGCTTTTGGATTCAGCGTATCAACATAGGTTTCGCCGTTAAACCATCCGGTGGGTTTGGCTGTGATAACGTAAGCGTACCATATGTTTCCCTTTGGGGTGTCATTATCGCTTAATAGCTGATAAGAGGCAAGCTCACCGTTTTGGTTGAGAACAACATCATATTTTCCGATAAAGTATGGCTCGGCAGTTTTCACAGCAATTTCCTTTGCCACAGCGTCCGTGCGCTCGTTAGGTGTAAAAAGAAGCATGTGTTCACGGAATTCGCGATTTCTGGTAACATATCCGCCGGCTGAACCGGATGCCCAGCGGTCCTCATCATACAGCCATGCCAGCATGTTTTCCTCTTTTGCTTTTTGCGTACAGCTTTTGACAAGCTTTTTAAATTCGTCACTTAAGTATGTAGTTGCCATACCGCTGCGCGAATGCATATGAAAGCCGCCGAAACCCATTTTCTTGAGGCACTCAATCTGTCGCAGAAGTTCTTTTTCATCCAGTTCGCAGTTCCAGGCCCAAAAGGGTGCGCCGCGGTATTCGGCGGTAGGGTTTTGGAACAAGGCATCGTCTAAGTTGTTTGCAGCATTCTTTTTGTAAAGCATACGCCTGACCTCCTAAAATGATAAAATTAACTTGCTTTTATTATAGCAATTGCGTTATAATAAAAATATAGTTAAAATTATCGAATTTAAGGGGTGAATTTCACATGAGGCACTATGAAGAGGATTTACAAAAGAGAAAAATATATTTGTTTACCTGTCCGGATCTTAAGACAGAACCGCACAGTCATCCCTATCTTGAACTTGTATATGTTCTGGAAGGAGAAGCAACCCACTATTGGGATAATGAAGAAAAAATTATTCGTCCGGGTGATTATTTTTTTATTGATTATCATTCGGAACATTCTTATTACGCTTTGCATGATCATTTTAATATTATTAATTGTCTGTTTTTGCCGGAACTGATTGATACTTCTCTTTTGCATTGTTCCTCCTTTCAGGCGGTTATCAGCAACTATCAGATTCAGTTTAAAAATCAGTTTTTTACCGCAAATCCGTCTGCCAGTGTTTTCCGTGATGAGAACGGAAAGATCCGCTCCCTGCTTTTGGACATGCTTTCAGAATTTCGGACAGAGGACCCCGGTTTTTTGCAGATTATTCGCTCAAAACTGATTGAGATTCTGGTACTTACCATGCGTAAAATATATCTTGCGCCGCAAGCGGAGACAAACAGCGAGGTATTTAATCGTGCCTTACACTATATTAACCATAATTATATGAATGATATTAAACTGGGGGATATTTGCAGGGAACTGGGATATTCTCTGCCGTACCTTAGTATGAAGTTTAAAACGGTGTTTGGTATCGGTTATGTGCAATATGTTCAAAAACTGAGAGTGGAGCATGCTATGAGATTGTTGGTACATACGGATAAAAGTGTTGCGGAAGTGGCGCAGAGTGTGGGATATCATGATTTAAAGGCCTTTTATGCGGTATTCCGTAAATTTGCCGATGTGTCACCGGCACAGTTTCGCAGATGCTATGACAAAGGATGACGTAATGATTTTTCTTTATTTTGCAGACAAATTTGAACAGAAGGGCAGCGTGGGTCGTGATAATTATGACCATGGAAAAACGTAATTTTGACCATTGTATTTGTTGGTTTAAAACGATATAATGAACTCATTGTTTACATCACTTTACGGCAGAGTGTTTGCATAAATAATAGAAAATTGGTCTTTTGAGATAGGTGGGTGTGTGGTTGCCCGGCATAGGCAATGCCTCCTATGATAATCTTTACAGCGGTGAGAGAATGAAAAGGAGAGTAATCTATGAAAACAAGTCGTTACAGCAACGAATTGACAACGAAATATTTGATAGCGGAGAGAATCCTTTGCAGCGACGGGGCGGAGCATACGGCGCTTTTGCTGGAGGATAGGCCGCCGCAGGCGGCGTTGGGAGTGACTGATTTATGTACGATAAGAGAGGGTGGATATGTTCTTTTAGACTTTGGAGAGGAACTTTGCGGCGGCATGGATATCACTGTTTAGGAGACAGAGGGAGAACGGGTCCAAATGCGCTTGGTGTTCGGTGAGAGCGCGATGGAGGCGATGTCTCACATTGGAGAAAAAAATGCCACTAACGACCACTCTTTGCGAGATATGATTGTGAATGTAACAAACTACAGCAATTTCCGCGCCGGGCAGACAGGTTTTCGATTTGTGCGGCTGGAAGCAGTAGGCGGCACAGTGCGGCTCGGTGGCGTTCGTGCGGCGTTTGTTTACCGTGATATTGAGTACAAGGGCAGTTTTGAGACGGATGATGCTTTGTTAAACCGAATCTGGCAGGTTGGTGCGCGCACGGTTCATTTGAACATGCAGGAATATTTGTGGGATGGAATTAAAAGAGACCGCTTGGTTTGGGTAGGCGATATGCATGCAGAAATTTCGGCAATTGCAGGTGTTTTCGGACGCCAGAAGGTAGTAGAAGACAGCTTGGATTTAATACGGGACATTACCTCCCCGGGTGCATGGATGAACAACATACCGTCTTACAGTTGCTGGTGGTTGATTATTCAAAGGGATTGGTTTTTATATACAGGCAATATTGTATATCTGAGAGAAAATGCAGACTATATTTTTGCAACGGTGCGTCATATCTTGGAGCAGATTCAAGAGGATGGAAGCGAAACGTTTGCACAGGGGCAGTCAACCGAGGATGGTATTCATTCCTATTTTGTAGATTGGGAAACCTGTAACAGCCCGGAGGCTAAAATTGGTTTTTATTCCGTTTTGATTCTGGCGCTTGCGGCGGCGTGTGAGCTGTGCCGAACTTTGCAAAATGAGGAATTGGCACTGGAATGTATGCGGAAACAGGCAGCGCTGCGCGGCTTCTCGTTGCCGCAGCCTGTCAATCGGCAGATTGCTTCTCTTGCTGTGCTGGCGGGTTTGGCAGATGCGAAAACAGTCAATGAAGCCATTCTTTCTAAAGAGCCGATAGAGGATATTTCAGCATTTTTAGGCTATTATACGTTGCTTGCCAAGGGCAAAGCAAATGACGTGGGCAAAGCGTTAGAGATTATCAAACGATATTGGGGCAGAATGATTGAACTGGGCGCCACCAGCTTTTGGGAATCATTTTCGGTAGAGAATGCAAAGGACGCACCGGGCATTGACTGTATCTTAAAGCCGGGCGAAAAGGATATTCACGGTGATTTTGGTGCATATTGCTACAAACAACGCAGGTGCAGTTTATGTCATGGCTGGGCGTGCGGTCCGACACCTTTTTTAAGCCGCTATGTTTTGGGAGTGAAACCGCTTTCGCCGGGCTGTAAAGAACTGTCCGTAAAGCCTCGGCTTGCATCACTGAAATATGTGCATGGCAGTTTTCCAACACCGTACGGAACGGTAAGCATTGATGCGGAACAAACCAATAGCGGGGTAAAGACTGAGATTTGCGCACCAAAAGAGATTGAGATTGTCAGATAAATCTTACGTATATTATTTTTCGATATTGCTTTTATTACAGGAGACTGTAAAACTACGCAGGGAGTTGTTTGCGTGTTTTGCAGTCTCTTGCGTTTTGTAATACGGCAAAAAATAGGGCGCTGAGGCTGCAGCACCCTAAAAAGAGAGATTTTATATCAAATGGCTGACTAAAAAACTTATTCGACATCCTGAAGAGCATCATAACCTTCCTCGCCGGTTCTGACCTTGATAACATTTTCAACGTCATAAACAAATATTTTTCCATCACCGATATGCCCGGTATAAAGAACCTTTTTGGCGGTTTCGATAATAGTTTTTACCGGGATTTTGCTTACGACAATATCGACCTGAATCTTTGGAAGCAGGTTGATTTCCTGTGCAACACCACGATAATATTCCGGACGGCCTTTTTGAACACCGCAGCCTAAGACATTTGTGACTGTCATGCCGGTAATCCCCAGTTCTGTCATAGCGTCTTTTAATTCTGCAAATCGTTCCTGCTTTGCGATAATCTCAATTTTTGTCAGTTTTACGTCAGAAGCAGGCACATTTTCACTTTTTACAACAACCGGTATTGCATCATCGGGGGTAACGGCTGTTTTTGCTTTAGTGAATCCGCCCACTCCGGTTAGCGGCTGTGCAAAATCAGCATATGCGCTCATCAATCCGTGTTCCGGAAGGTCAAGACCGGATATCTCTTCTTCAGCGGTGACTCTGAGACCAATGGTCTTTTTAATAATGACAAACACAATGGTTATTGTTATGATAACCCAAAGAGCGGTAGATGCAACGCCGAGCAATTCTATGCCGAAGAACTGCAGCCGTTTCATACCGGCGTCTGCCAGAAAGGAATTAGATGCAAATATGCCGGTCAGCAAGGTTCCCAAAGCACCGTTTACACAATGTACACCTACGGCGCCTACCGGGTCATCCACTTTCAACTTTTTATCAACAAATTCAATTCCAAAGACCACTGCAAATCCGGCAATAATGCCTATAATGGCTGTGGCCCATGGATTTACAGCGTCACAGCCGGCGGTGATGGCAACCAAACCTGCCAGCGAACCGTTGAGCGTCATAGAGACATCCGGTTTTTTGTACCGGATCCATGTGATGATCATAACTGCAACCGTTGCACATGCTGCGGCTAAGTTTGTGTTGAAAAACACCATGCCGGCAAGTTCTGCGGCACCGCCTGTCATAGACACCGTTGAACCGCCGTTAAAACCAAACCAGCAGAACCATAGGATAAACACACCAAGTGCGCCGAGCGGTATGCTGTGTCCGGGAATCGCTTTTGCATTTCCGTTGCTGTCATACTTCCCGATTCTTGGTCCGAGAATTTTTGCGCCGATTAAAGCGGCAATGCCGCCCACCATGTGAACTGCGGTTGAACCCGCAAAGTCATGAAAGCCAAGCTGCGCAAGCCAGCCGCCGCCCCAAATCCAGTGGCCGGAAACAGGGTAGATAATCAGACTGATTACAGCACTATAGATACAATATGCGCTGAACTTGGTCCGTTCGGCCATTGCCCCGGAAACTATGGTTGCCGCAGTTGCACAGAATACTGTCTGAAAAATAAAATAAGTATAAAAGCTCACGCCTTCCGGCAGAATGGCAGTGTAATCACCTCTGGTGAAAAAGTCGATACCGCCGAATACAGCACTTTGCGTGCCGAACATAATTCCAAAACCAACCAGCCAGTAAAGCGGCGTGCCGATACTAAAATCCATTAGATTTTTCATAATGATGTTACCGGCATTTTTGGAACGGGTAAAGCCTGTTTCTACCATTGCAAAGCCTGCCTGCATAAAAAATACCAACGCCGCTCCTATCAGCGTCCACATGGTATTCATGTCTGAAAAAAGCTCCATTACATTATTCATAATGTATCCCTCCTAAAAATAATTGATTAAGAATTCTTAATGGTATCAGAAAGGAGCGACCTTTCTTTTATTATAACGGTTTTGATACCGTTATCAGGCTATAAAATATAAAAGCAAAAGCGCCGCGAATTTTCATTCGCAGCGCCTTTGCTGTTCTTAATATGACGTTATTATAGCATAGCTATTTTTCTCTGTCAAGTTTTTTTGAAAATTTTTTTATTTTTTTGCGTTAATTGTAACTGTCTGCTCTTCTTCCGCCCATTCGACGCTTGCGCCGAGGTGTTCGGAGATAAAGCAGCTGAAAGAGTGGGTTCTGTTGCCTGTAAAATTCGTTGCGATGTAATCTGATTTTATTTTACAATTTTGAAATCACATACAGGTGACATTCCGCTAAGGCTGTTCCAAATCATAACCTTGGCGCGGGTATAGGTTTTGGTCGGTATGAATGTTATTTCTCTGTTGGTTTCACTATACTCGCTCGATTGCTGCATTTCGACAAATTTATCGCCGTCATAAAGCGCAAGAATAACGGTTTTGCCGGCAGCTATATTTGTCGGTTTGACAATGATTTTGCCATTGTCGGAAAGCGTTACCTTTATCCCTGCACAGTACGTAATGATATCGTCGGCAATGGAATAATTTTCTCCTTTGCTTATAGCTATCCAATCCTCCGCACTGCCGTCATAATAAACATCTTTTAATTTATTGCAATTCAAAAACGCATTATTGCCGATACTTGTTACGGTGTTCGGAATTACGGCGCTTGTTAAAGCGATACATTTGTAAAAGGCACTGCTGCCGATACTTGTCACGCCGTCCGGAATCGTTATACTCGTTAAGCCCTCGCAATTTGAAAACACGTCATCGCCGATACTTTTCGCACCTTTCGGAATTGTTATTCCCGTTAAATTACGGCAATTTTCAAACGCACCGTTGGCAATGCCTGTTACGCCGTTCGGAATTGTAAAAGAGGTATCCGTTTTTTGACACGGGAAGCGCATAATTTCTGTCTTGGCTTTGTTGTATAAAACACCGTTTTCGGAGCAATAAGCGGTATTGTTCTCAGAAACGTTTATGCCTGTTAAGCTGATGCAGCCGCTAAAGGCACTGTTGCCGATATTTTTCACGCTTTTTGGAATTTCAATGCTTGCCAGTTTTGTGCAGCCGTCAAACACTCCATTTCCGATATTCACCATGCCATCGGGAAGCTTTATGCTTGTCAGACCCACGCAGTTCTCAAAATCTTTGTATTCAATGTAACCTTTGCAGTCAGTAAATGCCATATCAGCAATGGTTTTTGTTCCGGGTTTTATGATATACTCACTTGGTATTTCTCCGTTCAATATTCCATTGTTCAATTTCTGTGCGTTTACCTCTATAAGATAATTACCGATATAAAGCGTATTGTTTTTCCAATTTGATTCTTCGCCATCTGCGTTGTAATAACCGGTATTGTAAAAAGCCTGATAACCGATGTTTGTTATGCCGTCGGAAAGCGTTATGTTTTTTAAGGCGCTGCAGCCGTTAAATGCCCAAACGCCGATGCTCGTTACACTGTCGGGAATTGTTATTTTCGTTATGCTGCTGCAGCTGCCAAACGCACTTTCGCCGATGTTTTTTACGCCTTCAGAGAGTGTTATTGCCGTTATATCGCTGCAATCGTAAAACGCATAATCGCCGATGTCTGTCACACTGCCGGGGATTGTTATGCTTGTTAAGGCGGTGCAGTTGGAGAACGCACGTTCGCCGATATGCGTCACGCTGTTCGGAATTTTAACTTCGGGCAAACTATCGCACCATAAAAAAGCATTATCGCCAATGCTTGTTACACTGTCGGAAATCGTTATGTTATTTATTTTATCGCACAAGTAAAAAGCAAAATCGCCGATGCTTGTCACGCCGTCGGAAATCACCACATTTTGAATGTTTTGGGTGTTTATCTGTCTTCTCCATGGCGCAACATAGCCGCCGTTCACCACAGACTCGTCATAATCTGACATATCGCCCGTGCCGCTTATCGTAAGTGTTTTTGTGCTTTGGTAATATGTCCATGTCAGTTTTTCACCGCATGATCCGATAATCGGCAGCTCCGTTTCCTCGGCGAATGACGGAAAAGCCGTACACAAAACCGCCATAAAAACTATAAATGCCAAAAATCTCTTTTTCATTTTGCATCACCCTTTCATATTTTAACTATGGTTCAGTTCATAATCAAAATTATAGAACAGCGTTGCCGTATCGGCTCTTGATGGCGCAGCTTTCGGATAAATTGCATATTCATATCCGTTAAGTGAGTGTATAAACATAACGTTCTCCTTAAAGCACCATGCGACAGGAACTTTCGCATAGTCTGATATATCCGAATAGTCGTTGTATCCTTCAATCGCAGAGACAATGTCGGAATCATCAAGTGATACATCAAGCCCTTTTGACTGTGCGTACCGATAGAAAATAGCCGCAATCTGCTCTCTTGTTATAACATCATCAGGCGAGAAGGTTGTATCGCCCGTACCGTTCAACACACCGTTTGCTGCCGCCCAGTTTACGGCTTTTTTGTACCAATCAGCCGTCAGATCGTTAAAACTTGATGTTTCAGGCGCGGCGGGTTCTCCGGCAAGACGGTAAAACATGGTGGCAAATTGCGCACGCGTAATAGTGTTATCAGGCGAAAAAATATCGTCTCCCGTGCCGTTCATAATGCCGTTATCAAGGCAAAATTCGATTCCCCAATGGTCAGGGTCGCCGTCTGCACTCTTTAAGTCCTTAAAGCGTTTTACTGCGCAGTTTTCGCCTTTTTCTTCACATACATATCTGTCGTCCGCAGCGGCAGTGGGTTCGCCTTTTTCAATTACTTCGCCCGTATCAATCAAAATGCATTTAAATCCGTTATCTTTTGCGTATTGTTCAGCTGCTGTGCCGCTGTAGCATTTAATTACAAGATTTTCGTTACGCACATCGTAGTCGTTCACATAATCCCAGCCGAAAGCGTGCATATCAATCTGCGTAACGCTTCTCGGAATGGTAACCTCATTTAAATTGTTGCAGCGGAAAAATGCTGCCTGACCGATATGCTCAACACCTTCTTCAATCGTAAGATCGGAAAGGCTTTCACACCACGAAAAGGCATTGTCTCCGATTTCTTTTACATTGCTCGGAATCACAACATTGTTAAGATTTTTACACCAATAAAAGCCGAGCTTTGAAATTGATTTTAATGTTGACGGGAATTTAACCGAGGTGATATCTGACATTCCAAATGCGTCAACACCCATAAGAGTTGTACCCTCACGGATTTCAATGTCTCCCACAGCTTCCCATTCGTGGATCTGTTTATTTTGCGTCGGTGCTGACGGGTCGGAGCTGTCAAGCTCGGCATAGCCGATTCTTATTCCGGCGATTAAATACTGTCCGTGATATTGTATTCCGTCCACGCGGTTTGCCGGGTCTTTGTCATACGCCGAACCGAAAAATATTCTCTTGCCCATATATTCGAGGTTTTTCGGCATTGTAATATTTTTAAGCGCCTCACCGCTGATTGCTTCATCTCCTATATATTTTACACTGTCGGGGATAACCAGCGTTTCAAGCACATCGCCGCAGTTTATGGCGTAGTCTTTTATAACTTCAAGCCCGTCATTTAATTTAAGATATTTTAAGTACCGACAGTCAATGGCTCTGTTTCCAATTTCCTTTATCGTAGGCGGCAGTGTGATACCGGAAATTTTTGTTGCGCTCTCACGAAGTGCTCCGTCACCTATAGCTGTAACCGTGTGACCGTTTATCTCTGACGGAATATTAAGTTCAACCGTAAAATTCGGATCTGAGTCGTACCAGAATTTCGCTGAATAACTTGTAATCATTGCCGAGCCGTCATCGCGGATAGTATATACAAGCGATTCGAGCGAATCATTTTGCCGATACTCCTCCATATCGTCGGTTACAGCTGTTTTGCTTTGTTCATAACCATCCATTCCATATTCGGAGTCATAAATGTTCCATGCATATCCAAGGGATGTTGCAGAGAAAAGCAGTGCACCGGAAAGCAGCGCACAGAGCCATTGTTTTTTGTTTAGCATGATAGCTTCTCCTTCCATTATAAGGGATTTTATTTAGCTTATTATAGCATAACTTGGAAAGCATTGTAAATGGGATTTCCGAAAGTGGCATTGACTGTTTTGGAAATATTGTGTTTCCTAAGCTTTTCTTTTTTTATAATTTGTGCTATACTGTTTTTAGAAAACAAAAAGACGGAACAGGTGGTTATTAAAATGTTTTGCGAAAAATTAAATGAATATATTTGTTTGCTGGGCTGTTCTGGAAAGGAACTTGCCGAGGCATGCGGGCTTTCCGCTGCCACAGTCAGCCGTTACCGATCGGGGGCGCGTGTGCCGAAGAAGGATTCGGGGGATGTTGAGAAATTGTGCCGGGGCATTGCTTTGCTTGCAGAACAAAAGCATATTGAAGGTATCACACTTCGTGCTGTAACAGATGAGCTGAAAAAGTATATTAAGGAAGCGGTATTCCCCTATGATACGCTGCAAACAAAATTGAATTTGTTGTTTTCTGTTTTGAATATTAATGCAGCTGATTTATCCAAAAATCTACGTTATGACTCGTCTTATTTGTCACGTATTCGCAGCGGTCAGAGAAGGCCTTCTGACCCTGAAGCATTTGTATCGGAAATCGCTGAATATATTGCCTTGCGTTATGACGGTGAAAATGAGAAAAAGGTGATAGCGGAGCTGCTGCAAACCTCTGCGGACAAAATTCAATCGTCCAAGCATCGGGAAAATGTGTTGGCAAAATGGCTGCTTGGTGATGAACATGGTAAGCGGATAAAAAATCCAATGACCGATTTTTTAAATAAGCTGAATGAGTTTGATTTGAATGAATATATTCGTGCCATTCATTTTGATGAGATTAAAGTGCCGACGCTTCCTTTTCAGTTTCCAACTTCAAAAAGCTATTACGGACTGGAGGAAATGAAAAACGGCGAGCTTGATTTTTTAAAGGCAACTGCTTTGTCAAAATCGCAGGAATCTGTGTTTATGTGCAGTGATATGCAAATGGATGACATGGCTGCAGATCTTGATTTTGCTAAAAAATATATGTTTGGGCTTGCTGTCATGCTAAAAAAGGGTTTGCATTTGAATGTGGTGCATAACTTAAACCGCCCGTTCCATGAACTGATGTTGGGTTTTGAAAGCTGGATTCCGCTTTACATGACCGGGCAGATTTCACCTTATTATTTAAAGAATGCTCAAAGCAGTGTGTATGGCCATTTTTTAAATATATCGGGAAGCGCTGCCCTCGTTGGAGAGTGTATAGCGGGACACCATGCAAAGGGAAAGTATTATTTAACTAAAAATAAAGAGGAACTCGGCTATTATAAGGAACGTTCGGGCTTTATTTTAAAAAAGGCGCTTTCGCTGATGAATATATATCGGGAAGATTCGGCAGAACTGTTAAACTCTTTTTTATTTGCGGATTCGCAAAAACATGGAAAACGCAGAAATATTTTATCCGCTTTGCCGCTGTACACTATGTCCGAGGACTATTTAAAAAATATTTTGCAGAAGCATTCGCTGCCTGCGGCAGATATTAATAACATTTTAAAGGGCGCTGCGGCGCAAAGAGTGTGGTGCGAAAATATATTGGAACATGATGTGATAGAGGATGAAATTCCTAAGCTGGATAGAGAAGAATTTGCAAGATATCCGGTTGCTCTTTCCCTTTCCAATTTATTTTATGAAAATGATATTCTTTATACATATGAGGAATATTTAGAGCATCTGCGGCAAACGGAGTGTTACGCAAAGAGTCATGCAAACTATTCTGTACGGTTTGCACAGCAAAGTGCCTTCCGCAATATTCAAATTATTATGCATGAAGGCGAGTGGGTGATGATCTCGAAAAACAAAGCTCCGGCGATTCACTTTGTGATACGTCACCCGATTTTGCGCGATGCCATTGAAAATTTGGTTTTTCCGGTTATAGAAACAGCGGAGGTTTAAATTTTTACCTGCACTGATTTATAAAATAACCTGTTTTGCCAAAAGAGGAAAGGTGAAAGCAACAAAATATATAAATTTTTCAATCTGCCATACTATGAAATGAATTTGTTTTAAAGAATGAAAGGGATGCATGTAAAAATGAAATTTCGGTTTGCGAAAGAATGTGACAGTGCCGCTCTGTTAGCAATTTATAAGCAGTATATCAATAGTGTAATCACTTTTGAATATACGCTGCCAACGGTAGAGGAGTTTGCGGAACGTATTAAAAATATTGGGACAGACTATCCGTATTTAGTTTGCGAGGAGAATGGAAAAATTATTGGTTATGCCTATGCGCATCGTCATATGGAACGTGCGGCATATCAATGGAATGCGGAACTTTCCGTTTATCTGGATGCGGACAACACATCACACGGTATCGGTAAGCGTTTCTATCGTATGTTGTTTGATATTTTGCGCCTGCAAAACGTCAAAACGGTTTACGGCTGTGTTACCTTGCCAAATCAGAAAAGTGAGTCGCTTCATGAAAGCCTTGGTTTTGCACGCATAGGCATCTACCATCAGGCGGGCTATAAAAACGGTGCATGGAGAGATATTTGTTGGTTTGAAAAAAAGATTGCGCCGCATGCCGCAGAGCCGCTGCCATGGGTTTCTATCCGTACCATAGAAAAGGAGAAACTGGAGAGAATTTTAAACGATACAGAGCAATATTAAATTTGTGTTATTGCTTTAGAGGAAATTAAAAGGGCTGTCAATAAAGACAGCCCTGAAATTTTTTCTGGTTATTTCACTTATCAAGCAAACAGCGAGCGGAGTTCCTCGGTTGCCTCGTAAATTGCCTGAGCGGTATAATCAATCTGCTCTAAGGTATTATCTGCGCCGAGACTGAGACGAATGGCACAGTCTATATCTTTTCGGCTTAATCCCATTGCTGATAAAACGGGGCTGAGTGAAGGCTTATTGCTGGAGCAGGCGGAACCGGTGGAAACGAATACGCCGCAGCGTTCCAGACTGTGGAGCAATACCTCAGACTTTACACCCGGGATGGAAATATTGATAATATGCGGAGCACTGCAGGTTTTGTCACCGCCGTTAATGCGGCAATTTGTGATGCCGCGCAGAGAGGCGGTAAGATGGTTGCGGAGACTGCACAGTCTTTCGGTTTCCTTGGGCATTTGAGATATCGTTTTATGAATTGCAGTCGCAAAGCCGCCGATTGCGGCAGTATTTTCTGTTCCGGAACGAAAATTTCCTTCTTGGTGGCCGCCGAATACAATCGGTTTTAATCGGTTTGGTTTGCGTACATATAAGCCGCCGACCCCTCTTGGACCATTAATTTTATGACCACTTACCGTCAGCAGATCAATACCCATTTTATCAACGTCAATTGGTATTTTACCAAAGCCCTGCACGGCATCAACATGAAACAGTGCATTCGGACAAACTCTTTGAATTAGCTTTGAGACTTCAGCGACGGGCTGAATACTGCCGACTTCATTGTTGACCAGCATAATGCTGACCAATGCAGTGTCAGGCTCCAGCGAATTTTCCAGTTCGGTTAAATCAACTACGCCGCAGGAATCTACGCCGACCTTGTGACATCGTGCGCCTAAGTCAGCTAAGTGTGCGGCCGGTTCCGATACAGCAGGGTGCTCTATTTTGCTGATAATAAATTTTGGCTGGCGTTTGACGGAGGAGAGAAGTGTGCCTAATATAGCCAGATTGTCCGCTTCGGTTCCGCCGGAAGTAAAAATGAAGCGTCCTTCTTTTGCCCCGATGGCATTCATGGCGGCATCGCGTGCTTCTTTCAATATCTTTTCGGCGTCAAGTCCCAAGGAATGGAGAGAGGACGGGTTTGCCCAGTGTTGGGAATTAATTTCAGCCATTCGTTGTGTAACCTCGTCAAAGGGACGGGTTGTTGCGCTGTTATCCAGATATGCGAACATTTTTTTCTTCTCCCTTCTTCATCATTTGCAAAAAATCATGTGTCAAACAATTATTTTGTGTGTAATATATTGTTTTCTATATATTTTCCTGCATATTGCCAGATTAATTTAATCATAATAATCTTAATGGGCGCCATAACAATGGACTGCGGTAATTGGCTGATGATAATAGCAAGCGGTGCCTTTTGCGGAACGAAAGCCAGTTTCAGCCACAAGCTTTGCAGACCGATACCAATGATGATTTCCTGGAGAAGTACACAAGGGATAATTCTGCGAAAACTTTTTTCTTTTTTGTAAAGAAAAAGTCCGTAGCTGAGTCCATAAAGAATCTGTGAGAGGCCATAGCCCCAGAAGTAGACACCTCCGCGTGAATTGATCATCACGCCCAGAAAATCAGACAGAAAAGCGGCAGCCCCGGCAATGTACGGTCCGAACAGCATGGCGCACATGGAGGTCGGTATAAAGCCAAGGCCGATGCGCACGCCTAACGTCTGAAAAGACAGAAAACGTGTTACCACAATTTCCAGTGCAATAAGCATTGCCACCATAACCATAGTTTTGGTTTTTTGATAATGTTTTGGCATAAAAAAACACACCCTTCCTTATAAAAATTTGCCACAAAAGAGAAGGATATGCAAGATATACTCTTCGTGACAGCGGAATGCAACTGTGATACCGCAAAAGCGAAATGCTTTTTTCGTACAGCGGCAACTTCCCGTCCGTCTGTCACTTAACGCATCACAATCTACTCTGCCAAAGCGATATTTATTGTATCAAATAATAAATGTTTTGTAAAGAGCTATGCAAGAAAATATTGTAAAGTTTACAAGAAAATCAAAATTTTTTGAAAAAAACAAAAAAATTCATTTTTTTTTCAAAAAACACTTTACAAGTTCAAGAGATTGTGGTAAAATAGCACTTGTGTTTCGGCGCAGAGTAAATTTGCTGACGTAGCTCAGTAGGTAGAGCGCATCCTTGGTAAGGATGAGGTCACGGGTTCGACTCCCGTCGTTAGCTCCATAACATGCACCATTAGCTCAGCTGGTAGAGCACCTGACTCTTAATCAGGGTGTCCAGGGTTCGAGTCCCTGATGGTGTACCACTAAGAACCGCTTAACTGCTAGGGTTGAGCGGTTCTTATTTTGTGTATCGGATTGTAAAAATTGAAATTTGACATCAATATTGACATCAACGCACATAAACTTAGATAATGTCATCTAAGCAATTTTCTACTTTACATACAAAATCCAATGCCTTTACACTAAGAACATCATCATCAAAACATGTCATAAAAAACCTACCCATATCTTCATAATCATTCGTACGTTTCAGCAAATGAGCAGCAATGAAATTATGCGCATACATATAAAATCGTACATACAGATCAGTATTATCAGGACTTTTAAAAAAGAGCCTTTTGTTTTCTATGGGAACTTCCTGTAGAGTGAAATCAAATTGATGGAAGGGAAGGTTATTTTCGTGTACAGCCTTTTCCGATGTAAAGATAAAATGAAGCATCGGGTTATTTAAAAATCTTCCGATGGTTTTTAAAAACTCGTCTTTAATAAAAGCATTTGTTTTTGATTCACAAGTTTCAAAGAATGTCTCATCATCAAAAAACTTTGCGAGCAAATCCGAATGCAAATACGTATCACAATTTTTTATAACAATTAATGTTTTAAATTTGGAACCCTCAAGAAGAGAATAAATATCATTGATACCGCGCTCATTTATCCTTGCAGTTTTTAAATTCAAGAATGTGTTTTCTGTATCTAAAACAAAATCTAATTCTTGAATACAGTCATAATTTTGTTCGTTAGCTGCACAATACTGCTGCACGAATGTATTTTTGAGAGATATTTTTTTCCCATATATATTTATGAAACGTTCTATCCTAAGAGAGCGATCAACATTCATCCATATAAAATCATTGTTGGGTAGTATACGGTCAGGTTTACAGAAGTTATGGACAATATATGGCGTTGTTTCGTCTGAAACTGATAGAAGAGGACTAAGATCTTTGATTATTTCATCCGTGCTTTGATATCTGTTATTACAGCAATCGTCAAGACCTTTTTTTAAAATATTTAAGCATAGTCTCTTAACAATTTCGGGTTGATTCTGAAAATATTCACTTTCTATTTCTTCGTTAAAACTATATTCAAACGGCGATTTTTTTGTGAGCATATAATAGAAAACGCCGCATAAAGAAAAGGTATCACTAAAAAAGCCGAGAGTATAGTTGCTATTTAGCGCCTCGGATAATGCAAGTAATTCTACAGGCGAAAAAGAGTTGTTTATAAATAAGGTATCACTTTGGATGTCTTTCCCTATTTCTATAGAGTTATTAAAGTCGATTAATCGCGCGACGTTTTTTCCATCTATTTTCAAATCGGATATATGTATATTATTAGGGCTTATGTCAAGATAAAGCACACCTTTTTCGTGTATGGAATGGAGACAGTCACATATGCTTATCATACACGAAATGATTTCATGTAGATTATGAAACTTTTTATCTATAAGCATACAACCACTCTCGTATGAAGTAATTGTATAATACGTATTATTTGCTTCAATGATATCTTGCAAATCAAAAACATAAGGGTTTCCGTTAGCCCTTAAATATACATGCATCTGCTGTTCTTTCTCAAAACTGTTTAAGTATTCTTTAAATATGTCATTTGAAATAAGAGGGGCATTATCTATAGTATAACCTTTTCCGGCAACATATGTGATTTTATCTTCCAAAGACTTAGTGAGAAGCTCTTTGACAAGAACATTCACTTTTAGTTTTCCGCGAATTTGTTTTTCTGCAATATGTACCATAGAACTGCCGCCAGTACCTATTCTTTTTATTATTCTATAATTATCAATTTGCATATGATTATTACCTTTCTGAAAGTCTTGAAAATGGAATTAAATAAGCACCTGTTTGTTCCAGAAATGCCTCATAATAATATCTTACAATTTCAGAAGTCGAATTGTCAATTTCATTTTCTGCAATGTATTTCAATATATCTATAAAAACTGCATCATTCAAAGATTGATCAGACAATATTTCATATCCGCTCAAAAGAAGATACCTATTTATTTTGTCAATGGAGAAACCTTTTAATATCATCAGGACAAGAGTGTGCTTTGGAATATCCTTTTTTCCGTTTAAGGTATCAGAGAGAAAGTTTCTAATTGCATTTTCTGAAGTGAGAACCACCGTCTGTCCAATTTCCTTTATAGCGGTATCAAGCTTATCGCTGTAGTTTCTCTCTATAAAAGGCTCACCTTTTTCATACTTTTCATTGATTCCAAGAATCCTTCTGAAAATGTAAAGACGCATGGGTGCAAAACAGCCGAAGGATTTCCTATAGGTTTCCAGCAATTTTGCACAGTTTTCTTTAGAGGGAACAAAATTGTCGCTTAGGGTGGCTTTAATGTGTTTCGTTGTAGATGCAACAGAGGAAATGGTGTAATCAAAAAAGCTTTCTGGATATTTATTATATGAGTCCGAAACATACTTGTCATTTGCTTTATATTCGGCAACCAAAGGATAAAGTTCTTCTATGTTTCCACCAAAGTCAAAACAGATGATATATATTAGTTCTTCTGCACTTCTGCACTTCAACGGCACATGATTATAATAGGATAGGTATTCATTACATGTCGCAGAGGAGATTTTAGCGGCAAGGCAATGAAATATAACGGAATCCTTCGAAATAGTTTGGTTATTATGTCTCCACTTGGATATATTATTAGACAAGCTTTTTTTGATGTCAGTGTCATTCTTTTCTTTCTTGTTGTCTTTAATTGTCCGGTAGATTTTCACATAATTATCCTTATAGCAGGGATCGGTATATACACTTTCAACACTGCTTAAAAAACTGCAAGTAAGCTTATCGCGGTATGCTAAAACGAGTGCTTCGACTTTTTTATTAATGATATTTTTTCGTTGTTCATTGATATTCATCTGTCCCTCCACGGTGTCATCTTTCCAAATGAATAGAGATCTCGTGTTTAAATATGATATTTTAAATTCAACACAAACTTACCAAGTGCGTTTAAATTATAATAACACACAAAAGATTGTTTGTAAACATATGGAGGTGAGAAAATGAAAAAAACTTTAGATCAAGGAAATGCCTGTTATGATATGTCGGCTCTGCAGGAGCTGCTTCCGTTAGGAAGGAACAAACTGTATGAACTTGTTCACAGTAAAGGATTTCCAAAAATAACCGTTGGACGCAGAATATTAGTGCCAAAGCAAGCATTTGACGAATGGCTTATTCAGGCGTCTTCCGAGCAGAGAGTTATCGGGCTCGAATAATTTAACGTAGAGAAAGGAAGTAAGGATATGGGAAAAAGAGGTAACGGAGAAGGTTCGATTTGCCATCGCCCGGATGGTCGTTGGCAGGCTAGTCTTACACTTGGCAGAGATGAAAACGGAAAGCTTCAGCGCAAATATTTTTACGGAAAAACGAGGAAAGCGGTTGTCGATAAAATGAATGAGGCTATTGAAAAAATAAACAAACATAGTTTTATCTTACGCAACAGCAATCCTACCTTGGCTCAGTGGACACATATGTGGCTCTGGGACTACAAGCGCAATTCTGTAAAACCTAAGACGTTTGATCAATATGAGACCATGTTGAGAATTCATGTTTTGCCAGCATTAGGCGAATTAAAATTGGTAGATATCCAAACTGATCATGTACAGAAGTTAATAAACAAAATGTATCGAGATGGTTCATCTACGCGAACTATAGAACTTATGAAGGTAATTTTACATGCATTGCTTAAACAAGCCCATAAAAATAATCTTGTTAGCAGCAACGTTTGCGAAAATGTGGTTTTGCCTAAAAAAAGCAAAAAAGCAATCAGGGTTCTAAACAATGATGAGCAAGACAAATTGATCGCGGTGCTGCGCGGGAATTACATTGGTCGGGGATTGCTTTTTGCGTTATACACAGGTATGAGAAAGGGTGAGGTTCTTGCTCTTAGCTGGGATGATTTTAATGAAAATGAAAAGACAATTTCTGTTTCAAAAACGCTTAGTAGAGTTAGAACATATAGTACAGGGATGAATAAGACTGAACTGGTTGTAAGTAGCCCTAAGACGGAGAAAAGTAACCGAACCATACCGCTGATAGACAGCGCCTACAAGCTTTTGCTTCGACATCGCAGACAGCAAGAGAAGTATATGGAAATGGTGGGTGACTTTTATCAAAATAAAAACTTGATTTTCTCAAGTAATACAGGTACATATTTAGACCCGGGAAACTTTAATCGCAAACTCAAAAAGTGCTGTAAGGCAGCAGGGATTGAGCCTATCAATCCTCATGCCCTGCGACATTCCTTTGCAACGCGAGGCTTGGAGGCAGATATTTCCTTAAAGAGTTTGCAGGAATTGCTGGGCCATTCATCACTTTCTGTTACAGGGAATATTTACACACATGTTTTAGAAGAACAAAAGAAAAAAGAAATTCAAAAATTAAATTCCATATTTTAAAATTAAAAAATATATGAAATGAATGGCTCCGGGAAAGTACCGGAGCCGGAAAGGAGTCTGAGATGGAAAAATGCAGCATTGATTTAAGCGGTTTCATTAAAGATGAATCGGAGAAGGTTATACCGTCGATCATACGCCCGATGAACGAACAAAATTCATCCGCTGAAAGCTACACTATCAATGCGGGCTGTCAGTATATCATGGAGGACAGCGGACCGTCTTCATATACACCGAATGCCTTGTCTGCGTATAACGTAAATGTTTTACCTTCATATTATTACCCAAGCAATTCGGTTGCCTGTAATATTCCCTATCGGCTATACACAACAGCGGAACCGGAGCCTTCGGATACAAACAGCGGATATATTTTGCTGGAAGATAAGCTTAACAATAATATGTATGCCAGAGCGGAAGTCAAGGGGAAATTACGTGATAAATACTTTTGTACAGGTTGTTTTCAAGGTATGAGAAAACAAAAGCTCTATGTATCCAAGAAAAACTACGACACTTATTTTTTGGTATCTGTCACCGACAAAGCACGTACCAAACGATTCGTTCGTATTTCGGAACACGATTTAAATACGCCGGGAAAAGCGTTTAATATTTTTTCCGAAGCGGGGATCATATTTACCCAACACAGAAGCAGCAGGGAAGCATTGGATTTGCTTCTGAAGTATCTTTATTCCAATATCGAAGAGGAGGAAGATGTGTTTTACTATACACCCGGATGGTATGACGGGAGATTTGAGTACTGTACGGAGGATATGCTGTTCGACACGCCGTTTTTTAGCAAGCGTATGCAGATCAATGAAGAGATCAGTCAGGCAAAGGCGGCATACGAAGTTCTTGCGCAAGTCAAAGAAATTGCCGGAGAGGAAAAGGGACTTATTTTTTTCATTCTTCAGCACTATGCGCTCATTGTCAGCCTGATACCCGAAAAATGCAGATTGAAAAAACCGGTAGTTATTTTTGGACGATACGGCAATCTGAAAAGAATGGCAAATACGGTCTTTCGATTTTACAATCGGGACAGCGATGTTTTTCGCTGCCTGTACGATAAAAATCTGCCGGGATGTCTTGACGCCTGCAAGGATGAAACGGCGCTGCTGCATGACAGCACTGATACGGGATACCGGAAAAAAACGGCGTTGAATAAGTACAATGAAATAAAAGATTACATAAGAAGTGCAGCTTGTGAATGCCTGTGTGTAATTTTATCAGACTGCGGAGTAATTGACGGTGATGAGAGCAGTTTTCACATCACTGCCGATGACATAGGTAATGCGGTGGAAGAATGTGACGTATTGCCGACACACATCAGGTATTTTACTCAGGCTCATCATCATAAAACAATCCCTATGCATAAAAAAGCGGATACGGGTGATGCGGAGATAAATGATATGATCGATCTGTTTTACAGTATTTTTTGTATGATGAATGAATATTATTTTCATTATGCCAATATGGATCTCCTCCGGGAATTTCATTTTGGCAGCTTCGGTGAAGTGCTTGATTTTCTGACTTGTTTTGTGCGCAAAGCAACCGAATATACGGGAGGTGAATGGATGTGTGAGATTTTTAAAGCGGAATACCTCCGATTCAGGAATACGGGCAAAATCAAGATACGTACGTGTTACAATCACGAAAAAGGGGATTTTGGAGACAAAATCGTGGTTTTGGACAGCGGAAATGAGATCATGATCAAGAGCAGAGAGTTTGATCTGCTGTTAGCCGATTACCCTGAACAGGTTCGCAGAATAGACGTATTAAAAGCTTTGCGCCGACAGGGAGTGCTTCGTACGGATGCCTCGGATCGGTTTACAAAAAATAAAGTGATTGACGGTAAGGTTACGGATGTCATCGCCGTCAGCAAGAGTTTTTTAGAGCCGGATAACGGAGATATTTAGGAGCTATTGAAAGCCCGTGTGATTTTATCACGGCGGATGCTTTGGAAACGCATATAGGTAAAAAATCTCTTATCATTTTTTCCCTGCGGATAAGAGAGATTTCATTATTACATATACCGACGCAGGGCGGCAGAAGGGAGAATTTTATGTACATAGGAAAAAGCAAATCGGGATACGAAATTACCTGGGATATATCCAGGCGACACAATTTTAATAACTTTGCACTGCTGACGGGAAAGTCCGGATGCGGCAAAACCACTCTTTGCAAAATGTTGGCAAAGGGCGCTTCGGAGGATGGTCTGGCTGTACTGATTATGGATTATTCGGGAAGCTATTACGAAAAAGAGATAACGGATTTGTACCCTCGTCTGAATTATATCAATATCGAGCGGGACGGCTTGGGACTAAAACCGTTTCAGCCGTGCTTAAGGCGCATAGAGGAAAGCCTGAGAGAAGAAAGCCGGGAGGATATTGTCTGTAGAATTACGGATGTAATTTGCACAGGCTATCGGCTGCGCGGCGCAAGACAAAGATGTCTTGTGCGCCAAGCGGCGTTTTCGGTACTCTATACCTATGGAAAAGATGCTGCTCTCCGGGACATATACTACGCGACGAAGGATGACGCTCTGAAAAGCAGACTCTTTGGGTTGACGAGGAACAAAGAAGCAAAAGAACGTCTTGATTGGAATCAACTGCTGCAGCCGGGTACGGTAACGGTTCTTCAGCTTTCGGATGCCGATATCTACAATAGGTTGATCTGCACGGAATTGCTGCTTGCGGATTTATGGAACAGAACCGAGCAGCGCGCCTTACGGGAGTACATGATTTGCTTGGATGAAATTCAAAATCTTTCATTCAAACCGGATTCGACGCTTGCGCACATGCTCAGAGAAGCAAGAAAATATTCCGTATCCATGCTGCTTTCCACGCAGTTTATCAGCGGAAGCAACTCTGATATGCGCGAACTGCTGGAACAGGCGGCACTGCGGTTCTGCTTTAAACCGTTGGACAGTGAGGTACGTGCAACGGCAAAAACGATAGACAGCGTGAACGACCATATTTGGGCGGCGGAACTGCAAAATTTAAAGATTGGGCAGTATGTATTTAAAGGAAGCGGAGTTGTTGGGGATGAGCCGCGGGATATGAAAGCCGTGCTTTCGTATGAGCTGCGGAAATAAATTACCGGTTTTGGAAAAATACATCGTATTTTTTTGCAATTCACGGTGATTTTTCACCGGCTGTAAATTGTTTTTTTCTAAAATGGTAAGGGTACGGAAACAAACGACAAACGCCCCATGCAGTCTTTGTTTGGCTGCATGGGGTACTCCGATTGTAAAAAATGAAATCCATAGAACATAGAGGTAAAGAAATGTATTACAAATACTATTTCTTGCCGTCATTATCTTATCTATGGATTATTGGCAGATAGTTATTATTTTATCTTATTTATCACTTTATCTTATTGCTAAGGAGTGTATATCTATGAGTCCTATCAGTATCAGAGTCTCTGACCGAGAACGTATCTTATTGGAAGAACGGGCTTCCGCAGAAGGACTGAGCCTGAGTAAATATGTCAGAAAAGTCATCTTTCAATCTCAGGAGCGTCAATATAATGTTAGTTCCGTTATTAAAATATTATCTGAAATATCAACCGAAATAAATAAATTTAAAACCTATGAAGATTCGAAACAGATCGAACCGATCGAGAAAGGATTCAGGCAGCTATGGCAAATCTTATTATAAATCAAGACCCCTATCAGAACCATGAAGCATTGAGTAATGTTGTAAATTACGTCCTGCGCGGTAATAAAACTTTCGGTGTTATCGGTGGACAGGGCGTTTTACTGGATGACCCGTATTCCTATATGGAATTGGTAAAAAATCATTTTTGCCGAAACGAAGGAAAGCAGGTACAGCACGTTATTCTGACATTTAGTGAAACCGACATGCCCGTAACGACTCTTGACGCATACGCCATCGGATATGATGTCTGTGCGCTGCTTCCCGATTATCAGATTGTGTTCGGAGTGCACCAGGATACCGGATATTTACACATTCACTGGGCGATTAATCCGGTGCATATTGTCACCGGCAAGAAACTGATTTTCGGCTTTCGGGAAAGCTTTGCGTTAAGAAAGCAAGTTGCGGAAATTCTCAAAGCGTATGGTATATCCTGTAATCTGCGAATGTGCGGGGAATAAAATGCAGGCAAGGCAGCGGCGGACAATCTGACCTGCTAAAACTGTTTTAATATGTCGTGATGCCCAACATCCACAAGAATAATCATGGTATCGCCTTCATAAAACCAAATAATACGGACGTCCATATTCACGCTGCACTCAAATAAGTCCGATGTGCCTTGTATCCGTTTGGTTCTAAGGGACGGATGCATTGGGTTTTCCGCAAGCAGTGCCAATTTATTTTTAAGCTGCTTCTTTTCGCCGGAGGATAATGTATTATAGTGTTTCTTAAAACGATTGGTAAATGTAAATTGAAATGCCATCAATTTTCCTCCAGCTTTTCAAAGAGAGAATCAATGTTTTCAAAAGTAGGTTGATTTCCGCTTTTTATGTTGCTTTTTACTTGTTCAACCTCTTTACGAAGCGCTTCAACATAATTCTTGGGATAAACTGCAACAGGCATAATGCAAATCATACCGTTATCCTCGTAAATATCAAGTTTATCTCCTTCAGACAATCCAAGTTTTGCAACAATCTCTTTCGGTATTGTTATTTGTGATTTTGTACGCAATTCCGCTAACATATTATCCACTCCTATGAGTTAGTTGGAAAGTAATACTTTCTTACTCTTATTGTATGCCGTTTTGATTAAAAAGTCAATAGTAAATTTTGCATATCACGAAGCAAATATTCTTCGATTTTTTGCCGGTATCCCTGTACTGTCAAGTGATGCATCGCCATGGGTATTCCATAAAAACGGCACAGTTCACACATGGCAAAACAGCTCCCGGGTTTCGCTAAAGCTTGCATCTTCAACCACATATTATAGCTATGAGATTGGAGAAAATCCGGTCTCATATTTTTATAATATGGAGGTTTTTTATGCAGCAAACAAAATGTAGTATTTGCAAGCAGTTGTATCCGAGTGAAGAGCTTACGAAGTTTGATGGGTCTCTGCTGTGTCCGTCGTGTCTGGGGGCAGAAACGGTTATCTGCGCCGACTGCGGAAAGCGCATCCGAAACCGCGACAACTGCGGCACCATCAGCTATCCGCTATGCTCTGAATGCCGTGAAAGAGAGTATGATTTCTGCCAAAACTGTGGCACGCTGATACACCGTGACAGAGCGCAGTTCATCGACGGTGAGCCTTACTGCTCCGACTGTTACGACTCCCATTACCACGCGGTCATCCACGAGTACGACTACAAGCCCGAGCCTATTTTCTACGGCAGCGGTCCGCGGTATTTCGGGATTGAGTTGGAAATTGATGACGCGGGCGAATCAGGCGAGTATGCAGAGCAGATTCTTTCCGTCGCAAATCTGCCGAGTGAGCGGATTTACTGCAAGCATGACGGTTCGTTGGATGATGGGTTCGAAATCGTGTCTCATCCGATGTCACCGGAATATCATCTGCACTCCATGTGCTGGGAAAAGGTTCTGGCAAAGGCGGACGAGCTGGGTTATTCCTCCCACGATGCCAAAACCTGCGGACTGCACATTCATGTCAGTCGCGCGGCATTCGGCGAAAGCAGGGAGGAACAGGAGGAAGCAGTCGGACGCGCGGTGTATTTCGTGGAGCAGCACTGGGACAAGCTGCTGAAGTTTTCGCGGCGAACACAGCATCAGTTGGAGCGCTGGGCATCCCGATACGGCTGCAAACCGCATCCGAAGGAGATGCTGGCGCACGTCAAAAACGGTCACTGGAGCCGCTATACCTGCGTGAATCTGGACAACCGCGACACGATTGAATTTCGGATTTTCCGCGGCACGCTAAAATTCAATACCTTTGTTGCCACCTTGCAGCTCGTGAATCGAATCTGCGACGTGGCTTTTTCATTGTCCGATGAGGAATTGTGCGCTCTGTCGTGGGAGGATTTTGTCGGGCAAATCACCGAGCCGGAGCTGCTTGCGTACCTTCAGGAACGTGGACTCCTACCTGAAAGCGAGGTGCGGAAGGATGTGTAGCTTGTTTGGGATTTTGGATTATCGGCAAAGGCTGAGCGTTCGTCAGCGCACACAGCTTTTGTCCGCCCTTGCCAAAGAAAGCGAGGAGCGCGGAACGGATGCGACGGGTATTGCGTATAACGCAAACGGCCGTCTGCACATTTTTAAGCGTCCCGCGGCGGCACACACAATGAAATTCCGGCTGCCGCAGGAGGCTTGCTTTGTGATGGGTCATACGCGCATGGCGACCCAGGGTAACGCGATCTTTAACTGCAACAACCATCCTTTTCCCGGACAGGTGGGCGGTATGGATTTTGCTCTGGCGCACAACGGAGTGATTACCAATGATTTCCTTTTGGAACAGCAGCTTCGATTGCCGAAAAGCCGTATTCGCACAGACAGCTACGTGATTGTACGGCTGCTGGAGCGTCAGAGGGAGCTGTCGAAAAAATCCCTCGCCGACGCAGCGGAGCGTCTGGAAGGCTCTTTTACCTTCACCGTGCTGACGGCGCAAAACAGCCTGTATTTCGTCAAGGGCAACAATCCACTGCATCTGCTGCACTGGAAAAATCCGGGCTTGTATGTGTACGCCTCGACGGAGGAAATCATGGAGCAGGCGTTGTCTGCGGTGCGGTTTTTGTCGAAGGAGTATGAGGTTTTGAAGCTGCGTCCCGGTGAAATTTTGCAGATCGATTCTGACGGAACCTGCTCCTGCGGCGAGTTTTCGGCGGCGCGCCTGTATCAGACGAAATACGTTTCGTGGGGGTATTCGCCTTGTTTTGGCGGAGCGAAAAATGAGCGGAGGAAAAACGACATTGTGAAAAATGAGCAGCAGATGTACATCCGCGAGTTAAAAGCGGTCGCGAGCGCCTACGGCTTTTCGGCGGAGGATATTGACTGCATGCTCGCAAACGGTCTGACACCCGCGGAAATTGAGGAGTTTTTCTTCTGCGGAATGTGAAAAACGGACGTAAAAACGAGAAAGGATTCGAAACAAATTCAGCGAAAAGGAGGGATTTCCATGCTGTGGATGTTTTTTGGCTTTGTGACAGCTTACCTTGCACTGTGCATCATCAGCGAATGCCGCAGAACCGCGGAAAGCGCAATATAGCTGACTTTCAGCTCATCTTAAAAGCGTTCCTTGACGGCGTTTTGCTCGCACTTTCGCTGTTCTTCAGAGAAGATGGGGATAAGTAAGGAGCAAAAGAAATTAGAAAAAACAAAAACATATCCCGGCGGCTTGGCAATATGCTTGACCACCGGGAATTTTTATGTGCAAAAATCGCATGATAGTCGCGTGGTTCAAAAGAGAATGTTACCGACAAAATAAATTTCTCCGAAGGATACTTCGGGGATTTACGAAGATAATATATCATTTAAAATGGTACATCTGCTGTTTATTCGTCAAAAAGGAAAAATTTATATACCGGTACATTTAAAACCTTGGCAATGTCAAACAGCGTATCTAAGGGAGGTTGATGCTACAGCCGCATTTCATGCATAACATGCTGACAACTATTATGTATATGTGCCGAACAGATCCGGAGGAGGCCGAGAAAACCGTAGGACAGTTTGCAGATTATTTGAGAGCTAACATGGACTCTCTCACATTAAAGCAGTGTATACAGTTTGAAACGGAGCTGAAGCATGTAAAAACATACTGGTCATTAGAGGAAAAGCGCTTCGGGGACAAAATAAAAGCCGTATATGATATACAGGAAAACAGTTTTATGCTCCCGTCCCTTACAATCCAGCCGATAGTTGAAAATGCCGTGAAACATGGCATGAGAAAAGGCAAGCAATTGACTGTGACAATCAGAACATATTCGGATATGGGTAATTATTATGTTGAGATAAATGACAATGGCCGGGGTTTTGATGTCAATGCATTTAAAAACGATGGGAAATCCCATATAGGAATAAAGAATGTACAGCAAAGGCTTAAAATGATGTGCGGCGGAGCATTAATGGTAAACAGTGTGCCGGATCAAGGAACAGATGCGGTTATTATAATTCCAAAATAGGCCTTATAGCAAATCCATGTAACGGAGGGATAGCGTTACATGGATTTGTTTGTTTTTACTTGTTTTTTTCAAGGTCTGCAAGCGTCATTTCTGCCCAGCTGTACTGTGACATGTATTCGCCCTTATAGCTGTTGACTGCCGCCGCTGCGTCACGCTCAAGATATTTGTAGTAATCACACTCTATCTTTTCAGAATTAACGGCAAAATAATTGCGTTTGCATATAAAGACATCTTCTGCATCGCAGACTTTAAGCGATTTTTTTAAACTGGCAATCAGATTTCTAAGATAATGTTTGCTTGACTCGTCAGCACTTTTTTCGTCCCATAGTATGCCGCACAGTTCACCCGTGGTTGCGGCGGCACCCTTGCGGTCGATGAGGTATGCAAATATTTCCTTCGCCTTGCTTCTGTCGAAATTAACAGGCTTGTTGTTATAAAATACCTCAAAGCTTCCGAAGCATTGCACACGTAGCTTGTTGTCATTATATTGAATGGGTGCGCGCAGGTTTGCAAGAGCGTCCTCTATATCCTCTTTTTTTGCCGGCTTTAAAACATATCCGCTGCAGTGAATTTTTAGCGCATCCAGTGCATATTGTGAATATCCCGTAACAAAAACAATGTTAATATCCTTATAAATATCCTTTAATTCTTTTGCCAGCTCAAGTCCATCCTTTTCCGGCATCTGAATATCAAGAAATGCCACATCATAATTTTTATGTTTTGCTGCTTCCACAGCATCATCACATTCGTCAAAGCATACAATCTCCGCACCGGGAGCTGCCTGCTCCACAACGGAGCATAGCTGTTTCATAAGGGACATAAACAGATGGGGGAAGTTTCGGTAAGAGGGTTGTACATTGAACAGATATTTCCTGACGAAAAACATCTTTTGGATACGGCGTATGATGATTTCAAGCAGTTTTGTAAGGTTTTCGGCATTGACGGAAAGCGGTTTCCGGTGCGCGTTGTCAAAGAAGAAACACCCAGTTTTGAAGCATATTCCATCAGCGTTTGTGAAGAGGGATGTGTCATTTCCTCCGCCGATACGGAAGGGGTGAGACGCGCGCTGATTTACCTTGAAGACGAGCTGCAGCGCAGGGAAGGCGCTTTTCTGCCGATTGGTGAAATCTGCCGCAGGCCGCGAATCCGTACAAGGATTACCAGGGGTTTTTTCAGCCCTACCGGCAGGCCTCCGAAAAATATTGACGAGCTTTTCGATGATGTGGATTATTACCCTGAGGAATACTTAAACAGGCTTGCGCACGACGGTTCTAACGGAATTTTTATTTATACACATTTCCGAGACCTGATTCCGTCCGATTGTTTTCCTGAGTATGGTATAAACAGTGAGAAACGGATCAAAAAGCTGAAAAGAATTACGGATCAGTGCGCGCGCTATGGAATTAAGATATACATACACGGGATAGAGCCGGCTTCTTTAAGCAATGAAATGGCAGCAAGATATCCTGAAATTACCGGCGCAGAGCGTTGGGGAGAGCATGCCTTCTGCACACGCAGTGAACTGGGGAGGAAGTATTGCATAGAAGCCACGCAGAAGCTTTGCGAGCTGATTCCGAATCTCGGAGGATTTATCTTTATCACAAACGGAGAGCGTTTCACCTCCTGCGCCTCGGCCACAGCGGAGGTCGTCGGCAGCTGTCCGAGGTGCAGCGCTTACACGGTTGGCGAAACGCTGGCCTATACCGTCAATTTATTTGAAGAAGGCATCCGCAGAGCAGGGAGCAGCGCGGAATGCATCAGCTGGACATACGGTCATTGCTATTGGGACGACGGCGATATTGGCGATATTAAGGATTATATTCAAAATGCTTCGCCGCGGGTTATGATGGCACAGAATTTTGAGGATAACGGATATGTTGAGCAGCTGGGAAAAATACGGCAGGCGCGTGATTACTGGCTGTCGTATGCCGGGCCGTCGGATATGTTTCGCCTGACGGCGGAAACTGCCGCCCAAACGAACAAACACTGCTTTGCAAAAATGCAGGTATGCTGCTCTCACGAATGCGCGTCCGTCCCGTACATCCCGGTTCCCGGCATACTGTTTGATAAATATAAGGCGGCAGCGGAGCTTGGAGTGGAGGGTATCATACAATGCTGGTATTTTGGCAATTATCCTTCTGTTATGAGCAAGGCTGCCGGGGAATTGTCATTTGCCGATGATTTTACAGATAAAAACTCTTTTTTGCAGCAGCTCGCGGCCATTTGGTGCGGTCGGAGCCATGCGGCTGAGATGAGCCGCGCATGGAACTATTTTGAGGAGGGATATGCCAATTATCCCGTAAACATCATGTTCAGCTATTACGGCCCTATGCACGACGGCGTTGCATGGGAGCTGTCGCTGCTGCCGAAAAACAATCCGCTGCCAAGAAGCTGGCTGCTTTTGGACAAACCCGACGGAGACAGAATAGGTGAATGCCTGCAAAGCGGTCATACGCTTGAAGAAGCTGTTGAGCTGACGGGACGGATGATTGACAAATGGGATAAGGGCGTTGACTGCTTGCCCGATAACCTTCCGCAGGAGCAGAGAAATATAGCCGAGGCTCTGCTGATATTGTTTTTAAGCGGACACAATATTCTGCGCTTTTACCAGCTGCGTGAACAACTCGGGCTTTGTTGTGAAAATCCCTCCTCCGTTCTCGGCAGAATGGAGGAATTGGCGCTTGATGAAATAAAAAACAGCGGAGAAATGATATTGCTTTGCGAAAAGGATTCCCGTTTGGGGTATCATTCCGAAGCGGAAGGATATAAGTTTTTTCCGGAGAAATTAAAGTATCGTATCAAGAGCTTAAATGAATTGCTGAAGAAGGAATTTCCGCAGACGGCTGACAGGCTCAGAAAGGGATTGCCGCCGCTGGACTACTATCTCGGTGACGCCGAGAGTGCATATATTTTGAAGTACGGCGAAATATGCAATGCAAAGTGGGAGAGCTTTGCAGAGGACAGAGCCGGATTCCGTATGGCGCTTGACACAGAAAATTTGTATCTTGAAGTGAAAATAAAAGAAAATATGGAGGTTTCTGTTTGTTTTGAGTTTCGTCTTATGTGGCCTTGCCCGGAAATTTTTCTTTTTAACGGCAAGCTTCGCCTTGCCAGCACCGTTCTTTCGCATCAGTCTGTTTTCGGCGATAAAATAGATCAGGAGCTTGCAAAGTATAAGCTTGAAACATCTGAGGAGGATGGTGTTTGGTATCGTCTGACAATTTCGAGAAAGAAGTCAGGCTGGACGCATGACAGCCCTATAAAAATGCGAATAGCGGTGAACGGTACACCATGGAAAAATGAACATGAACCCACGCGCACATTGGGTAAAATAGATTTGTCTCCCGGTGAGTTCGGATGGGTGATTACGGAGAATTAGACATAAAAGCCGCGCGGCTTAAAGGGAAAAGTCGAATAGAGCTTAATAGTTATCGTTTGGGACATATCTGCGTGGATTATTGAACAGAGCAGTACAGCAGATTTAAATATGCTTTTAAAAAGAATTTTGATATTTCTATAAAGGGTGAATAACATAAATGAAAATTTTAATGATTGGTGCACATCAGGATGATAACGAGTTTCGCTGTGGAGGATTAGCGCATAAATATGTTCAGATGGGATATGATGTGAGATTTTTAAGTATGTGTAATGGGTGTGGAGGACATCACATTTTATCACCGGAGGAAACAGTCAGGGCCAGAGCTGCAGAGTCGGCAAAGGTAGCAAAGTATTTAGGGGTTCAGTACGATGTGTGGGATATTGATGATTGTAATTTAGTGGCGGATTTAGCAACACGGAAAAGGTTAATTTGCTACATTCGGGAATTTTCTCCCGATATGATTATAACACACCGTACGAATGATTATATGCCAGATCACCGTGCAGCAGGCCAGCTGGTTCAGGACGCTTCCTATCTTTTAATTGTTCCTCATGAATGTCCGAATGTGCCGGCTATGAGAAAAATGCCGTTGATTATATATAATGAGGATACTTTTTCAAATCCTGATTTCCGGGCTGATATTGTATTGGACATGGATAGTGAAATTGATACAAAACTTAAAATTGCAAGTTTTAATGTAAGCCAAGTCTACGAATGGCTGCCGTATTCTGAAGGTATTGAAAAGGGGGTGCCGACAGATGATGAGGCGCGTTTTAAATGGCTTAAAGGTATGGAAATTACATCTGACACAACGGACAAAGAAATTATGGCGGCGAAAGGCGGTTATAGCGTTCGCTATGCCAAAACGGCGGCTAGATTCAGAAAAGAACTCATCGAACGATATGGTTATGAAAAAGGCAGGAAGATTCGCTATGCGGAAGCCTTTGAATTATCCGAATACGGCGCAAAATTGACAGAAGAGCTAAATAAAGCATTGTTTTCTCTTTAGAAAAGAAGAGGGGTATTCCATCGTTAAGAGCTCCGTTTTTAGGAAGCTTTTGCACTTGCCGCGCAAAAGCGCTCAATCAAATTTTTTTATTCTGAACAAAAAGAATTAATAAAAGTGGGATATAAGGCTCAAAGGGATGTTATTAATATTCTAAAGGCAGGTGTGCCGGCCTGCGAGACGGCAAAATTTTACATTGAAAATGTAACAAAGATGGGCAGCGGTGCTTATGAAAAACAATCGTATGCAGCACCGCTTTCGGAATTGCACAAAAACAGCGGCAGCTATGCAATACAAAGAGACAATCACCATTTTTATCCTACCTTGATCACAGAGTTTCCGGCTATGGACTGGATGGGCGCCAATGTACTTAAAATGTGGATATATGCGGAGTGTGCTCTCTATGGATATTTTCCCCAATATACCCCGGCGGTTCCAAGCTTTGATTGTAAAGGCCATGTGTATATTTTGAAAAATGGGATTATTCAGTACCTATCAAGCGGCGGAGAGTGGCTTACGGTTGATTTGAAAAAGTTTTTCTTGAGCTTTTTCCGCACCATGAGTTTTGATTTTTTCTTTACGACCAGATGTTTCATGATGAGACCGTTATTCGTTTTGACCAAGACGGAGGCGTTTACGTTGGCTTAACGGTTTACGAGCAGGCATATCTTTTATATTCTCCGGATGGGATGCTTTCATGGCAGGGGTATTATCTTTTAAGGGAAACGGGAAAAACGACCGGAACAGCGTACCTGCGATTTGAAAGAATAGAGGGAGGAAACACGGAGGCAATCTATTTAGCGGGGCGACCTTGCTCGGTAACCATTTTGACAACGCCGGCTTTGAATGCTTCATTGTAGTGCAGCGGCATGGTTCCTTTTTTGATTGACATGAAAATGCTCCTCAGTAATAATGGATTTTTATATGTCCATTCCATTATATCACTCTTTTGTCTGCCCATCTATTCGGGGAAGACGGCACAATATATACTTGATACATACAACAATGAAATTATAGCAAGTGCAGTAACAAACAGGATGGGAAGCAGTTTACCTTATTATGAATGTTTAAAGATATTAATTGAAAAGGCAAAGGAGCAGCCATGCCCAGCCACTCATCACACAGACCAGGGTAGTGTCTACTCCTCAGCAGATTTTTATCAAACCCATAAAGATTATACTAAAATTATGCATTCTATGTCAAGAGTAGGAACACCTACAGATAATCCAATCATTGAATCATTAAATTGCTGGATAAAAGAAGAAATGAAAATAGATTTTGATTTACAAGATGCTGAGAATGCCCCTTTGTTTATCGAAGATTATGCCTATTATTTCAACAATGAAAGATTGTCATATAAACTAAATTACCAAAACCCTGTTCAGTATAGAACCGATCAAGGGTTTGGATAATTAGTGTTTTTTATTGTTTGCTTTTACTTGATAAATGCATTTACTGGTGGTTCTGATTTTATATATTCATCGCTCAGATGATTGTAAGGAATATGCCGGCGTTTAATTGGCTTTGTTACTCAGTTGTTAACGAGTACTGTTAATACAAAGATAATTCTACCGATTCAAGTCCCTATTTATCTGTTTTTGAAAGAGCAAAATTTAATATAATCTGTTTCAAGAAAACCAATAGTGCAATTCAGTATTCGCTTATAAAGAAATGAGTGGGAAAACCGGAGCAAATAAGCTTTACGCATCCGTTATGGCAGATAGCAATACAGTTTTCGTAACAGTATTTACACACGATGAAAAGCTGCAATGTCTGTTTAATAAGCGAAGTCACTGAAAATTCAAAGCATAATTACTCTGTTTTGCCTAGTAAAAAACTTAAGACATATACTATTAAAATTTAAAATTGTGCATGAAAAAAATGAAATATTATTTTATAAACTAGTTAAAAAAAATTGACATTTTATTACGGGTATGATATACTGATACTATTGTATCAAGTATGTTATTGAGAACATCTTCTCTAACAAAAGTATATAAAACGGTGGTGTTATCATGCGTATTATTATTGGTGTGGATGGCGGCGGCACAAAAACAGAGTTTGTTCGATGTGACGAAACCGGCAGGGTGTTGCGGCATTATTTACTGCCGGCGAGTAACCCATTCGATATTGGATACACTGCAGCCTACTCCGTACTTCGCAAGGGCATCCGTGCACTGATAGAGGGCACAGACGGGCGCATAGACGGTATGTTTGTTGGTCTCTCCGGTGGTACAAGCGGCAACTATCAAGCACGCATACATGGCGCACTATCGGCTGATTTTCCTCTGGCGACATTTCAAAACGGCAGTGATGCAGCAAATGCAATCAGCATGGGTCTGGGTGAAGACGACGGTGTTATTCTAATTGCAGGAACCGGCTCAGTCAGCTTTGCCAAAGAGGGTGCACAATTGCGCCGCGTTGGCGGCTGGGGTTATTTATTCGACGGTGCTGGCGGCGGTTATGACTTAGGGCGCGGCGCAATTGCCGCAGTGCTTTCAGCTGCCGATGGAACGGGTGAAAAAACAATGCTGACGGCGCTTATTACGAAGCAGTTGGGTGGAGATGTTGCAGAGATGCTCGACCGCATTTATCAAGGCGGTAAACGCTTTATTGCCGGATTTGCACCGCTTGTTTTTACAGCAGCAGCACAAAATGATATTATTGCCAAGGACATTATCAATGAAAGCGTCGTACATTGGACACGCTTGATTCGTGCAGCGGCAGCATCTATGCAGACACCAGTTAAAACTGCGCTGATCGGTAGCTTGTTTAAGCAGAACGAGCTGGTTGTGCGGCCACTTTGCGAGATACTGGGCAATCGTTATGAAGTAACCGTGCCGCAAACGCCACCGGTATTTGGCGCGGTGCGCAAGGCGTTGAGACTGGCCGGATTGTGGAGTTCAGCAGATACAGAGGCGTACTTTGTACGTAGTTTAAAGGAGGTTGAAGCGGTTGAGTTATCAGCTGAGGATTAAAGAAAACGCTGCAAATTTTACGAAGTCCGATCAAAAAATTGCGGCCTATATATTGGAAAATGCGACCGAGGCCGTCTTTTTTTCGGCGGCAGAATTGGGGCGAGTGACGCATACCTCACAGGCAGCCATTATGCGTTTTATAAAAAAAATTAATTATAACGGCTTAAACGAGTTGCGGATTGATATGGCTAAGCAACATGAAGAACAGCTGCGACCAATTATGCTTGTAAATCAAAATGCATCGGTATCAGAGATTAAAAACACCATGGTGTCACTGCTGTGTGAAACCGCGAAAAGTACGCAGTCTCTGAATGATGACAGAGTGTTGGCTAATTCTCTAGCAATGCTTAGAAAGGCTGAAACGCTATATCTTTTTGGGGCGGGTGCTTCTGGCCTTGTGGCAGAGGATTTCTATAGCAAACTTGTACGGATTCATAAACGTTGTATTTTTGACGCAAAAAGTGATATGCAGGTCATGTATTCCGTTCATGCTTCCCCGCGTGATGCGTACCTCGCCATTTCTTACAGCGGTGAGTCAAAAAGCGTAAATATGGCGGTGCGTCAATGCCGTGAAAACGGCGCTTCGGGCGTTGCAATCACTCGGGCAAAGACTTCAACACTGACAAGGCTGACCGATATGGTGATTAAAATACCCAATACAGAGCAGGACTTGCGTATGGGTGCCATGCAGTCACGCTATGCTGAACTGTTGATGACGGATATTTTGTTTATGGGGTTGGTACAGGAACGGTATGAAGAAGTGGGGAGTATTCTCAAAGAAACCAGACGTGTTGTAAAAGAATTGAATCAATAGGGGGAGCATAACGTCGTACAGTTTTTGCTTGGGAAGAAACGGAGGAGTGGCCTTTGCTGTTGATATTCAAAAGGGGCTTTGTGTTATACGGTAAAAACAAATGAGGAAGTATACCAACTGTCGCTTGAAGGTGGCATATTTATCGACTGTCGTGAGGTAGATTGTGCTGTTAACTGAATGGTGTTTTTAAGGCATTTCACGAATAGACGGTTATCTGCATTAAAGGCAACGAACAGGAATGGCTTTTCGCCCAATACAGGTTTAAACTGCTGAGCTTTTCGCTGAGGGGTCAATTAATGTATGATAGAGGGCAAAAGCCTACTTTGTATTGAATTATTAAGGAGGTAATGAGGTTGTTATACACAGAAAAGAGAAACAAAAATACAATGCATATTGATAAAATGAGTACACTTGAAATGGTGAAATTGATTCATGAAGAAGATGGAAATGTTATAAAGGCGGTAGAAAAGGTGTTGCCGCAGGTAGCTGCGGCCATAGATGCCATTGTAGCCGGTATGCGCCGCGGTGGCCGTTTGATTTATGTTGGCGCCGGTACTTCTGGTCGTCTGGGGGTGCTTGATGCAGCTGAGTGTCCACCTACCTATGGTGTTTCGAACAAGGTTGTGCAAGCGTTAATTGCCGGCGGTCCCAAAACCATGTTGCAAGCCAGCGAAAACGAGGAGGATAAGCGGGAAAAGGGTGTTGAGGAGATTCGTGCACTGCACCTGACAGAAAACGATGTGGTTTGTGGGTTGTCTGCCTCGGGAGGTGCAGCGTATGTCTTGGGGGCAATTGAAGAAGCAAAGACGATCGGCTGTGTAACGACTTGTGTTTGCTCAAATCCCGGCAGCCCGCTTGATTTAGCCGTGGAAATTCCTATTACACCTAATACAGGTGCCGAGGTAATTACCGGGTCTACACGTATGAAGGCTGGTACGGCACAAAAATTGATTTTGAATATGATTTCTACTTGTGCGATGGTTCAAACAGGTAAGGTATATGAAAATTTAATGATTAATTTGCGACCGGTCAACATAAAACTGACACGGCGGATGGTTTCAATTGTTGAGGAATTGACCGATTACAATGAGGCACAAGCCAAAGCTGCTTTAGAGAAGCATGACTGGAATATCCGCAAAACAGTAGACGCTGCAAGACGGACTTAAAAGTAACAAAAAGGATAGTAGAAGAAGTTAAGACGGTCATGCGACAATTTAAAGTAATGTTAGTAAGATATATTCTACAGAAGGGGCAACATTAGATGACTCGCGAATTATCAACTAATGTATTATGCTACATTGACGAAACAAAGGATGAGACAGAGGAGTTACTTAAAACCCTGTGCCAAATTCCCGCTCCCTCAAACCACGAGGAAAGGCGCGCGGAGTTTTGCCGTGAATGGCTAATAAAACAAGGTGCAGAAGGAGTATATATTGATGCAGCGCAAAATGTTCTATACCCAATTGGTTGTGAGGAGAGAAATGACATTGTTCTTTTTATGGCACACATGGATACTGTCTTTCCGGATATTGATCCACTGCCGTTTACTAGTGACAACACATATTTTTATTCGCCGGGGGTGGGTGATGACACAGCCTGCCTTACACTGATGCTAATGGTAGCAAAATATATTGCGCAAAACCATTTAAAGCCGAGTTGCGGAGTATTATTTGCGGCCAACACCGGAGAAGAGGGGCTAGGTAATTTGAGGGGAATTCGTCAGATTATGCAGGATTTCGAGGGGCGTATTGTAACCGTTTATAGCTTTGATGGGCAGTATGATGTTGTGGTGAATGGTTGCGTTGGATCGCATCGTTATCGTGTGATAATTGAGTCTGAGGGAGGGCATTCCTTTAATGCATTTGGCAATAAAAGTGCTGTGCACAGTTTAGCGCAACTGATTTGTAATTTGTACAATCAGTTGTTACCGCAAAAAAATGGCACAAAAACTACTTTTAATATTGGGGTAATTGAGGGTGGAACAGCAGTTAACACCATTGCGCAAAAGGCATCTATGCTTTATGAATATCGTTCGGATTCCGCTGATTGTTTGAACAAAATGAAAGCAAATTTAGAAGCAGAAATTGAAAAAATAAAAAATGAGGGTGTGACAGTTCATACGGAGTTGATTGGTGTACGTCCGTGTTCCGGCAAGGTGGATGAAAAAGCACTTTCCGCACTGAGTGATAAGTGCGTGGCTGTACAGAAAAAATACAGTGGAGGAGCAGTTTCTTGCAGTTTTGCCTCTACGGACTGTAATATTCCCATGTCGTTGGGAATACCGGCCATTTGTGTCGGCACATATAAAGGTGATGGTGAACATACGCGTGAGGAAAAGTTATTGATTGATAGTCTGCCGATTGGCATGAAAATTACGGCGGAACTGATTTTGGATTATTTTTGTGCAGAGGGGATGTAATATGTTTTATGCATATAATGATGAGCGCATTCGTTATACCGGCCGTTGGGGAGAAGAAAAGAATTGTCGGGGAGATATTGGATGTATAACGACAACTGCAACAGGAGCGTACCTTGAATTCTCCTTTGAGGGAACGCAAGCCGTTATTCACTTTGATACAGCACTGCAAGGGAATCCGATGCCACATTTGTGGATTAGCATGGATAACGGTGATCGTTTTGAAAGCGTCGTTATGCCATATTTGCGTTTGCGGGCAGAAAACGATGGAAAGCATACGGTTTGCATTATTGTAAAAAGCGCTGTTGAAACGCAGCAGCGTTGGTATACACCGCTGGTTGCCCGTGTGAGCTTACGTGGGATTACGGTAGAACGTCTTTGCGCGATGAAAGCAGATGTGCGCCAAACAATAGAATTTGTTGGAGATTCGATTACAGAGGGAATTTTGATTGATGAGAATTGCCGCACAAAACAAGAGGAAAGCTTAAATCGTGTGTATCAGGATGATGTATGTGCAACTTATGCATGGTTGGCAGCCGAGAAATTACAGTTGCGCCCGATTATGATGGGTTATGGAGCAGTTGGTGTTACAAAAGGCGGCAGCGGGGGTGTGCCTAAAGCATCGCTTGCCTATCCATATAATTTTAGTGGTTCGTCAATTACCTATGACGAACCGGACTATATTCTGATTAATCATGGCACAAATGATATGCGCACTACGTCAGAGTCATACTGCGGTGAATACAGGATACTGCTTGATGTGGTAAGGCACATACATCCGCATTCCAAAATTATTGCGATGGCAGTTTTGTATGGAGTACATTCAGAGGCGCTCGCTGAGTTAATTGCATTGTATAATCGTGAACATAAAACAGACATTGCTTTTATTAATGCTAGCGGGTGGGTGTCAAAGGAACCGCTTCACCCTATGCGTGATGGTCATAAGCTTGCGGCTGAAAAATTAGCAGATGCCCTAAGGCAGATAATTCAGTCAGACGGCGCGGAAAAAGTTGTGTAAATAGTATAAAGACGAACCTCCTTGGTGAAAATTATGGTAGAAATAATTTTTATCAAGGAGTTTTTTCGACAATGAAAATACCAAAGGAACTTATCAAAGAATATGTAAAAAGTGAGAAATTTACAAACACAACTGACATCATGGAAAGCATTAAATCTATGTTTGCCGATGTACTCAATGAAGTGCTTCAGTGCGAGATGGACGAGCAGCTCGGCTATGATAAGCATGAACGTACGGAATCCGGCGAAGAAAAAAAGAACTATAGAAACGGCTCAACTAAGCGTAAACTAAAAACTCAGCTTGGCGAAGTCGAAATCTCTGTTCCGCGCGATAGAAATGGTGAATATGAGCCTAAAATCATTGATAAATATCAGCGCAATGCAGACGGATTAGAAGATAAAATTCTATCCTTGTACGCTCATGGTATGTCTACTCGTGATATTCAGGAACAGATAAAGGATTTATACAATGTTGATATATCATCAGAGCTTGTATCCAAAATCAGTGAGAAAATATTGCCGGAAGTCAATGAATGGCAGAACAAACCTCTTGAAGAATACTACCCGTTTATCTTTATGGATGCTATCCATTACAAGCTGCGTGAAAATCATCAGATTATTACTAAGGCAGCTTATGTTGTATTAGGTGTAAATGCAGAAGGCTACAAGGATATTTTAGGAATATGGGTTGGAGCTAACGAAAGCAGTAAATTCTGGCTGGGCGTATTGAATGAGCTTAAGAGCAGAGGTGTGAAAAACGTAGATTTATTCTGTGTTGACGGGCTTTCCGGCTTTAGGGAAGCAATCAATGCGGTATATCCGTTTGCAGGAATACAGAGGTGCATTATTCATCAGATACGTTCATCAAGCAGATTTGTTTCATACAAGCACATAAAAGCTTTTACAGCTGATCTGAAGCTTGTTTATGGTGCACTGAACGAAGAAGCTGCTATGGAAAAGCTGATTGAGTTCAAGGAAAAATGGCAGTCGCAGTATCCGTCAGCAGTAAAGTCATGGGAAGATAATTGGGATATATTATCCACATTTTTTGCATATCCTGTTGAGATTCGTAAGATAATATATACGACAAATATTATCGAGGGGCTGAATCGCCAGTTCAGAAAGGTTACAAAGACAAAATCTGTATTTCCTAATGATGATTCACTTAGAAAAATGCTTTATCTTGCGTCACAGAATATCACTAAAAAGTGGACACAACGCTACAAGAACTGGGATATTGTAATTCGCCAGCTTGAAATTATGCATGAGAATAATGTAGCATAAACGGTGGCTCTGCCCCCGCACCCCCGAGGTTTAACGCATTGGTTTTCCCTAAAACGGGCGAAACGAGCGGTAAAAATCCGCTCATTTCAGTGCAAAATCCGCATGACCGCTCCGGTTGCTCCTCAGCATTGCCGTACCCTGTCAAGCGGTAAAAGCCAATAGTTATTATTGACAGATTATATTACCTATCCAAGAACGACCATAAAACATTTCATTTTTCATGCTGCCGAAAAATCCTTTGCATGCGGCATTGTCAGGAGAACATCCTTTCTTGGACATAGAACGTATTAATCCGTATGTATCCATCCGCTCTATCCAGCCGAGCCACCGATAATGGCACCCTCTATCTGTGTGTACAAGCGGGTGCTCGGATTCTGACAGTGTATTTACAGCATCGTCAAGCATTGTGTTGACTAGGATAGAGTCGGGAATTGTGCTGATATTCCATTTTACGACCATACCGTCAAAACAATCAACAATAGGCGATAAATATAATTTTCCTGCCGGAATAGAAAATTCAGTTATATCCGTTAGCCACTTTTGATTTGGCTTTTCTGCATGAAAATTTCGGTTAATTACATTCTCGACTTCAGGAGTGATTTCACCTTTATATGAACTGTATTTTTTTATTCGTTTTAACACAACTGAAAGATGTTCAGATTTCATGATGCTGCGGACAATCTTCTCTGAAACTGTAATTCCCAATCTTTTTAAGTAGATGATTTTCTGGAATGAGCGCATCCATATCCACAATCAAAATCTGCATTGTCCGTCTTTTTTACTCATCATAAAAATCGCCTTCGATAGGTATATTATACCATATCTAAGGCGTTTCTTCAATCTTTTTACTTTGTCAACAGGTTCTTTGTACAACACTCCCTCAGAAATGGTGATGATTCAGTAGGCATTATTTAAAATCAATTTTAAATATTTTTGTATCATTTTTTTCTATTTTAAAAAATAGGTGTAAATCGTAAAATGACATTTCCTCATCCGTTTCAATATCGACAATTTTTTTTACTCTTTTGGGTAGGTAAATGTGTTTTGTTCCGCCGATGGCTGAATGAACCATCAAGTATTTTCCGCCGGCTAAAACGACATCATTGTTGTGGCTATATATATGGACTCCTGCCATTATGCACATTTCACGGAGCAATTTTGCGGGAACAGATGGAAGCAGTGAGTAAAAAGCCTGCCAATCCGATTCTTTTTTATACAGGATGCATGGTTCGGTGGAATCCTTAAAGTTTAATACAGTGTAATAATCATCCGTATTGCAGTCGACAAAACGTGGACAGCTCACCTTAACAAACGGAAATTCTTTATCCAGAAATGAGGCCGACATGGGCAAATCAAACTTGTTGTATGTTGTTTTAAAACCCGTTACTTCCGAATGGCGGTAGGCATCCTCAAAATAAAACCATACAAGTGTTCTTCCGTTTCCCTTTATTTTTGTGTTAATTGCTTCTTTAATGGTTTCGCTGGGATGTATCATATCTAGGAAAATATAAAGCTTATATTGATTTGCATCAAACTCGGAATATGCCAAATCCTTTGCTTCGTATATATCGTAAGGCGCACCTATTTGTTCAAGTTCAACTTTTTGCACATCATTCACGGCTTTATTATAAATGCTTGTTCTATCTGTAAAATAGCTTTTTCGACCAAGTTCCAAGCCATGATAATAAACAGAGGATTCATCAAGAATCAGTGCTATTTCAGAATGCATAGGAGAGATTTCTCTTGCATCCATGCAGGTTTTATACTTTGCCAATAGATCCATTAACTTTGCGCTCGAAAACCAGCCGCTGAACATATCAAACCACCAGATTCCGACTCTTTCGGTGAGCGTTCTTCCCATTGCTTTTTTTAATGCGGATGCTGCTTCAAATTCGTTTTGAACGGTGGACCACATTGCACCGGAATAGTAATCATTTCCATCCGGCACAGCCTGAGGCATAGTGCTTCCCATTTCCCTTGTCAAATGTGTTCTGATGTCGCCCTCGCACATAAACAGTTTTCCGTGAAGGAGAGCTGAATGTGCCGTCGAGCCGAATGGAAAACCACAACCGGGGTCAGTCCAGCCGTTAGTGCTTGCAAGAAAATCAATATTTTTGTTTTCGAGAAGTTTATGAAGAGCATAATGTCCCTTATATGCCCTGTGAAACATCCATATATAGCCATAAAAAGCACCGACCAAGGCTTTGTTATGTGTGTATTTCTTGATCTTTTCAGCATAATACAAAATTGTGTCTGCAACGGCGGTGCTGTGGTACTCATAAAAATCAATAGCGGCCGCTTCTGAAGCAATATCTCGCAGAACACCGTTTTTTGTGTATGCTAAGATGGCAGGCACAGGAATTTCAATTTCAGAAAAATCCGTATAATTTTTTTGCCAGGTCTTATTTATTATATCGATATTTTTATATTTTTCTTTAAGAAATTTTGAAAAACATTTTCTATTGTTTTGAGAGTAATTGTAAAATTGTTCACCGCAAGTGGCTTGATATGTCCATTCCTCCGTGCCGCCGCCCGCCACTTGATAACCAATGACATTATCTTTCCACTTTGAATTTTCAATAAAATCTATGAGGCATTTTAAAGCATTCCAAAGCGTTTGACGTGCTTTATCAGATATAAAATCAGTTCGTATTCTTTCACCACAGAAATCGGTGGACAATTCATCCGGATTTTCTGCATCCCACCAAGACGGTGTTTGTAAGTAAACTCTGGGGAAAAAGTATATTTTCTCACCTTCTGAAACGACCTTTTCCAAAATATCGGCGACAACCTTAAAATTATACTCATTTTCACCTATATAAACATGTGGCATAAACTGCTTTAGTCCACTTTCCGTATTGATTCCCCAATCACATAAATAGACAGGAAACGAAAAAATTTTATAACCTGCAGCTTTAAATTCATCAAAATACTTTTTATCAGGACAATATGTCATATATGCAACGGGACTTAGCAATTCACCCCCTGCATCAATATATAAAAGACCATCTTTGTTAACAATTTTAGTGTCTAACATAAATTTGTGCCTCCGATTTTTATATACTTTTATTTGTTCTGTTTATAGAGAATGTCTTTTAATTTTGTAACTTGACAAATTGACGGCTGAAATTATTTTTTTAGTGTTAATCCTCTTCTGATAATTCTTTAGCCTGTTTTATAGCACCGCATACAGGGTTCTCTGTTATAAGCTTCAAGGTATAGTTAAAAGACGTATCAAGATATTTTTGAATAGAACTTATCAAGGAAGGATATTTCTGTATCAGACTTCCTGTAAATGCCACCTCTATGGTATTACTGTTTAAATATCTTGCAGCAGCATTTACAATTATTGCGACTTCGCGCATGTTATGCTCCAAAATCCTAATTGCGACGGCATCTCTATGCGCTGCCGCTTTCAACACAAGTGGAGAGAAGGAGGCGATATATCCTTTGCCTCCTGCATAAATGTCAGCAAGTTTTGCTCTGATGTTTGACGGCAATATTTCAGTTATAAGCTGAGTCAGTTCTGTTTTTTCTCCTAAGCCGTCTTGTTCGCTTAAGGCGGCATATATTGCATCCCGTCCTAGATTATACTCGCTGCCGCCGGTGTCAAAAAGCTGTCCCCAGCCGCCAAGTGGTTTTTGTACGCCGTTTTCTACGGCATAGGCAGAGATGCCTGTTCCCATAATAACAATAATTCCATCGTTTTTTTCCAATCCAAGCGCCATCGAGTTATGAATATCACTTGCGTTTTTAAAAGCCTTAAAGCCAAATTCCTTAAAAAAATCAGATAATAGCTTTTGGTTATTGCCTGCCATACTGCCGGAAATTCCAGCAAACATATATATCCTATCAAAAGGGACACCTGCACATACACTGCGTATTCCTTCTGAAATGATCTTTTGTGATGTCAGCATGCCAACATCGATAGGATTTGAAGAACCGAGCGTTGCTGATGCTATAACCTTGTCGGCGTTATCGGTCAACAAAAATTGGGTGTTGTTGCCGTCTGCGTTTATTCCCAAATAACAGAAGTCTTTCTTTTCATAGACAAGACTTTCTATGCCGATATTACATATTGTACAAATCTTAAGTATGGTTTCTATGCCCGGTAACCCATAGCCTGTTTCCCATTTGCTGACTGATTTTTCTGAATATATCAGCTTGTCAGCCAACTCTTTTTGTGTCATTCCAGCTTGGATGCGTATGCGTCTTAAATTTTCTGCAAACACTTTATTAATTCCTGTCATGATAACGCGCCTCCGCATCGCAATTGTGGAAAAGAATGATTCAACAAATATTTATCACGCTCTTTGTAAAAATTATAGCATAGATAAATCTCTTGTCAAGTGATATTTTAGATACCTGTGCAGATTTCTCTACGGATAGTGGTTTTTTGAGAGAAAAAAAACAAAAGTGTTGCTTTTAAAACAAAAGGATGTTATCATGAATGACAACGAAAGAAAAGAATAAAAAATAAGAAGAGGGAAAAAAATGGAATTAGAAGGATATTCGGTAAATCTTGAACATTACGGGATATGTAACGGTGATAACTCTCTTGTTTGCGGTGATATATATTTACGTGAGGAGAGGGAATGCACCATTTTAGAGGTAGATATCAAATGCAGATTTGAGCCCTATGATTATGCGGTTTTGTTTGAAAGGTATCAGTCTGTGGTGATCACCGTAAATTTGGAGAAATGTATAAGAAAAATGTTTGCCCAAAGAGTTGCTTCGCCTTTTTGGACGGAACCGGCTTTTTTGGAGACAAAGCTTTCCGATGAAGATAAGTTGCAATATGCGTTATTAAACAACGGAGAGGAAAATATTTTCGTATTGCCGATAGCAAATAGCAGCTTTTATACTACTATCCGCAAAGGCAGAGAGAATAATTGTATTGATGTCAGTGTCAATAAAGTATCACCGGACGGAACGCACATAAAAGGAATCGCAGCGGTGATAACCAAAAATAAAAACCCTTATAAAGCAATTGCGCTTGCATTTGAACATGCTGTGAATAGCAAGTATATTTTAACTCCGCTGAAAAAGAATAAGATATATCCCGAGGAACTGGAATACCTGGGCTGGTGCACATGGAATGCTTTTTATCATGATGTTTCAGAGGAAAAAATCTTAGAAAAGCTTAGCGAGTTCCGCGAGAAAAAAATACCTGTAAAATGGGTTTTGATTGATGATGGATGGTCAGAACTTTCTGAAAACAAATTAAAATCCATATATGAAGATAAAAACAAGTTTCCGCTGGGATTAAAGCATACGATAGACGTAATGAAAAATGAGTATGGTATACAGTCCGTAGGGGTGTGGCATGCCGCAACCGGATATTGGCGGGGAATAGATTTTGAAAATGAGGACACATATAAAACAAATTTAGGTATCATTGTTCCGTGCGGATATGCATTCTTCAGTAAGTGGCATAGATATTTGAAAGAACAAGGCGTAGACTTTATTAAGGTTGACGCGCAAGGCAATTTGTTTGAGTTCTTAAAAAACAGTGGGGATTCGCTTGAGAAAATTGTCAATATCATTCATGGTTTGGAAAAATCATCAAAAGAGAATTTTAAATTCATGATTAACTGTATGGGTCTTGGTAATATTAATATGTTTTCGCGTGCTTATTCGTCATTGTTAAGAACTAGTGATGATTTCTTTCCGGATGTGGATAATGTGTTGGAAAGCCATGTTATTAACAATGTGTATAACGCGGTGTTTAACGATCATTTATATTTTTGTGACTATGATATGTGGTGGTCGAAGCACCCGGAAGCAAAGCAAAATGCGGTGCTGCGATATATGAGCGGCGGTCCGTTTTACTTGAGCGATCAGCTTGAACAGAGTGATGGGGAATTAATAAAAATGTTTGTGGATGAGAACGGAAAAATCGGTCGCTTCGATCATGCGGCAAAACCATCTGCAGATTGTATTTTCGGATATGATACAATTCTTAAGATTTTTAATACAAAGGGTGAGCTTGGAGCAGTAGCGGTATTTTCATTTGGAGATAGCGGCTATGCATATATTTCAGCAGCGGATTTTGGGGAAACCGGCAGGTACACTGTAAAGGATTTTTTTTCCGGGGAGACGACGTATCTTGATACAAACGATAAAATGAAGGTAGAAGTTGAGAAAAACGATGTAAAATTGTTTTTGTTTTCAAGGGTATGTGACTAATCAGATATGGTGGCAAAGTAGACGGAATCGCCTTTCTATGGAAATAGTACCATAGGGAGGCGATTTTATGTTGGAGAAAAAATGAGTGAATTATAACAAGGTAAAAAATAACCTACATTTATTGATGCCAAGGTAAAAAAATTCCCATAGAAAATCCAATTTTGATATGCTATAATATGTTTAGTACAGAGGGGTTAGCGAGTCAATCATAAAAGTTTTTAATGTTCAGATTTATATTTTAGGTTTGTCGTTTTCGAATAGTTACCTGTCATTGCAGTTGCAGAAATTTCCATTAGGAATATATGAAATTGACTATAGTTGATTTGATTAAGGGGATATGATAATGAAGAAAATTACAGATACTTATTTTGCTCTTAATGGAAAGAAAAGGCGAATATGCAGAAAAACTGATATTAGCTGTTGTGATAAGGTGATTGTAGAAATCATTGGGGCCGTTGGTGACATAGAGTCAGTTGACGGAGGTGCGGAAGAGGGGATTACTCAAATAATTTTTTCTCAAATTGATGGTGATGCACGTGCGGCAGTTAAGGCTACTTTTGGCAATGTATATAAAAAAACAGAGGATGAATATATAATATCAGTAAACCAAGATAACATTGTGGTTTATACTGATACAGAGAATGGCGCAAGATATGCGGCATGTGCAATTTACAGCCATTATGATAATGGTATACGCGAAGGCATTTTATATAATTTCCCACTCTGTGAATACAGAGGAATGAAGGTTTACATCCCTTCTGAAGACAACTTGGAGTTTTTTCGGCAATTTATTGACATGTGTATGTATTACGGCTATAATAAGCTTGTGCTGGAAATTGGTGGTGCAATGGAGTATAAAAAGCATCCCGAAATAAATGAGGGTTGGGTTGAGTTTTGTGGGATCATGAGAGACTATATGAAACGCGGCCAGCGCATTAACAGAATATTTCCATGGAGCGCAGCTTCTCTGCATTTGGAAAATGCCGGAGGAAGTTTTTTATCACAAAAAACATTAGTTGAGCTTTGCGAATATTGCACTCAAAGAGGAATTGAAATAATTCCGGAGGTGCCATCGCTTTCGCATAGTGATTATATGCTGACAAAACATCCAGAACTAGCGGAAAATCAAGCAGACCCCTTCCCGCGTTCCTACTGCCCGTCCTGTGATGGCTCATATGAACTTCTGTTCGATATTTTGGACGAGGTAATTGAGGTATTCCACCCAAAGACAATCCATATCGCTCATGACGAATGGAATGAACGTATTTCGGAGAATTGTAATCGGTGTGCCGGAAAAAAGGCTGCTGATGTTTACGCAGAGGACGTTACTAAAATTCACGACTACCTCAAGGCGAAAGGCGTAAATACTATGATGTGGGGAGATATGCTTCTTGATTATGGCTTTTATGCGGATGGAACAGGTCGCGGAGGAGGAAAGTTGAGAAGAAGATACGTTCCAACCGGCGATAAAATTTTGGCGAAGGGCAAAAGATATGATGTTTATGAGACTCTTTGGTCTTATGATGTTGACCGAACGTCCGAAGGTATCTATAAAGAATTGGCGCCAACATATCGGGCAATGGAGAAAATTCCTAAAGACATCAAAATTATGGATTGGTTTTGCTTCATGGTATCGGGAAGTTATAATCCTATTATATTTAAAAGGCATGGTTTTTATAATGTGCTGGGGAACCTTCCTACCATGGGAGTAGTCGGCTGGGCAGAAGCTGTTTGTAATGGTGTGAAAGGGCTTTCAATTTCAAATTGGAGTGTTTTAAACGAGAGGTATATGCAAAGAAACGGAAAATTCTTTGCCATGGTATTCGCAGCTATGATGCTTTGGAACAATGATTATAATGAGGGAAAAAGGTTTGAAAATATAAAGGCTGTTGCCAATGAGGTTTTCAATTATAACTACCGTGAGATTAGAAAGTCACCTCATGTAGAAATTATACATACGTCAGAGATTGCAAATGACAGAAACGGGTGCGTTGACGGCAAAACTTACGACGATGTCAAGGATAAACTTGGGTGTTACAAAATTCTTTACGATGATGGCGACCAAGAGAGCGTTGATATACTTCTGGGAACCAACATAGGATATGCCAGACTTGATTTTACGGAGGTCAGTGAAGACGGAGAGTGGAGAACGGTGCTTCCTGCCGATCGGATATTTTCCACTACATATACCTGCGACTTCATTATTGACGAAGATATGAGCGATGAAAAAATATATTATAAATTTCTAATTCCTTTGAAAAAAAGAGCAAAAGCAGTTGAAGCAGAGATTCTTGATCAATACAAAAAGGATGTATTGATCAAGAAAATAACATTAAAATATCAGCCTTCAGAAATAATAGCGGCTGACGGGAGGAAACGTATAGAATGAAGAAGGTAATTGGCAGTAATACCGGCACGATAAAAAGAACGGGGGGGGCGATAATAAAAAGCAGCCGAAGAACATGGTGGCTGATGTGTATAATTCCTGTACTTTTCGTGTTTGTATTTCAGTATTTGCCCATGTTTGGGCTTGTAATAGCGTTTAAAAACTATAAATACGATCTTGGAATATTCGGAAGTGAATGGGTCGGTTTCGAAAACTTCAAATTTTTTATCCATTCAAGTGATTTTGCAAGGATAACAATAAATACACTCTGTATGAATGGAATTTTTATTGTAGTAGGAACGACAATGTCGGTGTTATTTGCGTTATGTATGTTCGGAATTAAAAACAACAAAATTGTCAAAACTTTTCAGACAATGGCAATAACGCCTTATTTTATGTCGTGGGTAATCGCGGCATCAATGAGTTATGCAATCCTGCATCCGAATTATGGCTTTGCAAATCAATTGATAAAAGTTTTTGGCGGAGAAGGCATCTCATGGTACTCAAGGCCGGAATTATGGCCCGGTATTCTTACTATTGCATATGTTTGGAAGCACATAGGTATGGACAGTATTATGTATTATGCTTGCCTTGTGGGAATTGATGAAACTTATTTTGAAGCGGCTAAAATAGACGGAGCCGGCCCGGTGCGGATTGCATGGAAAATTATATTGCCGTGTCTGATTCCGATGATAACAATGCTTACCATTATGGAGATAGGAAAAATTTTCCGTGCAGATTTTGGCTTGTTCTACCAGATGCCGAGAAATGTCGGTCTTTTATATTCTACTACGGATGTAGTGGATACATATATCTATCGTGCGCTTCGTGAGGTAGGAGATATCGGCATGTCATCGGCAGCAGGTTTTTTACAGTCAGTGGTCGGCTTTGCTATGGTTATCATAGCAAATGCAATTGTGAAAAAGATAACGCCGGAAAACAGTCTATTTTAAGAAAGGGGGAGAATTAGGATGAAACTTAAAAAAAACATGAACCAGTTTGCATTAATCATAATATTTGCATTTGCATGTTTGCTGATTGTTTTACCGTTTTTCCTTATGCTGAGCATTTCGTTGTCAAATGAGGCAGACATTTCAAAGTATGGATATTCGTTTATCCCCAGAGACGTCAATTTTTCAGCATATAAATACATATTTGAAAATCCGAAAAGTATTATTGATGCTTATAAGGTGACTGCGATATTTAGCGTTGCCTCAATGATATTAACTGTTTTGTTCACAGCTCATATTTCCTATCCGCTTTCGAAGAAGGGATTTAGAGCAAGAAAATATCTATCATTTTATTTATATTTTACAATGCTGTTTTCCGGAGGGTTGGTGCCGACATATATCTTAATAACAAGGTATCTACATTTAAACAATACAATATTTGTTTACATTCTGCCGACTTTGGTCAGTGCATGGAATGTTTTTATGATGAGAACATTTTTTAGTAATATTCCGGAAGAAATTTGTGAAGCGGCCTTCGTTGACGGAGCGGGAGAATATATGATTTTCTGGAGGATTGTCCTTCCGCTTTCAAAGCCTGTACTTGCAACAATAGCTCTTACAACTTTTCTTGCAAAATGGAACGACTGGAATACGGCAATGCTTTATATAGATGATGAGAGCTTGATCAGCCTTCAATATTTACTTCAGAGAATACTCAGCAATATTCAGATGCTTCAGCAGACGGAGGATGCGGTAAACCGGATGGTTTCGGTAAAGGATATTCCGACAGAGACGGTGAGAATGGCAATGGCAATTGTTGTTGCAGGACCGGTGCTGTTTGCGTTTCCTTTCTTTCAAAAATACTTTGTAAAAGGTCTTACGGTTGGCGGTGTGAAGGGGTAAAATATATAAACTTATAAGGAGGACGATGAGAAATGCAGAGAAAAATAGTAGCTTTTTTGCTTATGTTTGTCTGTATAGTTGGACTTACGGCATGTAGAGACAAAATGGCAACACAGGGAGGAGATTATACTATAAAGTGGCTTGTTCCGGGGGACAAACAGCCGGATATTGCTTCGGTGCTAGAGAAGGTAAATGAAGTTACCGTAGAGAAAATAGGCGCAAAAATTGATCTTCAGTTTATTGACACTGCCAGCTATCAAGAACGACTCAGAATGAACATGGCATCGCAGAATGCATTCGATATGTGTCAGATAGGTGACCATATTTATAATGAGTCAGTAAAGAGAAATGGGCTTTATGATATCACTCAGTTCGTTGAAGAGGACAGTGCGTTGGATTCGGTTGTTCCGGAATATGCGTGGGAAGCGCTTAAAATTAACAAAAAAATATATGCTGTTCCAAATGTTCAGATTTTCGCCATATGCAGCGCCTTGGAATTTAGAACAGACTTGATTGAAAAGTATAATTTCGATATAACAAAGGTAAAAAACATACAGGATTTGGAACCGTTCCTTAAATTGATAAAGGAGAATGAACCTGACTATATCCCTATGAAGACTTTTGGACAGCTTACCCGTTATCCCAGTGAGTTCACCAATTATTCAGCGGTACGTTGTGTTGTTGATAAAAACGGAAAAGTAACAGCTATGGTGAATTTAAAAGAATTTCGCGAGGCATCTGATATGGCTCGCGACTGGTTTAATAAAGGTTATTTCCGGGCAGATTCAGCGACGGTAGGTAGTGATTCGGCAGATGTATTAGCCGGTAAATATGCGGTTCGCGTTATTACAAGTCAGCCCGGTATTGAAAGTGAGGATGAGGCAAGCCTTGGAATAGATTTATCTGTTCAGCCGATAGGAAAGCCTACAGTGAGCACGAGAAGTATTACGGCAACGATGACCGGTATCAGCGCAACCTCTATAAACCCAGAAAAAACATGGGAGTTTATAAAGCTTATCAATACGGATAAAGATTTGTATAATTTGATTTGTTTTGGTATTGAGGGCAAACACTATGAGGTATTGGATGATGGGCATATTCGTCTTAAAACGGATAGCGGTTATTCTCCAAACGCCTGTTGGAAATTTGGTTGTCAGCTGAATGCTTTGCTCTTAGAAGGGCAGCCTGATGACATTTGGGAAGAAACACAGAGACTTAATAAAGAGTCAGAGCGTTCATCGGTCTTTGGATTTACTCCTGACATAGATGCGATAAGAACAGAAGTTGCTCAGTGGACAGCCGTTTTCGGGGAGTATGATCTAATGACATATACCGGCGCTGAGGATCCAAACTCATACTGGAGTGAATTTGAGAGAAGATCCAAAGAAGCGGGTGTTGACAAGGTCGAAAAGGAAATTCAACGGCAAGTAGACGAGTTTCTTGCCGCAAAGAAAAAGTAATTTTGCAGAAATATTTATGTACTGTACATAATGACGCAGAGCAAAAATCTATAAGGAAGTATAAAATGAGGGGAAAAATATATTTAGAAAGAAGGCTTTACAATGAAAAAGATAGGATTATTGCTGGTTTTTACAATGCTGGCAAGCATGATGACAGTATCCTCAATCGGTGTAGCAGCAGACTCGGCAGTACAAACATCAAGACAGCTTGAGAAATATGATTTTGAGAATATTACCGCGACGGCTGCCGATATCAACAGCAAAGGAAACGATAAAATAGCATTCGGAATTAATACTGAGACTAAAGCAGATGCTGCAAATTTGTCGATCGTTGACAATCCTGATGGTACGGGTAAGGTGCTGAAGTGCGCAGTTACACCCACAGCAAGTGAGGGTTCTACAATGCAATTATCATTCAACTTCCCTGACGCAGCGCCGGAAAGCGGCGAAACCTTTATTACCAAATTTAAGTATTATGTAAGTGCCAATTGGGGGACATACGCATATGGGAGTCATCACGGGACTCTTTATGACGTGGACTATATCGGTGTTACCAGCGGAAAGAATACAGGCACTGTATATTTTACAGGAGCCAATGCTCAAGCTGCTGGTACCGGAAAATGGCATGAGGTAACACGCATTTACGATTTTGACAAGAAACAATATTATGAAATAATTGATAAGGCTTACAATGAGACGCCCGTTTCCTTTGGTTCAAGTTATGAAGGTGCTGGAACAAGTTCTGCAAAGCATATTAAATTCGGGCTGTATAACAAAGCTAAGAGCGGTACAGAAGAGACCTTATTATACCTAGATGATGTCGCTGCGTATAGGGTTAAACCGCAGTCGCTTAGCAGCACTATTGCTGATACAAATGTTGACTTGTGTCAGCCAATGACTATTAATTTTCAGACGCCTGTAAATAATGTAACAGCTTTTGCCAACGCTGTGAGCATAATGAACGTTACAACCGGGGTTGAAATTCCGGCAAGACGGATCATTACTACATTGGCAACAGACGGGATGAGCGTGACGATTCAGGTTGACGGCAATGATGAATGGCAGTCAGATACATATAAATTAGCAGTTTCAAATACTTTCCGTGACGTATACGGACTAGTTCCTGTAGCAGCTTTTGAAAAGTCTTTCACAACGGTGCAGAAAGAAGAGCCTGCAATCGAACTTACTAGGGAACTTGAGAAATATGATTTTGAGAATATTACCGCGACGGCTGCCGAAATCAACAGCAATGGAAAAGATAAAATAGCATTCGGAATTAATACTGAGACTAAAGCAGATGCTGCAAATTTGTCGATCGTTGACAATCCTGATGG